>NZ_LZFW01000008.1 GCF_001676025.1 Vibrio sp. UCD-FRSSP16_30
CAAAAGCCAGTGCCTTACCGCTTGGCGATAGCCCAACAGTGATATCATTTAAGATATCTAAATAATGGTGCGGTCGGAGAGACTTGAACTCTCACACCTTGCGGCGCCAGAACCTAAATCTGGTGCGTCTACCAATTCCGCCACGACCGCAGCAAAGCTTTTACTCTAGCGAAGAGTATAGTTAAGAAGACTCATGGTTCGTCTAAATAACATTGTAAGTGGTGGCTACTGCGGGATTTGAACCTGCGACCCCATCATTATGAGTGATGTGCTCTAACCAGCTGAGCTAAGTAGCCACTTTAATTTTGAGCGAGTGAGGATAAACTAAACTCGCTTTATTTCCAATGATTTTCTTTGAAAATCTAGAAATAAATAGTGGCTGGGCTACCTGGATTCGAACCAGGGAATGCTGGCATCAAAAGCCAGTGCCTTACCGCTTGGCGATAGCCCAACAATGATATCATTAAGATATCTAAATAATGGTGCGGACGGAGAGACTTGAACTCTCACACCTTGCGGCGCCAGAACCTAAATCTGGTGCGTCTACCAATTCCGCCACGTCCGCAGCTTATTCTGTAGTTTTACTGATCAATTGGTTAATCAATAAAGCATTGTATATGGTGGCTACTGCGGGATTTGAACCTGCGACCCCATCATTATGAGTGATGTGCTCTAACCAGCTGAGCTAAGTAGCCATTTATTACCTTTTCTCAATGCTGCAATACAGCGTCGAGAACGGAGCGCATTATGCGTATATAGCCGGAAACCGTCAATAGTTTTTTTGAAGATTTCGTCTGTAACGGTCTGTTCGAACTTTTTTTAAACAAAGCGTCCTGTTTTTATGCAAAAAAGTCGATGAATCATCGCCGTTCTTATCAAATTGAGACGAGTGACTTAGCATAAAGAGCAACGTGATAAACAAGATGAATATTGCGAAATAAATTAAACCGTCGATAAAACAAAGAAAGATCGCCAAAGCGATCTTTCTAATTTAGGTCAAGTATCAGGTAATAGGTTAAACGTTAAAGCGGAAGTGAATAACATCACCATCTTTAACGATATAATCTTTACCTTCTAGACGCCATTTACCGGCATCTTTAGCACCACTTTCACCCTTGAATTGAATGAAATCATCGTAACCAACAATTTCTGCGCGGATGAAGCCTTTTTCAAAGTCTGTGTGGATCTTACCTGCAGATTGTGGCGCTGTTGCCCCAATAGGGATAGTCCAAGCGCGAACTTCTTTAACACCGGCTGTGAAGTAAGTTTGTAGTGTTAGCAGATCGTAACCAGAACGGATCACGCGGTTTAGACCGGGTTCTTCAATGCCCATATCAGCAAGGAATTCAGCACGATCTTCATCGTCAAGCTCTGCCATTTCAGATTCGATAGCGGCACAAACAGGAACAACTACGTTGTTTTCTTTTTCTGCAAATTCACGAACTTGATCTAGGTATGGGTTATTTTCAAAGCCGTCTTCAGCAACGTTTGCAATGTACATTGTTGGTTTAAGCGTTAGGAAGTTTAGGTAGCCAACTGCTGCTAGTTCTTCTTTGCTTAGCTCAAGAGTACGAGCCATGCCGCCTTCAGTTAATACTGGAAGTAGCTTTTCAAGAACCATTAATTCAAATTTAGCGTCTTTATCGCCGCCTTTTGCTTTCTTAGCATTACGGTGCATTGCACGTTCACAGCTGTCTAGATCGGCAAGCGCAAGTTCAAGATTGATGACTTCAATATCTTCAATTGGTGATACTTTACCTGAAACGTGAACGATGTTTTCATTCTCAAAACAGCGAACAACGTGACCGATCGCATCAGTTTCACGGATGTTTGCTAGGAATTTGTTACCTAGACCTTCACCACGAGATGCTCCAGCAACCAGACCTGCAATGTCTACAAATTCCATTGTAGTTGGCAGAACTTTTTGTGGATTTACGATTTCAGCAAGAGCGTCTAAACGTAGATCGGGTACAGGTACTATCCCTGTATTTGGTTCGATAGTACAAAACGGGAAGTTAGCCGCTTCGATACCTGCTTTAGTAAGTGCATTGAATAGTGTTGATTTACCAACGTTTGGAAGACCAACGATGCCACATTTAAAACCCATGATTAAAACCTTATTCTGCTTTGAACGTGTGTAAGCGATTTTGTGCTTTAGTTAAACCGTCTTTTAGCAATATCTCTAAGCTGCGAACGGACTCGTCGACTACTGCATCTAGGCATTCTTGCTCTTTCGTTGGAGCTTTGCCTAATACATAGCCCGCAACTCGGTCTTTATGACCGGGATGACCTATGCCTATGCGTAGTCGGTAAAATTCTTTGTTGTTACCTAATTTGCTAATGGTGTCTTTTAGTCCATTGTGACCGCCATGGCCACCGCCTTTTTTGAATTTGCCAACACCTGGTGGTAGATCAAGTTCATCGTGGGCGACCATAATCTCTTCCGGTTTTATTTGATAAAACTTAGCCAGTGCCGCGACTGATTTTCCTGAAAGATTCATGAAGGTGGTTGGAACCAAAAGGCGAAGATCGTAACCACTGGCAGTGATTCGACCGGTTAAACCAAAAAACTTAGGTTCATTTTTTAGTGTCACATTGTGTATACGAGCTAATTCTTCGACTACCCAAGCGCCTGCATTGTGACGTGTTCTCGTATATTCAGGTCCGGGATTTGCCAGACCGACAAGTAATTTGATTTCTTGGCTCAAGATTTCGCTCTCGTAATAGGTGACAATGATAGTCTGTGACAATAAAAAGCGCGATATGATAGCACGCAACTGAGTTTAGGGTAAGAAATAGCTAAGAGTAAAAAATCCCGGCGCTTAATAGTAAGGACCGGGATTCTTGAATTTATTTTGGTTCGCTAGAACTAAATGTATAACAACTCAACGAGTTGCTAAGCATGATTAGTTGCTGAACATCGCTGAGATAGACTCTTCGTTGCTAATGCGACGAATAGCTTCTGCAAGCATGCTAGACAAAGTTAACTGAGAAACTTTACCTGTAGCGGCCATCTCTTTGCTCAATGTAATTGAATCGGTAATGATCACCTGGTCAAGTACTGAGTTTTTGATGTTTTTAGCTGCACTACCAGAGAATACTGCGTGTGTAGCGTAAGCAAATACTCGTTTAGCGCCACGCTCTTTAAGAGCTTCAGCTGCTTTACATAAAGTACCGCCAGTATCAATCATGTCATCAACGATAACACAATCGCGACCTTCAACATCACCGATAAGGTTCATTACTTCAGAAACGTTTGCACGAGGACGACGCTTATCAACGATAGCGATATCGATATCGCCTAACGCTTTAGCCGTTGCACGAGCGCGTACAACGCCACCTAGATCAGGAGATACCACAACTGGATCTTCTAGACCACGGTTAGCCATATCTTCTAGAAGAACTGGAGTACCGAAAATGTTGTCTACTGGTACATCGAAGAACCCTTGGATTTGCTCCGCGTGTAAATCGATAGTTAGAACGCGATCAACACCAACGTTAGATAGGAAGTCAGCGACTACTTTTGCTGTAATTGGCACACGAGCAGAGCGCACACGGCGATCTTGGCGAGCGTAGCCGAAGTAAGGGATTACAGCTGTAATACGGCCGGCAGAAGCACGACGCATAGCGTCAATCATTACTACCAATTCCATCAGGTTATCATTGGTAGGTGCGCATGTAGATTGGATGATAAATACATCACTACCACGAACGTTTTCATTAATTTGTACAGCGACTTCGCCGTCAGAAAAACGGTCTACAGTAGCATCACCTAGAGAAATATATAGGCGATCAGCAATGCGTTGGGCTAGTTCAGGTGTTGCGTTACCAGCAAATAGCTTCATATCAGGCACGGTGGAAACCTCAAGGTTGCGTCCAGTTAATCGGGTTGATTTTGGGCAGAATACTGCGCCAATGTCAGGTGCAAAGGAGATATATTGTTTCCTTGTGCAACAAATGCTGTTGTATTTTCGGGGAGTTGTCTTAGTATGGCTTTTGCTTCTTGTTGAGTATTAAACTCTGCAAAAACGCAAGACCCTGTTCCCGTCAATCTTGACGGCGCATATTGTAACAGCCATGAAAGTTGCTTATCAACCTCTGGATACAGTAAACGCACAATTTTTTCGCAATCGTTTTCGTAAGGACTACTTTTTAGCTCTTGCCAACTGCGTTTTATACTATTTCGGGTCAAATCTGGGTGTGAGAATATGTCCGCAGTTGAAATGCTCACATTCGGTCTTACTACTAAATACCATTTCTGTTGTGGGTCAACTTTAGTCAAGCTTTCACCAACCCCTTCAGCAAATGCGGAAAACCCCTGCACAAAAACGGGAACATCAGCCCCTAATTTTAGACCTATTTGTGCCAGTTGCACTAAAGGCAGGTTTAATTGCCATAAATAATTTAGGGCAACAAGAGTGGTGGCCGCATTAGATGAACCACCACCGATACCTCCACCCATTGGCAGTATTTTATTAATCTGGATATCTGCGCCTAATGACGCGATGCCAACTTGCTCTCTTAGGGCAACCGCCGCCTTCCAGATAAGATTTTGCTGAGTAGGAACACCCTCTAACTGCGGCGTGATCGAGATTTCACCACTGCTATTAGCCTTAATCGTTATCTCATCACCAAAGTCGATAAACTGAAAGAGAGTTTGTAAGTCGTGATAGCCATTAGGGCGACGACCAGTGATGTATAAAAAAAGATTGAGCTTGGCAGGGGAGGGCCATGTGCTAGAGGTGCTTATCATTGTGTTTCCCACTTGCTGATGATGATATTCAGTTTGATAGGGGGGCTAGAAAGCGTCATCTTGTTGGGTAAGATAACATTATCCACTTCCTGATAGCCTTTATAATCCATTATCCAAGTTTGCTGTGCTTGGTTTTGTTCTAAAGAGGCCAGTGTGCCGTTGTCAGATACTTGAAATGCATCAGCGCCGGTGGGTTGCCCCTTGATCCAATCTCGCATATGGATAATGGGTAAGCGCATTCCGGTTAATTGATAAAATAACAGGTCCGCATCTTTATCAAAGTAGCGTTTACCCTGCATATCCGTCACTTTAGCACCGTCTTGATCCATGACTAGACTCAGCACTGTTTTACCTAAAAAAGTAGATAAGCGCAGTTCACTACTGTCTGGGGATTGTTTCCAATGGAAGTTGAGGCTTTGGCGCTGTGTTGGGCCTATATAGCCAAGCTTTCCAGATATTTTAAAGTGGCTGAGAGCCGCTAGTTTCTGTTGGTGAGCTTGATATTGAACATTATGAATAGGTGTATGCTGAGTACTTTCACACCCAAATAGTGCTAGTACTAGCAAAACCGGTGTAAACCTGACCAACCATTTCCAAAAAAAAGGCGTTTGAGTGATTTGCATATCAAGAATTCGCGCTATGATTCAAGGTTTGAGGCAATGATACAATAAAGCCCCTTTTATTGCTGTAGTGCTTCAAGTAAAATTACCCCTTTGTTTTGTCTGTCTAAGTAATCCATGCCGCTATTGACCATAGGTATCAATCACAATACTGCTTCAGTTGATCTGAGAGAGAAAGTCGCATTTTCTCCAGATAAGCTGAACGATGCCTTTCAACAGTTACATTCCATGCCAACGGTCAAAGGAAGTGTGATTTTATCTACCTGTAATCGCACAGAGCTGTATGTTGATACAGAAAATAGTAATGATATTGTAGATTGGCTGATAGGTTTTCATCAAGTGAAGGCCGATGATTTAAAGCCGAGTCTTTATACTTATACAGGTGAAGAGGCTATTCAGCATTTAATGCGAGTGGCTTGTGGTTTGGACTCTTTGGTTTTAGGTGAACCTCAGATCCTTGGACAAGTAAAAAAAGCTTATGCTGACGCCAAAGAAAACGCCACTGTACATGGCAATCTAGACAAGCTATTTCAAAAAGCATTCTCAGTTGCGAAACGTGTGAGAACAGAAACTGACATTGGTGGCAGTGCGGTATCTGTGGCTTACGCCGCTTGTACTTTGGCTAAACATATATTTGAATCATTAGATCGTTCTAAGGTGCTATTAGTTGGCGCTGGTGAAACCATTGAGCTTGTAGCAAAGCATTTATCTGATAATGGTTGCCGACAAATGACAGTGGCAAACCGAACTCGAGAACGAGCGTCAAGTTTAGCCAACCAGTTTGATGCGCAAGTTATCAGCCTAAGTGAAATACCATTAGCACTGGCAAATGCTGATATAGTCATTAGCTCTACCGCAAGTCCTCTTCCTATTATAGGTAAAGGTATGGTAGAAAGTGCCCTTAAATCTCGCAGATATAAACCGATTCTATTTATAGACATTGCAGTGCCACGAGATATAGAAGCGCAAGTGTCAGAGTTAAGTGATGCGTATTTGTATACTGTTGATGATTTACAATCCATTATTGACCAAAACATAGAACAGCGTCGTTCCGAGGCAGTTCAAGCAGAAAAGATTATCGCGATTGAGAGTAAAGAGTTTAAAAGCTGGTTACGTTCTCGAAAAGCGGTAGAAAGTATCCGAGATTACCGACATGCATCTGATGTGGCGCGTCGAGAGCTGTTAGCAAAAAGTTTACAGACCTTGAGCTCCGGTGGTGATCCAGAAAAAGTATTACTAGAGTTAAGCAACAAACTGACCAATAAACTTATCCATGCTCCGACTAAAGCGCTTCAAGAAGCAGCAGAGCAGGGAGAGTTAGACGATTTGGCTGTATTAAGAAAAGGCCTTGGTCTTGAAGACCTATAACCAATTAAGAAGAATATGAAAGCATCTATATTAGTAAAATTGGAGACGCTAGTTGAGCGTTATGAAGAAGTGCAGCACTTACTTGGTGATCCTGGTGTTATCGGTGATCAAAACAAGTTCCGCGCGCTCTCAAAAGAATACTCTCAGCTAGAGGAGGTCACTAAGTGCTTCCAAGCCTATCAGCAAGCTCAAGAAGATCTTGAAGCGGCGCAAGAGATGGCAGCTGAAGATGATCCTGAGATGAAAGAAATGGCTCAGGAAGAAATAAAAGATGCAAAAGCTAACATTGAATCGCTAACGGATGAGTTGCAAATTCTTCTGTTACCAAAAGATCCAAATGATGAGCGTAATTGTTTCTTAGAAATTCGTGCAGGCGCTGGTGGTGATGAGGCCGGTATATTTGCGGGTAACTTATTCCGTATGTATTCAAAATTTGCTGAAAAGAAAGGCTGGCGTGTTGAAGTAATGAGTTCAAATGACTCTGAGCAAGGCGGCTATAAAGAAGTCATCGCTAAAATTTCTGGTGACGGCGTATACGGCACTATGAAGTTTGAATCTGGTGGTCACCGCGTGCAGCGTGTACCAGAAACTGAATCTCAAGGTCGTGTACATACTTCTGCGTGTACTGTGGCAATTATGCCTGAAATTCCAGAAGCCGATCTTCCAGAAATTAAAGCCAGCGATCTGAAAATAGATACCTTCCGTTCATCAGGCGCAGGTGGTCAGCACGTAAACACCACCGATTCTGCTATTCGTATTACTCACTTACCAACAGGTACAGTAGTAGAGTGTCAGGATGAGCGTTCTCAGCATAAAAACAAAGCTAAAGCAATGTCGGTACTTGCCGCTCGTATTAACCAAGCTGAAGAAGCTAAGCGCGCTGCGGAAGTCTCTGATACTCGCCGTAACTTATTAGGTTCAGGGGATCGTAGTGACCGTATTCGTACTTATAACTACCCTCAAGGCCGCGTTTCAGATCACCGTATCAACCTGACTTTATATCGTCTAAACGAAATATTGGAAGGGGATTTACACGCCCTGATCGATCCTGTTATGACAGAGCACCAAGCGGACCAACTTGCTGCATTGGCAGAGAATCACTAAGCAGTGCCTTTTGCTAGTATTCAAGAGTCGCTAAATTTAGCGACTCTACGTTTAATGGAGTCAGGTTCAGAGTCTGCCAAGCTTGATGCATCCGTATTGCTTTGTCATGCGTTGCAAAAGCCTCGCAGCTATTTACTGACTTGGCCTGAACGTCAGTTAACAGAAGTTGAATCTGAACGTTTTGATGCACTATTAAAACGTCGTATAAGTGGAGAACCGATCGCTTATATTGTCGGCGAACGAGAGTTTTGGTCGCTGCCGTTTAAAGTTTCTCCGACAACCTTAATCCCTCGCCCTGATACCGAACGGTTAGTGGAACTCGCGCTCGATAAAATCATATCGTCAAGTGCTTTAAAGGTACTTGATTTGGGCACTGGAACAGGTGCAATTGCGATTGCACTAGCATCAGAGTGTCCAAATACTGAATTTATTGGTGTTGATTTGCAGTCAGATGCTCAACGTTTGGCCACCGAAAATGCTCATCATTTAGGTATCAATAATGCTTGTTTTTTACAAGGAAGTTGGTTTGAACCTGTCGTGGACGATGGGCCTTTTCAAGTGATTGTTTCTAACCCTCCTTATATTGATGAGCACGATCCGCATTTATCCGCCGGTGATGTTCGCTTTGAGCCAGACTCAGCTTTGATTGCTGCAGACAATGGCTTTGCTGACCTACGCTATATCGCGAGGCATGCTAGGGAATACCTTGCAAATGACGGTTGGTTATTAATGGAACATGGCTTTGAGCAAGGCGAAGGAACACGACAAATATTAATCGATATGGGTTATCAATCCGTATCTACCGAGCAAGACTATACCGGTCAAGATAGAGTGACTTTAGGACAATTTAAGGGAATAAAATAATGTACGTTGCGCTAAAACATATTCATTTAATGTTAATCGCACTGAGCGCAGGACTGTTCTTGACTCAGTATATTTTAATGGTGACAAAATCACCGTTACAAGAGAAGAAATTCATTAAAGTTGTACCGCATGCTGTTAATGGCCTGCTTATCCTTTCTGGCATTATGTTATTGCTTGTGACCGGCTGGGTTCCATTTAAGCCGGGTTCTGAGTGGCTAACAGAGAAATTTACTTGCCTGCTTGCGTATATCGCTCTTGGCGTATTTGCATTGCGAATGGGTAAAAACCAACTGCTACGTGGTTTTGCATTTTTAGGTGCAATGGGTTGGTTATTAATGGCATTTAAAATTGGTATGACAAAGATGCCAATATTAATGGGGTAAGAAATGCCAGATCTGTGGTTTAAAGGTCTTGATGATTTAGAGTTAGTGGAAGGCGCTTTGCGTCTTTGCGCTCAAGTCGATCCAGAAGTGAATGCCACTTGGGTTGAACTTCAGTTAGAAAAAATGCTCGATGAAGCCGAGCAGGTTTTATCGAAAGAAACTCATGAGAAAGCGCGCTTTGATGCCTTATTACGTCTGTTTTATCAGCAATGGGGCTTTGAGGGGGATTGCGAAAATTACTTCTCATCAGATAACGCATTTATTGAAAAAGTATTGCAACGCAAAAAAGGCATTCCTGTCAGTTTAGGGGCTTTGTTGCTTTATTTGGCCCGTAAGCTTGGCTTTCCAATTAAAGGGGTGAGTTTTCCAACTCAGTTTTTATTAGTTGTTGAGTGGCCGGGAATGAAGCCTGATTATATTAATCCATTTGATGGTGAGTATGTCGCTAAACACACCTTACAGTCTTGGCTGAAAGGGGCGGAAGGCAACGCGGCAATGTTGAAGCCCGAGCACTTATCGATAGCTGATACCTCCACCATTATTGGTCGTTGGCTTGGCGTGCTAAAAGGCGCTTTGATGCGTGAAGAGCGCTATACTCAAGCTCTAGCTTGTAGCAATATTGCATTAAGCTTAGTTCCAGAAGATCCGTATGAAATCCGTGATAGAGGGTTTATCTATCAGCAATTAAATTGTTTTCAAATTGCCAGACAAGATTACGAGTTCTTCATCGATAACTGTCCTGAAGATCCAGCAGCCGACATGTTAAGACTGCAGCTAAACGCCATTAACGATGAGCCAGTGGTTCTGCACTAGCTATCAACAATTAAGAGAGATGAATATGCAACAAAAAATTGTTCAGGTTGGTGATATTCCTGTAGCCAATGACAAGCCTTTTACTCTATTTGGTGGGATTAATGTTCTTGAATCCCGTGATCTTGCGATGCGCGCTTGTGAGCAGTACGTTGAAGTCACCGATCGTTTAGGCATTCCTTACGTATTTAAAGCTTCATTTGATAAAGCTAACCGTAGCTCTGTTCATTCTTATCGTGGTCCAGGCCTTGAAGAAGGGCTGAAAATCTTTGAAGAGCTAAAAGCAACATTTGGCGTAAAGATCATTACTGATGTGCATACTGAAGCGCAAGCTTTGCCTGTGTCTCAGGTAGTCGATGTGATTCAATTACCTGCATTCTTGGCTCGCCAGACCGATCTTGTTGAAGCAATGGCTAAAACGGGTGCGGTGATCAATGTGAAGAAACCGCAATTCATGAGCCCAAATCAGGTGGGTAACATCGTTGATAAGTTTGCTGAATGTGGCAACGACAAGATTATTCTATGTGAACGCGGCGCGTGCATGGGCTATGACAATCTTGTGGTTGATATGCTTGGTTTTGGCGTAATGAAAAAAGTATCAAACGGCAGTCCAATCATTTTTGATGTCACGCACTCACTGCAAATGCGCGATCCAAGTGGCGCAGCTTCAGGTGGTCGTCGTGAGCAAACGGTTGAACTTGCAAAAGCCGGTCTAGCAACGGGTATTGCCGGTCTATTTATTGAAGCGCACCCAGATCCAGATAATGCACGCTGCGACGGACCTTCAGCATTACCACTTGATAAGCTTGAACCTTTCTTAGCTCAAATGAAATCACTAGATGATTTAATCAAGAGTTTTGCGCAGATCGATATCAAATAGAGTTTATATTTCTACACTCTGTGATTGTTATAATAAAAACGGGCATTGCATTCGCAAGCCCGTTTTTTTGTTGCTATTTTTCTAATATATTTCATTAGAAAAGAAGCGCTATGGAACAGTTAAGTATTAAGTCATTGCTACTGGCAGCTGCGGTAGGAGGATTAACCGTAGGCTGTGCATCAGAGACAATTGTCGAGACTGATAAGGCACAAAATCTAACAATCTTGCACACCAATGATCACCATGGGCGTTTTTGGCCTAATAAATACGGTGAGCTTGGGATGGCGGCAAGAAAGACGCTCATCGATCAAATTCGCAATGAAGTGGAATCTGAAGGTGGCGTGGTGTTATTGCTGTCTGGTGGTGATATTAATACCGGTGTTCCTGAATCTGACTTACTTGATGCCGAACCTGACTTTAAAGGAATGACGCTTTTAGGCTATGACGCAATGGCCATTGGTAACCATGAATTTGATAATCCGTTGTCAGTCTTAGAAAAGCAGCAGCAATGGGCTCAATTTCCGATGCTGTCTGCCAATATTTATGACAAGCAAAGTCAAATGCGTAAATTTCAACCTTATGAAATGTTTGAAAAAGACGGCTTAAAAATTGCGGTTATTGGTCTCACTACAGAAGATACTGCCAAGATTGGTAACCCAGAATATATTCAAGGATTGGAGTTTAGAGACCCAAAACCTGAAGCGAAACAATTACTGCAAGATATAGAGTTAACAGAGCAGCCCGATATTACGATTGCAGTGACCCACATGGGCCATTACCAAGATGGCAAGCATGGCGGCAATGCTCCAGGTGATGTGGCTTTGGCGCGTTATCTTCCTCAAGGTGCATTGGATATGGTGATTGGTGGGCATTCCCAAGAGCCTGTATGTATGGAAGGTCCCAATTTAGTTAAACAACAATTTAAGCCCGGTGATGAGTGTCAGCCAGACCAACAAAATGGTACTTGGATTATGCAGGCTTTCGAGTGGGGTAAATACGTTGGTCGCGCCGATTATGAGTATAAAGATGGTGTACTAAATCTTGTTCACTATGAGCTTGTGCCTATTAACTTAACTAAAAAAGTTAAAGTCGATGGTAAGAAACAGCGCGTTATTGTCGGTGAGAAAATTGAGCCTGATTCTGATGTCGAAGATTTTTTAGCGCCTTATCAAGAGCAAGGTCAAGCGCAGCTGAATGTAAAAATCGCACAATCTAATGGCAAGCTCGAAGGCGACCGTAATAAAGTCAGGTTTGAACAAACCAACCTTGGTCATCTTATTGCAACAGCGCATATGCAGCGAGCTAAAGCTGATTTTGGGGTGATGAACTCCGGAGGGGTTAGAGACTCTATTGCACAAGGGGATATTACCTATAAAGATGTTCTCACTGTCCAGCCGTTTAGCAACATCATTACTTATGTCGATATGACAGGCAAAGAGGTCGTTGAATATCTGAATGTCGTCGCGACAAAACCGACAGATTCTGGCGCGTATGCGCAGTTTGCAGGCATTAGCATGACAGTGACTCAATCCGGCGTGCAAGACATTAAAATAGCCGGTAAGCCTCTCAATGAAAACGAAATCTATCGTTTTAGTATCCCTAGCTTTAATGCCGCTGGTGGCGATGGGTATCCAGTACTTACTCAACATCCCGGTTTTGTAAACACAGGTTTCGTTGATGCCGAAGTATTGAAGGAGTATCTTAAAACTCATAGTCCAATTGATGTAACTCAATACGCTCCGACGGGAGAGGTGAGTTACCCATAAAATAAGAGAATACTATGACACCTGCTGTGCGTTTATTGAAAAAGAACAAAGTACCTTTTGAGCTTCATCAATATAAGCATGATCCAAACCATAACAGCTTTGGCTTGGAAGCGGTTGAAGCGACAGGTAAACCCGCAGAGCAGGTGTTTAAAACGTTACTCTTTTCCTTAGATGGCAGCGCCCAAGGCCTTGCAGTCGCGGTTATTCCCGTCAACAAAAAACTCAACCTTAAACTCGCGGCAAAAGCCAATAAGTTAAAAAAATCGGCCATGGCTGATCCTATCTTAGCGCAAAAGATTACAGGGTACTTAGTTGGTGGCATTAGCCCGCTGGCGCAGAAAAAAAGCCTACCCACCTTTATTGACCAAAGTGCAGAGTTACTAACGACGCTATGTATTAGCGGTGGTAAGCGTGGTCTTGAAATTGAAATGTCCCCGCAACATCTCGCTTTGCAAGTCCAAGGAAGCTTTACTGACTTAGCTGAGTGACTATTCATAATAGACGCTACAACTGATGCTATAACGTACGTTACAACATAGGTATAGCCGTTAATAGCAGCAGGGATGCCATTGCGATATTAAATCCTCTTATCCGTAACGGCGTTGTCAGCCATTGTTGCAACTGACTGCCTGCTACTGTCCACAGCGTAACGGATGGGATGTTAGCAAGGGTGAATGCACCCGCAACGATGATTAGCTCTATCCACGCACCAGAGGCGGTAAATAAGGTAATAGCAGTTAGAGCCATTGACCAGCCTTTTGGGTTGAGCCATTGAAAACTGGCCGCAGCTAAGAAACCCATTGGTTTAAAGGTGGTATTAGCTTTTTCTGCATCGTTAGTTTTTACTTTATTGCTAGTGACTACTTTATTACTTGTTATTTTGCTACTGGCTATTTTGAACGCCAAATAAAGTAAATACCCTAAGCTGACATATTTTAATACTGCGTGGCTTTGAGGATAGCTATTGAATGTCCCGATAAGCCCAATGCCAACCAGGATCAACATCAAAGCAAAGCCAATCGTTATCCCTAACATGTGTGGAATGGTTTTCTTAAAACCTATGTTAGCGCCTGAACTCATCAGCATGATGTTATTTGGTCCAGGAGTGGATGTGGATACCAATGCAAAGAGTAATAGCGCACTAAATTGTTGAAGTTCCATGATGTCACTTTTCAATATTGGGTGATTTATGAAACAATTTTAAGTGGAGGTTAGTGCGATTATTTGCTTATATTAATGCTAATTCCCTTATATGTGACAATAAAAATTCAATATGGATAGTTTTGACGAAAGAATATTGCAGGCACTAAAGAAATCAGGAAAGGTGGCTAATGTTGAGCTAGCTAATCAAGTGGGATTATCAGCCTCTGCAACATTAAGAAGAGTGCAAGATCTTGAGCGCAAAGGGGTGATTAAAGGCTATAAGGTTGTGCTTGATCATTCTCAGCTAGGCGTTGCTTTTATTGCTTATGTTTCTATTGGACTTTCTTCTCACAGTAAAGCGGCGCAACTGGCGTTTGAAGAGCATGTATATTTTGTCGATGAAGTGGTGGAATGCCACAACATCACCGGGGCAAATGAATATTTATTAAGAATAGAAACCTGCGATCTTGCGTCGTATAAACGCATTCATGCCGATGTTCTGGGGGAGTGTGAATATGTTAAGTCCATCACCACTATGGTTGTGATGGACTCACCTAAAGATGAAAGGCAATAAACTGCGCTTAAAATCTACTCATTGCGCAGTTAATCGGTTGCCAGTCATTTAGTGTTAATGGCTTTATTAACGCTGAATCTATCTTTTAAGCGTTAATGTGCCTTTGATGCGTGGCTTAGGTGCATCACTTGAAGTCGATGGCTTAGCCTTGACATAGCTTTTTTTGCCGGCAGGTTTACCAGTTGATGATTTATCATTAGGTCTATGTCTGCTTGGTGAAAACTTACCATCGAACACTTGTCTCTGATCATCACGGTTACGACGTGCACGAGACGCTTGGTTTTCTTCTCGGTTGTCATACAGTTTAGCGTCAGTTGCTCTTCTTATGCGCTGACCTTTAGCATCTTGCTTAGATGCTTCTTCGGTACCGACCGAACCATCACTTAGCTCAAGTAAGGTTTTGACCTCATCGTCTGATAGGTAACGCCATTTACCGTTAGGAATGCCATCAATTGTAATATTCATTATGCGTACGCGACGAAGCTTGAATACTCGATAATCTAATGCTTCACACATACGTCGAATTTGACGGTTTAAACCTTGAGTTAATACGATACGGAAACTGTATTCGGATTCTTTAGTAATTTTACACGGCAAAGTGACTGTATCTAGGATTGATACACCGTTGCCCATTTTCATTAGAAATTCAGGCGTAATCGCTCGATCAACACGAACAACGTATTCTTTTTCGTGGTTATTACCGGCACGTAGAATTTTATTTACGATATCACCATCGTTGGTTAAAAAGATAAGCCCGTCAGAAGGCTTATCTAAACGTCCGATAGGAAAGATACGTTCTTTATGTCCGATATAATCAACTATGTTTCCTTGTATATCGCGCTCGGTGGTACAGGTAATTCCTGTTGGTTTATTGAGTGCAATATAAATAGGTTTACGTTTTGCTCTCAAGGATTTGCCATCCACAAGAACGTCATCTTCAGGCAGAACTTTCGTGCCCATCTCTGGTATTTTACCGTTAATGGTTACTCGGCCTTGTTCAATCAGTTTGTCAGCTTCTCTACGTGAGCAATAACCTGTCTCACTGATGAATTTATTTAATCGCTTTGCGTTGTCGGACATAGTTCTCTCTATATGAGTTTGCCAAGACGTTTTTGGTGTCGTTCTCGGTTCTCTAGTTTCTTTTCTGTGTTCTTTTTCAGCATAACGTATACAGCGCCACTTCCACCATGAAAAGGTTGAGCTGAATGAACACAAAGTACTTCATTGAGTTGTTGTAGCCAAAAAGAAACATAACTTTTCATCAGTGCTGGTGGCGTGGAGTTATGCCCTTTGCCGTGCACAATAATGAGTGTTCTAACTTCTAGCCTTAAACATTGTTTAAGGAAATGGACTACTTCGTCTCTTGCTTGGGTTAAAGTTCTTCGATGCAAGTCTAGCTTTGCTTGGATAGGGTACTTTCCAAGTCTTAGTTTTCGATAGACACCATCTTGAACACCACTAAGTTTAAACTCAATAATGTCGTCTGGTTTTAGCATCGGGGCATTATCAAGCGTTAAATATTCAGGCAATTCTTCTTCAATACTCACTGCCGCTCTTTGCCTCAATAGGTGATTTTCATCCGTTATATGGGCTTTTTTATGTACAGCAGTATTGTGTGAGAGAGGTTTTACGTCTCCCATCATTTCCTGAAAGGAAAAATCATTGTCAAATTCTTCAGACATAGAAATCAAGAAATTGTTTGAGATAGGGAGATTATAATTGGAAAATGACGAACGTCACTTAATAAATAAAAACCGAGGTAATAGATTACCTCGGCGCAACAACCGGTTGCTAACAGATGTAGTGAGGAGATACACATTCATAACTGAATGAGTAATTCATGTTAAGTGCTGAGTAAAATGCTGTCATGATCCAGATCAAGTGTCATCAATATGAAACTGATTGTCATTGGTTGTGGCGGTTAATTTTGATTTATATGCGATATAGAGCAATAAATAGGCATATAAAATAAACATTAGATAATTTCTAAAATTAGGTGTTGCACCGTACGAAAATATCAGTATTATACGGCTTCTCAACAGGAAAGAGTGATTGTTCTGGTTGAGTTTTAGGAAGTTCCTAAATAAAAAATATCGGTGAATAGCGCAGCTTGGTAGCGCATCTGGTTTGGGACCAGAGGGTCGGGGGTTCGAATCCCTCTTCACCGACCACATTTAGAAGCCCCGCACTTGTTGCGGGGCTTCGTCGTTTCTGAACGTCAAAACTGTTATTTTTAATTATCCCTTCTGCTTTTTCCATTCTACTTTTGCTGCCTCATTACATTTCTTTATACCCTGCAATTGATTTATTTTTAACCAGATATTTGCCTTTAAGTGAAAAATTGTCTAAAAATTAAACACTGCGCGTAAGAGGGAGCTTGGGATGTTAGGCAAACTGAATATCTGGTGTGGCACAGCTCTACTGTGTATGAGTCAAAATATTTTTGCAGAAGAGAGCAATGATGTCACTTTGACAGTCAGTGATGTTATAGACAAACCTGGCGTCCTCTCCCCTAAAGGAACTTGGTCATTAGAAGGATCTCTTAGCTTTACTCAAAATACTTCAAATCGAGTTTCAGTTGTGGGTTATACCGTTCTTCCAACATTAATTGTTGGGCGTATAGAGGTAAGTGATGCTGACTATGTAACGACAACATTTGGTTTAACAGCAAGGCTTGGCTTAACCAATGCGACTGAGTTCGAGTTACGTTTACCTTACGTATATCGCAATGATCAGGTCATTGTTCGACCTATCGAAGATGGTGCCAGTGACGTGATTAATCTATCTAATAGCGGTGGCTCTATTGGGGATTTAGAAGTTGGATTGCGCCATCAGTTTAACTTTAATAGCACTCCCTATTGGATAGGGGGTTTAAGAGTTAAAACGCGCACAGGTCGCTCTCCTTATGAAATAGATATTGATGAATCGACCAATACGCTAGAAGATGTTTCAACAGGTTCTGGTTTTTGGAGTGTCGAGCCTAGTCTGACGATGCTTTACCCTTCTGATCCAGCAGTCTTATTCGTCAATTTAGGCTATATCTATAATATCGGTGATACGGTAGAGATAGGTGGCGATAAACAGAAAATCGAGCTAGGGGATACTATTTCTCTTGGTGGGGGGATGGGCTTTGCAGTAAATCCAGATCTTTCGTTTTCATTAGGTGTTAGCCATAAAACAATTTTAAAGAGTAAGATCAATGGACAGAAATCTGATGATGCTAAGTTACTTCATTTAGATTCTTTAACGGTTGGGATTAACTTGAGAATGAATGAGCGCTCTTCTTTGAACGTGAGTGCGCAAGCTGGATTAACCGAAGATACTCCTGATTTTCAGCTTGCTCTAAGAGTGCCGTATTACTTCTAATATGTAGGTTTACTTTTTCGACTATCAAACATGGGTTAATAATGATGATTTA
Source organism: Vibrio sp. UCD-FRSSP16_30 (assembly GCF_001676025.1). Taxonomy (GTDB): domain Bacteria; phylum Pseudomonadota; class Gammaproteobacteria; order Enterobacterales; family Vibrionaceae; genus Vibrio. Next base: position 17,684 of record NZ_LZFW01000008.1, read on the forward strand.
GCATAGAGCTTTTAAGTCTAAGATCATCTTGAATCTGCTTGTTTACTCCTTTCACCTGTGCATCGATATCAACCACTGTATCTAAACCGAGCACACTATTGTCTAGTGTATTTTGAATAATATTGATAATACTAGAACTGGTGACTGTAGCAGAAGCCTGTGACTGCTCATAAGGCGCCTGTGTGTTGGCAATGACATTGCCTTTACCAACTTGAACTATATTGACCAAACTTGAATTTACTGCGGTTTCTTGAGCTTGTTTGGTTGAGCCGGCTGTTAGCGTCCCATTACGAAATACAAGATTGGCAATGGTCGTTCTATAAATGTTTTTACCGTTTACTGCTGCGCTGATACTAATTCCGATATCGACAATATAATCATTTGCCAATTTGAATCCACCACGCATAGTAGACAGTGTTGTATCATCTATAACATGACTACTTGGAAGGTTAATTTCATTGGCATATGACAAGCCACTATGTAAAAGATACAAAGCCAATGCTGTAGTGAGCTTACTATTCATAATATTACTCCTAGTAGTCGCCTGAGACTGGTAGTGTAATGCTAAATACCCCTAAAGATTCTCTAGATATCCCTGTATCTAAAGGAGAAGATTGATAAAGAGAGTAGTTCTCATCTTGAATAAAGCCTTCTCGACCTATGTTAGCTTCATTGCGAACTAACAGGACTAACCCTTGATAGTAAGGGGCAAAATCTTCAATTGAAATCACTAATGTTCCACGAGAGGGATCACCCAAAATTACTTTGTTATCGGTTATGCCTTTAATAACAACAAAGTGCATATACCCATCGAAATTTATAAGGGTAATTCCAGGAACACCAAGTTCTCGTATTGTCTTTAAGTCGATTCTAAATCCGTCAGCATTTAAGCCAATCGATCCTAAGTAGTTCTTCATATCAAGAAGTGAGAATCCGCTTTTATTGATAATTTCTTTATCGCCTTGCTCGTACATTACATCAAATATTTGTTGTTCTTTGAGTGGACGCTGATAGTGAAAGTGTAGCAGTGAGGCTAGGGCTGCAGATCCACAGCTAAAGTCGTATTGCTGAAGATACACATCACCAAATACATTTTCTTTGTAACTTTTTACAGGAATAGAGTAGTTCGCCCTATGGGGTAGAAAGTCGATAGCAAAAGTTGATGCTGATAGACTCATCAGCATCAACGTTATTAGACATTGCCTTATTTTTTCCATAACGATATCTAATCTACTTAATACTCAGGTTCACTATGGTTGAATTCTGAATTAGGACATTATTACCTGTGTTTTGAATAACACTTGATATACCAGAATTATCCGAAAATGCGCCTGAAGCCATGATATTACTACCACTTACCGTGTTGTCGGCTACGTTACCATCAATAGCACCATCGATATCAGAAGCTAAACTTGTGAAATCCATCTCCACGTGTTTTTTTCCTCTAGATTGCTCCATGATATCGATAGATACTGCCGAGCTAGGTAACGCGATTTCTTCAGCCTGTACATAGAAGGTCAGTATTAAACTTAGTGTATACAGTGCCGAGCGCATCGTTACCTCCTAGCTACTTTGGTTTAGTTGCTGTGTAAGCTGGCATTGGTATTCACAGATTGTTGAACAAGTGAGTTTGCTCCAGCATTTTGCGCAACTGTTGTAATACCAGCAATGTGACTCATACCGTTTATAGAATTTGAAGTAGTAACATTGAGTGCACCTGCGGCTGATCCTGTAGGAGGTACATCTTTGTCTTTGCTTGGCTTATCCTGACTACTACCAAAGTTACCATTAACATTGGCATCATTACCTCTGACGGCTCCCTTTAGATCTGAATTAGCGACAACAACATTTGCTTTGACGTCGATACTATTACGTTCATCATATGTAAAACTATCTCTAATATCCAATGTTGAAGTTGTTTGTGATGCAGCAGCTTCTACTGGGTCCTCTGAATCACCGCCACCACCATTACCACCACCACCATTACCACCACCACCACCACCAGCTAAAGCACTACCACTAAGTAAAATGGCCGCAAAGGCAATTGCTAGGTTTGTTTTGTATAGACTCATAATAATTTCCCCGTTTCCTTTCTTCTTCAGTTGAGGTTTGTTGCAAAATACTACGTTACTCTCACAGCTCCTCGAGAGTTCTGTGATTATAGGTAAGAGAAATTAATCTGGGGTTGAGCAAATGGCACTGATCGTATGGATTGATGTTTTATTAATATTAATTTCTTTTAAATCAGTTAATTAACGTGGTTTTTTTGAAAGGTTGTTTTGAGTATGAATAGGAATGTTAAAATAGTTTGACTAAGGTTTAGAGTGAAAATTATCAGTGAATGACTTAATTTACGGGTACTAATGATTCGAATGTTTTTACCTCCGAAAAACAAGTTCTTAACAGTAAGTATGAGCCGTTTTCGTTAGAAGAATTACGGCATGTTTAAGGCTTAGATTGGGCATGAACTCAGTCTTAGTTAGTACTAATTGCTTTCTCTATGGTTAACTTTGAACTATATTTTTGTATAAATATTAACCAGCACAAAGGATGGTGGCATAGCTAAGTTGTCATGTTAGCCACTACTAGAGCGTTACCAATGAGCACTAGAAATCTACTGATCTTAGCGGAGAAGAATCTACAGACGAGTTTGTTAGAAAAACAACTGTCATCTTGTCTAGATTTAAATGTATTAGTCTATTTACCAGAGGAAGCCATTTCAAAAAGTCATAGTTTGGTGACTGATCTTGTATTAATTGAACATAGCTATTTATGTGCGATGGAAGGGCGGTGTTTGCTTCCGGACTTTGACGTGCTCAATTGGCCTTTGCTGGTGCATGATGTTCCTGCAAATTTAGTTGATGAAGACATTTTACGTTGGAAGCAATTGAAGGGAGTTTTATCGAAAAACGCATTAATAAAGCACATCAATGAAAGTATTGAATATATTTTAAATGGAGGCTTATGGTTGCCACGCCCTTATATGGAGCGATTAGTCTCTAATTATCGATGCAGTGATCTTTCTAGTGAACAACAAGATTCAGGTCTAACATCTCGCGAGCAACAAATTTTGGATCTTCTTGCCTACGGAATATCCAATAAACAGATCGCATCTCGCTTATTTTTATCTGAGAGTACTGTAAAAAGTCATATCTATAAGCTGTATAAAAAACTCAATGTTCATTCTCGACATGACGCTGTTAGGTATGCGCGAATGAATGATTACTCATTGACTAAATCCTAGCAGCTTACCTTTACTCTATTCTGAGTATTCAATTCATCGTGTAGATAGATCACATTTTTAACGCAAATTTTGTTTTAAAGCTACAATTGACCCTAAGTAGAAAGGTTTGATTAATTACAAGGTCTACCATTAAGGATGGTTAGATCTTGAAGTAGCTTAAAAGGATATAAAGCTAATGAAAAAGCACATTCTCACGATTCCCCTGATGCTGTTGATTTCATCAACTGCATCCTCAGCTGAGTCTGACAATATTACATTCTCTCATTTTTATGGGGGAGTAAAATTAGGCAGTGCTAACTATGGTGACTTAGGATCATCAGTTACCGATGCTACCAGTGTCGATGACTCCCCTTTTTCTTGGGGCGCATTTTTTGGTATTCAAGCCTTACCATGGTTGGCGTTTGAGTTAGGTTATCATGACTTAGGTAAAGCCGATTTAAAGGATGTTTCGGGTAGTTATGATGCAAAAACACTGGATTTAACCGCGAAGGGATCTTACGAATTGGTGGATCGCTTATCGGTATTCGGCAAAGTAGGCTTTCAAGCCTATGAATGGAATGCAAATGGTGAAAATGTCTATGAAGATGACAAAGGCTGGACTCCTCATTTAGGTATTGGGGTTGAGTATCAACTTCATAAAAAATGGTCAGGAGCACTAGAGTACACTTGGTATAATGATATTGGTGGTCCAGATATAAATTATTACGGCATTTCAGCAACTTATCATTGGTTCTAACCAGTCTCACACAGTAACGGTATACAAATGCATTGGTTTAAGAATAAGCCAGTGCATTTTTTTGCATGATACTAATCAGCATCCACAGACACCTCCCAGCTTGATTTACTCTCCTTTTATCTCTTACTTTAAAGTTAATTCTCAATGAAAATTTAGTGTTTGAGCACATTTTATTATGAAAGAATGGCTTAATCAGTGTGGTCGATCTTTTTATTGGTGTGATTTCTTTTTTTTGTGATTTATTCCTGAAAAACAAAATATTGTTAGTTGTTGTTATTAGTATGTTTTTTTGCTTGGTCACTATTTCATACAGTAACTTTGTATTTAGAGTTAAAAGTAAGTTGTTGGCAATATTATTTGTGATGTGAATCAATTTACCTTTGCAACATTGCCGTGTTGATAGTCACACTTTTGATATAAAAATAGTTTCATTCTATGTTTGATTTATGGTGAAATCGACTTTTATTTTTGATTTTAATTATTAAAATCAATTACTTAGCATTGATTTGGGGCGATATTCTAATCGTTTTCTGGCTTACAACTAAATTTGCAAAGCAAATTAACTCAATTTAAATTGTAGGTAGAAATTAAAATAAATAATAAATTTTGAATATAGAAGGGATGGACAATGTTAAAGAAGAGTTTAATCGCTACCTCTGTGATTACCGTGCTTGTGGGCTGCTCATCGGCGCAGAACTCAGTGCAAACTACAGTAGATCAACTGGCTAATAATCTTGATATTAAATATGAAGTATTAACTAACCATGGAGCAAACGATGGTCTGAAGTGTCAAGACCTAGGTGCGGAGTGGGCATCATGTAACCAAGTTAAGATGACACTGACCAATGATGGTGAAGCAGTGGATTCAAATGACTGGGCTATTTATTTCCATAGCATTCGTTTGATTCTAGATGTCGATAGCGATCAATTTAAGATTACTCGTATTACCGGTGATCTACATAAACTTGAACCCACCGATAAATTTGCTGGATTTAAAGCCGGTGAGAGTGTTGATGTTGTCTTTACTGGCGAATACTGGCAGTTATTTGAAACTGACTTCTTCCCAGGCGCATTTGTTACAGCTGACAATGCAACGCCAAAACAATTAGTGTCTCTAAGTAATGTAGACATGACGGACTTTGTTACTGGTCTTGAAGGCGACAACCTAAAACGTACACCTGGCGATAATAATGTCTTTGCTACAGCAGCAACACGTTTTGATAAAAACAGCGACGTGAAAAAAGAAGACGTTTCAGCTGCTATCATTCCTGCACCGGCATACACCAAAGTAAAAGAAGGTACTTTAGATATCGCTGGTGGTTTGAAGCTTGATACGGCGGCATTCTCTGCTGATCAGGTACAAGCATTACAAACTCGCGCCGATCTATTAGGTGTGAACTTACAAGGTAAAACCCCACTTAAAGTGGCTATTACGCCAGCTGAATTTAAAGACGAATTCGCTAAAACAGGTGCATACACTTTAGATATCGCAAAAGATCATGTTGAAATTAAAGCATTCGATGAAGCAGGTGCTTTCTACGCAATGCAGTCTATCTTTGCTTTAGTGAACCTTGATGCACCAACGCAGCTTCCTTTGCTAGATATTAAAGATGCTCCACGCTTTGATTACCGTGGCGTAATGGTTGATGTCGCACGTAACTTCCACTCTAAAGACGCTATCTTAGCAACGCTTGATCAACTTGCGGCGTACAAGATGAATAAACTTCACCTTCACTTGTCTGATGATGAAGGCTGGCGTTTAGAAATTCCTGGTTTACCAGAGCTTACAGATATCGGTTCTAAGCGCTGTTTCGATCTAGAAGAGAAAACGTGTTTGTTGCCACAGCTAGCATCAGGTTCTACGACAGACAACTTTGGCTCAGGACACTTTAGCCGCGCAGACTACCTTGATATTTTGAAGTATGCGAAAGCGCGTAACATCGAAGTTATCCCTGAGATCGATATGCCAGCACACGCACGAGCGGCTGTTGTTTCTATGGAAGCTCGTTACGATCGTCTGATGGCGGAAGGTAATGAAGAAGCCGCTAACGAATATCGTCTAATGGACCCGCAAGATACGTCTAACGTTACTACGGTTCAGTTCTACGATAAGAGAAGTTTCATTAACCCATGTTTAGATTCTTCATCTCGCTTTGTAGACAAAGTGATTACTGAAGTTGCTGCTATGCACAAAGAAGCAGGCATGCCACTAACAACTTGGCACTTCGGTGGTGATGAAGCTAAAAACATCAAGCTAGGCGCTGGATTCCAAGACATTACCGCAGAAGAAAAAGTGGGCTGGAAAGGTAACATTGACCTAACAGTACAAGACAAGCCATTTGCTAAGTCGCCACAGTGTCAGGCGCTAATTAACAGCGGCGCAGTTAACGACTTTGAACATATCCCAAGTCACTTTGCAGAAGAAGTATCAAAACTGGTTGCTAAGCACGGTATTCCAAACTTCCAAGCGTGGGAAGATGGCTTGAAATACAGTGAAGGTCCAGAGTCATTTGCGACTGAAAATACTCGCGTAAACTTCTGGGAAACACTGTACTGGGGTGGCGCAACTAATGTTTATCAGTGGGCAGACAAAGGTTATCAAGTAATCGCCTCTAACCCTGATTACGTGTACATGGATTTCCCATACGAAGTTGATGCAAAAGAGCGTGGTTACTACTGGGCGACACGTGCAACTGATACTCGTAAGATGTTCACATTTGCACCTGAAAACATGCCACAAAATGCTGAAACTTCAGTAGACCGTGATGGTAATGGCTTTGCTGCGAAGGGCGAAGTTGCAGCCAAACCTTTCCTTGGTTTGTCGGCACAACTTTGGTCTGAAACAGTTCGTACCGATGAGCAGTATGAATACATGGTATTCCCTCGCGTACTTGCAGCTGCAGAGCGTGCATGGCATGCCGCTAGCTGGGAAAATGAGTACAAAGCAGGCGTTGAATACTCACAAGAAACCAGCCTTGTAAATAAAGATGCATTGCTATCTGATTGGACTCGTTTTGCCAATGTTATGGGTCAACGTGAACTGGCTAAGCTTGAAAAAGCAGGTATTGACTATCGTTTACCAATTCCAGGAGCAGAAGTTGTTGATGGTAAATTAGCGATGAATGTTCAATTCCCAGGTGTTGAACTGCAATACTCAGTTGATGGAACAAACTGGGTAACGTACCAAGATGATAAGCGTCCATCTGTATCAGGTGACGTTTGGATTAAGACTGTCTCTGCAACAGGAGAGAAAGAAAGCCGAGTTACAATGGTGAAGTAACGTTAAAGTAGGGTGTTTACTTCCTTTTTGGCCAGCACTAGTTGCTGGCCTTTTTTATGCCACCAATAGACGGCTTAATTTCGCTCATTTCTTTTCAATTATTTTTCTTCAAACGAATGTATCCCACCAGTTTCATCGTGAAGCATTAATCGTCGGTTTCTATTTGATAAACTAGCCTTAGAGTCGCTTGATTACAGACTGATTAGAATTCTATGGCAGTTAAAGACATGTGGTCAGGGTGAGATCACGAACGTTATTTGAACAAAATCATGTGCATTATAGGAACAACTCTTTGTGGAATGGATTTGTGGAATGGATGCCACAATGAAGCCATCAGGATGATTTCACGGCGTCTTGTGGAGATGATGCAGATGATTGTCGATATGTTCACTCATGCGTTCGCCCTAGGCGTGTGGTAGGTTGAGGTTGATAGATTGTGTAGGGCGGGAGAGGGTAATGAGTGTCAAGTACGTTGAGTTTTATGGCATATACAAAAGAGGCAGTGTCATTCCTTAAATATTAGGAATTAACACTGCCTTGTTTGATTAGTTAATGACTTTATTTGATTGTTTTTAAAGTATTTTCATGGTTGCTGATCAAAGCGATATTATTGCTCTAATAGCCATTTTAAAATGGCAATCTTCTCTTCTTTAGATGACTTTTCGTACCAATAAGACATCATTTCTGTTGGTTTAGCATCGCTTTTGAGCTGCGTAGTTATGTCAGTTCTATTTTCAAACGCCCATGTGCTAAATGCTTGTTGTTGTTGCGGCGTAGCTTCTGCATACCAGTACTGAACCATTTCTTCTGCTTTAGAGGTAGCAACTACTTGAGTTGTTTGTGGGGCTGCAGTGACGGCAACTGTTGGCGCTTTGTTCGCGTTCGCTTGCGCTGTTTTATGGACAGTGTCTATGTAGCCAGCTGGAACTGAAAACTCTGTGGTCATTGTTGAATTACTTGAAACTAAGGTGAAATCTAACCCCTTTGCAGAAGCTAAACTAATATTTTCAGGGCTCATTGGAAAGGTAAAGTACTGGGTTGCAGTACAGTGCTCATTACAGCTAGAAGTAGATTGCAGTGTTCTTTTTAATGGAAATTGCTGACCGTTATAAGTGACGGTTTTGTACTCATCATAGCTTTGGAAATAGCTTACATTCATGGCTATATAAGATGACGATGTAACATTATTATTTAGTGGGTAGTTGTCTACAAAATTCAGTGAAGATTTCAGAATACTTGGGCCTTTAATTGCTTTGAACTCAGGCTTATATTCCTTACCAGTCACTTGTACATGGTTCAATTGGGTATCTACGCTTGCAATCGAATTGCTGAAGTCACTAGATGAATCCAGTGCTGTACACGCACTTAGAGCCAAAGGTGTTAATGCAACAATCCACGCCTTATTTTTATACAGCATCATAAACTCTCTCGTTTAAATTAAAGTCATTTCACAAAGGATATTGGCTATCAAATATTCGTATACTTGTCGTCCTATTCATTGGCAATATTGAACCTTAATAGTGACTAACATTTAGTTAAATGGTGATAGAAATAAAAAACGCTGACTTTAGTCAGCGTTTTGATTTTATGTCAGTTACTGAGCCTTAATATAGGGCTAGCCTTCAGAAATGAGACTTAGAAGCCGTATTCAAGACCGAAGCGAGTAACGATATCTGTGTCTTTTTCTGCAGTGAAGTCAGAGCGAGCTGCAACACGTACGTATGGTACAAAGCCGTTAATTACGCCCATAACCTGAACAGATGCGATGCTGTTCGCATCATCTTGTGAAGTGCCATTTGTTTCTGAGTCAAAGTTAGCCGCGTAGCCTGCTTTGATACCTAGAGGACCATTCCACCATTGACCAATCACAGAGATAGAGTCTTGAGTTTGCTTGCCTTTAGATACGTCAGCTTTGTTATCAACTTCTTCGTGTTTAAATGCTGCTGCGATACCAAATCCTGCCGGAAGACCTGCTTCAAAACCAACGATGTAAGCTGAAGTTTCATCTAGGTTAGCACGAGTTGCTGCTTCTGCTGCACCCATTAGAGTTACAGTGCTGAAGCTATATTTAGCATTACCACTGTAGAAGTATGCATCACGAGTTGCGCTACCGCCGCCATTGTCGTTGTCATCACGACCAACAGACGCTGCAAAAGTGAAACCGCCGTAGTTTGCTGAGTCAAAACGAACTTGGTTCGATTGACGATCGTAGTGACCGCTGATGCCGCCCCAATCAAACGTTGCACCAAGACCTGGGTTAGAGAACGGCCAGTCAACAATTTCGTATAAAGGAGTTAGAACACGACCAACACGTAGGTTACCCCAGTCGCCTGAAGCGCCAAGGAAAGTATCACGGAAGCCAAGCACACCGCCAGAAACGCCGCCATGACCCCAATCTGTGTTATCTACATAACCAGATTCGATCTGCATAGTGATTAAGAAATTATCAACCATTTCTTTAGAAGCACGGAAACCAATACGTGATTCATTCTCAACTGCGAAACCAGAACTTGCATCACGGTTGTCAGAGACGTTGTAGTTGACCACAGATATTGCAGCAACACCGTACACATCAACATTAAAATCAGAAATAACGCCCACTTGGCCTGTTTCTGCAGCTGCTACGGAAGCTGTAGCTAACACACTTGTTAGTGCAATAGCGATCGCTGTTTTATTGCATACCTTCTTCATTTGTAACTCCTTGTATAGATACTTGTAGGTTGCTTCTCAGCCACTTTCTAATGTGGGGTGCGACTGTAGATGCATATAATGATGAACACTTTGTAAACTTTCAGATTTCTTTTGTTGTTTGTCGTTTATCAGTTTGTTCTGATGGAGTTATATTCGTTGCTGCTGTAAAAAACTGCAATCTAAACTTAATTTTCATCTCGAAAAATGGGATCAAGTGCACCCTTTATGTGAAAGTGGGCTCAGGATCACTATTTAAAATTGAACTTTTGTTTTCTTTGATTGGTTTAATGTTTTTTATGTATAAGTTGTTGTTTTTTATCGGATTTTATTTTGTGTGATAATATATAAATCATAATATAAATATATTAATGAAGTGAATAAGGCGGAATTTTATTATCTACAAGCCCATGCAATCACGATGATCATGTGTGATTTGCAACTTAATTTTTTATGAGAAATAAATTGATTCTGATAATGAAATTGAATCGCTTAGTTGGTTGTTTATTGTAACTTTATGATAAGTATCACATAATCATATAGAAACCATGTTGCTTGAATAATCACAATACTGACTTTTTATTCCATGAATGGCCATTTCATTGCAATTTGTGTTAATAAACAGTCTAAGTCGGGCATGTATACCAAAACCAAAGCTATTGATGCAGATTAAACCCTTAAATTCGGGGATGGACTGTGGTGATAAGAACTAATGACTATAACGAATTGTATACAAATCTTAGGGTTTTCAGCGGATGAAGGGTATGCAATCAGGAATTAATGGTGAGATTATGCACTACTCGCTATATTGCAGCTTTTGACTATCACGCTAGCTATTCGGTTCTCTCTTTAAATTCAGTGAGAGTTGTGCATTTTTATAAATTGATTCACCGCTTATATGACTTTAAAGGCGATTTTAAAGCCTTTAAATCGAAATTATTGAAAGGTTTAAGAGGTGACTGATTTCATTTATCAAGAGCAATGCAGCCACAGTTGACGTGATCGACTTCACTGTTTTACTTTTCTCAATATAAAGGCAACTAAATTCATATCAATCTCATATGAAGCGCATCTCATTAATGTTGCATATTGCATCTTTATCTGTGATCAAGCGCTTGTTTCTATTTTGTTGGTGAGTTCTAAAGCTATTTTATATAACGAGTAAGCTTTTGTTTTATCAGAGTTAATTATCTTTTTGATTTTTTATGAGTGCGCTTGCTGTGATGCATGTTGTATTGTGGCGGAGTGTGTTTGTTTTTAAAGATAAACCTGCACAGGATATACCCAGTCATAAGAATCTAGTGTCATGTGAAATCTAAAGTAATTAGTCATATGGCATAGACAAGTCAACGGATTTTGACTCTTAGGCAGTCAAACGAGCATAACAAGCTTATTGCTTGATGATTCTAATAATTTCAGTTGGTTAAAACACAGGTATATTCATGAAAAAAATTATAGGCTTAAGTGCATTAGCATTAGTTGTTTCATCTCCAGTTTTTGCATCGTCTTATGTGACGGGTAATATTCAGTTCCATGATGATGGTCGTATCCATGGTTCAGAAACCACATCCACATTAGAAGCCGGTCATACTTTTGATAACAGTCTTGGCGGACTGACGCTGTACACTGAGTTTGATGGTATTCAGCTAGGCGAAATTGTTGATGACAACGGTGGGGCAGGTAGACAAGGTACTTATGTGACTGTTGGTGGTGAACAATCATTTAATTTGACCGATCGCTTGTGGGTTGCGGCAGGTTATCAGCACCTAATTCAAGAAGGTGACTCAATTCAATATCGCCCATTGATTAAAATTGGTTATAACTTTGATAATGGTCTTTCAATTAGTAACCGTACCCGTGCGCATATTGATGCAACCGACAACGATGCTGATACTGATTACCGTATGGATAACTACATTGGCTATACGTTCTCAAACACAGAACTGAAGTTAAGCTACAACAACGTTTATATGATTGATGCTGAAACCATGGATCACGAGGTTCGTGCTACTTGGACTCGTAGTGGTGTTCAGCCTTACTTTGAGTTCCGTAGTCAAGCTCATGGTGCAGACAATGCTGCAGGTAATAGCCTAGTGAACAATGCGTTTGTGTTTGGTGCATCATACGGCTTCTAACATCTATTCCTTAATCGGACACTATTTTTATTGTCCTCTATACACCTAGTCTGTTTGTTAGTGTGTTATTTGCCGAGCTGAATATTTAGCTCGGCCTTTTTACTACGATAGGCGTTTAAAACTCTGCGGTTATCTCATAGGAGGTAAATTTACGCATGTTAATCACACCCGTATCGAAGTATAAATATTGTCCCTTGATACCAAGCAATATTCCACCAACCTCTGCGGTCTTATCAAAATTTAATGAGCTGATCTTGCTTGGATATTCAGTCACTGGAAAATCGATCTCCACGACATCTTCATCCAATCGTTGTATCGCATCTTGACCAAACTGCAGTTGCAACTGTGACAGCTTTTCTTCTATTTGTGGAATCAAATCCTCAGCGCGCTGTTTTAAGTCAATATGTTCAGCTTTACCTTTGAGCATATTTCGCCAATTTGTTTTATCAGAAATAAACTCTTTTAGCGCAGTTTCAACTAATCCTGATTGTAAACGAGAGCTTACCTTAAAAATAGGAAGGGCTTGGTTGGCTCCTTGATCGATCCAGCGTGTAGGAATTTGTGTATGACGTGTAATGCCGACTTTTATTGCGGTGGTGTTTGCTAAGTAAACATAATGCGGAACAAAGCAATTATCCTCACCCCATTGCGGCTCTCGGCAAGTCCCCTTATCAAAATGACAGGTCTCAGGCTTCATGATGCACATATCGCATTTCGCAAGCTTAGTCATGCATGGGTAGCAAAAACCTTGGGAATAACTTTTTTTCGTTTTTCTTCCACATTCTTGGCAGTGAATACGCCCAGAGTGTGTCAATTTTAGAGGTTTACCGATAAGTGCCATCAAATCCAGTGACTGATCATCGAGAGGTAATTGGTAACTGACTTGACCATCAGTTAATACCGAAGTCATTTTACGAATATGACCAGTTATTTGAGTCATGTTTAGATCCTTTAATTCTTAGCCATTGTAGCAATCTTAGTATTATACCGAGTAAATATAGACATTAGTTGCAAAGTTTTATGATATTACCTGAACTGGCTAGTTATTGATTTTGTTATTAAATGTCCTTTGGTAAACACAGTAAGTGTGATCCGTGTTACGTTTATTGCCTTGAATGCCATCAGTGTCATATTAATGACATATTTCGATTGTAACGGCGTGAGATGTAACGCATATTGGTTGCAGATGTTAAATAAATTAAAGGAATGCAAATGAATCACCCAACTATGATTGAACACTCTGAATTTGGTCTTATCGGCCGTATCGCTTTATTCTCTCTTACTGCTCTTGTTGGTACTGTTAGCTTTATACTGTAATCACGTCACTTTAGACGTGGATTCGCTATAAAAGAATCAGATTCAACCTGCAATTATTCTGTAATTGTAAATCATCTACGACTTTTAGTTTGTGCAAATCTTACTGTCTTTACTTAGATCCAGTTCCTGACCGTTGTACATTTATACTTCGGTGCTAAAATAGCGGCAAATTATGCGCTTATCCAAGCAACTGGACTGTTATAAGGTAAATTCAATGACGGTAAAAACTCGTTTTGCCCCAAGCCCAACCGGCTATCTACACGTAGGTGGTGCACGTACTGCACTTTACTCTTGGCTTTATGCTAAAAACCAAGGCGGTGAATTTGTACTGCGTATCGAAGATACTGACCTAGAACGTAACTCTCAAGAAGCAGTCGATGCCATTCTTGAAGGTATGAAGTGGATGGGTTTGGATTGGGACGAAGGTCCTTACTACCAGTCTAAGCGCTTTGATCGTTACAATGAATGTATTGATCTACTTCTTGCCGAAGATAAAGCTTATAAATGTTATGCATCTAAAGAGCTTCTAGAAGAGATTCGTGCAGAGCAAGAAGCTAACAAAGAAATGCCTCGTTATGATGCTGAACATCCTCAAATTGTAGCCGCAAACGCAGCCGCAAAAGACGGTGATGACTTTGTTGTTCGCTTCCGTAATCCTAAGCAGGGCAGTGTTATTTTTGATGACCAAATTCGTGGTCATATCGAAATTAGCAACACGCAGCTTGATGATCTGATCATTCGCCGTACTGATGGCGCACCAACCTATAACTTTGTTGTTGTGGTTGATGATTGGGATATGGGAATTACGCATGTTGTGCGTGGTGAAGATCATATCAACAATACTCCTCGTCAAATCAATATTTATGAAGCACTAGGTGCACCTGTACCAACTTTTGCACACTGTGCAATGATCTTGGGTGACGATGGCGCTAAATTATCTAAACGTCATGGCGCAGTATCGGTTATGCAATACCGTGACGAAGGTTACTTGCCGAATGCACTTAACAACTACCTAGTTCGTTTAGGCTGGTCTCATGGTGACCAAGAGATCTTCTCCGAACAAGAAATGATCGAATTCTTTAGCCTAAATGCAGTTTCAAAATCAGCTTCTGCGTTTAATACAGACAAACTATTATGGCTTAACAACCATTACATTAAATCTTCAGAGCCAGAATACGTTGCTAAATATCTACAATGGCATTTAGATCAACAAAACCTGAATACTGATAATGGCCCAGCGCTTACCGAAGTTATTACTCTTGTAGGCGAGCGTTGTCATACGCTGATTGAGCTTGCACAGCAAATTCGTTACTTCTATGAAGACTTTAGTGAGTTTGAAGCGGGCGCTGCTAAGAAACATCTTCGCGGTGTGGCAAGAGGACCACTTGAACTGGCTCTAGCAAAAGCTGAGGCATTAACTGACTGGACTACTGAGTCTATTAAAGATGACATCATTAAAGCGGTCTGCGATGAGCTAGAAATTGGCATGGGTAAAATTGGTATGCCACTTCGCGTTGCCGTTACTGGCGGTGGTCAATCACCTTCGGTAGATGCAGTGATGGAACTCATTGGTAAAGAGCGTGTTGTCGCTCGTATTAAACTGGCTCTTGCCTTTATTACTGAGCGTGAGGCTAATGCTTAATTAGCATTACTACTTTATTGACCAGTTAAATCACTCAAACCGCTAACTTTCAGTAAGTTAGCGGTTTTTTTGTATTATAGTTACCTAGTGGCATATTCTGTTAGGTACTATTTTTGAAATTCTCCCCAAGTATACATTTTAATAGCTTTGCTATTTATCTTTTGTCGTTTGTTTCGCTGTTGTGTTCATCAATGAGTTTTGCTGATATTCAGTTTTCTGAAGATGAGCGTAGTTGGCTTAGAAAAGGGCAACAAATCAAAGTTGCGGTGTTTGATAATCATTACCCTTATATCTATTTAAATGATAGGGGAGAGTATGCAGGGATTGTTAATGATTACTTGCAATACATTGAAAAGAACACTGATATAGACTTTGTTGAAGTCCCAGTTTCGAACCTCGATGATGCGTATCGCGATACAGAAAATGGCATTATTGATCTGTATCCCATGACGTTTGATTTTAAAGATTCAAAGCTAGATTTAGCTTATACCACCGCTTATCTTCCTTACCATTATTTTGTATTTACTAATATCAGCGCCAATATTGACCCCAATCCTAATAGCATTGATGCGCAAACACTTGAGTTGGCCGTGATTAAAGGTAGTGCTGTTGAGCGCTATCTAGATGCGCATACGTTCTCTTTTACTCGAAAATACTTTGTTGATGATAGGAGTGCGTTAAAGGCGCTTGATGAAGGGAAAGTCGATGCCTATATTGGTGAGAAAGTGTCTTCCGAAAGCTTAATTCAAGGGTTGAACCTCAATAGAATCAAACCACTGCGCTCAACAAAAGAGTTGTACGGAATGAGGCTACAGATGGCGGTTCATCCTGAGGCAACGCAATTACTTTCCATTATTAATAAATCGTTAATGGGTATGCCCTACGATATTCAAAATGGCATCATGGCACACTGGTTTGATCATCAGCCGTTTAAAAATAAGCTTAATGGCTACCTCTATTTCAACCGAACGCCTTACACATTTATTGCTGATTCTGCGATTGGTTTAGAGTTTTCAATATTGCAGGATTTATTCGAATCTATGGGATATGAAAGCGGTAACCTTGCTCCGGCAGATAAAAGCTTTGATTATTCGCAAAAGCTTTTATCTGACAACATGGATTATGTGGCAACGCAATTTCTTTCTGAACAAGATATTAAAAATGACAATGGTGGGCTTGATAAGAATGGTCTTTATTACTCTGAGCCTTACCTTACTCAAGAGTATCGTTTAATTTCTCGTCTTGATGACAAGATTTCTTTTGAGTCTGTGGTTGATAAACAAATAGGTATGGTTGCAGCGGTAAATAACATTGTCGCATCTCAGGCTATAAAAATGCTTGAAACGAGATTTGGACAAAATGTTGATGAACGTTATTCCGATCTAAGTAGTGCGCTTAATGAACTGCAAAATAAAGAAATCGATTACCTACTAGTAGACTCAAGAGAGTTTGCGGTTCATTTAGCTCGCAGCTCTTCAGATTTGCGCGTAAATATCACTCATGATCAAAACACTCGCTTTCGTATACCGCTAAGAGTTGCTTTTAGAGATCCTATATTACGAGATAAGTTCAATGCCGAACTGGTTGGGTTTATGCGCAGTTCTAAATATCGCCGATTAGAGAAACTGTACGAAAATGCAAATTTTCAAGCTAAAGCTCAAAGTAGTGCATTGCTCGCTGATATTGTCAGCTATTTGATACAAGTAAATAGGCTAGAGCTTATTGATCGAGTGCTAGAAGCGTTCAGTTTTTCAGATGGTTTTAACGCCATAGCGCTGCAAGTTGGTGATAACCCTAATCACATTCTAAAATACACGAATAAAAATGGTCAGTTATTAAAGGTTGATGAATTTAGCCGTCAAGGGTTGGTTTATCTTATCAAACCTCTATTACGAGGTGATGGTATTGAGCAAGTCGCTATCGGTGAATTAACCATCTACTCCGAGCTTGATAGCAGTGCTTCCTTTAATCAGAATTACATTCCACCACTTAGTATTTTTGAGGGGGCGAGTTCCACCGATTATGACAATATTCGCAAAATATATGAACGAGCTAATCTGCATGTTTTTTCGTTAAATCTTACCGCCGCAGAGCTTGAGTGGATCAAGCATAATCCCGTGATTCCAGTAGGTATTGATCCTGGTGCATTACCCTATGAGGGGGTTCAAAACGGAGAATATCGAGGTATTGTCGCAGATATCTTACAGGAGATGAGTGAAAAGGTAGGGGTAACTTTTGAACCTATTATGGTCAACTCCTGGCGAGAAACCGTAGATAAAATCGAAGCAAATGAAATCCCTATGGTTTCAGCTGCGATGGAAAATAAAAGCATGTCTTATGACTATGTGACCTCACTACCTCTATTTACGGATCAACTTGCTGTCGCAGGGCATACAGGGGTTGAATATAGCCATGGTTTGGAAAGCTTTAATGGTCGACGAGTGGGTATTCATCATGGTGCATCCAATACACCAGCGCTTATGGATAACTACCCGGAAATTGATTGGGTCATGGTGGATAGTTCAGCCATAGGCTTAGAGATGCTGTCTAAAGAGCAGCTTGATGGTTATGTTGATACCAGTTATGTCATCAATTTTATTTTTAACGAACATTCTTATCGAAACCTATCTATAGTCGATCGCCTAAATTACACCGTGACCCCTACCTTCCATACCTTAAAAAGTAGACCAATATTAGGCTCGATAGTGACCAAGGCCGTTCGCTCAATCAGTGCGAGTCAAAAACAGCAGATAATCAATAATTGGGCATCCAGCCGCGTGATAGAAAAAGTGGACTATCGCATGATCTTGATTGTATCGAGTGTTCTATTGCTGGTTTTATCTGTTTTTTATATTTCCAATCGAAGACTCAAAAAACAAGTTGCGGCAACCAAAGCGGCGCAGCAAGAAGCATTAGCCAGTCGGAATAGGCTGTTTGATATTCTCAACACATCGAGTATTGCGGTCATAATTGTACAAAATGAGCGTATTGCTTACTCAAATAATCGAGCGCTAGAGCAGTTTAAATTAACCAGTGAAGAGTCATATGGTTACTTCATATCTCGGATTTATGTTGATTCGATTGATAGAGAGGATGTGTATCAAGAGCTTGATTTGAAAGGTAAACTTATTGATCGAGAGATGGTGTTTCAACGTGAGGATAGCACTCAATTTACGGCGCTATGTAGCTTCTATTTGATTGATTATCATGATGAGCCAGCGGTTCTTTTTTGGAGCTATGATATTTCAGAAATTAAGAAGCTAAACCAAGAGCTCGCTGATGCCACTATGGTTGCTAACATAGCCAATCAAACTAAAAGTAATTTCTTGGCTAATATGAGCCATGAAATACGTACACCAATGAATGCAATTATCGGCATGTCATATCTCGCTTTAGAAGGGGAGTTGAATCGAAAAGCACGAAACTATATCGGAAAAGTGCATCAATCAGCGCAATCTTTATTGCTTATCATCAATGACATTTTAGACATATCTAAGATTGAATCTGGGAAGTTAGAAATAGAGCAAAGGTCTTTTTCATTAAAGGATATGTTGAGAGACATTGCTAATGTATTAAGTTTTAGAATTGCAGAAAAGAATGTTGATTTCATTTTTAATATTGATAGTTCAATCCCAAGAATGGTTATCGGTGATGAGTTAAGACTCTCTCAGGTGCTGATTAACTTAGGCAACAATGCCACCAAATTTACTGAAGAAGGTGAGATTCTTATTTGTCTTGAAGCGAGTCCAATCCAAGCAGATAAGAATGTCTATCGCTATCATTTTATGGTTCAGGACACGGGAATTGGTATTGCTCAAAACAAAGTCGATACTTTGTTTGAATCTTTTCAGCAAGCCGATGTATCGACAACTCGTGAGTATGGCGGTACAGGGTTAGGCTTGAGTATCAGCAAGCAAATTATCGAATTAATGGGCGGTAAAATCTGGGTGGAAAGCCAGCTTGGCATCGGCAGTAGTTTTCATTTTGAAGTGGAGCTAGAAATTGCCGATAGCAATCACGGTTTACTAGACGATGCTCGGTTAATTACAGAGAAAATTAAACACCAATCTCTGTTTATTGTTGAGCCAACAGAAAAAGGCGTCCAAGCATTAAATAGTGCATTGGCTGCGGTTGAGATAGAGGCACAAGTTACTCATACCTACATGCAACTGCTAGACCTACTGCGAAAGAGTAACGGGAGAGAGCATCTTATCTACATAGCAGATCCCGCTCTTGCCTGTGACTTAATCCAAATGCAGCAAGAACTCGCAACATTAGCTGGTTTTGGTCGGATATTGCTAAGTAGTGCAAATGAAGATAGATGTACTTTAGCTCGTAAACAAGGCATAGAAATATTACCAAGACCTTGGTTGCCATTTGAACTGTTGTCTCAATTAAGTGGTGTTAATGTTATTGATCACGACCTGCAAATTTCTCAGCAACGTGATGATAAGGCCTTGCTTGACGGCATGCGGGTATTATTGGTTGAAGATAATCAATTAAACCAAGAGCTAGTCCTTGGCTTACTTGAGTCGTATGGCCTAGATATTGATGTGGTTGAAAATGGATTATTAGCGGTAGAAAAAGCCAAACATCATCAATACGCCATTATTTTAATGGATATTCAGATGCCAGTGCTTGGGGGATATCAAGCAACGGAGCAAATTAGGCAGTTTGATAAAGTGACCCCCATAATTGCGATGACCGCCAACGCCATGGTCGGTGATAAGGAAAAAGCCACGGCTGCGGGAATGAATGGTTATATTGCAAAACCAATCGAAGTAACTCGATTGATACAAGTATTGGTTAATGCGGCTAAACAAGAACACGATGAGACGGTTTCGTCCGCTTTGCCAATGCTAGATTCGGGTTTAGAGCCAACCTCGGATCCAGAACCAATCTCAGACCTATCTAACGCACCTATATTGAGTGTTGTTCAGGGCTTACAAACCTGTAATCAGAATTTATCTTTGTACATTAAGCTAATGAAAACTTACCTCGTCAATGCTCCCCTGCGCATAGCCGATTTTGAGTCTGCATTAAACGATGCTAATTGGGAGGTTGCTCTGCGTGAATTACATACCTTAAAAGGCACTTCTGCTAGCATCGGCGCTTTAGCTATCGCTCAGCTTTGCACAAACAACGAGCAACAATACTCTTTAACGCCAGAGCAGCTCTCTTCACAATTAGAGCCATTGCGTCATAGCTTAGACAACACCCTTGCTGAAATTAAAAGCTATTTAGAACAGGTTGAATTAAAGCAGAGCGAAGCACTAGCCAAATCCGCTAGCAATAAAAGCACAAGTGATGCTGATTTAGAGAGTGATAAGGGTGATTTATCTGAATGTAATTATGATGAATTGCATGAACAAATAAAATACCTAGGCATTTTGGTCGACAATTATGACTTGCAAGCACTAGAAAAAGTACAAGTTTTAAGGGAGCAACATAGCCAAGCCGAACTACTGCAATTATTTGATAAATTAGAAAGTTCTCTATCAACTTATCAGTTTGATGTAGCGCGTAGTGCTATCGATGACTGGATTACTCGCAATACACAATAAATAGGAATGTAAATGCAAATTGAAACAACAGCTTCATTTTCTCAGCTACAAAAGCCCTTGCTATTGATTGTTGATGATACCCCTGAAAATATTGATGTATTAGCGGGGTTACTCAAAGATGACTATCGGATTCGTGTTGCGACTAATGGTGAGTTAGCACTAAAGCTTGCGCAAGTAACGCCATTACCGGATCTGATCTTACTTGATATCATGATGCCCGGTATCGATGGCTTTGCGGTATGTGAGAAGCTCAAGCAGCAAAGTAATACCCAGCATATTCCTGTTATTTTTGTGACCGCAAAAATCTCATCTGATGATGAAATTAAAGGCTTGCAGTTGGGCGCGGTAGATTACATTGCTAAGCCAATCGTACCGCCGATTGCAAGGCAAAGAATTGAAACTCACTTAGCGTTATCCAATCAAAATAAGCTGCTGTACGTCAAAGTGAAAGAGCAAACAACAGTCATTAAAAATACCAATATTGAGCTTCTTAAAAGATTGGGTAGGGCGGCTGAATTTAAAGACAATGAAACGGGGATGCATGTACTTCGTATGGCCAATTATGCTTATCTATTGGCCAAGTCCTGCGGTATGTCAGATGAACAAGCCGATATATTAAAAGAAGCGGCCCCGATGCACGACATCGGAAAAATAGGTATTCCTGATGGCATCCTCCTTAAGCAAGGCAAATTGGACGACGAAGAATGGCGAGTGATGCGCAACCACGTACAAATTGGTGTCGAGATATTAGGCGATTGCAGTAGTTCAAAACTAATGGAAATAGCTCGTATTGTCGCGCTCACCCACCATGAAAAGTGGGACGGTTCAGGTTATCCCAATGGGGTGTCGCAAGAGGAGATCCCTCTAGAAGGACGCATTTGTGCAATCGCTGATGTGTTTGACGCTCTTACTTCTGTGCGCCCTTATAAAAAGGCTTGGACAGTAGAAGATGCGCTAAATTTGCTCATTGAAGAGAAAAATAAGCACTTTGATCCTGCGCTGGTGGATTTATTTTTACAACAAGAGCCACAAATTCGAGAAATTATGCGCCTTTATGCGGAGCCAGATTGCTAACTTTCACAATCGGTATGAGCATCTAGTTCATGCCGGTTTTAAACTTAATGACCGTATAGCAATATGGAAGTTTGAGAGAGATCTCGTTTTTTGAACGAATACATCAATTTTTGGGTTTACTATTGATTTTAGTAAACCTGCCCCCATTGTATCTTTCAGTGAGATTATATTTATGTCTCACAGTGATTATTTAAGAGTGTTTAGGTCACATCTCGACAGAGCCAGTCTATGTCGGTAGAATGTCGCGTCAATTTATTACTCTGAGGTTAATTGGAGATGTCTTGAGTTTAAGGTATCGCTAATTGATTCGTTGTTGCGTTAAGCTGCAGCGACACTCTCTTTTGTATTTAGTTGCCTCTTTGAGGCGCACACTAGGATGTTGTCACTCTCATTAGGGTCGTGACACGATGCTCAGATAACTGAGCTTTTGTTGAGGTTTAAAAATAATGCAAGCTACTGTTGAAACTCTAGAAGGTCTTGAGCGCCGTCTAACTATCACTGTTCCTGCTGCTAACATTGAAGATGCAGTAACAGCTGAACTACGTAACATCGCTAAGAATCGTCGTTTTGACGGTTTCCGTAAAGGCAAAGTGCCTATGAAAATGGTAGCGAAAATGTACGGTCAAGCGGTACGTAACGACGTTATGGGTGAAGTGATGCAGCGTCACTACATCGAGTCTATCGTTAAAGAAAAAATCAACCCAGCGGGTGCACCAACTTTCGCACCAGTAGAAACAGCTGAAGGCCAAGATGTTGTATTTACTGCAACTCTAGAAGTTTTCCCTGAGATCGAACTTAAAGGTCTAGAAAACATCGCTGTTGAGAAACCAGTAGTAGACGTTAAAGAAGCAGACGTAGAAAACATGCTTGAAACTCTACGTAAGCAACAAGCTACTTGGACAGAAGTTGATTCAGCTGTTGAAGAAGGCATGCGTGCTACTATCGATTTCACAGGTTCTATCGACGGTGAAGAGTTTGAAGGCGGTAAAGCTGAAAACTTCCCACTAGAAATGGGCCAAGGCCGTATGATTCCTGGTTTTGAAGACGGTATTGCAGGTAAAGTTGTTGGTACTGAGTTTGAAATCGACGTTGCTTTCCCAGAAGATTACCACGCTGAAAACCTAAAAGGTAAAGACGCTAAGTTCACTATCAAAGTGAACAAAGTTGAAGCACGTGAACTTCCTGAGCTAACTGACGAGTTCGTTGCTAAATTCGGTGTTGTAGAAGGCGGCGTTGACGCACTTAAGACTGAAGTACGCAAGAACATGGAGCGTGAACTTAAGCAAGCTGTTAAGACTCGCATCAAAGATCAAGCAATCGACGGTCTAGCTAAAGAGAACGACATTACTGTTCCTGCTGCACTTATCGAGCAAGAAATTGGTGTTCTTCGTCAGCAAGCTGCTCAACGTTTCGGTGGCAACACTGACGCGGCTGATCAACTTCCTCGTGAATTGTTCGAAGAGCAAGCTCGCAAGCGCGTAGTTGTAGGTCTTCTACTTGGTGAAGTAATCAAAGCTGAAGAGCTAAAAGCTGATGATGAGAAAGTGAAAGCACTTATCACAGAAATGGCGACAGCGTATGAAGATCCTTCTGAAGTGATTGCATACTACGAAAGCAATGAAGAAATGATGAACAACATGCGTAACGTTGCTCTAGAAGAGCAAGCAATCGACGCTATCATTGCTAAAGCTCAAGTGACTGACAAAGAAGAGTCATTTGATGCAATTATGAACCAACAACCTGCATAAGGACGTTGAGTTTGCGTAGAGGGTTGACTTTTAAGTGAGTCTTCTACTAATAATGGTCCGTATGAGATAATCATTCGGGCCATTTGTTTTTAGGGATAGGGGTATAACATTATGAGCTACCAAGAAAAAAATGTAATGTCGCCAATTGTCGATGCACTCGTACCTATGGTGGTAGAGCAGTCGTCACGCGGTGAGCGTTCTTACGATATTTATTCTCGCTTGCTTAAAGAGAGAATTATCTTCCTGACTGGACAGGTTGAAGATCACATGGCCAATCTGGTAGTGGCTCAGTTGCTGTTCCTAGAATCAGAAAATCCAGAAAAAGATATTTTCCTATACATCAACTCTCCAGGCGGTAGTGTGACTGCAGGTATGTCTATTTATGACACCATGCAATACATCAAGCCAAATGTGAGCACAGTCTGTATGGGGCAAGCATGCTCTATGGGTGCGTTCTTGTTAGCTGGTGGTGCACCGGGTAAGCGTTTTGCGCTTCCAAGTTCTCGTGTGATGATTCACCAACCACTAGGCGGCTTCCAAGGCCAAGCATCTGATATTCAAATTCATGCTCAAGAAATTTTGACTATCAAAAACAAATTAAACACACTTCTTGCTGAACATACAGGTCAGCCAATGGAAGTGATTGAGCGCGATACCGATCGCGACAACTTTATGTCTGCAGAAGACTCTGTTAAATACGGACTTGTAGACTCAGTATTGTCTCGAGGCAAATAAGCCGTCGGTTCAAGATTTTTTGATGTAAACTTTAATATATTAAAGTTTAAAGCTAAGAGGTTAGCTAATGACAGATAAAAGCAAAGAGAGTGGCAAGCTTTTGTACTGCTCTTTCTGCGGAAAAAGTCAGCATGAAGTTCGCAAGTTGATCGCGGGACCGTCCGTTTACATCTGTGACGAGTGCGTTGATCTTTGTAACGATATTATTCGTGAAGAGATCAAAGAGGCTCTACCTAAGAAAGAGTCAGAGGCTTTGCCGACTCCACGAGATATTCGTGAACACCTTGACGATTATGTTATTGGACAAGAATTCGCGAAGAAAGTGCTTTCAGTAGCGGTTTATAACCACTACAAGCGCCTACGCAATGGTGATAAAACTGCTGAAGGTGTTGAGCTTGGTAAGAGTAATATCTTGCTGATTGGCCCAACAGGTAGTGGTAAAACGTTACTTGCAGAAACGCTAGCTCGTTTCCTTGACGTACCATTTACTATGGCCGATGCAACAACATTAACAGAAGCGGGTTACGTGGGTGAGGATGTAGAAAACATCATCCAGAAACTGCTTCAAAAATGTGATTATGACGTTGCTAAAGCTGAACGCGGTATCGTGTATATCGATGAAATTGATAAAATTTCACGTAAAGCAGAAAACCCATCGATCACTCGTGATGTGTCTGGTGAAGGTGTACAGCAAGCACTACTAAAACTGGTTGAAGGTACAATTGCTTCAGTTCCGCCTCAAGGTGGTCGTAAGCACCCTCAACAAGAATTCTTGCAAGTTGATACCTCGAAGATCTTATTTATCTGTGGTGGTGCATTCTCTGGCCTAGATAAAGTGATTGAACAACGAGTTGAAACAGGTTCTGGTATTGGTTTTGGCGCAGAAATTCATGCCAAAAATGATACTAAGAGCGTTAGCGAGATGTTCCAGAAGGTAGAACCAGAAGATTTGGTTAAATATGGCCTTATCCCTGAGTTTATCGGTCGTCTTCCAGTGACTACTACTCTAACTGAACTTGACGAAGCTGCTCTAATTCAGATTCTTAGCCAACCTAAGAATGCTCTGACTAAGCAATATGCTGCGTTGTTCGACATTGAGAATGTAGAGCTAGAATTCCGTGAAGATGCACTAAACGCTATCGCGAAACGTGCAATGGAGCGTAAAACTGGTGCTCGTGGTCTTCGTTCAATTCTTGAGAACGTACTTCTTGATACCATGTATGAATTGCCTTCGTTAACAGACGTAAGCAAAGTCGTGATTGATGAAAGCGTAATCAATGGTGAATCTGAACCGCTGATGATTTACAACTGTGGCGATAACCAAGCTGTGATTGCTGAATCATAATAAGAAACTCATGCAGTAAAAAGCGAGCAGTAGCTCGCTTTTTTTATATCTGATGATCTAGAGTTAACAGCTGAGTTATTGCTAATTCTATGTTTATACCAATCGTAGCAATTCTCTGATCAGCCTAGCTGGTTAAAACACTTGATAACCGCGTTGAAATTTTTGATTGTAGAATAACTACTTATCAAAAATATTCGCCTTGTTCTCAAGTGTTTTTCCTGCGCTATTTCTGATCATTTAATTACTGTGATTGGTATTATCCAGCAAATTCAATGAAAACACAGCAAAATGAGCACTATTTAGTTAAGTTAAGTGATTCTTATTGTGACAGGTATTGATTCTACTGAAAGTGACCTTATATAAAGAGCATAAGCCGAAAACGGAAGAGAGAGATTTATGAACCTGGAGCGTTCCGAGCGTATTGAAATACCCGTGCTGCCATTACGAGATGTGGTTGTTTATCCACATATGGTCATTCCTCTATTTGTTGGTCGTGAAAAGTCGATCAACTGCCTTCAATCAGCAATGGATAACGATAAGCAAATCCTGCTAGTTGCCCAAAAAGAAGCCGATACAGAAGAGCCGACCAAAGACGATTTATTCCAAGTAGGTACTGTCGCCACTATTCTGCAGTTATTAAAACTGCCTGATGGTACTGTTAAAGTACTCGTAGAAGGTCAGCAACGCGCTAAGCTTCACTCAGTACGAGATGATGAGTTCTTTGTTGCTGATGCCGAGTTTCTTACCACACCAGAAATGGATGATAAAGAACAAGAAGTGGTTGTGCGTACTGCACTGAGCCAGTTCGAAGGTTTTATTAAACTGAACAAAAAGATTCCACCAGAGGTATTAACCTCTCTTAATGGAATTGATGATGCCCCACGTCTTGCCGACTCTATTGCCGCTCACATGCCACTAAAACTTGCTGAGAAACAGCGAGTACTAGAAATTGTAGATGTTAACGAACGTCTAGAGTTTCTAATGGGAAGCATGGAATCAGAGATTGATATCCTACAGGTAGAAAAGCGAATTCGTGGCCGCGTTAAAAAGCAGATGGAGAAATCCCAGCGCGAGTACTATCTGAATGAGCAAATGAAAGCGATTCAGAAAGAACTTGGTGATATGGATGATGCACCTGACGAATTTGAAGCACTAAAGGCTAAGATTGAAGAATCTAAAATGCCTCAAGAAGCTCGTGAAAAAACCGAGCAAGAGCTACAAAAATTAAAAATGATGTCTCCGATGTCAGCAGAAGCCACCGTTGTACGTAGTTACATCGACTGGATGGTAGGTGTGCCTTGGGCAAAACGCTCAAAAGTGAAGAAGAACCTAGCAAAAGCGGAAGAGGTTCTTAATGCCGATCACTTTGGTTTAGAGCGTGTTAAAGAACGTATTCTTGAGTATTTGGCGGTGCAAAACCGTATTAATAAGCTCAAGGGACCTATCTTGTGTCTTGTGGGGCCTCCAGGTGTGGGTAAAACCTCTTTGGGTCAGTCTATTGCGGCCGCTACAGGGCGTAAGTACACCCGAATGGCTCTAGGTGGCGTGCGTGATGAAGCTGAAATCCGTGGTCACCGCCGCACTTACATCGGTTCAATGCCGGGTAAGCTGATTCAAAAAATGTCCAAAGTTGGGGTTAAAAACCCGCTGTTTTTGCTTGATGAAATCGACAAAATGTCTTCTGATATGCGTGGCGATCCGTCATCAGCATTACTAGAAGTATTGGATCCAGAGCAAAACAACGCATTTAATGATCACTACTTAGAAGTGGATTATGACTTGTCAGATGTCATGTTTGTAGCAACCTCAAACTCTATGAACATCCCAGGTCCACTACTTGATCGTATGGAAGTTATTCGTTTATCGGGTTATACCGAAGATGAAAAACTTAACATTGCGAAAAACCATTTACTTGATAAGCAAATCAAACGTAATGGCTTAAAAGAACACGAGATTGAAATTGAGGACTCTGCCATTATTGGCATCATCCGCTATTACACTCGTGAAGCTGGTGTGCGTAGTTTAGAGCGTGAAATCTCTAAGATTTGTCGTAAAGCGGTGAAGAATATCCTTCTTGATAGCTCACTGAAAAAAGTGGTCGTTAACCAAGACAACCTTAAAGAATACCTTGGTGTTCAAAGGTGTGATTACGGTAAGGCTGACAATCAGAATCGTATTGGACAGGTTACCGGTCTGGCATGGACAGAAGTAGGTGGTGATCTATTAACCATCGAAACAGAATCAATGCTAGGTAAAGGTAAACTGACTCAGACCGGTTCGTTGGGCGACGTGATGCAAGAGTCAATCCAAGCTGCGATGACAGTGGTAAGAAGTCGCGCTGAAAAATTGGGTATCAATACCGATTTTTATGAAAAGCGTGATATTCACGTTCACGTACCAGAGGGCGCAACACCAAAAGATGGCCCAAGTGCTGGTATCGCAATGTGTACTGCTTTGGTGTCTAGCTTAACGGGTAATCCAGTTAAAGCTGAAGTGGCGATGACTGGTGAAATTACGCTACGTGGTGAAGTTCTTCCAATTGGCGGATTAAAAGAGAAGTTGCTTGCGGCTCACCGTGGTGGCATTAAAACAGTCTTGATTCCTAAGGATAACGAACGTGATTTGGAAGAGATTCCAGATAATGTTAAGAAAGACTTAGTGGTTAAACCGGTACAATGGATTGATGAAGTCCTTGCTGTTGCACTGCAAAATGACCCAAGCGGAATCTCCGTAGAAGGCTAAAATAGTGATAAATAGCAAAAAATAGTACGTAAATTAAGCTGATGAGGATAAATTACTTGTCAGCTTTTTTATTGAACGCTACTTTAACTAGTGAAGCTATAACCCTTTCATAGCAAGGGGCAGTGGTTAGATTAATAGAACAATGATACATAAAAATGTCATAAACGAATTTCTTTAAATAACGTCATAAATTAATGGAATTGACCTACTCTAATTTTAATTGAGTAGTAATAGGGGAACATATAGTGAATAAAACTCAGCTTATCGAAAAAATCGCAGATAGCGCCGACCTTTCTAAAGCTTCTGCTGGCCGCGCTCTAGATGCAATCGTTGAATCAATCAGTGAATCACTACAAAGTGATGATCAAGTTGCTCTAGTTGGCTTTGGCACATTCAGTGTCCGCACTCGTGCTGCACGTACAGGTCGTAACCCTAAAACGGGTGACGAAATTCAAATCGCAGAAGCTAAAGTGCCTGCATTTAAACCAGGTAAAGCTTTGAAAGACGCTGTTAACTCATAAAAGCTCTTCAAATTAGATCTGATAGCACATTATCGTTATCAAACCCTGTATTTATGCGCATCCTACTGGTGCGCATTTCTTTTTCTGATATTATCGAGCGAAAGAGTTTTAGAGCCTGCACATACTACAGGCCGCATTTTCGGAGTTTCACACTATTATGATGGAAAGATTACGCGAAGGCGTAAATAGCGTTGCAGTTAAGATCATTCTAGGTTTGATCATTCTTTCTTTCGTCTTCACAGGCGTAAGTGGCTATTTAGGTGGTGGCAGCAGTACTGCCGCTAAAGTGGGAAATACTGAAATTTCTCGCGCAGAATTTGAGATGGCGTATCAAAATGAACGTAATCGAGCTCAGCAACAAATGGGCGATTACTTCACTAGCCAACTTGGTGACCCTGCGTTTGTACAGTCGTTCCGTCAACGAGTGTTGGACCAAATGGTTAATCAGATATTGCTAGAGCAATACGCTGAATCTATGGGTCTACGAGTTAGTGACCAAAAGGTTCGTGAAGTATTATTGAGCATGCCTCAATTCCAAAGTAACGGACAATTTGACCAAGAAGTTTACCAAGCAGCACTTCGTCGTGGTGGCTACAATGCAGAAAGCTTTGCAGAGTACTTACGTAGCGACATGGTTCGTCAAAAAATCCTTGGTGCAGTAGAGCAAAGTGAATTTGTACTTCCTAAAGAAGTAGCACAAGCTTCAATGCTTCTAACTCAAACTCGTGACATTCGTACTGTTACGATTCAACCGAGTGAAATGGCTAAAGCAATTGTTCCTACAGCAGAGCAACTTCAAGAGTTCTATAAAAATAACCCTGACCGCTTTACTCGCCCTGAGCAATACAAAATTTCTTATGTTGAGCTATCTGCTAAACAGATGAAAAAAAGTGATGTAGTAACAGACAAAGAAGCGAAAGATTTCTACGAGAAGAATATCGACCGTTATTCTACTCAAGAGCAACGCAGTCTTAGCCACATCCTAGTTCAGGATGAAGCGAAGGCAAAAGAGCTATTAGCACAATTAAAAGCGGGCAGTGACTTTGCAACTGTTGCCAAAGAAAACTCAGAAGATCTTGGCTCAGCTGAAAATGGCGGTGCTTTAGGTTGGGTTGAAAAAGGCGTAATGGACCCTAAATTTGAAGCAGCAGCATTTGCGCTACAAAGCACGGGCGACTACAGCGATGTTGTTAAATCTGATTTTGGTTACCACATCATTAAGCTAGATGCTCTAAAAGCACCACAAGCTAAACCATTTGCGAAAGTGGTTGATGAAATCAAAACAGAAATGGCAGATCAGCAAGCCGTTGACCGTTTCTATGATCTACAAAACAAACTAGAGACTGTTGCGTTTGAATTCCCTGATTCACTAGATGATGCAGCTGAAGCTGTTGGTCAGAAAGTGGTGACGACAGACTTTATTTCAAATGCGGATGCTCCAGCTGTACTTAAAACACCAGCTGTTATGCAAGAGCTGCAAACACCTGAAGTCAGTGAAGATGGTTTGAACTCTGCTGTAGTAGAAGTCGACCCTGAGCACATCATCGTTGTTCGTATTGAAGATTCTCGTCCACAAACGGTTCTTCCTTACCAAGAAGTTGCTGAGCAAGTTAAAGCGCAGTACCAACAAGTTGAAGGTCGTAAGCAGGCAACTGAGCTTGCAGATAAAGTTGTGACAGCGCTTGAAGCAGGTGACAATTCACTGCTTACAGATAAGCACTTGAGCTTTAGTGATGTAGAAAACATTAACCGCAGTTCGGCACTATCTAATACGGTATTTGCGATTCCTCGTCCAACTGAAGATGCGAAGCACTATGCAAAATCAGTAGATGCAAATGGCAATATCGTGGTGATTGAATTGGTTAAAGTAAACAATAAGATTGATGCACAGTACAATGAGCAAATTGGACAACAGCTAAAATCGGGTCTTGTACAACAAGATCTAATGGGTTTACTACAAACATTACGTCAAAAGACTGATATTGAGTACCATCTTTCTGGAGATGCACAGTAATCTCTTATTGAGTGTTACATAACTTCACGGGCCGCATTATGCGGCCCGTTCTAGTTTTAGTCATAACAAATACCTTAGTTTCCTTGTTTCTTCTAGCTTAATAACTGAAGTTCGAACCGAATTGGCTTGCACTGATTTTGTTGAACTGATTTTGTTAAATTAAGGAGATAGGGATGACTGTCGCAAAATATAAACGTTATTTAAGCTTTATTCTTTTAGCACTATTACCGTTTGTTGCTTATTCTGCTGATGAAGTGAAAGGTGATCAGTATGAAGGGATTGATATTGAAGTTAATATTAATACCGCTTCAACAGATGAATTAGCCACTTTGTTATTAGGAGTAGGGGAAACCAAAGCACAGCAAATTGTGGCTTATCGAGAAGTGCATGGCGCGTTTAAGCATGCAGATGACCTACAACAAGTGAAAGGAATAGGCCAAGCAACGGTTGATAAAAATCGTTCGCGGATTCGATTGTAAACGCTCTTCTCGGTTATTGTATTATCTGAGGTTGGGCTTAATTTGGCGGATATAACGAACCAGTAGTGCTATGACTAAACCAGAAATAGCGCCAATGAGATGTGACTCTGTAGATACTCGTGCATTGATAAGCTCTGCGGTGCCCAGAGTCACTAATCCGGTGTTTTCTGCTAGCAATTTGATGGCAAGTCCCAACAACAAAAAGCAACTACTACGCCTTCCGTTGATAATTTCTTGGCAGGCAAAAAAGGCAAATAAGCCATGCAGTATTCCAGATAGCCCGTAATATATGTGAGTATGGGTAAAAAGCAGTCCGCATCCGATGCTAAAGGATAGTGTGAGCATGGCAAGAATAAGCGGTTTAACTTTGGCGTTAAATAAGTAGCAAATAACCCACAGGCCTGCCAGATTCATCAGTAGATGGTAAGTGTTAGTATGGGTAAAGTTACCCGTAATGAGTCTCCACCATTGATGGGTTGCGATAAGGTCTTGTTCCCAACGCAGTGCGTCAGAGAGAGCGGGGATTAACAATACCGCTAAAATTAAGCTAAAGGCAATTAGGAATTTATACACGTTTTATGTCCCGATACTGTAAGCAATGTGGTCGTGCGAAGAAAGCCTGTTTGTGTCAATGGATACAAACAATTGAAAGCTCGACTGAAGTCGTTATTTTGCAGCACCCAAGTGAGGTGAATCAAGCGAAAGGTACTGCCAAGATCATTGAATTGAGTGTGTCACCTTGTCATTTATTCGTCGGTGAAGATTTTTCAGCCCACTCTCAGGTCAATCAATGGTTAGCAGAAACGGACGTTATTAATATATTGATGTTTCCCTCTCAAGAGTCTTTAGAGTTGACTGCTAATACCTTTAAAGCAAAGCCAAATTGTAAGACTCGTTTGTTTCTTATTGATGGCACTTGGAAGAAAGCCTTTAAAATGTATCAGCTTTCACATAATTTGCACTCGCTAGTCCAAGTTCACTTGCCAACCGATATACAAGGTCGTTACACCATACGAAAAGCGCCAAATGATGCCGCTTTATCAACGGTGGAAGCCGCCTACCATGCATTAACATTATTAAATGCCTGTGATGCGAGTCCATTAATCACTGCATTTGATAAAATGATAGAGTTTCAAATATCGCAACTACCAGAAGGTACTTATGATAAATACTTTGGTGGGCGAAATCGGTAGTTGGTTAATATTAATGGGTAAAAATTAGCTGGCAAACATTTTTGAATGCATCTTTTGCGCGTAGCCATCTGTCATCGCCGAGATATAATCACAGATCACTCTAAATCCCTGATCTTGTTCATCTCTAGCCAATCGCCATTTATTTTTGGTCGCCTCTGGCAATAACCTTTCAGGATCGCCACTTAATGCCTCAAATAAATCAATAATGATCTGTTGTCCTTTATATTCAATCAATTGGACTTCGGTTGCGTGAATAACATAATGGCTAACAAAATCTTTAAATACCTTGAGCACATCGAGCATTGGTGTACGCAAGGTGGCGTTGTAGCAAATGAGTGGATGTGAAAAATTGCCTTCATCTACAACGCTAATTTCAGCACTGGTCAGCAGTGCATTAACGATACTGCCTATCGCGTCTTTACGCAGGTAGTGCTCTCCCGAAAATAGCTTCTCACTTAGCGAATCTATCTCATTTTCCATCCATGGCTGTCCACAATTAGCCAGTTGACTTGCTGCAGACTCAAGCCATTGCTGTTTTGACACTAAGCCCAACACAATGGCATCTTCTAGATCGTGTACGCCATAGGCTATGTCATCGGCAAGTTCCATGATGGAGCAGTCTAAAGACTTAAAGCGAGTCTTTTTAGTTACATAGCGCTCACCATTATGAGGTTTGAGGCTACAAAAATAATCTCGCTCCTCACTCGGCAAACCTTCTAACACCCAGTTAAAATAGCTGCTATCAATATCAAAAACGCCCTTGGCTGGCATCCAGCGACTGGCTTTGAGTTGTCTTGGGTTGTCGATTCCGTCGGGGATAGAATCACGCTCTACTTGGCTTAATAATGACGGGTATTTTAGTAACCCAAGTAAAGTACGTCGACACAGGTCCATGCCATGATACTGAGTATAAGGTTCTAGTTGACTGACTATCCTAAAGGTTTGTGCATTACCTTCAAATCCACCATGTTCACGCATCATATAGTTAAGAGCAATTTCTCCTCCATGACCATAGGGTGGGTGCCCGATATCATGAGCAAGGCACAAGGTTTCAATAAGGCTAGTGCTAGGTAAGATAGTGCTGAGATCAGCATGTTTAGATTGCAGCTGAGCTAAGATCCCAGAGCCAATTTGCGCCGCTTCCAACGAGTGGGTTAAGCGTGTGCGGTGAAAGTCGTTGCCTCCAGTACCATGCACTTGTGTTTTTGCTTGTAAGCGCCTAAATGCGGCAGAGTGCAATACCCTTGCTCTATCTCTTTGGTAAGGATCACGATGGTCATTTAACCTCGCTTTTTGCTCAGTATTGATTCGGTGTTGCCAAAGGTTATCTATGTCCATGCTATATAGGCTACTTTATTTAATTAACTGATTTCATCAAGGGTTAGCTCAAAACTGGCGGAAAAGGTTTTGAGGAAATAACACATTTCTGGAGAATCTCTTTCTTGCAGGGTTTGTTCCAAGCGTCTTTTGGCTGCCGCAAATTCATGATTACCCGCAGACAGTTCTTCTAAGCATTTTAGATAAGCACAAATGCAGTCTGCTTGCTTGACGATGCAATGCTCTTCATCGCTTGCTTCACCGCTAATGAGAAAGGGTTTAAAGTCTTCTAGCAACTCTTCTGGCACCATAGACAGGAGCTTTTCTTCGGCGGCCGCTTCAATTTTTTTATATTCTTTTGCAATATAAGGATTATAGTATTTTACTGGCGTTGGCAAATCGCCTGTTAGTACTTCACTACTATCATGGTACATACCCAATACCGCAATTCTTTCTGGGTTGACGTTACCATTAAATTTCTTGTTTTTGATAATGGCGAGGGCATGAGCAACAAAAGCGACCTGAAGGCTATGTTCAGATATATTTTCTTTTGATACTGAGCGCATCAGTGGCCAGCGTTGAATAAGCTTCATTCGAGCTAAATGTGCAAAAAAATGACTTTCCTTGTGCATGCTAATTCACCTTATGTATAAAACAAAAAAAGAGGCGCTAGGCCTCTTTATATAAATTATTGACGGTATTGAGTAATAAAGCGCTCAAAGCGACTGATTGCTATCTCGAGATCTTCGACATAAGGCAATGTCACTATCCTAAAGTGATCCGGTTTTGGCCAATTAAACCCAGACCCTTGTACTAGCAATACCTTTTCTTGTTGTAAAAAGTCTAGCACCATCTTCTGATCATCATGGATTTTATATATTTTAGGATCAAGCTTAGGGAACAGATAGAGTGCCCCTTTAGGTTTGACACACGATACCCCTTTAATGGAGGTGATCATTTCGTGCGCTTTATCTCTCTGCTCTAGTAAGCGTCCGCCAGGTAAAATTAATTCATTGATACTCTGATAACCGCCCAGCGCTGTTTGCACGGCATGCTGCATTGGAACGTTGGCACATAGGCGCATTGAAGCCAGCATGTCCAAACCATCAATATAACCTTTAGCTAACTGCTTAGGTCCAGTGATAAACATCCAGCCACTGCGAAATCCACAAATACGATAGGCTTTAGATAAACCATTGAAAGTGACCATTACTACATCATCAGCCAATGTCGCAATTGAGGTGTGGGTTGCGCCGTCGTAAAGAATCTTATCGTAAATTTCATCAGCGAAGATAATCAGGTTGTACTGACGGGCTATCTCAACAATCTGCAATAAAAAATCTCGGCTATAGACCGCACCTGTTGGATTGTTTGGATTGATGAGCACTATGGCACGGGTTTTTGCCGTGATTTTTGCTTTTATATCTTCAAGATCGGGAAACCAATCAGATTGTTCATCACAAATATAGTGAACAGGTGTACCACCAGATAGAGAGACAGCTGCGCTCCATAGAGGATAATCAGGCGCAGGGACTAGCATTTCATCACCGTTATCAAGTAATGCTTGCATCGCCATTACAATCAATTCAGAGACGCCATTTCCCATGTAAACATCTTCAACGTCTAATGAGAGTAACCCTTGTCGTTGGTAATACTGAACAACGGCTTTTCGAGCTGAGTAAATGCCCTTAGAGTCACAGTAACCTTGAGATGTGGGTAAATGTCTTAATACATCGACTAAAATCTCTTCCGGCGTATCAAAGCCAAAAGGGGCTGGGTTGCCAATATTTAATTTAATAATTTTCTGCCCTTCCTCTTCCATGCGTTTAGCATGTTTGAGCACTGGACCGCGAATGTCGTAGCATACATTATCGAGTTTTGATGACATCTCGATATTTTTCATTGTCAACCCTTAACATTTATCGATGTGAATTATATCAAATTACACTAAATTGACGTTTTTTAGTAGAGAAATATACATTCAAACCATTGAGTTATCGTTATTTCACAGCTTAAATTTATGTTTACTCTACAATTGTAGGTGTGTCACTTGATTTGGCTAATCACTCACTCTAGAGTAGGCGATCTAGTGAGTAAATAATAAGAAAAATAGAGGGTTAGGGGTTACATTGTCTCATCTTGAAAATGCTATCAAACAGCTCACTCAACAAGTTGATTCTGCGTCTATCGATGCATGCCGTGTCGAGGTCGCAGTAGAAATCATGAATCATGATTCTGTTCTCCCGTGGATGGCGAATCAACCTATTTTTCCGAAGTTTTATTGGCAGTCTAGGGATACGACGGAAGAGGTCGTAGCACTGGGGCAAGTCAGAACTTTTGATGAAATTAATCCGGCCTATTCTGTGCTTAGCCAAGACCAGCGTATTTGGGGAGGCTATGCTTTTCCTTATAAAGAAAACAAAGGACGCTGTTTAAACTCATTTTTCTTTTTACCTTCTATTGAGTTAATCCGACGAAATAAAAAATGGTTTTTGGCGGCTAACTTAACCCAAGATAGAGATTCTGTGCGTCAGGCGATCTCTTTGCTAACTCTCAATACTTCCAATTTTTCAAAGCAACTTCCACAAATAGAGACGGTGACACACAGCCCTAATAGAGCGATGTGGAATGATAATGTTGAGTTGGCATTAAATAATATTATCCATACCGATCTTAAAAAGGTGGTTTTGGCTCGCCAAACAACCATTAAACTGGATGCGCCTTTGCAAGGTGTTGAGCTATTAGCATTAAGTCGTAAACAAAACTGCGATAGTTTTCATTTCTTGTTTCAGCTAGAAGAAGGGCATTCATTTATAGGATCAACCCCTGAACGGTTATATAGCCGTCGTGGTTCATTAATAGAAACGGAAGCTTTAGCCGGAACAACAGGTCGAGATAGCCAGCCCCATAAAGATTTACAGCTGGCCAATTGGTTGATTAATGACAAGAAAAACCTACAAGAAAATCAGTATGTCGTTGATGACATTGTGGAGCGTTTAGCGCCGTTTTGTAGCAATATTGATGTTGAAAATGAAGCTCGCTTGGTGCGATTGCGTAGTGTTCAGCATTTAAAACGCCATATTCAAGCCGAGTTAATTAAACACGCAGATAAAGGTAAGTTATTACAAGCTTTGCAACCCACCGCCGCTGTTGCAGGATTACCAAGGCATCTAGCCCTTGAGTTTATAGAGAAGCATGAACCTTTTTCTCGTGCTTGGTATAGCGGGTCTGTGGGGTACATTAGCGAGCAAAATGCAGAGTTTTGTGTATCAATTCGTAGCGCGTTAGTTCAACAAGATTGCCTTCATTTATTTGCCGGGGCAGGCATTGTCCCAGGCTCTGAGGCAGAGCATGAATGGCAGGAGTTGGATAAGAAAATGTCAACCTTACTGAGCTTAATTACCGAGCAAAATGTGTTGGAACAAGCATCATGAGTCGCCAATCTTTCGCTGATCTTTCCCAAGCGCAGATGAATCGAATATGGTCTTCTATTATCCTTGAAGAAGCGGCACGTTTTGGTGCAGAGCATGTGTGTTTAGCTCCGGGCTCTCGTTCTACTCCCTTAGCTCTTGAATCAATTAAACAAACTAATTTAACTCTTCATACTCACTTTGATGAAAGAGGTTTAGGTTTTTTTGCGTTAGGTTTAGCCAAAGCGTCGCAAAAGCCAGTTATTGTTATTGTTACCTCGGGGACTGCGGTTGCCAATTTATTACCAGCGGTGGTCGAAGCGAATCTCACTGGCGAGAAGTTAATCTTACTCACCGCGGATAGACCCCCTGAACTGGTTGGTGTGGGCGCTAATCAAGCGATTGTACAACAGGGCATTTTCTCAAGTCATGTCACTCAGTCGATATTGCTTCCTAGCCCGACAAGCACGATAGATGCTCGATGGTTATTATCAAAGATTGATAACGCTCTGCATAATCAGGCAAAAATGAACGGCCCCATTCATCTTAATTGTCCTTTTCCTGAGCCACTTTATATCGAAGATTGTCCTTTATTATCAGAAGTTAAGGAGCTGCCATTAGCTTGGTTACAATCAAATCGTCCTTATACGCAAGCCCCTAATACGCAAGCACTTAATACTCAAGCTCCTGTATTAGAAGACAGCTCTGATCATTTGTCGCATTTTTTTAAAAAGCACTGTCACTTAAAAGGCTTAATTATTATCGGGCGACTTGCCCATGATAAGTCCATCCAAGTGCTTGAACTTGCCAAGCAATTAGGCTGGCCGGTATTGTGCGACCCTCAGTCTGGAGTGAGTTCAGATTGGCATGGTTATGATGTTTGGCTACAAAATGACGAAGCTCAATCTAGGCTAAGCCAGTGTGATGTCGTGGTGCAGTTTGGTGCAAGACTCGTCTCCAAACGACTACTGCAATTTTTAAAACAGCGCGTCTCAGATACAAGCTTTACTCAATATGCACTGAGCAGTAACGAAGCGGGTATTTTAAATCCTGATCATTTACCTATGCTGCGTTTTTCAGGCCAGTGGCAACAGCTTGAAGTACTATCATCAGAAAATAATGGCTGGGCTGATGAGCTAAAGCATTATGCAAAGAGGGTGACTCGTGAAACTAACACGCTGCTCTCAAGTGATATTACTGAGCTAGAAGTCGCTCATCGGTTACATGAACTCACCGCAGGCTATCAGCTGTTTTTAGGTAATAGCTTAGGTGTACGTTTGCTGGATATGGTCTCGGAGCATTTAGATGTTACTACCTATTCAAATCGTGGCGCGTCGGGTATTGATGGCATCATCGCAACCAGTGCGGGTGTTGCTGCGGGTAACCGTCAGCCGACATTAACCTTAATTGGCGATACCTCACTGCTACATGATCTTAATTCCCTGTCATTGCTGGCAAAGCAAAGCAGCATCGTATTGTTATTTAATAATGATGGAGGAGCGATTTTTGATATGTTGCCCGTTGATGAAAGCCATAAACAGTCTCTTTATCAAATGCCGCATGGCCATCAATTTAAGCACTCGGCTGCACAATTTAATATGCACTATCATCAGCCAGCGACATGGCAAGAACTCACTCAAATAGTCGAGGATTTTAATCCTACAGCGGGGCGCTCTTTAATGATTGAAGTAGTTACTCCAGCAGGGCAGGCCAGTCGTCATATTAAAACATTGTGCTCACAAATTAAGGGCCAGTAAGTGCCCCAATTAAATCCATCAGCCACTTCACTGGTTACTTTGCGCCTTGCAGCAAGCAAACCAAGCTTACGATTACTGTTTGTGCATGGTTTTTTAGGCAGTAGTGATGATTGGCAATCGATAGTGCAATACCTTCCGACAGATTGGGACTTATATGCGCTCAATCTTCCCGGACATGTTGGCAATAGTGATCCCCTGCCAAGCAACTTTTCAGAATTTACTTACTTCATTGATGAACAAGCGCAAGCTTTAGCAAAAGATAACGTCCCTGTGGCCTTTGTTGGCTACTCTTTAGGGGCGCGGCTATTGATGCACTTAGCGCTAAAATTAGAAACTCACACTCCAAATACTCACCTCAACACAATGATTGTCCGTGGTTTTGTGCTTGAAGGAGGAAACTTTGGCTTGCAACAACAGTCTGATATATCAACGCGCTGGGAAAATGACCGCCGTTGGATTAAGCGCTTTAATGAGCAAAGTCTGTGTGAGGTATTGAATGATTGGTATCAGCAACCGGTTTTTTCGTCATTAAATGCTCAGCAAAGAAAGCAATTAGTCGCGCAACGTTCAATCAATGATGGGAAAGCTTTAGCGCAAGTGATGTCAGCGACTTCATTAGCAAAGCAGGCTTATCTATTAGAAAACCTACAACATAGTCAGCAGCAAGTGCACTATATTGTGGGTGAGTATGATCAAAAGTTTTCTCTATTATATGAGCGTAATCAGGTGTCTTTTGAGGTGATAGAAAAGGCTGGACATAACACTCACAAAGAACAGCCTGAGAAATATGCCAAAAAATTGACACAGCTCTTATCCATAGTGAGCACAGACTCGCTATGATGCCCCCAAGTAGGGGTATCACCTATGTTGGCTTAGGAAATTAATAATTATGAGAAAAGCGAATTTATATCGTTATCAGCTAGAAATGGATAGCGGTGTTATTCTACGTGAACAAAAGCTTACTCAGCGAGAAGGTTGGGTGGTTGAGCTTACCGAAGATAACCGTACGGGTTATGGTGAAGTTGCTCCCTTGGTTGGCTTTAGCCATGAATCAATGGACCAAGCATTTGTTGAAGTGGTATCACGATTAGAAAAGTGGGTATCAGGACAAGACTTAGACTGCCACTCCTCTTATCCTTCGGTAGCCTTTGGTTTATCTATGGCCGAATATGAGCTAAAAGGTTTGCTTGGTGCAGAAGGAAACTATCAAGCTGCGCTACTTTGTAACGGCGATCCTGATGATTTAATCCCTGCTTTAAATGCAATGCAAGGAGACAAAGTTGCTAAGATCAAAGTCGGCTTACACGAACCTATCCGTGATGGAATTCTGGTCGATCTCTTTTTAGAAACCACGCCAGATTTACAGCTGAGATTAGACGCTAACAGAGCATGGACTTTAGACAAAGCAAAGCAGTTCGCGAAGAAAATCAAACCCTCTCAACGTTCTCGAATTCAATACATTGAAGAGCCGTGCCGCGCTCCTGGCGATAGCTTAACGTTTGCCATCGAAACAGGCATCGCTATCGGTTGGGATGAAACATTGCAAAATGGCGTTATGAACCCTGACTTCAATTTAGAATTTCTGACTGGCGCAAAAGCGATAGTCATCAAGCCGACCTTAATTGGTCATATTGAACGTTGTATTCAATTGATTGAAAAGGCGCAAGTTTTAGGCTTAGTTGCCGTAATTAGCTCTAGCATAGAATCCAGCTTAGGTTTATCTCAATTGGCTCGTTTTGCGCACCAATTTACACCAATGACCGTGCCCGGTTTAGATACTCTACAGCTATTTAAAGAACAGCTGCATACACCGTGGCCAAATAGCGAATTACCATTAAGAAGTTTGAGTTCGCAAACTTTGGTTTGGCATCAGAGCTCGGAATAATCCATTGCTTGAGAATGAAATGCATAATAACCATTTATCCCACAATAGATGGTTCGATGAGTGGCAATCTAGCCACTTATCGTTGCTTGATTACTGGAAAGCTCAATCAAGTAAAGCTCAAGCAGAATATGCGTCTAACAGAAGCCTTTCCGTCGCACTAGAACATGCAAATCACCACTATACTTGGGATGATCTCTCTCAGTATGTCGCATCAGTTCAGCAGCAATTTACTGCTGCCAGTTTAGGCTGTAACGATGTGTTGATGCTAGTCACTGCGCACAGTTCTTTTCAAAGTTTAATGGTCTATCTAGCGGCTCTAGAAGCTGGGGTTGTGGTTGCTATTGTTCCACCATTGCCTAAACAAGATCTAACAAAGCGTCAGCAAGTATTAGGGTGTTCTTTTTACTACCAGTGCCCAACCGTTAATGACGATTTATCTTATCTGACTGGGGGGCTTGTACTTACTTTAGATGAGCTTAAATCTCCTCAGCTTAAATTCCCAGAGCTTCAACTTAGTTCCTCACCAACAAAATTTGACCAATCAAACCTTAATCAGGCTGGGCTGAATACTAGCAATATTGCCAGTTTGATTTTTACCTCAGGCTCAACAGGCGAACCTAAAGCGGTCGCTCATACAGTAAACAATCATTTAGCCTCGGCCATAGGTTTACAAAAGTCATTTAATTTTGACGCTCACAGTACGTGGCTGTTATCGCTACCGCTGTTTCATGTTTCTGGCTTAGCGATTGTGTGGCGTTGGCTTGTGAGTGGCTGTTGCTTACGGTTAAAGCAAGGCTCGGGGTTAAATTTACAGGGGGTCACTCATACCTCTATGGTTCCGACTCAACTCTTTCGAGTACTAGAAAAAAACGAGCCGATAACGTTAGAAAAAGTATTGCTCGGTGGCGGGGTT
This sequence comes from Vibrio sp. UCD-FRSSP16_30, assembly GCF_001676025.1. Taxonomy (GTDB): domain Bacteria; phylum Pseudomonadota; class Gammaproteobacteria; order Enterobacterales; family Vibrionaceae; genus Vibrio. The sequence goes on from NZ_LZFW01000008.1 coordinate 59,423, forward strand.
ATCCCGCATCAACTTGCTCAGTTGGCTAAAGAGCAAGGCGTTGATACTTGGGCTGGCTATGGTTTAACTGAAATGGCGTCAACAGTCACCGCAAAAGCGGTGGATCACCTTGATAGTGCAGGAAAGGTGTTGCTACATCGAGACCTAAAACTGCAAGGGCAGCGCATCTTAGTTGGTGGAGAGACACTTGCGGTTGGTTATTGGCGAGAAGGGAAGCTGAACCCATTATCGCTTATTGATGATCACTGGTTTGATACTAAAGATCTGGGGCGTTTTAGTGATGATGAGTTGGTTATTTTAGGTCGAGCTGACAACTTATTTATCTCCGGTGGCGAAAATATCCACTGTGAAGAAATTGAGCGAATCCTTATTTCACATCAAGAAGTACAACAAGCGTTTATTGTACCTATTGATGATCCTGAATTTGGTCAGCGACCGGTTGCGCTATTGGCACTTAATGATGTGCCGTTATCGGAGTCACTACAATTGCAATTGACCAACCTATGTCGCTCAAGTCTGCAAAAATTCAAATGCCCAATTGGTTATTATCGCATCCCACAATCTCTACTAAATCAAGGTATTAAAGTTTCTCGATTAAAATTAAAGCAGTGGTTGTCTCAGCAAAGTTAGTATTTAAATGAAGACACTTTTAAGCGCCTCAAATCATTTTGTTATGACTTAGAGCAAAAGGTGATTTTTTAAACGGGTTATACACAGTCATACTCCTAGTCAAATAAATAGACTGGCAGGCACTTATTAGCTTTGCCAAATAATGGAATGAACTATGTATATTCTTTGGACGCTTGTTGTAGCATGTTTAGCAATCGCTTTATCAGACAATGGTTTGATTGGCTCTATTGCCCAAGCATTAGGGTTTGCGCTTGTGTTATGGATTGCGATTAAACAGAAGGGTGACAGCACTAAAAAAAGCAGCCATCGATTGCTCGCTAGAGTAAAGCCAAGTCATTACGATAAAGTACTTTAATGCTGATGTTGTAGGGAACTGGTTTATAGAACATTATCTCCTAGAACCTAGCCCCCACAACTGTTTAGCTTAATGTAGCAACCACAACAACGTTCCCACAGATATCGCCAGCCACAATCCAATACCGAATAGTAAAGGCTTAATACCTGCTTCTTTCACTTGCTCAAGTGAGATTGCAGAGCCAATTAAGAATAAACACGCCACTAGAGTTTGTTTCGCCACAGAGAAAGTCATCTGATAAAGATCATTAAACTGCGGAAGAAGGTCACTGATAACGACTGCGCCGATGTATAAGAAGATAAACGTCGGAACTTTTAGTTTATGATTTGCTTTGCCAAAGTACCAAGCACTGCCAAGTGTCACAGGGATAATCCATAGTGCGCGAGCTAACTTAAGCGTGGTTGCGGTACGCAGAGCTTCTTCACCATAAGCACTCGCCGCACCCACTACCGAAGAGGTATCGTGAATGGCAATCGCGGCCCAAACCCCAAAGGTATGTTGATCAAGATTTAGCGCGTGGCCGATAACCGGGAATACAAATAACGCAACAGAGTTCAGTATGAAGATGGTGGCTAGAGCCAAACCTGTTTGATTGGCATTAGCATTGATAGCCGGAGAAACAGCGGCAATGGCACTGCCACCACAAATAGCCGTACCACTTGAAATTAGGTAGCCCGTTTTTTTATCAATACCTAACTTTATGGCAATCCAAGTACCGACAAATAAGGTGACAAAGATGGTGGTCATAATCAGCCCAATACCACTGGATGTTGCTTTTAAAGCCTCAGAGAGTGATATGCCAAAGCCAAGTCCAATGATAGAGTAGCTAAGGAGCTTCTTCGTCCATTGTGCGATAGGCAGTCCGGTAGGCACCATACCCAATTGAGATAAAATCAATCCTAGCATCAGAGCCGAAGGTGATTTCAATAAGGGGGTAAAGCAAAGAACTAACACGATAAAAAATGGGATATGTTTCTTTGTAAAATGTTGCATTGAGTTAGCGCCTTCCAAATGAGGGCTCAATAATAGCGATGTTAATTTTGATTCGCGAAATATTTGAGGTTTTTAGGTCGGATTGTTCTATTGATAATATTCAATATTCCATATAGTACTTAAAAATAGTGTGATATAGCCCTAGATTGCAATAAAGTGTAACAACTCAATGCGAGAACGTAGTTCAACTTTTAGTCCCTAATAGGTACTATGAAGCCGAATCTTAGAAATTAAAGAGAGATTATGAAACGTATTTTTTCGATCATGGCAGTATTGCTAGTAACAGTATCAATGACATTTTCGCCAGTGACTGAAGCTAAGCGATTTGGCGGTGGTAAATCATTTGGTAAAAGCTTTAAAACGGCGCCTGCACCTAGAGCGCAGCCGACCAACACTAACTCAGTAAATAAAGGCGCTCAGAATACCTCTAGAAAAGGCGGTATGATGGGTGGATTGATGGGCGGTCTGCTTGCTGGTGGCCTTCTTGCAGCATTCTTTGGTGGTGCTTTTGAAGGTATTCAGTTCATGGATATGCTTATCATGGGTTTGATTGCCTTTTTTGCCTTTAAGTTTTTACGTGGCATGTTGGGGTCAAAAGCTGGCAGCATGAATCAGCAACGTCCTGCTTACAGCGCATCTCAAGGGAATGCTCCTCAGGGTAATACCTCTCAAGGCGGGGCAAATGATGTTCCTCCATATAATACTCAGTTTAGACAGCAAGCTGACTCGCAGCCATCCTCTCAGTCAAATGGTGCTGGGTTTGGTAGCGCCGCTCAATCTGATGTTCCGCATAACTACCCACCGGGTTTTGATCATGCAGGATTCATCAGTGGTTCGAGAGAGCACTACCGTATTCTGCAAGGCGCTTGGAACCACAATGAACTTGAAACGATTCGTGAATACGTTTCCGCAAGTTTGTTTGAAGACCTAAAAAGCGAACGCGCTTCACTAAAAGGTGAGCAACATACAGATGTCATGTTTGTTGATGCTGAAATTGTACGTGCCGACGTTGATGCAAGCAAAGCACAGCTAAGCCTACAATTTACCGGTCGCTACCGCGATACAGTGGAAAATGTAGAAGAAGAGATCAACGATATTTGGCACCTTGAGCGTGATTTAACTCAACCAAATGCACCATGGTTGATTATCGGTATTCAAGTTTAAGCTTTTATATTGCTAGAGTTATTCAAGGGCCAGAACTTTCGTTCTGGCCTTTTTTATGCAAGTTAACTTACTGAAGAGCTGGAGGTGAGTACCTATTGTGAGATAATTATATCTGGTTTTCCAAAGGCTCGTAATTTACCAGCCAAGATTGCTGTAACATCCGCTCACCTTCCGCGATATATACTTTCCCTTCTAGCAATTGATAAATAACGAAAAGCACAACATTAGAAACCATTAATCCGAATTTTTTGCGAGCACGTATACTCAACGGCTTAGAGTATGACTGGACACATCTTGAGATCGTTGACTAGTCTTACATTCTCAAACATGAGGGATATAAAACTTATGGGCATTATTTTATTTTTGTTGATCGGTGCTGTTGCTGGATGGTTAGCTGGAAACTTTATGAAAGGCGGCGGCTTTGGTGTGGTTGGTAATATCATTGTCGGGGTTTTAGGTGCAGTACTTGGCGGATTTGTATTTAACCTTTTAGGTCTGGCAGCTGGTGGCCTTGTGGGTTCTCTTGTGATGTCTACCGTTGGCGCTGTATTACTTCTGTATATCGTTGGCGTAATAAAGAGACTTTAATCGCTCTTTATCTATCGAGATAAGGGAATAATTCACGTACCATACGGCAATTATTCCCAATGCATTAAGCGATAACAAAAAAGTCATGACCACTATTCCTATCAAGCAAGAGTCTGAACCCGAGGTGAGCTGTAGCACTTGTCGTGCAAGTTGCTGCCGTTTAGAGGTGATGATCATTAGTGATACTGGCGTACCAGAAGAGCACATTGCAACGGATAAATGGGGTGGGGAAACCATGCTTCGTTTAGAGGACGGTTGGTGTTCTGCGGTCGATAGAGACACAAAACTGTGTACTATTTACGAGAATCGTCCGTGGATATGTCGCGAATTTGAGATGGGATCTTACGAGTGTCGTAATGAGTGGGAATCTAGAAACTAGTTTATTACATTAGAATCATCAGCTAGGTATTTGATGATTATTCTCTGAATATAAAAAAGGGTCGGTATATACCGACCCTTTTGCTATTTTACGAACTCAGTTATTTCTGCAAAGCAGTGATTACTGTTGAGTCGATTGAATTGCTGTTAGAGCAACGGTGTAAACGATATCGTCTACTAGTGCGCCACGAGACAAGTCATTTACAGGTTTACGCATGCCTTGCAGCATTGGACCGATAGATACTAGGTCAGCTGAACGCTGTACAGCTTTGTAAGTTGTGTTACCAGTGTTTAGGTCTGGGAATACAAATACAGTTGCTTTACCCGCTACAGGAGAGTTAGGCGCTTTAGAAGCCGCTACGTTTTCCATGATTGCAGCATCGTACTGTAGAGGACCGTCGATCACTAGATCTGGACGTTTCGCTTGAGCAAGTTTGGTTGCTTCACGTACTTTATCTACGTCTGCACCTTTACCTGACTCACCAGTAGAGTAAGAGATCATTGCAACGCGTGGGTCGATACCAAATGCTGTTGCAGAATCTGCAGATTGGATAGCGATTTCAGCAAGTTGCTCAGCTGTTGGATCTGGGTTGATTGCACAGTCACCGTATACCAATACTTGATCAGGCAGAAGCATGAAGAAGATTGAAGAAACGATAGACGCATCAGGTGCAGTCTTGATGATTTGGAACGGAGGTACGATTGTGTTTGCTGTAGTGTGAACTGCACCAGAAACAAGACCGTCTACTTCGCCATTCTCAAGCATCATAGTGCCTAGGAATACTGAATCTTGAAGTTTCTCGCGAGCAACAACTTCAGTCATGCCTTTCTTAGAGCGAAGCTCTACAAGACGTGCAACGTATTGTTCACGTACTGCATCAGAATCGATGATTTCAACGCCAGCGCCTAGCTCAACACCTTGTTGTGCTGCAACGCGACGGATTTCTTCAGGGTTACCAAGAAGAACACAGTTCGCGATACCGCGCTCAGCACAGATAGCCGCAGCTTTAACTGTACGTGGCTCATCACCTTCAGGAAGAACGATGCGTTTGTTAGCACGACGAGCTAATTCAGTTAACTGGTAACGGAACGCAGGTGGGCTTAGACGACGAGAAGCAACAGCGCCTTCTGTTAGTGAGTCAACCCATGGGCCATCAATGTGGCTTGCAACGTGGTCATTAACAAATTCGATACGCTCTTTATCGTCTGCAGGAACTTCAACACTGAAACTTTGAAGATTCAGAGAAGTCTGCCAAGTGTTACCTTGCGCTTTAAAGATTGGAAGACCAGCATCAAATGCAGGCTTACATAGATCGCGAATTTGTTCTGGAATGTCGTAACCGCCAGTAAGCAGTACAGCACCAATTTCAACGCCGTTCATTGCCGCAAGAGCTGCTGCTACGATTACGTCTGGACGGTCAGCTGAAGTTACTAGAAGTGAACCTGGCTTAAAGTGCTCAATCATATTTGGAAGAGAGCGTGCACAGAAAGTGATGCTCTTAATACGACGAGTAGAGATTTCACCTTCGTTGATGATATCAGCGTTTAGGTGTTTAGCCATGTCAATCGCACGAGTTGCGATTAGCTCAACGCTCCAAGGCACACAACCAAGTACACGTACTGGGCTAGTGTTGAAGATTTCCATCGCTTGGATGTTAGCTTGTTGAGCAGCATCTGAATCGTCAAAGATTTCAGATAGGTCAGGACGTGTACGGCCTGCTTCATCTACTGGAGCGTTAAGTTTGTTGATGATAACGCCAGAGATGTTTTTATTTTTCTTGCCACCGAAGTTTGAAACTGCAACTTCGATACGCTCTTTAAGCTGAGATGGGTTGTATGTGCCAGGAGTTGCAACAAATACGATCTCTGCGCCAAGAGTTTTAGCAATCTCTTCATTCACTTGGTTAGCGAATGGGTGCTTACGAGTTGGAACTAGACCTTCAATTAGAGTCACGTCCGTATCATTAATTTGGTTGAAACGCTCAACGATAGTCTCTAGCAAAACGTCCATTTGCTCGTTACGGATAAGTGCTTGCGCTTCATCCATAGGAGTCGGGGTACCGATTTTGACATCGTTATTTGATTGAAGAATGGTAGATGTTAAATCAGGTTGGCTACCACCGGTACGTGGCTGAGCAATAGGCTTGTAAAACGAAACGTTTACGCCCTTGCGTTCCATAGCGCGGATAACACCCATGCTAACACTAGTAAGACCAACACCAGCGCTGATAGGGACAAGCATAATGGTACGAGACATAGTCAGAAGACCTCGAAATGTGTAATTAAAAGTTTCAACTGGGGGAACAGCTGAATCAAAAGTAAACAGGTGAGGAAAACCTCACCTGTTTAGTATATTAAAGACCAGCTAAGCGTGCTGTGTCTTCTGCGATAACTAACTCTTCATTTGTAGAGATAACCATTGCAGGGATGCGGCTGTCAGTAGAAGTGATAGTACCTTCGCCACCGAAGCGAGCTTTAAGGTTTGCTTCACCGTCTACTTCAACACCGAATACGCCAAGACGGTTTAGAACCATCTCACGAATAGGAGCTGAGTTTTCACCGATACCACCAGTGAATACGATAGCGTCTAGACGACCTTCTAGCGTTGCTGTGTAACCTGCAACGTATTTAGCTAGGCGGTGACAGAATACGTCCATCGCACGAGTCGCTTCTTCTTTTTTGCCGTAGTTTTCTTCAACGAAACGACAATCAGAGCTCACTTCAGTTAGACCTTGTAGGCCAGACTCTTTAGTTAGCATAGTGTTGATTTGCTCAACTGTGTAACCTAGAGAATCGTGTAGGTGGAAGATGATCGCAGGATCGATATCACCACAACGAGTACCCATTACTAGACCTTCTAGAGGAGTAAGACCCATAGAAGTATCTACAGACTTGCCGTTTTTAATCGCACAAACAGAAGCACCGTTACCTAGGTGACAGTTGATGATGTTTAGTTCATCAGCAGGCTTGCCTAGTTGCTCAGCTGTTTCGCGAGCGATAAATAGGTGAGAAGTACCGTGCATGCCGTAACGACGGATGCTGTGCTCTTTATATAAGCTGTACGGAAGAGCGTATAGATAAGCTTCTTCAGGCATAGTTTGGTGGAAAGCGGTATCAAATACTGCCGACATTGGTAGAGTCGGGAACGCTTTTTGCGCTGCTTTAATACCAATGATTGCCGCTGGGTTGTGAAGAGGAGCTAGTGCTGCACATTCTTCAATACCCGCAACTACTGCTTCATCAATAATTACTGATTCAGTGAATTTTTCACCGCCGTGTACAACACGGTGGCCAACAGCACCAAGCTGCTCTGAAAGTTCTGGTTTAGAAGCTAAGATAGTGTCTACGATAAAAGTTAGTGCTTCATCGTGTGCCGCGCCATTACCTAGTGCTGCTTCATGTTTACCATCCAATTTCCACTTAATACGTGCTTCAGGAAGGTGTAGGCATTCAGCAAGACCTGTAAGGTGTTCATTACCGTTGTCTGCATCAACGATAGCGAATTTAAGGGAAGAACTACCGCAGTTTAAAACTAAAACTAGCTTTGACATGTTTGTTTCCTGTATTTCATCTGATTGTTCAGAGAGAATGAATTTAGTTTTTATGAGCAGTCATCGTTCATTAGTGAACGGCTACTCAGTTTTTAGTTGCAACAATTTCCCTTTGTTGACTGTATATACCTTTCATCAGGATACATTTTCAATCCTTGCTAACACGCCTCACTGTCGCCTAATATGTAGTTAACGGCGAAGCATTGATAAGACGCTGACAAGAATAGCGACAATAGGCAAATATAACAAAAAAAATTGAATTTTCTTTATCTTTTATCAATTTTTTATGTTTATTTTTTAATTTTTAAAATATTTTTTAGCGGTTTAGGTATGGTTGAAAAAATGGGTATGTTCCACAGGTTAAGAGATGGTCAGATATATATGGATCTTTGGCCTATGCGAAAAGAGCTTTCACCTATGTTTCCTGAACATCGAGTGATCACTGCAACTCGATTTGGTATTCGAGTAATGCCTGCCGTGGCAGCCATTAGCATATTAACTCAACTGACATTTCAATATGGGACTGGCTTATCCCAAGCGATTGTTGTCGCTTTGTTTGCTATTAGCTTACCTATTCAAGGCTTTTGGTGGTTAGGAACACGCTCTAATACACTATTACCACCGGCTTTAGCGAGCTGGTATCGTGAAATCCATCAAAAAATTCTAGATTCAGGTACGTTGCTTGAGCCGCCAAAAGCCAAGCCTCGTTATAAAGAGCTAGCGCAGTTGTTAAACCGTGCCTTTAATAAGCTCGATAAAAATGTACTTGAACGCTGGTTCTAAGAAAACACTCTAATCCTATCTTGATAACATAAACGCAGTTGCCCCTGATATTGCGTTTATGTTTGATTCCCTTGCTTTTTAATTCATCTTTCTTGTTCAACCCTCTCTAAAAATCAATTTATTGACACTTTATTAACATCTTGGCAAATACGTCTTTTATTTTCTATCCCTTACTGGTAATAATGGTCTCTAGAGTATGCGTGGAGTTGCGTACAGATCCAATTTTGGATTTGTCACCAGCAAGCTCAATACTCAGCTATAGAAACGGATATCAAACTCAGCTTTGTTTGCTGAATCAAGGAGTGAAAATGAAAACAAGTAACATAATTGTCGCAGCGTGTCTTGTCGGCGCAGCTCTTCTTTCAAGTGCCAGTGTTGTGGCAAAAACAGCAAAGGTTGCTGTATCACAAATCGTTGAACATCCTGCTTTGGATGCGACTCGTCAGGGTTTGCTTGATGGCTTAAAAGCGAAAGGTTATGAAGAAGGTAAAAACCTAGAGTTTGATTATAAAACTGCGCAAGGTAACCCTGCAATTGCGGTACAAATCGCGCGTCAATTTGTTGGTGAAAACCCTGATGTATTGGTGGGCATTGCCACTCCAACCGCTCAAGCTTTGGCTTCGGCTACTCGTTCTATCCCGATTGTGTTTACAGCCGTGACAGACCCTGTTGGGGCTAAGTTGGTTTCTCAGCTAAAACAGCCGGGCAAAAACATTACCGGTCTTTCAGATCTTTCTCCTGTTGCTCAGCACGTTAGCTTAATTCAAGAAATTCTTCCTAAAGCGCAAACTATCGGTGTGGTTTATAACCCTGGCGAAGCGAACGCGGTGAGCCTAGTTGAATTGCTAAAAATCGCCGCTAAAGAGAAAGGGCTTAATGTCATTGAGTCTACGGCTTTAAAAAGTGCGGATGTTCTGTCTGCCACTCAAGCTATTGTTGCCAAAGCTGATGTAATTTACGCGCCAACGGATAATACAGTGGCGAGTGCGATTGAAGGTATGATTGTGGCGGCTAACCAAGCGAACAAACCTGTCTTTGGCGGCGCTACTTCGTATGTAGAAAAAGGTGCAATTGCTAGCCTTGGTTTTGATTACTACCAAGTTGGCGTACAAACAGCTGATTATGTGGCCGCTATTCTTGATGGAAAAGAGCCGGGAACATTAGATGTTAAAGTTGCAGAAGGTTCTGATCTTGCGATTAATGAAACTGTCGCGAAAAAATTGGGCATTGCTATCCCGCAATCTGTTGTAGCTCGCGCTACCGAAGTTAAATAAAACCAGTGAGCCAGTCTATTTGACTGGCTTTTTACTGCGTATTTTTTGAAGCAGCAGAGGAGTATGTATGTCTGCTTTTGCATTTTTTGGGGCGCTGGAACTAGGGCTGGTTTATGGCCTAGTTGCGCTTGGCGTTTACCTTACCTTCCGAGTATTAGACTTTCCTGATCTGAGTGTTGATGGCTCATTTCCTATGGGTGCGGCTGTTGCTGCAACCGCGATTGTTGCAGGAATTAACCCTTGGCTGGCAACTGGCATGGCCATTGTTGCCGGCGGTATGACTGGATGGGTAACGGCTTTTCTTGCTGTGCGATGCGGTATTTTGCATCTACTGGCGTCTATTCTGACCATGATTGCCGCGTTTTCTATCAATATTCGCATCATGGGCAGACCTAATGTGGCTCTATTGGGTGAAGAGACCATCTTGACTCCTTTTGAAAGCATTGGCGATCCTATGCTTATCCGTCCATTAGTGGTGGGTATTCTTGTATTGATAGCCGCAGTTTTCACGATTCGTTTGTTAAACAGTGATTTTGGTCTTGGGCTTCGCGCGACGGGTGTCAATGCTCGTATGGTGCGAGCGCAAGGTGGCAGCACTTCTTTTTATACTTACTTTGGTCTGGCTTTATCTAATGGCTTAGTTGGGTTTGCAGGCGCTCTGTTTGCGCAAACTAACAGCTTTGCAGATGTGACTTCTGGCGTAGGTACGATTGTTGTTGGTCTCGCGGCAGTTATCTTAGGGCAAACATTAATCCCAGGGCGTAAAATTTGGGTGGCAGTGGTCGCGGTAATTGTCGGCTCAGTGCTGTATCGATTAGCGGTCGCCTTTGCATTGAGCTCAGGCATGTTTGGACTGCAAGCATCCGATCTTAACCTTGTTACCGCTATTTTGGTGGCCGTTGCTTTAATCGCGCCAAAAGTAAAAGCTAAATACAAAGCAAAACAACAATTGCAGCAAATACAGCAGCAAGCACGTGATGAGAAGGAGGGGGCATGATAGAGCTAAAAGATATTCAGGTGACTTTTAACCCTGGAACTGTCCTAGAAAACCGAGCATTGCGCAGTGTGGATCTTGTGGTTCCTGAACATGAGTTTCTGACGGTTATTGGTTCAAATGGCGCGGGTAAATCGACGCTACTTGGCGCAGTAACCGGCGAAACACCGATGATTGGTGGCAGTGTTGTCATTGATGATATCGATGTGACTCGCCGCACGGTAGATCAAAGAGCAAGCCTTTGTGCTCGCGTGTTTCAAGATCCGCTGGCTGGCACTTGTGGTGAGCTAACGATAGAGGAAAACATGGCACTGGCTTATCGCCGAGGACATCGCCGTGGCTGGAGTCTATCAATATCGAATAAGCGTCGAAAACTGTTTCAAGATCGCATCGCTATATTGGGTTTAGGCTTAGAAGATAGGCTAGGAGACAGCATCGGGCTGCTCTCTGGTGGTCAGCGACAAGCTGTTAGCCTTATTATGGCAACTCTATCAGATAGCAAATTGTTATTACTGGATGAGCACACTGCAGCTCTTGATCCTAGAATGGCCGCTTTTGTGATTGATTTGACTAAAAAAGTCATCACAGAATTTAATCTGACCGCCATGATGGTCACACACTCAATGAAGGATGCACTCGCCTGTGGCGATCGCACGGTTATGCTCCATCAAGGTAAAATAGTGTTGGATGTAGCCGGAGAACAACGAGCGAATATGCAAGTGCCAGATCTATTGGAAATGTTCAGTAAAGTGCGTGGCGAAGAGCTCAGTGATGATGGCTTGCTATTAAGCTAATTGTCGTGTTTCGATTGCTATGGACTTTATAGAGTAAAATTAAACGAGGTGTCTTTATTTAATGATAAAGACACCTCGTTTTTTATTGGTCGCACAGATTAGCGGCAAAGGCTAAGCTTGAGCTAGCAGTTCATTGTGATAACGATGAATGTACTCAACAATGGGCTCGGCGGTGTTAAATCGGCGAATATGGTGGAATAACTCTTTTGCTTCTGGATATTGCTGACGCAGATAAGAGAACCATTGTTTAACGCGGTTAGGATAATAAAGCCCTTTATCACCTTTCATTTCATACTCTGAATAACGCAGTAGCAATGCCACGACATCAGTCCAAGGCATGATAGCTTGGTTATGCTTAACCACATTACCCAAGTTAGGAACGTTAAACGATCCTCTGCATACCATTAGCGAATCAATGCCGGTGGTGTTAAGACAGCGTTGACCATCTTCGTAATTCCAGATTTCACCATTGGCAATTAATGGCATTTTGGTGTGCTGGCGAATCTTAGCAAGATAATCCCAACGAATTTGATCGGCTTTATAGCCACCCATTTTGGTTCTGGCGTGAATGGCGAGTTCATTAGCCCCAGCATTTTCCACCGCATCAACAATTTCAAAGCAATCTTCAGGGTTTTCCCAGCCAAGGCGAATTTTAGCCGTAACAGGGATATGGCTTGGTACAGCCTCTCGGCAAGCATTGATAATTTGATACATCAATTCTGGTTCTTTTAATAAGACTGCGCCGCCTTTGCTTTTGTTGACTAAGCGGGCAGGGCAACCAAAATTAAGATCGATACCAGCCGCCCCTAATTGATAAGCTTTATAGGCATTTTCTGCCATCCATTGTGGATGCTGACCAAGTAATTGCAGGTGTACAGGTGTGCCTGACTTGGTTTTTGAGCCTTGCAGTAGTTCAGGACAAAGTTTGTAGAATGAGCGATCTGGCAGTACTTGGTCACTTACACGTACAAATTCTGTCACGCATAGATCAAAATCATTGATATCGGTAAGGATTTCTCGCATTAAGTGGTCGAGAACACCCTCCATAGGGCCAAGGACGAGACGCATTTTATTCTACCTTTGTGTGCAGGAGGCGGGATTTTAGTGGGTTTTGGGTAAAATGTCACCGATAAATATCAGTTGCCAATGCGAGTGTAGAAGCTGAGGCACTTTTCACTCATACTAAAGAAAAATTACGTGAGTTGATGTTATGAGTGATTTAATTAGCCTACCGGAAAGTGAGCAAGAAAGTGCTTATTTTTGGGAGGGCGCAATATTAGCGGCTAACCTGACCGTTAAACCTTTAGAGCCTGAATTGTGGGCTGAGGGTTTGTGCAGTGGTGAGTTTGCAACCGCCAAGCCAATTATTATTGAACATATCAATGCTCAATACGGCAGGCTCAAAGCCAATCAGTATTCGGTTCTGGAATTAACCAATAACGACAGTGAACATTTAGCAGATCTTGCGGAAGGGTTTCTGGCGATATGGCCGATTGTTGAGCAAGAATGGCAATCGCAGGACGTTGCAGAAGGTACGCTAAGAATGCTATCTGCATTGTTAACCACTTTCTCTTTGCTGGTTGATGAAGAGCAAACCCATCAGCAAATGCAGCAAGCCGGCTACGAGCAGCTGCCACAAGTATGCGATTTACAGCCACAACTGGACTTGATGATCAATGAAGTGGCTCAAGCGGCCGATGAGTTGATGATTGGGAATAAAAGCCAAACATTAAATCCATATAAAGAGGTGGGCCGTAATGATCCATGTCCTTGCGGTAGTGGTAAAAAGTTCAAGAAGTGTTGCGGCGCTTAGTATTCATTGCTGATTGCTGATTGCTGATTGAAAAATAGTGAGCTGATAATAAATAGCCAAATTGCCTCTAAGGTACAATTTGGCTTTGCTGCTTGTACTTGTACTTGTACTTGTGCTGCTTGCGTTTTTGTTGCGTGTGTTATTGAGAATTAACATTGATGAGCTCACAATTTAATCTATTGGAGAGATAATAGGTACTTGGGCACGCTTTGTTACGCATCAATATAAGAGGTCTTGTGTTTAAAAATAGCCACTATATTAAAAAGAACATAAAGATGGCATGGCCTATTGCGATTAATGCGTTGCTGATGCAAGGCATGTTGATGATAGACACTTTGTTAATCTCCCCTTTAGGTGAAGGTTCATTAGCTGCTATGGGGATTGCCAGTGCGATAGTCTCTTTAATGCTTGGGGTACAAAATGCATTAGCTAACGGTTCTCAGAATGTACTTTCTCGTGCCTTTGGTTCGGCAAAAGACAGCTTAATTTCAAAATCGTATTTATCCGCAATTATTATCAATCTTTCGGTCGCCCTATTTTTCTTCCTGTTAATTACGCTATTTAAATGGCCTCTTATCAAGCTATTAAGTCATAGCAGTGATCTTTATCAGGAAATTGATGCTTATCTTTCCGTTATCAAATATGCGTTACTTTTAACGGGGATCTCTCAAGTCTCCATCGCTTTATACAATGCGATGGGCAAAACCAAACTTCCTTTGATCAGCTATTTAATCACGATGCCGATTAATGCTGTGGTCTCATATTATCTTATTTATGGTATGGGAAGTTTCGCCGGTATTGGCATTGCAGGTGCAGCACTTGGCTCAGTGATTGCGCTTGGGATCAGAATGCTGTTTTTGCTATTGTGCTTAAAATATCAAAAGGCTTCACAGCTGTCTTTTTCGCTAGCCATGCAAGGCATCACCCGTAATATTGCTTTGCATTTTAAAGAAATATCTCCCATAGCGGCGAACATGATGGTGCTGGCGATGGGGCTAGCCGCTTATAATTTTCTCTACACGCAGTTGCCGACAGAAGCTTATGCAGCGGTGGTGATGGTCACCCCTTGGCTTTCATCTCTTGCGCAGTTTGTGGTGGCTTGGGCTGTGTCCTCGGCCATTACTATCTCTCAAGCCATAGGCTCAAATAATTTAGAGACATTAGATTCTGATGTTGATCTGAGCATAAAAGTGACCATTGGCGTATCAGCGATTATTGCTTTTATGTCGTTTCTTTTAAGTTTAGTGATCGACAAGATTTATCCAGGCCACTCATTAGTGACTTATCAAGCTTTAGCAACCATTGCACCGCTTTATATCTTAATGCCACTGGTTCAAGGTTACACCACCGTACATGGGCAAGTGTTGCGTGCATTGGGTAAAACAACGGCGGTATTTAATATCAACTTTATTACTCGCTGGCTTATCGCTCTGCCACTGTGCGCTTTTGTTGTATTGGTATTAGATGCTTCTATTTTTTGGGTTTACGCCATAACGGTATTTGAACAAATACTCAAAATCATTCCTATGCGTTACCAAGCAAGGAAGTTTTTACGAGAGTTTGATAGCAAGAAAGCAAAAGAGTTGATGTATGACTAAGTATCAGGGATAGATAAAAAAGAGGAACTGAAAAATATCAGTTCCTCTTTTTTTATGTTTGAGCAAAGAGCTTATTAACTTATTAATTACTAACTTATTGTGTATTAAGCTTTTCGTTTTTTTAAGCCTTGCAGTTGCAATAGTGTAAATAGGGATGCAACGACAAGGCTTGCTCCAAAAATAATCACTAACCATTGCGGCATGGACAGATCTAAGAAGGTCCATACAATTTTGCTACAGGTACCTGTCGGATGGAACATCCAAGGAACCCATTGATCTAGCGGTGCCCAACTTGGAAACTTGACAAAAAAGTCACAAGTGTTGAAAGGGGATGGATCAAACTGAAAACTGACATGTTCGCGAGCAAGCAGTAATCCTTTATAGCTAGAGGCTATCCAGCCTACTAATCCAATACCACGAACCAGAGGATTGGTGGGTCTGCATATACCAATACCTGCCGCAACAATAATGCCCATCATTGCAACTCGCTCATAAATACACATGACACAAGGTGCCAGTAACATGACATGTTGAAAGTATAGAGCGCAAAGCTCAAAAGCTACGATGGTGATAAGAAGCAAAAACCAAGATAAGCGTGAGCGAGAAAATTGATACATGTTTTCAAGCATGAATGAGAGTCCTTTTATGCACAAAAAAGCCAGTAAAACCCATGATTGTACTGGCTGATAGAGTTAGTTTCTTTTTACCTTTTTATGAAAGGCAAATCAATAGAGTCCTCAATTGAGAATAAGTTCCTTAGTGGCCCATCACTGAACTGGCGGCTTCGAGTGCATGTAGCGGTGGATCTGATATCCAGCCTAGGTCATAAAAGATAGCCGTGACCGGCTCTAAGAAGAACATAATGCCTAACATACCAACCAGTGCGAGAACAATGGTGTATGGAAATGCCATAACTACCATACGTCCGTAAGAAAGACGAATTAATGGAGCAAGGGTTGAGGTTAATAAGAATAAGAAAGCCGCTTGTCCATTTGGTGTTGCTACCGATGGCAAGTTGGTTCCCGTATTAATCGCAACCGCTAGCAGATCAAATTGCTCACGATTGATAACACCCTGCAAGAGTGCTTCTTTAACCTCATTGATATAAACGGTGCCAACGAAGACATTATCCGAAATCATTGAGAGCACACCGTTGGCAATATAGAACAGTACTAATTGTGTGCCTTGATCTTCTACTGCCAATACTGCGTCAATGATTGGTGCAAATAGGTCTTGTTGAATAATAACCGCAACAATAGCAAAGAATACGGCCAGTAATGCGGTGAAGGGTAGAGCTTCTTCAAATGCTTTACCTAATGCATGCTCTTCGATAATGCCTGTAAATGATGTTGCTAAGATAATAACGGATAATCCAACAAGGCCAACAGCAGCAACGTGGAAGGCAAGACCAAAGATAAGCCATGCTGCGATAGCACCTTGTACCCAAAGTTTGGCTACATCTTGCTTAGTGCGGTGCTTTTTCTCTTCTTCGTTATAGTCTTCTAGGATTTTACGTACATGCGGTGGTAATTCTGAACCGTAACCACAGATTTTGAATTTTTCCACAGCAACGGTTGTCAGCAATCCCGCAATAATGACCGGCAAAGTGACCGGAAGCATGCGTAAGATAAACTCACCAAATAACCAACCCGCTTGATCCGCAATAATTAGGTTTTGTGGTTCGCCTACCATGGTCATTACACCACCAAGCGCGGTACCAACACCGGCATGCATAAGAAGAGAGCGTAAAAAAGCACGGTAATCATCGAGATCTTCACGAGTTAACTCGGTGAGGTGACCATCTTGAGTATGATCATGCTGACTGCCATGGCCTTTTCCTGAAACAACTTTGTGGTAAATCGAGTAGAAACCGATAGCAACACTAATGACCACTGCGATAACGGTTAATGCATCTAAGAAAGCAGATAAAAATGCAGCTGCGGCACAAAAAGCGACGGATAAAACGACTTTGGAGCGAATACCTAATAGTATCTTGGTAAAAATGAGCAGTAGTAACTGCTTCATGAAGTAAATACCCGCCACCATAAAGATAAGCAGTAGCAGCACTTCAATATTGGCAACTAATTCATGCTTTACCATTTCGGGTGTTGTCATGCCAATTGCAATTGCTTCAATTGCGAGCAATCCACCGGGTTGCAAAGGGTAGCATTTGAGAGCCATTGCCAGGGTAAAAATAAACTCGATAACGAGTAGCCAACCTGCAATAAATGGGTCGACAAAAAAGAAAACAAGGGGGTTAATGATTAAAAAGGCAACGATAGCCAATTTATACCAGTCTGGTGCCTTCCCCAGAAAATTCTTGATGAAGGCGTTTCCTTGACTTAACGGCATAGTACTTCTCTCTATAGTCTTTAAATCAGATTGAGTCGTATTATGCGACCTATCCATGAACAACCTGATTTATTTAAATTTGGGTAAACTTGGGTCAGAAATATTCTGTAACACACTAGCTTATTGGCGCATGTTTACTCGTATCTGTTTGTGAGTCAAATCAATAATGTGATCTAACTCGTGTTTATAGTAAAACGTCATAATGCATGTTTTTCTTATAATATTACTCTGCTTTTTGTAAGGGTTTGGTTATATAAGTGGCTCATTATTGTATGAGAAATAATATTAGTTCATAACTTGATGTTTTTTAAGTATTAACCAACTAGTTTCTTATAAAGTACATTGCAAAAAAGAACGATGCCTTTCGTGTGCTGAGTTGGATTAATGCTCTATTTTACTGTTCTTTTGATGAAGTATGTTTTTTGACCACATTATGTGGTTGGTCGGTAGAAAAATTGTGTATTTCTATGATCTTTGAATAAGAGCTCATAACTTATTCGATGCTTGTTTTTGTAATCTCTCATTAGGTGGTATGATGAGTGATAATTGAATGAATTTTGAGTTGGAATTACCAATCTATGGTTATTAAGGCGAAAAGCCCAGCTGGCTTTGCAGAAAAGTATATTATTGAAAGCATTTGGAACGGACGTTTTGCTCCAGGTTCTATTTTACCCGCTGAGCGTGAGCTATCTGAACTGATTGGTGTAACAAGAACAACATTAAGAGAGGTCTTACAAAGACTTGCTCGTGATGGTTGGCTAACAATTCAACATGGCAAACCGACTAAAGTAAATCAGTTTATGGAAACCTCAGGTTTGCATATTTTAGATACATTGATGACATTGGATGCCGATAATGCCACCAGTATCGTTGAAGATTTACTGGCAGCTCGAACCAGCATCAGTCCTATTTTTATGCGTTATGCATTTAAGGTCAATAAAGAGCAATCGGAACAGACGTTACGTCGAGTTATCGAATCTTGTGAAGCTCTAATGGAAGCAGATTCCCATGTAAGCTTCATGGAAACATTCCCTTATGCCGATAAGATCAAGCAAAACGTAAAAGAAGACAATGAGAAAGATGAGCAGAAACGCGATATCATTTTAATCGCTAAAACGTTTAATTATTACGATTATATGTTGTTCCAACACTTAGCTTTCCATTCTGGTAATCAGATTTATGGCTTGATCTTTAATGGTTTGAAAAAACTGTACAACCGAGTTGGTGCTTTTTATTTTTCCAATCCTGTATCACGCCAGTTAGCTCTTAACTTTTATAAAGACTTATTAGCGATATGTGAAGAAGGGAAACGAGAGCAAATTCCTGGCGTTGTTCGTCAATACGGTATTGAAAGTGGTCAACACTGGAATGAGATGAAGGTGAGTTTGCCAACGAACTTTACTGAAGATGACAGCTAATCTCAGGCACTAATTACTTTCTAGAACCCTGCTTTATGCAGGGTTTTTTTATGGTTATAAAACAAAAAGTGATCTTTTTGGGCAGTATTGCGTAGATAGAGTTATTCCCGAATTGCATATTTCGGAGCATTCCGATCACCCATTTCGGGATTATCCGATCACCCATTTCGGTTTAAACCGATCGCTGATTCCGCGATTATCAGATCACTTTTAACCTAACTCCGAAATCGATGATCGGAATAGCGAAAACTGCGATCGTAATGGCCGAAATCCTTCCTTTTTCTCTTTTAAATCAATAGCTCGCTATCCTTTACTTCTAAAACAAGAAGGAAAGGAAGCGATAATGGCCAAAAAGAGAACTCCAATGAATAAAATCAAAGAGGTATTACGCCTTAAATACGACTGCGGTCT
>NZ_LZFW01000009.1 GCF_001676025.1 Vibrio sp. UCD-FRSSP16_30
TCGCCTTGGTGAGCCATTACCTCACCAACTAGCTAATCCCACCTGGGCATATCCTGAAGCGAGAGGCCCGAAGGTCCCCCTCTTTGGTCCGTAGACGTTATGCGGTATTAGCTATCGTTTCCAATAGTTATCCCCCACATCAGGGCAATTTCCCAGGCATTACTCACCCGTCCGCCGCTCGACGCCCAACAAATCACCCGAAGGGTCAATGTTGTCGTTTCCGCTCGACTTGCATGTGTTAGGCCTGCCGCCAGCGTTCAATCTGAGCCATGATCAAACTCTTCAATTAAAGTTTTTTGCATCTAAGATGCGGCTCAATGAATACTGACTTCAAAACTGTTCCTTACTCGAAAGTAAGAAGTAATTTTAAAGCTATTACTATTCCAACAGAATAGTAATGAATTGACTGTGCCAATGATTAAAAATCATTGTATTGGTCACTCAGTTCATTGATAAATCTTTTCGATTATCATCAACGAGTGCCCACACAGATTGATAGGTTTAAATTGTTAAAGAGCGTACTTTCGAGGCTTACCTCTCAAGTGGACGGCTATTTTAGCGATTTGAATCTCAGTGTCAAACACTTTTTTAAGTTTGTTTTCTGAGAGAAGTTAAACTTAAATGATTCAGCTAATTAGCCTACTGAAACACTGCGAAGCGTTGTCGCTGTTGCCGTGTCAGTGGGGCGCATTATAGAGACCTGCATCACGTTGGCAAGCGTTTTCTGGCATTTTTTTTGATTTTCTGATTGTTCGGTGAAAATTACAGCAGCAAGCTCAAAAACTGCTTATTTCATATCCATTTCTGATACTTTTTGGGTGAATAACGACACTTTCCCCCAATTGGTATATTCAACTTCTTTAGTTGTATCTGTTTCACCCCCTGTCATCGACATAATTAGGCGAATCATGAATTTATCTAAGAAGTTATATCTTGGATATAAAAGTGCACCAGCAAAAACACCAATAAGCTTTGGCTGCCATGGCGATTTTTTAAGGAATGTCTTTATATAGGCACTGCCTTCTGGTGTGTCTTTACCTTGGTCTTCTTTGCGCGCGGTTAGGTTTACACAAAAGAATGCCGCATTTATCTGCTCAAGCTGTACTAAATGCTTTTGAATGAACTGATAAAGAGACTTACTCAAATGACCATAACGAATAGAGGCGCCAACAACAACGCGGTCATAAGCCAGTAAATCAATGCTATCCATTTTAGATAAATCAAAAGAGTCACATTTGAACCCTTCCAGTTCACTTTCTATATGAGTCAAAATTTTTTGTGTCTGCCCATCAGTCGTGGAGTATAACAATGCAGCCTTTTTCAATGGTAATTCCTTAACTCTTCCAAAATGCTGGAGTAAACAAAATCAATAGGGTGAATACTTCAAGTCGTCCGAACAACATAGAGACAACTAATACCCATTTCGCGGCATCGCTGATATCACCATAATGTAAAGAGACTTCGCCCAAACCCGGGCCAAGGTTATTCAATGTTGAGGCTACAGCAGAAAAAGCGGTTAGTTCGTCCATTCCCGTTGCAATGAGAGCCAGCATACACACAACAAAAACCAACGCATATGCAGAGAAGAATCCCCATACCGCATCAATGACCTTAGAGGATAAAGCTTTATTACCTAACTTAATGGTAAATACCGCTCGTGGGTGAACTAAGCGTTTTAACTCTCGAAACCCTTGCAGGGTAAGTAACAGTATTCTTATTACCTTCATCCCACCACCTGTTGAACCTGCACAGCCACCAATAAAGGATGCAAATAGCAGTAGCATAGGTAGGAATAGAGGCCACTCTGCAAAACCTGTAGTGGTAAAACCTGCGGTTGTCGAGATAGAGACACTCTGGAACAAAGCTTGGTCAAACGCTTCATAATAAGTGTCATAACTATGATGATTAAGCAGAACCAAAAAGCAGATAGCAAACAACATCACCTGAATAAAGATAAAGGCTCTAAACTCAGGATCTTTTAAGTAATATTTAGGATGCACGCCACCTGATGCAAAAGCGGCAAAGTGTAGAGAATAGTTACAAGCTGAGATAAGTAAAAACACCACCGTTATCATATTTACGGCGTAGCTATCGAAGTAAGCCATGCTGGCATCGTGTGTAGAGAAGCCACCAATCGCGATTGTAGAGAAGCTATGCCCTATGGCATCAAACATGCTCATACCCGCCAACCAAAACGCAATCGCACAGGCTACCGTCAAGCTAAGGTATATATACCAAAGTGCCTTGGCTGTTTCCGCAATCCTTGGGGTCATTTTGCTGTCTTTGACAGGCCCAGGGATTTCGGCTCGATACAGCTGCATCCCACCAATCCCGAGCACCGGTAATATGGCGACTGCAAGTACAATGATCCCCATACCACCAAACCACTGTAAGAATTGACGATAAAAGAGAATCGCTTTAGGCAGTTCATCAAGCCCAACAATAACCGTTGCACCTGTTGTTGTTAGTGCAGAAAAAGATTCAAAGAATGCATCTGCGACCCCGACTGAACCACTATTTATAAGGAGAAAAGGAAGAGCACCCGCACTGCCAATAACAGTCCAAAATAATACGACAATTAAAAAACCATCACGGGCTTTGAGATCTCGCTTCTGGTGTCTATTGGGAAACCAACACACAAAACCACAGATCAGTAATATGATAAAGGTAACCACAAAAGGCACACCTGCGCCGTCCCGATAAATAAGGGCAACACCTGCAGGGGCTAACATCGACACACTGAAGAGTGCCAGCAATAGACCTACGATTCGAATAATGGAACGAAACTGCATACTTGAGTTAGCTCACCTTTGAGATTAAGGCTCTCGCCCCTGTTTTGTTTGTCATGGTCAGAATAAAATCATTTTCATTGAGAACTTCAATTTCCACCGTCAGTTTAGCGTTAATATCATACGAAGCTGAGATCTCTACTGCACCGTATTGCGCCATGATGGACTGTGTTAAAGATATAAGAGAGTAATCGACCTCAAGCATTAGCAAAGTGGTGATTTTCTTTTCGGTTGTTTCTAGCTCTTTTAAAGCTTGCTGTACTCCACCACCGTATGCCTTCACTAAACCGCCAGTACCCAAACGGATACCACCATAGTATCGAGTAACAACTGCGGTAAGCTCTCCCACACCAGAACCTGTTAACTGCGCCAGTATTGGTTTACCCGCTGTGCCAGAGGGCTCGCCATCATCACTAAAGCCCCACTTCATTGAATCTTCAGGTCGACCGGCCACAAATGCCCAACAGTTATGCCTGGCGTCATTATGTTTTGCCTTGATTTTATCTACAAATGCTTTGGCTTCTTCAATGGACGGAGTGTGAGCTAGGTAGGTAATAAACTGACTCTTCTTAATTTCTTCTTCAAAAATCGTTGATTTAGCCGGTATTAAATAAGGAGAGACGTTCATTGGGTCTATATATTTTGAGGTAATCAAAACAGTTTACCACGAGATCTCCTTTCTATTAATAGTGACCACAATAACGATTGTTAATAAATTGTTGTATAAATGTATTGTAATTTACTTATTATATGGTCAAAATCAACTGGTCTTACCACGATAACTATCTCGCCATTTAGGCTGACCCGACTCATGGAGAACAAGGATGATCTATCAAGCAGAGACCCTCACGGTCAAAGAACACCAAGACGGCATAGCAGAGATATGCTTTTGTGGAGATAACTCCGTAAATAAACTCGACCTTAAAACACTAGAGGCTCTTGATGTTGCTATTCAATCTTTGCAGCAGTTGCCGAACCTAAAAGGCGTACTACTCACCAGTGATAAAGACACTTTCATTGTTGGAGCCGATATTACTGAGTTTTTGGGATTATTTGCTAAGCCCCAACAAGAATTAGACCAATGGTTATTGTTTGCCAACTCCATCTTTAACAATCTAGAAGATCTGCCTGTACCAACCATTTCTGTCATCAAAGGTCATGCGCTTGGGGGTGGATGTGAAGCCATCCTAGCGACTGATTTTCGTATTGCCGATAAAACAGCCAACATTGGTCTGCCTGAAACTAAGTTAGGCATTATGCCGGGCTTTGGCGGAACAGTTAGACTGCCTCGTGTCGTTGGCGCAGATAGTGCGATGGAAATCATTACTGCGGGCAGCTCAAAACGAGCAGATCAATTGCTTAGAATAGGCTTAATT
Source organism: Vibrio sp. UCD-FRSSP16_30 (assembly GCF_001676025.1). Classification (GTDB taxonomy): domain Bacteria; phylum Pseudomonadota; class Gammaproteobacteria; order Enterobacterales; family Vibrionaceae; genus Vibrio. The sequence continues at coordinate 4,166 of NZ_LZFW01000009.1, forward strand.
GATGCGATAGTAGATACTGACAAATTATTTGAATCGGCTATTAAGCTGATTAACGATGCCAATAGTGGAGCAATTGACTGGAAAGGGCGTCGTACACAAAAAACCTCACCATTAGGCCTGAAAAAGCTCGAAGCCATGATGAGTTTCACTACCGCTAAAGGACTGGTTGCACAAAAAGCTGGGCCTCACTACCCTGCGCCAATGATGGCCGTCAAAACCATTGAAAGTGCAGCTCGCTTTTCTCGTGACGAAGCACTGAATATAGAAAGAGCCAACTTTATTACCCTCACCCAAACTGAAGTCGCCACTTCGTTAGTGGGATTATTCCTGAATGATCAGTACATCAAGGGATTAGCAAAAAAAGCAGCTAAATCATCGACAAAACCAACTAATAGCGCCGGTGTATTGGGTGCGGGGATCATGGGGGGCGGTATCGCCTACCAATCGGCCCTTAAGGGGGTGCCTGTTTTCATGAAGGACATAGCGCAACCATCACTGGATTTAGGGTTAACTGAAGCGTCAAAATTACTTAATCAACGCCTTGAGCGTAAGCGTATTAGCTCTGATAAATTAACCAAGGTATTAAACTCTATCACCCCTAGCCTTCACTATGCAGGTATCGAGCAAGCGGATGTCATCATAGAAGCGGTCATTGAGAATCCTAAAATTAAAGCCAGTGTACTTGCAGAGGTTGAACAGCACGCAAATAAAGAAACCGTCATCACCTCCAACACCAGTACCATTCCTATTAATCTACTGGCTAAATCACTACAACGACCAGAAAACTTTTGTGGCATGCACTTCTTCAACCCTGTGCATCGCATGCCTTTAGTTGAGATCATTAGGGGTGAGAAAACATCCGATGAAACCATTAATCGCGTCGTGGCTTACGCTGCAAAAATGGGGAAATCACCGATTGTTGTTAATGATTGCCCCGGATTTTTTGTAAACCGCGTTTTATTTCCATACTTCAACGGCTTTAGCCAACTGGTTAGCGATGGCGCTGATTTCCAACACATAGATAAAGTGATGGAGCGTCAATTTGGCTGGCCAATGGGGCCTGCCTATCTTCTTGATGTAGTTGGATTAGATACCGCTCATCATGCTCAGCAAGTGATGTCTAAGGGATTCCCACAACGCATGGCAAAACAAGGTATTGATGCCATTGACCTGTTATTTGAAGAGCAGCGTTATGGGCAAAAGAATGGTCTTGGATTTTATGAATATCAACCTGACCGTAAAGGTAAACCGAAAAAAACCTTCAACCCTGACGTATTGCAGCACTTAACAGCGCTAAACGCACCACAAAAACAGTTTAGTGATGAAGAGATTCTGCATCGAATGATGATCCCACTAATTAATGAAGTGGTGTTATGTCTTGAAGAGAACATTATCGCATCACCTCAAGAAGCGGATATGGCTTTAGTTTATGGTCTTGGATTTCCTCCATTTAGAGGAGGCGCATTCCGCTACTTAGACAGCATCGGCATTAATCAGTACCTAGCACTGTGCGAACAGTATCAATCGTTAGGGCCACTTTATAAGGCACCACAACTGCTCTATAGCATGGCCGATTCTGGTAACACTTTTTACGCTAACCAACAAACCACCAGCGTGTAATCAATAAGAGGGATTAAAAATGAAAAATGTCGTAATTGTTGATTGCATTCGTACGCCAATGGGACGCTCTAAAGGCGGTGCTTTTCGTCATGTTCGAGCAGAGGATTTATCTGCTCACTTAATGAAAGGCTTACTAAAAAGAAACCCAACCGTTAACCCCAATGAAATTGAAGATATTTATTGGGGCTGTGTACAACAAACACTTGAGCAAGGATTTAACGTCGCAAGAAATGCCTCTTTACTTGCTGGGCTACCCATTGAGATTGGCGCGGTCACAGTAAACAGACTTTGTGGTTCATCTATGCAAGCTCTGCATGATGCCAGCCGCTCTATCATGGTAGGCGATGCTGATATCTGCATTATTGGTGGCGTGGAACACATGGGACACGTACCGATGAATCATGGCGTTGATTTTCATGATGGATTAGGCAAAAGTGTCGCCAAAGCATCAGGCATGATGGGTCTTACCGCAGAGATGCTAGGTAAGTTACATGGCATACCAAGAGAGCAGCAAGATGAATTTGCTGCCCGCTCTCACGCTAGAGCTCATCAAGCAACATTAGATGGCTCATTTAAATCGGAAATCTATGCTACCGAAGCTCATGCGCCTGATGGCTCACTCATTTCACTCGACTACGATGAAGTGATTCGCCCAGAAACAACCGTCGAAGGTTTATCACAACTAAGACCTGTATTTGACCCAGTAAATGGCACGGTGACCGCAGGCTCATCATCGGCTCTATCCGATGGAGCATCGGCTATGCTGATCATGAGTGAAGATAAAGCGCTTGAGCTTGGCTTAACAATTCGAGCCAAAGTTAAATCAATGGCGATTGCCGGTTGCGATCCTGCCACCATGGGATACGGCCCCGTACCAGCCACCAAGAAAGCATTGCGTAGAGCTGGACTGACTATGGATGATATGGACGTTATTGAGCTAAATGAGGCATTTGCCGCTCAAGCACTGCCTGTCGCGAAAGATCTTGGAATACTTGATGTGTTAGATGAGAAGGTAAACCTCAATGGCGGTGCTATTGCCTTGGGTCACCCTCTTGGCTGCTCTGGATCTCGAATCTCAACGACGCTGATTAACTTAATGGAAAGCAAGAATGCTAAATATGGGCTAGCCACTATGTGTATTGGCTTAGGTCAGGGAATTGCGACCATATTTGAACGTCCGTAAAAACCACCTCTCCCCTTGCTATAACAGCCTTAGTTTTAACTAAGGCTGTTTCATTTTCTCAAACTAATCATGCTTTAACAGCAATTAATGCACAAAACGCATAGTATCAATGATGACAAATCATTTTTTTTATTATTGATTCTTACCTAAACTAGTTAGCAATCAAACACATTACCCCTTTGGAGCTATTCATGTTTAAAGCACTTGTTCTAAACCAAGAAGATAAGAAAACCCTTGCAGCTATTGAGCAGGTAGATGAATCACTACTACCAGAGGGTGATGTTGAAGTTGCTGTAGACTACTCATCATTAAACTATAAAGACGGTTTAGCTATTACAGGTAAAGGCAGAATCATCCGTAACTTCCCTATGGTTCCTGGTATCGATTTAGTGGGTACAGTGACCACTTCTGATGATGCTCGCTATCAAGCTGGTGACCAAGTTGTTCTTACAGGCTGGGGCGTTGGTGAAAACCATTGGGGTGGCATGTCTGAAAAAGCTCGCCTTAAAGGTGACTGGTTGGTTCCTCTTGTTGATGGCCTATCAGGTCAACAAGCAATGAGTGTAGGTACTGCAGGCTTTACCGCTATGTTGTGTGTACAAGCAATTGTTGATGGTGGCGTAAAACCTGAAGACGGCGAAGTACTAGTCACTGGCGCAAGCGGTGGTGTGGGTAGTGTTGCTGTTACCCTGCTTAGCCAACTTGGTTACTCTGTTGCAGCGGTTACAGGCCGTGCCTCTCAAAATGGTGAGCTTCTAAAAAGCCTTGGTGCTTCTCGCATTGTTGAGCGCTCTGAACTTGAAGAGCCAGCAAAACCACTTGAGCGTCAAGTTTGGGCTGCCGCTGTCGATACTGTTGGTAGCAAAGTACTGGCGAAAGTATTAACTCAAATGAACTACAACGGCGTTGTTGCAGCATGTGGTCTTGCCGGTGGATTTGATCTACCAACCACAGTAATGCCATTTATTTTACGTAATGTTCGTTTGCAAGGTGTGGATTCTGTTATGTGCCCACGCGAAAAACGTATTCAAGCATGGGAGCGTTTAGTTGAACTACTACCTGCTTCATTTTACGAGCAAGCAACAAAGCTGATTAATCTTGAAGATGCAATTCAAGCAGCCAATGACATCACCAACGGCCAAATTACTGGACGTGTTGTGATTAAAGTGAGCTAGTTTGCTGGGGGCAGCAATCTATAAGTCAGCGGATTAATTCGCTGACTTACTCCAACCCCATATCCATCACACGCTTCTCAATCAATCGACCACACTCACTTTTTAACATCCCCCTCAACCATTTTTGCGTTGAAGACGTATCACACCTTGAATGCCAGATTAATGAATAATCAAATGGAATAAATTCAAATGGTAGTGATTTAACCACCAAGTCATATCTCTCTGAAACTAAATAGGCTAAATCGGCTGGCACGGTAATGATGATGGGTAAACGATCCACAATCGCTAACGCCGCTTCTAGATGATAAGCACGTAATATCAAATTCATTGAGCCGTGACACTTTAAACTCTCATCAATAAGCGACTTAACCCCATCACTAATGGCGATCATTGCATGAGGCAATGTCAGAAAGTCATCGATGGTTAAGCTTTTTCCTGCCAATGGATGATGCTTAGAGACCAAACAACTCACCCCAACCTTTCCCAATACTTCTCGGCGCAGAGGCTCAATATCAGACACCGGGCGACAAATTGCCATATCGACCCTTTCGGCCGTTAATTGGTGGTAAATATTGTCATGTTGTAATGGCTGAAAATCCAAAGAGATATTTGGAGCCTGTTCGTAAATCTTAGGTAAGGCAAATGGCAATATGGTCTGCATTGCGTAATCGGTGGTTGCCACCACAAAACGTTGCGTACATTGTGAAGGATCAAAGTCTGTTGGCGTAAGCAGTTCTCGAATTGCCTCCAATGGAAATTGAATTTGCTCATTAAACTGCAAGGCTTTCTCGGTTGCGATTAAATTCTGCCCATTACGAGTAAATAGAGGATCATTAAGCAACTCTCTTAAACGCCCTAGCACTCGGCTCATTGCTGACTGACTCAAATTCAACCTAAGCGCCGCTCGGCTAACACTTCCTTCCTCTACCAATACACGTAATGCGATAAGTAGATTAAGATCTCGACGATAAATATCTTCTAATTCCATGTAACCTCTAACACCAACACTCTTTATTGTTTTACTGAAACGTCGAAAGACTTTTCCCAGCAATCAACTCTGTCTGACATCATAAACCACTGGGAATCATAAATGACAGACAAAAAAATCCCGCAACCAAGTGCGGGAAAGCCCAAGTAAAGAGTATTAGAATACTGACCACAACCAATTGCTATTAATCATGCGCTACCAATTTCGTGTTATCAGTATGTTAAATTCACTAAATTAACTTTATACCCACATAGCTAGATTGCCAAGTTGATATTGAATATTTTTTATACTCAAGTATGATCTCGACCTCGTTTTTTGAGAGTTAACAATATGTCTTTTAATCCAGAAGTTGCGCATCACGTCCTCGAGGCGGAAGGCTTGCGCTGTCCAGAACCCGTCATGATGGTCAGAAAAACCATTCGCACCATGCAAGAAGGTGAAATTTTATTGGTCAAAGCCGATGATCCTTCAACTGTACGTGATATTCCAAGCTTCTGTCGTTTTATGGACCACCAGCTAATTGCCAAAGAAACGGATTCAGCCCCCTTTCAATATCTGATCAAAAAAGGTCTGGTATAACACTTCTTTAGTCAAAGTTTTCTACCAGATCCACTCTGCTACTTATCATTATTAGGATTTTTGTATAAGGATTGGTGTTTTTTTCGCTACTCCCAATCGCAATTCATAGGTATAATTTGAAGTTATTTCATTTTTAAACAAAAGAATTGCGCGAAACGACTATGCAAAAATACGATATCAAAACCTTCCAGGGAATGATCCTCGCGCTGCAGGATTATTGGGCTCAAAACGGATGTACCATTGTTCAGCCGTTAGATATGGAAGTAGGTGCTGGCACCTCTCACCCAATGACGTGTCTACGAGCACTTGGCCCAGAGCCAATGGCTACGGCATATGTTCAACCATCTCGTCGTCCAACTGATGGACGTTATGGTGAGAACCCTAACCGCCTACAGCACTACTATCAATTCCAAGTAGCTCTAAAGCCATCTCCGGATAATATCCAGGAGCTGTACCTAGGCTCACTTGAAGTTCTTGGTATCGATCCATTAGTTCACGATATTCGTTTCGTAGAAGACAACTGGGAAAATCCAACACTGGGTGCATGGGGTCTTGGCTGGGAAGTTTGGCTAAACGGCATGGAAGTCACTCAGTTTACTTACTTCCAGCAAGTTGGCGGCCTTGAGTGTAAACCAGTAACTGGTGAAATCACTTATGGTATCGAACGTCTAGCAATGTACATCCAAGAAGTCGATTCTGTTTACGACTTAGTATGGAACGTAGCACCCGATGGTTCACACGTTACTTACGGCGATATTTTCCATCAAAATGAAGTAGAACAATCTACTTACAACTTTGAACATGCCGATGTTGATTTCCTTCTTGGTTTCTTCGAGCAGTGTGAGAAAGAATGTAAAGGATTGCTTGAGCTAGAGAAACCTCTACCTCTTCCTGCATACGAACGAATTCTAAAAGCAGGCCACGCATTCAACTTGCTTGATGCGCGTAAAGCAATCTCAGTAACAGAGCGTCAACGCTATATTCTTCGTATTCGCAACCTAACTAAAGCGGTTGCCGAAGCGTACTACGCGTCACGTGAAGCTCTTGGCTTCCCTATGTGCCGAACTGCGCAAAAGAACGAGGAAAAATAATCATGGCGAAGAATTTTCTAATTGAGTTAGGTACTGAAGAGCTACCACCGAAAGCGCTTCGCTCTCTAGCAGAAGCATTTGCAGCTAACTTTGAAGCAGGCTTAAAAGCCGCTGAGCTTTCTCACGAAGGTATCAAATGGTACGCAGCACCTCGTCGTCTAGCACTTAAAGTGACTCAACTGGCAGAAGGTCAGGCGGATAAAGTTGTTGAAAAACGCGGTCCGGCTATTTCTGTTGCATTTGATGCTGAAGGTAACCCAACTAAAGCTGCTCAAGGCTGGGCTCGTGGTAACGGTATTACTGTTGAGCAAGCTGACCGTCTAAAAACAGACAAAGGCGAATGGCTTCTTTTCAAACAAGAAGTTACTGGCAAACCAGTTCAAGAATTGGTTATTGATATCGCAGCTAAAGCCTTAACTGGTCTGCCTATTCCTAAAGTCATGCGCTGGGGCGACTCAGACATTCACTTTATTCGTCCAGTAAAAACACTAACAGTGCTACTAGGTGATGAATTAGTTGAAGGTGAAATCCTTGGCGTTGCATCAGCAAGAACTATTCGTGGACACCGCTTCATGGGTGAGCAAGAGTTCACCATTGATTCTGCAGACCAATACCCAGCTATTTTAGAAGAGCGCGGTAAAGTAATGGCAGATTACGATGCTCGTAAAGCCATCATCCTTGCTGATTCTAAAAAAGCGGCGGCGGCTGTCGGCGGCGTTGCAGACCTAGACGATGAACTTGTTGAAGAAGTTACATCATTGGTTGAATGGCCAGTCGTATTAACAGCGAAGTTTGAAGAAGAGTTCCTAACAGTACCTTCTGAAGCTTTGGTTTACACCATGAAAGGTGACCAAAAGTACTTCCCGGTTTACTCACATGAAGTAACCAACGAAAACAAAAAACTACTGCCTAACTTTATCTTCGTTTCTAATATCGAATCTAAAGAGCCTCGCCACGTTATCGAAGGCAATGAGAAAGTGGTACGTCCTCGTCTAGCGGATGCTGAATTCTTCTTTAATACCGACCGTAAGCGCCCACTTATCGATCGTCTTCCTGAACTAGAACAAGCGATCTTCCAAAAGCAGCTTGGTACTATCAAAGATAAAACCGATCGCATTACCGCGTTGTCTGGTTACATCGCAAAACAAATTGGTGCTGATGTTGAAAAAGCAACTCGTGCCGGTCTGCTTGCGAAATGTGACCTAATGACCTCAATGGTATTTGAGTTCACTGACACTCAAGGCGTTATGGGCATGCACTATGCCACCCATGATGGTGAAGATGAGCAAGTTGCCCTAGCACTATACGAGCAATACATGCCTCGTTTTGCAGGTGATACTCTTCCTAGCACAGGTATCTCATCGGCTGTCGCAATGGCTGATAAGCTGGATACTATTGTTGGTATCTTCGGTATTGGTCAAGCACCCAAAGGTTCTGATCCGTTTGCACTACGTCGCGCATCATTAGGTGTTCTGCGTATTATTGTTGAAAACGGTTACAACCTAGACCTTGTTGATCTTATCCAGCAAGCAAAAGCACAGCTTGGCGATAAGCTTACCAACGAAAACGTAGAAACTGATGTTCTTGACTTCATGCTAGGTCGTTTCCGCGCTTGGTATCAAGATGCTGGTTTCAGTGTTGATATTATCCAAGCAGTACTGGCACGTCGCCCAACTAAACCTGCTGATTTTGATCAGCGCGTTAAAGCGGTATCTCATTTCCGTGGTTTAGAAGCTGCAGACGCACTAGCAGCAGCAAACAAACGTGTGGGTAATATCCTAGCTAAGTTTGATGGCGAACTATCTAAAGAGATCGATCTTGCGCTTCTTCAAGAAGATGCAGAAAAATCACTAGCAGAAAGTGTTGAAGTCATGGCTGAAGCACTAGAGCCTGCATTTGCAACAGGTAACTACCAACAAGCACTCAGTAAGCTTGCTGATTTGCGTGAACCTGTTGATGCGTTCTTTGATAATGTAATGGTTATGGCTGACGATGAAGCACTGAAAAAGAACCGCTTAACACTACTTAATAAGCTACGTAATCTGTTCCTACAGATTGCCGATATTTCTCTTCTACAGAAATAATCCTTTATAGCCCAGCAAATTGCTGGGCTTTTTCTTACTACTTTTTACTCTTTTCTATTGAGCCTTCCCCCGCCTGTAAGCTAATGTTTATCTCTTTGCTATACATTTATTAGAAACAGTCAGGCCCTTACATGTCTTCATCAAAAACTTACTCAAGCTTTGGGGAAAAATTTAACCGTTATTCTGGCATCACTCAGTTAATGGATGATCTCAATGATGGATTGCGTACCCCAGGAGCACTTATGCTGGGCGGTGGAAACCCTGCCGCTATTCCTGAGATGCTCGATTATTTCTCTGAAATCACCGCAACTATGCTCGCAAGCGGTGAGTTAGTTTCGGCGATGGCAAATTATGATGGGCCACAAGGAAAAGACAGTTTTGTAAAAGGGTTGGCCAAGCTACTCAATAAAACCTATGGCTGGGATATCAGCGAGAAAAACATCTCATTAACTAACGGCAGCCAAAGTGCATTCTTCTACCTATTCAACTTACTTGCAGGCAAACAACCAGATGGTAGTCATAAGAAAATCCTGCTTCCTTTAGCACCTGAATACATTGGCTATAGTGACTCTGGTATTGCCGATGATATTTTTATCTCATACAAGCCTGAGATTGAACTGCTTAATGAGCGACAATTTAAATACCATATCGACTTCTCACAAATAGAAATTGATGACTCAATTGCTGCTATCTGCGCCTCTAGACCAACCAATCCAACTGGCAATCTATTAACTGATGAGGAAGTTTATAAGCTAGACGAGCTAGCGCGTAAACACAATATTCCGCTGATTCTTGATAACGCCTACGGCACGCCATTCCCTAATATTGTTTTTGAACAAGCAACGCCATTTTGGAATGACAACACTATTTTGTGCATGAGCTTATCCAAGCTTGGATTACCGGGGCTGCGATGTGGCATTGTAATTGCTAATGAAGCCATTACTCAGGCCTTAACAAACATCAACGGTATTATAGGCTTAGCGCCGGGTAGCATTGGTCCAACAGTGGCTCAGCACATGATAGAGTCCAATGACTTACTTAGATTAAGTGATGACGTTATCAGACCTTTCTATAAGCAAAAATCTGAGCGTGCCATCGCATTGCTACAATCAGCAATTACCGACCCTAGATTTAGAATCCACAAACCAGAAGGCGCCATTTTTCTTTGGCTATGGTTTGATGAATTACCCATTACCACAATGGAGCTTTATCTGCGCTTGAAAGCCCGAGGTGTATTAATTGTCCCTGGAGAGTATTTCTTCTTTGGTCAAGAAGACCATTGGCAGCATTCGCATCAATGTTTAAGAATGAACTACGTACAAAATGATGATGATATGCAAAAAGGTATTCAGATCATCGCTGAGGAAGTGCGAAAAGCTTACGCTTAGATCAAAAAAGAGCGCCTTAGGCGCTCTTTCACTACTTTGTTTATTTGCTCACTACTGGGCGTTACCATCAATGAGTTTTTGACCATTTATAGCAATTTTACGCGGCTGCATTGCTTCTGGAATTTCTCGTTGCAAATCAATATGCAATAAGCCATTTTCCATAGTCGCCCCAACTACTTTCACATAATCTGCTAATTGGAATTTACGCTCAAAATCACGCTCTGCAATGCCTTGGTAGATATATTGTTTACCGTCTTCAGCGTTACGTTCACCACGTACAATTAATACGTTTTCTTTTTGAGTAATATCCAATTGTTCGTCAGCAAAGCCTGCCACTGCCATAGTTATACGGTAGTTATTTTCATCTTGCTGTTCGATATTATATGGAGGGTATCCCGCAGATGCGTTTTTAGCGGAAGATGATTCCATCATATTTAATAGACGATCAAAGCCAATAGCGTTGCGGTACAAAGGAGTGAAATCTACAGTTCTCATAATACTATCCTGTTTCTAGCAATAGCCTTAATTCAGAGTGGCGAATTAAGGGTGTTGTTTCCATTCCACAAAGGACATGGGTTCAACGAATTAAGTTATGTGCTTACCTCTATCCTTCCTCTTAAGAGCGAAGTGAGTAAAGCGGTTCAAAAGACCCGTTAGGCATCTTCTTCATAACTAGATATAAGGATGAGTAACCCTACTTTCAAGGTGTCTATTAAAGTTTTTGTTCTTTTTGCTTGGGACATAAAAAAGCACCACCTAAATCGGCAGTGCTTTTATTATGCTTAATCAATTATGATTCTAAACCAATCACAATGACTATACGTCTAAACTACACGTCTAAGTTAGCAACTTTCAGAGCGTTATCTTCAATGAAGCGACGACGAGGTTCAACGTGATCACCCATCAAAGTAGTGAACAGCTGATCTGCGCCTACAGCATCATCGATGGTAACTTGCATCATGCGACGGGTATCTGGGTCCATTGTGGTTTCCCAAAGTTGATCAGGGTTCATCTCACCTAGACCTTTGTAACGCTGTAATGAAAGACCACGGCGTGACTCTTTTGATAGCCATTCAAGTACTTCAAGGAAAGTTGTTACTGGCGCAGTACGCTCACCACGTTTAACGAAAGCACCCTCTTCGAGTAAGCCATTTAGAGACTCAGAAAGTGTAGCTAGTTTGCCGTATTCTTTCGTTGCTAGCAGTTCACGACTAATGACATATTCATAATGAACACCGTGTGTACGCACTACAACTTTTGGCAAGCACACGTTCAGCTCTTCATGTTTTTCAACTTCCAAGTTGTACTGACTCGCACCCACTTCTTTTTCATTAAGCTGAGCAATTAAACGCTCACCCCAAGCAGTGACTGCCGCTTCATCTTGGCACTCTTCTACCGTTAGGCGAGGAACATAGATGAACTCTTGAACTAGAGCTTTTGGCAATTGACGAGCCATACGATCAACCAGCTTAGTTGCTTGGTTAAACTCAGTAACCAATGCTTCTAAAGGAGCACCAGATAGTGCAGGAGCTTCAGCATTAACAAACAGTGCAGCATTATCTAATGCTAGCGCTGTTTGGTACTGGGTCATTGCGTCTTCATCTTTAATGTACTGCTCTTGCTTGCCTTTCTTCACTTTGTACAGTGGTGGCTGAGCAATGTAGATGTAACCACGCTCAATAAGCTCAGGCATTTGACGATAGAAGAAGGTCAATAGCAAAGTACGGATGTGCGAACCATCCACATCGGCATCGGTCATGATGATGATGTTGTGGTAACGCAATTTATCTGGGTTGTATTCGTCACGACCAATACCACAACCTAGTGCGGTAATCAGTGTTGCAACTTCTTGAGAAGAAAGCATTTTATCAAAGCGTGCTTTCTCAACGTTTAGAATTTTACCTTTTAGCGGCAAGATTGCTTGGTTTTTACGGTTACGCCCCTGCTTGGCTGAGCCGCCAGCAGAGTCCCCTTCCACTATGTATAGTTCAGAAAGAGCCGGATCTTTTTCTTGGCAATCGGCAAGCTTACCTGGCAAACCCGCTAAATCTAATGCGCCTTTACGACGAGTCATTTCACGAGCTTTACGCGCGGCTTCACGAGCACGAGCTGCATCGATGATCTTGCCACAAACAATTTTTGCTTCGCCTGGGTTTTCTACAAGGAACTCAGAAAGTTTCTCACCCATCGCTGATTCCACAGCAGATTTCACTTCAGACGATACTAACTTATCTTTAGTTTGGCTTGAGAACTTAGGATCAGGTACCTTCACAGAAATAACAGCGGTCAAACCTTCACGGGCATCATCACCAGAAGTAGACGCTTTCGCTTTCTTAGAAAAGCCTTCTTTATCCATGAAAGTGTTCAAGGTACGTGTTAGAGCAGAGCGGAAGCCTGCTAAGTGAGTACCACCATCTCTCTGAGGGATGTTATTGGTGAAACAGAAGATATTTTCTTGGAAACCATCATTCCACTGCATCGCCACTTCAACAGTAATACCGTCATCGCGTTCGCTATCAAAATGGAAGATTTTCTGAATAATTGGCGTTTTATTGGTGTTTAGATGGTTAACAAAAGCTTGAATACCACCTTCAAATCTAAAGTGATCTGATTTGTCTTCTTCACGCTCATCAACAAGACGAATAGAGACACCTGAGTTCAGGAATGACAACTCACGTAGACGCTTAGCAAGAATTTCGTAGTAAAATACGATATTAGTGAAAGTATCTTCACTTGGCCAAAAACGGATTTCGGTACCCGTTTCATCGGTATCACCTACAGCGGCTAATGGAGCCTCAGGCTCACCATGTCTGTAAGTTTGAGTATAAATATGACCACCACGTTTGATGGTAAGAGCCACTTTCTTAGACAGTGCGTTTACTACTGAAACACCAACGCCGTGAAGACCACCCGAAACCTTATACGAATTATCATCAAATTTACCGCCCGCATGCAGAACGGTCATAATAACCTCTGCCGCAGAAACTTGTTCTTCTTCGTGTAATTCGGTTGGAATACCACGACCGTCATCTCGAACAGAAACTGAATCGTCGTCATGGATAGTAACGATGATGTCGTTACAGTGACCTGCTAACGCTTCATCAATTGAATTATCCACTACCTCGAATACCATGTGATGAAGACCTGTTCCGTCGTCCGTATCACCTATGTACATACCTGGACGCTTACGAACCGCATCTAGACCTTTTAGTACTTTAATACTCGATGAATCGTAATTTTCTGCCATGAGTTACTCTCTATTTGGGTCTATGTATCATCCATGTTGCTCTCAACCTAAGTAAAGTCTGGCGAGCTAGCAAATACCGATAATAGCCATCTATATTGAATATGTTCTACTACGCCAAGAAGTTAAAAACTCCCTAGCACTTGAGGTAGCACCTAAAGACTTAAACGTATAATTTGAGGGGTTAGTTACCCTCTTCGGTCTAAATCCTAAATTTTCGTTAATTTGTATAATTTACGTTGCTACAATTAGAGGGGGAAACCTATATTTTACCCCTTACTTTACTAACTCTATTTTGCCACGTTCCACATGAAACATCTTGCTATTTTCGCTGTTCATTTCAGCAATTTGGCTTTCTGTAATAGAGCTTACAAATACTTGTGCTCCAGTTTCCTTTAAACAGTCCGCTAAGCGTGCTCTACGTTGACTATCAAGCTCTGATGCAAAGTCATCAATCAAATAGATACACTGCTTTTCGGTGAGTTTGGTTAGGTGTTGACCTTGAGCAACCCTAAGCGCACACACCAATAATTTAAGCTGACCACGAGATAAGATATCTTCAACTGGAGTACCATTTATTCTAATTTTGAGGTCAGCCTTGTTTGGACCACTAAAAGTATAGCCAAGGTGCTGATCTCTCTCGAAATTTCTTTCCAATAATTCAGCATAATCCGCACCTTTCTCCCAACCTTGGTAAAAAGAGATAGAAACGTCAAACTCGGCAAGAAAATCTTTGCACAAAGGCTCAGCAACTTCTTTCAACTGCATCACATATTGTGCGCGCCAGTTAGAGATCATTTCCGCGAGTTTTGCTAACTCTTGATCCCAATAGCTTAATTCACGATAACTGGTTGCCGTTTTTAATAATGCATTACGTTGTTTATTGAGACGTTTTACTCGCCCCCATGCAGCATGAAATTGAGGTTCACAATGAAAAACACCCCAATCAATAAATGCTCGGCGATGCTTTGGACCGTCGGTTAACAGATCAAAGCCTTCGGGATGAATCAGTTGTAACGGCAAGACCTTAGCCAGTTCTGCCAATTTTTGTCCTGACTCACCAGAAATTTTAACCTCTGTTGAACCGTCTCGGCGCTTATTAATACCGATAGGTAATTCGAACTGTTCCGGGTTCTGTAGTCGTCCATGCACAAACAGTTCATCACATTGATGCTGAATGATACGGCCTGTTATTGAGCTTTTAAAAGAACGACCATGCCCAAGAAGATAAATGGCTTCCAGTAAGCTCGTTTTGCCACTGCCATTACCCCCTATCAGAAAATTAAAGCCTGACGACAGACTAACGTCGCAGGCTTCAATGTTTCGGAACTGTTTTATAATCAGTCTACTTAAAGGCATACCGTTATAGGCGGATTGGCATTACCACGTATTGAGCGCTGGAATCATCAGCATTCTCAATCAGGGCACTTGCATTAGCATCAGACATAGAAAGCGATACCTTGTTGCAACGCACGGCATTCAATACATCTAAAACATAGCTTACGTTAAAGCCAATCTCTAAATCGTCCCCTTCATAATCAACATCAACCACTTCTTGAGCTTCTTCTTGCTCTGGGTTGTTGGCGGTGATCTGCATTGTGCCACTAGAAAGGTTGACTCGAACACCACGGAATTTTTCATTCGACAAGATAGCGGCGCGAGAGAACGCTTGACGCAAGTCTTCACATTCAGCAATCACTGTCTTAGTGGTATTTTGCGGCATTACGCGGCGATAATCTGGGAAACGGCCATCAACTAGCTTCGAAGTAAAGACGAAATTAGATACACTTGCTCTGATATTTGAAGACCCAATAAGCAGCGTAACCATTTCATCTGGCTGATCGAGTATCTTCATCAACTCAAGCACCCCTTTACGAGGAATGATGACTTGTTGCTGAGGGTGACTCTCGGCCAATGTTGTTTCTGATACCGCCATGCGGTGACCATCAGTTGCAACAGAACGCAATATATTGCCATCAATATCAAACAGCATACCGTTTAAGTAATAACGAACATCTTGGTTAGCCATAGAGAATTGGGTCTTCTCTATCAATGCTCGCAGACTACCTTGAGTTAGGGTTAACTCAATATCGGACTGCCAATCTTCAATATTTGGAAAATCTATCGCGGGCAGTGTCGCCAATGAAAAACGGCTTCGACCTGAACGCACAACAACACGTTCAGCATCGACAGAAAGAGTGATGTCTGAATTGTCAGGTAGTCCACGACAGATATCAAAAAACTTGCGAGAAGGTACGGTAATACTTCCTGCTTCAAAGTCATTTTCTAACTGGACTTGGCTAATCAATTCAACTTCAAGATCAGTGGCAGTCATCGATAAAACGCCATTATCAACTTTCAATAGTACATTACCTAAAATAGGCAGCGCTGGACGACCAGCAAGTGCACCAGAAACTTGTTGAAGTGGCTTGATAAGAAGCTGACGATTAATAGTGAATTTCATTCTATTAATTACCTATTACGATGAAAGGGTACGGATTAAGTTCGAGTAGTCTTCTTTAATATCATGACTCTCTTCTTTAAGCTGCTCTATCTTACGACACGCGTGAAGCACAGTTGTATGGTCACGCCCACCAAATGCATCACCAATTTCAGGCAAGCTATGGTTAGTCAGCTCTTTGGCTAATGCCATGGCTAATTGACGAGGACGAGCAACCGAGCGTGAACGACGCTTAGATAATAAGTCAGCCATTTTGATTTTGTAATATTCTGCGACCGTCTTTTGAATATTATCAATAGTGACTAGCTTTTCTTGTAGTGCTAATAAGTCGCGTAACGCTTCTCGAACAAAATCAATGGTAATTGGGCGACCAGTAAAGTTGGCATTAGCGATAACGCGGTTTAATGCCCCTTCAAGCTCACGAACATTAGAGCGAAGGCGCTTAGCAATAAAGAAAGCCACTTCATCTGCTAGATGAATTTGATGATCTTCGGCTTTCTTCATCAAGATAGCAACGCGAGTTTCTAGCTCTGGCGGTTCAATTGCGACAGTTAAGCCCCAACCAAAGCGAGATTTCAATCGATCTTCTACACCGTTTATCTCTTTTGGATAACGATCTGAAGTAAGGATAATCTGCTGATTACCTTCTAATAGCGCATTAAAGGTATGAAAGAACTCTTCTTGTGAGCGCTCTTTATTGGCAAAGAATTGAATATCATCAATTAATAATGCATCAACACTTCGGTAGTAACGTTTAAATTCTTCAATCGCATTATTTTGCAGGGCTTTAACCATATCTTGAACAAAACGCTCAGAGTGCATGTACACCACTTTTGCGTTTGGCTTGTTATCAACAATGGCATTACCTACAGCATGCAACAGGTGAGTTTTACCCAAACCTGTACCACCATATAAAAACAGTGGGTTATATGCAGCGCCTGGATTATCAGAGACTTGGCGTGCCGCGGCTAAACCTAACTGGTTAGACTTACCTTCAACGAAGTTATTGAAGCGGTGCTTAACATTGACGTTGGAGCGATAAGTAATGTCAGAGACATCACGATCATTGTCCCAAGTTTTATGCACAGGTTTGCGGCGTGCAAGTTGCGCAGGAGCCGAAAATTCAGCGGCTACATCCGCAGCTGTTTTCTTGATCGGTGGCGGCGCAGAAACAGGCTTACTACCGACTTCAAACCTAAGGCTAGGAATATCGTTATCGCAGAATTCTTGCAGGTGACGATTGATGCTATTGATGTACTTATCACGCACCCAGTCTAAAACAAATCTGTTTGGGGCAAATAAGGTAAGCGTATTACCGCTTAGCTCAGCTTGTAGTGGTCGTACCCACATGCTGAATTCGGTCGCAGGAAGTTCTTCTTGAAGTTGCTGCAAACATTGAGTCCAAAGCGAAGATGACACATCGACCCCACAATACGAATAAAAAATTAAGGACAGTAATTTTACCCCCAGTTTATCAAGATCGCTAGTAAATGATCGAAGATCCAGTGTATAAGATCAAAGTTATTCACAATTAACTCGGATATTTTGACAAGATCCGCAGGATTACCCACAGAAAAGCCCCAGATCGAAGGATTAAGACTCGATCACATAAGTTATCCCCAGTTTTTTTCACATTTTCGAGCTGTGCAAAACAGACTAAAACAATGCGTTATTATTAATAACTTTTGGGTATTAGCTTAAGCTAAAGTTAACTGTAATATTCCCATCATAATAACGAGGAGTAGCAGTATGAAAAACTGGTTTAAAGGCTTAATTTACGTATTAGCACTAGTTGCTAGCTTGGGACAAGTTGCTTATGCTGCAACAGAAGTAAAAGTTGGAATGTCGGGACGCTATTACCCATTTACCTTTGTAGAGAAAGATAAACTACAAGGTTTTGAAGTTGATATCTGGGACGAAATTGCAAGTCGCAATGACTATAAAATGAAATACGTAACATCGAGCTTTTCTGGCCTATTTGGTATGCTAGAAACAGGTCGTATCGATACTATTTCTAACCAAATTACGGCAACTGATGCTCGCAGAGCAAAATACTTATTATCTGACCCTTATGTTATAGACGGTGCTCAAATCACCGTACGTAAAGGCAACAATGAAATTAAAGGCATTGATGATCTAGCAGGCAAAACTGTTGCTGTTAACCTAGGTTCAAACTTTGAGCAACTGCTACGCAACCACAATAAAGATAACAAAATCATTATCAAAACCTACGATACTGGGCTTGAACATGATGTTGCGCTAGGCCGTGTTGATGCCTTTGTTATGGACCGCCTTTCAACGCTAGAATTGGTCAAGAAAACAGGCTTGCCATTGCAACTAGCCGGTGAACCGTTTGAAACAATTGAAAGCGTAATGCCATTTGTGAACAACGAAAAAGGTCAAAAGCTTCATAAAGAAGTTAACCAAGCACTCTCAGCTATGCGCAAAGATGGCACGTTAGCGAAAATTTCAGACAAGTGGTTTGGTGCTGATATCACCAAGAAATAGTTATCTATCATATAGTTACCTTAGCCACTAGGCTTGGAGCCCACTGTTTCTATAGAGATAGTGGGCTTTGCTATTTAATCAACGAGAAGTAATAACATGGGATTTGATTTCAACTACATGCTAGAGCTGCTGCCGATACTATTTAAGTATCTGCACATCACTATAGAAATGGCACTTTTGGGCGGAGTATTTGCCTTAATATTTGCTCTTATTCTAGCAAATATTCGGGTATTCAAAGTTCCTGTTCTTGATCAGCTATGTCAGCTATATATCAGCTTCTTTCGTGGCACCCCGCTATTAGTACAGCTATTTCTTCTTTATTACGGGTTACCACAGATATTCCCTGTAATGGTAGGTATCGATGCATTTAGTGCTGCGGTTATCGGGCTCACACTGCACTTTGCCGCTTACATGGCAGAGAGTATTCGAGCGGCAATCATTGGTATTGACCGCAGTCAGATGGAAGCCAGCTTATCTATTGGCATGACAACGCGCCAAGCAATGCAAAGAATCATTTTGCCTCAAGCGACTCGTGTTGCCCTTCCCTCATTGATGAACTATTTCATCGACATGATTAAATCTACCTCTCTTGCCTTTACTTTAGGTGTGGCAGAAATTATGGCTAAAGCGCAGATGGAAGCCTCTTCAAGTTTTCGCTTCTTGGAAGCGTTTCTTGCCGTTGCGCTCATCTACTGGTTCGTGGTTATCCTGCTCACTCGAGTTCAAATCTGGGCAGAGAAAAGATTGAATAAGGCCTATCAAAGATGATTAAGCTAAAAAACATCCATAAACGCTTTGGTGATAGTGAAATCCTAAAAGGTATCGATATCGATATTAATAAAGGAGAGATCATCGTGATTATTGGCTCTAGTGGCACCGGTAAATCAACACTATTACGCTGTGTGAACTTTCTGGAGAACGCAGAACAAGGCGAAATTAGTATTGATGACACCTATATAAACTGCGCCAAGCACACTCGAGCAGAAGAACTGGCTTTAAGACGTAAAACAGGCTTTGTTTTTCAAAATTACGCACTCTTTTCCCATATGACGGCTCGCCAAAATATAGCGGAAGGGTTAATCACCGTTCACGGTTGGAAAAAAGACCAAGCATTACTTCGCGCGCAGCAAATATTAGATGACATTGGTTTGAGTGATAAGGGAGATAGCTATCCTGCAGCTCTGTCTGGTGGCCAACAGCAGCGTGTTGGTATTGGGCGAGCAATGGCACTTAAGCCAGAATTACTATTATTTGATGAACCAACCTCAGCACTTGATCCTGAGTGGGTAGGTGAAGTATTAAGTTTAATGAAAACGTTAGCGGCTCAGCATCAAACCATGCTAGTTGTTACACACGAAATGCAATTTGCTCGTGAAGTCGCAGATAAAGTGATCTTCATGGCAGAAGGCAACATTGTTGAACAGGGAAAACCTGAGGATATCTTTGGTAATCCACAGGATCCTCGTTTGCAAAAGTTTTTAAATCAGGTCGGGATCTAATAAGATCCTTGTGATTTGAATTTATACACGTATAATCCGTCGACCGGAATTTCTAGTCAGCAATCTTTATTGACGTTATAATTTTTATAACTAGGTAGAAGATAACTGGTCCTAGAGCTAAACCAATCATTGACTATTTTAAAGACAGTGATTACAATTCCGCCTCTTTGTTGAGAGACGTCGGTATCCCTCTTATATAGAGAGAGATTTTATAGCCCACGTCGGGTTTAACAAGAACCTAAAAACTACTGATCAGTAAAGGTAATAACCATGTCTAAACGCACTTTTCAACCTTCAGTTCTAAAGCGTAAACGTACTCACGGCTTCCGTGCTCGTATGGCTACTAAGAACGGTCGTAAAGTTATTAATGCACGTCGTGCAAAAGGCCGTGCGCGCCTTTCAAAATAATTCGCGATTATTTTGACTACGCACGCGTTCAATCGGGAGTTACGTCTGTTAACTCCCGAACATTATCAAAATGTCTTTGAAAAAGCTCACAGAGCTGGCTCCCCTCATTTTACTATCATTGCCCGTAAAAACTCTCTTTCTCATCCAAGACTTGGATTAGCAGTACCTAAAAAACAAATCAAAACTGCCCCTGGCCGTAATCGATTCAAAAGAATTGCTAGAGAAAGCTTCCGTCTTAATCAGCACAAACTTGCTAACAAAGATTTCGTTGTTATCGCAAAGAAAAGTGCCCAAGAATTGAGCAATGATGATATGTTTAAACTCTTTGATAAGCTATGGCTAAGACTTTCTCGCCCTTCGCGTGGATAGCAATAGGTCTAGTTTACCTATATAGAGTTGGCATTAGTCCGTTCATCGGACCACGCTGTCGTTTTACCCCAACCTGCTCCGAGTACGCAATCTTGGCATTAAAAAGCCATGGATTTGTAAAAGGATGTTGGTTATCGGGCAAACGTCTATTAAAATGCCACCCTTTAAATGATGGCGGATACGACCCTGTACCCCCTAAAAACACAACAAACAGAGATAAATAACGATGGGTTCTCAACGTAATATTCTGTTTATCGCATTAGCTATGGTTTCATTTCTGCTATTTCAACAATGGCAAAAAAGTGAAAACCCTGTAGCTCCTGTGACTAACCAGGCACAATCAAGTACTAATACAGGCAGTAATAGTACATTGCCAGCTTCATTCACGGATGAAATGGCAGATCCTGCTCCAGAAGCGCAACACACGGCAAGTATTGTCTCTGTTAAAACAGATGTACTTACTCTATCTATCGATGCTGTCGGTGGTGATGTAGTATCTGCAGCGCTAAATAAATACGCTAAAGACTTTGGCTCAGAAGAACGCTTTACCCTTCTAAGCAAAAAAGGCAACGAGCAGTACATTGCTCAAAGTGGTCTTATTGGTCCTCAGGGTATCGATTTAAGTAGCACAACTCGTCCTCATTACACCGTAGATGCAAAAAGCTTCACTATGGCTGATGGTCAAGACGAATTGCGCATCCCAATGACTTATACAGACAATGGTATCCAATACACTAAAACCTTCGTCCTAAAACGCGGTAGCTACGCTATTGATGTTGTATATGACATTGCGAACAACTCTGGTGCGAACGCAACCGTTGGTATGTACGCTCATCTTCGTGAGAACCTAAAAGATGCTGGTGGCAGTCTAACAATGCCAACATATCGTGGCGGCGCATATTCTACTGAGTCGACTCGCTATAAGAAATACAGCTTCGACAACATGCAAGATCGTAACCTTCAACAAAACCTGCCTACAGGTCAAGGTTGGGTTGCAATGCTTCAGCACTACTTTGCTTCAGCTTGGGTTCCTCGTGATGCAGAAGGTGCAAGCCTTTATACTCGCGTTGTAGGTAACCTTGGTGATATCGGTGTTCGTCTTCCTAACAAGACTATCGCTAACGGTACTACCGGCGAAATGAAAGCAACACTTTGGGTTGGTCCTAAACTGCAAAAAGAAATGGCTGCTGTTGCTCCAAATCTTGAGCTTGTAGTTGACTATGGTTGGTTGTGGTTCATTGCTAAACCACTTCACTGGTTACTTTCTATGATTCAAAGCGTAGTAATTAACTGGGGTCTAGCAATCATGGTACTGACATTTATTGTTCGTGGTGCGATGTACCCACTGACTAAAGCTCAGTACACCTCAATGGCTAAAATGCGTATGCTGCAACCAAAACTGGCTGCAATGCGCGAACGTATCGGCGATGACCGTCAACGTATGAGCCAAGAAATGATGGCGCTGTATAAAGAAGAGAAAGTAAACCCACTAGGTGGCTGTTTACCTCTTATTCTGCAAATGCCTATTTTCATCTCCCTTTACTGGGCACTAATGGAATCAGTTGAATTACGTCACTCTCCGTTCTTTGGATGGATCACTGACCTTTCAGCACAAGACCCGTACTACATTCTTCCCCTATTGATGGGTGCAAGTATGTTTATGATTCAAAGAATGAGTCCAACGACTGTAACGGATCCAATGCAACAGAAGATCATGACCTTCATGCCGGTTATGTTTACTTTCTTCTTCCTTTGGTTCCCGTCTGGTCTAGTTCTATACTGGTTGGTATCAAACGTTGTTACGCTGATTCAGCAAACGTTGATCTACCGAGGTCTAGAGAAAAAAGGCTTACACTCTAAGAAATAGAGCTTAAGTTAGCCTACATTGATAAACAGAAGGCGACCTTTTAGGGTCGCCTTTTTATTTTCTATAAATTGAGCAACTAATATCAATCGTAGTTGTTTAAATATACAATTTACCTAATTATTCCAATTGAGACGAACATGACTAACGATACCATCGTAGCTCAAGCTACGGCGCCAGGACGAGGCGGAGTCGGCATAATTCGAGTTTCAGGCCCACAAGCTAACCAAGTGGCTAAGTTAGTTGTTGGACGCGAGCTGCAACCAAGAAGAGCTGAATATCTTCCTTTTGTCGATGATGCTGGAGTGCAACTGGATCAAGGCATCGCGCTTTATTTTCCCAATCCAAACTCTTTCACAGGTGAAGATGTTTTAGAGCTTCAGGGACACGGTGGTCCAGTGGTAATGGATATGCTTATTAAACGTATCCTAACGATTCCTAACATCCGCACAGCGCGCCCAGGAGAGTTCTCTGAACGAGCTTTTCTTAATGATAAGATGGATTTAACTCAAGCAGAGGCTATTGCAGATTTAATTGATGCAAGCTCAGAAGAAGCGGCAAAATCTGCTCTGCAATCGCTACAAGGTGAATTTTCTAAGAAAATCACAACTCTTGTCGACTCACTCATTCATCTGCGTATCTATGTTGAAGCGGCCATCGATTTTCCAGAAGAAGAAATTGATTTCTTAGCCGATGGTAAAGTAAGTACTGACTTACAAACGATTATTAATAACCTAGAAGCCGTTCGTGCCCAAGCCAATCAAGGCGCAATTATGCGTGATGGTATGAAGGTGGTTATTGCCGGTAGACCAAATGCTGGTAAATCAAGCCTGTTAAACGCCCTGTCAGGTAAAGACTCAGCTATCGTGACTGATATTGCCGGGACCACTCGTGATGTTCTTAGAGAGCATATCCACATTGATGGAATGCCTCTGCACATTATCGATACCGCAGGCCTGCGTGAAGCATCCGACGAAGTTGAAAAAATTGGTATCGAGCGAGCTTGGGAAGAAATAGAACAAGCCGACCGAGTATTGTTTATGGTTGACGGCACAACAACCGATGCCACCAACCCTCAAGAAATTTGGCCCGACTTTGTCGATCGACTACCTGATAATATGGGTATGACCGTAATTCGCAATAAAGTTGATCAAACCACAGAAGCGCTAGGGATTTGCCACGTCAACGATCCTACTTTGATTCGTCTTAGCGCCAAAACAGGTCAAGGTATTGATGCTCTTCGTAATCATCTAAAAGAGTGCATGGGCTTCTCTGGCACGACAGAAGGCGGCTTTATGGCGCGTCGTAGACACTTAGACGCATTGGATAAAGCAGCCCAGCACCTCTCTATTGGCCAGCAGCAATTAGAAGGCTATATGGCAGGAGAAATCTTAGCAGAAGAGCTTAGAATCACTCAGCAACACCTTAATGAGATCACCGGAGAATTTAGCTCTGATGATCTACTAGGTCGTATATTTACATCATTTTGTATAGGGAAGTAACGATGTCCACCATTCAATTAATTACAGGTAGCACCCTCGGTGGCGCTGAATATGTAGCAGATCATCTTAGCGATCTACTGCACGGTATAGATAAAGATACCGCGATTCATAATCATCCTAACCTTGCTGAAATCCCAGTGGAAGGTACTTGGATCATAGTCACCTCGACCCACGGCGCAGGTGATTATCCAGACAATATCCAACCTTTCATTGCTCAACTTCAAGAGACACCACCGAATACTAAGTCTCTGAACTATGTGGTTATCGCGATAGGTGATTCAAGCTACGATACCTTCTGTGGTGCCGGCTTAAATTGTTATGAATTGCTAGAAGATATTGGAGCAACAGCGCTTGCTGAGTGCCTAACTATTGATGTTCTTCGCCACCCAGTGCCTGAAGAAGCGGCTGAAGATTGGTTCGAAGATCATAAACACCTCTTCTAAATCCCCTGCTTTCCCCATCCATTTAAAGCCGTTGATGCGATAAAACGCTCAACGGCTTTTTCTTTTTTATGTTCAACCGCTCATTTAATAAGCAAAAAGAAAAATATTTTCTGTGGATAAGTACATAGGTATTCAGTGATTAACCTATAGTTATCCCAATAACAACTTATAGTGATCCCACCCCCTGTGAATAAGTACCTATTTTGATCCCAGCTAATACAGAGTTTGATCCGGTAGAGATCACAGAAAGTGATCCTCTAAAACGTGTTGATCTTATTGATCAAAATTGACTTATCCACAGTGGATCGCTTCCTTAATAATAGATCTAATAAAAGATCTATATAAAGATCTTATATATATTAAGCTCTTGGATAAATGTGCAAAACATTAAAAGCAATTTTCTAATGATCAGAAAGAAGGTAGAATACGCGTCCTTTTTGTTCACTCATTTCACGATAGCCGTATTCGAGGTCAACTATGCTTTATCACGAAAAATTTGATGTCATCATCGTTGGTGGTGGTCATGCTGGTACAGAAGCTGCCTTGTCTGCAGCTAGAACTGGCCAAAAGACACTCCTGTTGACTCACAATATTGATACTTTAGGCCAAATGTCTTGCAACCCTGCCATTGGTGGTATTGGTAAAGGTCATCTCGTGAAAGAGGTCGATGCCATGGGCGGGTTAATGGCAAGAGCGATTGATCACGCAGGTATTCAATTTAGAACACTAAACGCTTCAAAAGGTCCGGCAGTACGTGCTACTCGTGCTCAAGCAGACAGAGCGCTGTACAAGGCTTTTGTTCGATCAGAATTAGAGAACACCCCTAACCTCACGTTATTTCAGCAATCAGTCGATGATCTGATCGTTGAAAAGGATCAAGTGAAAGGTGTTATTACCCAAATGGGCCTCAAATTCGAAGCCAAAGCGGTTGTATTGACAGTTGGAACGTTTTTAGGTGGCAAGATCCATATTGGTATGGAAAGTGCTTCTGGAGGCCGTACAGGTGATCCTTCTTCGATCGCTTTAGCTCAACGATTACGTGATCTTCCATTTAGAGTTGATCGACTTAAAACAGGGACACCCCCAAGAATTGATGCTCGTAGTGTTGATTTTAGCCAATTAGAAGTACAACACGGTGATAATCCAACCCCTGTTTTCTCGTTCATGGGCAAGCGTAATCAACAGCCTCAGCAAGTGCCGTGTTACATCACGTACACCAACGAATCTACTCATGAAGTCATTCGCAATAATTTAGATAGAAGCCCTATGTATGCAGGTGTTATCGAAGGTATTGGCCCAAGATATTGCCCTTCTATCGAAGACAAAGTGATGCGCTTTGCTGATAAAAATAGTCATCAAATTTTTATTGAGCCAGAAGGTTTAACCACACACGAATTATACCCAAATGGTATCTCAACAAGTTTGCCATTTGATGTTCAAGTGCAGATCGTGCGCTCTATGAAAGGGTTTGAAAATGCACACATTGTGCGCCCTGGTTATGCGATCGAATATGACTTCTTCGATCCTAGGGATCTGAAGCACACCTATGAAACTAAGTTTATTCAAGGTCTGTTCTTAGCCGGTCAAATTAACGGAACTACGGGTTATGAAGAAGCGGCTGCGCAAGGCTTGATGGCAGGTCTTAATGCAAGTTTGTACTCTCAAGAAAAAGAAGGTTGGTCACCACGTCGTGATCAAGCTTATATGGGCGTATTGATTGATGATTTATCAACAATGGGCACTAAAGAACCGTACCGTATGTTCACTTCTCGTGCGGAATATCGCTTGTTGCTTCGTGAAGACAATGCCGATATTCGTTTAACTGAAAAAGCCCGTGAGTTTGGTTTAGTTTCTGAGGAGCGCTGGGCGCGATTCAATCAGAAAATGGAAAACATGCAAACTGAGCGTCAAAGATTAGCCAGTATTTGGGTTAATCCTAAATCTGAAGGTGTAGACAAGCTAAACAGCATTTTGAAAACACCATTGACCAGAGAAGCCAGCGGTGAAGATCTTCTACGCAGACCTGAACTGAATTATCAGCAACTTGCTGCGTTAGATACTTTTGCACCAGCGATTGATGACCTACAAGCCTCAGAGCAAGTTGAGATTCAAGTTAAATATGAAGGTTATATTCAGCGTCAACAAGATGAGATTGCCAAATCGTTGCGTCATGAGAATACCCAAATCCCAATCGATTTCGATTATTCACACGTTTCAGGCTTGTCCAACGAGGTTGTCGCAAAGTTAAGTGACACTAAACCAGAAACGATTGGCATCGCCTCTCGTATCTCTGGAATCACGCCAGCAGCAATATCTATTTTGCTCGTTAGCTTAAAAAAACAAGGTTTGTTGAAGAAAGGCGAGGAAATTGAAAAATGAGTTTACACCAACAACTAGAATTACTTGTTGCAAAAACAGAATTGACAGTTTCACCAAAACAGATTGATCAGTTAGTCGGCTATGTGGAATTATTAAACAAATGGAACAAAGCCTACAACTTAACGTCGGTACGCAATCCAGAAGATATGTTAATTAAACATATTATGGACAGTATTGTCGTTTCTCCCCATTTGCAGGGAGAGCGATTTATCGATGTAGGTACAGGCCCTGGTTTACCAGGTGTTCCATTAGCGATTATGAATCCTGATTGCGAGTTTTTCCTTTTGGATAGTCTTGGCAAACGAATTCGTTTTATCAAACAAGTATTGCATGAGCTTAAAGTTGAGAACGTAACAACTGTTCTTAGCCGCGTTGAAGAATTTCAACCCGAAGAAAAGTTTGATGCTGTTTTGAGTCGAGCGTTTGCGTCAATGACTGACATGGTGACTTGGTGTCGTCATTTGACCAAAGAGGAATCCGGAGTGTTTATGGCTCTTAAAGGCCAAGCCTCGCAAGAAGAGATAGATCAGCTTCCTGATTGGTGTAACGTGATCGGCGTCAAACCTTTGATAGTACCTGAGCTTGATGGTGAGCGACATCTTGTAATGTTACAAGACCAAGAGCAGGGAAGAGTTTGAACGTGGGAAGAATTATATCAATAGCCAATCAGAAAGGCGGTGTCGGTAAAACCACAACCTGCGTCAACCTAGCTGCCTCTATGGCTGCTACTAAACGCAACGTTTTAGTTATCGATCTTGATCCACAAGGCAATGCCACAATGGCAAGCGGAGTGGACAAATATCAAATCGAAACAACAGCATACGATTTGTTGGTGGAAGAGACCCCTTTTGCAGAAGTTGTTACTCGTTCAACAACGGGTGGCTACGATTTAATCGCAGCAAACGGTGATGTGACTGCGGCAGAAATAAAGTTAATGGAAGTGTTTGCGCGAGAAGTAAGGCTAAAAAATGCCTTAGCGAGTGTGAAAGACCAGTACGATTTTATTTTTATCGATTGTCCGCCATCATTAAATTTACTCACCATTAATGCGATGGCTGCTTCGGACTCAGTATTAGTTCCTATGCAGTGCGAATACTTTGCCCTTGAAGGGTTGACGGCATTAATGGATACCATCAGTAAATTGGCAGCAGTTGTAAACGAAAACCTAAAAATAGAAGGCTTGTTGCGTACAATGTTTGATCCTCGAAACCGTCTCTCAAATGAGGTTTCCGATCAATTAAAGCAACATTTTGGAACCAAAGTTTATCGTACAGTGATACCTAGAAATGTACGTTTAGCTGAAGCTCCAAGTCATGGTAAACCAGCGATGTATTACGATAAACATTCAGCTGGAGCTAAAGCTTATCTTGCCCTTGCTGGAGAGATATTGCGCCGTGATGAAGTTACCGCCTAAATTCTATTTTTAAGGAACAACAACAATGTCAAAGCGCGGCCTAGGTAAAGGATTAGATGCACTGCTATCAACCAGTGCAATTGCAAGAGAAAAAGCAACTCCAACGACAGATTCAAATGTATCTCAAACGTCGGCTAGTGGAGACATGCAAGATATAGCGGTAGAAAAATTACAGCCAGGTGTTTATCAGCCCCGAACTGAGATGGATGAAGAGGCGTTAAGTGAATTAAGTGCTTCTATTCGTTCACAAGGCATTATCCAGCCTATCGTTGTTCGTCAAGTTGATAACGCTAAATATGAAATTATCGCTGGTGAAAGACGTTGGCGCGCAGCAAAACTGGCAGGGTTAACTCAAGTTCCTTGTGTTGTTAAGCGTGTACAAGATAAAGCCGCTATAGCGATGGCTTTAATCGAAAATATTCAACGTGAAAACTTAAATGCGGTTGAAGAAGCTCATGCATTAGAGAGCCTACGCACCAAGTTTGAGTTATCGCATCAGCAAATAGCTGAAGTAATAGGTAAATCTAGAGCGGCTGTTAGTAACCTATTACGTTTAAATCAATTAGAAAATGACGTCAAAAAATTAGTTTCTGATGGATCACTGGATATGGGGCACGCCCGAGCACTGTTAGCTCTCGATGGTGAGCAACAAGTCGAATTAGCCTTACTTGCAGTGAAGAAACAATTAACGGTTAGACAAACGGAACAACTGGTTAAGAAAACCCTTCAACCGCCAACAAAAACAGATGAAAAAATCATCGATCAAGAGGCGGTTTCTTTGTCACAAATATTGTCAAAAAAATTAGGAAATGATGTTTCTTTGATTAGAAACAAAAGTGGCACAGCAAAATTGACGATTAGTATTGACGAGCCTCACAAATTAGAGCAGTTAATCGCGAAGCTTGAACGCATCGTGTGATAATCACATTTATTCAATATAAGTTTTTATTATTCATGCACTTCGTGATTTTTTGCGTGAAATAAGAGACTTTAGATACAAAATTCGAAATTTTTGCTTGGTGTTAGAAGCAAAAATTGTTTTTCGAGGAAGAATACATGGTAACTGCGTTAGCCAAACCAGGGCGAGAGCTTGCTAGGCGCTTGCTAATGATTGAGTTTAGCGTGGTTACATTAGTGGCAATTGGGATAAGCATTACTGTTAATCCTAGTTGGGGGCTATCGGCACTCATAGGTGGTGGCATTTTTGTCATAGCAAATGCAGTGTTTTCTTTATTTGCGTTTATGTATGCAGGTGCAAGAGCGGTAAAGTTTGTCGCTTTTTCATTCTATACAGGTGAAGCGCTTAAGATACTCCTAACTATAGTCTTGTTTACCATTGCCTACGTGTATATGGAGTTGGAACTTGTTCCTCTCAAGCTAACCTATTTGCTGGTCTTACTTATAAATATGTTTGCTCCAGTGTTTTTTATTAACAAAAGAAAATAGGAAAAGTTATGGCTACGCCTGGTGAAGCGTTGACATCTTCCAGTTACATTGACCATCACTTACAACATTTATCTTTAGCTAAGCTAGGTGTTGTTGCTGAGGGCAGTTTCTGGAACGTGCATATCGATAGCCTGTTCTTTTCTGTGTTGACCGGTGTGTTATTCCTTTGGGTATTTCGCTCGGTAGCTAAGAAAGCAACAACTGGTGTACCAAGCCGATTGCAATGTGCTGTAGAAATGGTAGTGGAATTCGTTGGTGAGAACGTAAAAGACACTTTCCATGGACGCAACCCGTTGATTGCACCGTTGGCATTAACAATATTCGTGTGGATTATTTTAATGAACTTGATGGACCTTGTGCCTATCGACTTCTTACCATATCCAGCTCAGCTAGTTGGTATCCCTTATCTTAAGGTGGTTCCTACAGCAGACGTGAGTATTACTATGTCGATGGCACTTGGTGTGTTTGCTTTGATGATTTACTACAGCATTAAAGTTAAAGGCATCGGTGGCTTTGCTAAAGAATTAGCACTGCATCCTTTTAATCATCCACTTATGATTCCGTTCAACTTGCTATTAGAAACAGTATCGCTGCTAGCGAAGCCTATTTCTCTTGGTATGCGTCTGTTCGGTAACATGTTTGCTGGTGAGGTTGTGTTTATTCTTTGTGCTGCAATGCTCCCTTGGTACTTACAATGGGTAGGTTCTCTACCTTGGGCTATCTTCCATATTTTGGTTATTTTGATTCAAGCCTTTGTATTTATGATGCTAACGATCGTATATCTATCGATGGCTCATGAAGATAGTGATCACTAATTTTATAAACGTAAACTCTAAAATTTAAATTGGAGAATTTTTAAATGGAAACTGTTCTGAGTTTTTCTGCTGTTGCTGTAGCGATCATCGTTGGTCTGTGTTCAGTGGGTACTGCTATTGGCTTCGCTATCCTAGGTGGTAAATTTCTAGAAGGCGCTGCGCGTCAACCTGAAATGGCACCAATGCTTCAAGTTAAGATGTTCATCATCGCGGGTCTTCTAGATGCGATCCCAATGATCGGTATCGTAATTGCACTACTATTCACATTTGCAAACCCATTTGTCGGTCAACTAGCCGGTTAATCAGTCGATCATTCATCTGAAACTTTGTTGATTAACTAAAAGGGGTAGCTGTTGTGGAAATGAACGCAACTCTGCTAGGTCAAGCCATCTCGTTTGCTATGTTTGTTTGGTTCTGCATGAAATATGTATGGCCACCAATCATTGAAGCTATCGAGGAACGTCAGAAGAAAATTGCTGACGGTCTCTCTGCTGCTGAACGCGCAGAGAAAAATTTGAACCTGGCACAAGCCAACGCTTCTGAACAATTGAAAGAAGCGAAGCGCACAGCAACTGAGATCATCGATTCAGCGAATAAACGTAAAGCTCAAATTATTGACGAAGCTCGTGAAGATGCACAGGCAGAACGCCAAAAAATCTTAACGCAAGCTGAAGCAGAAGTTGAAGCTGATCGTAGTCGCGCTCGCGATGAACTGCGCAAACAAGTTGCTACTCTGGCTATTGCTGGTGCCGAGAAAATCTTGGAGCGCACAATCGATAAAGATGCGCAAAAAGATATTCTTGAAAACATTACTGCAAAACTTTAACGCAAGGGGCGCTTATGTCGGATTTGGTAACAATCGCACGCCCCTATGCTAAAGCAGCATTCGAATTTGCGGTAGAAAAAGACACGTTAGACCAATGGGGTCAAATGTTGGCTTTCTCTGCTGAAGTAACAAAACATCATGAAATTTCTGATTTGCTTGATGGCTCATTAACAGCCAACAAACTATCTGAACTTTTCATTGCTGTTTGTGGCGACCAACTTGATGAGCATGGCCAAAACCTACTTAAGGTAATGGCAGATAACGGCCGATTAAAGGCGTTACCTGATGTTCTTGCTGAGTTCTTAGCTCTTAGAAGAGAGCACGACAAGTGTATTGATGTAGAAGTTATTTCTGCGTCAGAACTGTCGGAGCAACAGCAAAACGACATGATTGACAAGTTAGCGCTACGCTTTGACCGCAAAGTGAAGCTGAATTGCAGTATAGATGAGACCCTACTTGGTGGGGTTATTATTCGAGCCGGAGACCTAGTCATCGATAACTCAGCGCGTGGTCGTTTGAACCGCCTGAGCGATGCATTGCAGTCTTAATGGGGATTGGATCATGCAACTTAATTCCACGGAAATTAGCGATCTAATTAAACAACGTATTGAATCTTTCAACGTTGTAAATGAAGCTCGCAACGAAGGTACTATCGTCTCAGTAAGTGATGGTATTATTCGTATCCACGGCCTTGCAGAAGTTATGCAGGGCGAAATGATTGAACTACCAAGTGGCCGTTATGCACTTGCACTTAACCTTGAGCGTGACTCGGTTGGTGCAGTTGTAATGGGCCCGTATGCTGACCTACAGGAAGGCATGAAAGTAACAGGTACAGGTCGTATCCTTGAGGTACCAACTGGTCCTGAACTACTAGGTCGTGTGGTAAACACACTTGGTGAGCCTATTGATGGTAAAGGTCCGATTAACGCAGCACTATCTTCTCCTGTAGAAGTTATCGCACCTGGCGTTATCGACCGTAAATCAGTAGACCAACCTGTACAAACTGGTTATAAGTCAGTTGACTCCATGATCCCTATCGGTCGTGGTCAGCGTGAACTTATCATCGGTGACCGTCAGACTGGTAAAACAGCGATGGCAATCGATGCCATCATTAACCAGAAAGATTCTGGTATTTTCTCTGTTTATGTAGCAATCGGCCAGAAAGCTTCAACCATCGCTAACGTGGTTCGTAAGCTTGAAGAGCACGGTGCACTAGCTAACACTATCGTTGTTGTTGCTTCTGCATCTGAATCTGCTGCACTGCAATACCTAGCGCCTTATGCTGGTTGTGCAATGGGTGAATACTTCCGCGATCGCGGCGAAGACGCTCTAATCATTTATGATGATTTGTCTAAGCAAGCGGTAGCGTACCGTCAAATCTCTCTACTACTGAAACGTCCACCGGGTCGTGAAGCATTCCCTGGTGACGTATTCTACCTCCACTCACGTCTACTTGAGCGTGCAGCTCGCGTAAGCGAAGAGTATGTAGAGCGTTTCACCAAGGGTGAAGTAAAAGGTAAGACAGGTTCTTTGACCGCTCTTCCTATTATCGAAACCCAAGCTGGTGACGTATCAGCATTCGTACCGACTAACGTAATCTCGATTACTGATGGCCAGATCTTCCTTCAAACTGAACTATTCAACGCCGGCGTACGTCCAGCAGTTGACCCAGGTATCTCGGTATCTCGTGTAGGTGGTTCAGCGCAGACTAAGATCATCAAGAAATTGTCTGGTGGTATTCGTACAGCACTAGCTCAATACCGCGAACTAGCAGCATTTGCTCAGTTCTCTTCAGACCTTGATGACACGACTAAGAAGCAACTTGACCACGGTGCTAAAGTGACCGAACTGATGAAGCAGAAGCAATACGCTCCTATGTCAGTTTTTGACCAAGCACTAGTTATCTTTGCTGCTGAGCGTGGTTTCCTAGGGGATATTGAACTTAATAAGATCCTAGATTTTGAAGCCGCTCTACTGTCGTATGCTCATGGTCAGTTCGCTGATCTAGCGAAAGAGATCAACCAAACGGGTGCTTACAATGACGAAATTGAAGCTCAGCTTCAAAAAATCGTCACTGATTTTAAAGCAACCCAAACCTGGTAATTGGTTGGTGACTTGAAAGAGTCACCTACTAACGGAGAGTAACGATGGCCGGCGCAAAAGAAATACGTAATAAAATCGGTAGTGTTAAAAGCACACAGAAGATTACGAAAGCTATGGAAATGGTAGCCGCTTCAAAAATGCGTCGCTCGCAAGATGCGATGGAAGCGTCCCGTCCGTATGCAGAAACAATGCGTAAGGTGATCGGTCATTTGGCTAGCGGTAGCCTAGAGTACAAACATCCGTACCTAGAGGAACGCGAAGCCAAGCGTGTTGGTTACATCATAGTTTCTACCGACCGTGGTTTGTGTGGTGGCTTGAACATTAACTTGTTCAAAAAAGCCATTACAGATATGCAAACTTGGAAGGAAAGTGGTGCTGAAATTGACCTTGCCGTAATTGGCTCTAAGGCAACAGCATTCTTTAACAACAGTGGCGCGAAAGTATCGGCGCAAACTTCTGGTCTAGGCGATAAGCCAAGCCTTGAAGATTTGATCGGTTCTGTCGGTGTTATGTTGAAGAAATATGATGAAGGTGAGTTGGATCGCCTTTTCATAGTGTTCAATAAGTTTGTGAATACTATGGTTCAAGAACCAACGATCGATCAATTACTGCCTTTACCTAAATCAGACAGTGAAGAGATGCAGCGCGAGCATCAGTGGGACTACATTTACGAGCCAGAGCCAAAACCTCTGCTAGATGCACTTTTGATTCGTTATATCGAATCTAGCGTGTATCAAGGCGTGGTTGAGAACTTAGCTAGTGAACAGGCCGCACGAATGGTTGCGATGAAAGCTGCAACGGATAACGCAAGTAACCTGATTGAAGATTTAGAGCTTGTTTATAACAAAGCTCGTCAGGCGGCGATTACCCAAGAGCTATCAGAAATTTGTTCTGGTGCTGCTGCGGTTTAGTTTTAGGTCAAACGAATTAGTTTAGAGGATTAACAATGGCTACAGGTAAGATCGTAGAGATCATCGGTGCGGTAGTCGACGTAGAGTTCCCACAAGGCGAAGTACCACGTGTATACGACGCACTTAACGTAGTTGACGCTCCAGAACGTTTAGTTCTTGAAGTTCAGCAACAGTTAGGCGGTGGCGTAGTTCGTACTATCGTAATGGGTAGCTCAGACGGTTTACGTCGTGGACTAGATGTTACAAATACTGGTGCTCCAATTACAGTTCCAGTAGGTACTAAAACTCTTGGTCGTATCATGAACGTTCTTGGTGACGCGATTGATGAGTGTGGTGAAATCGGTGCTGAAGAGCATTACGAAATTCACCGACCAGCACCTAGTTATGAAGACCAGTCAAATGCTACTGAACTTCTAGAAACTGGTGTTAAAGTTATCGACTTGGTTTGCCCATTCGCTAAGGGTGGTAAAATCGGTCTATTCGGTGGTGCTGGTGTAGGTAAGACCGTCAACATGATGGAACTTATCAACAACATCGCACTACAACACTCGGGCCTATCTGTATTTGCAGGTGTAGGTGAGCGTACTCGTGAAGGTAACGATTTCTACTTTGAAATGCAGGAAGCAGGTGTTGTAAACATCGAAAAACCTGAAGAATCAAAAGTAGCAATGGTTTACGGTCAGATGAACGAGCCACCGGGTAACCGTCTGCGCGTTGCATTGACAGGTCTAACCATGGCGGAACGTTTCCGTGATGAAGGCCGTGATGTACTGTTCTTCGTAGATAACATCTATCGTTATACCCTTGCGGGTACAGAGGTATCGGCACTTCTAGGTCGTATGCCATCTGCGGTAGGTTATCAGCCAACTCTTGCAGAAGAGATGGGTGTTCTACAGGAGCGTATCACGTCAACGAAGACGGGTTCTATCACATCTGTACAGGCGGTATACGTACCTGCGGATGACTTGACGGATCCATCTCCGGCAACAACGTTTGCTCACTTGGATGCAACGGTTGTACTTAGCCGTAACATCGCAGCTATGGGTTTATACCCTGCGATTGACCCATTGGACTCAACATCTCGTATGCTTGATCCGTTGGTTGTTGGTCAAGAGCACTACGACGTAGCTTCAGGCGTTCAAACAACGCTACAGCGCTATAAAGAGCTAAAAGATATCATCGCAATCCTAGGTATGGATGAGCTTTCTGAAGAAGATAAGCAAGTGGTATCTCGTGCACGTAAGATTGAGAAGTTCCTTACTCAGCCTTACCACGTAGCGGAAGTATTTACTGGTGACCCAGGCGTTTACGTACCTCTTAAAGAGACACTACGTGGATTTAAAGGCCTACTAGCTGGTGATTACGACGACATTCCAGAGCAAGCATTCATGTACTGCGGTAGCATTGATCAAGCTCTAGAGAACGCTAAGAAGCTATAAGTCTGATTAGGAGGCAATATGGCAGCAATAACCTTTCACCTTGACGTGGTAAGCGCAGAGAAAAAATTGTTTTCTGGGCGCGTAGAAACGTTCCAGGTGTCCGGTAGCGAAGGTGAGCTTGGTATTTTCCATGGCCACACCCCGCTGTTGACCGCTATTACTCCTGGTATGGTTCGCATCGTTAAGCAACATGGTCACGAAGAGTTCATTTATGTCTCTGGTGGTATTGTTGAAGTTCAGCCTGGTAACGCGACAGTTCTAGCTGACACCGCTATTCGTGGTGAAGATATCGATGCTTCCAAAGCAGAAGAAGCCAAACGCAAAGCTGAAGAGAGCATTCTCAATCAGCACGGCGATATGGACTTTGCTCAGGCAGCCAGTGAATTGGCTAAAGCGATTGCTCAAGTCCGAGTTGCAGAACTTACCAGAAAGCGTCGCTAATTTTATTAGCCATAGCGTAATGATAAAGGTGACCTTAGGGTCACCTTTTTGTTTAATGCCCAAAGCGATAATATTTAGGGTAATATATGCCCCAGTGATTTCACGATGCCACGATATTGCGCGTGTCACCTTGAAATTATTGAGTCATATAATGACAATCAAGTAATGCCCAGACATGCCACAATTTAGCCATGTCATAGGGTTAAAATAATAAAAGCTCACGTTCAGTTTCAAGGAAATAGGTAATGAATAATTTTAGTGCTGTCATTCTGGCTGCGGGTAAAGGTACTCGCATGTATTCGAAAAAGCCCAAAGTACTGCATACATTAGCAGGCAAGCCAATGGCTAAGCATGTTATTGATACCTGTGTTGGTTTAGGCGCTAACAACATCCACTTAGTGTTTGGTCACGGCAGTGATCAAATGAAAGCGACATTGGCCAGTGAACCTGTTAATTGGGTTGAGCAAAAAGATCAACTTGGTACTGGGCATGCAGTTGATCAGGCTTCAGCTCATTTTTCAGATGATGAAAAAGTGCTGGTTCTTTACGGTGACGTTCCTCTTATTACTAGCGAAACAGTTGAAGCACTTCTTGATGGCCAGCCACAAGGCGGTGTAGGGCTATTAACTGTCGTTTTAGACAACCCTATGGGTTACGGACGTATTGTTCGTGAGAGCGGCTCTGTTGTTGCTATCGTTGAGCAAAAAGATGCAACAGAACAGCAAAAAGCCATTTGTGAAATTAACACCGGCGTTCTTGTGGCTGATGGTAAAGATCTTAAGCGTTGGTTGTCTAACCTAAGCAATGACAACGCTCAAGGTGAATACTATTTAACTGACATTATTGCGGCTGCGCACAATGATGGTAAGAAAATTGAAGCAGTACATCCTGCAAGTGCAGTAGAAGTGGAAGGTGTCAACGACCGTCGTCAACTAGCTCGTCTAGAACGCGCTTTCCAACAGATGCAAGCCGACAAATTATTAGAGCAAGGTGTAATGCTTCGCGATCCTAATCGTTTTGACCTACGTGGTTCATTACAATGCGGTATGGACGTAGAGATTGACGTTAATGTCGTTATCGAAGGCAGCGTCACTATTGGTGATAATGTTGTTATCGGTGCAGGCTGTGTACTAAAAGATTGTGAAATCGACGACAACACCGTTGTGCGTCCATATTCTATTATTGAGAACGCAACTGTGGGTGAGCAGTGTACTGTTGGGCCGTTTGCTCGTCTTCGCCCTGGTGCTGAGATGTGTAATGACTCGCATGTGGGTAACTTCGTTGAAGTGAAAAATGCTCGTCTTGGTGAAGGTTCTAAAGCCAATCACCTTACTTATCTAGGTGATGCTGAAATTGGTCAACGTACTAATATTGGCGCGGGTACGATTACTTGTAACTACGATGGCGCTAACAAGTTTAAAACCATTATTGGCAATGACGTCTTTGTCGGTTCTGATAGCCAACTGATTGCTCCTGTTACTATTGCTGACGGTGCCACCATTGGTGCTGGCGCAACGGTCACTAAGAATGTGAATGAGAATGAGCTTGTTATTTCTCGCGCTAAAGAGCGCCGCATTGCCAATTGGCAGCGCCCAGTTAAGAAAAAATAAAGCTGAGTTTTGACACTTAATGTTTAACTTAAGTGCTTAACATACATAAACAAAACCCCGCTTAATGCGGGGTTTTGTTTATTCAATATTTAGTCGTTAATAGTTGGGAATGGCGTAACGTCTTTCTAACCAGCGCACCCCTTGCGAAACCGCCAGAATCAAAATTAAATATTCCAACACCAAGAAAGTATAAATTTCCAATGGCAGGTACTCATTGACCACCAACTCATTAGCACGTCTGGTGAGATCGCTCAGTCCGATAACACTGACGAGCGATGACATTTTTAAAATGTACACAAATTGGTTGCCAAGCGGCGGCAATATTTGACGTAGTGCCTGTGGAAAGACCACCAGCCTCATTGTTTTCCAGTAGCTTAATCCCAGCGCGTGAGCTGCTTCATGTTGACCACGGTGAATGGCTTGGATACCGCCTCTAAATACCTCAGCCATAAAGGCGCTTTCGGCAATGGATAATGCAATGACTCCCGCCCAGTAATGGTTTAAAGAAATATCCATTAAAGTGGGTAAGCCGTAGTAAACCCAAAGAAGAAGTACCAGCACTGGAATAGCGCGAATGACCTCTACGTAGACCCGATTAATACTGCGTACATAAGGATTGGAAGAGAGTGCAGGCAGAGCGATAATAAAACCGATCACCATCGCAAATAGCATACTGAGCAGCGAAAGGCTGATAGTAGCGCCAAAGCCATCAGTAAGAAAACTCAGGTTGATCTTTCCCTGATCGGTTGATGGATCAAGCACATACCAGCCCCACTCATAATTTGAGCAGCCAGTAAGAAAAAGACAACATAGCGTTACGGTTAAAATATTAAATTTCAAAATATGCCTATCCTTAAGCACACAATAGCTTATAAGCTGTTATGGTATCAGACCATCATGCAAACGTTACTGCTTTAAAAGGATTTATGATGAAAAAATTACTTTTGGCTTTAGGCCTATCTATCTTGACCCTTTCACCTGCAATGGCTGATTCTAGCCGACTGCAAGAGATCTTAAACAATGGAGTGTTAAGAGTCGGAACTACTGGTGATTGGAATCCAATGTCGATGAAAAACCCAGCCAATAACAGCTATCGAGGCTTTGATATTGATGTCACGACTGAACTTGCTAAAGATATGGGCGTTAAGGTTGAGTACGTCGCAACAGATTGGAAAACCCTAGTTAACGGTATTACAGCCAACAAATACGACATTACGGGTAGTGCTTCATTAAACATGTCACGCGCGAAAGTTGCTGGCTACAGCCAACCTTATTTCTATCTTGCTTTTGTTCCAGTGGTACCGAAAAAAGATCTTGAGAAGTACACTGGCTGGGCTGATTTTGATAAGCCAGAGATTAAAGTGGCGGCGACTCTAGGTACAGTACAAGAGAAAATGGTGAAAGAGCTTTTCCCTAACGCGCAACACATTGTGATTGAAGCGCCAGCGCGAGACTTTCAAGAATTGCTTGCTCGCAGAGCGAATGTATCGGTTACTTCAAATGTAGAAGCGGCAACGCTGGTGGAGAAGTTTAAACAATTGGCCGTTGTTCCAGTTGCAGAACCAAAGAACCCAACGCCAATTTCGATGTTATTGCCACAGAAAGACCAAGTGTGGATTAATTATGTAAACCATTGGATTGAACTAAAAACAGCGCAAGGCTTCTTTGATAAAACCGCTAAGAAGTGGGGCTTAACTAGCCTGTAAGTGTTGATTAAATTTTAAAAGGAGCGATTAATCGCTCCTTTTTTATGCCTGTTATTTATTGAGTTGTCGCTTCAACTAATACACTTTTTTGACGAGTAAGCAGTAAACCACCAGCTAAGCCCAACAAACAAACTAGCATTGTCCAACCAATGGCAATCAGCGCTTGCTGCGCAAATATAGCCACGGTCATGCTTGCAAGGCTACTAACGCATATCTGAATGCTGTTTTGCAGTCCTGCGGCGGTTGCAGGGCTATTTTGAGCGCTAGATAGAGCGCGGTTCACCACTATTGGGTACAGAGCGCCGTTAGCAACCGCGACAAAACAAAACGGCAGTAGAACGGGCCAAATTGATGTAAGCGTGCTTTGGCTCGCAATAAATACCGCGCCGACAGCCAGTGTAAATATGACTAAAATTATCGACAGTACTTTTCCATCACCATAGCGCTCAACAGCTTTTTTACCGACATATCCACCAAGCATAAAAGCAATCGTCTGCGGAATAAAACTCATACCGATGTCTTTTGCTGAATAACCAAGCTGAGTCATGATCTCTGGCATACCCGTAAGGTAGGCAAAAAATACCGCTGAGGTGACAGAGAAGATGGTGACATTGCCAATAAAGGTACGGTTTTTTATCAAACCGATAAGATCTGTTTTTAAAGAAAGTGATTTTTCAGGTTTTGCTTCTTTTGGTTGTTTAGCGGTCACGACCAGTAAGCCCGTTCCGATAATCGCCAGCACCACAAAGATGCTTTCCCAACCTAAGGTGGTATTTAGTAGTACGCCAAGTTGCGGTGCTAAAGCCGGAGATAACGCCACCAAGGGCATGATGGAGGCAAAAATACGTTGGCGGTCATCTGCTTGGTAGCGCTGAATGACCATTGCTTGCCAAATAACGGTCGGAGCACATACGCCAATAGCCTGAATAAATCTAAACACCAATAATTGCGAAACGGTAGTGCTTAAACTGATGCCAATAGAGGCGACCGTAAATATGATAAGTCCGAGCACTAGAGAGTTACGCAGTCCAAATCGGTCAGAGAGGATACCCCACGCCAGTTGACCAGACGCTAAACCAATTAAAAAGATACTTAGTGATAGAGCGATAGGCTCAGGGCCTGTCGCAAACTCTGCTTGCAGTGTTTGGAATGCTGGAAGATACATATCCGTGGCGATAAAGCCAAGCATGGAAAGTAGGGCAAGGTAACCCAGTTGTAATTTACTGACAGACATTAGACGCCATTTCAAATAGATATTAATTGTGATGCATTCTAAATTGGCTTAACTAACAAATTAAGCGCTAATATATGTGGTTATCTATCAAAAAATTTGAAAGCTATGTTATCGCAAAAGAACTTTGAGTTATTAGATGTGATTGCCCGATTAGGCAGTTTTTCCGCAGCGGCTGAGTATCTACATAAAGTCCCTTCAGCTGTCAGTTATTCAGTGCGCCAAATAGAGCGAGAGCTGGATGTCATTCTATTTAGGCGATTACCGCGAAGAGTGGAATTGACGCCAGCAGGCGAGATCTATTTAGAGCAAGTGCGTTCAATGCTACGACAAATGGAAGAAGCTAAATCTCAAGCAAAGCGTACTGCGCAGGGTTGGCAACAAACCTTAAAAATCACGCTTGATAACGTAGTAAAGCTAGATAATTTACAGCACCTTATTGATGACTTTTATCGACAGTTTGATTTTGCTGAGTTGCAAATCAATATGGAGGTTTTCAATGGTTCTTGGGAGGCGATCGCCCAACAGCGAGCCGATATTGTCCTTGGGGCAACTTCTGCCATACCGGTCAGTGGTGATTTTGGCATTAAAGGCATGGGAAAGATGAATTGGGTCTTTGTGTGCTCTCCTGATCATCCATTAACGCATAAATCGAACCTGAGCGTAGAAGATATCGCGGTATACCCTAGCGTGAGCTTAGACGATACGTCTCGAGTGCTTCCTAAGCGTCATCAGACCTTGTTTACTAATCAAAGACGCTTGCTTACACCGAACTGGCATACGGCTATACGGTGCATTAAAGAAGGAGTAGGGGTGGGCTTTGTACCAGAACACATAGCGCATGCTTTAGTTAGCAATCAAGATCTGGTTGCTCTGAGTATTGGTTTTCAAGCTCCGCCAAGTGAGTGTTGTATGGTATGGCGCAAAGATAGCAGTAATAAGTTAATCAAATGGATGTTGGATTACCTTGGAGATGAAGATAAATTGCATCGTGATTGGATTAGTAGCAAATAAAAAGGCAGCCAAGGCTGCCTTCATAAAGAGTTAGATTTAATTAGCTAAGAAAGAAACGATAAGACGGGTTATCCGATTCATCTTTGTAGCCATAGCCTAGCTCTTGTAAGTGACTAGAAAAGCGCTCGATATCGTCTTCAGTTAACTCAAAACCACACAGTACACGGCCATAATCGGCGCCGTGATTGCGGTAGTTGAATAAGCTGATATTCCAATGGGTACCAAGGGTGCTTAGAAATTTAACTAAGGCTCCCGGGTATTCCGGAAACTCAAAGCTGTATAAGCGTTCTTTGATTGGTTTTTTCGGCTTACCGCCCACCATGTAACGAATATGCAGTTTTGCCATTTCATCATCAGAAAGATCGACCACTGGGTATCCGCCAGTTTGTAGATCGGCAATGATGCCATCTAGCTCGGCTTGACCTTCATGTAAGCGTACACCAACAAAGATATTGGCTTGTTCATCATCGTTGTAACGGTAGTTAAACTCAGTTACCGCGCGTCCGCCAATGATATTGCAAAACTCAAAGAAAGCCCCTGGGCGCTCTGGGATAGTAACGGCAAGTAGACCTTCTCGTTTTTCACCTAATTCGCAACGCTCAGACACATAACGAAGACCATGGAAGTTGGTATTCGCGCCAGATAATACAGTGGCTAGATTTTTACCTTGAAGTTGGTTCTTCTCAGCAAATTTCTTTAAACCAGCCAGTGCCAGCGCGCCGGAAGGCTCAGCAATAGCGCGAGTATCTTCAAAGATGTCTTTTACCGCAGCACAAATTTCGTCACTGCTAACCGTGATATGGCCATCAATATTTTCATTACATAAACGGAAGGTTTCACTACCAATCTGTTTAACCGCCACACCATCAGCAAACATGCTCACTTGATCCAGTGTCACCGGTTTGCCTGCATCTAACGCCGCTTTAAGGCAAGCAGAGTCTTCAGGTTCAACAGCAATCACTTGGATGTTTGGCATCAGTTGTTTTACCAACACTGCAACACCGGCGGCTAGACCACCACCACCAACAGGAACAAAGATGTAGTCAAGATTGCCATTTTGCTGAATCATCTCCATACCAATGGTGCCTTGTCCTGCAATCACTAACGGGTGATCAAAGGGAGGGACAAAGGTGTAACCGTGTAGTTCAGAAAGTCGGACAGCTTCAGCTTTGGCTTCATCAAAGTTGCTACCGTGCAGAACCACTTTGCCACCAAAAGCTCTCACTGCATCCACTTTGATATCCGGTGTTGTTTTTGGCATAACAATGGTGGTGCTGATATTGAGCTTAGTACCAGAGTACGCCATACCTTGGGCATGGTTTCCAGCAGAAGCGGCAATTACGCCCGCTTGTTTTTGCTCTTCGGTTAGGTTGGCCACCATGTTGTAAGCGCCACGTAACTTAAAAGAGTGAACTGGCTGACGGTCTTCACGTTTGATCTGAATATGGTTATTTAAACGCTCCGATAAACGAGGCATGTGTTGCAACGGAGTGAGTGTTGCCACCTCATAGATCGGTGCTCGCAAAACTTGGCGCAGATAATCTGCGCCAGACAGTGGGGTAGTAAGACTCATTGTCTTACTCCTCAAACTTAGACTTATCTCTTACCGCACCTTTATCTGCGCTTGTTGCCATGCTTGCATAGGCTTTTAGTGCAAACGAAACAGTACGTTGGCGAGAGACTGGTTTCCAGCCTAGAGTGTCTTGTGTCGCGCGACGTGTGGCAAGTTCCGCTTCTGAGACCATTAGCTCGATAGTACGATTCGGGATATCAATGGCAATTTGGTCGCCAGATTGTACTAGACCGATTGTGCCACCAGCAGCTGCTTCTGGGGAAGCGTGACCGATAGACAGACCTGCGGTACCACCAGAGAAACGACCATCAGTTAATAGTGCACACTCTTTACCAAGTCCCATAGATTTTAGGTAAGTGGTTGGGTAAAGCATTTCTTGCATGCCTGGACCACCTTTAGGGCCTTCGTAGCGAATTACTACCACATCGCCAGACTTCACTTTGCCACCAAGGATGCCATCTACTGCATCTTCTTGGCTTTCAAATACGACTGCAGGACCAGTAAATTTAAGGATACTTTCGTCAACACCTGCCGTTTTAACGATACAACCGTCAAGAGCGATATTACCTTTTAGTACCGCTAGGCCGCCGTCTTGGCTATAC
Organism: Vibrio sp. UCD-FRSSP16_30; assembly: GCF_001676025.1. Lineage (GTDB taxonomy): Bacteria > Pseudomonadota > Gammaproteobacteria > Enterobacterales > Vibrionaceae > Vibrio. The sequence continues at coordinate 48,082 of NZ_LZFW01000009.1, forward strand.
GCATTTGCTTTGTTGCGGATACAACCTTCTTCACGGTCGTCATCAAGTGACTCCCAGCGACAATCTTGAGAGAACGCTTTCGTTGTGCGGATGCCAGCAGGGCCTGCGCGGAAGAAAGATTTCACTTCTTCTGATTCAGTCTGGATAACATCATAGTGTGCCAGTTGCTCTTCCATCGATAGGCCAAGTACAGTGCGAGATTGGTTGTTTAGCAATCCAGCGCGGTTTAGCTCACCAAGGATAGCCATTACACCACCTGCGCGGTGAACATCTTCCATGTGGTACTTAGGAGTAGACGGTGCAACTTTACATAGGTTTGGTACTCGGCGAGACATTTCATCAATATCTTCTAGAGTAAAATCAACGTCACCTTCTTGAGCCGCAGCAATTAGGTGAAGAACCGTATTGGTTGATCCACCCATTGCGATATCAAGAGCAATCGCATTTTCAAAAGCTTGTTTGTTGGCAATATTTCGAGGCAGTGCAGATTCGTCATCTTGCTCATAGTAACGCTTAGTTAGCTCAACGATACGCTTACCAGCATTAATGAATAAATCTTCACGATCGGCGTGCGTGGCTAGCATTGAACCGTTACCTGGCTGAGAAAGGCCCAGCGCTTCCGTTAGACAGTTCATTGAGTTAGCGGTAAACATACCAGAACAAGAACCACATGTTGGGCAGGCACTGCGCTCAACTTGCTCACTTTGTTGATCCGATACGGTAGGATCGGCACTTTGCATCATCGCATCAACAAGATCGAGCTTGATGATCTGATCAGAAAGCTTGGTTTTACCCGCTTCCATAGGGCCACCTGAAACAAAGATCACTGGGATATTAAGGCGCATAGAGGCCATTAGCATTCCTGGGGTGATTTTGTCACAGTTTGAAATACACACCATCGCATCTGCACAGTGAGCATTTACCATATATTCTACAGAGTCAGCGATAAGCTCGCGTGATGGCAGAGAGTACAGCATGCCGCCGTGACCCATTGCGATACCATCATCAACGGCGATGGTGTTAAATTCTTTAGCGATACCACCTGCTTGTTCAATTTCTTTAGCAACAAGTTGACCCATATCTTTAAGGTGAACGTGTCCTGGAACAAACTGAGTAAATGAGTTTACAACGGCAATAATTGGTTTACCGAAATCTTCATCTTTTACACCGGTTGCACGCCATAAGGCACGTGCACCAGCCATGTTACGACCGTGAGTTGTGGTTGCGCTACGATAGATTGGCATAATTATTCCTTATTTCTCTGCGTCAGCTGGGTAGACATAATCCAACCAACCCCATTTGTCTTCAGTGGTGCCATTAAATAGGCCAAAGTAGGTCTCTTGTAAGTCTTTAGTGATAGGGCCACGTTTGCCTTCACCGACTTGAATTTGGTCAACAGAGCGTACTGGAACAATCTCTGCTGCTGTGCCTGTCATGAATATCTCATCGGCAAGGTATAGTGCTTCACGAGCAATATTGCTTTCAACAATCTCATAGCCTTTGTCACGTGCAAGTACCATGATTGAATCACGTGTAATACCCGGTAGGATGGCAGCTGTTGCTGGTGGCGTAATTATGGTGCCATCTTTAACGACAAAGATGTTCTCGCCAGCACCTTCAGATAGGTAGCCGTCAACACTCAGTGCAATACCTTCATCGTAACCATGACGACGAGCTTCACCACCAACCAGTAAAGACGACAGGTAGTTACCACCCGCTTTAGCTGCTGTTGGAATCGTATTTGGTGCTGCGCGGTTCCAACTAGAGATCATAGCATCTACGCCGTTTTCTAGTGCTTCTTCACCTAGGTAAGAGCCCCAAGGGAATGCCGCAATAATAAGCTCCATTTCACTATCAACAGGAGGACAAACACCTAAGCCAACGTTACCTACAAAACCCAATGGGCGAATGTAAGCGCTCTCAAGTTTGTTGACACGAATCGTCTCGCGTGTTGCTTCCATGATTTCTTCAATAGTGTAAGGAATAGGAAAACGGTAAATTTTTGCTGAGTTTTTTAGGCGTTTTGCATGCTCTGGATGACGAAAAACGATAGGCCCTTTAGGGGTGTTATAACAGCGAACACCTTCGAATACTGAAGTGCCGTAGTGCATTGCATGAGTGAGCACGTGTACGTTGGCATCTGCCCACGGAACCATTTCACCGTTAAACCAAATAAAATCTGCTGTCTTTGTAGCCATTGCTGCTTTCCTTATGCGCTCACGTTGTGCTGTAAATTGTTGTTAGGGAGTTCGTTGTTGTCGATCTTGATGACATCTACGCTAATCACATCCCAAAGTTTTTCAATTTGATTGGTTAAAAATGTGATGGGACGTTCACTGTCGACAATGATCTCCACACTGGCGATCTTGCTTTGATGATTCTGTGTACCCGCAACTTGGCGAACGATAAAACCGCGATGGCGAACCACACGCAGTACACGCTCTAAAAGAACCGGCTTATCATCCGCTTTAATATCTAATAAATATCTTTCCATGATCGCCTCTATTAAGTGTTCTCTAGCATGTCTGCATTGGATGCACCTGGCGGTACCAATGGCCATACGTTTTCTTCTTCATCAATAAGAACGTGCAGTAGATAAGCAGTTTTGCTTGCTAGCATTTCTTTCAATGCTGGCTCTACTTCTTCTTTTTTAGTGATGGTTTTTCCTGGAATATCAAATGCTTTCGCGAGCATTACAAAGTCAGGGTTATCATCTAAAATAGTTTCACTATGGCGCCCATCAAAGAATAGGGACTGCCATTGTCTTACCATACCCAAACGTTGATTATTGATCAGTACCATCTTCACTGGAATTTGGCGGCGCTTAAGCGTACCAAGTTCTTGTACGTTCATCATAAATGAACCGTCACCAGAGATAAGAATGGATTGATCGTCAGGTCTTGCCACTGCAGCGCCCATCGCCGCTGGTAAACCAAAGCCCATGGTGCCTAAACCTGCAGAAGAGATAAAATTCTGCGGGTTGCGAGGCTGAATATGTTGCGCTGCCCACATTTGGTGCTGACCTACGTCAGTCGATACTATTGAGCTATCTGGCATCATATCTGACAGTTGCTTCAATAATCGAGGTGCATAGATTAAGTCACCCGGATGGTCATAACGCCACTTAAACCCACTACGCAAACTTTCACAGTGATGAACCCAAGGTGTGATATCACTTTCTAAATGCAACTGGGGCAAGATTTCATTGAGATCGCCACGCAATACAGAATGTGCATGGCGCAGTTTATTAAATTCGGCTTTATCGATGTCTAAATGAATGACTTTGGCATTTGGTGCAAAAGTATCAAGCTTGCCTGTTACCCGATCATCAAAACGAGCACCGACAACGATAAGAAGATCAGATTCTTGAACAATTAGGTTAGCGGCTTTGGTGCCGTGCATACCTAGCATGCCCAAATAATGAGGGTCATGACGTTCAATGGTTCCCAAGCCCTTTAAGGTACTTACGGAAGGCATAGGATTGTCAGATAAAAACTGTCGCACAGAGTCCGTAGCTTTGGCTAACTGAACACCGCCACCTACATAAAGCACAGGTCGATGACTTTCTCGAAGTAGCGCTTGAGCTAGACGATAGTCCTCTGGTTGAGGAACTGGCATCATTGGCTGATGAAATGCAGGGAAGTCGGTTTCTGGCGCTTCTGCAAGCTGAACATCTTTAGCTATATCGACTAGAACAGGACCTGGGCGACCGGCTTTTGCGACTTCAAAGGCTTCTGCCAGTGTCGGTGCAAGATCGTTGATGTCGGTAACTAGGTAACTGTGCTTAGTACAAGACAGAGACATACCAATGACGTCCATTTCTTGGAACGCATCAGTACCGATGTGAGTGCTTGCGACTTGCCCTGTGATCGCAACAACAGGTACAGAATCTAAGAAAGCATCAGCAAGACCGGTCACTAAGTTAGTGGCTCCGGGACCTGAGGTGGCCATACATACAGCAACGTCTTGAGTTGAGCGTGACATGCCAATTGCAGCCATTGCTGCTCCTTGTTCATGTCGACATAAAATATGCTCAACGCCACCATCATATAATGCATCATAGATAGGCATTATTGCGCCACCGGGGTAGCCAAAGATGGTTTTAATACCTTGTAGGCGAAGTGCTTCTACTACCAGTTGTGCACCCGTCATTGGACATCTCCTTGTGATGAGACAAGCTGCTGCTTGTTTATGTTCTCAGTCTTACTGCACATCTTGTGCTCCATTTTCCTAATCAGGGTCTCTGCGAGACCTATAAACTAAAAAGCCCCCGAACTTTTCAGTGCGAGGGCTTGTAAGTAGCATTGTGCTAGTTTACGCCTACTCGCCCTCGCGCGATGTGAATAATCACCACGACAATAAGGTTCACCAGAGAAAGTAGTCGAAGGGTAGTTTGCATAATTCCCAAATAAAATTGCACAGTGTTTATCCCAATAGTGGTATCACAATTTCTTGCGATCTGACAAGAAAAAACTCATTCTTTTTTCACTTTATCTTCATAGACTCTACATCTAAACCTATATAGGAGTCTATATCTGGGTGTTATATGGGGTTAGCGATAGTACATAGTCGAGCAAGTTTAGGGGTATCTGCGCCAGAGGTGACTGTCGAAGTTCATATTGGGCCTGGTATGCCGGGTTTTCATCTGGTTGGGCTGGCCGAAACCAGCGTGAAGGAATCAAAAGACAGGGTGCGAAGTGCTATCTTGAACTCAAAGTTTCGTTTTCCCAGTCATAAAATTACTGTCAATCTTGCTCCCGCAGATCTTCCTAAAGAGGGAGGACGCTTTGATCTCCCTATTGCCATTGGTATTTTGGTTGCCAGTGAGCAAATCCCGGTTGATAAACTCAATGATATCGAACTGCTTGGTGAACTGGCTTTATCTGGTGAGTTGCGCCCTGTTAAGGGGGTAATTTCTGCCGCCTTAGCAAGTAATAGAGAACAACGAACTTTAATTAGCCCGACAGATAACGCCAATCAGGTTCGTTTGGTTGATGAGAAAAGTAACTTATCAGCAAGCCACTTAGTTACGGTAGCGGCTTTTTTAGCGGCTCAAGGGGAATTAAATTTAGCCGAAACTAGCGTGGTACCTTTCACTGTAAAACCTTTCACTGCAAAACCTAGCAAAGATATGCAGGATATTATTGGACAGCAGCAAGGTAAGCGAGCATTAGAGATAGCGGCTGCCGGTCAGCATAATTTACTTTTTTTGGGTCCACCGGGTACAGGCAAAACCATGTTGGCGTCTCGTCTGCCACATTTAATCCCGCCGATGAGTCGACAAGAAGCGCTAGAGGTTGCCGCTGTTGCTTCGTTACTTGATCATGATTTAGATGAAACAACGTGGCGTAATCGTCCCTTTCGTGCGCCACATCATTCCAGTTCTATGGCTGCTTTAGTGGGGGGAGGCTCAACTCCTAGACCGGGAGAGATATCGCTGGCGCATAATGGGATTCTTTTTTTGGATGAGCTACCAGAGTTTGAGCGTCGAGTTTTAGATGCGCTTAGAGAGCCTTTAGAGGCCGGTGAAGTGGCTATTTCACGAGCGTCAGGCAAAACCTCGTTTCCTGCTCAGTTTCAGTTAATTGCCGCTTTAAATCCAAGTCCATCAGGGCAGTATAAGGAGAATCAGTACGGTCAGTCTCCTCAGTCGATATTGAAATACTTGAGTCGTATTTCTGGGCCTTTTCTCGACCGCTTCGATATGTCAGTTGAAATTCCATTGTTGCCTCTAGGTACGTTAAGTGAAGGTGGAGATCGAGGACAGTCAACTCAGGCTTGTCGAGAAAGAGTTAATGACGCGAGAAATATCATGAACTCTCGGGCAGGCAAGGCGAATGCATTATTATCAAATCAGGAAATGGAGCGGTATTGTTGCTTACAGAAAGAAGATGCGAAGTTTTTAGAGTTTGCAATTAATCGCTTAGGATTATCGATTCGTGCCTACCATCGAATAATCAGGGTGGCGCGTACGATTGCCGATTTGGAGCAATCGGAAGATATACAGAAACAGCACTTGAGTGAGGCGCTAGGTTATCGCGCAATGGATCGCTTATTACAGTCAATTCATCGGCAAGTGGCAGGCTGATATTGCTTCAATAAGATGTAGCTTTAATAAAAAGGGGAGCCCCAGTTATTACTAGTGGCTCCCCATTTGTTATTACTTTAGTTTTAATAAGTAATTAACTAGGTTGTTCAAATCTTCTGATGACTTGATTGAACTTATTTCAACTAGATATTTATTATTAATAACAATAGATGGTACACCGGTTAGGCCGCTGTCTTTAAACTGCTTATCAAAACGACGAACCATAGAGTCCACAGCAAAACCATTGTATGCCGCATCAAATTTCTTCGCGCTAATGCCATTATCTAAAAAGATTTGGCGTAACTGTTGTTCAGTACGAGGCGCCGCATTTTTATTATGAATAAGGTCAAACATCACTGGGATCATTTGATCTTCAACTTCTAAAGCAATCATAGTTGCGTATGCTTTGCTCATTGGCGTTCCCATATTGCCACCCATGAAAGAAACATGAGATTTTTGGAATTTAGCATTAGCAGGCAGTGCTTTTTTTAGATTGTTAATTATGGGTTCAAAGTGATGGCAATGCGGGCAGTAAAAAGAGAAAAACTCATTCACGGTTGGCGATGATGCTGCTGGCAAATCAAGAACTTTATAGTTTTGACCTTCTGTAAACTGAGCTGCGTGAACAGATAGACTTAGAAATATGGTTGCCACAAAGGCAATCAACTTATTCATTGGGGTACTCCTTTAATAAAATTTTTGGGTATTACCAGTTAGGGGTTAGAGATAATGCTGGCTCTTGAAGCGCAGATAGCTGTTCCTTTAATGCTAGCACCTGACCTTCCCAGTATCTTGCATCATTAAACCATGGAAATGCCACAGGGAAAGCAGGATCTTGCCATCTTTTTGCGAGCCAAGACATATAGTGTATTAAACGTAGACCGCGTAAAGGCTCGATCAGTTTCAATTGATTAGCATCAAAATCACAAAATTCTTGATAGCCTTCTAATACGATATCCAATTGCAGCAATTTTTCTTGGCGATCTCCGTTTAAAAGCATCCATAAATCTTGAACGGCGGGCCCATTTCTCGCGTCATCTAAATCAACAAACATGGGGCCGTCACGCCAAAGAATGTTGCCTGGGTGGCAGTCCCCGTGTAAGCGAATTGGTGTGTAATTTGGTTGCCATTGTTCTTCAATAGCAGTAATTAACGACTGCATATCTTGGAAAAAAGCGGATTCAAGATACTGAGGAATAAACTGACTTTTTTTGAGTATTTCTTGAGACTGATACAGGTACTCTTCTAGCCCCATTGTTGGCCTATGTTGAAAAGTGGGTAACCCCTCACTGACCTTATGAATACGACCAAGAAACCGCCCAACCATTTCTAGCTGATTATAATTATCGACTTCAAACTGTCTTCCGCCAACACTTTCAAACAGGGTAAATAAATAACCTTCATGTCGATGTAGGGTTTTACCATTGATAATGACTGGTGGCGCTATCGGAATTTCATGCTCTAGCAGGGATAAAGTAAAGTCATGTTCTTCTTGTATTTGCTGTTCATTCCAACGCTGAGGTCTATAAAATTTTACTACGTAGCGTTTCTTTTCTTCGTCAACAAATTGATAAACTCGATTTTCGTAGCTGTTAAGGGCTAGAAAACCAGACTCAGCACGCACTCCAATACCGGCTAATGCATACCACATAAAATCTGGAGTTAAAGAATCAAAGTTGAATAGGGTGGTCATAGTTGAATTTGCCAGTGACGAAAAAAGAGGGTTATTTTGCAGTATAACCCTCTCTATATATTAATTCTTGCTAAAGCTGTTTGATAAAGCGACTTTCTACTGCAATAGAAAAACCGTGTTGATCTTCTAGCTCAAACTCAATGGTAGTGACCGGTGAGCTCAGTTGCTCAGGATCAATACCTAAACTGATTGGCAAGTTAAACACCTCTCCAGGTGCGACACTGATGCTTTGACGACCGTACCACTGCGCTTCATTTAACCCTGATACTTCTAAATCATAACGTTGACGTTGTTGGGTTTTGTTGATGATTTTTAGCGTATAGGTGTTTTCAATAAGACCATTACTATTGGTTCTATATAGCTGAGTTCTATCTCGAATTACGGTTAAGCCAGCAGGGTCAACCGTTGCAATCTGCATAAAGAAGAAGCCAAACATCAGTATCATGACTAAGCCATAACCGATGAGTTTTGGTCTCATGATTTTGGTTTGTGTACCTTCAAGTTTGTGTTCTGTGGTGTAACTAATGAGACCTTTTGAGTAATTCATGCGATCCATTGTTACATCACAAGCGTCGATGCATGCTCCGCAGTTGATGCATTCGTATTGAAGACCGTCCCTAATATCTATGCCAGTCGGGCAAACCTGCACACACAAATTACAATCGATACAATCGCCTAAATTGAGATCGCTAGGGATAGCTTTGCGCGAACGAGGGCCTCGGCTTTCGCCTCGTTTTTTGTCGTAGCCCACAATAAAGGTGTCTTTATCAAACATAGCCGATTGAAAGCGCGCATAAGGACACATGTGGATACAGACGATAGATCGCATCCAACCTGCATTGGCATAAGTGCATACCGCAAAAAACAGCACCCAAAAGTAGGTCCAAGATGAGGCGTTTAAGGTAAAGAAGTCATACCAAAGCTCATTAGTCGGCACAAAGTAGCCAACAAAGGTGAGCCCAGTCAGCAGTGCGATGCCGAACCAAATAAGATGCTTAGCGGTTTTTCTAAATGCTAAAGAGGTGGTCAGTGGTTGGGAGTCTTGCTTTTTTCGTTTATTAGCCGCGCCTTCTAGTTTCTCTTCAAACCAAATGTACATGAATGTCCAAACGGTTTGCGGGCACAGGTAGCCACACCATACTCGGCCTAAAAAGGTAGTAATAAAGAACAGCGCAAATGCCGCGATGATAAATAACATGGCGAGCAAAGTGAGATCTTGTGGGTATAGAGTGGTACCAAAGAAATTGAATTGCTGCTGACCAATATCCAATAGAATGGCTTGGTTTTCTCCGTAGGGAATCCATGGTACTAAAGCAAATAGAAGCAGCAGTAACCAAGCTCCGTAACGGCGCAGTTTTTGAAATACCCCCTTGCTTGCTCTGACATAGATGCGATTGCTGGGGTTGAACCTATCACCCTGACCTTTATGCGTCTTAGGATTAAATTCCTTGGCAGTGACGTCTTTAACGTCGATACGATCCTTGTTCATTAAACACTTTCCAACCTAAACTTTAGGCGCAGTATAGCGAACTAAATAAAGATTAGTTGTTACATGAGTTGCATAAATAGCGAGGATGTTTTGATATCTTTGGCAGAGGTCAGTAAGCGGTGTTACTGACCTTTATAAAACTAGTCGATAATGCCACGAGCACGTAGAAGAGCGGTTTTAAAATCGTCTTCTCTATCTTTTGCAAGTCCTGGAATCTCTTCATCTTTACCACTGTTGCGCATCTTGAGATGGTAAATCAGAACATCATCAGTTAGGTCTTCTAATTGACCTTTATAACCCGCTTCTCCAGCCAGTTTAACGAGAAACTCAATCAAATTAGTCTCAGGCTCTTTCTGCCATTCAGGTTGTAGCAATTCAATTACTTCATTTAAACGGTGGCATTTCATAGTCTTCTCCATAGAACTTGGGTGTGTGACTAACTTAACAAAAAGACCATAAAAAAGATAAGAAAAAGCGCATTTGAAATTCAAATGCGCTTTATATCGCGATTAAGACTCTAAATATAAGTTCATTTTTAAAAACGAAATTAAGACTTAGTATCTTGCTCTGCTTTTTGTTTCTTTGGTACTGGCGCAAAAAAGTTTCTGCGTTGTACTACTCGACTGCTAGGTCGAGAAACCCTGACGGCTGTTGGAAGCATACTTCACCCATTAGTCAGGCATATCCTTTGCCGTGTTATAGATACTCATCAAGTACCTATACATAGGGTATCAGATAACTTATTTTATTGACCAATAAATGTGCGAATTTATAGAGCCTATTTATGATTAATACAGGTACCACTTCAAAAATAAGGCAAATCACTTGGGTAATCGCTAATTTTTGAGCCAGTATCATTAGAGTGGTTTTTATGTGAGGGAAAGGCATGTCTTTTTTTAAGAAAACATTGGCGAGCTTAGGGATTGGATCGGCAACCGTTGATGCTGTTCTTCAGCAGGAAACACTGATTCCTGGAGACAAGGTGAGTGTGGTTATCCACGTTTATGGCGGCGCAACGGAACAGATTATTGATCATATCGACCTTAAATTATGTTGCCTATATATGGCGGAAAAAGAACAACGTCAGCCACATAGCGAGGGAGCACTTAGAAGAAAAGTACCGCAAAACTATGTATTGGATAAATGGGACCTGCCGTATTCATTTACTATCCATCCTGCGCAGGAGCGTACTTTTGAAATTGAATTGGATGTCCCACTTAATACTCCTTTGACTATTGGCGACTCAAAAGTGTGGTTAGAAACGGCTCTGGATATTGATTTAGCGATAGATCCAACCGATAAAGATATGCTGACAGTGCGCCCTGATCCGGTGATGGATAAAATATTTACCGAACTGGAAGAACTAGGACTGCGCATTCGACAAGTTGAATGCGAAGCCGCCAAAGGCTTTGCCATGCCGTTTGTTCAGGAATTTGAATTTGTGCCAACGACTGGGGTTTTTCATGGCACTTGGAGAGAGGTTGAGATTATTGCTTATCGTGATGATAAACAATTACAGCTATGGTTTGAAATTGATAGACAAAGGAAAGGGTTAGGAGGGTTGTTATCAAACCTACTCGGTTCATCAGATTTAAATTGCTACCTACCATTGTCTAATGATTTAACAAGTGAGCAGGCAGCAAAACAAGTGGTGGATTACTTAACTGATTTATTTGCAGCGAAGCAAGCTTAACGCTTCCAGAAAGCAGGTAAGAATAAAACTAAAATAGTCAGTATTTCTAAGCGGCCCAATAACATACCAAAGCTCAATAACCATTTTGCAGCGTCTGGTAGAGGAGCAAAGTTGCCCGTTGGACCAATGATGGGACCCATACCCGGCCCTACGTTCGCAACTGCGGTAATGGCACCAGATAGGCTAGTAACGGCATCTAAATCCATTGCGGCTAGGCCTGCAGCGACAAGAAGAATGGTGACAAAAAAGGTCAAAGTAAAAGCAACAATAGACCCTATGATGTCATCGTTAACTCGGCGTTTGTTGTAACGCTGTACAAATACCCCTGATGGGTGAATGAGCTTCATCATCTGAATTTTAAGCAGCGTTAATGCTATCTGGAATCTAAAGGTTTTTATACCGCCAGCGGTTGATCCTGAACATGCGCCCATCATCAAAAGAAAAGCGAATAAAACCGTGGTCAATGTGCCCCAAGCGGTAAAGTCATCGAGACCAAAGCCTGTCGTGGTGAGTACTGAAACTACATTGAACATGGAGACCCTAAGAGCATCACTTGGCAGATAATTATCATGGTAAACCAGCCAAGCGGCAATGGTCAGGCTTGCCACCATAAATAACTTAAAGAAGCCGATAACTTGAGCATCTTTGGTTAAAGCGGCAATGGTTTGTTTTCTATAGGCGGCAACAAATAATAGGAAAGGAAGGCCACCTAAGAACATGAATAGAGTTGAGAACCACTGTGCTTGATAAGAGAAATGATTCATCGAGCTATCAGAGGTTGAGTACCCCCCCGTAGATATCGTGGTGAATGCGTGATTGATGGCTTCAAATGGCGTCATGCCTGTTGCGACATAACTGGCAAAACAGGCAAAGGTAAGCCCAAGATAAACAACCACTATGCTCTTAGCGACACTCTTTACTCTTGGTGAGCTTTTATCTGACCAGTCAGAAGATTCAGTTTGAAATAACCGCATTCCCCCCACATTTAGCATCGGCAGAATTGCCACACCCATAACAATAAAACCAATCCCGCCTAACCATTGCAGAAGAGAGCGCCATAGTAAGATGCTAGGGGACATACTATCGAGCCCGCTAAGTACTGTGGAGCCTGTTGTGGTAATCCCTGACATGGTTTCAAAATAAGCATCAGTAAAGCTAATGTGATTAATGAAAACAAAGGGTAAAGCGGCAAATATGGTACTGACAATCCACACTAATGTGGTGACTAAGAATACATCTCGTACATTGAGTTTAAATTGTTTTGTACGTCCTAAAGTAAGGCATATAAACGAAACGATATGGGTAATGGCGACTGCTTTCGCAAACTCAACAAAACCACTTCCGGGATTAAAAATCGCGAGGATCGTTGGCGGATACATGAACAGAGCTAGCTTTGATAGCACTAGCCCTAGAACAAATAAGATGGGACGTACATTTACCATGCTGTAAGCCTACAAGAAGAATGGACTTGGTTGAAATAAGCTTTCAACATCAGGCACATACTTTTTATCAACTAAGAACATAACAACGTGGTCATCTTGTTCAATCATGGTTCTATCGTGTGCAATTAACACTTCTTCACCGCGTACAATGGCACCAATAGTGGTCCCTGGTGGAAGTTTCAAATCACCGATAGCTCGGCCAACGACTTTTGAGGTATTTTCATCACCATGTGCAATGGCTTCAATTGCCTCAGCGGCACCACGTCGTAATGATGAAACATTCACAATATCGGCGCGACGGACATGGGTAAGCAATGCAGATATGGTGGCTTGTTGTGGCGAGATCGCAACATCAATATCCCCACCCTGCACAAGGTCGACATAGGCTCTACGCTGTATCAGCACCATTACTTTTTTAGCATTAAGGCTTTTGGCCAGCATGGCCGACATGATATTGGTTTCATCTTCATTGGTCAGCGCGATAAAAACATCCATCTCTTCGATGTTTTCTTCATACAGCAGTTCTTTATCTGCGGCATCGCCACAAAGCACAATGGTATTTTCGAGTTGCTCTGAGAGCATTTCTGCTCGTTCAATATTGCGCTCAATAAGTTTAATCGAGTAGTTGCGCTCTAGGCGTTTTGCCAATCCAGCACCAATGTTACCACCACCGACAATCATAATTTTACGATACGGTTTCTCAAGGCGTTGTAATTCACTCATCACGGAACGAATGTCATTACTTGCGGCAACAAAAAACACTTCATCATCAGCTTCAATGATGGTTGTGCCCTGCGGTCTGATCGCGCGTCCTTGACGGAAAATAGCGGCCACTCGAGTATCAATATGAGGCATGTGTTCGCGTAATGCAGAAATAGCGTTTCCGACTAATGGGCCGCCATAAAAGGCTTTAACTGCCACTAGGCTAACTTTTTCTTCTGCAAAACTAACCACTTGAAGAGCGCCAGGGTATTGCACCAAGCGTTCGATATAACCCGTTACGAGCTCTTCTGGTGCAATAAGGTGGTCAACTGGGATCGCACCAGATTTAAATAGAGACTCTTTTTCTTCTAAGTACTCAGGAGAGCGGATACGTGCAATTCGGTTCGGTGTATTAAACAGTGTGAACGCCACTTGGCATGCTGCCATATTGGTTTCATCTGCATTCGTTACCGCTACTAGCATATCCGCATCTTGAGCCCCTGCTTCTCTTAGGGTATCAGGATGACTTGCCGCACCATTGACGACACGAAGGTCATATTTATCTTGTAACTCTCGCAGACGGCGACTATCGGTATCAACAATAGTGATATCGTTATTTTCGCCAACTAGGTTTTCTGCAAGGGTGCCTCCGACTTGTCCAGCACCCAAGATTATGATTTTCATCGATTATTTTCCTATCTACAGCAGGGCTTAGTTTAATTTAGCTCTGTTTTTGCAAAACCGCATAATAGAAACCATCCATATTGTGCTCACCTGGCAATATTTGTCGGCCAGGGTTGCTTGGATCGCTATCGATAAGTTCGGCGTCGTCTGTGCGGGCTAAGAATGCCTGTACTTGCTCTTTGTTTTCAACTGGAGAGATAGAACATGTAGCGTAAACTAAGGTTCCGCCTTTTTTCAGTTGTTGCCACATAGCATCTAAAATTTCACTTTGTAGCTGTGAAAGTGCTGGCAGATCATTGGCGCGTCGTAGCCATTTGATATCAGGGTGACGACGAATAACACCAATAGCAGAACAAGGTGCATCAAGCAGTATGCGGTCAAATTGCTCCCCGCTCCACCACTCTTCAGGATCTCGGGCATCAGCACAAATTACTTGAGCATCAAGACCTAGACGATCAAGGTTTTGGTACACACGCTCTAAACGTTGTGGGTCTGCATCAATTGCGACCACTTCGCTGCCGGTTGTGTTTTCCAAAATGTGAGCGGTTTTACCACCGGGTGCTGCGCAGCAATCCAGTATGAGCTCACCATCTTTAGGTTTTAAGTACTCTAGAGATAATTGAGCCGCCGCATCTTGTACAGAAACCCAACCCTCAGAGAAGCCTGGCAATTTATTGACATCGCATGGGCGATGCAGGCACAGGGCGTGAGGCGCTTGTGGGTGTATGTCAGCATCAATATCTTCAGCTTGTAATAGGCTTAGATATTCATCACGAGTGTGATGCTTACTATTCACGCGTAGCCACATTGGTGCTTTAGTATTGTTTGCTTCAACAATTGACTGCCAATCATCAGGGTATGACTCACGAAGCAGTTTAAGTAGCCAGCTTGGGTGTCCGTATTTTCCTGCATCGTGCTTAACCGATGCTTCATCAAGGTTTTGCTGATTGCGCTGGTAATTACGCAATACCGCATTGATTAAACCTTTTAATTTAGGACCCTTTAGAGATTGGCAAGCTTCGACTGTTTCTGCGACAGCGGCGTGATCTGCTGTACGCATAAAGCTTAATTGGTAAATACCAACCAATAGCAAGTGGTGGAAAACGCGCTGCTTGCCTTTAAGGGGTTTTTCCATCAATTCATTGACGATGGTTTCCAATCTTGGCAAATAACGCAGGCAGCCATAGCAAATCTCTTGTAGGAGAGCGTGATCACGAGGTTTTAATTGAGATTGAGCATTAGGTAGAGCACTAGATAGTGAGTATCCTTTGTCTACAACTTGAAACAGCACGGTTGCCGCAGCGGCGCGTACATTCATAGGTAATTCCTAACAAGAGTAAGGCCTGAGAGATTCAAGCCTTAGTGGTATTTATTTATGCTAACTGAGTTCCAACGGGGAACCAATCTGCTCGTGAATTAAGCACGTCGCTAACAGACATTGCTTTCTTACCTGGAACCTGAATTTGCTCCAGTAATAAGCTTCCGTTTCCAGTTGCGATTTGAATCCCTGATTTGTCAGCGCTGATGATAGTACCTGCTTGTTGTGTGCAAGGTGCAGTATCAACGCGAGCTTTCCAGACCTTGATGTTTTTATCATCAATGGCAAAGTAGCTCATTGGCCAAGGATTAAACGCTCTAATCTCACGTTCAAGAGTTGTTGCCTCTTTGGTCCAATCTAACTTAGCTTCTTCTTTGCTGAGCTTTTTCGCATAATTAGATAGAGCATCATCTTGCTTTACAGCAACGGCAGTTCCATTGGCGATAGTGGCAAGGCAATTGACCAGAGCAACAGGGCCTAGCTCTGCAAGCTTATGGTACAAATCGGCACTGGTATCTTCATCTTGAATAGGCAGAGTGGCAATATGCAGCATATCCCCAGTGTCTAGACCGACATCCATCTGCATGATGGTTACGCCAGTTTCAGCATCACCAGCCCAGATAGAGCGTTGAATCGGTGCAGCGCCACGCCAACGAGGCAGAATAGAGCCGTGTACATTAATACAGCCAAATTTAGGTGTATCGAGTACTTGTTTCGGCAGTAGTAACCCATAAGCGACCACAACCATTATATCGGCGTTTAAGTCTGCTAATTGCTGCTTTGCTTCATCAGACTTAAAGTTTTCTGGCTGATAAACAGGAATGTCATGCTGCAGTGCCAGATTTTTAACGGGACTAGCCGTTAATTTCTTACCGCGACCTGCTGGTTTATCCGGGGTGGAGTAAACCGCAATAACTTCATGCTCTGAAGATAACAACGCCGCCAAATGGTCGGCGGCGAAATCTGGAGTGCCTGCAAAAATGATCTTTAATGCGTTGCTCAAAGCAAACTCCTAGATTATTGGTTTTTCTCGTTATAGCGTTTGATTTTTTCTAGCTTATCTTTGATGCGCTTACGCTTCAGTGGCGATAGATAGTCAACGAATAACTTACCGGCTAAGTGGTCAAGTTCATGCTGAATACAGATAGCCAGTAGGTCGTCTGCATCAAAGGTAAATTCTTCACCGTCACGATTTTGAGCTTTAACTGAAACTTCAGCTGCGCGTTCGACAAGACCACGAGCTCCAGGTACTGATAGACAGCCTTCTTCAATGCCATCTTCACCGCGTTTTTCAGTGATTTCAGGATTAATAAGTACCAAAGGCTCATCGCGATTTTCAGAAACATCAATAACCACAATACGTTTGTGGACATTAACTTGGGTAGACGCTAGGCCAATCCCTTCTTCTTCGTACATGGTTTCAATCATGTTATCGATGTGAGTTTGTAATTCGGGTGTAAAAGCTTCCACCGGTTTAGCGACGGTGCGAAGGCGATCATCAGGAAAGGTTAATACTTGTAATAAAGACATAATCACTCAAAAAAGTTGAACTGCGCCGAAGGATTCTCAGCTACTTGTGACAATTTTAGTCATTTTGGTCTTCAAATAACAGCACCAATCTAAAACGATGAGACACTCTATGACAGAACAACAGATCATTGCATGGCTAACCCTTGCTCTCACGCCCCGTTTGAGTGGAGTTAAGCTACATAAAATACTTGAATTTATTTCAGTGCAAGAGCTGGTTGTTTTATCTAAAAAGGAGCTGTTAGGCCTTAATTTTACTGATGTTCAAGTGAGTCATTTAACGGCGCAGTTGCCAGCTAATGTTGAGCGGTGCCTTGAGTGGAATAACAAAGACGGTAATCATTTACTGATTTGTGAAGATAGCGAAAATTACCCTTCATTATTAAAAGAAATCCCGAGCTATCCGCCTCTGCTTTTTGTGCAGGGTAATGTGAGCGCACTTAATCGCACTCAGATAGGTGTTGTGGGCAGTCGAAATAGCTCGCAAGATGGTTTGTACATTACCCGCCAATTTTCTGCTGAATTAACCAAGCTGGGTATAACCATCACCAGTGGTTTAGCACTCGGCGTGGATGGTCATGCACATCAGGCGTGTATTGAGCAAGGTGGGGTAACGGTTGCGGTATTAGGCAGTGGCTTTGATTGTATTTATCCAAAGCAACATAAGGGGCTCGCTGAAAGAATTAAAGAGACGGGGGCATTAGTGTCAGAGTTCCCTCCTTTTTATCCGCCTAAAACGTATAATTTCCCCAGAAGAAACCGAGTGATTAGTGGTTTATCGGTTGGCGTGCTTGTGGTCGAGGCAGCAGCTAAAAGTGGCTCTCTTATCACTGCCAGATTTGCATTGGAGCAGGGTAGGGATGTTTACGCTGTGCCAGGTTCAGTGCTTAACCCGAATGCGGCAGGATGTAATGCACTTATTCGAGATGGAGCGGTGCTGGTTCAAAATTCACAGGATATTATTCAAGAAATGAGTGGCTTGGTAAATTGGTCTTTAGCGACGCAGCAAGAGATGACTTTAAATACGCAATCGACCGAGGATAGCGCTGCAAAATCAAGGGATGAGTTAGATTCAAAACAAGGGCTACTTAATCTGCTTGGAGATATCCCTATAGCTGTTGATTTTTTATCAGAAAGGACCCATATACCAGTAAATCAGGTTATGATGCAGTTATTAGAATTGGAGCTTAAAGGATTGGTTGCTTCAGTTAGTGGTGGTTATATTAGATTGAGGGGGATCTGATTATGATGGATATTCTTATGTATCTGTTTGAGACGTATATTCATAGTGAGAGCGAGTTAAACGTCAATCAAGATGAACTTGAGCAAGAACTTGTCCGTGCTGGTTTTCGCCAGAATGAGATCTATAAAGCCTTAAACTGGCTTGAAGATCTAGCCGCATTGCAAAGCGATGATTCAAGTCAGAAGATTGCCACTAGTTCAGCCACATCAATGCGTATCTACTCTACCCGTGAGCAACAAAGAATTGAGACAGGCTGCCGAGGTTTTATTCTGTTTTTAGAGCAGATAGGCGTGTTGAATGCAGAGCTTCGTGAAATGGTCATTGATCGAGTGATGGGCCTAGAAACTTCCGAGTTACAGCTAGACGACCTTAAATGGATTATTTTGATGGTGCTGTTTAATGTACCGGGCAATGAAAGTGCTTATACCACGATGGAAGAGCTTTTATATTCTACCGATCATGGCATCTTGCATTAAGCCTCTCTATGAACAAAATTAACAATCAGCTTTTTTCTTCTGAAGGGCACGCTCTTGAGCAATCATGCCCAAATTGCGGACACCCTCTACAAATGCGCCATGGTAAGCATGGTGCTTTTCTTGGGTGTACACACTATCCTTCTTGCGATTATATCAAGCCATTACACCAAGCTTCTGGTCAGGTCATTAAACCTTTAGGTGTGCCTTGCCCTGATTGTAGTGATGAGCTTGTTCTTAGGCAGGGTCGCTACGGAATGTTTATTGGCTGCTCTGGATACCCTAACTGTCATTACATTGGCAGTTTAGATGAACCCGAAGATCATAGTGTGGAGTCATTTGAGTGCCCGCAGTGCTCTAAAGGACATTTAATTGAGAGGAAATCTCGATTTGGTAAATCCTTTTATGCGTGTGATCAGTACCCTAAGTGTGACTTTTCGACTAACCATGAGCCTAAAAAGGGTCAGTGCCAAGAATGTGGCTTTAATTTGTTGGTGGTGAAGAAAAGCGCAGGCAAAGAAAGCGTGCTGTGTGCCAGTCGTAAGTGTCAGGCAAAGCAATAAAAAAGGAGGCGTTCGCCTCCTTTGTCTATTTACCTAAAATATAAGTAAATTATTTCTGATGTAGAGCTGGAAATGCTTTTTCGTCTAGCCACTGAGAAATAGTCTTTAGTTGCTGTTGTAAATCAGCAGCGCTATTTCCGCAGACATTAATATGCCCCATTTTACGACCAGGACGTTTTTCTTTTCCATACCAATGAACATGAGCTTGATCCATGCTCAACAATTCTTCAGCTAAAGTATCTTCGCCTAAAATATTGATCATTGCGGTTGGACGTAAAGCTTGTGTTGACCCAAGAGGAAGACCGCATACTGCTCGCATGTGGTTTTCAAATTGACAAGTTTCAGCACCTTGCTGTGTCCAGTGGCCAGAGTTATGTACGCGAGGAGCAATCTCGTTAACCATCAATTGACCTTGCACATCGAAAAACTCTAAAGCGAGTACACCGACATAATCTAAGCACTCAGCAACAGCGGTAAACATCTGTTTAGCTTGGGCTTGCAGTTCTGGCTCATCAATCGCTGTAGATAAGCTCAATACACCGTCGGTATGAACATTTTCAGCTAAAGGGTATACCGCAACTTCGCCTTGCTTATTGCGCGCACCAATCAGTGATACTTCACGATCAAATGCGACAAATTCTTCAGCAATAATGGCTTGTGACTCAGAAGACGCAATACATTGTTCCATCTCAGTCCAGATAGCATCTGCTTGGGTTTGCTCTTTTAAACGCCACTGACCTTTGCCATCGTATCCGCCTAATGTACTTTTAAGTACCATCGGCACGCCTACATAGCCAATAGCATCGTCAAAATCTTGGCGAGTACGAATTAACGAATATTTAGCGTTAGCAACACCGGCTTTATCAAGCAGTGCTTTTTCGATACGGCGATCGCCACCAGTTTTGATGGCTTCAGCGCTTGGGTAAAGTTTACCGCTTGCTTGGCAGGCATCAAGAACAGGATGTGGAACGTGCTCAAACTCTGCAGTGATGATATCAGCTTGCTCAATCGCAGCTTGTAAACCACTACCCAGTTTGGTTTGAGTAATAGGTTCAACAATTGATTCACTGTTAACATCAAAAGCAATTGTTTTGATATTTAGTGGCGCGGAGGCTAGTGCCATCATGCGGGCCAGTTGACCAGCACCTAAAACTAAAACTTGCACGCTATTAATCCTCCGCCGGATTTGGATTTGCAAGCACAGTATCAGTTTGTTCTTTACGGAAAGCTTCAACTTTTTCCATAACTTCAGGAACATGAGTACCGATGATTTGCGCCGCAAGAATACCTGAGTTAGCCGCGCCTGCTTCGCCGATTGCAAGAGTAGCAACCGCAATGCCTTTAGGCATTTGTACGATAGACAGCAGTGAATCCATGCCTTTAAGTGCGCGAGATTGAACTGGAACACCAAGTACTGGAAGACTAGTAAATGCAGCACACATACCCGGAAGGTGAGCTGCGCCGCCAGCGCCAGCGATAATGACTTTAATGCCACGTTCTTTTGCACTAGACGCGTAATCTGCTAGTAGTTGTGGAGTACGGTGAGCAGAAACAACTTTAGTTTCGTAGCTAATACCGAATTGGTCGAGCATTTCAGCGGCTAACTTCATCGTTGGCCAATCTGACTTAGAACCCATGATAATACCGACTTGCATGTTACGACTCCTAATTTAACTAGTTGAACTTTAGATACTCATTTTGCGCGCATTATACGGTTATTTTTTGATTAGGAAAACGTTTGCGTCGGTTTGTTTTGTTGTTTTACAGGAAATGCTTACCAGCTAGGAATAGAATTTGTAAACTAGGCGAAATGATAGTGTAGAAAAGGACACATTAAGGAATGATAGTTATTGATAAAGCGGTGGATGCTCTCAAGGAAGGAAAAGTCATCGCATACCCAACTGAGGCTGTATTCGGCGTTGGATGCGATCCAGATAATGAGCAAGCGTTACAAGCGTTAATCGATCTTAAACAAAGAGATCCAGAGAAAGGGCTTATTCTTATCGCAGCTAATTTTGAACAGTTACTGCCTTATGTGGATATCAGTGAGCTATCAAAAGAGCAAATGGATACCGTATTTGAAAGCTGGCCTGGGCCTGTAACATGGGTGATGCCCGTGAGTAAAAAAACACATCAACTGGTACATGGCCAGTTTGATAGTGTTGCGGTGAGAGTGACAGATCATCCTCTTGTTCAGCAAATTTGTATTAAGCTATCAAAACCGATTACTTCAACCAGCGCTAACTTATCTGGTATGCCACCTTGTTTAGTGGCGGAAGAAGTAGAAAGACAACTTGGTTCTGATCCCCTGTTTATTGTAAATGGCAGTGTAGGTAACAGAACCAAACCATCAGAAATAAAAGACGCAAAGTCACTACAAGTATTAAGACGAGGATAATTATGGCGCAGGTTGATAAAGAAGCAGTAAAGAGCTTTTTATTGCAGTTACAAGACGATATTTGTGCTGAATTAGAGAAAGCCGATGGCAATAAAACCTTTACCGAAGATTCATGGGTTCGTGAATTGGGTGGGGGTGGACGTACTCGTGTACTAAAAGATGGTGCTGTTATCGAGCAAGGCGGAGTGAACTTCTCTCATGTCTTTGGTGACAAAATGCCAGCCTCTGCAACGGCTCATCGCCCTGAGCTTGCTGGCCGAAAATTTGAAGCTATGGGTGTGTCTTTAGTTATTCACCCTAAAAACCCTTATGTGCCAACTTCGCATGCCAATGTTCGTTTCTTTATTGCTGAAAAAGAAGACTGTGAGCCTATATGGTGGTTTGGCGGCGGTTTTGACCTTACTCCGTTTTATCCATTTGCCGAAGACTGTCAATTTTGGCACGACACCGCTAAGCAGATTTGTAGTCCGTTTGGTGAGAATGTTTATGCTGAGCATAAAAAATGGTGTGACGAATACTTCTTCTTGCCTCATCGAGATGAGACCCGTGGTGTAGGTGGTCTATTTTTTGATGATTTAAATCAGTGGGGATTTGAAAAGAGTTTTGCGTATATGCGTGCTGTAGGGCAAGGCTATGCTCAGGCTTATACCCCGATTATAGAAAAACGTAAAAACACGCCTTTCACTGAGCAGCAACGTCAATTTCAGCTTTATAGACGAGGCCGCTACGTTGAGTTTAACCTTGTTTATGATAGAGGCACCTTATTTGGTCTGCAAAGCAAGGGCCGAACAGAATCTATCCTGATGTCTATGCCACCATTAGCTCGTTGGGAATATGACTATCAAGTTGAAGAAGGCTCTGAAGAAGCGGTGCTATATAACGAGTACTTAAAACCAAGACAGTGGTAGTTCTGCTAACGCCTATTCAGTGATAAGTTTATGTAAAGAGAGTCTCAATAGTTTTTAATCAGGTAGGAAGATGAAAGAGTTAATTGATCAGTATGTTGTTTATGGTAATCCGATTAGTCAGAGCAAATCGCCATTTATTCATACGTTATTTGCAAGGCAGACTAATCAGAGTATGACTTACGCGACTCAGCACGCTGAGGTGGGTGAATTTACACAAGCTGCCAAATCATTCTTTCTACAAGGTGGAAGAGGATGCAATGTTACGGCTCCTTTCAAGCATGACGCTTATAAGTTGGCAGATCGACTCACTGAGCGAGCAAAGTTGGCTGGTGCTGTAAATACGCTTAAAAAGCTAGATGATGGCCAGTTGATTGGTGATAACACAGATGGTGAAGGGCTAGTTCAAGATCTCTTGCAGTATCAGGTCCTCTTGAAAGGTGCTCGAATACTAGTTATTGGTGCTGGTGGTGCTGTGCGTGGTGTATTAAAGCCACTCCTGGATCAGCAACCATCAGAGCTGGTCATTGCCAATAGAACGTTCAGTAAAGCTCAGGCGCTTGCAGATACCTTTAAAGAGTATGGCTCAGTAAAAGCAGTTCCTATTGAAGATGTTAATGAGAGTTTTGATGTTGTTATTAACTCAACTTCTGCTGGTTTAACTAAAGAGTTGCCAAAAATATCCGCAAATATTTTTTCACCACAGACTATTAGTTATGACATGGTTTATGGTGCGGGTGTTACGGTATTTAATCAGTGGGCAAAGGAGCATGGCGCAGTAAAAGCCTACGATGGGCTAGGTATGTTAGTGGGGCAGGCGGCTGAAAGCTTTATGTTGTGGCGCGGTATTCGTCCTGGTTCTAAACAAATCCTGCGAGAACTTCGTAAAAACTTAGAGGGTTCGTAATGAATCAATCCATCATTTTTAGTGATGAGCATCGTTGGGACTCTCAGAATAAGGTAGTTGTTTTCTTTGGTCAGCAATCAGGAGGCTTAATTGAATGTTTAGTCTCGGTATCATATCTAGAGAGTTTGTCTCAACTACATATAGAGAACGAACATGCTGCATTGAAAGTATTCGCTGAATATCGATTTGATTTAGAAGATACAGCAGAAGAGTTGATTGAAGCTGAAGAGTTCAACCAACTCGGTCAAATTGAGATTAGTTAAGATTATGTACTTCGTTCAGGTAATCATTTTTATTCTGAACGTAGTTATTAGCTGACTTAGGCAGAAAAGCCATTTCTTCCCCTGTTAATGGCCTAATCTTTTTAACTGGATGACCTACATATAAGTAGCCACTTTCTAGTACCTTATTAGGTGGCACTAAACTACCTGCACCAATCAACACGTCATCTTCAATAATTGCACCATCTAAGATAATAGAGCTCATACCTACTAACACCCTATCTTTAATGGTGCATCCATGAAGCATCACTAAGTGCCCTACAGTGACATCGTTCCCTATGATAAGAGGGTGACCTTCAGGGTTACTTGGGTTTTTATGGGTAACATGTAAAACCGAACCGTCTTGAATATTGGTTCGTTGACCTATATGGATATGATTTACATCTCCTCTGGCGGCTACTTGTGGCCATATACTCGAATCAGTGCCAATTTTCACATCACCAACAATAACTGCTGATTCATCGACATATACGCCAGAACCAATCACCGGCTGCATTCCTTTATAACTTCGTAATGAATTCATAGTTAAACACCATTAAAACTGTATCAATAATGTTATAAAACTATCAAAAAAAGCCATTAATGACCAATCGTTGAGCAAGTAGTAAATAAAATGCAATATCTTTAAAAAAACCCTTGCCAATATGATGAGCATCTCTATAATGCGCCCCACTGACACGGCAACAGCGACAACGCTTCGTAGTGTTTCAGCAGGCTAAATGGCTTGAGATATTGAATTAAATTTTTCTCAAAAAATAAATTCAATAAAGTGTTTGACACTGAGTCTCAAAGCGCTAAAATAGCCGTCCACTTGAGAGGTAAGCCTCGAAAGTGCGCTCTTTAACAATTTAAACCTATCAATCTGTGTGGGCACTCGTTGATGATAATCGAAAAGATTTATCAATGAACTGAGTGACCAATATCAAATTGGAAATCAGCCTTGAGCTGGTTTGTTTTACTTTTTCGAAAGTGAAAACCAATAAGAGCACAGTCAATTCATTACTATTCTGTTGGAATAGTAATAGCTTTAAAATTACTTCTTACTTTCGAGTAAGGAACAGTTTTGAAGTCAGTATTTATTGAGCCGTTCTTCGGAACACAAAAACTTTAATTGAAGAGTTTGATCATGGCTCAGATTGAACGCTGGCGGCAGGCCTAACACATGCAAGTCGAGCGGAAACGACAACATTGACCCTTCGGGTGATTTATTGGGCGTCGAGCGGCGGACGGGTGAGTAATGCCTGGGAAATTGCCCTGATGTGGGGGATAACTATTGGAAACGATAGCTAATACCGCATAACGTCTACGGACCAAAGAGGGGGACCTTCGGGCCTCTCGCTTCAGGATATGCCCAGGTGGGATTAGCTAGTTGGTGAGGTAATGGCTCACCAAGGCGAC
>NZ_LZFW01000010.1 GCF_001676025.1 Vibrio sp. UCD-FRSSP16_30
GCCATTTTCGCTGATGGTCACCACCGAGAATGGAATGTCCGTCGTACCCGACATGATAGGCGTTTGTGATGAGGTTAAATCATCACTGTGACTGCTGCCGGTATCACTGCCATCGGTTAAATCTAACGTCACTGCGTTAGTTGGCACTGGGGCAAGTGGGGTTAATGTCGGCGGCGTATCGGTTACTTGAGGTAATGACGCTTGAGTGGTTGGGTTCGTTGGTGCAACCACCGTGGTTGTGATCGGACCTGGCTGACCACTGGTTGTCGGTGCCGCGACTGTACCCTGCACTTCAAAAGTGATGTATTTATCATCCACACCACCGTGATTATCTGACACTTGAACATGGAACGACTCTTGACCACGGTATTGCTGTGTCTGAGCATCATACCCCATGCCTTGCACGCCAGCGTGCGCGCTGTACGTATAAGCGCCCGTTTTCTCATCCAGTACCAAGTCACCAAATTGACCCTGCACGCTTTGGCTACCTTGCTGACCATCCAGAATCTGGAAGGTGTGCGTATCGCCAGTATCAACATCTGTCGCAGTGACGGTGCCTTTGCTATGATCGCCTTTTGCATCTGGTGTAATTGTCACCACTGGCGCGTCATTGGTGCCGACAACCGTAACGCTAACAGTTTCAGTAACTTGAGCGCCTTTATCATCGGTCAATGTAACCAACATACTTTCAGTATGCGTTTCACCTTCGGCCAAATTTTGATCATGAGGGTTATCTAAGGTGTAGTGCCATTTACCTGAGCGAGGCTCTAAGGTAAATGCGCCATAGTGTCCTTGCAGATTATCCGCGGTATAAGTAATTACTTCACCATGGTCGACATCGGTGGCGGCAAGTTGTCCTTGCGCTGTTAATACACCATCTTCTTTTGTTGCACCGTGCTGAGGAGTATTCACTATCACAGGAATATCATTCGTACCCTGCACAATAACGGTAATATCTTGAAGCGCAGCAACACCCGCTTCATTAGTCACCGTAACGTGTAGTATCTCGGTGTGGGACTCACCTAAAGCTAGGTTTTGATGATGGCTGTTATCTAATTTATAACTCCATTCACCTGTATCTTTATCTAGGCTAAATTCACCATACTGACCATGTAAGTTATCAGGAGTGAAAGTTAATGGTGAACCTTGCTGCGGGCTATGAGCATCAACTGTACCGTTAGTCACTAATGTGGAATCTTCAATAACAGTACCGGATGAAGGCGTGCCTATTATTGGCGGCATTAGGTATGAGAAACCTTGTTGCGCTCCTGTGTGCGAGACTATCCCTGCATGCGAGACATTAGTAGGAGCCACTACCGGAGTAAATTGTCCTAAATTATGACCTAACACTCCCACAACTGGCGTTATTTGTTGCCCGATATATGTGTCAGCATGGTGGTAGTGATGACCGCCTGTATTTTCAGTGTGATATCTTGGTTGAAATTCAGTGTCAGAAGCTACGTGAGTAGGAGGCACTGGACTAACACTCTGATGGCCTTTTGTTTCAGTTGCTGTGTATGCTGGTACTGGAGTACTTCTGGTATATGAAGTATGAGCAATTGATGAGTGACTACCCTGAGTCGGATTCGCTGTAACGCTGAGGTGATATGACGGAAGAATGAAAGCATCAACGTTATTATTAGAAGCAAGAGTTTGTGACATCACCAAACGTCGAGCTTTTTTTGCACGCCCTTGTTCAGTTTTATTTTTTGATTCTTGCGAAGCTTTTTTATTCTTGTCTAAATCTGCCATTAATTTTACCGCCAATGCTCATATTGAAAATATGATGAATAATTGTCTGAAATCACAAAAGTACACATTATCTCTACACTACCAAGAATTTTAATGTACTCTTCAACTCTTAACTGACCACTAAAAAATAATTCAAACTCTATATACAAACGCACTTACGCAGTGATATGCATATAAAAGTCAGTCACATCTATTGATGATCTTCCCACTGTACAGAAGTTAAACACAAATTTCCGCTCCCTTTTTTAAAAACTATTTTCCCACATTTCAAAGTCAATTTTCTCTAATGATAAGTCCCTTGATTGCTTTATATGACCTAAGTTTTGAATAGGTATGATTGAGATAGCGCCTGTGGATGCATCCAACCGACTGAGTAATTAATAGTTTGATATGAAATTTAATTCTTGAGAAAAACTAGTTTTTTCAATCAGGTAGGATAAATCTGCTCATAAAAAAACCTCACTGCTATAAAATGAACAATGAGGTTTATAATTAGTTTAGTTAAATGTCAGCTAGAGTGCTATTTATCAGCCTTTGCCGCAGGCCCGGCCAATTTCCTACACCATTTAGCTCTTGGGTTAATGTCTATTTTTCTTTAATTATGCGTACTGGTTAACTTGATAGCCGACTCAATACAAATAGCATCATGACGCCAATATTCTAATGCACAATCAATCAAGTTTCCTTGCTGATCATAGTTGATACGTTGAAGTAACATTACAGGGCTACCTGCTGTTGCTCGTAGTTTTTGTGCAACTTCACCAAATAAAGAAGTCGTACTCACTCGATAACGAATCTCTGAATAATGGATACCATAATGTTCACGGTAGATATCGGTTAATGACAAAGACAAATCATGATCTAGTAGTGTTGGGGCGCATTCCGGGCGCACATAGTTCTCCACAAAGACAACCGGGCGCTGCTCTAAGTAACGTACTCGCTCAACTTTAAATACATCCGAAAACGCAGGCAAGCAGAGTAATTCAGACACTTTTTTATCGGCAAGCATACTTTTATAGCCTACCAATTCAGTAAGGGGTTCACGGTTTTGTGCCTTCGCCATATCCATAAAATTAAGCGTTAGCGTTGGGTCGTATCGCAAAGGTAAAGGTGAAATGAACCAACCTCTACGATCTTCTCTATAGATTCGCCCCTCAGCCTCAAGCAGTGATAATGCTTCGCGCAAAGTCACTCTAGTGGTGTCAAAAAGCTCAGCCAGTTTTCGCTCAGAAGGGAGCTTTTGTCTTGGGCTAAGCTGTCCTGACTCTATTTGCTCTACAATAACGTCTTTAATTTTTACGTACTGCACTCAATATTCCCTTTTATGCTTACATTAAATCTGTGGTTACTTATCGCTAGCTTTGATACTACCGTAAATATTGTATCTAAGACATATTCGGTAAATTCATCTCAATTATGTATCACATGATCGATTGCTCTCAAAAAAGGCGAGTAAATTAAAATACATAACCGTTATTTACGGCGCGCTTTTTTAGCCGCCTTACTTTTCTTTCTGTCTTTTGCTTTTTGCACTCCGTAAGTTCGACCTACATTTTTTGTGGTGCAAAACCCGCCTTTCTTCAATAACGCCTTCCCTTCCGAAGAATTAAGATACGCTCTAGCCTGCGCGTCACCGTCATTTGCCGCTTCTTGCAACAGTTGACGCAGTGGCATCGGCGTACTTACGCTATGAGTTTCTTTAAATTGCTCAATTGAGCGAATGGCCACGACAGATTTTAAACGAGCTTTCTCTTTTACATCTTGAGTTTGTTCCATTGCCCGCACAAAGATATGGTTAACCAATTTGTTGTGCCCTTCTGCTTGGGCAATAACCGTGAGCAATCGAGATTCCACTTCTAGCGCCATAGGCAGGCTTTCATAGCTGGCTACCATCATATCAGCACATTCTTGAGGCGTTAAAGGCTTAGATACCGCTTTGTTCTCAGACAGAAAAGCCGCATAAGCCTTAAAGAAATTCATGCCTGGAGTTAACATTGCTTCTGCGGTAATTAATGCACTGCGTAGCGCCCTAAAAGCCAGTTCATCTTGCGCGTCATTTTCATAGGCTTTCACTCGCTCAAACAAATCTAAGGTATAAGATGCTTTATGCTTGGCATCAATCCCTTTTTTAATCAGATCTAGATACGCTTTAGAATCATTTTTATAAGTCAATAATTGCATCGAAAAAATGGCTTGATGGTTATCCATTTCAACGGCTTTGGTCAGTTGCTCAATCCCGAGTTTTTTCTCGCCTAAGCCAATTAGATACAAACCAAAATAGCAATGAGCCTCTCCGTCTTTATCTACTTTTAGCGCTTTTTTATACAGAGCTTTGATCTGTAAATTATCATTGCAAAGCAGCTGTTTATTGGCAAAGCAATTTGCTTGCAAGAGCCAGCTTTGAGTACAGCCTTGTTGCAATGCTTTTTCTGACCAGTACTTTACATCGTGCTGCCAAGTCGCACGTTGTTGCTTATCGGTATACTCATTAAGTGATAATTTGCTGACAAAATGCTTGGCAATCGCATAGCTAGATTGCGCGTCACCACTTAAAGCTAAAGTGACGGATTCTGCTAACTCTAAAGAGGGGTTCTCTTGCCAAGTTGGCAACAGCTTTTGATCGACTTTAAGTAGCTTATTCGCTAAATATTTTGCCAATTCATGCATATCTTGTAATAACAAACGCATACGGCTTTCTGACAATGTCATTTGCGCCACAAAGTGACCGTTGCTTTCGCAAATATGTAGCGACTGATTGCCATAACTGCGCAGACGGTTCATCAAATCAATCACCCAGCGATCAACGGTTGATAAGGCTTGCAGTTGCTTTATCTTGCTGGCTAAGTCTCCATGAACTGGCGGACGGAGATCATAGTATTTGCCTAGTTCATGGCAAGCCAATTCAACAAATAGACGCATCTTCGCTAAGCTAGACTGACCATCAATAAAGGCGTATTTCTCCGCCTGTATTGCTTGAATATACAGCTCGTTTAATCCATTTTGCAGGAAACTATAATTATCAACGGTATTAACTTGCGGGTAATGATTGAATTGGGCCACGGACATTAGCTTATCTCTTATTCTGTTTATTTGATGTCAGAATAACCAACTAAGCGACAATTAATGTCGCCTAAAAACTAAAGTATAAAATCTTTGCATAATTAATGACCTAGATCAGTATTGTCATATCCTCACTCTTCTATAGGATGGTGACAGCCTTTTGCCTCTTTCTCCAAGGATACCCGTGAGCTGGATTCTTTTTACATTTTTGGCCGCTTTTAGCCAAGCATGGCGCAATGCATTTCAAAGTCAGTTAAGTAAAACCCTCAATGTCGCCGGTGTCACTCTCGCACGTTTTTTATGGGCAAGCCCATTGGCACTCATTTATCTCATTGGCTTATATCAATGGCAACCGACCGATATGCCGACATTTACTGGGCATTCGTGGTTCTTTTTGATTGGTGCGTCCATCATGCAAATCATTGCTACAGCATTGATGGTGGTGTTATTTAAACAAAAGAATTTTGCCATTGGTGCGGGGCTTGCCAAATCTGAAGCGCCAGTTTCAGCTTTCTTAGGGGTATTGTTTTTTGGCACTAGCTTGACGTTATTTGGCTGGATTGGGGTATTAGTGGGTGGGATCGCGGTGTTGATTTTAAGTTGTCCGCAAGGTGCTCGTGGTATTTCTCTTAATACCGCGGCGTTAGGTTTGGCGTGCAGTACCTCTTTTGCTTTAACCTCCCTTTGGGTAAGAGAAGCCAGTTTAAGCCTGTCACTGCCCTTCCCTCACAGAGCCGCTTGGGTGCTATTTATTGTTATATTTTTGCAAACTATCATGCTCACTAGCTATTTACTGATTAAAGATCGCGACACACTAAAGCAAATGCTCAGTAAGCCAAAGTTGGTTGTGATGACCAGTGTGGCAAGCTTTATCGGTTCATTTGGCTGGTTTAGCGCAATGTCACTACAAGCGGTGCCCTATGTGAAAACTCTGGGACAGGTTGAGATTTTATTTACCATGCTAGTGTCGTATTTTTATCTCAAAGAAAGCATCCCGAAAAAAGACATGTTTGCACTGATCTTAGTGGCCATTGCAGCCGCACTGGTGATGTGGCATTGATAAAGATCTGGTATTAATAAAGGTGTGGCATTAAAAATAACTCATAATAATGCCACAACAAAAACAAACGAGCCTATTCGCCAAGATGTTGTTTTAGCGCTATCACTGCTTGTTTAGTGGACTCAAAAGCGAAACGGCTCAAGTCAATATCGGCAAGAGGTAGCCAGCTTAAGCTTTCGACATCATCGGCGGCAATCACTTGCGCTCCTTGTGGCAGAGTCGCGATAAAAAACATATCACACGTTTTATAAATTACCTCTTTATACGGGTAAGTATTCGGAAAAGTGCTGAGATAAGTAAAGGTTTCAGGCTCAACTCCGATCTCTTCTTTTAACTCACGTTGCAGGGCGTATTCGGCGCTTTCATCTGGGTCCACAAAGCCGCCGGGTAAATCCCATTGTCCCTTACCTGGCTCACGCGAACGAGTCGCAACCAATAACAGTGTATTTTGTTCAGCCACTTGATCTTGCTTAATCACGGCGACCATCACCGATGCCGCCATATTTTGGAAAAAAGTAAAATCACATTTGCTACACACAAATTGATTGTTGGTATTAGTGAAGCTTTTTACGCCACATTTAGGACAATACAACATTAGATAAAACCTTATATAAAGCACTTTTTTGTCATTTTATCACTGATGACAAACAGAAATGCTAG
This sequence comes from Vibrio sp. UCD-FRSSP16_30, assembly GCF_001676025.1. Classification (GTDB taxonomy): domain Bacteria; phylum Pseudomonadota; class Gammaproteobacteria; order Enterobacterales; family Vibrionaceae; genus Vibrio. The sequence continues at coordinate 6,533 of NZ_LZFW01000010.1, forward strand.
GTAATTAGCAGTAAACTCCCTTTATTGGCACTTTTGTTAATTTGTAACAAACTGACGGATGAGAAACGTCTGATTTTGTTGCATCGAAGATGCCTAGTGACTATTTTTAAGGATATAATGCGCAAAGAAAAAGGACTTCATCAAGCAACAAAAACAGTTTCTATTGAAGTGGCAAGCTCACTTCATTGCTAGCCTCACCGGTAAAGCATCTTCACTCTTGCTAGCACTGTGTTTTGTTATCCCTAATTGGTTTTTGCCATATTGTCGTAATAGGTAATGAATATGTATTCAATCTTTGATATCTACAAAATAGGTGTCGGTCCTTCTAGCTCCCATACCAATGGCCCTATGCTTGCAGGCTATCACTTTACGCAACTTATTCAGCACAATGTGTCTAAAGTGGCACGTATTCAAGTGGATTTGTACGGATCTCTTTCTTTAACCGGCAAAGGGCACCACACTGACCGAGCGGTTATTCTAGGTCTACTTAGCAATCGACCTGACACCATCAAAATCTCCAGTGCCAATGCTCAAATGCGCAGTGCTATTCAAGATAGCCAGCTCAATATTGCCAATCATCATTTAATTGAATTTGATTACGACAGAGATATTTTGTTTCACCACAGCAACCTGCCTCTGCATGAAAACGGTATGACCATTTCCGCATTTGACGATGCGGGTAACCGAGTCAATTTCGAAACCTATTATTCTATCGGCGGTGGCTTTATTGCGACTGAGGATGAGTTGCAAAACGGCAAGCAAACCTCTGATGTCTCGGTCGAGTTTCCTTTTTCTAGCGCTGATGAAATGCTAATGCAAGCTGAGAAAAATGGTCTTAGCCTTGGTGGTATGGTGCTAAGAAATGAATTAGCTTTTCAAGATATGCCAGCAATTGACGCCAAAGCCGATCAGATTTGGAAAGTAATGTGTCTGTGTATGGAGCGTGGTTTTGATACTGAAGGCATTCTTGATGGTGGCCTGAATGTTACCCGCCGTGCGCCTAATCTGCTTAAAAAACTGGAAGCTAACGTTCTGGTTGAAAATGATCCGATGGAGATTCTGGATTGGATCAACTTATTTGCCTTTGCAGTAAGTGAAGAAAACGCCGCAGGGGGACAGGTGATCACCTCTCCAACCAATGGTGCTGCCGGCGTGATTCCTGCGGTACTAATGTATTATCACCGCTTCATTAAAGAGCTCAATACCAAACAACTCAAAGACTTTATCGCGGTATCCGGTGCCATTGGTATTCTTTATAAAACCAATGCCTCTATTTCTGGCGCTGAAGTAGGATGTCAGGGCGAAGTGGGCGTGTCATCGTCGATGGCCGCCGCAGGACTTACCGCTCTAAGAGGCGGCAGTAATGAGCAAATTTGTATTGCAGCAGAAATTGCCATGGAGCACTCGTTAGGTATGACGTGCGACCCCATTGGCGGGCTTGTTCAAGTGCCTTGTATCGAACGTAATGCCATGGGCGCAATGAAAGCAATCAATGCCTCTCGCATGGCATTAAGGCGCTCTAGCAAATGTTTGATCTCTCTTGATGATGTCATCGATACTATGTATCAAACAGGCAAAGACATGAACAAGAAGTATCGTGAAACGTCACTAGGTGGTTTGGCTATGATTCACCTTGCGCCGCCGTGTGAATAGGCCATCAATTAAAAAGGCATAGCGTGTATTCATGCTATGCCTTTAATATTTTTACTTTTTACTTTTTACTTTTTACTTTTTACTTTTTACTTTTTACTTTTTAAATAGGAACTTTGTCGCCCCAATAATGAGTTAACTTAGACCTGTAATATTCCCATCATCATCAATATCTAAATTCATAAACGCAGGCTTATCTGGCAGTCCCGGCATCGTCATCACATTGCCACACAGAGCGTAAATGAATCCCGCGCCAGCACACAATTTTAGCTCGCGAATGGGCACATCAAACTGAGTCGGAGCCCCTTTCACGCTACCATCAGTAGAGATAGACATTGGCGTTTTTGCCATGCATATTGCCAAATCATCAAAACCAAGTGCTTTAAATTGTTCCAACTGCGCTTTTGCTTTATCGCTCAGTGTGGTTGAAGCCGCGCCATAACCACTTTCGGTGATGGTCATGATCTTCTCTTCCAATGTTTGAGACATTTGATAAAGAGGTTTAAATTGAGTCGGAGTTTGGCACTGCTCAACCACTTTAGTTGCAAGCTCTACTGCGCCCAAACCACCTTTTACAAACGCTTCACAAACCGCAACTTCGACTGAATACGGCAGTGCTTCTACCATAGCTTTAAGCTCGAGAAGTTCTTCATCGGTATCTTGCGGAAAACGGTTAATGGCCACAACTGCAGGAACGCCATATTTGACGACGTTTTCAATATGCCATTTTAGATTGGCAAAGCCTGCTTGCAGCGCTTTGCTGTCTTTATCAAACATAGAGTCTGGAATAGGTTGCCCAGGCTTTAGGTTGTACAAACCAGAGTTGGCTTTTAAGCCACGTAGTGTTGCCACGATAACCGCACAATCTGGCGCTTTACCAGACGCTTGCGCTTTAATATTACAGGCTTTTTCAAAACCCATATCAGAGCCAAAACCAGCTTCCGTAACGGTAAAATCAGCCAGTTTTGTCGCAATGTTATCGGCAATAATAGAAGAGTTACCGTGCGCGATATTGGCAAAAGGACCCGCATGCACAAGAGTTGGAATACCCTCTAATGTCTGCATCATGGTCGGCTCAATCGCATCACGCATGCTGACTGTCATTGCGCCGGCAACGCCAAGATCTTCGGTTGTTACTGCGACACCCTCGATAGAGTAACCAATAACAATATTACCGATGCGCTGGCGAAGATCGTGAAGATCGCTGGCAAGGGCCAATACCGCCATTAATTCAGAAGCGGCTGAAATATCAAAACCATCTTCACGCTCATAGCCATTGATGGTTTTGCCTTCATCATTTAGGCCGACCGTGATTTTACGCAAAGCGCGATCGTTATGATCAATGACCCTTTTCCAAGTAATTGTCGCAGGATCGATTTGCAGTGCATTCAAGCCAGTGCGAGCTTCAAAGTCTGCATAACCTTTACGTTGCTCATGATAAATACGAGCGTCAATTGCCGCTGATGCAAGGTTGTGAGCTGCGCTAACCGCATGAATATCACCGGTTAAATGCAAATTTAACTCTTCCATTGGAGCGACTTGAGAGTAACCACCACCCGCAGCGCCGCCTTTAACGCCAAATACAGGTCCCATTGATGGCTGTCTAATACAAGCCATGACCGATTGACCAACCTTAAATAAACCTTGCGCTAAACCAATGGCTGTAACGGTTTTTCCTTCACCTAAAGGTGTCGGTGTCATCGCGGTAACAACAATCAATTTTCCGGTTTTTTTGTTGGAAAGACGTTTTAAGGTTTTAAGGCAAATTTTCGCTTTATGTTGGCCTTGAGTATAAATCTCGTCAGCGTGCAATCCTATTGCAGTGGCTACATCGGTGATAGGGCGTAATGGCGTGGCGCGTGAGATTTCAATGTCCGACAGCATAGGTTCCTCTAAAGGCATATAAAGACAACTGATGTTGGCGGGAATCTTAAAGAAATTTCGTAATAAGTAAAGAGCAAACGTTTGCGTCAGCTAAAAAATATTTTAATATATCAACTGAATGCATAACAACAAAATGAGTATTTTTACTCTTTAAACAGTCGCTTAAATCGCAGCATGATTGAACGACCAAAACACACTTTATTACCCTTTAAAGCATTTAATCCCTCATAAAACGATTCCATCCAATCACATCTCAATTGATGCTCAGAAAAGCGTGTTAAAGAGGATAGTAATGTGCCTGCTTGGGCTGCATAGTCATTTGCCAAGGAGTAGTCCATTTGCATACGTCCTTGAATGAAAAGCCATATGTGCATGATTAGATGAAATTCTTCAACCAATGGCGATTTGAACGCTTTAGCATGCTCACCACTCAACGAATCATCAATCACCTTTTTCATCGCGGCAAGGCTTGGCTGCTGCTCTTGTAGTTGTTTGACTAATTTCTCATGGTGCAAAGTAAATAAGCCCAACATAACCGCAACATCAGAATGTTGTGGGTGCATCAGTTTTGACTTTTCAAACAAAGGCGACAATGTATTACAAAGCACAGACAGCTTCGCTTCATCAGAGGTGACTGACTTAGGCAGATGAAAGCCTATGGTATGCAGTGCGTGTAACAGTACGTTGGATTGGGTCATAAGAGAATATAATAAAGGGGCATAAATAGCGTTAATAGCCTAATTATGCCCTTATTCTTAATCAGTTACGAGCGTGACGTAACGCCGCAGAACGACCTAAAATAGACAAGGTGGTACCGTTGTGAAGCAAGGCGCTCATTGCAGGGTTTAGATAACCTAAAGCCGCCGCAAGCATAATGCCACTGTTGATATACTCCGCCGCTTTGATGTTAGAGTGAATTACCCGCATTGAAATATTAGCTAACTCTCTAGCCTCCACAATGGCGTGTAATTTATCTTTCAATAACACAACATCGGCAACCTGTCTTGCAAGCTCAGTACCTTCTGACATAGCAACGCCGACATCAGCCGCAGTTAACGCAGGAGCATCATTCACACCGTCACCGATGAACATGACCTTTCTGCCTTCTTGCTGCAAAGCTTCAATAATTGATGATTTTTGTGCAGGTACCGCTTCGGCGTACATTCTATCGAGCTGTAGCTCATCAGCCAGTAGTTGCGCTTTATACGTGCTATCACCGGTGATCATAATTAATTGATTCACACCAAGTTTGCGCAGATCATTCAACGTTTGTAGTGCATCTTCGCGTAAATGGTCTCGAAGACCAATCATGCCAATAAGCTTACTTTGACGAGAAATATAGATGAGATGTCGACCTTGAGATTCGTAATCTTGGATCGCCTCTTCCACTTGCGTAAAATCAACATCTTCATGGGATTCAAGAAAATGACGGCTACCCATCACGAGCTTGGTGCCATTGAGTGTTGTTTTTAAACCATGCGCAATAACGTATTCAACTTCACCATGCTCTATGTGAGGCAGTTCATTGTGCTTAGCCGCATTGACTACAGCTTGTGACAATGGATGGTTACTGTGCTCTTCCACTGATGCGGCAATCGCCAACAAATCTCGCGCATTGTTATTGGCACATATAGGAATCACATCCGTAACTTCCATATCGCCATAAGTCAATGTACCTGTCTTATCAAAGACGCAAGTATCAACGCCTGCAAGCTTCTCGATAGCGCCGCCACCTTTAAATAAGATTCCTTGCTGTGCGGCGCGGTACATAATCGATTTAAAGGTTACCGGTGTGCTAAGTTTCAGAGCGCACGAATAGTCTACAAGGAATACAGATGCAACACGGTTAATGTCTTGAGTTAATGCAAAGACTGCCGCGCCAATGCCTAAAGTGATCTTAACTCGGCGGTTTGCCATGTCTTGAGTCACACGCTGAATATCACTTTTCTCACTCAAAGAATCGTAAATCAGCTTAGCAATTTTAGCGGTCGTCGCTTCACTGCCGACTTTTTCTACTCGAATAAGAATCGTGCCATCGTGAACCATGGTGCCAGAGTACACTTTGGCATCTTCTTCGCGACGTACAGGGACATTCTCACCGGTTAAAGAGGATTGGTTGATCAAGGCTGTACCTTTGATCACCGCGCCATCAATTGGGATCTGAACGCCCGGACCAACTTCAATAACATCATCAACTTGCAAAGAACTTGAATTGACCTGTTTGCGCTCGCCATCCACCACTAACCAAACAATGGTTTCTTTAGGACGCATCAGATCAGCCAGCAACTCATCACTGTTTCGAGTCGTTTTCTGCTCTAAATATTCCCCAAGGCTTATTAAGCTTTGAGTCATCATTGCCGTTTTATAATCGCCACGATAAGCAGACAAACCCACTGCGATAGCATCGAGCACTTCAACAGAGATTTTTTTGTCTTTTAACTCTTGAACACCTTCTAGCAAGGTTGGCGCAATCAAAGTTGCTGTTGTCAGCGCCCCCCATTTTTGCGGAAGCAAAGCTGCAGAAATTGTCCCAATAACATTCATCGCAATGTCACCGCGAGTGAACTCATGCTCACCCTCTTCTGACATTGCTACTGAGAAGTCGAGCTGGCTCAATCTCTGTTCAACAACATTGTGATCAAGTAATTGTGTTTCATACTCAATAACAATCGAACAAGCTTCTTCGTTGACACGCACAAGAGAAATCCCTTGAATGGCCATTAAGCTCGTTTTGATCCAAGCACCTATGTCCGAATACTGCTTAAGTTCGGGAACCTTAAAACGAATTCGTCCGGGAACATGGTGCTTTAGTTGAATGGGGATCATTCTTCACCTTTGTGAAGATTACGATAATATTCAAGCTCTGCTTGCGTATCTTCTAAGCGTTCTTTTAATTCTTCAACTTCGCCCCGAACAGTTGACCACGCTTTTTCGCCAGTAGCAGCAACGCCTTGCTTAAACTTTTTATTGGTTAGCAAATACGCAACCGCTGCGCCAGCTGCAATACCCATAGCAAAATGGGTTTTGGTATTTTGATTTTGATATTGAGGCGCGGTGTTTTGCGTCTCTTGTTGAGGGTTACCTGTATTTTGGTTTCCCGCAAACGGATTATAATTATTCATTGTTTGATCCTGATGATTGATCGAGTAAATACAAGCCAGCCGCGCCGACACTTAATAAGGTCAACATAGATAAAACTGGGCGGCCTGACATTTTCTCGGCAACATAAGTAGTCGCGCCAGATGCAATACCAGTTTTAAGCGCGGTAGTCGCAGCATTTACAACTAATTCATTAGTAGAAAGCGAACCGTTTTGATGTTGTTTCCATTGTGTAACAACAGCGGTACTACCTCCTGCGATAGCACCGACTAACATCGCGCGATTAGCTGAACTCAATTTGTTTGTTGAGTTACTCATTCGCTTACTGCTCTTTTGATTCAGGTTCTTCCGTTGTCGCAGCTTGAGCTTCTACTTCAGGTTCTGCTTTATGTTTTTCAACAGACTCTTGGAAGCCTTGTTTACCCGCTGACACAGTATCTCTAAAGATTTCGCTGCTAGTATTGATGTTTTCTTTTACAGCAGACGCAGTATGAACAGCCGTATCTTTTACTGTACCGCCACCTGATTTAAGCATATCGCCAGCACCAGAAACGAGACCCATTAATTTGCCTCGAACATTCTCATTGCTCATTAACATTGCCGCAGCTGCGCCAATCATTGCGCCTTTCCAGAATTCTTTATCGTTCATACCAAAAGTTCCTAATATTTCTTTAAACGTACCCGCATCTTCACCTAAAGCACCATCAAGCATGGCTTGAGCTTGTTCAAAAAGAACATCATTGCCTTGCTGTTCAGGAGTTGGTGATTGCTGGGATGGTTGTTGTTGAGATTGCTGTTGAGATTGTTGCTGAGATGATGGCCCTTGCTGAGGCATAGAAGGATGCCCCCAGTATGGCTGTTGCATCATATTTGGCTGACATTGTTGAGCCATATACGGTGCCATCATGGGATTCATAAATGGTGACATCATAGGAGGCATCATTGGTGGCATATTTGCGCCTGATTGCTGCTGCATCGCCATATAGGATTGCATCATTTCTTTTTGCATTTCTAACATCGCATGAAAATACTCTTCATACGGATTAGAAGGAGTGTGTTTGTTATCCATTAAGAATTTCCATTGTCACTGATGTGCTCTGCAATTTTATAGCAAGCAAGTTTTGCATCCTCTTCACTATCTGAAAATAATGCATCTATCCAGCTCGGCTCTATTATTGCGGGGGCATATTCAAGCACAATACTGCCAGTGGCGGCATTGAGTTGATAATTTTTAAAGGCTGGTACCGATTGAAGGGCATCTTCGATATCTTGGCTTCGGAAGCTACTTAATTGAGCGATGATGCCTAACTTGTACTTTAGGCGAATTCGGCCTGGGATATGATGGGCAATTTTAACCCATTTTCGAAATTTTAATGCTTTTGCGACATATTCATTTACAGTCATGACTTACTACCTTATGTCTGTTTACATACCCTGAATACGTATAAGTAATACAAGATGTGTCTGTGGCAAATATCTATTATTTGTGTATTGATTACAAGTCTTAAATATTTATTTTGCACTCTATTATTGCCAGTGCTAATATCGATAATGTAAATAATTATCATTTGGAATCATCTTACTATGAACACTTACATTCACAAAACAAATCAACGACTTAGAGTAAGATCTGATTTCATAAAAACTCACCCTAAAACAGTACAAAATCTATTAAGTCAATTTGAAGATATCGACGCAATTCATAAAGTCACCCACAAAAAGCATGCCGGATCTGTTGCCATTTGTTTTGACTGCAAAGAGTTAGATTGCGAGAGTTTAATCGAGATTTTAGATAGTCATGGCTGGCTGAAAAGTTCAGAGAAACCTTCGTTTATTGAAAATGCCGCCGTATCAGGAACTAAGACTCTAGCAAAGAGCTTGGCAGGTATTGCGCTAAGCCGATTGATTGGTCCTTCGGTAAGTAGAGCCATTCTTAATTTTGCTTAATATGCGATGGGTAATGTGACTAATAATGATTATGCAGAGAGTTGATAACGTTTAGCCGCGCACTTACATATTCCATTTTTTAACGCAGGGCATCGTTTGCATGCAGGTGATTTGAAAGCTACGTATAAGTTTGCATTAGCAGGCTGAATTGAAATTTTCTGTGGTTGTACAACTGGTTTTTCTACTCTTTTTTTAGCCACTGGCGTAACTGGTGCTTCTTTAACTTTTTGAGATATTGACTCATCTGATCCTAATATTTCAACAAAATCACTTTGATAACCCTGATGGTCGTTAAACCACGATAATATTGGTTTCAATGGTGTCGCAAGCTCAACCGCCGCATCAATCATAACTTGATTAACGACGCTCTGGATCTCCCCTTTTAGCTTATCGTTTGAGTGATGATTTGTTTTGTCAGCATTGCCAGTCTCTAACCTTAAGTTCTTAAGCTTGTCTACTTTCTTATTCTTAATTTTCTTAACTGACTTCTTTTTTAGCTTTTTGAGGGCTTTGCTCGCATCCATATGACCACTCTTAGTGACCTAACAACCTATCGCTAATGATAACCATTGCTATTATCTTTTGCAATTATTCACATGATATTATGCGACAACAAAATTACCTATTGAGGTAGGCCTAGCAGTGGCAGTGCTATAGAGAAGTAATCACATTTCGACAGATACGAAAAAACACACAATAAAGTGCGTAGAATAAAGCTTTTAAAATTGTGGGTATTGTATGTAGCAGAGATTGGAGCGTGCAGCGGGAATCGAACCCGCATCATCAGCTTGGAAGGCTGAGGTAATAGCCATTATACGATGCACGCACATCGTGAAGACGCAGTTAATATGCCACAATAATTTGAAAATAAAAGCGTTAATTTAAGAAATATCACCCTTTTCAAATCATTCGCATGCTTTTTAGTCTAAATGAGCAAAAAGCATGCTGGTTAGCGTTGACATGCCGTCTACATAAGCATCGTACGTGCTAGTCCTTTAGTTTTACTCTCTAATTCAACATTACAGGGGCCTAGTCGCTGAAACCAAATTTAACAGTTATTAGATCAGCCTCAGCCTCAGGTTTTATCATTTCTAGTAAATGCGCAGCAAATGTACCCACGCAATCACGATGTTTACAGCATTATATTGCAGTCATTTGAAAGTAAGCACGTGATATCAATTATAACTTCTAATTTTATATGGATAATAAGAAACTACTTGCTCTTTATTATTTAATTAATCCCGTAAAATAATACAATTGAGTTTTTGCTGAACTATAAAACTAATAACACAAATAATAATACACATATTAAGAGATATATTTTCTAACACGAAAAATAAGAGTCGACTTTCATATTAATATGCAACAGAGCTCACCTGTTATTACAGAATTCATATTTCATCAAAAATAAATTCAATATATTTTTTAGATCTTCATCACATAAGTAATTAAATAACACAAGACTTGCAAAGAAGAAAAATAGCAGGCTAAGTCATTGGTTTTCAAGAGTTTAAAATTGAACTCAGCATATGTGCATCTCGGATTTAAATATAAACCAAAATAAAAACAAGGCGAAGATCACAGTTTAGAATAACTCGAAGAGTAGTATTTTTGTAATAAAGTATTACCAAGGCGTAGAATATTATGAACAAAAATGCATTAGCTATTTTAATTGGTTTGGCTCTTGTGGGTTGTAACAGTGAATCCAATACAGGCAACACCACTCAGCAAGTATCAAAAACACCAGATACACAACAAGTAACAAAAACACCAGCTAAAAAGACAACTGAGAGTGTACCTTCTTCTTTAGTTGAAAATAATGCACTGGTTACACAAACCAAAGCAACAGAAGTTGGTCAGCCAGCCAATACCGTTCCAATGGCCCCGCTTAAAGCGGATTATGATACAGTTTTTAAATCTTCAGGTATCCCAGAAGGTATAACCACTATTCCTAACGTTAAGTGTTCAGACGCAGACACCTTCAATACATTATCAGGCTTAAAAGACAGAGCTAAAGAGCTAACTGGCAAACAAGATGATGCCACTGAACAAGCGCAAAAAGATGGCACGCAAGTTGAGTATAAAAATAAAGACGTTACCTTATGTTTAGCCGATGGAGAATATACTAATAATGGTTCTAAATTTGATTTAAAAATCAATGGATTTACCGTGGCAGCAAAAAATCCAGGTAACGTTATTATTAAAGATGATGAAGTCTCCATTGCAATGAATGGTCAACATAGTGTGCTGCAAGGATTAATCTTTAAAGATGTTAAATTTGGAAGTGCATTAATCCAAACACGTGGGGCACATAACCTTGCATGTGAAGACTGCCGAATTTCAGAAGTATCTATTCTCAATGCTAAGCCTAAAAAGGAAGGCAACTCTGGTGTTTTAGTCAAAATTTACGGTCATCATGTATGGCTTGACCATAGTATTATTAGTGGCAAAACAAATGCCAATCCGATGATTTCTTTGGTTCGTGAAAAAGGTCTAACTGAGGACCAGAAAGCTAAAAATATTGTAGTTTATAAAAACTATATAGCTAACCGCCCACCAGTTGATGGCAAAATCTATCCTGGGAATGACAATGACTATGAAGCTATTCGTACCGGTCTTAGTGAAACTCACGAGCAATCAAGCAAATCATTTGTGGTCGGTAACTTGTTTGAAAATATCCAAGGGGAAGCGGAAGTTGTTTCAAACAAAGCCACTGATAACACCATTAGCTTTAATACCATTCGTGATAGTTATGGTTCATTAACCAATCGCCACGGACATAATACAAAAATTGAAAATAACTTCATTATTGGTGATGGATACCCACAATCTGGTGGTATTCGTATTGTTGATGCTGGTCATCAAGTTAATAATAACTACATCGAAGGTGCTCGTTATCTTAGCTCGACTCATCACGGCGGTATTGTGTTGCTTGGCTCCGATAGCATGAGTGATAAAGCTGGTGGCAACGGCTATCAACCAGTTAGAAACGTACACGTCACTAACAATACCATTGTCGATAGTGTTAATAGTTTGAACCTTGATGGTGGTGGTAAAAAAAATCAGCCAACAGAGGTCTATATTGAAAATAACATTGTAGATAAAGCCATCGGCTCCATATTTAAAAGCTCTGATCGCGGCTTGCCACCAGACTCTGAAATTTTAGGTAACTTCTTATCTGGAGACAAAATTGCTGACAGTGATAACATCACCATTGATAAACTTGCAAATAACACCTTTGAATCTGCTGGCCTTGAACGCAGTAGTGAAAATGGTCTATATAGACCTACAATCAACTCACCAAGCCTAACAGTGACTTTCACTTCAGACAATAAAGGCGAAATTGATACTCCTAGAATTGACATGGATGGACAATCTCGCAGTAAAAACAAATTAACGTCTATAGGTGCCGATGAAACAAATACTAAAGTTCTACGTACGATTCAACCATTAAGTTACTCTAATGTTGGTCCAGTTAATTATAAAGTGACTAAACCTGAACCTATTGTTATTACTGCTCCGATTAAAAATAGTAACTTTGATAATTGGACTGAAAGTTGGGATGGGGGAACAAACGCAACAACCATTACCGGTGTTAATGCATTTTCAGGGCAAACATTACAATTAACTAATAATAGTGAAGTCACTCAAGAAATAACCGTATTACCTAATCATCATTATGTAATGAGTGCATTTGTAAAAGGTAGTTACGCGCTTTCTGTCAACGGTACAACTAAGATTAAAGACAATGTAGCTAAAGGTAATGTTACTGGTGATCAATATAAATGGATAAAACTACCATTTGATAGTGGCTCAAATAAGAACGTTACTTTATCACTCGCAATTCCAAAAACAGTTACCACTAATGCTAATGTCGCTGATACTGATTTTAGCGACTACAAAAACGGTCATAAAGAAGGTTGGACCGAGCACAAAGATAATGCTGATGTTGGTAGTTCAAGTGATAGTGCATTCTCTGAAGGTGGTTCTGCACGCATGCGCTTTAAATATAGTGATGATGCCACTAATGACTTCACATCTGAACCAAGTATTAGCCAAGTAGTTTCTGGGATACCTGAAAATTCAGACGTTACTTTCTCTATTTACTACTGTAACCAAATGAAAGGTGACGCATCTCTTGCCAGCCTTCACTTTGGCGCTAAAGAGGTAGCAAGTACTTCTCTAGCAGGCCATATTTTAGCTGACAAAACTGTTCAGTATAGTGACCTCAAAGATGCTCCTAGCGGCTCTAAAAAAGATTGCTTCAAACAAGCGACGACTACCTTTAACAATGGTACTAATACTAGTGTAGAAATCTTTGCTGGTATGGCAGTTGCTCCAAATGATGTTGATAGTGTGAAAGCAAGTGGTGCTTACACCAACAACGGTACAAGTGGTAAGTTTGAAATTCGTGTCGATAACCTAGCACTTTCTTATGAAGGTCCAGCAAGCGCTGATTTAAGTGGTAACTTTGATGAAGTACGTGTTGCAACTCGTACTGACCAACAACCTCAAGCAAACGACTAATCTAGACTTAGTTAAATAACGAATAGGCGCCTTATTTAAGGCGCCTTTTTTTGGCTTGCTAAAAATAAAAAACTGAGAAAACTACTGAGCAATCCAACGTTGCTCAATAAGGCATTGTTCACCTTGCAATACGCGTCCGACAAAGCGGTCACCTTTATTCACTATCCCTACTCCTTTTGGCGTGCCGGTCATCACTACATCACCATCTTCTAAGGTCATAAATTGCGCTAACTGCTGTTTGATCACTTTCGGTGGATAAAGCATTAACTCAATACCACCTTGTTGAATCAGCACATCATTGATCCATAACTGTAAGGATAAACCTTGCATGCCATTGTTTAATTCCACAAAGTCGGACAGCAGTGCCGAACCATCAAAGGCTTTACAGCGCTCCCATGGTAGTCCTTTGTTTTTCAGCTGTTTTTGCATCTCACGCTTAGTCAAATCCAAACCAATAGCAACCGCTGAGAACTCTCCTGATTCCACTAAGAAACACAGCTCTGCTTCATAATGCAATGCTTCGCCATGAACACTGTGCAAGGTAGATGTTAACGAGGAATTGGGTTTCATAAACACCACCATGTCCTCGGGAATTTCATTGCCTAGCTCTTCGATATGCGCCACGTAATTGCGACCAATGCAGACTATTTTACTGGGTGTATAAGTGCAATTTTTGCGTGATGTTGAATTTAATTCGATGGTATTTAAGGGCATAGAGGTGCCTTTTAAAAGAGAGAAGGTTTATTGATAAAGAGTGTAGTGCCTGATGACATTAGTGGTGATCTTTCCCCACTTGGATTGTTTAACGCGGCGCTGATGAAATTCAAAAGCCGAGCTATCTACAAACTCTTCATAGACATCAAAACGTAAAGGGTGGTGAATCGATTGTGAAACCTGAAAGGTAATATTGCCAAGCTCCGCCTGAGTCATTTTAATATGTTCAGGTAGAGCTTGTATCACTGCATCTAAGTCTTGAGAGAGAACAATAATGTGCCCTTCTAGTATCACTTTAGACATATATCACAAAAAATAGATGATTAGTCTTATCCGCGGAAATAACGCTGAGGTACAAACGGCATTTTCTCAACCGTCATAGGCAGTTTTTTACCACGTACTTCGGCGAAAATCTCTGTGCCTACTGCCATCAAATCTTTGCGTACATAAGCCATAGAAACAGGTTTACCTGCGTTAGGACCTGCCGTACCACTGGTTACAATACCCACTTCGTTGTCATCGGCATCAAATAGTTTACAGCCTTCACGTACTGGTGCTTTAGTTTGTCCAACCAGACCAACGCGTTTGCGTTTCACATCTTTAGTTGCCAATTGCTCAAGGATAATATCAGCGCCAGGGAAGCCACCCGCGCGCTCACCGTCAGTGCGGCGAATCTTACTGATAGCCCAAAGTAGGCTTGCTTCAACCGGTGTCGTGGTTGTATCTAAGTCATGGCCGTATAAACACAGTCCACATTCAAGGCGTAAAGAGTCACGAGCGCCAAGGCCAATCCATTCTACTAAATCTGAAGCGGTTAGCTCACGAGCTAGATCTTGCGCTTTATCACTCGGCACAGAGATTTCAAAACCATCTTCACCGGTATAACCAGAGCGACTGACAATACATTCAACGCCAAGAAGCTCAAGACGCGCCACATCCATAAAGACCATGTCTTTTACTGCTGGGTTAAGCTTAGCTAACACATCCACCGCTTTTGGTCCTTGCAAAGCCAATAGCGCACGATCGTCAATCACTTCTAGCTCAACATCCGCTGGGATATTAGCTTTAAGATGAGCAATATCTTGCTCTTTACACGCCGCGTTCACTACAACAAATAGATGATCACCAAGATTGGCCACCATCAAATCATCCATGATGCCGCCTTGTTCATTAGTGAAAAAGGCATAACGCTGATTACCGCTTGGCAAGTCAATGATATCAACCGGAACCAGTGCTTCTAACGCTGCGGCTGCATTGTTACCTTTAAGGCGCAGTTGCCCCATATGAGAAACATCAAAAAGACCGACTGAATCGCGAGTATGTAGGTGCTCCTTCTTTACCCCTAATGGATATTGAACTGGCATATCATAGCCAGCAAACGGTACCATTTTCGCGCCTTGTTCCACATGTAAAGCATGTAGCGGGGTCTTCAGTAAAGCTTCAGTCATTGTCTCTCCTTAGCTGTGTTCTAATAACAAAATCTTGTTTCTGCTTAGAACAGCAGATTCTTAATGATTAATATCCGTTTCTTATCTAAGCAAACGTTTGCTGACACTATAGGAAACTTCGTCTCTTAACACAATAGTCTAGAATTACAGCGCTACTTTGCTGTTACCCAAATAATTTGGGCGTCCTCTTCACTAACTGAAATCAACGCATGTCCCATATTGGCATCGTAATACACACTATCGCCCTCAGTCAGCGTTAACGGCTCATAAAACTCAGTATAAAAGAGTACTTCGCCAGAAAGAATTAATAAAAACTCTTCCCCGTCATGACGAACCCAACCGTGAAATTCATCAAAACTGCGTGCATGAATCACCGATTTAAACGGCATCATTTTCTTTTGTGACATTTGAGTCGCAAGCAATTCATGCTCATAGGTCACAGTCGGATGAGGCTTACCACCTCCCTTTAATGTTATGTCTCTACGTCCGCTCGCCCCTTTATTCTTAGGGGGAGTGAAGAGTTGTGGCATGTCAATATTTAAGCCAGTTGCTAATTTTTGCATTGCTTGAAAGGTGGGGCTTATCTGTTCATTCTCAATTTTACTCAAGGTTGAGCGAGCAAGACCGGTACGTTGACTCGCTTCTTCAAGAGTTAAACCCTGCTGGCTGCGAATTGACTTAATTTTGTCACCTAATTTTAATGGTTCTACGCTGTTTTCTACAGAGGATTTCTCTATGCTAAGCGATGGATATTCGTCCAATACAGGTTCTTTCATAAGCCTCTTTACCGAAAAGTGATGCAATGTGTCACTAAAAAGTGTGCCTTAAAAAGAGCCGCGTATGAAGAGCAATTGTGAAGATTTAATGAGAAATAAGTGGCAAAGTTGATATTTTTGTTTCCAATAGGAAATTTCGACTTGAGAATGTACACAACTCAGTTTATTTTATCTTCAGTATGTTTTTATTATTTCAATCTGATTAAGTTGGAGATTCAAGATGGACAACACCCTAAAGTTTGCAGATAGCCATGAGTGGGTTAAAGACAACGGTGACGGTACAGTAACAATCGGTATCTCAGAGCACGCTCAACAAATGCTTGGTGATGTTGTATTTGTTGACCTACCTGACGTAGAAGACAGCATTGAAGCAGGTGAAGGTTTTTCACTGGTTGAATCTGTAAAAGCAGCATCAGACATCTATGCACCAATTACAGGTGAAATCATCGAAATTAACGAAGAGCTAGAAGATAGCCCTGAACTGATTAATGAAGAACCTTATGAAGGTGGCTGGATTGTTAAAGTAAAACTGCAAGATCCATCAGAGCTAGACAACTTAACAAATGCTGAAGATTACTTAGCTAGCATTGAAGAAGACTAATCGCAGTAAGTAATATTTATCATTTATTGAGTAAAAACAATAAATTAAAGTATCCCCGCAATTGCGGGGATCTTGCCATTAAGAGATACGTAGCATCAGTTAAACGCTCACGCTGCATCTCATTAAAGGTTTCAAGTAAGGTATAAAGGAATTATGACTGATCTATTACGCAGCTTAAGTACAGACAACGAGTTTGTTTCTCGACATAACGGTCCAAACTTAGCTGACCAACAGAAAATGCTTGAGCGCATCAAAGCACAAAGCCTTGGTGAACTTGTTCAACAAACGGTGCCACAACAAATCCGATTGGAAAAACCATTAACGCTAGACGCTCCGCTAAGTGAAGCTGGAATGCTAGAAGAGATGAAAAAGTTTGCTCAGCAAAACCAAGTCAAACGTACCTTTATTGGTCAAGGTTATTACAACACCTTCACGCCAAACGTTATCTTACGTAATGTTCTAGAAAATCCAGGATGGTACACCGCGTATACACCTTATCAGCCAGAAATTTCTCAAGGCCGTCTTGAAGCCCTTTTGAACTATCAACAAATGATCATCGACCTCACCGGTATGGAAATCGCCAACGCTTCTCTATTGGATGAAGCAACCGCGGCTGCCGAAGCGATGACTTTGTGTAAACGCGCTGGCAAAAGCAAAAGCAAAACGTTCTTTGTTGCCGATGACGTGCACCCACAAACAATTGAAGTGGTCAAAACTCGCGCTGAGTTCATCGGTTTTGATGTACTAGTAGGCGATGTTGATTCTTTAGCGCAGCAAGATGTATTTGGTGCCCTACTGCAATACCCAACCACAACCGGTGAAGTAAGAGATCTCAGTGACATCATCGCTCAAGCGCAAGCCAATAAAACACTGGTCACTATTGCGACCGATTTATTAGCTTCTACGCTATTAAAACCGGCGGGCGAAATGGGCGCAGATGTTGTGATCGGTTCAGCGCAACGCTTTGGCGTCCCTATGGGTTACGGCGGTCCTCACGCTGCCTTTATGGCAACGCGTGATAAACACAAGCGCACCATGCCAGGTCGCGTTATCGGTGTCTCTATTGACACCAATGGTAACCAAGCACTGCGTATGGCAATGCAAACTCGTGAGCAACATATTCGCCGCGAAAAAGCCACATCCAACATTTGTACTGCGCAAGCACTGCTTGCCAATATGGCGGCATTTTACGCCGTGTTCCACGGCAGTGAAGGTTTAAAAACCATCGCACGTCGTACTCACCATATGACCGCTATTTTAGCCGCTGGCCTAACTCAATCTGGCTATGAGCTTTGCCATAACTCCTTCTTTGATACGCTAACCATTAATACTGGTGACAGAACTGAAGCCCTTTATGGCGCAGCGCTACGTGACAATATTAACTTGCGTAAGCTTGATGGCAAGCTCGGGGTTAGTTTTGATGAAACCACGACTGTTGCAGATATCGTGTCCCTATTTAGCGTCTTCCAAGTTAGCGAATCCATTGAAGCGCTAAGTAACGCCGTATCGGCGAATGAATTTGCCGCGATTCCTGAAAGCTGTCGCCGCAGTTCTTCATTCTTAACGCACCCTGTGTTTAACACTTGTCACAGTGAAACTCAGATGATGCGTTATTTGAAAAAACTAGAAAATAAAGACTTTTCTCTGACTCACGGCATGATCCCGCTAGGTTCATGTACCATGAAACTAAACGCAGCAGCAGAAATGATTCCGGTTACATGGCCTGAATTTGGCTCAATGCACCCGTTTGCGCCAATTGATCAAGCCGCCGGCTATACCGCGCTTGCCAAAGACTTGAAAGCGAAGCTGTGCGAAATCACTGGCTATGATGATTTTTCTTTGCAACCAAACTCTGGTGCATCAGGTGAATATGCAGGTCTTATCGCGATTCAGCGCTACCACCAATCTCGCGGCGAAGGCCATCGTAATGTGTGTTTAATCCCAAGCTCTGCGCACGGCACAAACCCTGCATCGGCCTCTATGGTATCGATGAAAGTCGTGGTAGTGAAATGTGATGATGACGGCAATATCGATATGACCGATCTTGCGGCTAAAATCGAAAAACACGCAGAAAACCTATCAAGCATTATGATCACCTACCCTTCTACGCATGGCGTATTTGAAGAGCAAGTGAAAGAAGTGTGCGAAATGATTCACGCAGCAGGTGGGCAGGTCTACCTTGATGGCGCGAACATGAACGCTCAAGTGGGCCTTACTAGCCCTGGCGTTATTGGTTCTGATGTATCGCACCTTAACCTACATAAAACGTTCTGTATCCCACACGGCGGCGGCGGTCCTGGTATGGGACCTATCGGTGTTAAATCTCACCTAGCACCTTTCCTACCTGGACACATTGAAAACGGCGTACAAGGTAGCGATCACCCAGTATCTGCAGCCGATATGGGCAGTGCCTCTATTCTTCCTATCTCATGGGCTTACATTGCCATGATGGGCGAGCAAGGGCTCACTACAGCTACCGAAGTGGCTATCCTAAATGCCAACTATGTAATGGAACGTTTATTGCCTTATTACCCAGTTTTATATCGTGGTAAGAATGGTCGTGTTGCGCACGAGTGCATTATTGATATCCGCCCTCTAAAAGAAGAAACAGGCATCAGTGAAGAAGACATCGCTAAACGTCTAATGGACTACGGCTTCCATGCGCCAACTATGTCTTTCCCTGTTGCGGGCACCCTAATGGTTGAGCCTACAGAATCTGAGGATTTAGAAGAGCTAAACCGCTTCTGTGATGCGATGATCGCGATTCGTAAAGAGATGAATAAAGTACGTGATGGCGAATGGCCACTGGATAACAACCCATTAGTTAACGCGCCTCACACACAAGTTGATCTTGCCAATAGCGAATGGGAACGTCCATACTCACGCGAGCTAGCCGCTTTCCCATCTCGCTCACAGCGTGACTGGAAATACTGGCCAACAGTAAACCGTGTCGACAACGTATACGGCGACCGTAACCTTATCTGTTCTTGCCCTAGCATTGATGATTATATAGAAGAGTAATTTAACTGATGCAGATGTCTCATTAAGTTACGTCTCTTTCAATAAAAAAGCGAACCTCAACAGGTTCGCTTTTTTGCATTTATCTCGGCTAAAAAACACCAAGTAATGGTGAGCTAGATACAAAAAAGCTCCGCAATTGCGGAGCCTTATAAACTTTTGAGCCCTGTTAAATAACCGGGTTCTTTTTGTTTTTTATACGAAGTCTTTACGCATTGGCGTGAAGTTATCGATAAGAACACCTTTCTCAAGACACTTAGCACCGTGCATGATGTTTGGTTCTTTGTAGATAGTGTCGCCAGCAACAACGATTTGAGTATCTTCACCAACAGTGAACTCAAACTTACCTGAAACAACGTAAGTTAGTTGCTCATGTGGGTGTTTGTGCATTGCAGCTACTGTACCAGTCTCAAAATACACTTCACAAGTCATCATGTTCTCGCTGTATGCTAGAACCTTACGTGAAAGACCACCACCTAGCTCTTCAATAACAACGTCTTTATTGTATACAAACATGTTTTCGCCTTCTTTATTTTCAGTGTGACAAAATATTCAACATTGTTAGGCATTAAGCCTCACAGCTGTTGAATTACCTCTGCCTATTAATAATTTTATATGACAAATGATAACATAATTCTTGAACCGAGATAGAGAAGATACAGGACAGCCATGTATTTATTTCACAAATTGACCTTAAAAGTAGCCAATGGGGTCATCCATATTCATGCAAATTGGCCGCTTTCTCGCCCGTTCACAGCGTAACTGGAAATATACTGGCCAACAGTAAACCGTGTACGACAACGTATACGGTGACCGCAACCTTATCTGTTCTTGTTCATAGAAATAACGCCATATTCCATATCTTACACCATTCACAGTAATGCCAATCACAGTAAGTAAATCATTGTAAATTAAAGGTTATTAGGTTGCCTATATAGGACTTAGTTAATTATTATGCAAGTTCAGGAGTATGACTAGGAAACAGAATGAATAACTATAAATGTTATATTGCCGCTTTAACCTTAGTGCTTGTTGCAGGCTGTAATAGCGAAAGCGGTGGAAACTCAGGATCGGTTGAAGGTGACGATAGCAATATTTCCACCAGTGGCGCTTTAGATTGGGAGTCTGCCATCCAATTTTGTGAATCCCTCAACTATGCAGAATATGATGATTGGCGACTGCCTAATATCAAAGAATTGCACTCTATTGTGGATTATTCTTTATCTCCCAACTCTAGCGGAACCGCAGCTATTGACTCGACCTTCATTTCATCTCAAATCATTAATGAAGGTGGCGAAGTAGACTATCCCTATTATTGGAGTAGCACGACGCATATCTCTGGTAGCGGTAAAACCAACAGTGCTGCCTACATCGCATTTGGTCTTGCTTTAGGCTACATGAGTGAAGAATGGAAAGATGTACATGGCGCAGGCTCACAAAGAAGCGATCCAAAATCTGGTGATGCATCAGACTACCCTGAAGGGCATGGTCCTCAAGGTGACGCAATCCGAATTGATAACTATGTACGCTGCGTGCGCGATGACAACACTATTGTAAGCCCCTCTTATACCATCGTAGATACCAATCAAAACAACAATACCACCACAACTTTTGGCGAAGATTCTGACTATATGGGTAATCAACCTTCCTATGCTGTCATTGGCAATGGTGAAGTTATCGAGGATAAAAATACTGGACTGATGTGGCAACAAAGTGTCGCGGATAAAGTCAGTTACTCTGATGCAATCAATAACGCCTCAACCATCAATATTGGCGGTTATGATGACTGGCGATTGCCCACTATCAAAGAGCTGTATTCTCTTATCATATTCTCCGGCGAAGATGCGACGAGCTGTACTGGCACAACTGACGAATGCACCACTAAAAAATTCATTGATACTGACTTTTTTGAGCAACCATATGGAAACACAGATGATGGCTATCGCGCCATTGATGCACAAACTTGGTCTGCGACAGAATACGTCAGCACGACCATGAATGGAGATGAAACGGTCTTTGGATTGAATTTTGTAGATGGTCGAATTAAAGGCTATCCAAAATACAAAAAATCAACAGGCACTGATAACCTACTCCATGTTCGATATGTAAGAGGTAACAGCAACTATCAATCATCAAACTTTATCGATAACTCCGATAACACCATTACCGATAATGCGACTGGCCTTATGTGGATGAAAAATGACAGCGGTACTCTTGAATAGATTATCAATTCATATAGTTAGTAGCCTTTGAATAAACTAAAGGCTACTGCAACCATAGCCAAACCATACAAACTTATATTGAAAGCAATTTCGTCATCTTCTTCTATGCTATAAAATTGAACTGTTTAGTTTCTACACTTAGAAGATTTAGATTATGAATATTTTTTCTTTTCAAGGACGAGCAAGTCGTCGCACGTACTGGAGCATGGTGTTAGCAAATATTGTTATCATTTTAATAATGCGCTTTAGCTTACACGGTAACTTTAGTAATCACGGAGAAGGTGACGTATCAAACATTGCGACTTTTGTCGTGTTTGTTATCAGTGTTCTGATGCTTTGGTGGTCACTCGCTATCCAAGTTAAGCGTCTGCATGACTTAGATAAAGCAGGTTGGTGGGTGCTTATTAATCTCATCCCTTATCTTGGAACGTTCCCATTGATGATTTATCTTGGATGTTTCAAAGGTACAAATGGAAGTAACCGTTTTGGGAATACACTCAAATAGCCAATAAAGTGAGTGTTATTATCTAATCAACATAAAGCCCGCAACTTAAAGCGGGCTTTATACCAATTTCAAATAATAACGCTAATATTACATTCACTGCTTACTACTATTTATCCATTAATATCAAATAAATAGTAATCATATCAATACACTATTCGACTAGAACTTACTGTAAGTTGTCTGATAATTTATCTGCAACTGCAACAAAGGTCTTCAGCTCTTCTTCACTGATATTTTCTAGCATTTTATTTTGAATTGAATACTGCGCCAACTCAATCTTATCACTCAGGCTAACGCCTTGTTCTGTCAAAAACAGCTGTTGGCTACGCTTGTCATTGGGATTGGGGGTCTTGATAATCCAACCTTTGCTGATCATATCTTTTACGATTCGCGCTACTTGAGCTTTATCACGAGAAAATTGTTGTACGATGTCGTTAGCGGTACATTGATTACGATGACGAATAAAGGATAAACAACGGACATGCATTCCATTTAATCCTAAATCATTGGCTTGTAGTTCGGCGCGAATGGCCTGACGATAAGATTGAACAATATTAAAAATGGTTTCAGAAACTGCATTCTTATCCATGAATTCACCTAGAGTAGTATTACAACATAAACAGTACGATTAAGTTGATTTTATCTACCTAATTAGCATGACTCAAGTACGAATACACAGAAATTATTTTGAATTAAATTGTGGTTATGGCAGCAACACACATAATGCGCATTACCGCGTGCTCGCTCGACTAAACTTGTCTACTCAACAACAATATATTGAACAACATCTTCATCAAGCAAACCATGCTTGTCGATGGAGTCAAGATCGAGCACTTGTCCAAGAAGTAGCGCGACTTTAATCACGATGGTGGCAATGGTTAGCACTAAGATCGCTCTGTTTAAGCTTAATCTTGCGAATTTTTTACGAACCAATTTTTCCGAGACATGATTTCGTTGGTCGGCAGAAATGGAGACTCTTAGTGATTGCATCGATTTTGTAGCGGCCACAGCTAACACTACTAGCAATAGCACACTCAATAAATCAAAGACAATGGACCAAGACAAAATATAACTCCAGAAACAATAAACCGATATTTAATAGAGTTATAATAATACAATTCCATTCTTACTATGGGCACACTCACACTTTTGGTCATTAATTACCAAAAATATGTGGAATTACGTGACGCAAATCACGCTTTTATTGTAATGATGTAATTTAATTTCATTATAAAATTACTTAATCAAACATAGCTAAATTCTATAAACTAGATTTAAATTGTAGTTTATATGAGCGTTGTTTCATTTGTATTTTCAGATTTAGATAATAGTTGCCAAAATAGATAACGGGTTTTCTATGACAACTTGCTATCAAAATTAAAAAAGTCGAGGAACATGTCCTCGACCTATATTTAAGCATACTAAGTGATTATTTCTTGGAAGACTTTTCTAAAAGTTGCTCCCAGTAAGTTGCGCCTTTAATGCCAAGCTTAACAGGGTCAAAGGTGTATTTCTTAACCCCTTGCTTTTGCTGCTGTTCATAGTCTCTTAATGCTTTTAGGGCTGGTTTAGACATAAAGAAGATAATCAAAATGCCAATAATATTCAGCCAAGCCATCACTCCTACTCCAATATCACCCATAGCCCAAGCTAAATTCGCCGCTTTTATGGTTCCGTAGAAAACAGACGAAATGATGACTAATTTAAGTAA
This sequence comes from Vibrio sp. UCD-FRSSP16_30, assembly GCF_001676025.1. Taxonomy (GTDB): domain Bacteria; phylum Pseudomonadota; class Gammaproteobacteria; order Enterobacterales; family Vibrionaceae; genus Vibrio. Next base: position 30,635 of record NZ_LZFW01000010.1, read on the forward strand.
AAACTTCATTCCACTGATCTTAAACGTACGTCTGATGTAGGCGATATTGGTCTCAGCAATGTAGTAATAGGCCAATATGGTCGTAAAGGCGAAGAAGAATAAAGCAATCGCAATGAACGGCTTACCTATACCCGGTAGCGCACTATCAATGGCCAATTGCGTAAATACTGGGCCATTAGCACCAATATTCTCAGATAAGTTTTGTACTATGTATATGCCTTCTTCTGCGCCATGTACGTTGTACATTCCGGTAATTAGGATCATAAATGCAGTTGCCGTACAAACCAGCAAAGTATCAATATAGATAGAGAACGACTGAACCAAACCTTGCTGCGCAGGGTGGTCTACATTGGCCGCGGCGGCGGCATGTGGACCAGTACCTTGACCTGCTTCATTAGAATACACGCCACGTTTAACACCCCAACCAATCGCCGCGCCAAAACCCGCCATTGGAGTGAAGGCATCGCCAATGATCATGGCAAAGATGCGTGGTACTTCAGTGATGTGAAGAAGCAGAATAACAAAAGCAGTTAATATGTAGGCTAATGCCATAAACGGCACCACAATTTGGGTAAAGTTAGCAATACGCTTCACTCCACCAAAGATGATGAAGCCAAGAATGATAGAAACAAAAGTGCCTGTCACTATCTTAGCAAAGCTAAATGTGCCCATAGCAGTATCAATCATAGGACCTGAGCCAAACGCAGCTTCAACCGCATTGCCGATGCTATTTGACTGAACGCCTGGCAACAATACGCCACAAGCAAATATGGTGGCTATGGCGAAGATCCATGCATACCACTTCTGCCCCATTGCCTTTTCTATATAGTAAGCGGGGCCACCGCGAAACTGACCTTCATCTTCTTCTTTGTATATTTGCGCTAAGGTCGATTCTGCATAAGCGGTCGCGGCGCCAAAAAAGGCCACAACCCACATCCAAAATACCGCTCCAGGGCCACCAAAACCGATAGCGGCAGCCACTCCGGCAATATTACCCGTACCGACACGCCCTGATAGAGAAACCGCTAAAGCTTGAAATGAAGAGATCCCTTTCTCGGAGCTTTTGCCCGATAGCAATAGTCGCCACATTTCAAAGAAATGACGAATCTGCACAAATCGAGTCAGGACAGAATAGAATAATCCAGCACCTAAACAAAGATAGATAAGAACAGGACTCCAGATAATCCCATTCACTGCATCCACAAAGCCTTCCATATACAACTTCCCTATTGAATAAAATATAGACGAAACAATATCTTACTTGAGCCTAGGGATCTACGACCTTCTAGTAACATTTCGTAATAGAGTTATTAACAAAGACTTGTAGGATAACAATTGACTAAAAAATAGAACATAACCGTTATTATTTTGCTTTAAGAGAGAGGGTCAGATCAAAGGTTGCCATGGGTTTGTCCCCATGTAATGTTGGGCACAAAGCGGTAATACGCACATCTCGGTTTACACGCTCACCTGTCGCCATGGTTTCTTTTAGCATTTCATCAATTAAATACCCATCTCGACAAACAAAATGCACATCCGCTTCCGGACGCATTAGAAATTCTGATTTTAAACCTTTGAATGCTAGTGATATTTTTCGCCCTTGGTCGCGAGCTTTCATTGCCGCCATAAAGCCACCAGCAACATCCGCGCCCATTACCATTGCGCCAATGTACATGCTATTTAAGTGATTTTTAGTACGACGTTTAAGAGGGATTTTAATCTCTACCACCTCTTCATCAACCAACACTATTTTAGGTCGGCTTAGCCATAACAGCGGCACTTTAGTGAAAGCGAAGTAACTGAGATAGAGATTAGCTTTTTGTAATTGTGAGAGCATCAGTAACACCAAAGATTAACTTGTCGTACCAGTTAATCAATCCGACGCTTGATTGTCAAAGAAATGTTATAGATTTGATGGGTCAATTTATTAAGTGGTTTATCGGCGCAAGCAAGAAGTACAACCGCGACAGGCCGAGCGAGTGGCAGGATCTAACCTTCCCCTCTGAATTTTACAATAAGCATTCCTCAGCACTCTGCGCGCGGCAAACCAATCATCAGGTTTAGCCAGCAGTAGGTAGCCATTAAATCGTTTTAATAGTGGCAGGCGATACTCATTAACAAATCGACGATCAAAATCCACCTCAAAATACTCAAACACCTGCTCAAGTGAGGTAAATGAAGACAACTTCTGTTGCAGATCGCTAAAGCTCATTTTGATATCTCATTGTGCTTTTAACTCACAAAGCCGGTACTAAAGCCTAGATTATAGGATGGTCACAACCTAAAGCTTGCGCGCATTACAAACGCTATTCAAGGTATACTACTGCGTATACCCCATTTAATAAAATGACATTCCATGATTGTATTATCAACTAACCTCGGCGATATCACCATTGAACTTGACCTAGAGCAAGCTCCTGTCAGTTCAAAAAACTTTCTTAAATACTGTAATGAAGGCTTTTTTGAAGGCACGATTTTTCATCGTGTCATCGCAGGTTTTATGATTCAAGGCGGTGGATACACTGAAAACTTACTTGAGAAAGAAACCCATGCCCCTATCGTCAATGAAGCAAATCGTGGATTAAAAAACACAATCGGCTCTATTGCAATGGCTCGCACCGATGCGCCACACTCTGCATCTTCACAGTTTTTTATAAACCTAGACGATAATGACTTCTTAGATTATACCGCGACCACCAATCAAGGTTGGGGCTATGCGGTGTTCGGGAAAGTTACCGCAGGGATGGATACCGTCAACGCAATTGCACAAGTTAAAACTCACTCATACTTAGGCCTTGATGACATGCCCGTCACTGCCATTGTGATAGAAAAAGTAACCGTAAAGTAAGCCCCTAAAACTTATAAGTTAATGGACAAATCTCGGTACTTCCAATAGTGATCACATAGCTTTCACCTAATACATCGTAAGTGCAAAGTTTACTAAAGCCTGACGTTGTATCATGCTTAAAAAAGCCTGTTTTCTGAGCATCAGAGGCAGGCTTTTTAAGTTTAGGCTGCAGATCAAATTCATGACTCAGTGGGCAAATATCTGTCGAATTAATATTGAGGCTATGTAATTCACCCAACACATCGTAATAGCAGGTTTGGTTAAACCCTTGCACGTCATTACTTTTTAAAAAGCCGGTACTGGCCAATACCGTGCTTGCCACAAACGCCGCTCCTAGCACTGCTATTACTGTAAATACTCGCATAAAACCCCTCATCAATGAAAAAGCGCGGTCTATAGATCTATAGCGGCTGAATCTGCACGTCCTGACGAATATAAGCAGGAATATCCAGCCTTTGCTCAGCAGCTTTTGCTTGTGGTTGAGCCAAAACCCCTTCTAGTTCATCAAATTCAACGCCAAAAATACGAGCTGCCATCATCAAACCATTTATATACTGCTTTTTCTCAAACTTTAACTGCGTTTCAGTGGTTGGAATTGCACTGTATTTATCAAACTCAACCTGCAAATAATCTAAAAAATCCTGCTTATGTGTACTCATTTTTACCTCTTACGGATACTACGGTGAACGATAAATTGTTATTTTTTTCACCCATACACACGACTGTACACCGATTGATCCAACAGCGAAATGTTTTGATACACAATAAAACTCTTAGTCAATAATTTGATTGGCGTGAAATGGCAAGTAAGTTAAAAATCTGAAGCTATAATTCTTCCCATCGCAAACGAACATTCATTTACAAATAACAAGACAGTATTTATGTCGCCGTTATTATCTAAATCAAGTTTAAATAGTCATTTATTGTCTTACAACTTTATACCTATATTTTTAATAAGACTTTACCGTGACCGGCTTAAAAATAATCACGCAGATATGACTATTCACATTAATTAACAACAATCTATTTATAAGGTCTATTAAATGAAAAAATTGAGTTTAAAAGCATTAAGTATCGCAGCAATCGCCACTATGCTAACGGGCTGTATCGGAAGTAATGCAGTGACAGGATATGTGATGAAGTTTAACCTAGAAGTGGTCGACAACCGATACGCTCGTGGTGGCGTCAACATGTTGCTTGCGCCTGTATACGGCCTTAGCGTTGCTGCCGATACCCTTGTATTTAACTCTATTGAGTTCTGGTCTGGCAAAAACCCAATCAACGGTAAGCCACACATTTTTGATTCTAAAACAAAAACCATGTATCAGATGAATGATAGTCTAGATCCTTCTTTAACCGAAGCTCCCATTGAACCTATTTCAATGCGTCAGGTTGAATCGGCTACTTTTGAATCTATTGATGAAAACACCATTCAAATGCACGTCACCTATAATAATGGTGAGAAAGCGCTAGTCACTGGAATTAAAGATGATGAAAATGTCAGTTATTATATTGACGATAAATTAATTGCTCAAACGACCATTGGGCAATTAGAAGAACTGGCTAACCAACAAGCATAAACACTGCTTTATTAAAGCAACAAATTAATATCTCATTAGGGGCACAGTCATTGACTTTGCCCCTTTATTTATCCTTTAAAATAGCATTTTTATTTCTAAACTGTTTATTACCTACTCAAAATAAGCTCAATTCTGAATCAACCTTTGTTCCGCTCTCTCACATCTAAGCCAGCTATCTTTACTTGTACTATCCTTTTTCTAATAATTACGGCGAAAACTAGGCTTTGAGTAAAACATTCACTCAAAAGTCCATAACCTAAATCAATAATGATAAAGATTGCCGGAGGCAACATGAAAAAATCTCTACTTGGTCTATTTGCTACCCTTTTAGTTAGCTTTACAGCCCATGCAAGTAGCTCAGCACAAGCAGACAACGGTCTAATTTCAGTGAAAAGTAACCACGATGTTGTGACCACAGCAGACAGACTGGTTGCCGCTTTAACTGAAAAAGGAATGACCACATTTGCTCGCATTAAACATTCAGAAGCGGCTGACGCGGTAGGTATCGAATTGCGTCCAACTGAGTTAGTGTTATTTGGTAATCCTAAAGTAGGTTCACCACTTATGGCTTGTCAGCAAAGTGCAGGTATCGACCTTCCTCAAAAAGCGCTTATTTCACAAGATGAGCACGGTTTAGTTTGGCTAACTTACAACAATCCTAATTACCTAAAACAGCGTCATAACATCACAGGCTGTGACGAAGTATTAGGCAAAATTAGCAAAGCATTGAACATGTTTGCGACTAAAGCAACTCAGCCATAGACGTGACGCAAAGCTAACCTTGTCCCCACAAGTATTGTGCTATCGCAATGCTTGTGGATATTAACGCAACTGACTTCCAAAACATCACCGGATCGCGCTTTAATAGTGGGCGTTGTTTGGCCTGTTTAACCAAGGTTGAATTGGGCGTTGATAAATCCACCAAGAAATCCCCAAGCACTTGATAACGACTATTCATGTTCTCATGAGTGGCTTTACGAAACACCAAATCTAACCAAGCTGGAATATCCTCACGAAACTGCATCATTGGACGATAATGCCATTTATGATGTCTTGCTGTTTGCGCCACTTGCGCAGAAATAGGCTTATAAGGCAACTCTGCACACAACATTTCATAACCAATGACGGCAACCGAGAATAAGTCTGACTGTATGGTGGCTTCACCAGTATCGATGCTTTCGGGCGCGATGTAATTAACCGCGCCTAACGGTTCACTGCCGTGACTGTGACCGGATATTTCTTCAAGCCCCAGAGCTTTTACCGCGCCAAAATCAATCAGCTTTATCGCGCCGCCATCGGTCATCATAATATTCTCTGGCTTTAAATCTCGATGCACCATATCGGCGCGTTGCAGTACTCTTACCGCTTTAATGATCTCTTCAATAATGCTGCGCACTTTACTTAAATTGGGCTTAGAGTTATCAAACATCCACTGTCTAAGCGTCACGCCCTCAATATACTCACATAATTGATAGACAAACTTGGTCGTGTCGGGAACAGGATACACCTGCATCACACGCTCACTTTTAAGCTGACTTCCAACCCAATATTCGTTGGCTAATAAATTGAGATGCTCAGTATCCTCACTGTAATTAAGTGAAGGCGCTTTCAGCACTCGAAATTCACCGTTAGTTTCATCAAGCACTTGATAGACATGGCTTCTAGGGCCTGCGTACAGCACCTTAGTCACCAAAAAATGATCGATACGATTGCCTTCTTTTAAGGCGGGAGGTACGGCTCTGGATAACAGTTTAGCTTGATGCTCAAGTAAAGAATGACTGGGCAATCCATCAACATCAAGAATCAAACAGGTGGCGTTATCGGTACTGCCAAGTACAATGGCCGCTTGGCTGATGCTATCGGCTAAAAGCTCTTTATCTTTATCGGAAATGAATAAGGTGTGCAGCTGTTCTTCTGCAAGCGAATCATGCACGCCATCACTGGTGAGAACGAAGCGATCGCCAGATTGTAATTCAAAGGATTGATAATCGACATCCAACCGACTATCCATGCCTAATGCTCTGGTCAGGTGAGGGGTTTGCCCAAAACTCACTCGCTGGTGATCGCGCGTCAGAAGTTTCAGTTTTTTATCTCGAACGCGATAAATACGAGTGTCACCCACATGAAATAGGTGCGCCGTGTTGGACTTAAATATCACCGCACTAAAGGTAGTCACTAAGCCGTTGTGTTTTAAGCTTTGCTTGAGCCCTTCTTCAAATAACCAGTTATTCATCGACGTTAAAATTTTACTGGCGCAATGCTGAATACTCCAGCTATCAGGGGTTGCGTAATAATCCGCAATAAACTGCATCACCGCGGTATGACTGGCCTTTTGACTGTTATCGCTACAACTCACGCCATCGGCGATACACGCCACAATGCCTTTGTGCTCTAACTCATAACGCGGTTGTGGCACTTTAACTAAAAATGCATCTTGGTTTTCATCACGCATTCCAATTAGTGATGCGCCGCCAAAACTCAATGTTAATGGTGATTCAAGCCTTTCTTTCACTCGTGCTACCTTCCCTGTATCACTGAAAAAGTTAGCCCTGCGAAGCGATAATTTCTAAGCAAGACTAACTTTATTTAGAGCGTTAAATTGTTACTGTACTATTTAGTTTGATACATCAATCAAAGTCACACTACCATCATCGTTCACTTCAGCAATTTTACCACTTGGTTCTTCCATAAAGATCAAGGTAACAAAACCTAATACTGCGGTACCTGCTATCACGTAAAAGAACGTTTGGTAGTCAACAAAGGAAAGTATGGTCAGGTATGTTACTGCGCCTACGTTTCCGTATGCACCTGTCATTCCGGCAATCTGACCTGTCATGCGACGTTTAATCAGTGGCACTGTCGCAAATACTGCGCCCTCACCTGCCTGTACAAAGAAAGAACATACCATTGCGGTTACTACAGCAAGCCATACTGGCCACTGGCTACCTACTTGTCCCATTAAGAAATAACCGACAGCAAGACCCGCGGTTAAAATAAGCAGTGTTGGTTTACGACCACATTTATCCGAAATCCAACCGCCACCAGGACGAGACATTAAGTTCATGAAGGCATAAGCCGAAGCAACCATACCCGCCAAAACAGGTGTCAATTCAAAGGTTTCGGCAAAAAACAGTGGCAACATAGAGACCACTGCAAGCTCAGAACCAAAGGTGGCAAAGTACAACACGTTCAATACAGCAACTTGCTTAAATTTATACTGATGCATTTCTGGAACAGGTTCTTTAAAGATATTTTTATTCACCTTCCAAACCTGTGTCACTTCAATAAGGTACAGAGCAACTAGACCGGCATAAATTGAGTTAACAACAAAATCAGACAGCATGTTGATGCCACTTGATGACATTTTCCAGGTCAGTAAAGCCAGTACTGCATACATCGGTATTTTCATAATCAGCAAGAAGTAAAAATCGCCTTTAGAGGTCACTTCCATCGCCGTCATATGTTTAGGTTTGAAGTAAGTTGAGCCTTTTGGTGTATCGGATACTGAGCGGTAAAAAACCACCGAAAACAATAAGCTCATCAAGCCAGTTAACGCAACAGCGTAGCGCCATCCGTCTTCACCACCGAACATGATGGCAAGAGTAGGCAAAGTAAACGCAGCAGCTGCCGAACCAAAGTTACCCCAACCGCCATACACGCCTTCAGCTGTACCTAGCTCATCATGAGGGAACCATTCAGACACTAAACGAATACCGATAACAAAACCTGCACCGATAAAACCTAGCAAGAAACGGGCAATGGCGGCTTGTACAAAGTTGTCAGCAAACGCGAACATAAAACACGGTATTGAACACACCGCAAGCAATGCGGAATATACCTTTCTTGGGCCGTACTTATCGGTAAACATACCAATAATCACACGGGCTGGGATGGTTAATGCCACGTTCAGTATCAAGAGCATTTTCACTTCTTGAGTACTTAAACCCAATGACTCTTTTACCATTTGCAATAGTGGTGCAAAGTTAAACCAAACCACAAAGGTAATAAAAAAGGCCATCCAACTTAGGTGCAAGATTTTCATCTTGCCGCTAAACGAAAATAAAGAAAATTTACTGTTATCCATACTATAAATCCTTTTGCTATTTTTTCCTTCATTCCAGCGACTGCAAACTGCTCGAACAGATAAAACGGTTATGCGGCGATGGCTTCACTCACCTGAACTTGAACAACGCCATCAAGTAAACGAATTGGGTGCGTTTTTACGCTGTATTGCGCCTCTTCAATGCACTGCCCTGTTTTCAAATCAAAATGTTGCTTATAAAGAGGTGAAGCCACTACTGGCACGCCATCTAAACAGCCAACAATGCCTCTGGACAATACTTGCGCTTTGCCTATCGGGTCATAATTTGAAATCGCGAATAATGCCCCGCTACGCTGATAGTTAAATATGGCTATCTGCTGTCCATTGATTAGGGCGCACACCCCAACATTGGGGGCAATGTCTTTTACATCACAAACGGTTTGCCAGTTATTCATCATTTTCTCCTAGACTAAAGTTATCTGCATATACGTGTGGTTTTGGCGATGTTTAGCTAATCTCCACCACATCTATTACTTGTTCGGGGGCAATGGCTTCAACCACAGCAGGTTTAGGAAAACGCTGCTCGCGATCAGAGACAAATTGAAGGGTGTTATCGCGTTGCTCACTGTTGATAAAGTGACTAAAACGCTTCAGTTTTTCTGGAGACTGCAAGGTGGTTTTCCACTCACACTGATATTTGTCGATGTTGTTTTGCATTTCTTGCTCAAGCTCCGCGCCTAAGCCTAATTTGTCTTCAATGACCACTTGTTTAAGGTAATCGATGCCACCTTCTAGGTTTTCTAACCATACTGAAGTACGTTGCAAACGATCAGCGGTGCGAATATAAAACATCAGCATGCGGTCAATGTATTGAATCAGTGTTTTCTCATCCAAATCCGTTGCTAGAAGATCGGCGTGTCGAGGGCGCATACCGCCGTTACCACACACATACAAGTTCCAGCCGTTATCGGTGGCAATAATACCGACATCTTTTGACTGCGCTTCGGCACACTCACGAGTACAGCCAGACACTGCAAATTTGGTCTTATGAGGAGAACGAAGCCCTTTGTAGCGGTTTTCAATATCGATGGCTAAGCGAACACTATCGCCCACACCATATCGACACCAAGTACTGCCGACACACGACTTAACGGTACGCACTGATTTGCCGTAGGCATGTCCAGTTTCAAACCCAGCATCTACTAATTTCTGCCAAATGGTTGGCAAGTCATTAAGCTGTGCGCCAAACAAATCAACACGCTGTCCGCCAGTGATCTTGGTATACAGATCAAATTCTTTAGCCACTTCACCAAGCACAATCAATTTATCGGGTGTAATTTCGCCACCCGCAATACGAGGAACCACAGAGTAAGTTCCGTCTTTTTGCATGTTACCTAAGTAGATATCGTTGGTGTCTTGAAGCTCCATGTGCTCGTTTTCCAGAATGTAGTCATTCCAAAATGAAGCGAGGATAGATCCTGCGGTTGGCTTACAGATTTCACAGCCTAGACCGCTACCGTATTGATCAAGCAATTCATCAAAGGTTTTGATCTGTTGGATGCGGACAATGTCTGAAAGCTCTTGTCGTGAATAAGCAAAGTGCTCACAAAGATCGTTATTTACTTCAACGCCAAGGCTAAGCAGTTCGCTGTCTAATACTTGTTTTGCCAAAGCACTACAACCGCCACAACCGGTAGAGGCATTCGTGGTTTCTTTCAGCGCCGCCATGGTGTTGCACCCTGCCTGCACCGCTTGCTTAATATCGCCTTTAGTCACATCAAAACATGAACAAATGACCGCGCTATCAGGTAGAGCGTCAACCCCCATACCAGCAGGCTCATCACCGGCAACATTAGGTAAAATCAATACAGAAGGATTGGACGGAAGCGGCATATCATTTTGCTTCATTTGCAGCAAAGTGCCATAAGCATCAGCGTCGCCGACTAGTACTGCACCAATAATTTTTGAACCATCTTCTGAGACAATTAAACGCTTATAAATTTGGTCAATTTCATCGCTAAACGTATAAGATTGCGCACCGGGCGTTTGGTCGTGAACTTCGCCGATACTTGCTACATCAACACCTAATAGCTTCAATTTTGTGCTCATATCCGCGCCAGTAAATGACGTTGCGGGAGCATCATCACCGTTCGTTAAATGATGAGTTAAATGTTGTGCTGCCACTTTCGCCATTTGATAACCGGGCGCAACTAAGCCAAAGATTTTACCGTCCCAAAGGGCGCACTCACCAATAGCATAAACATCAGGTAAATTGGTTTGACAGTAGTCGTTCACCACAATACCGCCGCGTTCACCAAGCTCAATATTGGTGCCTTTCGCTAATTCATCTTGCGGTCTAATACCGGCAGAAAACACAATCATGTCGGTTTCTAAATGAGAGCCATCGGCAAAGTTCATGCGATAACGTGAATTCTCACCTGCAATGATTTCGGTCGTGGCTTTTTCTGTGTGAACCGATACCCCAAGAGACTCAATCTTTCTGCGCAGCAGTGCACCGCCACCAGCGTCAAGCTGAACCGCCATCAGTCTTGGAGCAAATTCTACGACATGTGTTTCAAGGCCAAGCTCTTTAATGGCATTTGCCGCTTCAAGGCCAAGAAGACCACCACCAACAACCACGCCGTTTTGGCTAAGTTTGCTTGAATCTTCAATGCCATCAAGATCTTCAAGAGTACGATAAACATGACAATGCGCGCCGTCATTACCGGAAATAGGTGGAACAAAAGGGTAAGAACCGGTTGCGAGAATAAGCGTATCGTAGGCTTCTACACGACCACTTTCCGTAATGACTTGCTTAGCATCAGTATCCAGCTTGATAACCTTATCGCTGACCACAAACTTAACGCCATTTTCGGTGTAATAACCTTCATCAACGAGTGACAAATCCTTCGCACTACTGCCTGTGAAATAGGAAGTAAGATGAACGCGGTCATAGGCCAAATGTGGCTCTTCAGAGAAGGTAATGATCTCAATATCATCTCGTTGCTGTTGTAGCAGGTTTTCAATGTATTTGTGACCAACCATACCGTTGCCAACCACTATTACTCTTTGCTTTGTCATAATGTTCATTCCTTGAAATTGTTAAATTTGTCTATTAAGCCGTTAGCTGAAGCGGTTGCTTACTTTCGACTTTCTTATATTCAAAATGCTGAGGTTGACGATGTGATAGCGCAGTTAGCCAGTCCATTTGCTTAGCAACAGAAACCACCTCTCCCACTACAATCAGTGCCGGTGATTTAATTTGATGCTGCTCTTTTAAAGAAGTTAATTGATCAAGCTTACCTATGATGACTCTCTGCTGAGGGGTACATCCGTTTTCAATAAAGGCAATAGGTGTATTGGCTGATAAGCCGCCAGTAGTAAGGTTTTCTATGAGCATGTCGGTTTTGCTCAGGCCCATATAAAACACCAATGTTTGTTTTAGTTGCGCCAGAGCTGTCCAGTTGATATCAAGCTTTTTATCTGCATGAGCGGTGATAAAGGTACAACCTTGCGCTAGACCTCGGTGAGTGAGCGGAATATCGGCATAGCTAGTGCAACCAGAAGCGGCGGTTATGCCCGGCACGACATCCACTTCAATGCCGTTTTGTGCCAGCATCAACATCTCTTCTCCACCGCGACCAAACACAAAGGAATCCCCTCCCTTTACTCGACAAACATCTTTGCCCGCAAGTGCCGCTTGTAATAACAATGCGTTGATTTGATCCTGCGTTGAGCTGTGTTCACCTTTAGCTTTGCCAACAAACACTTTTTCTGCATTATCAGGAAAAAGAGCGCGAATCTCAGAGCTAACCAAGTTGTCATACATGATAAAGCTCGCTTGTTGGATCACTCTGCTGGCTTTCACAGTCAAAAGATCTGGGTCTCCAGGACCTGCACCAACTAGTGTTACTCGTCCGAGATAATGTCCTTGTGCTTGCATAGTCTTGCTCCTAGCGCTTGCCATCATGACATTTTCTAAAAATTGTCATTTATGTAACTTCCTCTGAGCCAACTCTTGCAATTTAGATACCAACAATTGAATTTTAATAATGATTAATATTAAAAATACTTAAAAAACATAAGCTTAAATCTTGTTTTTCTAAAATATAAATATGTACAAATAACCATCACAAAACAAAAATGCACACAAACTGAACCTTAACGGTGCAATAACGATCAACTTGGTGCATAAGCAATCAAACATAACTATATATAGCTATAAATACCTACCACTTTAGGGGTAGGTGTAATTTTATGTGATTGTATTTAAAGTGGTTATTTATAAAACGTGCATTTTATTTAACTTGGTTTGATTTTTGCAAGGTAACAGGCAGTAGAAACAAATTCAGAAAGGAACTCTCATGAATCAGCAAGATGAAGGGTGGATTAAAACCACATGTGCGTATTGCGGTGTTGGCTGTGGAATAGAGGCTAGACCTAAGATCTCTGGAGAGCTAGAAGTTCGAGGAGATAAGGATCATCCCTCTAATTATGGCAAATTATGCACAAAAGGCATTGCTCTTGGGGATACTGTGATTCATGACGGGCGCTTGCTCTCACCAACACTCAATACTGAGCAGGGTTCAAAAACCCTTGGATGGGATGAAGCAACACAAAGAGTTGCTAACGGTTTTGCTAAAACCATCGAGGAATTTGGCAGTGACTCTGTCGCCTTTTATGTCTCGGGGCAACTGCTTACCGAAGACTATTATGTGGCGAATAAATTGATAAAAGGTTTTATGGGCACCGCAAACATAGACAGTAATTCAAGGCTGTGTATGGCGTCATCCGTTGTGGGGCACAAGCGCGCATTTGGTAGTGATACCGTCCCCGTCTGCTACGAAGATTTAGAACAAGCCGAAATGGTCGTCATCGTCGGGTCTAACCTTGCGTGGTGTCATCCCGTATTATTTCAACGACTGCGCACCGCAAAACAATCTAATCCTGCACTAAAAATTGTTGTCATCGATCCACGCAAAACCGAAACCTGCGACATTGCAGACTCGCATCTTCCGTTAGCATCTGGCTCTGATGTGGCGTTATTTAATGGACTGCTTTCCCACCTTATACAGCATGATAAGTTAGATAGTGAGTACATTGCCACTCATACGCAGGGTTTTGATGAAGCATTGCAAGCCGCTGATAACGAATTGAATATTGAACAAATAACCGAGCTTTCTCACGAACAACTACAGCAGTTTTATCAATCCTTTGCTAATACAGAACGCATCGTCACCATTTATTCTCAAGGTGTAAACCAATCCAGTAGCGGTTCAGATAAAGTGAATGCCATTCTCAACTGTCACCTAGCCACAGGCAAGATAGGCAAAGCTGGCAGTGGACCATTTTCTGTTACCGGACAACCTAATGCGATGGGCGGGCGCGAAGTCGGCGCACTTGCTAATACACTGACTGCGCACATGGAATTTGACAACCCTAACCATCAAAAATGGGTCAGTGATTTTTGGCAAACTTCCAATCTTGCAACTAAAGCAGGGCTAAAAGCCATCGATATGTTTGATGCGATTGAATCTGGGAAAATCAAAGCCATCTGGATCATGGCAACTAACCCAATGGTAAGTTTACCTAACTCTAAAAAAATCAAATCTGCGCTAGAAAAATGTCCCCTTGTAGTGGTGTCGGATTGCATTGCAGATACCGAAACTACCCGCATGGCCGATATTGTGCTTCCTGCGCAAGGCTGGAGTGAAAAATCAGGAACAGTGACCAATTCAGAAAGACGAATCTCCAGACAGCGCCGCATTTTACCAAGCCCCGGACTGGCAAAACCAGATTGGTGGATAGTCTCGCAAGTGGCGCAAAAAATGGGGCACAGTAGTGCGTTCAATTATCAGCATGAAGGTGAAATCTTTAATGAGTACGCCAATCTCACCACCATAGGTAATCGTAACGGTGAGCGTGATTTGAACCTTATTGGCCTAACAACACTTGATGATCAAGGTTATAGCCGCTTAATGCCACAGCAATGGCCTGTCACCTCTCATCAAAAAACTCATGTCAATCAAAGGCTTTTCAGTGACGGTCAGTTCTTTACCCCAAATGCTAAAGCAAGATTCATAGCGGTTTCTCATCGAGCCCCTATCGCCACGGCGAGTGAACATGCTCCGCTGATCCTCAATAGTGGTCGCACCCGAGATCACTGGCATACCATGACCCGCACTGGCTTATCCGCAAAATTGGGGGAACACAGCACAGAACCGTATGTACAAATTCATCCCGCAACAGCAGCTAAATTTAATATCGTCGATGGTCAATTAGCCGAAGTCTCTAACGCGCAAGGCAAGGCACTGGTTCGCGCAAGCATCACCGAGCAAGTATCTGCTCAGCAGCTATTTATGCCAATACACTGGAATGGCACTACCGCTAATAACAGTAAACCCTGCACCTTAATTGCCAATACTGCTGACAGTATTTCCGGTCAACCTGAGTTTAAACATTCAGCGGTAAGCATTGCGCCCTATACCACACGCAGTAGTGCATTATTTATGTCCACGACGCCACTGACATTAGATGGTATTGACTACTGGGCAAGGCAAAAAATAGTGAGAGGATACTTGTATCGAATTGAGTCTTCTCTTACCGTCAACAAGCTAGCATCTAAACTAAAAATGCACTTATCCATTGATGGTCTTCGCCAAGTCAGTAACGAAACAGCACAAGGAAAAGCGCGCTGGCTTACCCTTAATGAGGAGAGAATAGTTCAATTTTTATGCGTTCAAAAAACTTTTTCACACGATGATGTGGCCGCATTAATTGACGCCTTTAAGCAACCAACAGACCTAACACAAGCTCATGATTTGATTGATATATATAGCTTAAACAAGCACTTATCTCTCTTAGCATAATCACTTACATCTATGAGGGGCATTATTTGAATTTAGCGTTTCGCCTGTGCGCCATTATTGAGTGAAACTCGTTATCATTTACGAGCAAGAAAATTCAGTCAAAGCAATGTCTTGTCGAAATTGTTAACTATACTTTTGCTACATATTGTATTTCCTTCAGCATCGTTCGCTGGAGATTCGGAAAAGGACTTAACCGATGAAGCTGCTTTTATTAGCATTAATGGGATTCAGTGTTGGTGCCATCGCACAAGAAGATACCCAATTTGAAGTAGGCAAAGCCAAAGCCAAAGTTTGTATGGCTTGTCATGGCGAAGATGGCATTTCTACTTTAGATCCCTATCCCAATCTCCGAGGTCAAAAACTCGGTTATTTGGTTTCCTCATTAAAAGATTATAAAGCGCGAGAGCGAACCAGTGGGTTGGCTATCTTAATGCAGCAACAAGCTGATGCGCTTTCTGATCAAGACATCGAAGACATTTCGTACTACTTTTCACAACTTGGTCTAGAACCTCAGCAGTAAAGGATTAACTGATGGAAAACGAAACCACGGTGTACAGCACCAAGGTCGTCAAATACTTCGTTGTGGCGTCCGTTGCATGGTCAGTACTTGGCATGTTCATTGGGGTTGTGCTTGCCGCTCAGCTCTATTGGCCTGTTTTAAATTTCGATTCTGAATACTTCCAATTTGGTCGATTACGTCCCCTTCATACTTCTGGCGTTATTTATGGCTTTGTAGTCAACATACTGATGGGGGCATCGCTTTATATTGCTCAGCGTTCAGGGCAATGTGGTCTATTTAACAAAAGCCTAGCTTGGATGGTCTTTTGGGGTTGGCAAATTATATTGCTACTGGCGGTGCTCACATTACCTATGGGTTACACCACCAGCAAGGAATATGCCGAGCTTGAGTGGCCAATCGATCTGATGATTGCTCTGGTTTGGGTGTTGTACGCAATTTTGTTCTTTGGCACTCTAGCAAAAAGAAAGATTAACCACATCTTCGTGGCAAACTGGTTCTTCGCCGCCTTTATCATTGTTGTCGCCCTCATTTTTATAGTGAATAACCTAGCGCTACCAGCTTCTTTAACTAAATCTTATTCGGTGTTTGCTGGAGCTCAAGATGCCATCGTTCAATGGTGGTGGGGACATAACGCGGTTGGTTTCCTTCTTACCGCTGGTGTTATCGGGATGAACTACTACTTCATCCCTAAAGTATCAGAGCGTCCAATTTATTCTTATCGCCTTTCTGTGATTCACTTTTGGGGATTAGTTGGTTTCTATACTTGGGCTGGTACGCACCACCTTATCTATTCTTCTGTGCCAATTTGGGTGCAAAATATCGGTATTGTGATGTCACTGATCTTGTGGCTACCTTCTTGGGGTGGTGCATTTAACAGTGCAATGACCTTGCTGCAAAACAAGAAAAAACTGAAGAATGACTACATCATGAAGTTCTTCTTCTCTGCCATTCTTTACTACTGTCTTGCCACCTTTGAAGGTCCACTACTGGCCATTCGCTGGTTTAATATGATGGCGCACAATACCGAATGGATCATCGGCCACGTACACTCTGCTGCGCTGGGTTGGGTGGCAATGTCTGGTATTGCCGTTTTCTACTACTTCATACCTAAGTTGTGGAACAAAGATAAGCTTTGGTCACCACGTTTAATCAAATGGCACTTCTGGTTAGCTCATGCAGGTGTGGCACTTTATGCCATTGCACTTTGGGTTGCAGGGATTGGAGAAGGCTACATGTGGCTTGCACAAAATGACAACGGCGAGCTTATCTATAGCTTTGTTGATGCCATGAACTTTAAGGCTCCTTGGCTATTTGTACGCTTCTTCGGCGGTGCGTTATTCGTGCTTGGACTACTTCTGATGGTCTACAACCTGTACAAAACAGTCACCACACCTACGTTTGTTCTAAAAAGGGAGGCTGTCTAATGACTAAAGACTTCACTCAGTCCGTCGTTATTCTCATCATTGCGACAATCGTTGTTGCCTCTTTTTCAATATTGGTACTTATCGTGCCTAATATTGTCAGAGGGCCAGAACTTGCATTAAACAGCTCAGCCAAACCCCTAACCGCCCTTGAAGTTGCAGGGCGCGATGTCTATATCAGTGAAGGGTGTCATGTGTGTCACACGCAAATGGTGCGCCCTATAGAGCCAGAAATAAAACGAAATGGTCGCCCCAATAAAGAGTCGGATGACATTTATGAATTTCCAAATCTTTGGGGTTCAAAACGTACCGGCCCAGATCTCACTAACGTAGGCAGAAAATACTCAGATCAGTGGCACGTATTGCACTTGGTTAACCCTAGAGATGTAATTCCAACCTCTATCATGCCCTCTTATCCGTGGTTATTTGAGTACAAGCTCTCAGGTAATGACATCACTGATAAAATGCTGGCACTGCAAACATTAGGTGTTCCTTACACCGAAGATGAAATTGCAGATGCAAGGCTACAAGTTAGAGGTAAAACTAAGGGAGAGGCACTGATTCGCTATCTACAAAGCTTAGGTGTTGATACAGCAGAGGAGGTTATTCGATGAGTACTTTCTGGAATTTATGGGCCGTTATCTGCACCCTCACCTTCCTTTTTTTGATGATGGGTATCATCTTCAAATATTGGCGTAAGAATCACAGTGCAGACCAAAATAAATCTTTAGGTAAGTTTGATGGCATCGATGAAAACGATGCCCCGCCACCTAAAATTTTATTTGTCAGTTATTTTATCGCTTTCTCTCTCTCTGCTGGTTACTTAGTCCTTTATCCCGGACTGGGGAATTGGGAAGGATTAGTGGATTGGAAGCAAACTGATGACAAATTAAGCTCACCTAACACAACCTTAGATGAACAATTTTCATCAATCAGTGATACGTCATTACTTAGCCTAGCAAGCAATGATGCCATTACTGAATCTGGACGAATTTTGTTTCAAACCCACTGTGCAGCCTGTCATAGAGATAATGCGCAAGGGCAAAAACACTTTCCAAACCTAACCGATGACGACTGGTTATACGGCGGAAGCGATGAAGCTATCCTCCACTCCATCGAAAAAGGTCGTAACGGCGCGATGGCGGGATATTATGAAGTGCTCAACGAAGACGAAATCAGTAAGCTTTCGTACTTCTTAGCGTCATTAAACCAACGTCATACTGATGTACCACCGGTAAAAGTGGAACTGGGTAAGCAATTATTTGGTCAGTACTGTTCTGCGTGTCATGGCGATGGCTCAATAGGTAAACCTGAAATTGGTGTGCCTATTCTGTCCGATGATATCTGGTTGCATGGCGGCAGTATTGAAGAGATCCAACACACCATTAGTTATGGTCTAAACAATGTAATGCCAGGGTTTGAAAAACAACTCACGCATAACGAAGTGCTTGCCATAGGTGCGATGATCACCAAAGCTCGCTTAGACAACAACGCTAAACAAGCCAGTCTTGATGCGGAATCTATTAAGCGTGGTGAATACCTAGCTTATGCGGGTGACTGTGTGGCTTGTCATAGTGCTGAAGGTGGCGAACCTTTTGCTGGCGGCCTTCCGTTTGTCACACCTTTTGGTACGGTGTATTCCACCAACATTACCCCTCATGCAAGTGAAGGTATTGGTGAGTACAACTACGAAGAATTTAAAGCAGCACTGGTTGATGGTAAAGGTCGTCACGGATACTTGTATCCTGCGATGCCATATACCTCGTATCAGCACGTTACAGAGCAGGACATGACAGATATGTGGGAATACCTGCAATCTATCACCCCTGTTGCCAGACGTAACGACGACAACAGCATGATGTTCCCATCCAATATTCGCTTAGGTCTACTAAGTTGGAATATTGTATTTATGGATACAGACCCACTGTCTTATGAAGTTCCTGCGGAAATAAAAGAAAGCGTTGAAGACGTTGAAAAATGGCAGAAAGGCAAATACTTCGTCGCAGGTTTAGGGCACTGTTCTGAGTGTCACTCACCACGAAATATCGCCCAAGCCATTATCAGTGACCGTATATTCCAAGGTAATATTATCGATGGTTGGAACGCGCCGAACATCACCTCAGATGAGCTGCATATTGATGGATGGAATACCGAGGTACTAACGGACTTCCTACACACTGGACACTCAGATAAAGGCACCGCTTTTGCTGGAATGGCCGATGTAGTGAAGAACAGTCTCAGCCTAATGACTCGTGAAGATGTTGAAGCAATGTCGTACTACCTCATCAAAGGTGATACCGATAACTTCATCAACCCTGAGTCGGTTGTGCTTAAACCAAAAGGCTTTGATGACAGCGCATACAAGTCTGACATCTACCCTGTTTATCAACAAACCTGTGGCGCATGTCATGGCGCAGATGGTAAAGGGCGCGACCCAATTGCACCTGCATTATTGAACAACGGCATTATCATGCATAGTGACCCATTCAATACCATCGCAGTTGCCGTACGTGGCCTTGAGCCAACCTACTTGGTAGAAGATAGAAACTTCATGCCAATGGTCAGCTTTGAAGATGTACTGTCCGACCAAAAACTGGCTGAACTCATCACCTTTGTTCGCTACCACTTAGGCGCAAGAGATATTGTTGTATCGTCTGATGACATAAAAGAAGTACGTGAAACGCTAGAAAAAGCAGGCTACGCCGGCGGCGTCCACACCACTCCTGATATGTACGACCAACGAGATAGAAACATCAATATCAAGTAAGTGTATTAAGAAGATGAAGGCTTAACGGTCTTTATCTTCTTTCAGTGCGATAAGGCCACACAATATAGGCTAATAATTTAAAAAGGATCTAACTTTGTTAGATCCTTTTTTTAATGGCTGATGCCGATCAGTGCAGCTCGATAGCCTCGACCCACTACATACTACTTGTAGAAGGTAGATGAGGTTCATTTCAAGCGACTCACCAAAGAGCCATTTACTAATGGAAGACAACTACATGATTGGGATTGTTCAATACCCAGATAAAGTGTCGACTGGGCGACACTTTATCTTTATTTATTATATTACTCCGATGCAATTAGAGCTTTAATAACATCAAAATTATCCTCACCAACATTTTTTGGTGTGATTACAGGATTTAAAAAACTATTTAACACAAAAAAGTTTTTATACGTTTTTAACTCGGGAACTAGATTCTCCCACATAGTTTTGCTACGCATGATTATGATTGGGAGATTATTCTTCATGTGATTTTTAAGAACGTTTTTTGTGAATTCCTGTGTAGGGAATATTTTAGTATTGTTCTTAAACGCTATTGAGTGATACGGAACTAATTGTAAACAACAAAACGTTTGCGATATTTTTTTAACACCAAACTCTTTGATCAATGTTCCTAGTTTCTTATGCCAATAATCAGAACCGGGGCAATCTAGTTCAGGATTAAGATAATAAAAGGGGTATTCGAGCTCTTTTTGATCGATATTTTTTCTATGTAACTTAATAAAATCAGGTGATTTATGAACAACAAAATCATTGTCACTTACACCAGGATTTAGCATTAACAGTAATATTTTTGTGTTTATATTTCCGATATATGGATCTGGTAAGAGTTCTTTATTATATGATACTTTGGGTTTAGCTTTGAGATTGAATTCCTTTATCAGTACTTCATCTAAAGTATGGATAGCAGAGTCTTCAAAACTATAATTTATCCAAGGATTGTCCATTAAAACTCCAAATATGATTTAAAATATAACGTCGCGATAAGCGGACTAAAATTGTTGGTTATAATATAGCGTGAAGCGAAGCGGAACCTAACCAACTGTTTTAGTTCCGTTTAATTTGTAGTGGACTAGAAGCTTTGGTTACATGGTTAGAGTTCTGTGCATGAGAAAACTCAAGTTAAATTACAGCGCTTTTTGTTCAACTTAAACCTAGCTCTGACTCACTTTTGGGCATAAACGAACTAGCAATTTATCTGATCTATTTAGAGCTGCGTTTAAGACAGTCTCTTCAGCAGTTAATTACTGTGGCTCAATATATGTATCAACAATGCTCTGCACGAAATTAGTTGTTACTACCTCCTAAGGTTGCTGTTGTTATTATCGCTAGAATTAACTTTTTCATCGCCTAAATCTCTTTATTTGGATTCATCAATAACGTACTAGATTCGAATTATATGCGTACTAAGTACGCATATCTATGAGTTTTATATACGGATTAACTATATAAATACTATTAGTTATTCCATTTAAATTAGGTTTGCAGAAATAGATACGAGTTTTAAAGTGGGAGAAAGTGTCATGGATTAGAAAGCTTGACCACATAGTTAGAGTTTGGGGGTAAGAAAAGGTAAATTATATGCAGGGTCTTAATTTAGGCTCAGCTATCTCCCAAACACGCAGTGGGCAACTTCCGAGTTACGAAGTGCAACTGTGAAGATTCTGGGCATAAACGAGTTTGCTGATAAATCCATTCAACTCATTTGATCCATTTAGGTTTACAGAGAGTATTAATTGATTAAAAAAGCAAGCTCAAGGGATGTCTTGCTTGGTACAAACTCAGTTAGTTCGTAATTGGCTAGATTATAAATTTTAAAAGGGTCATCGTTTAGTACTACCTCTAATTCACTGCGATTTTCAGCTTGTGCAAAGATAACTCCACCATTGCGGGGGACTTTTCTCCCTGAAGCAATGAAAACGCCTAACTCATAGTACTTATTTAGGTACTCAATATGAGCTTCAAGGTGCTTATCAACCTCTGACATTTCACAAATATAAGTTAAAGATACGATAAACATAATCAATCCTCGTTTAAGTTCTTGTTGGTTGAGTACAGGCATTGGCACAACAATCATAGAAACTGATGAAACAGTAGATTAGGCCAATGAGACAATGTTGAATCCACTACCGTGTAGTGGTCGGGACTTCACGCATAATCGATTGGTTCCCAGTTCTTATTTGAGGTGGATTTCTTGGAGGGAACAACACTTTTTTAAGTAAAAATAAAAAGCCTGATGAGGAAACTCATCAGGCTTTTTTGTTCTACTCGCTAAAAATTACAAAGCGGCAGGCTGATGAATCGTGAAGGTAAAGAACTGGCTTGTACCATTGTCATTATCACTCACCACATAACCCGATACTTGCTCACTATTTTGCTTATCAACCGCAATAGATTCCGCTTTCGTGATCACAGGTTGACCACCACTTTGTATCAACTGGCTATAAGGCGTAAGATCAAGACTATCTTGGTTGTTAAGTGCATCTACAGGTAGCACCCCAACAAAACTTCCTTGAATCGCGCCATCATTCACGCTGCTTGAATTATTGCCTTCAACCGAAGCGGTATAAATCAAACTGTTATTACTTTGCCAGAAATCTGCACCAGCTAAGCAAGCCTGTACGCCGTTGATACTAGGCAACGTAATTTCCACAACATCCAACGAAGGAATATGATTGGTTTGACCTTGCAGATAACTCAACATATCCTCGGTTTTCATCTTGAAGATTGCATTCTTACCTTCATTACCACGGTTGAAAATGTAAGTTTCATCTGCAGAATTTGCAATGCCTTCAATGTTTATTTTTTCTTCGTCTTTGAAGCCCGCAGCGCTGTGTAAATCGGCATAGAATTGAGACAGCGATAGCTTGATGTTATCCCCACCATCAACTGGGATTAGATACGCATTTTCACGCAACTCTTTTTTGCTGCCCGAACCAACCACAAAGTAATAAGGTTGATTGTGGTAATTCAGCTGCGTCATGGCCTCAAAATCAGGTTTTGTTGCGTGGGCTATGCGGTTGTCTCCATTGACTGGGAAGTTATCGATAAGAGTTTTGTTATCAATGGAAAAGTCATCAGCCACATCAAATAACCACGGTGAGTCATCACCTGCAACAATAATTTTATTATTGTTTACCACCATTGCTGAACCAGAAGACAGATTTGGGTTGATGGTGGAATTAGCTATCGTAAAGTCAAATGACTCCGTTTGCGCTGGAGTTTGAGAGCAGCCACTAACGGCAATAGCAATAGCGGTTAGAAAGCTCGCTGTGACATAGTTTCTTGTTTTCATTTTAATACTTACGTCCATGATATTTAAGAAGTTTTAATATATACCCAGCTAGCACCTCTCATAGGAATGAAAACAAAGATTGTGAAAATCACGACTTTTCAACGTTCGGGCTTAAGGTATCTTCCTTGCTGAGCGAGTCGAGTAAAAGACCAACCTTCCAAAGAAACTGGCTTTGCATGAACTTCTAGATAGGGGACTTTGTTTAGCTCAGCCCCGACTGTCCTTGCTCCTGACGCTCTTTCTTCTCTTGATGCCTTACATCAGTGATTGAGCAAGTTTGGCCAGATAGCTAAAATTTAATCTCTTATGAGTTATTGAACAAGCATGAAAATCGAAGGTTGGAAATAGAGCGAGGGTAGAAAGAAATCTCTCCGAAAAAATGAAAAAAAACGCCGATTAATTTGCATAATCGGCGTTTAATGTACGTTAACTTTGACTCACTTACTTCTTAGTGGCTGCGGTTCTATTTTTCACCATGCTACGTAATCGAGCGTATTTCTCAGCAGAACCCTGGCTAGCATCAGAAGGGTTGTTCATGCGAGTTTTGCGGTCTTTGAACGCTGGTTTGCTGTGCATTTTCTGCAATAGTGCATCACGGCTTTTAGGCTCGTACCCTGCCTGTTCTACACGTCGAATCGTATGACCAATTAACGACTCTACTTGTTGCAGCGTCAGTTCTTCTTCACGACTGACAAAAGACACAGCCTGTCCTTTTTGGCCAGCTCGGCCTGTGCGGCCAATACGGTGAACATAATCTTCTGCCAAAAATGGCATATCGAAATTCACTACGTGCGGAAGGTCTTTAATATCTAAGCCGCGAGCTGCCACATCGGTTGCAATCATCACACGCGCCTTACCTTCTTTAAACTCATCAAGCGCTCTACGACGGGCACTTTGTGCTTTATCACCGTGACATAGTACCGCTTTAATGCCGTCCAGTTTGAGTTCTTTCAATAACATGTTGGCCGTTTCTTTGTAGTTTACAAAGACCAATACCTGTTGCCAGTTTTTACGACCAATAAGTTCAGATAGCATTTCATACTTTCTTTCTTGGTCTACTGGGTAAACCACATGCGAGATAGTGTTTGCCGTCACATTCTCTTGGGCTACAGATACTCTTTTCGGTTGATTCAACATTTCAGCCGCAAGTTTGTTCATTTGCGGAGAGAACGTCGCCGAAAACAGCATAGTCTGTGGCTTAGTTGAAACACCAGACATAATGGTTTCAATTGATGAAATAAAGCCCATGTCTAACATACGGTCGGCTTCATCAAAAACCAAGAACTCAAGGTTCAGTAGGGAAACACTTTTTTCATCCAGATGCTCAATTAAGCGACCTGGTGTTGCCACTAAAATGTCGACACCGTTCTTTAGCTTTTGCACCTGAGATGACATTTTCACGCCACCATAAATGGCAGCAACACTCAATGATGTGTACTTAATATAATCTTCAATGCTGTGCGCAATCTGTGCAGCCAATTCACGAGTTGGTGCAAGAATCAGTGCTCGTGTTTGAAAATGGTTATTCGCTTTGTTCTTGTCTAATAGCTGCTGAATAATAGGCAGAGCGAAAGCGGCAGTTTTGCCTGTCCCTGTTTGAGCATTCGCTAAGATATCGTACCCTTTACGAGCGAGTGGGATCGCTTTTTGCTGAACAGGAGTAAGTTTTTCGTAGCCGCACTCTGACAGTGCTTTCACAATTTCTGGAGAAAAATTCTGAGATGAAAATGACATTGTAGTGTTCCTAAAATTAAACGGCTACGACCACGTAAAGCATAACCAAAAATACGGTCGCAGATTGTAAAACAAACTGTATCGGAACGGCAGACTTTTTACCAATTCGTCGCAATAAGCTCGAAAATACGACAATTTAATGGCAATAAGTCCTTTAGAGGCCATCTTTTACAAGGTAAAAGTGCTGTTTAACCACTCCCAACAACTAACAGTATAGTGGATTAGCAAATTTGGTCAGATAGTTAGCGTTCTAAGCATGAAAAAAGTAAGCCAAATGATGCTTTGGTGAAGAATGTGCTCAATCGGTCGACGCGCACAATGGAGCATCATTCTGAGAAGCCTCTGGACAGGGTTATTAGGCTAGGTGCGTTCAATCGCTCTAGTCCCAAAGTTTAACGAGGCACTGTTTGAGACTTCTTTTTCTAGTTACTCATTAATCTTGGTGTTCATCAACAGAGAAAGACTCTTCAATTCTTTTAAGCTCTTCTTGCTCTTTTAATTCAAGTTCTTTTTTAACGGCTGCTTTACGTTCGTTCAGGGCTTTTTTTTCTGACTTCGTCAGAAACTTAATCGCCTTCTTGTTTGAAAGTGCGTACGCAACGATATCTTCACCCTTCTCTCTGCGTTCACTTACACGTTGTGAAAAACGCTCATTGTCACGTGCTTTGCGCTCTGCTGAACTCAATTTGCTCATTGATATACCTATGTAAAAAATAAAATGGCCATTTATGCCTCACGCTGATAGATAAGAACACTTATCTCGCGGATGGCGAGAGTCTAACATAAGTTGGACTATGCAGTACTCCATATACCACTGTGGATAACTAACACTGGACATACCTATTGATATTAACACGCTTCAATGTTGTCCAATCCCCAGACCTCAAAATGTGATGACTCAATGCCCTAGCTTAAAAAGGGGCAAAACATGCTTTAAGTTAACCGAGTAAATATCCGAAAATGACACCGAATTACCGCCTTTAGCAACTAAATCTCTGCTATGTTCTGCCCTGATAGTGATAGAATCTCCGCATCAGAATTACCGAGACTAGGTATTTATAAAAATGTTTATCCATCATGTTAACGACATCGACTGGCTGGTGATTACAGCTTTTGAAGAATTTAAAACTATATTTATTGAAGATGCAGGTGCGATCCCCTCTTGCTTCTCTAGAGCCAGCGAATTGCACCTGATTGATCAAGCCAAGCGCACTTATGGGTATTTGCCTACACTCAGCGGCGTAATCACCGATACCGGCACTTTCCAAAGCCAGAATAACGAAGAAGATTTGAACCCACAGCTTGCCTGCCTAGTTGAGGGGCGTGGTCGAGTGTTTATCTATCACGGAGGCTTTGTGGCTTTTATGGATGACGAGCAAACCTTTATTACCCAAATAAACTGAAAATGATTCCGTGACTAACAGCGATTGGCATCAAAAGTCATCACTAACAAATACTTAAAGGGCTTCAATTAAGAAGCCCTTTAAGTTAGGGCGAACGCATGAGTGAACACTTATCGACTAATCATCATCTCCACAAGACGCCGTGAAATCATCCTTGATGGCTTCATGTGGCATTCATGCCACAAAACCATGTCACAAAGAGTTGTTCCGATAATGCACATGATTTGGTTCAAATAACGTTCGCGATCTCACCCCGCCTCGCACCACTACATACGACTTGTAGAAAATAGATGAGGCTCATTTCAAACTACTCACCAAAGAGCAATTTACGAATAGAAGACAACTACACGATTGGGCTTGTTCAACACCCAGATAAAGTGTCGGTTGGGCGGCACTTATCCTTATTCGTTAACTGTCACTTTCTCCTACTACTTACTCAATAAGAACCTTCTCAAATCTCGCTCTTCACGCATTACGTACAAGATAAAGACTTTGTCGCTCTCTTTTTTGTAGAAAATACGACATGGACTAGCGATAACTTCCCGATAACTTAAATGTTGTAGCTCTGGAGGAATGCGCCCTGATTCTGGAAACAGCTCTAATCTTTCGACTTTATCAAAAACAGATTGCACCAAAAGCTTAGCTGCAACGATATTTTCCAGTGCTATATATTCGGCAATATCGTTTAAATCTGATAATGCTGGGTCTGTCCAAATTATTTCAGCCATTTTAATAGCTTATTTTTTGCTTCAGAATGGGAAGTAACTTTTCCATCGGCGATAGCACGCTCACCTCTAGCGATACCCTCTAGGATAGCCAGTCGATTTTGCATAAATTCATAGTCATCAACGTCAACTAAATATGCCGAAGGTTTACCGTGCTCAGTGATTAAGACAGGCTCTTTACTATCGTGAAGATCTGCTAATATTTTTGTAGCTTGGCGTTTGAGTGAAGTAACTAATTCAACTTTCATAGTTGTTGCTCCAAAAGAATACTAAAGTGACACTTAAGTGATACTATTCTATCACTTTGAGTTTCGCAAGTACCATGACAGCCAACGCTTTGCTAAACGGAAAGTGACGTGTGCCAGAATTGAGCAAAGCGAAAATGGCGATTATTGACGAAGTCGCTAGGCGGCAGAAAAGAACCTTCATCATCCATACTTTCAGTACCCTCTAATTTTAGAGGCTCATTTCAAGCTACTCACCAAAGAGCAATTTACTAATAGAAGACAACTACACGATTGGGCTTGTTCAACACTCAGATAAAGTGTCGGCCGGGCGACACTTATCCTTATTCGTTAGGGCAATTTTTATAGAGTCGTAACCTTGACGTTTCTTTTACTATTTTTTGTTTCACGCCAAACCTCAACTCTAAACTGGTCTACAGGTGGTGCTGGAGTTCTTGGCTGAGGTTTCCGTGGCTGTTTAGGCTGTTGTTGAGGACTTGTTAACTCTTCTCCATTTGCGTCTATAAGCTTCAGCTCCATTTGCTCCGGGATTACTGAAGTTTGTTCCAAGGACTCTTTGAGGTCATTGTAAAACTCAGGAGCCCCTTCTAACTCCTCACCAAAAATAGCTTCCGTTTCTTGCATTGCCATTTCGACCGTTAATTCGCCACGCTGAACTTTAACAAAAAGGTTTTCTAAGCGGGTAAGAGATTCCCCTCGCTTTCGTAATTTGGGCTGTACCAGACTGAGATCGAATGGTGAACTAGCTCTTTCACCAAGATAGTCTCCAACAGCCTTAACTTGATTATTTATAGTTTGTAGACCGGAGATAAATGAACCATATTGTGCAATACCAAAATACAAGACACTTGCAGTTGCAAGTATTTTTCCTTTGGCTTTTATTGAGCCCTCTTCAACCTCTAAAACAAGAGAGTAATCACTTAATTCTAAGTTTTGCCCAACATAAGATTCCCATTCATCAAAAAGCCGAGTCGAATAACTTTCAAAGTCCTCACGAGGTAAGCTTGGCACTCCAATATAAAAATCAACTGTACCTATATTTGCCATTTTTATTCCTTATGCCAAACTGGAATTTCCCTAACATTCTTAATAACTGGCCTGCTCGTTTTTCTGCTTGCCTGACTTTCATTCAATCTACCATAAGCACATGAAATATAATGTATATCTATTTCATTTCGCACTCTGTCTTTACGTAAAAACGAGCGTGCGTGTTATCACTTTTTAACCATGCTCGTTATCTTAGGATAAGATAACACTAACCCTATTATTAACAATAACTTACCTGACTTTCCATCGACAAAATGAGACTGAACCCTCGACAAAACAAGCATTTCCATACTCAAACCGAATGCAATCCTAATAAACTGTGTAAATACACAGCAGAAAGGGACTGAGGTGGGACAAGCAAATTTTTAAACAAATTCGTTATGATTCGTGTATTGCCTTTATTCAAATCAATACGTGATTCGATATTGATTGAATTCGAATCACTCGTCCTAGGGTGAGATCACGAACGTTATTTGAACAAAATCATGTGCATTATAGGAGCAAGTCTTTGTGGCATGGATGCCACAAAGAAGCCATCAAGGATGATTTCACGGCGTCTTGTGGAGATGATGTATATGATTGATCGGTAAGTGTTCACTCATGCATTCGCCCTATCACTCGTCCCTATTTTAAGAAATGAGTTAATAGTGAGAAGGTAAGATTGACTCAGTATTATCCACCAAAATAGGGTGCTAGACATACAGCTACCTCTGCATGAATGGCCATGTATCAAACAGCAGTACATACCCATGTTAGTGCTGTACAAGCAATGCAATTTCCGTACATCCAAGAACTGTTGCCCTCTATCCCCTAATTATTAAAATAAAACCCCTGCGCCTTAACCCCCCCTTAACCATTCAGTTGCTATCATTATTTCAATATCTGCAATTATGCTTCTAGGATAAGGTTTCATTATGTCTCTACCCAACTCGTTAAAATTGCCTTTAGGTCTACTTCTCTCTAGCACTTTATTGCTGGGTTGTGGTGAACAAGCTATGGATCATCGACCGGCTTCCGGTCCACTACATGTCGATGTTTTAGATTTAACTCCGACGACATTACGTTTAACAACTGAGTTGCCGGGGCGAATTACTGCATTCAAACAAGCAGAAGTGAGACCACAAGTAACCGGCATTCTCAAAAGCCGTTTATACAAAGAAGGCTCTCGAGTAAAAGCCGGTGATGTACTTTATGAAATTGATCCTACTACTTATCAATCAAACGTTAATAGTGCACAGGCTCAGTTAGCAAAAGCTTTAACGAGTGAAGAGACAAACAGAAAAACGACGGTTCGCTATCAGAAGCTACTGAAGAGAAAATTAACCAGCCAACAGAATTATGATGATGCAGATGCCGCTTATAAAGAAGCTCAAGCCGAAGTTGCTATCCGCCAAGCTGAGTTAAATTACGCCAAAATTGAACTGTCTTATACCAAAATTAAAGCGCCTATTGCCGGTCAAGCGGGACTTTCTTTAGTCTCAGAAGGCTCTTTATTAACTGCGGGACAGTCCTCTTATCTGACAACGATTGTGCAAACTGAAAACGTCTATATAGATATGCAGCAGTCTTCGATGGCGATAACTAAAATCAGAAAAGAATTTCATACTTTTAAGGATAAAAATGCCGAAATCCCGGTTTCGCTTACCCTAGAAGACGGTAGTACTTATGAGGAAGCGGGTCGTTTAGCATTTTCTGACACGCTTGTATCAGACTCGACAGGTACAGTAACACTGCGTGCTATCATTCCAAACCCTGACAATACTTTGCTCGCGGGCATGTATGTGCGCGCCCATATCTCTATGCCAGAAGCTCGAGGCTATCTGGTTGTTCCGCAATCTGCTGTGGTAAGAAGCCAATCTGGGAAACCTTCAGTATTTGTGGTTAACCAAGAGAATAAAACAGAGAAAAAGGCGGTGGTTCTCGGCAACGAAGTGGGCAACGGCTGGGTAGTTAAAGAGGGACTGGTTAATGGTGATCAAGTCGTCATCAAC
This sequence comes from Vibrio sp. UCD-FRSSP16_30, assembly GCF_001676025.1. Lineage (GTDB taxonomy): Bacteria > Pseudomonadota > Gammaproteobacteria > Enterobacterales > Vibrionaceae > Vibrio. Next base: position 61,140 of record NZ_LZFW01000010.1, read on the forward strand.
AATATCATCAACATGAAAAATGATATTACTGTTGTGGTCGATAGCAGTACAAAAAGCACTGAGTCTGCTTTAATAAGTGAGGAATAAAGCATGTCCTTATCGAACTTCTTTATTAACAGACCCATTTTTGCTTGGGTAATTTCAATTGTCATTATGCTTTCAGGGATTGCGGCAATCGTCTCCTTGCCTGTTGCGCAATATCCGACAATCGCCCCCCCTGCTGTCACTATCTCAACGTCATACCCGGGCGCTTCAGCAAAAACCATTGAAGACAGCGTGACTCAGGTTATCGAACAAGGCATGACAGGTTTGGATAACCTGCTGTACATGGCCTCTAAAAGTGACTCTTCGGGTAAAGCGAGTATCACATTAACTTTTAGTGCTGATACCGATCCCGATATCGCTCAGGTACAGGTGCAAAACAGCTTACAGCAAGTCAGTAATCGCCTGCCGACCGCAGTACAAAATCAGGGAACCTCTGTCACTAAGAGTACCTCAGGTTTTATGTCGGTAACCAACCTTTACTCTCCTGACGGCAGCATGAGCGCAGGTGATATTCAAGATTACGCAAACTCTAGCATTAAAGACATCGTGAGCCGTGTAAACGGTGTGGGAGAGGTGACCATTTTTGGCCCATCTTATGCGATGCGCATCTGGTTAGACCCTGCAAAATTAAACAGTTACAGCCTAACACCTGTCGACGTATCTAACGCGGTTTCGGTGCAAAATAGCCAAGTAACGGTTGGACAATTAGGCGGAACCCCTGCCATTGATTCTCAGCTAATTAACGCAAGCATCACGGCGCAAAGTCTGTTGACTAGCGTTAAAGAGTTTGAAGATATCTTAATCAAAGTTGATAGTGACGGCTCTCAAATCAAGCTCAAAGACGTGGCGCGTGTAGAGCTTGCTAGTGAACAATCTTCAGCCATACCGGCCTATATGGGTAAAGACTCGTCAGGTATCGCTATCACCCTTGCAACGGGCGCAAACTCTTTAGATACACAAAATGCAGTTGATGAAAAACTGGCACAACTTGCAAAGGGTTTTCCAGACGGACTGGCACTGGTTAAAACGACTGATAACAACTTATTCATTCGCCTCTCTATCTCCGAAGTAGTGAAAACACTCTTTGAAGCTGTTGGGCTTGTTTTTGTCGTCATGTTGCTATTTTTACAAAACCTTCGTGCAACCTTGATCCCAACTATTGCCGTACCAGTGGTACTACTTGGCACGTTTGGTGTGATGTCGGTATTAGGCTTCTCAATCAACACACTGACCATGTTCGGCTTAGTGTTGGCCATCGGTCTACTGGTTGATGATGCCATCGTAGTAGTAGAAAACGTTGAGCGTTTGATGCATGACGAGAACCTGTCTCCTCTGGAAGCCACCAAAAAATCAATGGGACAAATTACCAGCGCATTAATCGGTATTACGATGGTGTTGTCGGTGGTATTTATCCCTATGGCCTTTATGTCCGGTTCAACTGGCGTTATTTACAAACAGTTCTCACTGACCATAGTCTCAGCAATGGTGCTATCCGTTGTTGTGGCATTAATTCTTACCCCTGTGTTGTGTGCAACATTGCTAAAGCCTGTCGATAAGAAGTCGAATAATAAGTTTTTTGCACTGTTTAACAGAGGGTTTGACAAACTATCAAGCAAATACCGAAGCTCAGTTAAACACGCTTTACAGCGCCCATTACGCTTTGTTTTTGTATACCTGATGCTTTTTGCAGGCACCGCTTACCTATACAACGTGCTACCAAGCTCGTTCTTACCCAATGAAGACCAAGGTGACTTCATGGTAATGGTCACCACGCCAACAGGAACCACATTGCAAAAAACCCAAGATGTGATGTTGGATATTAAAGATTACTTTGAAGAAAATGAGGCCGATACCGTTAACCATGTGTTTACTGTTGCTGGATTTAATTTCTCTGGTACTGGACAAAATGCTGCAATGGCATTCATCGGTCTGAAAGACTGGTCAGAAAGAACAGCGCCGGGTACCGATGTTGATGCCATTATCGGTCGAGTTATGGGTAGGTTTTCTAATTATAAAGATGCGCAAATCTTTGCTTTTAGTAGCCCTGCAATTCGTGAGCTAGGTACTTCAACAGGCTTTAACTTCTATCTAGAAGATGTCGGTTCTCTCGGTCATAACAAACTAATTGAAGTTAGAAATCAGTTGCTTGGAGCGATAGCGCAAAGCCCATTACTACAAAGAACAAGACCCAATGGTTTAGAGGACACCGCGCAACTGTTCCTAGATGTTGACTATGAAAAAGCCAAAGTGCTAGGTCTAGAAATTACGGACATCAACCAATCACTATCCATTGCTTGGGCATCGTCATATGTGAATGACTTTATCGACCGTGGTCGTTCTAAAAAGGTTTACATTCAGGCTGACGCCCAATATCGCATGACTCCAGAAGACCTTAACTTATGGTTTGTTCGCAATAACAAGGGTGAGATGGTACCAATCTCAGCTTTCAGTACTTACCACTGGGGGCAAGGTTCTCCACAGTTACAACGTTATAACGGCAACCCTGCGGTAGAAATCGTTGGTGAAGCAGCCCCAGGTTACAGTACCGGTGAAGCGATGGCTGAAATCGACAGATTGGCCGCTCAGATTTCAAGTGATGTGCAGGTAAGTTGGACAGGAATGTCATATCAAGAGATTGAGGCAGGCAACCAAGCCCCAATCCTTTACGGTATATCCATTTTGATGGTCTTCCTCTGTTTGGCTGCTTTGTATGAAAGTTGGAGTATCCCAATAGCGATTATTCTTGTAGTTCCTCTAGGCATACTCGGCGCTCTTGCCGCAATTATGCTACGGGGTCTGGAAAACGATGTTTACTTCCAAGTAGGCGTCTTAACCACCATTGGTTTGACGGCTAAAAATGCCATCTTGATAGTTGAATTTGCTAAAGAGCTTTATGAAAAAGGCGTCAATATTATTGATGCAACGGTACAAGCGTGTGAAATGCGTCTGCGCCCAATCATCATGACCTCAATGGCATTTGGACTTGGCGTATTACCTCTGGTTCTAAGTACCGGTGCGGGTGCTAATGCACGTAACGCAATAGGTACATCGGTAATGGGTGGCATGATGGGAGCAACGCTACTAGTGATTTACTTCGCCCCACTATTTTTTGTCTTAATCTGTAAGCTATTTAGATCAGGTGAAAAATCGAATACTAATCACAGCACACAAATATAGCGCGGCAAAAATGAAGTCATGGTGAGCCTGAGTGTGGCTCATCATTACTCACAAAAATAACTTTCACTGGATAGAAAATGACAAACAGCCGTACCTCTCGTATTGCAACATTATTATTACTCATCGCTATTGCTGCTGTACTTGTGGTGGCAGTGATGATCTTTGGTGCCCGTTTGGGTTTGTGGGATCCTATCGTTGGCTTTGGCTATATTCGACATTATCTCAACCCGATAGGTCTGTCTGTACTCACCTTGAGCGTGCTAGGGCTTATCTCACAATGGGTTACTGGTAATCGTATTGGAATAATTAAGTCTTTGGTTGCTGTATTAATAGGCGTTGGTCTTATCGCACCAATGATCAAGGGCATTATTTTACCGGCGAAACGTGCCCCTGCCATTCATGACATTACCACCGACACCACTAACCCGCCTGCATTTTTAGTCTTGGATGACACTCGCTCAGGCGCTAAAAACTCGTTGATTTATGCCGGTGAAAAAGTCGCGACTATACAGACAAAAGCATACCCATACATAAAACCTATTCTGTCTAGCCTTTCTGCCAGCGATGCGTATGCAAAAGCGCTGGATATTGCTAAAGACAAAGGATGGGAAATTGTTTCACAACAACCACAGGCATTACGCTTTGAAGCGACAGCTCAAACCACTTTCTTTGGCTTTATGGACGACGTGGTCGTTAAAGTCACCCCGATAAACAATGAAAGTCGGATCGATATTCGCAGTGTGTCTCGAATCGGCAGAAGTGATAGAGGCGTTAATGCCGCGCGAATTGTTGAATTTACCAAAATATTTAACCAATAAGATACTGACTAAAAATTGGTCTAATCAGAACCCTAATTCGGCGTTTTTAATAGCAACACCGATAAATATAAAGGATATATTCAATATGAAACTAAAGCGTCGTATCAAACTCATTGTGGCTTCTAGCTTAATTTTTGCTCCTTCTTTCCTTTTTGCAGCAGAGCCCAATGTCCCTACCAATCCGCCATATATTGTCTTAAGTGATAACTTAGACGAACCAAACGGCTATGGTTTTTGTATTGATACTTACGGAAAAGGTCAATCTGAGCTATTGCAGACTCATACTTGTAAACCTAAACCAGAGGAAGGTTCGCCTCGTAATCATTCAGGAAATGATGTGAGATTTGAATACAACACTGCAACGAATAAAATTCAATCTTATGCGTTTGAAGGGCTGTGTATGCAGGGGCTTTTAGCAACAGGTAAAAGTGAGTTAGCACTATTAGAGTGTAGCGATGCAAAGCACCAAGGTTTTGTTTATCAAGAAAAAGACCAAACATTTAGGCTCAAAGCTGATACAAGCTACTGTTTAGCGGTAACATCGGAAACTCAAGAAGCGGGTCCGTGGGTGAAACGACCACTTGAACTGATTCAGTGTGACGAAGCACAGCCAAAACTTATGCAATGGACAGTCGTTCCACTGTAAAATAGCGATCAAGTGAAACAGATTGAACCATTGTGATTTGATACATCGGTTCAGTCTGCTTCCTATAGGCAATAACCGCGACAATTATTAAATTTTTTAGTGAAGGTTCCAATCCCACATATTCATATCTTGGGTCACATAAAATGGAACTGCTAGAGGTAGAAATGAACACTGAAATGCTGAAACTACTATTAGTTGAAGATGATCTAGATTTGGCAAAAGCCGTTATTGATTATCTTGAACTTGAAGATATTCAATGTGATCACGCGGCAAATGGGGTGGCAGGTTTTACCCTCATCACTCAAAATCCTTATGATGCGGTGATATTGGATTTGAATTTACCCAAAATGAATGGCTTGGAAGTCTGTGAAAAGCTACGTTCATTAGGCATTGATGTTCCAGTGTTAATGCTGACAGCTTGCGACACTTTAGACGATAAATTAGCGGGTTTTTCAAAAGGCGCAGATGACTATTTAGTTAAGCCATTTGCAATGGAAGAGTTGATTGTTCGCGCACAAGCATTATCTCGTAGAAGAAGCGGACAAGTCACCCAACTTAAAGTTGAAGGCGTTGAGTTAGACCCTCAGGCGCAAACCGTCATTCGCGATGGCGACGAGCTTAAGCTCACACCCATAGCAATTAAGATATTAAAAATATTAATGCAAGAAAGCCCAAATACTGTGTCTCGAGAAAAATTGATGAAAAGTGTGTGGGGAGACGATCAGCCAGACAGCAATAGTTTGAAAGTTCACATGCACAATTTGCGCAAGGCCATCGATACTGCGGAAAAAAGTAAACTCATTCATACCATTGTTGGACGTGGCTTTGCTTTTAAACGTGAGGAAAAACAGTGAAGATCAGACAGAGCCTTAGACTCTATTTTCTCGCGATAATGTTTTTTGTTGGCTCTATGACGATCGTTATCATGTCAGGTGTTGCGATAAGTTATTTCTTCTCTGGTATGGATATCGTAATGGAAAGCTCGATGCGCACTCAAGCTCATCAAGCCAAGCCATCCGATAACCATCCCATCACACTGGGTAGAACGACCGTAGCATCACGTTGGCAAGACCTACCACAGTCAATTCGACATCAATTTAAGGAAGCTGACTTGGCTCCAAATGAGTTGATAAAACACATAGACGGCATTCCTTTAATCGATCCCCCTAAAACGGGTTACTTTGCTATGAAAGTAGTAGAGAACGATAGCATTGTTTATGTCAGCCTTCAGCTTCCAAATACAACGAGCGATACACGTTTTCGCAATGAAAAAAATCCGTATTTCTTCTACGTCATTTTTATCGCGCTAGGGGCTCTTTTCTTTTTCTCTGCAGCACTGTTTGGTATTTTACGAATCATGTCTGAACCTGTTGAGAATCTTCGTGACTGGGCCAAGTCTCTGGATAAAGAGAAACTAAAGCAACCAGTGCCGAACTTTCAATACAGTGAGTTAAATTCATTAGCTGGTATTGTTCAATCCAGTTTGAGCTCGGTACAAGATAGCCTAGATCGTGAGAAACAGTTCCTTGGCTACGCAAGCCATGAACTAAGAACGCCAATTGCAGTCACGCGTACAAACACAGAATTATTGAGAAAAATGATCAGTAAAGATGTGGATAAAGCGAAACAAGAAGAGGTGCTCGAACGAATAGAGCGCGCTGCATTTACCATGACAGATTTAACGGAGACCTTATTGTGGCTCAATCGTCAGGAAGACAAAAGCTTACCCAGCACAACCATCACACTTGGTGAATTGGTTACGCAGATCAAACAGGAACTATTTTATGTTCTACATGGTAAGCAAGTTGACGTTTTTCTCGAATCAGATAACACCAAGTTAGATCTGCCTTTAGGTCTATGCAGAATCGTCATTACCAATTTAATTCGAAATGCTTTCCAACACACGACTCATGGTGAAGTCGTGATAAAACAAGTTGCTACAGAACTGCGAATTGATAATTACAACCACTCTGAAAATGAATCAGAGCAGCAATTAGGTTTTGGCTTAGGGCTGGAGTTAACAGAGCGTTTAATCAAGCAATATGGCTGGCACTATCAAAATACACTAACGCCATCAGGAAGAAGTGTATTAATAGAATTCAAACATCAAAAAGCTTTGTAGCAACGTCAGTAAGGGGTTTTGTCGCCAGATCAGTATATTTTAGGCAATTCTGCTTCATACTGTTCTAAAATGATGAAAGGAATAAACGAGCTAGCTATCGAAGCTAGCTCGAAGCAGGACAAACTCACTTGTCTACACCTCTAGCCATTTGTACATAACTAATGCGTCTAGGTAGCCTAATTTAAGGTGATTAAAAGCCTTTGGTAAGTGGCCAACCGTTTCAAATCCTAGCTTATTCCATAATCGAACAGCGCCTTCATTGCTTGAGGCGACAAAATTAAATTGCATGGCTTTATAGCCTAGATCAATAGCAACTTTTTGAGAGTGCTCACACATAGACGTTGCAAGACCTTTGCCCCTAGCTTGGGGTGAAACCATATAGCCGCAATTACAAACATGGTTTCCAGGGCCTGCTTGGTTTGTCTTTAAATAATAGGTACCTAAAATATGATCGTTTTCTTCGAAAACAAAAACTTTTCGTGGAAGTTCTAACCAAATTCTCCTAGCTTCTTCTTTGCTCATAGCAGGATCATAAGCGTATGTTTCACCAGCCGAAACTATTTCACTGAAAATAGGCCAGATACAATCCCAATCATCTTTTGTCGCTTCTCTAATGTTCATAGCTCAATCTTCCTAAGAAAACATACCCGTTAAAAGCAACGTCAAGAACGCAAAAGCGAGCACCTTTATATAAAGGCCTCTACCATCCTTTGACTAAGTATTAGTATTTGAATGTAGCAGGTTGGCAAATTACAGAATTTTAATCAAATCAATTTCACTCTAAATGATTTGAGGCAGAAACGAGCTAACAGAGATCCTTCTAGCATATATCTGGACATGTTTAAGTTACAGGTCTTGCTAAATTAGTAGTTAATGAACAACTACAGATATGGAACATTGCTTACAGTTGTGTCCAATATTGACGGTGCAGAACAACTAAAAATATTCAAACATGAGTCAAATCGAAACTATTTCTCTTCGTTTCAATTCTATGCATCCTGCCTCATCTCGTTATAAATCTATGTTGACACCCTGTAGTGGCATAGTGAATTTGGCCACCTGATTAGAGGTGTTAAGATGCACCTCGTACACAACAGGTGGAACTATGACAAAACGTACAAGAAGAACTTTCAGCCCAGAATTCAAACTTGAAGCAGCGCAGCTAGTTGTTGACCAAGGGTACTCAGTTGATGAGGCAGCCAAGGCCATGAATGTTAGCAAGTCAGCCATGGACAAGTGGGTAAGGCAGCTCAAGCAAGAGCGGAAAGGCATTACGCCCAAAGCCTCACCGTTAACGCCAGAACAAATTGAAATCCGTGAGCTAAAAAAACGGATCGCAGAGCTTGAAGAGCACAACGAAATCATAAAAAAGGCTACAGCTCTGTTGATGTCGGACTCACTGAAAAATTCTCGATAATCGAGCGACTCAAACAGAGCTACAGCATTACTACGCTATGTCACGTCTTCGACATTCATCGAAGTAGTTACAAGTATTGGAAGCGACGACCAAAAGCTATCCCTACATTAGAGGTTCAAACTCGATCGCTTGTGCAAGAAGCTTATAGTGCCAGCAATGGCTCTGCAGGAGCTCGAACAATTGCGGGCATAGTAACTAATGCTGGCGTTAATTTGAGTCGCTATCGCGCAACTAAGATTATGAAAAAGCTAGGGTTAGTTAGTCGGCAGCTACCGAATCATAAATATAAGAAACAGCCACTCGAGCATGTGGAGATCCCGAATCACCTTGACCGACAGTTTGCCGTTACGTCTCCAAATCAGGTGTGGGTTGGAGATGTGACCTACGTCTGGACAGGGAATCGCTGGGCTTATCTAGCCGTTGTGCTGGACTTGTTTGCTCGTAAACCAATTGGTTGGGCTATGT
>NZ_LZFW01000011.1 GCF_001676025.1 Vibrio sp. UCD-FRSSP16_30
CAGTGTGAGCACCACCACACTTGCGGTGTAGCCGACATTATTTTCGGTCACCACTATTGGTTGAACTTGAATTTGTTCTTCTAGTTTATTGAGTTTTTTAAACCAATAATGAAAGGTTTGGTAGTTAATGCCATTATCGAGGCAAAACTGTTTAATCGTCGAGTTGCTGTTTAGTTGCTGCTCAAGTATCTGAGCCCAGTGATGACGTTTTTGTTCTTGATTCATAATATCTCCTTTAAAAAAGATACTATGACGAAGCTAGATTTCTATTGATAGGTGGGTTTCGTTAACCGCTTACTTTCTCCGAAACTTTCTTTAATATTCTCAACCGCTCTGAGATACTCGCGATATCTTGGTCCGAGGACAAATTATCAGCACTGATAGTGATGCCGAGATGCCTTTGTACACTCTCAAGGTACGAAAGGTAGGACTTTACTGAGTCGGCTACTTTATCTTTAGAACCTACACCGTTAGCCTTGATGTATGCGATGTACTGCTGTTGCTGTGAAATCATGCTGCTTCCCTGGTTTATCTTGTTCGATACAGATGCTAGCTGTTATTACCAACACGTGCTTCTAGTACCACCATAGAACACAAACCGTTCTAACTTCATCTATATGTTTCTATTGTTCTCCCCATAATTCGGCAAGTTACTGTTTATTAATCCGTTAAATTTGACCATCTAGACTGTCTTCTATATACCGTTTCACGTCATCGGCCTTAAAATATTCCGCGATATCCAAGCAATCAATAGCTCTTTTAGGGAAAGATGTACCAACAGGAACCGTATACGTTTTTTTCATATCCCCACCGTGTTCGATCATTTTTTTGAACAATTTTAACTCATTGAGCTCAGCAGCCAGCATCAACGGCGTATAACGCATACCATTTTTTACCACTTCAATATTTGGATTGGCACCAGCATTTAAAAGGATTCGAGCAATCTGGCGCATAGAAAAAGGTTTGGGGAAGCGTTCCGTCACATATTCAAATATAACGTCCATCATCGCGAGGAACCTTGGGTCCTGCTGTTGAGCACTCAATTGGGAACTTAACTCTGCATTGAATGGTGAGCTCGTCCCTGCAAATAGAGGCTTAAGCTGGTTTACTGCTTCTTCACTTGGCATCGACATAAGACTTTCCTTGAACTTGCTCGGATTCTTGATCATTGCAAGCTTATCCAAACACGCATACAGCGGCGTTTGATATTCAATACTCCCCTTCAGATCAACAGTTATATCCTTGCTCATCGATAGCACCTTTTTCACGATCTCTGGACGACCACTCTCAACCGCAGCAAACAAAGGAAAGTTCATTTTTCGTGTAGAGACTATATTTAGAGTTTTCTCACTGTGCGCATGCTCTGAGACAAGATTGAAAATTGAGTCGTCAAGTGGCGACGTCGGCTCACTAAAATCAAGATTCGCTAGTGCAATCAACAGCGGCGACTCCCCTACTTCGGAAAGAGCATTTACACTTGCACCCGATTCAAGCAGCTTTTCAACTTTCTCAACGTCGTTATTTAGACAAGCATAGATAAGTGGTGTTGTCTTTCGCTGAGCGCCCCCATCCAGACCAATTTCAATTTTCTTTCGCTTAGAATCAATGTGATCTGAAGAGTCGATTTCTTCTAGAATATAACCGACTTTCTGCTTGTATACCGGCCATTTAATTCCTGGATAACAAAGTTCATCTGGGAAGTAACGCTTAAATTCAGTGCGATAAGATTCCACTTCGTTGTTAGCTAGAACCTGATATTTACCTGAACCTTCTGCCTGGTACCCTGCTGGCATCAGCTCATTGAAAAAGTAAATTTGTGCCGTTTTTAATCTCTTGAGAAAAACTAAATCTGGCCTAGCTTGGTGAGCGGCGACCAACAACGACTCTTTGATAATCTCTCCTAGCACTGCTTTTGAATGATCCCGATACAAAACCTCTGTAAACGCTTGCTGATAGTACTCGTTCGCTTCGGTTAGCTCCCCAGACCAAATCGAATGCCTGGCTTTGTACCAAAGTAGATGATGGTACGCTTCTATCTTGCTAGGAAGCCCATCAATCACCAGCTCCAAGTTTGTTAACCGCTTTTCAAACTCGTTCTTGTGGCTCACAGACTTTGAAGTATGACTGACTGCCTCGTACCACTGTTTCAATGAACGGATCTGTTCGCAGAACTCATGATAATTTTTACTACGATTCCTGTTAGCGTCCAGAAAGGCTTTTGCATGTGAAAATGATACGTTCGTAAACGTCGAACTTGATTGTATATAACGAACAAAACGCGAGCTAATGATACCCCACTTGATCATTCTCCATGATTCGTCCGATAAGGCGTGATCAGCTGCGCTATCCATACTCATCACAAAACGAAAAGAAGGAAGTTCAGTTCCATTCCACCACGTTCGTAGCCGGTCTTTCATGTCCTTATCATCAAAACAGCTTTGAAGTAATGGAAGCATGTCAGGATTGAATAAGGTTAGCTCCATGTCATTTGGCAGACAGAGAGCTTGTCCATCTTCCTCTTCACTCAAAAAGCAACTAAGTGCAAGGTTTTCAAAAAACTGCGTGCGCTCAAACAGTTCACTCGCCTGCTCAACAGAAAGACGATCCAATGGATAGTTTTTCATCCAATGAGCGTAACGTTTGAGTAAGTTAACCAAAAAGTTTTCAACTCTCGCTGATATCTCGTCATCAAAGTTTTGTCTTATTGGGTTCAGAATATTCAACGACAATATCGCGTAATACTTGTCGATGCTTAGCTCTTCTGATTTGCAGCTATCATCAAGTTGCTTAGCTGCACGCCTGCTCTCATCTTCGTCACTAGCTGTTTTTACGTCAAATGCAATAGCGACTTCACGAAGTAAACACTGAATAGTTGGATACGGCTTAGCTCGTTTTTTGTGAGGCAGCTTCATTACTGATTATCCTTAGAATGTCTTTCTTGAAGTTAATGTAAGCCCTTCGGTCACTGGGAGTGGAAGGTATGGTTATACGTTTACCTAAAGGTGATAACAATGCAATATGTTTGGTACCACGGACAGCGGTCCAGCAGCTCAATTTCACTAATGAAAGTACAAACTTATTGATATCCTTATCTTTGCTCATTCTTCGCATATAAACTCCTTCATAGGGCCGTGAACCGACCCTATGCCAAAATGAATTATTTAGAACGCTTATCTACGACACTCTGAGCTTTGGCTGCAAAGCTGCCTTTAGGAATTTTGCCTCCATTGGCTTTCGCCGTAGCTGACTGTATGCGGCGAACATCAGTTTGAGTTAAAGGTTTCTTAGATTCCGTCATGGTATAGCTCCTGGTTGATTAAGACAGTTACATCTTAGTAATCAGGACTATAAAAATCGGCGAGGTGATTGGAGATATTATTTAAAATTTTCATTTACTTTTGTGAGCTTTCAGACCATCAATAACTCATCGTTGAAATAAGCGTTCTTTCATCCATTTATCAACCTCACTCTCAACCCAGGCCACAGGGTCTAGCTCACTGGGTAAAGCGATTAAATATACGCTTGGGCAATGGCCTAAGCTTATTCGCTATATCGATGATGGTCACAAATAACCGTGCTGAACGCGCAATTAAACCGCTGATCATTGGTAGGAAGAACTGGTTGTTCTCGAGCACACAAAATGGGGCTGACGCGAGTGCGATGCTTTACAGCATCGTCGAAACAGCCAAAGCAAATGGTCTTATCTTGTACGACTATCTGGTCAAATGCATGCAGGAGCAAGCGAAAGCTGAACCCAATATCGATGAACTCCTACCTTGGAACTTCAAACACTAACAATATCGCCCCGTGGGATCATGGGGCGCATACGCAAATATAGAAGGAAAGGCCATCCGTAGTCGTATTTTTCGGGCTTGGAATAAACGACTGTTCAGCAGAAAAAAAGAAAAAGAAAAAGAAGGATATAAATATTACTCTTTTGGCTTACCAAAGCAGGTAGTAATACAACTCGATGATTTAATAAATAATGCGTATGAGGACAACCGGATTGAAGCTGTCATTACTAAATTAATTGAAGACAATTACAAATCGGTTCAGCAAATCAAGGTCGAGACAAAGCGTCAAAAAGAACAACAATCTGTACAACGCATGTGGGATGACGAAAAGACAATGACTAAATTAAGAAGCGAGCGTCACAAAAAAATCAAAGCATTCAAGAATCAGTACAAAAGCAATGTCAAAAACTACTCAACCAATATCAAGAATTATTTTAAAGGGCGTGATACCGACACTAAAATAATCTAGTATCCTAAAAACACAGAAATCATGCTTAATTCTATCATCCGAAAGGTAAGTTGAAGTGCACTTTACTTTGAAAGATTTTATTTTGGTGCTTTTGGGAGCTGCTACTTCGAATTATCAAAATCAGGTTATATTATCACCAATACAGATGGTATGACCCAATAACGGAATACTCTGAAGATCCATTTGTTTTGATTTGTCAAAGCTTTCATCGTGTAGGAGTGTGTTCCTATATACAAGAAAATGTTAATATCGTCACATTAATTGCTGATGTGGCTATGGGTGACTTGGATTTTGCCTTTGGTACCCCAAAATCGAATTTCATCACTTGGTACCCCACCTGATACCCCACCAGTCCAAATATAAGAATAAAAGGTATTAAATACATATGGTTGCAAGCAAAATCCAGTGGTTCCCAGGGCACATGCACAAGGCTCGCAAAGAGATTGAGGAAGTAGTTCCTCAAATCGATGTGATCATTGAAGTATTAGATGCTCGCATTCCTTATTCTTCTGAGAACCCTATGATCTCAGAAATTAGGGGTGATAAGCCATGTGTGAAGGTATTAAACAAAAGAGATTTGTCTGATCCTGAATTGACTCAAGTGTGGATTGAGCACTATGAACGCCAAGAAGGCGTCAAAGCAATGGCCGTCACCACAGAGAATCCTCAAGAAATTCATAAGGTCATGGAGCTGTGTCGTAAATTAGCCCCTCACCGCGAGGCGATGGGCAAAAATATTCGCACCATGATCATGGGCATTCCTAACGTAGGTAAATCGACCATCATCAATACATTGGCCGGTCGTACTATCGCACAAACAGGTAACCAACCTGCGGTGACTCGTCGCCAGCAACGCATCAACTTGCAAAATGGCGTGGTACTTTCTGATACACCAGGAATTTTATGGCCTAAAGTTGAAAATCCACACAGTGGTTTTCGTCTGGCGGCAACGGGTGCTATCAAAGATACCGCGATGGAATATGACGAAGTTGCTTTCTATACCGTTGAGTATTTAGCAAAACAATATCCTGAACGTTTGAAAGAACGTTACCAGCTTGAAGAGTTGCCAGAGACAGAAATCGAACTGATGGAAGCCATTGGCAGAAAGCGTGGCGCATTGCGTTCAGGCGGCCGCGTTGATTTGCATAAAGCCTCAGAGATTCTATTGCATGAACTGCGCCAAGGTGTGTTAGGACAGCTGACATTAGAACTGCCAGAGATGATCTCTGAAGAGATCATTGAAGTGGAAAAAGAAGCCGTACGCAAAGAAGAAGCGAAAAAGAAAAAGAAAGAAGAGCGACGTAAACGTTATTTACGCAATAAGCGCTAATAATCTTTCTATATTAAGACCAATCACAGTAAGTAAATGGTCAAAAATAGCGTTTAATCGTCTACATTTCATACAATGATGAGCTATTCTCTTTTATAAGGGAATCTTCATTAAAGGGATATAAGATGATTCGACGCTATCTATTACCCGTTTTGGTTTTAGCCTTATTGGTTTCTGCTGTCTATGGTGAGCAAATTTGGCAATCACTCAATGGCAACCCAATCCGTGATATTCAAGATTGGGCGCAGAGTGTTATTAAAGGCTTTAACGACTTTATATCAGGTTAATCCCACGGGTTAACGTCAAATGGTTTATTGTTCTGTAACCGCATCACTAGCAGAAAGTCCTGCTAATGTTAACAAGATACCTTCTAGCTGATCCCAAGGCATAAGCTGACTGTCAATCACTTCCATACGTGACTCAAAGCCCTCTAAAGACATTTCATTAACCGAAACTGTCCCGTCTGCCACATTAAATGCAAAGCAGCCTTTTTCTGTGTTAATCACCGCTTTAATACGCTCTGCGGTTAAGTCTGAAAACAGAGAGAAAATATCATCAAATGGGAAGGTCACTTCCGGTCCAAACAGCCAACCACAACTGAAATAGCCCTGCCCTTTGTTTTCTTTACGTACAAACTTTTGATTTGGCGGAATACCAAATTGAGGCTCCATCGCTGCGTGATGATGGTGATGCGCTTCAATTTCTATATTCACGTTAGCTTGTATGACTTCATCAAGCAGTTCCGTCTCTAGCTGACCATTGCTGGTATTCACAACACGATAAGTAAAGCCTTGTTCAGCAAGCCACACTTGCATATTGTCATTTTGTGCTTGAGTCGCTAATTCAGTTTTGTTGGCAACCACAATATCGGCAACCGCAAGCTGCTGTTGGAAGTTGTCATTGCTAGTGTACTTTTCATCATCAAAATAGCGCGCATCAGTCATGGTCATGGTAGTGCGAAGTTCGATATACGGCAGGTACTGATCTGAGGTAAGCGTAGCCATGACTTCTTTAGGATGACCTAAACCTGTCGGCTCGATCAATAGACGATCGGGTTTCTGGCGAAGCAACATATTTAGGCCAACACTCATAGGCACACCTGCGGTGCAGCACATGCAGCCACCAGGTACTTCTTTAATGATTGCACCCTGCTCTGACATTAATGCACCATCGATGCCTATCTCACCAAATTCATTGACCAATACTGCCCACTTTTCATTTTCTGGTTTGTTTTTCAGTAAATTCAAAATAGCCGTGGTTTTACCTGTTCCTAAGAAACCGGTGATGATATTTGTGGGAGTTTTATTAGACATAGCAAGGATTCTATACAGACGAATTGAGCGGTAGAGTTTACAAGAATCACATTAATGGAGGAAGTTAAAACATCAAATATGAACAATTTCATTGCAAAAAAACATGAGCTTTTAAATAAGCTTATGTATCGCCGTGGTGGTTATTATCTTAGAACTAATACTGTATCCCAGATATTTCCTGCATGTGCGTTAAACGTATTCAATATTGTAAACAAAATACCCATTGTCATTGCCGTCATCAGTACGTATTCCACGACTTTCATTCTCAATCTCGTTATCTATAAAAGTTCATAACCCATCAAATAATTCAATATGAATGAATAACAGGCAAGCGATGAAGAATTATACATATGCAGTACAAATAATAAATATGTAACGCATATAAGAAATCGAAAAGCAAGTTTGCGTTTTTATGGGTGAAAATAGGAAAAATTAAAGGCAATAACAGTGCTATGATCACTGCATAAAATAACACAAAGGCGCATTTAAAATGCGCCTTATGGTCTCGTTACTCAATCGTGAGTTTGCGAATCTCGCGGGTTATAAACCGGAGAACTATTAACGAGCATTACAGTATTTTAAAGCTCTTCAGCCATATTGCGATAATACTTATCTAACTTAAGCAAGTTGCGATTAAACAGTAAGTTCATCGACATGAAGTGATATTTTCTCCTAGAGGAATTCCCTATCTACTTCACCTCTTTAACTATGGCAAAGGTTACAAAAACTGCAAGTATATAATGAAAAAATAACTAGATTAGTTTACGCATAACCTGTGTAAACTGTGCATTATTATTCGTTGATTTACCTGCCTTTATTTATTTATCGGCTTATAATTTAGTTTCATGATTTTAATTAACCACTGGTGTGAAAGGTCTCATTACAATGACAGCAAGAGAAAAAATCAAACGGTCCCTACTAGCAAGAATGCCAAAGGACACGATTAGTCAATTTCTCTCTCGTGATAACACCTCATTTTCGGTTTTATTTTTATCTGTTCTGGTTGGCGTTCTAGCCGGCTTAGTCTCGACCTCTTTTGAAGCGGCAGTACACTTTGTGTCTGATACTCGTACTGATTGGTTAAAGCAGTCTATCGGTGGTTTAGTTCCTCTTTGGCTAGCAGCCTTTCTTATCAGTGCGGCTCTTGCATTTTTTGGTTACTATTTAGTACACCGCTTTGCACCAGAAGCGTCTGGCTCCGGCATCCCTGAAATCGAAGGCGCAATGGAAGGCGTTCGTCCTGTTCGTTGGTGGCGAGTATTACCCGTCAAATTCTTTGGTGGTACTGGTACGCTGGGTTCAGGCATGGTACTTGGTCAAGAAGGCCCTACCGTACAAATGGGTGGCGCTATCGGTCGTATGATCAGTGACATCTTCCATGTTAAAAATGATGATACTCGGCATACTCTTTTAGCTGCCGGTTCTGCAGCTGGTCTGGCAGCGGCATTCAATGCTCCACTTGCCGCGATCATGTTTGTAGTTGAAGAGATGCGACCTCAGTTTCGCTACTCTTTAATTTCGATTCGCGCGGTAATCATCTCATCAATTAGTGCGACTATTATATTTCGCGCCCTTAGAGGTCAACATGCGGTCATTCAAACGCCGCAATATGTCTCTCCTGAACTGTCTACTTTATGGTTGTTTTTACTGCTTGGTATCATGTTTGGTATTTTTGGGGTGGTCTTCAACCGCTTGGTGACTTTCTCACAAGATGCCTTTGTAAAATTGCATCAAAATAAACGTGGTCGCTACTTGATTACTGGTAGCTTAATCGGTGGTAGCTTTGGTTTGATCCTGCTGTACCTTCCTGAAGTGACAGGCGGTGGTATTGAGTTAATTCCAACCATAACCACTGGCGGATTTAGTGTCGACCTTTTGTTGTTCTTATTTGCAGCTCGTATAGTGACCACCATGCTCTGTTTTGGCTCTGGTGCTCCTGGTGGTATTTTTGCGCCAATGTTGGCTCTAGGTACACTATTTGGCTACGCCTTTGGCCTGATTGCGCAGCATATGTTCCCTGAGCTACCAATTACTCCCGGAATGTTTGCCATAGCCGGTATGGGCGCACTGTTCGCCGCAACGGTTAGAGCACCTATCACAGGCATCTTACTGGTTATCGAAATGACCAATAATTACTATTTGATCTTGCCACTTATTATCACAAGCTTGGGCGCGGTAATCTTCGCTCAACTACTCGGTGGCAAGCCAATCTACAGCCAATTATTAAACCGTACATTAAAGAAAACCAAATTAAGGCAGGACGATCTTCCTACAGAATAGGAATCTATTTGCAATACAAGTGTTGACCTTGCTATGATCGCTTACTTTTCTTTACACCTTGATCGATTGATCAAGGTGTTTTCTAATTTAATGCATAACAGGAATACTTGTTGGACTGGAAGCGCTTTGTACAATATCACAATGTCCCCCCCTCTCAGGCAGCACTTGCCTTAGGAGTCATTGGTTTAGGCCAAGCATGGGCTCTTTACATTCCTAGTATTGGTGAAGTCATTCGCCCTTACCTTGCCTGCTTTGGCGCACTTCTGCTACTTCCTGTTTTAATGAAGTATTTATCAAATAAAGCGGTATTCATGACCGATATTAAGCATCCTTTAAGAGGCAGTTTAATGGCACCAATGAGTATGGCTTTATTGATTTTATGTGATTATCTTGCGGTTATATCACCCTATATTGCTTATCCACTTTGGGTGGTGGCATTACTGCTGCATATTACGATGATGGTGCTGTTTTTTGGTTTTCAGTTAGCCAACTTTAAAATGTCTAACATTGTACCCAGCTGGTTTTTATATCCGGTAGGGGTAATTAGTAGCTCTCTTGCAGGCACACAGTTTGGCCATACGGTCTTTTCTGAAACCTTAGTCATGACCTGTGTTGCTATCTATTTCTTTATGCTGCCATTGGTGCTCTACCGATTGGTATTCTTTGGCAAACTGCCGCGCAAAGCCCGTCCAACGCTGGCCATTATGGCCGCGCCAATCAATTTAACCCTTGCCGCTTATTTGGTGAACTTTCCCGATCCTGATCCAATATTAACCGGAGCATTAGCCGGCATCGCCATCACCATGACCCTGCTGATTTACCTATGCTATATCAATCTGCTTAGTTTGAAATTTCAGCCTTCTATTGCGGCGGTAACTTTTCCGTCAGTGATTAGTGCAGTGGCAATGTCACGACTGACATCTTGGTTTGAACATGCTCATTATGATTGGTATTGGTTACATCAATTTGGTATGTTTGAGCTGACTATTGCGACTTTATTGGTGATATGGGTATCGATAGGTTATGTTGCGATGTACTGGCCTGAACGGTTTAAACCTCGACATAAAAGAGGATAAACCGCAGTCACTAGGCCAGTGATAGTATATTGATAGCGCGGGAGGATTAACTTAAACCGTGTAAGAACTCATGGCGAGTTGCAGGGTTTGATTTGAAGATCCCACCTAATGCCGTAGTAGTAGTTTCACTGGTTGCATCCATCACACCACGAGATTTAACGCAGTAGTGCGTAGCATCAATTTTCACCGCAACATCATCACTTTCCAGTAATGTTTGCAGAGCAACGAGAATTTGCTGAGTCATTCGCTCTTGCACTTGTGGGCGCTGGGCAAAGAAGCGCACGATGCGATTGATTTTAGATAAACCAATGATCTTCGTTCTTGGGATATACGCCACGACAGCGCGACCGTCGATGGTCACTAAATGGTGCTCACAAGTACTGGTTAACGTAATATCTTTTACGCGAACCATCTCGCTGACATTCATTTTGTTTTCAATCACGGTGATTTTTGGAAAACGCTGATAATCTAAGCCTGAGAACACTTCATCTACATACATTTTAGCAATACGTTTTGGCGTATCTTGCAGAGAATCATCGGTCAAATCCAGTTGCAATAGCCCCAAGATTTCACGCATATGGTATTCAATTTTATTCTTTTTATCATCAGCTGTAAGCTCGTTTGGCACCATAGGGGTTTCTAAACCTCTACTGGCAAGAGCTTCTTTTACTAACAGTGCTGATTCACTTAAACCTGACATTTGTCCTCCGTCTCTACAACTTTGCATCGCGCAATAAACATTTACACGAGCGCAAATGAGAATACTTGTATTTGGTCAAAATTACACTATCTAATTTAATCCCTTAAGTGCCTCTATTAGGCGCTCGTGTTACAGTTCTTTTTTATCTTCGTACAAATTAAGGAACTATGATGGGTTGCTGTGACGCTCCGGGCCTAATGCCAATCGAAGAGGCAATGGCTAATATTCTCCAAAACACGCACACGGTCAAAGAAACCGAAACATTACCATTGGATAAAGCCTTAGGTCGCGTTCTCGCCAGCGACATCTTATCCCCTATCCATGTTCCCCCTTTTGATAACTCCGCTATGGATGGATACGCGGTAAGAATTGCTGATCTCAAAGTAAATGCAACTCTGCCTTTAGCCGGACAATCTTTTGCCGGCGCACCGCTGCAAGGACAATGGCCAGCACTGAGCTGCATTCGCATTATGACTGGCGCGCAAATCCCACAAGGTTGCGACGCGGTTATTATGCAAGAGTTAGTGACCGTCACCGGCGACGGCATTGTATTTGACCCTGCCAACGTTAAACCTAATCAAAATATCCGCCCTGTTGGGGATGATATTAAAACGGGTCAATTGGTACTCAGCCAAGGTAAGCGATTAACCGCGCGTGACTTACCTATGCTTGCCTCACTCGGCGTGGCTGATATTCACGTTTACCGCAAACCGATAGTGGCGACCTTCTCAACGGGCGACGAATTAAAACCGGTTGGCGTACCTTTAGGTGCAGGCGAAATCTACGACAGCAACCGCTATGGCACTATTCCACTGTTTGAAAAGTTTGGTTGTGAAGTGGTTGATCTTGGAGTGATTCCTGATGATCCTAAGTTATTAGTTAAGGCCTTCGAAGAAGCGCAATCGAAAGCCGATGTAGTCGTGACCTCTGGCGGCGTCAGTGTTGGAGAGGCCGACTTTACTAAAGATATTCTTGAGCAAACCGGAGAAATTGGTTTTTGGAAATTAGCCATCAAACCGGGCAAACCTTTTGCCTTTGGTAAGCTTGATCATGCCCTGTTTTGTGGATTACCCGGTAACCCAGTTTCCGCATTCATGACTGCCTATATTTTGGTACAGCCGTTACTGGCAAAAATGAGTGGCGACACTGCTTGGAAAGCCGAGCCTATTATTCAAGCAAAAACACATTCTGCATTTAAAAAATCACCCGGTCGCACCGATTATCAGCGTGGTATTTATTCCATTAATGAAAAAGGTGAATTTGAAGTTGAGACTACCGGTAATCAAAGCTCTGGAGCATTTCGTTCTATGAGTCTGGCCAATTGCTTTGTGATATTAGAACGTGAACGTGGCCGAGTGGAAGTGGGCGAAACGGTTCAAATTCAGTTATTTAACTCGACACTTTATTAAGCAGAGGCCGATATGGAAATCTTGAGCGATAAAGAGATGCTGCGTTATAACCGACAAATCATCTTGCGCTCCTTTGATTTTGAGGGTCAAGAGGCCCTCAAACAAGCTTCGGTATTGGTGATTGGAGCGGGTGGCTTAGGATGCGCGGCAACGCCCTATTTGGTGTCAGCAGGTATTGGCAGTTTGACGATTGTTGATGATGACATAGTGGAAATATCGAACCTGCAACGTCAAATACTGCACACTGAGGCTGACATTAACAGCCTCAAAGTAGATTCGGCTAAACAGAGTCTTATTCAGCTCAATTCAGGTTGTAAGATCAGCGCCATTGCCAAACGTTTAAACAATGATGAACTCGCGGATGCGGTCGCAAAACACTCTCTGGTCATTGATGCCAGTGACAACCTTGATACGCGAAATCAATTAAATCGTGTTTGCCACCAGCATAAAACGCCTCTAGTTTCAGGGGCGGCGATTCGATTAGAAGGGCAAGTCATCAGCTTTACCTATCAAGATGGCGAACCTTGCTATCAATGCTTGAGTACTTTGTTTGGCGCGAATGAATTGAGCTGTGTTGAAGCAGGTATTCTCGCGCCTGTAGTGGGTGTGATTGGCAGCATGCAAGCACTAGAAGCCATTCGCCTATTGGCTAACATTGGGCAACATGCACCGGGCAAACTAATGATGTTTGATGCGCTGAGCATGAAATGGCAAGAATTTACCCTACCAAAACAGCCGCAATGTACGGTCTGTCATCAAGGATAATCATTAGGTAAACGTTTGCGGATAATTTTAATCACCTTCTACCGATGAAAACGATTCACAAACTCCTCTCAATACCTTAGATTAATCTTATCTATCGGGGGTAGTCATTAGCACTGCCCTATTTCTCTTGTATAGGATGGACAAGACATGAGCAATAAACTAGAACAACTTCGCTCTATGACTGTAGTGGTTGCAGACACTGGTGATATCGAAGCCATTGCAAAGTATCAACCTCAAGATGCGACAACAAACCCTTCATTAATTTTGAAAGCGTCTCAACTTGATCACTACGCTTCGCTTATCGATGACGTGATTGCTAAGACCAAACAAAAGTTCGATAACCTAGAGCAGCAGTTAGCGTACGCTGGCGATTTGCTTGCCGTTAATATCGGTAAAGAGATTCTAAATATCGTTCCGGGTCGTATTTCTACCGAAGTCGATGCTCGATTGTCTTACGATACGCAGCGCAGCATTGAGCGTGCTCGTGGCCTGATTAAGATGTACGAAGAAGCGGGCATTGCTAAAGATCGCGTGCTAATTAAACTGGCTTCTACTTGGCAAGGCATTCGCGCCGCAGAGCAACTCGAAAAAGAAGGCATCAACTGTAACTTAACGCTTCTTTTCTCATTTGCTCAAGCTCAAGCGTGTGCTGAAGCGGGCGTATTCCTAATCTCACCATTCGTTGGCCGTATCATGGACTGGTATAAAGCCAAAGAAGGTCGTGATTTTGAACCAAGTGAAGATCCAGGCGTTCAGTCAGTTACGACTATCTATGACTACTACAAAGCCCATGGCTATAACACTGTCGTAATGGGTGCAAGCTTCCGTAACACAGGTGAGATTCTTGAAATCGCCGGTTGTGACCGCTTAACCATAAGCCCTGCACTGCTTGAAGATCTTGGAAATGCTCAAGGCGTTGTCGAAGAAAAACTTATCGATAATGGCCAAACTCAAGAGCGTCCAGCACCACTCACTGAAGCGCAATTCTTCTGGGATCATAACCAAGATCCAATGGCAGTAGAAAAACTGGCTGAAGGTATTCGTTTGTTTGCTGTTGACCAAGTTAAACTTGAGAAAATGCTAACAGAAAAACTGACTGCTTAAGTTTTTACTGTAATCGCAGATTTTAGCGATATCGATATTCCAAAGACATAGCCCCTGCAATTATTGCAGGGGCTTTTTTATTTAAGATTTAGCGTAACGGTTTTCTACTACTGTTTGTACATAGAGGTAATATCGGTAACGCTACCTGCTGATGATAAAGTCTGACGAATTAACGTACCCTTATCCCAGTCAGTACCGGCAGGTTGATACTGCCAGCGGTTCATTTTTTCGTCAGAAGCCTCACAAGTGTCCTGTAACTCATCAGAATCACACCAACGAATGGTGCTGTTTAACTGAGCCAACGTGGCTTTACTCGCTCCAGCGTCATTCATCGTAAACCACCAGTAATCCATCGCAGCTAATTCAGTGTAGGTCACGGTTTCATTCATCTCTTCGGTTTCACAATTACTGTAAAATTCCTTACCTGTTACTGTCAAACCTTCGGCATTAAATACATAGGTAGATAATGTGCTGCCAGCACAACCATCACGATGAGTTACTGCCTGCCATGTACCGATAAAATCAACATAACGCTCTTCTGATGCTTCGCTCACAGGGTATGTGAAGCTAATGCTTTGGCTTGTGCGCCCGGCATTATCACCCGATAGATGCGTAGTTTTCTTCACTTCGGTATAAATACCGGTAATTTTATCGTAGCTTCCAGAAAGCACATCACGTCGAAGATCTTCTTCTTCACCGTCTTCACTATCATCAAATTCAACAATAGAGAATTTTGTTAATTCACCTTCGCTGCACGATGCATTGGCAATACAAGACCACATACCACCAAACTCAGTCACCTCATCCCAAGATACTGATTCGTCTTCCTCATTAGCTGCGTTCACATCAAGCAGCACATACTCAAAGGCATCACCTAATACAAACTTAGTATTAACGATTGTCTCACCATTACATAGCGATCCAGAACCATTGCCATCACCATCAAAGTCTGCATCTAATCCTTCAGCGTCTAAACAAGCCAAATAGCTTCCAGCCTGATCACCGCTGATAGTGGTATCATTTGAGCCTTCTAAAACAACTAAATTATCCTCGTTTAATTGTAAGACCATCGCTGATGAGCCCACGGTTGCCATAAACAATTCATCGTTTAATAACTTATCGGCATGTACTGAGATTTTATCTGATGATAGTGTTGTCGAGATTTGGCGCAGATACGCTTGTGAGCCTTTAGACCAGTCCACTAGAGCACTTTTATCACCACGGTCTAGATCTTTCAGAGAGTTGTTTAAATGAGAAAGCGCCTCATCTTCAGAAACCCACTCTTCCACCGCCAGCTCTTCTTTCAAATCTTCTACCGAATCCATATCATGCAATAGCACACTATTTAACGCGGCCAGCATATTAGCATCTGGTGATTTTAAGCTGTCAGGCAGAGTGATAGATTGCTCTGTCGTGTCCCCTGCACTTTGCAAGATTCGCGCAAGGTTTAGCGACTTTTGGTAACTGCCCGTTACTTCAAATGGTGACACAACACTTCGAGCATTGGTTTGACCAATACGCAAGCCTTCTTCTCCACCAATAAAAAAGGTGACTAAGTCACCGTCTTCATAATCAAATAAACCCGCAGCATCAGTAAACCCTTTAAGCCCACTCGGTTGTGATTGATAGTACAAACCCTCTACTACCGCATCCACAAACACACCTTGTAGTGAAGTTTCTACTGGAGTATCCGGTGTTGTAACATCGTCACCAGCATCCACGCTCGCACTAGAGCTAGAATCACCACCACAACCAACCATTGTTAAAGCCAGAACAATTGTAGAAGCCAACATTGTTTTTCTGAAATACATGCCATTCCCTTAGTTATCATTATTTTGCTCGAGTCAATTCGAACAAGATCGATCATATTTTCAACAAAACAAGCAAGCAAGAATTAATTTCGCTTAATAAACAAACAAATAGACAGAAGCATCCATAAGCCCCGTGAATACTTGAGATTCGTGAGTGTAAATTATTTGTAAGTAAATGTAACAAAATGAAAATAAATGTGTGACTGTATGAAATGCGTACAGTAGAGGGTAGGGGAATCGCAAGTAATTGAGTAATTGAGTAATTGAGTAATTGAGTAATTGAGTAATTGAGTATAAAAACGTCATCAACAATGATGACGTTTTTAAATGGTAAAATTAAATTCGGAAATGACTAACTATAATGCTCTAAATATAAAATCGTAGCGGCGGTGCGAGACTTAACTTGCAGTTTTTTAAGCAAACTTTTCATGTGCACTTTAACTGTCGATTCAGAGATAAATAACACATCGGCAATTTGTTTATTGCGATGACCAAGCGCTACTTTAGATAAAATCTCTAACTCTCTCTCGGTTAAACTATCTAGCAAGCTTGGGTTTTCGGCTCTGTCTCGAATATGCTCGGCAACCAAATCACTGTACACTTTATCACCCTCTAGCGCGGCATGAAGGTGTTCAATTAATTCATCAGGTTCACTGTCTTTTAACAGATACCCATCAGCGCCAGCTTTGACCATAGCATCAATATCAGCAGGGGAATCCGAAACGGTCAATATGACCACTTTAGTTGCAATATTCTCAGAACGAAGTGCTTGCAAAGTATTAAGACCGGATAGCCCTTTCATATTAAGATCGAGCAAGATCAAATCTAGATCGTGTTGATGAGCTAATGCCAGTGCTTCAGTACCACTGGTTGCCTCACAAACAATATCGAAATCATCTTCAAATGAAAGAAGCTGCTTAATGCCTCGTCGAATTAATGGATGATCATCCACAATCATAATGCGATGGATATTACTCACTGTCTGACTCATCCTTACAATTAAAAGTAATTTGTATCGTGGTCCCGAGATTGGGCTCACTAATAACGGTCAATTTACCATTTAGATACTGACTACGCTCATTAAGAATAGATAAACCATAATGTTCAGCTTTCTCAATACTGGTGTCAAATCCACATCCATTATCTTTGATGGAGACAGTAATTTGATCCCCATTTTGTACACACTCTACCAGTAACAACGTAGCATTTGCGTGTTTAATCGCATTATTGGTCGCTTCGCGAATAATCTGCAATAAATGGACTTGTTGCGACGCTTGCAACTGCATAGAAGACAGTTTGTTATCGACATGAATCTCGGCACGGGTTGTTGCTTGCAGCTTTTCAATCAATACCGTCAGTGCATCACCAAAATTAGCCTCATCAATACTAAATCTAAAGGTACTCAAGAGCTCACGCAATTGTGTATAAGCTTCTCGTAAACCATCATCAATTTCTTGTACCGTCACCGATGATTTAGGCATCTCTTCAATTTTACCTTCAGACTTTAATGAGCGTTTAAGTAAGCTCATTTGGATCTTCAAGAAAGACAAAGACTGCGCTAGCGAGTCATGCAATTCTCGAGCAATGGCACTGCGCTCTGCATAAATTAATAGTTGTTCAAACTTTTTCTGAGCTTGATTGTAATAAATACCACGCGCCAATATATACGACATATTATCAACCAACTCTTCTTCGACAAACTGCTCGTTGATTTGTAGCTTATTGATTTGTATATACAAACAACCTAATTTCACCCCATCTAAAATCAGAGGTTTTTCAAGATAAGAATCAAACGTAGCATCACCTGAAATTAACTGCGTAGCCTGCCCTGCACTATCATCGATAACCAATTTAACTGCCTCAATATTATCGACAGTGGCAAGGTTGTTTATGATCTGCTGAAACTGCACCGATGACAGGCGTGATGCTGATAATTGTTGGGTACTTTCATAGAGAACTCTCAAAGAACGGTTAGCATGACGCAGCTCTTCGGTCTTATTTTCCACCGTTGCTTCTAAACGTGTGTAATGATCTTTAAGGGTTTTGGTCATGCCATTAAAAGTCGATGCCACCGCCCCTAGTTCATTATTCACTGAGTCGTTAAGTACCACATCAAAATCTTGTGACTCCACTTTACGGCTCGCTTCCACCAGCGCTTGTAATGGAAACAACACCTTAAAGCGCAAAAACCGCATAATAACAAATGAAATCAATATGATACACGTCAGAGCAAAAGCACTAAACACCAATAACTTTAATAATTTATGCTCAGAATTTAACTGTAATTTCAGTACAAAATCATCAATGCGTGACACAAACATTGGCAAGTATTGCTGGTACTCGGCATATTGCTCTGTCAACAACAACTCTTTCATTACATACCAACGCTGCACAATTCCTTGATAATCATTTTGAATATCAATGGGAACCGTCCATCGAATCAAATCTTGCATCGAAGGCGAAAACAATGAAGCTTCAAACTCTTCAATATGTTGAGGCAATTCTTTGACATTTATTTGGGCATCATAAGCCAATCGATAGCTTTGCATTCGCATAGAACCAGATACGTTTACTGCTTCCGCATCATCAAAACTAGAATAAACCGTTGCCACCGCAATCATGATGGTAAAAGCCGACAACAGCACCATTAAAGACACGGCTCCACCAATTGTGGTCGACACGGAATGCACGGTATTTTTCTTCACGTTTTTCCCTATTTTCAGTTTTGTGAACTCTGCCACATTAACTATTTGATCTAAAACAAGTTAAACATAAGTTTAACCCTTTTTAGGTATATCAGACACAATTTATTCACCTAGAATTAGTAAGTGATTAAAGATATGCGTGCGTATTCGCATGATTAACTTTTTAAGGACAACTTTGGTCGATCTATCAAAACGAAAACTATTTACTAGACGAACATCGGACTCAGCCGTTATCTACGCAACAGGGCAACGTCTTCCGTGGGCAAAAGCAGACTCTGACTTTCTCGACGGATGCACTCGCTGTGGTAAATGTATCGATGCTTGCGAAACCAATATCATCATTAATGGTAGTGGTGGATTTCCAGCAATCAATTTTGACCATGGTGAATGTTCATTTTGTAAAAAATGTGTGTTGGCTTGTCCTGAACCTCTTTTTCATAGTACCGATAACGTGCCTTGGAAAATAGTCGCTCAAATCAATGAATCATGCCTATCTAACAATAATGTTGAGTGTCGCACTTGTGCAGACGAATGCGAACCGGCAGCAATACAATTTACGTTTGGTATTGGGCATGTTCCAAAGCCTAAACTAGACTCTCAGTTGTGCACTGGATGTGGCGCTTGTTTAAGTGTCTGTCCAGTAACGGCTGTTTCAATAACTGACTGCAACGAGGATCGCTATGCCAGCCAGTGAAGTTCATATTTCAAGCTTTGTTATTTACTGTAACCCAGCAGAGATGGAGCCTATCCGTAACAAAGTAAATCAATTTTCTACTACCGAAATTTATGCCGAATCCGCAGGCAAATTTGTTGTCGTTATGGAAACGGTAGACCAAGGCTATATTACCTCGACAATCGATGAAATTAATGATTTACCCGAAGTGATCAGTACTGCTTTGGTTTATCACCAAATCGAAACTGATATAGACGCCCTTGATACAGACATTCATGCAACGGTTGCTACCGATGCCAGCAATAGTACACCGACCCCGCAAGAGGACTTATTATGAAAATGACACGACGCGAGTTTGTGAAAGCAAATGCTGCGGCTTCTGCTGCAGCGGTAGCCGGAATTTCACTTCCCGCTTCTGCAACCAATCTCATTGCAAGCTCAGACCAAACAAAGATTAAATGGGATAAAGCACCCTGTCGTTTTTGTGGTACAGGCTGTTCAGTGCTGGTCGGAACGCAAGGCGGCAAAGTCGTTGCAACCCAAGGTGATCCAGAAGCGCCCGTCAACAAGGGCCTAAACTGTATCAAAGGCTACTTCCTATCTAAAATCATGTACGGTGAAGACCGATTAACTCAACCTTTGTTGAGAATGACAAATGGTAAGTACGATAAAAACGGTGAATTTGCACCTGTCTCATGGGATGTTGCTCTAGACACCATGGCCGAAAAGTGGAAAGAAGCCCTTAAAAAGAACGGCCCAACAAGCGTTGGTATGTTCGGCTCTGGCCAGTGGACTGTCATGGAAGGTTATGCAGCCTCTAAAATGATGAAAGCCGGCCTTCGCTCAAATAACATCGACCCTAACGCACGCCACTGTATGGCATCTGCGGTAGGTGGGTTTATGCGAGCTTTCGGTATTGATGAGCCAATGGGTTGTTATGACGATTTTGAACATGCCGATGCATTCGTGCTTTGGGGTTCAAATATGGCGGAAATGCACCCAGTATTGTGGACTCGCATTGCCGACCGCCGTCTAAGTCACCCTCACGTACAAGTTAATGTTCTGTCGACCTATTATCACCGTTCTTTTGAATTGGCAGACCATGGCTACATTTTCCACCCTCAATCAGATCTTGCGATTGCAAACTTCATTGCGAACTACATCATTCAAAACGATAAAGTGAACCATGACTTTGTCACTAAGCACACGCATTTCAAACAAGCTGATACTGATATCGGTTATGGCCTACGTGATGACGACCCACTGCAAGAAGCAGCGGCAAATCCAAACTCAGGCAAGATGTCAGGCATCGACTTTGATGCATACGCTAAATCTGTTGCGCCTTACACTGTTGAGAAAGCCAGTGAAATCTCTGGTGTTTCACAAGAGCATTTGATCAAACTGGCCGAGCAATACGCCGATCCTAACCTTAAGATCATGTCGCTTTGGACTATGGGTGTTAACCAGCACACTCGTGGCGTTTGGATGAACAACCTGATTTATAACCTGCATTTATTGACAGGTAAAATCTCAACTCCTGGTAACTCACCATTCTCACTAACCGGTCAACCATCAGCTTGTGGTACTGCTCGTGAAGTCGGCACCTTCTCCCACCGTCTGCCAGCAGATATGGTGGTTGCAAATCCTAAGCACAGAAAAATTGCTGAAGGCATTTGGAAACTACCAGAAGGCACTATCCCGCCGAAACCGGGTTACCACGCCGTTGTGCAAGATCGCATGCTGAACGATGGCAAGCTAAATGCTTACTGGGTAATGTGTAACAACAACCTGCAAGCAGGTCCAAACATTAACAAAGAACGTCTTCCTGGTTACCGTAACCCAGACAACTTCATTGTTACTTCAGACCCGTACCCAACCGCAACAGCGCAAGCATCAGATTTGATTCTTCCAACCGCTATGTGGGTCGAAAAAGAAGGTGCGTACGGTAATGCTGAGCGACGTACTCAAGCTTGGTATCAACAAGTTGAAACTGTTGGCGAAGCGAAATCGGATCTTTGGCAAATTATGGAATTCTCCAAGCGCTTCAAAATGGAAGAAGTTTGGCCAGAAGAATTACTTGCTAAAGCGCCTGAGTATCGCGGTAAAACCATGTACGACATGTTGTTCAAAAATGGTCATATCGACAAATACCCATTAACTGAAGCGCAAGAGCTGAACGATGACGCTCAAGCACAAGGTTTCTACGTTCAAAAAGGCCTATTTGAAGAATACGCTACCTTTGGTCGTGGCCATGGGCATGACTTAGCACCGTATGATACTTACCACCAAGTTCGCGGCTTACGCTGGCCTGTTGTGGATGGCAAAGAAACATTGTGGCGCTTTAAAGAAGGCTCCGATCCTTATGCAAAAGCGGGATCAGATTGGGACTTCTACGGTAAACCAGACGGCAAAGCGTGGATTATTTCTGCGCCTTACGAAGCTCCGCCAGAAGTACCAAGTGAAGAGTTTGATATGTGGCTATGTACTGGCCGTGTGCTAGAGCATTGGCATACCGGTACCATGACGCGCCGTGTACCAGAGCTTTACAAAGCGGTACCAGATGCAGTGTGTTACATACACCCAGCAGATGCCAAAGAGAAAAATCTTCGTCGTGGTGAAGAAGTTCTAGTGTCGAACAAACGTGGTGAGATTCGCGTTCGCGTAGAAACTCGCGGTCGTAACCGTCCACCTAGAGGCTTAGTATTTATTCCATTCTTTGATGCTCGAATTCTGATTAATAAATTGATTTTGGATGCAACTGATCCACTGTCAAAACAGACCGACTTCAAAAAATGTCCAGTTAAAATCACTAAAGTGGCCTAAGGCCTTTGACCATTACATGGGGCTAATTCACTAGCCCCTACTAATAAGCCAATAGGCGGAGAAATAATAATGAAAAAACTATTGATTGCTCTGTTATCAATTAGTGCCATAGGCGTAGCAATTGCGCAAACGGAAGTCGAAGGTGTCAGTCATGCACCTAGTGAAACTGACGACGGCATGATGCAACAGACTGAGTTACAAAAAGCGGAAAATGCAGGCGTAGAAGAAGCAGAACTGCATAACCCTGGCGGTATCGGTGGCGTACATTCACTGCGCGGTGCCAGTGAGTTAGAAGCTACTCGCAAAGCGGACGCTTTTAAGAAATACCCTCGTGAGCAAGTATTAACTAGTGAATACGTCTATCAACCCCCTTTGATCCCTCATAACATTCGTGGATATGAAGTATCACTTAACGTTAATAAATGTCTTGCGTGTCATAGCTGGAAAAATGCAAAAGAAATGGGAGCAACTAAGGTCAGCGTTACTCACTATGTTAATAGAGAAGACGCCGTACTTGCCGATGTATCTCCAAGACGCTATTTCTGCTTGCAATGTCATGTACCTCAAGCCAATGCGAAACCACTGGTAGAGAACAAATTCAAACCTGTTGATTCACTTCAATAAGCTTTGCTAGTTGTTAACATAAGAGGTTATTTATGAAATTTTTAAAAGCGTTTTGGAAGCGGCTATCAACACCTAGTAAAGCAGCGGTCGGCATTGTTCTATTTATGGGATTTGCCGGTGGTCTACTGTTCTGGGGCGCGTTCAATACGGGAATGCAATACACCAACTCTGAAGAGTTTTGTGCGGGTTGTCATGAGCCTATCGTTCGTGAAATCCAAGAAACAATACACTACTCTAACCGTTCTGGTGTAAGGGCAATATGTTCCGACTGTCACGTTCCGCATCAATGGACTGATAAGATTGTTCGTAAAGTTCAAGCATCAAAAGAAGTCTTTGGACATATCATCGGTATTATCGATACTGACGAGAAATTCCAAGCACGTCGTGGCCACCTTGCTGAGCGCGAATGGTCACGTTTGAAAGCTAACGATTCTCTTGAGTGTCGCAACTGTCATGAGTTCGAATATATGGACTTCTCTGAACAGGGCGAACGCAGTGTTAAGCAGCACTCGACTGCACTCGCGTCAGGTGAAAAAACCTGCGTAGATTGTCACAAGGGTATTGCACACAAATTGCCAGACATGCATGGCGTTGAAGGCTGGTAGGAGAGATTTATGAGTCAATTAGAATCCATCATTTGGCACGTGTTAGGTTACAGTGCTATGCCTGTGATTATCTTAGGTGGCTTTGCTGCAGTCGCAGCAATCTGTATCTGGCTTCTTTCTATTACAGCAGATAAAGAGGGAACCAATTAATCACCTTAGATTGATCTATAGTGCAACCTAAGGGGTTTAAATTTCCATCGTTGAATATCTGTCAGTTGTTCATTAAGAATATTGGCAGATATTCGCATTAAATGAATGAAATGTGTCTCATATGTCACGAACGACTGAAAATTTTTTAATGTGCTCGGCATCATAAAACAAAAGCGAACAAGCAATACAGCTCAAACTTTTATGTAACCGACCTTTTTATAATCAATATTGAGAGTAAATTGAACCTATAGTCATTCACTCATGAGGTGTAAGTATGATCTACAGCCAACATGCAGAAGAGATCAACAAAGCGGCGACTCACAATATGTGGCGTCTCATTGGAATTATTGTTGCGGTTAAAGTCGGCTTAGTTGCCCTACCCAGCATTATTTCTTCACTACACGGTTTGGGCCATTTCTTTTAATTACATTTTTACTCAAATCATCAAGCGGCAGACCCTTTAGGTCTGCCGCTTTTCTTTTGTTTACTTTTATCAGATAGCTTTAAATATAGGGCGAGCGCATGAATGAACACTTATCGATCAATCATGTACATCATCTCCACAAGACGCCGTGAAATCATCCTTGATGGCTTCATAGTGGCATCCATGCCACAAACCCATGTCACAAAGAGTTGTTCCGATAATGCACAGGATTTTGTTCAAATAACGTTCGTGATCTCACCCTGGCTTTAAATATCCTTGTCGCAAGGCAGGACAAAGCCTCATGCAAATGTGCTTTGCTCAAAATTAGCCTATTTCACACTTTAATTATTGATATAATCTGCCAAGTTTATTGGCGTTGTAAGGCAACCAGATGAGAAAGTTCTATGTTGTTGAAGGTGATACTTCATCAAGGAAAGAGAAAATAGCTTACCCTAAATTAGCCTTGTGCGATGACTGTGTTAGCGGTTATTGCGTGATTAGTGAAGGCGAACGAACGTATAAACCTTGCGCCAAATGCGGAGCTGAGAATTAAAAATAGGTGGGTGTTGTGTCTGTATTTACGCTGATACAAAGTCCTTATAAAAAGGACTTAAACAGACACTCACCTTTAATAGCATATAGTCGGTGCTAAAAAACCTCATTCACATTGAAATAAAATAAGGTTTCGTCTTCACCAAATCCAAGATCGGCTCGCAAGTTTATGCGCCCTTTTAAGCGATAACGTAACCCTAGGCCGTAACTGGTGAGTAGATCGTCACTGAGTTGACTCATATCTTGGCCTGTAGAACCGACGCCCCCCCAGAACACACTGCCCCAGCGTCTATAGATTGGCAGGCGATACTCAACTTGAGCCATGGCCATTTGTTCATCACGATGACGGCCTAAAATGTAGCCTCGCATGGCATACGCACCGCCTAAATCTGGCAGATGATTCCATGGCACATCACCAGAGGTAAAACTCCCCTGCCCTTGTAATGCAAGGACGCCGGGGATCGGCTGTAGATCAATAAAGTGGGCTAATTCAATATCATAAAGACCAAAAGAGTCAGAATTTAAATTACTGTAATACGCGCCAAAGTCGGCCTGAAATAACGTACCGCTTTCGGTGTTCTCAATATAGTTACGGCTATCATATAAAGCCGAAACCAACATACCCACAGAAGTATTTGATTCTAGATCGTTAAATAACAATGGATTACCACCACCAATAACCTCATCGCCTACTTCAGGTTCTTTGGTATCGACATAGGTAACATTAGCGCCAATGCCAACAAACCAGTTTTCAGCCACCTGCTGATACCATTTAGGCGTTATTGTTAGGAGGGTTTCGGTATATAAGACTTTGTTATTGTCATTACTGGTGGATTCGTAACCACTGCCGTAATAGACCACAGGTTCATCATGAATCTCTGATTCTAGGACAAAGCGATTTTCGCCTGAATTGAGAAACGTCGTATTATCAAAAACCACGCCCATCGATAAGTTGGTTGAGACATAGGCATTAATAACAAACGATGACGGCTGATTCACATCCAGTGCCGAATCTGTTTTGTATAACCCAAGCACGAGTATTCCCCCGCCAAACTCTTGTTCAGGGTTATAAAAGACCGAGGGAATATAGCTCATATCAACCCCTTTATCGGGATCAAACTCGCCATCTGCTCCAACCAAATCAAATGCTTTATCAACAAACGTAGGCTCGGCATCAGCAGGTGTTTCAAATAAAGGTTGTACCGCCAGTAGCACAGGGCTCACTAAGGTTGTAACCGCGATTAAAGAAAAATTACGAAGGGAAATAAACACACAGCATCCTATTCTTGTGTATACAGTGACATTAAGCCAAAGCTTTAACTGGACTTTCCGTTGTCCACTCATATATTCTACTTGTTGAGTATTGTTGGTAAACCGATATTCTACAACTCTTTCTTTATTATTCTGAGGTGCTCATGAAGTGGCTTTTTGCTGTAGCGTTCGCTGTTGTTTTATCGGCTTGTACAACAACCCCACCACCGGCTAATAATTTTGCCATTGGTATTGTGACTAGCGGTGATTATCGATTCATTGGGCCTGGAACTAAAACCTATGCATGGCACCCAAGATCAGGGAAGGCTTATGTTGCAGAGGAGATGAATGAGGGCAATATTCGACATGTATTTAATGATGCCATCAGCCAAAGTCTTGCCGAAAAAGGCTATATAAGAGTACCACTGCAACAACAGCCTGACTTTGTCATTGGTTATGGCGTTGCTTTAGAGTCTGCACTTAATGACGACCAGTTGTTTGACAAAATCCAGCTCTCTACCGGTATTCCAGCATCAGATTTTAATAACAGCGATGAAAAAGGCAGCATCGTTATCGCCATGTACACCTACCCATTACTTGAGCTTAAATGGCACTCTTTAGCGCAAGGTGGCGCCGATCCGAAACATGATCCTGAAAAGAATAAGCAAAAAATCAAATCCTATGTGGATTCAATGCTTAAAGATATGCCCGTTTCACCCTAGCCTCTAACTCTAAACCCCATTTACACAAAAGCCGATATCAATGTAAGTCATTACATCTGATATCGGCTTTTACTTTTGCTAGCATCTAGACAGGGATTGTGTAAATTCTAATCAAATAATGCCAATCATCCTGCTTGTAGATTGCCATAGAGCGTTTGATATAAGCCATCTGCTTGAATAAGATCCAAGTGAGTTCCAAACTGGATCACCTTACCATCCTCTAAAACATAAATAAGATCGGCCTGTTTTACCGCAGATAATCGATGAGCCACAATCAATGTCGTGCGATTTTTCAAAAAGCGATTTAATGCACCGTGTAAATTGGCTTCGGTAGAAGTATCAAGAGCTGAAGTCGCTTCATCTAAAATAACTAATTCAGGATCACTTAATACCATTCTGGCAATCGCCAGTCTTTGACGTTGCCCACCCGATAAACGCACACCTTGACGACCAACATGAGAATCTAGACCATCAGGAAGCGTGTCCCTAAGACCATTTAACTGAGCCACTTCTAGTGCGTTCCACAGTTTTTCATCATCATAATGCTGACCTAACGTCAGGTTTTGACGCAACGTATCATTAAAAATCATCGGTTGCTGTAGCACAACCGCAAGCTCTTTACGAAGCGCCTCATAGCTGACGGTTTCAATGCTATGCCCATTGATAAAAATATCGCCGCTGTCTTTTTGATAAATACCGAGAAGAAGCTGAATTAACGTCGATTTTCCGCCGCCAGATGCACCAACAAGCGCCACTCTTTTTCCTTTAGGTATTGTTAAAGAAAAGTTCTCTAGTACATTTCTATCCGAATCATAAGAAAAACTCACATTATTAAATTCGACCTCAATGGGCTCACCTTTACTAAAGGGATTGACACTCGCAACCGGGCGATATTCCTCGGGCATCTCTAAAATGGTATTCAGTCTTTTCATTGCCGCCGATGCGCTGTACCAAGAGTATTGAATGCTCAATAACTCTTGCACTGGAGATAACATAAACCAAAGATAACCAAACACCGCAAAGATCTGGCCTATGGTTAAATCGCTAAATAGCACCATTAACATGGCCGCGGCGCGGAAAATTTCAAAGCCAATTAAGAACATCAGAAATGACAAACGATTGGCCGCGTCAGACTGCCAAGCGTATTTGTCTGCATCAACACGAATGGCATCGGCATCTTGTTTAAGCCTATCTAAATATTCATATTCACGGTTGGCTGCGCGAAGTTGATAAATGCCATCTAGGGTTTCAACCAATCGCTGCTGAAAACGCTCAAACGCTTGGTTCTCTTTCTTTTTTAGATGCTTAACTCTTTGTCCAAGCTTGCGAGATAGAAAAATAACCACAGGATTCATTAAGATAATAAATAAGCCCAACTGCCAATTAAGCCATAATAAAATCCCGCCAGTACCAATAACGGTCAACACACTAATCACAAAACGGCTGAGCGTAGAGCCAATAAATTTATCAATAGTCTCAATATCAGTGACTAAATGAGAAGTGAGGCCACCACTGCCCTTCTCTTCATACTGCTGCATGGAGACTCGGCCAAGCTTATCAAGTATCCATTGACGCAATTGGCAAGTGAGTTTTTTTGAAACCAAGGTGAACTGTCTGGTTTGCAAGATATTCAAAGCCTGACTGGCTATTCTCATCATCACAATCAATAACAGCACAGTAACTATGTACCCTGCCGGTTTTTGTAGACTTTGCGGTAATAATTGATTGAGAAATGCTAAACCTTGCGCGGGTTTATTGAGTAACACTTCATCAACCATTAAAGGCAGTAAAAGAGGAATTGGCACGCTGATCAGCGTGGCAAAGAAGGCAACAATATTGGCGTATATCAGCATCTTTTTATGCTTTTTCGCCTGTTGATATAACCATGTTTTATTCAGTGTCGGCATCACGCCAACGTTTTGTTTTGACACACAAAGTCCTTTCTAATGGTTGCTTGTCTTGTGTTTTACAAATCACAAAGCCACTCTACAAAACCTTTTGTAAAGTGGCTAGAGTTTGCAGTTTAACCCGCTAGGCTGATGTCACTCAGTTTAGAACAAGTATTCTAAGCTCACTCCCCAGTTACGTCCGGCTTGAGTATCAAAATCTGTTTTATCTGTGCTACCGCTGAGATCGTCATACAACCAATACTTCTCGTCCAAGGCGTTAAATAAACCGGCACGAAGCGTTAAGTCATCCACAGGGCGATAATAAGCGGTCACATCTAATAGAGCATAAGATGGCGCTTCAATGTTATCCACTTCTGTCCACTGATCTTTGCTGGCAACCATAGTGTAGTTAACTAACGCCCCCCAAGTACGGTTATTGTTGTCATAACCAAGCCCAATCACACCCGTTAAAGGGGCAACAGAGTCCAGTTCACGACCTGTTTTTACATCTTCACCATAAGCATAAGCAATGCTTAATTTGGTGTATGTTCCCATTGGACCAAGAACAGTACCC
Source organism: Vibrio sp. UCD-FRSSP16_30 (assembly GCF_001676025.1). Lineage (GTDB taxonomy): Bacteria > Pseudomonadota > Gammaproteobacteria > Enterobacterales > Vibrionaceae > Vibrio. The sequence goes on from NZ_LZFW01000011.1 coordinate 29,044, forward strand.
GCAGCTTCTGCACCATAGATAAGCGCTTCATCAATGTTGACTGAAGTATAAATATCGCGGCTTGTTGTTGGATCGGTTCCGACTTTTTCAGTCGTGATAAAGTCGTCGTATTGGTTATAGAAAGCGCTGACTTCATATTGATAAATGCTGCCTTTGCCTCTAAAGCCTAGCTCATAAGATAAGCTCTTTTCTGCTTCTAAATCAGGGTTACCATAGAAAATAGCGCCGTTATCATAGAAGTAATAAAGGTCATATACAGTGGGTGCTTTAAAGCCTTGGCTCACTTGCACATAAGGACTAAAGGCTTCATCCACATGATAAACCGCCCCTAAACGACCGGTAAATGCATCATCTTTATTCGATTGATGCGTAGTAGTATAACCATCATTTGGCTCTGGATCGGTGCTAAATGAGTCATAGCGAACACCGGCTGACAACACTAGCTTCTCGTTCATTAAGAAGGCTTGGTCTTGCAGAAAAATGCCCCATTGCTGCACAGTAGCATCAGGTAAACCGGTACTGCCGGGCGACGATACTGGCGTACCACCTAAAATATGATCGTTATTCTCTAGAGAGAAATCATTGTGTAAGAAGCTCGCACCGTAAGTTAACTCGTGATAATGAGAATCTGCCACAATCACTTTGTTAAATTGCATATCTATCTGAATAGAATCATCTTGAGCAATTCTCTCTCGATTACGCACTCGGTCTTGAATGATAGGGAACCAGTTTGTCGTATCGTAGTTGTCTGACTCAGATTCTGTTTGCTGATAAGAGACCGTCCATTTTAGCTCATCGGCAACCACTGAGTTCATTGCCCACTCATGCTCTAGGCCGACACGCATTCTGTTATTGGCATCTTTAACCGACACATCAGAATAGACAAAACCTGGCATTAACTCCCAGCCCTCTTGTGAAAGTACGGTTTCATCAAAGCTGCGATCAAAGTACTCAAACGTTAAACCAAAACGATGATGGTCATTCGCTTGGTAATAAGCCTTAACCAAACCATTGTATACCTGAGACTCAGCTGGGTTAGCCGCGCCTCGGTCTTCACCGTTAATGTCAGCGCCATCACCATGGGTTTGATACTCTTGTCCATCGGCATAGGTAAACATTGCAATGGTTTCCCATTTGCCCTGACGCATTGCCCAAGTTGCGGTATTTTTAAATTCGCTATTGACTGAAGAATAAGCCGATTTGATACCGAAACGATGTTCGTCACCATCCGTTAGCAGAACATCATCGGGGTTTTTAGTGCGCATTAACACCACACCGCCCAAGGCATCTGAACCATACAAACTGGACGACGGGCCTTTGTTGACCTCAATGCCTGCTAGGGTATCGGTTTCAATAGAATTCGGATATTTACGTTGCTGAGTAGAGCCCGGGTTATAAGGGACAGGCTGCTGAACGCCATCCACCATTAACTTAACTCGGCTGTCTTCCATACCTCGGATATTAAATCCCGACACACCAAATCGACCACTACCTTGTGCTTGCACACCCGGCGTGTATTTTAAGGTATCTTTTAAATTGTTGTTCATCTGCGCATCGAGATCGTCTCGACTAACCGTCGCCACAGATGATGACACATCACTTTTATTTTGTTCAGTTCGCGTTGCTGATACCACTACCTCATCAAAGGTAAAGGTCTCTTGTGCAAGCACCATCGGGGAAGCGAAAACAGTGCTTATTGCAATTGCTAGGGTCGTTTTTTTGTACATGATAAAACCAAAATCCATTTATAAAAGTTGCACTTGGCCTACCAACTGATTTTTAGCAATCAGTTAGTAAAGCGAAAAAGGTTAATGATGCTCTCAATAGTGAGAGCTAATGATTAGCTTTGTTCAGAAATGTGCTGTTTCTCTTTTTGCACATGTCCTTCACTAAGATGTAGAAAATCCACTAAATCGTTGCCTGTAACATTAAAGGCCTGTCCAAATCCTTTCACATAACGTCCATTGCTAGGCGTCAGCTTATAAAGATTAAAATCTGCAAGCTGCGCAAGGTTTTGCGCCATTTCACCAAAGCGTTTAACTAATGCCAAAACGCCTTCTTGCCCTTGAACGGATGCCTTATCAATATGCTCAGCTTTGGTATCAAAGGTTAAACGCTTGCGAGCATGAACATTATTTGCAGCGCCTTCATCTTCAACCATCATGATCGAAACATTGTGATTAAATTTAAGGTTTTGACCGTGAGCGGCTAGATCACTGACCAAGATGTAATAACCCGCTTTATCGAATGCAAATGGGGTATAACTCACATGCGGTAATCCTTGCTTGGTAATGGTTGCCAGTTGTAAGCTTTGGCAAGCATCACGAAACTCTTGAACTTCAGGCCCTAAGCGCCCTTGCAGTCGTTGCTGCTTAATTTGCGCTCGGCTTTGTGTGTTCAAGCTGTCCTTGCTTTGGTTTTGTGAGCTTTGATTTTTCGAACTTTTATTTTTCAAGCTTTGGCTTTCTGTATTGATAGTTTCGGCAGTCATTATGCAAATTCCTTTTTAAGCTGCTGCAGTTTCTCAAGTTGTTCAGGAAATAACTGACGCTTTTGATTGCGCCCTAAGTAAACCTTAAACACACACTCACCCTGTTCATCATAAAAACCAATGAAGTGACTTTCCATTTTATGAAAAGGTTTAGATACAATCGCAACGTGCTTTACTAAATCCAACTTTAAATGTCCATGAAGTTCCCCTTCACGCCCCATCAAGTTGTAATAACCATGCGCAACTTTTCCTTTAGGAAACGGGGCTTTATATTCAAAAATTGACCCGAATGAATGCACAATAGTCGTCACCTTTCCCCAGCTAGGCAGAGCCTCTAAAATAGCTTGCGCGTGCTCACTGGCTAATGGCGTTAACATAGTAGAAGGCAGCACAAACGTAACTTCACCTTCGGTTAAATTCAATGTGGCTGACATTTCAGAAACAGGGACTGAATCGTCCTTTTCCATCATAGTGGCGACCGCTTCTAAAACCTGCTGTTTTGTTAATTTGGTATACATACCTATCCCTTACTAAAAATTATGCTGTTTCTGTTGTTTTATTGTTATGTGGATTTAATTGATTATTTGAAATCACTTGAATCAGATTTTGTGCCAGCGTTACCGACCAAAATTGACCGGCCAAAGTCAGAGATAAATAACCGTGATTAAGCTCAGCTAAGCCATTTTTATTCCACGCTTCAAAAAGTGGATTTAAACGCTCAAATAGACCATTTGGTAGAGATTGGTTACTCAATACTCCGCGATCAAATGCCGCTTTAATGGTATTGACTAGATGAGCATTAGGCGCACTAGAAAAAGCCATGGCAGAGGCAAACAAAGAGCTTTGACCGGCTTCAATATATTGATCCATATCTCTATATTGCATGGTGCTAATACCATTCACATTGCCGCCAGCACCTGCGCCCAAAGGCATAACCTGAGCTGAGGTTTTGGCTAAACTGTTGTAAATAGAACGTTCACGGTTATCTGAGCTCCAGTGATTCACACTTAGGCGTCTTTGGTGATTTTTAGCCATAAACTCCACACCCATTTGGTACATGGTGGCTTTCATTTGAGTATTTGCAGGCTCAGGCAGTTTCCCTTGTTCAACCAATCGGCCCATAGGTAGGTTTTGCATTTCGATCAGCTGATAAAGATCCACGCCATGAGCGCCACTTTCTAAGTAAATGTCTAAATCTTTAGCCCAATTAGAAAGGGTTTGATGTGGCAGACCATACAGAAGATCAATCACAATGGGTGCACTGTCATAACTGACAAAATGCTGTAGACGCTCTAGCACTTCATCACCATCATTAAGGCGCTTAGCACTGCGGCGCACCTTAGTATCAAAACTTTGCACACCAAAAGAAAAGCGGTTGATGCCCCCCTCAAGAGCCGATTCAAATTTATGATCATCAAATCGATTAATCCGCCCCTCAAGGGTCATTTCACAATCTGGAGTAAGGGGAAAGTAGCGTCTGATCATCTGCGCTAATTGTTTAATTTGTTCAGCACTTAAATCGGTTGGCGTTCCCCCTCCGATATACACAGCTTGAAATGGAAAAGCCTGACTCCAAGGCATACTTGCTTTCCAGATAAGCTCTTTTTTTAGCGCCTCAAAATACTGATCAATCAGTTTGGTACTAGAAGCGTATTGAAAGAAGTTGCAATAGGTACAGCGCACACGGCAAAAAGGAATGTGTATATACAAGCAGCGCGCACCTTTTTCCCCTGTCTCTGACATAGCATGACTTAATGTCGCCTGCACAAGATTGGCTGGCACAGGCTTTGCCATACCACCAGCGTGAGGCCCCTTTTTCTTTGCAAAAGAGAAGCGCAATGGATCGGGTGTATGCTTTCCTGTTATGTCTAAGTTATTCAACTCAAGATTCATGGGTTGATGTCTTTTCCGTAGTTTGGATATCGAATTTCCGCAAACAGTTGCACAAACGATAATGAGAATAAATCCCATCTACTTAACTTTGCGATCAAGATCTCGATCTTAAATCTAAATACAAATGATTATTGATCTGATTTGTATTTTCAGCATAATTCGATTTATTGCACTCTAATACCTATACAAAAATGACATCAGTGAAAAAGTTTAGATACCTGATAGCTGGTGCTATTTCTCTTTTAATTCATGGCATTGCGCTATCTTTCGTATCTCCTAAGCCTGAGATAACGCTGGCTGACACCCATCACGGGCAAGCCGTCAGCATTCAGCTCGTTTCTGTCGCTCAACCTAAACAAGAACGACCGCCTGAGACTCTCAAGTCTAAAGACACACAATCACAACTAAATAGAGCACCGGAAGCAAGCAAGACGCAGGCAAAGCTGACTAAAACCAAAGCAGTTAAAACAAATGCGGTTAAGACAAGGGCGGTTAAAAAGAAGCCTATTGAGAAGCTAAACACTAGCCAGTCAAAAAAGGCAAAACAGACAGCGCCCAAACAGCAAAAAGTACAGCTCGACAAACCTATACCAGAACCCAAAGTCCCTCTCGATGAGCCAGAGATACCAACAACAGAGATAGAGCCAGCAGAGTTAAAAAAGGTAAAAAAAATAGAACAAGTGGAAACCAATACGGCTTTGAACACGTCAAATAGCATGCCGAAAATGGTCAACAAACCGACATTTTCAGCAAAGCCAACCCCAGTTCGTTATCCAAGATTGGCACAAAAACGTGGCTGGCAAGGCAGTACCTTAATCGAAGTATGGATAGACAAAGAAGGTCAGCAAATTCAACAAGATGTTATTCAATCTTCGGGACATGAACTTTTAGATGAGGCGGCAATCAATGCGGTCACACAATGGCAATTTGAACGCCGAGACGAACAAGGACAGCGCATTGCCTACCGCGTGCAAGTTCCCATTAATTTTAAACTTAACTAAACGCTAACGAGCACACTATGAACACCTTAATTACTCTGCACAGTCAGCTAGGAATGATGACCATTCCACTGACCGTTTTGTCGGCGCTAACACTGATGCTCATCTTAGAACGCACCTTTTATATGTTGCTTAACGGGCAAACACACACGACCCAGATATTATCTAAGGTTCACCGAATCAATTTTTCAAACTCAGCTCAAGTTGAACAATTTATTGAAAGCGACCTACAGGGCAAGGCCATTATCTTCCAAGCGATGAGAATGTTGCTGGGGCACCGCAGTTTTACTAAAGATCTGCGTGAAGAAGCGGTCAGTATTTGGCTATTTAAAAAGAGGCAGCAGTATAAATCAGGGATTCGCACCCTTTCTATTATTGGTGTCATCAGCCCTTTAATTGGTTTATTGGGCACGGTTTTAGGGCTTATTGACATGTTTAAAGGACTGGCACTCACCTCTGGTTCAATCTCTCCGTCAGTGTTAGCCGATGGGCTTGGGCTTGCGATGTCAACAACCGCTGTAGGCTTACTTATCGCGCTCCCGGCAATTACCGGCGCTCAATTATTGAGTATGTGGATTGAAAAAACACTGGCAACCATAGAGTACACCTTAAATCACAGTAACTTGCATATAGAAGGGATATCCATTGAGTGCCCTGAGAACTCAAAATCATGCGAAGAGGTCATGGCATGATCAAGTCACAATCTTCGCTGTTTGATGAAGAATTTAAGCCCGATTTAACGCCGTTACTGGATATTATTTTCATCGTAATGGTCTTTTTATTGTTAACCGCCAACATCACCATTAAAACCATGGATGTAGCCATTCCTCAAACCGACGACGGGCAAGTTCTCAATGCTCAAGATAAAGCGGTGATAACCGTCAATATAATGACCACAGAACCTAAATGGGCAATCGATGGTGAAAGCTTTGCTGATTGGAGCGCTTTTACACACGCTTTACTAAGCAAAGTGACCACTTCACCAGAACACGATTTAATCCTATCGCCGGACAAATCAGCCGATGTGGAATCCATGCTAAAAGTTTTAGCTTGGCTACAAACCAATGAGATCAACGCAACCAATATTGTCATGGAAGAGAGCAAATAATGAGACAGATTCTATTATTAATTACCCTGTATTTTACCAATTCGGTTGCCCTAGCTAACCAAACAGATGAACCCAATAGAATCATTAGTGTTGGCTCATCCATTACTGAGCTTCTGTATGCATTGGATGCTAAAGACCAACTGGTGGCTATTGATGTAACTAGCAAACACTTCGATGAAAGCAAGCAACTGCCGCAAGTTGGCTATCATCGTCAGTTATCAGCTGAAGGATTAATGGCGCAAAACCCAACCCACCTGATTGGTTCGCATGAAATGGGGCCAGAATCTACGCTAAATCTACTTAAATCGGCAGGGATTAAAGTCATTACTGTGCCATCGGGAGACAGTGAGCAAGATCTTGATGCGCGTATTGATGTTATTGCACAAATAACGGGTAAAGAACCGCAAGCTGTTGAGCTGAAAAAAGAACTGCATACTCAAATTGAATCGTTAAGCCAATTACCCTCACAGCAACAGCCTAAAGTTATTTTTGCCATGTTAAGTGAAGGTCGCCCTGCTACCGTTGCCGGTTCTCAAACCACCATAGACAAAATCATTCAATTAGCGGGAGGCATCAACCCAACACATAGTGATTTTAGCTCATATAAATCAATGTCATTTGAAGCCATTGTCAGCATCCAACCACAATATATATTAATCCCTCAACGTAGCTGGGATTCTTTAGGTGGACAGCAAGGCATTATCGAAAAATTTCCTTTATTAGCCGCAACACCAGCCGCGACCAATCAGCATATTATTCCGGTACCCGGCACTGCGATCATTGGAGGGTTTGGTATCGAAAGCATTGAACTCAGTCATAGCCTTTACCAAACTTTTGAGCGTAAAAAATAATGAATTTCGCGCCCTCCTTTAAACTATCAACTCCGGCTTTACTGGGCATTACCCTAGTCACGGTTTATATCGCCAGTATTTTATCCATTAGCGTTGGCCCAATGGATATCAGCTTTACCCAAAGCATGAGAGCGTTAGTTCCTAATGTAAATTGGCTTGGGCTGCAAGATAGTGCCTTACCTGCCCACATTAATATGATAGTGCAGCAAGTGCGTCTGCCAAGAACCTTACTTGCGATTGCTATCGGAGGCATTCTAGCTATCTGTGGCGCGGTAATGCAGGGATTATTTCGTAATCCTTTAGCCGATCCTGGCATCATTGGCGTCTCCGCAGGAGCGGCTCTTGGCGCGGCATTAGCTATTGTTGTTTTTGGCTCTCTTGCTCAGACCTACCCGCAACTACTCATGTTTGGCACAGTGCCGATGTTCTCCTTCTTAGGCGGTGCAATTACTACCCTATTAGTTTATCAACTTGGGACATCACCTAATGGTACTTCTGTAACGATGATGCTATTAGCAGGAGTAGCTATTGGCGCTTTATCAGGGGCTATGTTGGGATTATTAAACTATTACGCAGACGATCAAGCGTTAAGAGATCTGTCTCTTTGGACTATGGGCTCACTGGCTGGCGCTAATTTCTCCAGCGTCATCTTTGGCTCAATCATTTTACTCATTTTAAGCTTTTTATTTTATCGTGACGCTGAAAATCTTAATGCATTGCTATTGGGTGAAGCCGAAGCTAGTCATTTAGGTATTGATGTTCAACAGCTAAAACGCAGGCTCATTTTGCTCACCGCCGCAGGGGTTGGCGTGACCGTGTCACTGGCTGGGATGATTGGCTTTATTGGTCTTATTGTCCCTCACCTTGGACGAATGATTGCAGGGCCAAATCATAAAGTGCTGATTCCTCTTGCGACTGTCCTTGGCGCGCTGTTACTGCTCATTTCCGATATGTTATCGCGCATTTTAGTCGCACCGCTTGAGATCCCGGTTGGCATTATTACTGCCGTACTTGGCGCGCCTTTCTTTATCTGGTTGTTAGTTTCACAAAAAGGACGAATTTAATGGGTGTACCTGTTGTTAAATGCACTGATATCTCAGTGAATATCGGTAAGAAGTTAATTTTAGATAAGGTTAACATTGAGTTTAACTCGCATGAATTTACCGTATTATTGGGTCCTAACGGCACCGGAAAAAGTACCTTACTCAAAACCCTAACTAATGAAGTTCCTTACACTGGAAGTCATTTATTATTTGGTAAATCGATGGGTGATTGGGATAAGAAAACACTGGCGAAACAGTTTGGTATTTTACCTCAATCTAGCTCATTAACGTTTAACTTCACCGCTCAAGAGGTAGTGGAACTGGGCGGACTCACTCTACCGGGCGGGCAAAAGCAAATTGCCTTGATTGCAAAAAAAAGAATGCAGCAAACGGGCGTCTTGCACCTTGCCGACAGGCTCTACCCAAGCTTATCGGGCGGCGAAAAACAGCGAGTACACTTTGCACGGGTGCTAACGCAAATTAGTTCGTCTCAAAGCAATTCAAGTCAAAGCAGCTCTGCTCAGAATAATAAGGTTTTATTTCTCGATGAACCCACGTCGGCATTAGATTTAAGCCACCAGCACAACACCTTAAATTTGGCAAAAGAGCAAGCAGAGCAAGGCGCTTGTGTGGTTGCCGTTTTGCACGATCTCAACCTTGCCGCGCAATACGCAGATAGAGTTGTCGTATTAAATAAAGGCAACATAGTTGCCGATGGGACGCCGTGGGAGGTACTCACCTCAGAAACGATTAAGGATGTGTACTGCTGGTCGACTCAGATATTGTCTCATCCAACTCACCAACATCCCGTTGTTCTTTCCGCTCATTAAGCACAAACTATCAAGCATGCTGAGAGTCGTTTAAGGTTTAGATCTAAGCGTATTCTCAGCAACTTACTCAATATCTTCCTCAATAACTTACGCATCAACTTCTCATCAATTTTGACCGTCATTCATAGCTAATTTCAAAACCAACTGCACACAACGCGAATAGACGAGAAGCCAATACTCATGCTGTGCTTTTAGCCACGTACGCCAAAGTCATTGTTTGTTTCTTATATAGTCACTTAATATACCAAAAATGACTTATATCACTTTTAGTTATAAGTATGATCTATTTATGCTTTGCAGTTAACACCTATCTAACCGTTCTGAATGACCGGCCTTACTCTAATCAATTAGTTGATTTATAACGACTTTATTGCAAGTAATGTACAGAGCGCTTTTCCTTAGTACTTAGCCGCCTATCTTAGATTGTTTGATTATGAGCCAAATGTTTCGATTGTTGTTAGCTTTCTAATACACCGAAATAACAGGGACTGACATCGATTATGGATACCGCTCGACTTACCCACTTAAAAGCACTTGAAGCTGAATCAATTCAGATTATCCGCGAAGTGACTGCTGAGTTTGAAAACCCAGTAATGCTTTACTCTATTGGTAAAGATTCTTCCGTTTTACTTCACCTTGCGAGAAAAGCTTTTTATCCCGCTCGAGTGCCATTTCCTCTTCTGCATGTCGATACCAATTGGAAATTTAAACAGATGATTGAGTTTCGTGATGAACTCGCGGAAAAATACGAACTTGATCTTATCGTACACAAAAATCAGCGTGGCCTAGATATGGACATTAGTCCTTTCACTCACGGCAGTGCTAAACACACCGATATCATGAAGACCGAAGGGCTAAAACAAGCACTTAACGAACATGGTTTTGATGCCGCTTTTGGCGGTGCTCGCCGTGATGAAGAGAAATCTCGCGCTAAAGAACGCGTGTACTCATTTAGAGATCAGAATCACCGCTGGGATCCAAAAAACCAACGCCCAGAATTATGGCAAGTGTATAACGCTCGTGTTGATAAAGGCGAAAGCATTCGCGTGTTCCCTCTATCAAACTGGACTGAGCTTGATATCTGGCAATACATCTATCTAGAAAACATCGACATGGTGCCACTGTACTTTGCTAAAGAACGCCCTGTTGTTGAGCGTGATGGCACTTTAATCATGGTCGATGATGAACGTATGCCGCTAGAACCTGGCGAAACTCCGCAAATGAAGAAAGTTCGCTTTCGTACCCTTGGCTGTTATCCGCTCACTGGTGCTATTGAATCTAAAGCTGAAACACTTCCAGAAATCATCCAAGAAATGTTATTGACTTCCACCTCTGAGAGACAAGGACGCGTGATTGATAATGACTCGTCAGGCTCAATGGAGAAGAAGAAAATGGAAGGGTATTTCTAGCTCTGTTAGTAAAAGCGCTTATAAGCAAAAACGCTTTAAATAGAAAGCATTAGACCAAAGCAATAACGGAAAAATTAACAAGGATCACCAATGAACACTATTTCTGACCTACTTTCATATGATGTGGAAGCGTATCTAAAACAACATGAAAATAAAGATCTGTTGCGCTTCATTACCTGTGGCAGTGTGGATGATGGTAAATCAACTTTAATTGGTCGTTTACTTTATGATAATCAACTGATCTTTGAAGACCAGCTATCAGCCATTCAAAAAGACTCTAAAAAGTACAACACCACCGATCAAGAATTTGATTTGGCGCTATTAGTTGATGGTTTGCAATCGGAGCGTGAGCAAGGCATTACCATTGATGTGGCGTACCGCTACTTCACCACAGACCAACGTAAATTCATTATTGCTGATACTCCGGGGCATGAGCAATACACGCGTAACATGGCAACTGGCGCTTCAACGTCCGATCTGGCGATTATCTTGATTGATGCGCGTCATGGCGTACAAACGCAAACTCGACGTCACTCTTTTATCTGTTCTTTACTTGGCATTAAGCACGCCATCATTGCCGTCAATAAGATGGATACTGTGGACTACAGTCAACAGCGCTATCAAGACATCAAAAAAGAGTATCGTGAGTTTGCCAGCGATCTTAATTTTGACAGCATTCAGTTTGTTCCAGTTTCCGCGCTACACGGCGATAACGTAGTTTACCCAAGCAAGAACATGACTTGGTACCCAGGTTCAACGCTAATGCGTTTGCTTAACTCAGCGCAAACACAAAAAAGCAAAACAGATGCAGAGTTTCGCTTCCCAGTACAATACGTTAACCGTCCAAACCTAGATTTTCGCGGTTTTTGTGGCACGGTAGTCTCGGGCGAAATCCGTGTAGGCGACCGTATTCAGGTATTGCCTTCTGGTAAAGAAAGTAAAGTGAAATCAATTGTCACTTTTGATGGCGACCTCACATCCTCTTATGCAGGCCAAGCGGTGACTCTGACTTTAGAAGATGAAGTCGATATTAGCCGTGGCGATGTATTAGTACGTCCTGATCAGCAGCCTCATCATAGCAACTCATTAGACGCTAACATTGTGTGGATGAATGAAGATTCATTACAAATAAATCGTGAGTACCTAATTAAAGTTGGTACTAAGACAGTGACAGGGCAAGTGTCGAAAATTGCTCACCGAGTTGATGTGAACACCATGCAAAAGCTGGATGCGAGCCAACTGCACTTAAATGAGATTGGTCAGTGTCATCTAACCTTAAATGAAAAAGTCATATTTGACTCTTATGAAGACAACCGTGTTACCGGCGCATTTATCATCATTGATAGATTGACTAATGCCACAGTAGGCGCGGGAATGATTCAAGGCGCATTAGAAAATCAGCAGCTTGAACACTCTTACTCTGAGTTTGAAGTTGAGCTTAATCAGCTAGTTCGTAAGCATTTCCCACATTGGGATGCTAAAGATCTACTGAGCAAGGGTTAAACCATGAGCGAGAGCATACAAAGTGGCGTAGTTTTATTGGTATTTGTCACCACTATCGTCGCTTTAATCCGCTTTCAGAAGCACCCAGCAAGGGTGTTTGGGCTGGCGTTACTGACTCTATTTTCGTTAAATCTTGTCTCTAACGAACAGGTCATTAATGCTGGCTCCAATCAAGGGTTACTGACTCTTATTTTGTTGATGCTATGCTCTATCGCTCTTGAAAAAACTCGCGTTCTACGAATTATGGCGCAGTTTGTTATTCGCCCAAGTTATGGGGAAACATTCGCGCGTCTGTTTGGCTTCACTGTGGTATTTTCTGCTTTTTTGAACAATACCGCAGTGGTATCAAGCCTATTATCGCCAATACGCAATAACCCTCATCACAGCGCAACCAAACTGCTATTACCGCTATCCTACGCGGCAATATTAGGTGGTACTCTGACCTTAATTGGCACATCGACCAACTTAATCGTCAACAGTTTATTACTTGATACCGACCTGCCACCATTATCCTTTTTTGACTTTACTGCGGTGGGCTTGTGTGTCGTCGTCGCGTGCGGTTTAGTATTAACATTACTGGTTCGTTTTCTGCCTTCTAACGAAACCAATACCGCCGTTGAGGATAGCTACTTTATTGAAGCAAGTGTCTCAGCAGGTTCCACTCTCATCGGCAAAGATATAAATCATAATGGCCTGCGCCATATGGAGTCTCTATTTCTTATTGAAATGGAAAGAAACGGACAAATTATTAGTCCTGTTTGTCCCACGCAAGTACTAGAAGCGAACGATAGACTGTTTTTTAATGGGGACGTATCTAAAGTCTCACAATTAACCCATTATAATGGTCTTGAGATCTTTGCAGAAAAAGAAGGCTTAGCATCCAAAAGCTTTGTAGAAGCGATATTATTACCGCAAAGCAACCTAGTGAATCGCTCTTTAAAAGAGTGCAATTTTCGCCAACAATTTAACGCAGGTGTTGTCGCAATCAAGCGTAATGGCGTGCGCCTTTCAGGAAAGCTCGGTGAAGTTAAACTTAAAGCTGGGGACTTTTTGGTTCTTACTGCGGGTAAACCACCTGCCCTTGCGCCTAGCTTTGAAAAACACTTTATTTTGCTCAGTGATATTGAAGTCGATAATAAGCTGCAAGGCATTGGTGAAAAAGCCACCTTGTGTAGTTTTGTTATTGCCCTACTTTGTGCATCAATCGGTATCGTCTCTCTTTTCAAAGCCATGCTATTGCTGTTTGGCGCACTGTTGTGCTTTGGCGTTCTGACATTAAATGATGTGACGCAACGTTTTCCGTATCATATTTGGCTTATTATCACCTCAGCCATCGTGATGTCTTTTGCAATACAAAACAGTGGCTTATTTCAATATTTAGACGTTTTATTAAACCAGAATGATCTCACGCTCAGCCCTCATTTGGCGCTGGTGATTGTGTTTGTCTCAACCTTATTATTGACAGAGTTGGTCACCAATAATGCCGCTGCGGCCGTGACCTTCCCTATTGCTTATTCACTTGCACTCAGTTTAGATGCTAACCCAATAGCCTTTGTAATGGCGGTCGCGTTTGGCGCAAGTGCCAGCTTTATTAGCCCTTATGGATACCAAACCAATCTGATGGTATTTAATGCTGGGCAATATAAATTAACGGACTTCATAAAAATTGGCGCACCCATTAGCATTATTTATAGTTTTACCGCTATTTTAGCCATCGAACACTTTTTTGGCCTTTAACGCTTACTTTCTCATCTCAATAGACAAGGATTAACGTCGCACCATGACTACGGAAAATATTGTTTGGCATCAAGCCTCTGTGACCACCAGCCAAAGACAACAGCTTAAAAATCATAAACCTGCCGTACTGTGGTTTACAGGTTTAAGTGGCTCAGGTAAATCAACCATCGCCAATGCGGTGGAAGTAAAGCTCAATCAATTGGCCATTCATAGTTATCTGCTTGATGGTGATAATGTTCGTCACGGATTAAACCGCGATCTTGGCTTTTCTGATAACGACCGCATCGAAAATATTAGACGTATCGGTGAAGTGGCAAAACTGTTTGTCGATTCAGGCACACTGGTACTGACCGCCTTCATCTCTCCATTTATACAAGACCGTGAGCAAGTACGTGCTTTGTTACCAGCAGCCGACTTCATCGAAGTGTTTGTGGATACGCCAATTGAAGTGTGTGAATCACGCGACCCTAAGGGTTTATACAAAAAAGCCCGAAGTGGGGAGATCAAAGAATTTACAGGCATCACCTCAGACTATGAAGCGCCAATTGCCGCTGAAATACACCTAAAAACCGCTCAATATTCCATTGAGCAAAGTGCAGAACAGGTTGTGCAATATTTAAGAGATAATGGTTATGTCTAATAACGCTGCTATCCATTTTGATGTATTTAATGGGGACGCTGATGGCATTTGCGCGCTTATTCAGTTGCGCAAAAACACTCCTTTAGACAGTACGTTAATTACCGGTGTGAAGCGTGATATTCAATTGCTAAAACAAGTGTGTGACAAAGAAAACGTCGCCTCTGTTTGTGCATTAGATATCTCAATGGAAAAAAACCAACAGGCACTCACTACGCTTTTACAACGTAATATCAGCACGTTTTATTGCGACCATCATCGAACAGGAACAGTGCCTGAATCTGAAAAGCTCACGACTTGTCTAGACACCTCACCTGAGATTTGCACTAGCCTACTGATCAACAACTACATTGGTGAGGCTCAGTATCTATGGGCATGTACCGGTGCTTTTGGTGACAACCTGATTGTGCAAGGTACAGCTCTTGCGAAAAAATATGACTTAAAGCAGGTCGATATCGACTTTCTGATTGAGCTCGGCACGCTGATTAATTATAACGGTTACGGTAGCGCTATTGATGATTTACATATTCATCCTAAAGCGCTGTTTCAAACCCTGATGTTGTCTCAATCCCCCTTTGATCTAAGAGATGATAAAGACAGTGTTTTCTATCAGCTTAAAAATGGCTTTGATCAGGACTGGCAGCAAGTTAAAAAGATAAAGCCTTTTCACAACAGCGCTCGAGTTGAAGTCTATCAACTGCCCGATCACGCTTGGGCAAGACGCATTAGCGGCACCTTTGGCAATTGGTTGGCAAACCAGACTCCTGATAAAGCGGTAGCGGTTATCACATCAAATCCAAATGCAGATACTTACACTGTGAGTGTACGCAGCCCACTTAACCGACGCGAAGGCGCAGATGAAGTCTGCAGTCAGTTTCCATCTGGAGGTGGTAGAAAGGCAGCCGCCGGTATTAACGCATTGCCACAGCAACAAATTTCAGTATTTATTGACGCCATGCAAAGTCAATTTGCGGCTGAATAAGCCAATATTACGCCCAATATAATCAGCTATTGGGCGAATCAGTTATTCAAAAACGGATCATTACTTCTCATCAACTCCCCTGTAAATCATACAACTAGGTTGTTACATTTACTGCCACTAATTGCACCTCAAGCACCATTAACTTCTTTATCTAATCAACTACGTTTACGCTCGTAGCTTAGTTTCAGTTAAACAATGGCACTTCTTTTTAAGCTGACTTCATTTTAGTTAGCGCAAAAGAGCTTGAATGCATCATTATTAATTGGAGTTAGCATCGTTGCAGTATTCATCAGATAAAACCTTGAAAAGTAAATGGCTAATGGCTCGATTTTATGTTCTAAGCAAAGTATATAGTTCTACTTTTGCGCGCATAGAATCCCTTACCAACAACCATGTTTTTCATAGTGCTGTTGAACAAAAGCCTCGTTTGTTAGAAAAAGCCTTAAAACCTTATTTATTTGTCGATCTTCCTGTAGCAAAACGAATGGAACTTATCGAGCAACATTTTAATTTGCTCAACGATACGTTTAGCTCTGATATCAACCAAGTTTTTGGTCCGGGTGCACTACCATTACTGGATATGCCAGACTCTAAAGGCAATCAGTTCTCGTTGATTTTATTTGATGGAGAAATGCGAGAAGGCTCTCTTGGTCTTCGATTGGTTAATGACTTAAACCAAACGATTTATTCGATCACCTTTAACCTATCTACCACTCCAGAACCAACTATGCACGTTGGGGCTTTGAAAGGTCCAAGTGAACAGATAGAAGATCGTAATCAAGTGATTAAAACACTCACACGATCATTTCATGGCCTACGACCAAAAGCATTGATGGTTGAATTGGCGCTGATGTTTGGTAAATCTCTTGGCGTGACTCACTTTGTTGGTGTTTCCAATAAAGGTCATATCTATCAGGCATTGCGTTACAAGGGTTCAAAAAGTAAATCGATTACTTTTGATTACAACGAATTGTGGCAAGAATACGGTGCAAAACCACTGGGTAAGTATCGTTATGCTATTCCAACAAACCCTGAGCGTAAAGATCCGTCCGCGCTGAAGAAGACCAAGCGTCGCCTTTATACTAAGCGCTATGCATGGTTGGATGAATTGGAAGTGGATCTAAACACTAAGCTGAACGATTTAAGAAAATAGTCAGCTACTTACCTGAATATTAATTCAACCCCAATCTATGGGGTTGAATCTTCTCTCTATCACTTACTGTCCGACAAAGCTCAAATCAACCGCTTGGTAATATTTGTTTTTAAGAATTTTACCTTCTTTAATCGTCACACCGTCATTTGCCACCGAATCTTTGTTGCAAAATACGATGTATTTATCGTTTTTCAAAACATAGTCAGCACTGACGCCTTTATCTGCATAAACGGCAACGGTTTCTATCGCTTGCTGCTCATTTAAAGCCGCTTTACTCATGTTGCTTGCATGAACCGCATCCCAACATTGTTCAAAAGGAATATCCAATGTTTTGGCGATATTCAACAGTACATCAACTTGACGGGCTATCGTCGTATCTTGAAGATCGACATGACCAACCTGTACTGCACGACCCACCGCAACATAAACCGTATCAGTAATGGCATCGGCTTGATCTTCTTTGTTGGTGGCACGAGCCAGTTCGGTCAACTCTTCAATCATCAAGTTAGAATGTAAATGACACTCTTTGTCACTGCTGATACCCGAATTAATCGGCAGGTTAAATAACTGACGAAATTCTGTAATATCTTTGTATAAATGATTCCACAATTCAGGGGTAAGTAGAGTAAACGCTGAAAAAAATTCTTTGTGTGCAGTCACTGAGGTTTCCAATAATAAAATAAGTTAATGGTTCAAGGACAAACCATGAGCTGTCATCATCGTTTTAAATCATCCTTGGCATAACATAAAAGAATACCATAGGGCTATAATCTGCGCTAAATAGGAACGGCATATTAAGCGCTATATTTGCAAACTAAATGACCACAAAAACAATTGCTTATGGAAAATTATAAGATCACCTATTACATTTACTAAATGTAATTCATATAGGCCTCCAGAATATTGCCTAAATAGGACAAAAATTCGCAATGAATAGTGTATTAAACAGTCAGGTCACCAAACGGACCACGATACTGCGCGTTCTTCCGTCTTCATTACTAATAAATCTTTTATCACTGGTCATCCCCTTGGTGATACTTCAGATCTATGACCGTATTTTACCCAACCAAAGTTATGGTACTGCATTCCTACTTTTAGGCGGTTCGGCAATTGCGATTTGTTTAGATGCTTTTCTTCGATACGTTCGAAGCTGGATGCTTGGAGCGGCAGCCGTCAATACTGAGCACTCTACCTATAGAATGATCGTCAAACAGCTTAATATAGCCAGTACGGCGCAAATTAAGCGTCTTAAACCCGGTACTCTTCAGGAAAGCCTAAAAGGCATCGGGCTCATTAAAGATTTCTACTCTGGTGGCTTCATCAGTGGTCTTATTGATGTTCCATTTGCCGTCATTTTCTTAGGTTTAATTTACTACGTCGGCGGCGATCTGGTTTTTATTCCGATTGTTGTTTGGGCGATTACCTTTGCCTTTGTTTGGCTATTTACCCAAAAATCCAGCATTCACTCAAAAGTGGCCTCTTATTCTGAACAAAGCAGAATGAACTTCCTGATTCTTATTTTTGCTTTCTTCGATGGAGTTAAAACTCATGCTCTGGAATCAAAAACCTTTCGTTACTTTCGCCAATTAAATGAAAAGAGATACCTCTCTATTGCGGAATCTGAACGTAAAGTCGCGATTGCTCAAGAACTTATTCAAATAGCGGCAATGGGCACATCCGTTGCCGTGGTGCTTATTGGTAGCCTGAGCGTATTGGCAGGCGACCTAACCAGTGGTGGCCTAGCCGCTTGTTCTATTCTATCAGGAAGAGCCGTTGCCCCACTGAGTGCTCTAATGGGGCTTCGTTTACGTTACAGCTCTTTTTTAGTTGCGAATGAATCTGTTACTGATCTTCTGCAACAACTCGACCATCCAGAACAAGGGCCATTAGACTTTGATGAACTAGAGACCCTTAATTTTGAAAATGTCACGTTTACCCGTTTTGATATGCAGTTCAGTTATTCGTTGTCATTGCAAAAAGGGCAAGCGATTGCTCTATGTCACGATGATAACGATGTAAGCAGTACTGCCGCTGCTGTTTTTGCCGGATTGGAATCTGTCGATTGTGGCGACTTAACTTGGAACGGCACTCATTTCTTCAATGACCAGTTTTCATGGCGACATAAAGTGAGCTTTGTGCCTATTCATCCTCACATTGTGTCAGGTTCGCTACTGGATAATATTTGTGGATTTGATGGCGAGCGATTAGATGAAGCGAACTTATTGGTTAATGCTCTAGGACTCAATCGCGTTATCTCCGATCTATCCGATGGTTTAGAAACAAAAGTCGGCTTTAATATTGGTACTAAGCTCAGTCGTGGAGGCACTAAATT
Source organism: Vibrio sp. UCD-FRSSP16_30 (assembly GCF_001676025.1). Taxonomy (GTDB): domain Bacteria; phylum Pseudomonadota; class Gammaproteobacteria; order Enterobacterales; family Vibrionaceae; genus Vibrio. Next base: position 48,011 of record NZ_LZFW01000011.1, read on the forward strand.
AGTGTCTCTTGTCGCACAGTTATCTCGTGATACACCGATTGTGGTGCTTGATGAGCCAGAAAGTGACTTAGATATCGATTCTTTAAAAAGACTCAGTCAAGTAATTAAGTACTATCAGTCACTAGGACGTACTTTTATTATTAATACGGAAAGTGACATTTTACTTGAGCTGACATCGCAGCAGATTCAAATTCAAGATGTTCAAAAATTACCGACAGGAGACACACTATGAGTCAAAGCTATTCAGATTCAGTGTTAACTGTGCTCTCCACCATAAATGTTGAATCCGGTGTGCAAAACTTTGCGAATGAGTGGATGAAAAGTAACCCAATCCAAGATGCTGGGGATATTTTTAATCTACTCGACCGCTTAATGATCCCGTACAGCGTTCATCCTGCTAACAAAAAACTAAAATCCATCGACCATTTTGTGGCTATACGTGTTAAGCCTAACTCATGCACTACTTGTCACTATGGCTTAAAAGGTTATACCGAATTTCAAGATGGTGAATTTGTCGCTGCAAGCAATCCGTATGCATTAGACGATGTGGTGATCTTAATTCAAGGTCATCCACAAGAAAGACCGGAAACAGACTGGTTAGCCAATAAGTTAAGTGATTTTAAACCATTAATTCCTAAGCTACTTTTAGTCAGTTTTATTGCCAACCTATTTGCCTTATCAATCCCATTTATCACCATGGCAGTGTATGACCATGTCATTGGTGGTGATGCAGGACACGAGGTTGTCGGTATCGCAGTTGGCGCTATCTTACTGTTTAGTATGATGTTGCTATTAAAAGTCGTGCGAAGCCAATTGCTGACCACTATCTCAAATCGCATTAGCCGAGAAGTATCAGAAGCGGTAATGCGCAAGATACTGCTTGGTCAACTGGGCGTCACTAGAATGGCTGGCGCTTCTACGTTGATGAATCGAATTATCACCGCAGAAAGCCTTAAAAGTGTGGTTCAAGGCCCTCTAGGTGGCGCTTTATTCGACTTACCTTTTGTCATCATCTTTATTGTTGCCATTGGCGTTTTAGGTGGCTGGCTAGTTATCGTGCCTATTTTAGCGTTAGTGCTTTATTGGGTATTAGCTCAACGAAGCCTAAGACAGCAACGACTAATGAGCAATCAACTGACTGTTTCTGGTACATCACGATTTTCATTACTGTATGAACTTAACAGTAAATTAAACTATCTTCGTTCAAGTCATATTTTGCCGCATTGGATGTCTCGTTTTGAAAAAACCAATGTCTTAGCATCAAAAAATAGTTTTTCGTATCTGAATCATCAGGCGAAATATACATCGATTTATTATGCTATTAGCTTGCTCTCTACCCTTGCCGTTATTGGGCTTGGCATTGGACTGATTTTCACGCAAGTTCTTACCGCTGGTGGCCTAATCGCCACTATGATGTTGATTTCTCGCGTCACAAGCCCGGCGCAAATGCTGGCTAATAGTTATTCACGCCTGCAACAAGTCAGACAAGCTAAGCAGCAGATCAATCAATCGATTACTTATAAAGCTGAAGGTGACTTCTCTTATCAACACCATCACCTAGATGAAACTGCTCCAAGCCTAGAGCTAGAACTTGTAACTTTACGCTTTGCCAACCAACTTAAACCGGCGCTATCTGGTGTCAGTTTTAAAGCTGAATCTGGTCAAGTCATCGCAATTACAGGGCCGATGGCATCCGGAAAAACCACACTTTTAGAGGTGATTTCTGGCCTACTTCCTGCGCAAAATGGCGTGATTAAGCTTAATGGCATTAATCTATCTCAATACGATCCTCAACTGCTTCGCCAATGGTTTGGTTACTATTCTGATCAACCTGAAATGGTGCCGATGACGATTGAAGAGTTTATTGCAGATGGTCACGATGTTGCTATTGAAGAGATGGAAAGCATATTAGAAGAGCTTGGCGCATTAAACTGGATTAATAGCTTACCTGACGGATTACAAACGCATTTAAATCAAATGGAGTCGTTGACCCATCCGTTTTCCAACTACGAAGCAAGAATGCTAACTCAAGCTAAGCTTTTGTGTAATCACTATCCATTAATATTGCTCGATACTCCGGTAACCGGTAAACGAAGCAAACAACTGTTTATTGAATGGTTAGAAGCAAATCGAGGTAAAAGTACTATTATCTTTACCTCACACGATGCAGAACTGATTAAACTATCCGATCAGGTTGTCGTTCTTGATAGCGGTAATGTTGGTTATGCAGGCCCGATACCGGATGCATCAGAACAACCAGCACAAACTGTCCAAACAATTGAAGCAAGCGAGGGATAAGCATGCACAAATCTACAGTGGAAGTGATTGAATCTGGCATCACTCGCCGCCTACTTACGACAAGTAGCCTGCTTATTGGCGCCTGTATCATCTTATTTATTGGCTGGACTGTATTGACTAAAGTGGATGAGATTGCCAAAGCCAAAGGGGCAGTCATTCCAGAGGGTGAGCGTCAAATCATTCAAAGTGAGCTTGGGGGCAAACTCAAACGTATCATGGTAAAACGCGGCCAATTGGTCAATGTTGGCGATCCCATTGTTGAATTTGATCCAACATTCCAAACCACAGCCTTAGAAGAATTAGATTCTAAAGAAGCCACATTACGCCTTCGAATTGAAAGAATGACCGCCTTAATTGAAGAGCGAAAACCTGATTTTTCTTTGTATGAAAAACGCTACCCTGATGTTGTTGCCGAACAAAGAGCGCAACTGGCTGCGACTAAATCTTTATACCTTAAAAAACGCGTGGTACTAGAAAAAGAAAGTGAGCGCATTGATGAGGAATTGAAAGGTATTAGCCGTCAAATTCCAGCAGAAAACCGTCAACTTAGCTCGACACAAAAAGAATTGAACATTCTAGTGAAAGGCGAAAAATCAGGTAACATTTCTAAAGTTCGCGTATTAGAAATGCGCCAAAAAATTGCAGCCCTTGAAAGCGATTTAGAGCAAGGTAAATCTAAAAAAGCGGTGCTGATGAAGCAAGCTGAATCAAATCAAAGTAAAATTGAACAGCTACTTGCAGAGGCTAAGCTTGAGATCAGTAAAGATAGAGCAAAAGCTGTTTCTGAATTATCAGCACTTAATGCCCGTATTCGTTCTGGTAAAGCCAAACTCTCTAACACATTGGTCACCTCTCCCGTTAAAGGGCTAGTCCAAAGCTTACCGACCACTCGTAATGGTGGAGTAATTAAACCCGGCGGCACCGTTGTGGAAATTGTTCCTGTCGACGGCACCTCATCTTTTAAAGCAAAACTGTCTCCAAGAGATGTCGGTTTTGTCTCTATTGGTCAAGCCGCGCGAGTTAAGGTTGATGCCTTTGATTACAGTCGCTTTGGCGCACTAAAAGGTAAAGTCACCGAAATTTCTCCGACCACCAGCCAAACTCAACGTGGCGAAATTTATTATGATGTGATCATCGAACTCGACAAAGGCTATTTTGGTGATGACCCAAGCCGATTTAATATCATTCCTGGTATGACGGGTGAAGGCGATATTACCACCGGTGAGAAAACCGTATTCCAGTATCTATGGAAACCGATTTACACCAACGTTAGTCATGCATTTGGTGAGCGATAACCTGCTCTGATTTTTAGAATTTAAATCTTCATCCAGATACTATAAATAAGAAAATCCCAAAGTAATTGCATTACTTTGGGATTTTTTCTTATTGGTGGTAATAACGATATTATACCAATCACAGTAATTAAACTTTCAGAAATAGCTACGATTAGTATTATAAGGGTCAGAACTTCTGACCCTTATCTACAATTGCTATTAGCCGTGATGGTCACTCCAATCATGCATATCGATAATCGAACCATCATGATGATCTATCTCATCTAATTGATTCTTATCATCAGTATCAGTGCTATCTGCTACAGATTTATCGACTTGAGCATCGACAACAACAATACCATGATCGTCCAATACGACACTCGGTAATTGGCCTAGTACTAAGTCTAGATCTGCATGCTGCGCTGGCACAGTTGCAGTATCCACTTCAATGCTATCAACCCCTAATTGAGCCAAATAAGCCTGAGCACCTGTATGGGATGTATCATCATGAACGGCTAACGACTCTAGAGTGACCGTTTCTACAGGTGTCTCTATTTGCGGCTCATCTGCTGACACAGGAACAGGCGATGCAGGATTTGAGGCTGTGAAATCCAAGACATCCATTGTCATGCTTGATGGTGCTGAATCAACATGTCCGTCACTGACTGTATAGCCAAAACTCACAGTGCCTGCATCATGCAGACCGGCATTAAACTGCAACTTACCAATATCTGCGGTATCAATTTGTTGGTTCGTGGTGACAGCCTGACCATCAAACATTAATTCCCCATGGGTCGGCAGTGTTGTAATCGTAATATGATCTAATGCGTCATTGTCGTTATCTTGGAATGAAAAATCGGACGCATCAAATTGGTGGTGAGCTTGCGTGGTTAATGCAATAGGCTGGTGTTGAGTCACTACTGGCCCATGGTTTGATCCTGAAATCTTCACATCCACATCAAACGCTGTTCCATCTACAGAATGAACTGTGATGGTATCAGTAATGCTTGTTCCTACTGGTATATGCTGAACATCCGGTTTCTGGGGCTGAGTTAAGGTGTACCTAAATTGCCCATCAGCGAACATTTCAAGCTCACCATATTGACCCTGCAAACCAGATTCAACTTTAAATAACTCTTCATTTGGGCCATCAGCATCCGAAATGCTTAATCTACCTACGGTCATTGGATTACCCGCATTATCCACCATATCCGTGAAACGATGTGCTATATTGGCAGGATCGTTTTCTGGGGTAACTGTCATCGTGGCAGTTTGATCCACATGACCACCATTCCCATCATCGATTTGATAGCTAAAGACGACAGGCCCGTGATAATCAGATTCTGGCACAAATTTCCAGTGACCATGACTAGATTGAGTTACGGTTCCGTGATCAGCACTCAAGCCACTAATATCAAGATGATCGCCATCTGCATCTGTCGCATTCGCCAATAATTGCTGGCGAGTCAGTACTACTGGGGTATCTTCAACGCGTGCTGCTAAGTGAACGGCTGATGCCACCGTTGGTGCATCATTAACACTCACAACATCCAGTGTCGCGGTTTGAGACACCTTACCTCCATGCCCATCCGCTATTTTATAGTGCAATGTATCAGTGCCATGGAAATTAGCATCTGGGGTATAAACAAATTTATGTTGCTGATTATCATAACGAACCTGACCGTTATCTGCGGTTACATCATTTTGAAAAACTCGAAGCTTATCACTATCTGCATCTGTTGCACCTTTCAATAAATCAGAGACAGCAAAGGCCGTTGTATGATCTTCATCTGTACTTGGTAGCGTCACCGCTTGACTCACTACTGGCACGTCATTGACCGATGCAACTGTCATCAAGGCATGGGTTTGAACTTTTGCGCCAGTACTGTCCATAACATCATAGGTAAAGGTTTCTGAACCATGATAATTATGATTAGGCTGGTATTGAATATCACCGTTAGCAGCAACAGTTATATGACCATGTAACGCCGTTATGTTTTGTACCGTCAAGTGAGATTGATCGCCACTGTCCACATCAAGGGCATGGGATAGCAATTGATCTTTATCTAAAGTGACAACACCATCTTCTTTTACACTTTGGGTTAAAGTAACACCGCCAGAGACCGTTGGCGCATCGTTGGTACCAGTAATGGTGATCACCACATCATGGGTTGTCTGTCCATCTGCTGAGGTAACCGTGACAGTATCCGTTGCCGTTTCACCTTGATGTAGGCTTTGAATCTGTTGATGCCCTGTGGCTAAGTCATATGTCCAATGCCCGTTACTATGCAGGTGTAATGTACCAAAGCGTCCGCTAGCATTCCCTGTTTTAAAGTGGTTCTCTCCAGTGTCTACGTCGGCAATGGTTAACACTCCTGAAGCATGAACATCAGTATCTTCAATCACCGCCCCAGTATCTACACCAGTTATCGTCGCAATATCATTTACCGCATCAACCATAAAGGTTGCGGTCGTTGTGACTGAGCCGCCATGACCATCGACGACATCATAAGTTACGCTGACATCACCATTGAAGTTAGCTGCCGGCGTAAAGACCAAGTCACCATTATTATTGACCGACACTGCCCCCATAGTTGCATCAACGACAGGATTGGCAAGATGCAACTGATCGCCACTATCTACATCATGCGCATGAGCCAGTAAATCGGCTTTGCTAAAGGTATGAGACATATCTTCTGTTGCATGCTCAGATAAATTAACCGCAGCAGATACTGTCGGTGCATCGTTAGTACCGGTTAGGGTAATCGTAATATTTTGCGAAGTCCCATCTTTTGCATGGACAACAAAGGTTTCGGTAACGGTTGCGCCTTCTGGAATCGTCTGTAGCTGATCGGTATGATCAACTTGATAAGACCAGTGGCCATGCTGGTTAATATCTAAATGACCATAAGGGGAAGTTGAGACTCCTGCCTTTTGTCCATGAGCATTAGTCCTGGTTGAGTGTGGCGCTACATTGAGTGCTTCTATCGCTAAACCTGTTTCACCATGATCCACATCGGTGATAACTAAGTTACCTGCGACCTGTGAATGACTTCCATCTATAATAGTGCCACGAATATCACCACTAAATGTTGCGGCTTCGTTTCTACCTTGCAAAGTCACCGTGATGGTATGTGGCGTATTATCAGCTGAATGCACGGTAAAAGTTTCCGTTACATGCTTGCCATGTGGAATCGCTTTTACTGCATCAGGATCATCCACGTGATACTGCCATTGCCCATCTTTGGTAATAGAAAGGTGACCATAGGCAGTGTGTTGCAATCCACTTTGTGATGGATAAGTAGTGGCGGGCGCGATATGACTATCGGCTATAAAGCTATTTTCATTATGATCAGGGTCGGTCACATGTAAAGTCTGCTGGCCAGTTGCTGTCGATGATGAAACTGCATTGCTATCAGTTATTGAACCTTTGTTAGTGCCCGTTATCTTAGCAACGTCATTAGTACCGGTTAAATGTATGACCAATTTTTCTACACTACTGTCACCATGGTTATCGCGAGCAATAATCGGGATTTCAATGTCTTTAGTTTCGCCATCTTGCAACGCATTGTACGCATGAGGGTTAAAGGTATAACTCCCATCATCTTTTAAGGTAAAGCCTGCAACTGTCGCACCGCCATCAATATGATAAGTGGTATGGCTACCGTTTAAGTTATCACTATCCACATCGGTTGAACTCAATTTCCCATGTACTACTGAGTCATCTTCGTTCGCGTTAATTTCAGCAATATGATCAAGTACAGGTACGTCATTGGTACCCGTTACTGTAATAACTAAATTCTTAGTGCTACTGCTGCCGCCGTGATTATCCGTTACCGTGATTGGGGTGGTTAATGTTTGAGTTTGCCCTTGAGCTAAATGCTCAAAGCTAGGATCTTTTAGATCGAGTGAATAGGCACCTGTTGCGGAATTAAGTACAAAGCCTGCCGGAGAGTGACTTGCTGTGTAAGTTAATATATCCGCTGGATTATCCGTTGTATGGTGTCCTTGAGCATCAATATCAGTCGCAGTGATTGTCCCTGAAATTTGGCTTGCCCCTTCATTGCCACTTTTTGCCGAAATCGCATGCAGTACCGGATTATCATTTGTTCCGTGTATTTCAACTTTTAAGTCATAGTGCGTACCGTCTTTTGACGTTACGTGGAAGGTTTCGGTGTATTTTCCACCGTCACTCAGTTGTTGTACGCCCGCTTTATCGCCACGAGTCATGTTGTAAATCCAGTTGCCTTGCGCATCTAATTCAAGATAACCAAAAGTACCGCCCATGTGACTATTGGCGACAAATGATTCTTCGTTATGCCCATCGACATCGGTGATACCCAACTGGCCACTCGCGGTTGCTTTACCATCCTCAATCGTAAAATCAGGCTTTGGATTGGTAATAATTGCAGGGTCATTGGTTGGGGTGACTTGCAGGGTTGCCACTGCATGAGCACTTGTTCCTGCTTTATCGGTAACTGTATATTCAATGTGAACCCTGCCGTTAAAGTCCGCATCGTTTGGCACAAACCTCCAGCCGTGATTGATAGCTTCTATAGTCCCTTTGTTCACATCAGCCTGAGCAAGTGTCGGTGTACCATCTAAATGTAATGTATCGCCATCAGTTGCAATATCAACATCAGTCGCATGCTTTAAAAAGTCCGCTTCAGTAAACACACTACTTGGGGTTACTGTATTAGTTGTTGACTCAGCAACACTTGGTAAGTTGAACCCAGACACCACAGGAACATCATTAACGGCTAGTACTGTTAACGTCGCATTGACCGTTTGCGAGTGTGCCATTCCATCCGTTACTTGATAACTTACATGTACATCGCCATTTAAATTAGCCTTAGAATGGAAAATAAAATTACCATGACCATCATCTTGCACAGTAATAATCTGACCATTTTGACCCGTAATGTGTAATTGAGTGATGTGTAAAGCATCACCATCTGGATCTGAAGCGCCGGCTTTTTGCAGTAAATCTTGAGTTGTTAATGTTATTTGACCAAAATCTTCACGTTGATCAGGTACTGTCAAATCTGGGTGCAGCACTATTGGAGCACGGTTATGTCCTTTTACTGAAAGTTCAATAATCTGAGTATCACTACCCCCATTCCCATCAGTTACAACAATTGGCACCTGAAATGTTTGTGTTTGTCCCTCTGGAATTGAACCGTAGGCCTGACTATCTGGGGTAAACGTAAATGAACCATCGTTAGGGTTTACTGTTAATCCTTTCAGGTGACCATTGGCATCTAAAAACAGTTTATCTACACCACTGCTAATAGCACCTTCACTAAAAGATAGTGTATCGCCATTGTCGACATCAGTGGCAGTAACAGTACCTTCTATATGTGTTGTATCCACTTCAGCAATACGGCCAGATACAAACTGAAAAGCTTTATCAGCAACATGTGACATTGTGCCAGTAAATATTGGATCATCGTTAGTGCCTTCAATCGTCACAATGACAGATGTTTTACCGTAATCACTATGAATGACAAAGGTTTCTTGCAGGCTCTGTCCTTCTGATAACTGATTAACAGGATCGGTTTCCCCACCATGTGGCTTTAAATGATAAGTCCAAGTCCCATCAGGATGCACTGTCATGTAACCATAAGAAGACGATCCATCGGCATGAGGTTCTGGCTCTTTATGGTTTGCCCCCCAAACTTGATCCTGATGTGGGTGTGGACCAGTATGGGTTTCATGTACCTTACCAGATACTGTCCCACCATCCTCTTTAATTGTCGCCTTTGTATCTGATCCAAAATCATCAAAATCAATAACTTGGGCAGGTATAATCGAAGTCATTGGCACACTATGAGGTGATGAAGTATGACTGCTTGTAGTGGGTAATTGTGGTGTAGCATGAGGGGTTTGTGGCGGTACATGCCTCTTAACATCAAAACTGGTATGCATTGGAACGGACACATGACCGTCGGTGACGGTATAGTCAATTTCCACATGACCAAGGAAGCCTTTAGCAGGTGTAAAGGTATACCCACCCTGACCATCTTGGCGCAACGAACCCACCGAAGAATCATGTAAGTGAACATCAGTCAATTGATGCTGACCGCTTGTACCTGCAGTTAATTTGCCTATCGACAATGTATCTAAAGTATCGTAATCAATCGCTCTATCTAAGAAATCTTTATCACTAAATGTCACTGATGCAGCTACCGGAGTCCCATCTGGTTTATCAACAAATACACTAGCTAAAGGCACTCCGGACGCAATTGGCTTATCATTGGTACCAGTAACGGTAATGGCAATATCTTGATCGACAATCCCTCCCTGACCGTCTGAAATACGCACAGTAGCAGTAATTGGTTTCTTCTGCCCTTCAGCTAGGTCTTCATAACCATGGCTAGGATCAAAACTGTATGAGCCATCCTTACCCAAAGTAAAGCCTTGAGGTAATGTCCCTACCGCTGAAAAAGAAAGGTGGTCACTCGTATCTGTATCAGTCACATGAATCTGACCGTGTACTATATTCCCATCTTCGACTGCTTGTAACTTATCAACACCAGTCACCACTGGCGCTTCGTTTTTACCCGTGATCTCAATATGAATAATATATTCTGTGCCATCAATGGAGTGAACCGCAAACTGATCTGGATCTGGAAGTTGTTCACCTTTACCTAACGCTAAGACCATTGGATCTTTAGGATTTAGAGTATATTCCCAATGACCATTAGCATCGATAGAAGCAAAACCATGCTTGCCTGCGATCGTACTTGTAACAGCAAAGGAGTTTTCACCTAAATCAGGGTCAACAATAGATAGATCGCCACTGGCCTTGAGATCATCGCCACTGCCGTCTTTCACTGATGTGTCTTGAGTTTTTGTTGTATCAACACTGATAACGGCAGGATCTTGTACAGGGTTTATCACCTGCACTGCATGGGATTGAACTGTACCACCAGCACCATCAGTTACCGTAAAGTCAAAATGTAAATTATGCCCTGCTTTATGACTGTTCCAATCTTTAGTTGGGGTAAATATCCAGCCATTTTGGCTATCGCCGCTTAACTTTCCAGCAGATGGATCAGATAATGTTAGCCCTGAAATATGTAAGTCAGCATGTGAGTTATCAATATCAAGGCTAGTTGCCAGCAACTGTTGCTCAGTAATGGTTATTGCAGCATGGTCTTCGTCTATAGCAGGTAATGTCACCACACCTGATGTTGGATTATCGTTGACAGGATTGACGTGAATATACCCTGTTTCTTTCACTACTCCACCGTGGTTATCATCAATACCAAACGTTACTGGTACCTTACCAAAAGTGTCAAAGTTCTGATCTTTTGCGGGAATAAATTCAAATCGTCCCATACCATGGTCAATAAGCTGTCCGTATTTAGCATCAATATGCGGGTTGGATACATCCAACTTATCGTTTTCAACATCTGAAATAGTGAGTAGTGGCTTACCCCAATTTGAGTCTCCAGTTCCGCCAAGTGTAAAGTGAAGACTTGTATCTTCATCAACTTCAATTGGATTGATTTGTGTTGCTGTAGGGGCATCGTTTCCGCCCTGGATTGCAAAATGCAGATGATTAGTATCTGAAGCATTTTGTCCATCAGTGACCGTTACCGATACATCTAAATGCGCAGTTTGCCCTGCCTGTAAATGTTGGTAAATACTCGCGCTAGCATCAAATTCAAACGAACCATCGTCATGAATAATAAAACCGGAATCTTGCAAGCTAAGGGTCTGAGTTTGAGCATGCTCATCGGTGTACTTAACCGTTGCACTAAACGTATGCGTGTCAGGACTAGTGTGTTCTGCATTTGCCACGCCATGATAATCGGCATCAGTAAAAATCACCTTTCCAGTAAGATGTGAATCTTCGTTAACGGTTAATGATGGTATTTGATGCCTCGCACTGTGCATAGGCTGGCTGGCCGGATGAACAACACTATTATCCAGTTTAATGTTTTGAATTCTCTCCAACCTAGGAGCATCATTAGTACCTGTGATGGTGATGGTCACAGCCTGCTGCGTTGTACCACCATGTTCATCAGATGCCGTAACAAGCACTTGCTCTTCTCGGTGCTCTCCCACAGCCAGTGACTGTAAGAGTTTCGCATTAGTATTGACTGTAATAACACCGCTATGCGAATCGATGTTAATCCAGCGATGGTTACCCTGTTTGGGGTCTAAATGGTCATCTATAGAATAAGTAAATGTTTGATCATCAACATCGCTTACTTTAGGTAACGCAATTGTTTGATGATGGCTATGCCCTGAATCTTCAGCAAACGTTTGATCGGTATACGCGGCTAATATTGGATCATCATTTGAGCCATGGACCTCAATAGCCACTGCTTGTTTAACCGCTTTACCCGATGAATCTGTCACTAATACAGAAAATGTATCTTTTGGAAGATCGCCTTTTTGCAGAGCTTGAGTATCAGGGTCATTATTATCTAGCACATAATGCCATTTACCATCTTGCTCAATGGTTAGCGTGCCATAAGTGCCTTTTAAGGTTGTTGGAGCGCTACTTGCTGCGCCATCAATAGACCAAGTTAATGTGCCATCATTGTTATCAGGATCAGTCGCAATTAATCCTCCACTAATGGAAGAGTGACCCTTTAACGCATTGTTAGTGCCCCCATCTTCAGCAACACTACCAGTGTGCTCTCCTGTAATTACAGGCACATCATTGCTACCGGTAATCGTAATCACGACTTCATGAGACACAGGTGTATTTGATGAATCAGTATCGGTGACGGTAAAGGTTTCTGTGACGACTTCACCTTGATGTAAGCTATCGGCTTTTTGATTATTTAGTGTATAAACCCACTTGCCAGTTGTTTGATCAATCTGCAATTCACCATATTGCCCAAGAGTATTCGTCACCGCCCAATGTGCAGGGTCTCCTTTGTCTTCATCCGTTGCTTGTAAAATGCCACTTACTGTTGCCTGCCTTGCATCAGGCACTTTAGTGTGGTGATCATTGGCATGAGAACCCGCTTCGATAACACGACCAGTATCACCTTGTCCTTTGATTATTTCTGGTAGATGGTTAGTACCATTAATACGAATTGAAATCGTATGCTCAGTCCCATCAGCCGCTAGAACAGTAAAGACATCATCAATATGGTCCGTATCTTTAAGCTCTTGCACCGCCTGTAGTGAATTATCAACTAGGTAATGCCATTGACCATCGTTATCAATATTTAACGTACCAACATGTCCATTTTGACCCGCAAGTAACGTTAAAGCTTGAAAGTGACTTTCTCCAGCATCTAAATCCGTAATAGACAACTTACCTGTTGTATGCAGGTTATGCCCACTAGCAATATTGGTGTCTTCTTTGACCGTTCCCGTATCAGTACCCGAAATCTGCGCTCGATCATTACTACCGGTAATATTTACAGTCACTTTCTGATCTGAGAATAAGCCAGTACTATCAGTGACTCGCACAACAAAGCTTTCACTAACGGCTTGCCCTTGAGTGAGTTCTTGTGTTGCCTGATTGTTGTCATCTAATGTATACGTCCAGTGACCGGTATCATCAACAGATAGGTGCCCATACGTACCAACGCTTGTAGATGATGTGGCCCCATCAATCGTCCAATGCTGAGTATCACCTGTATCTACATCATGACCAATTAAATGACCCGTTGCAGTTGCAACGCCTACTATTTGGCTTCCATCAGGCTTAGTGCCTTGCTCAATCACAGCGCCGCTATCGGCACCGTTGTTAACCTGTATAGTTGGCGTATCTTTAGTACCCGTTACGGTAACGGTAATGGTTTGCTCAGTACCATCAACAGAGTGCACAACAAAACTGTCGGTATGTGTGTCATTTTGCTGCAGTGCTTGCAGTTCGGCTTTGTCGTTATCAACTTGATATTGCCAGTGACCTGTTTTATCTATGCTTAATGAGCCCCAGTTTTGCGCACTGGCTGCAGGTGTTACTGTAGTAGTAAACTGTGCTTCACCACCTGCAATATTGGTATTAGTATCAATATCAGCAATGGTTAACTGCCCATCAACTTTTAATAAATGAGCCGCATCCGGTGACACATCTTCTGTGGCACCACCAGTGTGGACACCGCTAATGGTTGCCGCATCATTAGTACCTGTGATGGTAACAATTAGGTGGGATTCCTTTTCATTACCCGCGGGATCAATGGTGTTATAGATCAAGGTATCAGTGATCTGAACATCTTTGCCTAATGCTTGAACTGCAGGATCTGAGTTATGTAAGTTATAGGTATAAGAGCCGTCACTATTGAGGGTTAATGTGCCATAAGTGCCCACAATATCACCGGATAAAGATCCAGCAACCGCAGTGCTTGAACCACCATGAGCATCCGACTCCATATAAATATGGCCAGAGACCGTTGTTATATCGTCCTCTTTTACAGTGTCAATGACATCCGTTGCAGTGTTATAAGTATCTTTGTATAGCGTTGCGGTGCTAGATTGAGTATTCCCCGCCACATCTTGCGATGCTGCGGTCACCGTTAATTTCCCATCACTAAGGTGAGACAAATCAACCCCTGAAATATCAAAACTGCCGTCTTGTTGATGCAGATTAACCTGATTTAAATCAACAACCACCTCATTGTGGTACGGATCTGAAATGACTAATTTGGTGAGTGTGCCTGTAACTTCAATATGACCGGAAATGGTATTTTCATTATGATCTATTTCATATTGATTTAAGAATTGATCGCCATGGAATGCACCACCTGAGGTATCTGCAATCTTTACGTCACCAGTTGTTTTGGTATCCAAAGTATAACTAATCGCAGTGTGACCCGAGACATTACCCGCCACATCGGTTTGACGTACTAATACTGTATATTGTCCGTCTACTTGCTTGCCAATTTGGTCAACCCAAGTCTTCCCACTATCAACAGAGTATTCGATATGCGCGCCCGGCTCAGTGCCAGTGACGTCTAGTCTTCCATCATTGGTAATAAAGTCTATGTGGCTTGAACCGCTATCAGTAACTAAAGCCACTTTTGGCGCAGCAACCTGTGTATCTAAAGTAAAGGTAAGCTGGCTTGGCTTAGATTCATTACCCGCCACATCCGTTTGTTTTACATAGACTGTTTGCTTACCTTCTATTGGCGTAAAGCTATTACTCCAAATAGTGCCATCCACGGAATATTGTGTATGCGCTCCCGTTTCCTCACCTGTAAGCGTTAAATCCCCAGTATTAGTCACTAAATCTGTAGGTAATCCTGAATCCGTCGTTAACGCAATACCAATCTGCGCAGGAGGTGTGGTATCAATAGTGGTGGTTTGAGGAGTACTTAATGGCGAAGGGTTACCAGCAGGATCTTTCGCAATCGCGGTAAAACTATGATCGCCATCAGGAAGACCTGTCGGTGGCGTATAGGTAAACGAACCATGAGGGTTTGCAGATACCGTTCCTGCAGAGTTGCCATCAATAAAGATCTCAACCGTTGCACCGGGCTCAGTAATACCCGTAATTGTTGGCGTATTATCTTTATTGTGAGCGGCATTTGGAATTGGGAATAATACAGGTGTAAACGGTGCATTTAAATCTGAGCCTAGAGCTGGCGCTAATGTATTCGGAGACTGATTTCCTGCTTGATCAGTTATGCTAGCAGTCACAGGAGTATTTGGTAATACTTCAAAATGAACATTTTTGTCTTGAATATTTTGCGCCGTTAATAGTAGAGGATTACCATTTATGGTTAACGTATCACCAACTATCGCATCAGTTGGTAAAGCAATAATTGCTGTTACTGTCTGATCACTACCCACCTCAGAAATATTGTAAATCTTATCTGTACCAGCGCCCTCAAACGTCACGCTCAATGGCGCGGTTACTTGAGTATCCTTCAAAGTGTCACAAGTATTAGTAGACTCATTACCGGCAGGATCTACCGCCGTTGCGGTAACGGTTAACTGCCCATCTTTCAAAGTGGATAAATCAACATCGGCAACAGTAAAGTGACCGTTTTGTGCCACTGCGACACTGGTAGCAGGTATATCAATCGTGGTACTACCATCGGAGATGGTTAACTTCGTTAAAGTAGCGGTTGGATCAATATCTCCTGTGACTAGCGCATGCGCTTGCTCACTGGCATTAATCACGCCATCAAAGTGACTACCAACACCATCAGTGAGCCTAACTTGAGTCGGATCAATGTGGGTATCTAAGGTGGCAGTACCAGTACCTTTGTCTGAATTACCTGCTGTGTCTGTTGCGGTTGCCTCTACTTTTAGCTCACCGTCCACTAATCCTTTGCCAGATAAATCTAAATGTTCGACAGTAAAACCACCATTGCCATCAAGGTGAGCTAATGATGGGTCAACCTTAACCTTGTTACCCATGCTATCGATGACCGTCAGCTCAGTAAGTGTTGCAGGATGACCACTATGATCCATAGTGCCACTAATAGAGACATCACGAAGCTCATCGGCATCAATTAGATTATTCGGGTGTTCTTGCGTACCCGGAGTACCATCAGTCATGCCTACCGTAGTTGGATCAATGTGTGTATCGATATTAGTATCAGTTGTTGTCAGCGCCGATGTGTTGCCGTGAGTATCGGTGGCTGTAGCTGTGATCTGTCCGCCGTCTGGTAAATCTTTTGGGGGCGTAAAGGTAAATGAGCCATCTGTTGTGCTGGCTATTGCCGTACCAATAAAGTTGCCACCGATATCAGTAAACGTCAGTGTACTACCAGCTTCAGCCGTGCCGGTAATGGTTGGCGTTTTGTCGTGACCTATAGGAATTGGATTTATTGTTGGCGCAACCGGAGGCGCAGTATCCATCAGCACTTGGTCGGTACTACTCGACTCATTACCGGCAGGGTCTACCGCCGTTGCGGTAACAGTTAACTGCCCGTCCATTAATGACGTTAAATCAACATCCGTTACTATAAAATGACCGCTTGATGTCACTGCCACATTCGCCACTGGTATAACAACAGTATGAGTACCATCAGTGATGGTTAAATCCGTCAATGTGGCGCTTGGGTCAATACTGCCCGTCACTTGAGCATGCATTTTCTCACTGGCATTGATTACACCATCAGGGTTATTACCTGCGTCAGTCAAGCTGACTTGAGTTTGGTCAATATGAGTATCTAAGGTTGCTGTGCCTGTTCCAATACTAATATTACCCGCGGTGTCTTTAGCCGTAGCTTGTACAGTAAGTTCACCATCCGCTAACCCTTTGCCGGATAAATCTAAATGACTGACAGTGAAACCGCCCTGGCCATCTAAGTTAGCCAATGCAAGATCGACCTTAACTTGCTTGCCATTACTGTCCGTGACGGTCAGTTCCGTTAGCGTTGCGGGGTGATTACTATGATCGATAGTTCCACTAATAGACACATGATGAAGTTCATCGGCATCTATCAAATCATTCGGATGATCTGTACTTCCTTGTGTACCATCAGTGATACCAACGGCTGTTGGATCAATGTGTGTATCGATATTGGTATTAGTTGTTTTCGGCGCCGATATGTTGCCGTGAGTATCGGTGGCTGTAGCTATGATCTGTCCGCCGTCTGGTAGATCTTTTGGGGGCGTAAAGGTAAATGAGCCATCTGTTGTACTGGCTATTGCCGTACCAATAAAGTTGCCACCAATATCAGTAAACGTCAGCGTACTACCAGCTTCAGCCGTGCCGGTAATGGTTGGCGTTTTGTCATGGCCTAAAGGAATTGGATTTATCGTTGGCGCAATCGGAGGCGCAGTATCCATCAGCACTTGGTCGGTACTACTCGACTCATTACCGGCAGGATCTACCGCCGTTGCGGTAACAGTTAACTGCCCGTCTTTCAGTGATGATAAATCAACATTTGTCGCCGTAAAATGACCATCAGGTGAAGTCATTACAGATGATAGTGGTACAGTAATTGTCTTAGTGCCGTCTGTAATAGTGACTACAGTCAAAATAGCAGTTGGATCAATGGTTCCTGTTATTTGAGCATGAGTCTTTTCATGGCTATTAATTACACCGTCACCACCAATACCCCCATCAGTCAAAATAACAGTGGTAGGGTCAATATGAGTATCAATATGCAGCTGATGCGTCGCTGGCGTTGCTGGATTTCCCGCCTGATCAGTTACCGTTGCCGTAATGATAGGATCTTTCCCATCAGGCAGATTAGCAACATCAACTTGAGGTATATCTGTCGTCCAAACACCTCCTGCACCAACAATGGTGTGATACTGCTTGCCATTAAGGTCAATCGTCACCTCTTGTCCGGCTTCAATATCTTTAGTGGTACCAGAAACAGTTAATGGAGACTGCGTTTCTTGCGCGTTAATGACGTTATCACCACCTAAATGGCCATCAATGGCAATAGTACCCGGCTGAGTATCCAGTGTTGCTGTGCTGATTTGTGTTGCAGTATTTCCTGCAAGATCGGTTGCTGTAGCGTGTACCGTTAACGTTCCGTCAACCAAACCATACTTGGAAAGATCTACGTCTTTGAGTTCAAAATGACCAGTAGCATCAACAACAACATTGTTAGCATCTAGCGTTGCGATCGTACCAGCCTGATCAGTCACAGTTAAGGCTGTTAGCTCAGTTTTAACACCTGTGTGATCTATCTGTCCTGAGATGTCAGCATGGGTGATCTCAGTCGCTGAAATCATAATATTTGGATTAACTGAATTACCCATAGTCCCATCAGTTAAACTGATTGTCGGCGCGGTAATGCCTGAATCTATAATCAGATCAAGTGGCGCTGTAGTATCAACAGTATTAGTTGAAGATGGCGCAATGGCATGACCTGAAATTGCATGAGCTTCACCACTAATGCTCCCAGAAAGTTGAGAAAGCGCTACTGAGAAATCACCATGCTCATTCGATGTTGTAGTGGCAACCACTTTGCCATTTTCATCGGTCAACGTGACGACAGAGAACGGAATATCCGTGTGGCCTGTGACTGTCGGTGTATCTATGCGGGTGATACCATCGGTATTACTGCTACCCGTATCCGTCAATGGATCGATATCAAGTGGACCAAGTTTATTGGTTGGAGATAAGATTGCTGGAATTGCAGGTTGATGGTCCAATAACTGCGGAGCTTGATTTAGCTTAGGTGTCAATATTGCAGGATCGCCGTCTTTTGCTGGAGCGCTGACAAGCATATTCGGTTCAAAAGTCAGATATTTAGTAGATGTACCACCATGATTATCCGACGTACTCACTTCAAAAAACTCTTTACCGTGATAAACACCATTCGCATCTAAACTCATTCCTAAGACAGACGGATGTTGGGTATAAGTATATTTACCTGTATCCGTATCTAAAACGAGATCGCCAAACTGGCCAATGATAGTTTGCGTTGTGCCTGCTGTGGACGCACCTGAAACAGCATAAGTGTGTGTATCAGTGGTATCGACATCAATATTTGAAAGGGTACCGTGGGTGTGATCGCCACCTTGATCGGTGAAAGTGATGATTGGGTTATCGTTGGTGCCCTCAACTCGAATCACCAGATTCTGAGACACACTGTTCCCACCTTGTGTATCCGTGGCAATCACAGGGATAATTAATGCTTCATGTTCACCCACCGCCAAGTGGTCAAAAGACTTATCACTTGGATCCAGGGTATAAGAACCGTCTGGATTAAGGGTGAATCCAGCGTGGTTGTACGGCGTACTGAATTTAGCGGTATCACCATGGTCAACATCCGTTGAGGTGATTTGCCCTTTGATAACAGGCTGACCTTCGTCGACGATTTTTGATGTGATATGACTGATAACAGGATTATCGTTAGTACCATCAACTCGAATCACCAAGTTCTGAGACACACTGTTCCCACCCTGTGTATCTGTGGCAATCACAGGAATAATTAATGTTTCATGCTCACCCACAGCTAGATGATCGAAAGATTTGTCACTTGGGTCAAGGCTGTAGGAACCATCGGTATTAAGAGTAAATCCAGCGTGATTATAAGGCGTACTGAATTTCGCGGTATCACCATGATCAACATCTGTTGAGGTGATTTGCCCTTGGATAACAGGCTGACCTTCATCCACAGTTTTCGAACTAATGTGGCTGATAACAGGATTATCATTAGTGCCATCAACACGAATCACTAAGTTCTGAGTAACGCTATTTCCACCCTGAGTATCCGTGGCAATCACAGGAATAATTAATGTTTCATGCTCACCCAC
>NZ_LZFW01000012.1 GCF_001676025.1 Vibrio sp. UCD-FRSSP16_30
AAGAGCATGCGGGTCACTTACTAGAAGTGCTTGAAGATCGTTATCAAAACAGCAGCACAATCGTCATCAGCCAATTACCCGTAAAGGAGTGGTACAACATGATCGGTAACGCTACCGTTGCAGACGCGCTAATGGATCGGCTCGTACACAATAGTCATCGAATAGAACTGGGAGGTGAATCAATGAGAAAACTGGCGCAATCCGATCACTTAGAGTAAAAATAAGAAGAGAGAAAAACGGCAGGATCTGGTGATCGGAATAAACCGAAACAGCTGATCGCAATCACCGGAATACGCACCGAATGAAAAGTGGCAATCAAAATTGATTATTTGAGGCTATGTTCATATATGAATAACGAAGGGAATCATTTTTTAAATCAAAGTGTTAACTCTATTTACTGAGGACGTTAAAATGAACTATACAACAGGTTTTATGACCGCGTGTATCGTGGTTTTATCTTCTACAGCTATTGCACAACAAGACCTATCAACGCTTTCTAATGCAACTGCTGAAACTCATGCCATTATTATTGCAGAGAATCGTGCAGGGACAAGTAATGATGAGAGAGACATGAAGAGGCACTCTCATATGAGTGAAGATAAAGGCATGGTTGGCGCTACTACCGATAGCAATGCTAATCAGAAAACGCATAAGATGTTTGATAGTAACGCAGGCGTGAGAATTAATCATAAGCGCGTTTAATCTTATCCCAACGCTATTTATGCCAACGTCTTACAGTGATGGCATATACGTGTTGTGAGGTGAATCTAGATATCGATGACTCATTAATACAGGGCTCTTTCTAGAGCCCTTTTAGATGATAAAATTAACGTATCGAGTATCGTTATACTCATGCAATAAAGCTTCAAACTCTGCTTTAGGCAGTGCTTTACTGTAATAATAACCCTGAGCAAATTCACATTGTTGTGATTGTAAATGGACTTTATCCCATTGTGTTTCAACACCTTCGGCAACAACTTTTAAACCAAGGGCTTTTGCCATAGCAATAATGGCATTCACCAGCTCTTGCGAAGACGGATTTGTTTCCATATCTTGCAGAAATGAACGGTCGATTTTGAGTTTACTAAATGGAAATTTTTGTAGATAACTGAGCGCTGAGTAACCTGTACCAAAATCATCAATAGACAGGTGTACTCCAATTCTTTTGATCTCTTCTAACAGGCGGACAGTTTCAATGTTGTTATTGAACAGTAAGCTCTCAGTAATTTCTATATCCAATAAGTTTGCACTTAATCCAGAATGGTCGAGTGCGGTTAAAATACTGTCAATCAGGGTGTCTTGTTGCCTAAATTGAGCAGCAGAAAAGTTCACCGCAATAGAGAGTGGCTGGATGCTTTGCCATTGTTGAATTTGATGACAAGCTGTATTTAAAGCAATCTCTCCAATCTTATGGATGAGACCATTCTTCTCTGCAATTGGAATAAACTCATCAGGGGAGACAAAACCTAGTTTGTCATCATGCCAGCGCATTAGTGCTTCTGCACCTGCGATTTTATTGGTATAGAGGTCAATAATTGGCTGGTAATACACTTCTAATTTATTATGAGCGATAGCTTGACGTAACCTAGCATCGATATCTAAGTTCCGTTGAACATCAGTATTCATACTAGCTTCATAGAAGCTAAAGCCATTACGACCTTCTTTTTTTACTCGGTACATTGCAATATCTGCATGGGCCATTAGATCTTCGGCTGTCTCTCCATCTCTAGGGTAAATAGACATCCCTATGCTAGTAGAAACGAAAAACTCACTATCATCTAAGTCAAAAGGCATTTCAAATGTACCGAGAAGCTTAGATGCTAATTGTTGAGCTTCTTTTTCTGATTTTAAATTAGGGATAACCAATAAAAACTCATCACCCCCAATACGTGCTACTACGTCAGTTTTACGTACTGAATCACGCAGGCGTTGAGCTGTTTGAGTTAAGATTTTATCTCCAGCTAAATGCCCAAGAGTGTCATTAATTTGCTTGAAGTTATCGAGATCAATAAACATCACAAGGACGCTCATTTCATCCCGTTTAGCTTGTAGTAGAGCGTGTCTGAGTTTTTCATCGCCAGATTTTCGATTAGATAATCGAGTTAAAATATCGTGGCTAGCTTGATAGGCGAGCTCTTTTTCATACATTTTTCGACGGTCAATTTCTGTTTTTAAACGTTCATTTTGTCGTGTTAATGCAGTTTGCTGATTGTTTGTTTCTTTGATTTTAGTCGAAAGTATTAAATTAGTATTATTAATGCGTAAAGAATAATACAGGCCAAGTATTACTGGCACCGCAAGAAAAGAGAGCGCAAAAGTAAACCAAGTCGAGGTGATTATTTGGCTTTCAGATAAAGGCTCAAACCAAGCTTTTAATCTAAATGGCGATTTTTCTACTTTTAGATCAAAGTATAAGGTGTCTAATTGATTACTCTTATGTCCATATTTTATGCTTCTAAACGTATCCCAGATAGGCAGTGAACCTTGGGCGGTTGAGAGTTCAAGTCGACTGTTATTATGTTCATATTCTTGTGAAGTCAGTAGATTAATGATCGTATCTTTTTTGATATAGCCGACAACAACACCAACCAATTCCTCATTTAAGTAGACGTTTTGTAGGGCTCGAATAATGATCGTATTATTTTTAGATATAATATCCATTTTATGGTCGACCTTACGCATTTCATCAAAAGGAATACTATCGACATCAAAGGATTCTGTAGCGTTAGAATCGGCAATAACCTTTGAGTTAAAGCCAACTAATAACATACGGTCAAACTTAGCTTTTTCGTTGATTGAGCTATCGGGCATTGTATGCTGAGCTAAATGTCTACGTAACTGAAGAAGGCTTGAGCCGAGTCCGTAGCGCATAGACATACCAGAGGCTAAGTTAGCAAAAAAGGTATAAGTAGTTTTATGTTGAGCTACATCTCTCATATCTTTATGGATGGTTTCAAAGAGGTAACTAACTGATTCAGAGTAGATTTTTACTTTAAGATTGAGTTCATTAAGTTGCGATTCTTTAAGACGATTTTGCCCAGAGTTGGTCACAATAATCATCAGTAATAGGTAGGCTCCCAAAAGGAACCCTCCCATTAAAATTGCATTTCGGCTATTAACTTTAAGCCTCATTATTATATCTCTTCGGCCTCATGACCTTTGAAGTAGTCACTGTAAAAGTAGAAAACAGAAGGGTAGTATTTTTCAATTAATTGGTTATACGTGCCATCATTTCTTATGTCTTGTAAGTAATGATTAAATGCTTTGCGTAGCTCTGGAGAGTCTTTTCTAAATCCAGCAGCCATGAACTGTTCTTCTGAAACTGGACCAATGACTTTAATTTCACCTGGCCACTTCTCTAGAGCGATTAATGTGTCTGGTACATCAAGCAATGTGTTATCTGCATCATTATTTAATATCGCGGGTACCATTTCATTAAGCTTTCGCTCTTCTTTAGGAAGGATGATATTAGCGCC
This sequence comes from Vibrio sp. UCD-FRSSP16_30, assembly GCF_001676025.1. Taxonomy (GTDB): domain Bacteria; phylum Pseudomonadota; class Gammaproteobacteria; order Enterobacterales; family Vibrionaceae; genus Vibrio. Next base: position 3,477 of record NZ_LZFW01000012.1, read on the forward strand.
TGTTTCGTATAGGTTGTACAAATTAGGGTCAAGGCAGGTTTGTTCCATTGCTAATACATTGTGACCTTTTATTAACTGTTTAACCAGATTGATGTCTTTATTGACAGATCCACTTGGTGTGATTGGCTTTAATTTAGAATCTGTACGGGAGATTAACCAAACAGCCGAAGGGAAGTAATCATCTGAAAAATCAACTAGTTGCTCTCTCCAAGGAAGAATGGTTGCACCATTTGAGATTACATCACCAGTAATAGGCACTTCGTTACCATATTGAATTTTATTATCAGTAAAAATAGCTTCTTTACCAGTTAACTGTCCAAAAGCTGTATTCCAGTTACTCGGTACAAATTCATAGTCTACGCCTATGTACTTAGCAAATCCTTGAATCAGTTCAACATCTAGGCCTTGTGCTGAGTACAAACCATCCTTGTTGATATAATTAATGAAATTAGCGTATGGAATACCGATATGCCGAATGACTCCAGCCTCTTTAACTTCTTTTAAATCATATGCATAGCTTGATTTTACGCTAAAGAGAAAGGCGATACACAAGCCGGTCAGAATAGTTGATAGTGTTTTCATATTGGTTATCTTATTCATTAATCTTCATCCTTGAAAATAAATTAGGGCTCGCTCTTATCAAGCGAGCCCTATGTTGCTTATGGCATTGCTTTTAAGAGGAGATGATTAAGCCATCTGCTTGTACAGGTGCGCCATCGCTTCAACAAGTCCGGTTACTTCATCTTCATCGTGGAAAAGGTGAGTAGAGATTCTTAAAGCATAAGTATCAGATGTATCTGTTAACTTCACAGGGAAGTTAGTCGTACGGATAATATAGCCGTACTCTTCACGAAGGCGATCGCGGAACTCTGTAAGTCGAGTGCCATTTAGCAGATCATCTGCAAATGGGTTAAATGAGGTTAATCCGCTTGATAGCTCTCTGTTTGGTGAACAGAATAATACACCTTTAGGCAGTCTTTGCCCTAGCTCTTCTTTACATAGTGCGCTTAGATCTAAGATACGCTCTTCGATTTTATCACGACCAATCTCATCCCAAAGTTTACAGCTATCTGTAAATGCTTGTTTTGCAGGGTAGTTATCATTACCTACGTATTGCATACGTGTTGCAACACTCATTGTTTGATAGCTGTCTTCACCCATAGAAGAATTCACAAGATAGAATGGGCGACGATCGGCTGGCCAAAACTCAGTTAGACGCTCGGCTTCTTGGCGAATGTATAAAATACCAGTAGCACCTGGTCCACATTGCCATTTATGTCCTGAACCTGCATAGAAGTCACAATCTAAATCATGTAGATCAAGGTTCATCATACCGATGGTATGCGCGGCATCAACTAAGGTTGGGATACGGTTATTGCGTGCTAATGCACAGATTTCTTTAGCAGGTAAAAGAGTACCTGTACGGTAAGTAATGTGTGAGAACATGACTAAACGAACTTTACCTTCAGTATTATGTTCATTAATGGCATCAGCAAATACCTTCACATAATCTTTTTTAGTTAAATGACCTTTGCCCGTATAGACAGGGATTTCAACTTTAACTACGTGTGCGCCTACACGCTCTGTTGCAGTAAAAAGAGGAGAAGTACCACCCATATGTTCATGGTGTGTGGTAAGGATGATATCGCCTTTTTTAAGATCGAGTCCACTGATAACAGAAACCATACCGTCAGTGGTGTTTCGGTTTATCACTATCTCATTTTCATCAGCACCAAACCCCGGAGCAATATCCGCTACCATGTTACTCACGTATGGCCAGCTACCGAACTTGTTTTGCATATCCCAAGGGTATTGAGCAACAAGCTCGTTGTTTTCAGTTAACGTTTGTAGAACGCTGGTTGGTATAGAGCCGGTAGTGCCTATATTCATGTAGACGCTATCTTTAGCTAGAGAGAATTGCTTCTTAACCTGTTTCCAGAAGTTTTTGTCTGAAGAGTTGGAATTTCCAGGGTGAAAGCCAGGGTGTTTAGCCGCTGCGCCTGTCGAAAACATAGATGTGCCTAGTCCAGCTACAGCAACACCGGCACTGCCTTTTAAGAAGTCCCTACGGTTAAACTTAGACGTGGTTTTACTCATTTTCCATTTCCTTTAGTTAGTGAGGTATAACATCAAATTAATGTTTATGAAAATAATATTAGCTATGTCTGATATTTCTTTTGATAAGCACTATTAAGTGTCTTTCTTTTTATTACGCCGGTATCAATCGTCATCAGCCTAATATTTGCCCTGATTTATATTATGCTTTTATTACACACGAAATGATTTCAAGCTCAGTCCTGTGCGCTGCTCGACCAGAGTAATTAAGGTTAAATAAACAATTGGCACTGTATTGTCGTAACTTAACTTACATCGAGATACAGCTGTTATAAATAAGAGTATAAATAGTTAATAATTGTGATCTCTATAGCATAACACTGAAAAGGCAATCAATATCAATAACTTGCTTGTAATGCGTGACTCGTTAAGGGTTTTTTCTAGAGGTTTCTTTTGAAGTTTTTATGACTTGGTTAATAAGATTAACTTATGTGAGTTGATGCTTATATTGGATCTTACTATTTACGGTGTAAATAAAGTTAAAATGTTAATTAATGGTGGGCTTCTATGACCTAGGATTTGCTTATACTAATAATTAATAAAAATGTTAATTTTAATAGTTATAATTGTTTTTATCTGAGCGTGGTTAATTAGTGCTATAGCGGGATGATGTCATTAAATAGAACTTTATTTTAACCTGATCTGTTGTTTTGTCATTTATAGGCAGCACCTTATTACCCACTAGAATATCAATGTATGAATACCCTCTTAAATAGCCATAAGCCTATATGTCTTCTTTTATTAATAGGTTCTAAAGCAATCTAGTGAAACAAAGTGTACTAATAGTTACCACTCTAAAACCCTCTTAGTTATAAATATGAAATCTCACCTGAATTATCTGGCAAATAATATCCCTAATAAGTGACTAATATTTCAGGGGTTTAAATTGATAATCTTAAAAATATGACGAAATGTTACTGAGATCACATAGGCTAATTTGTATTACTTGATTATTTAATGTCAAGAATAGTGAGGCTTGTCATGCTTTGAATTATTCATTAAATCAATGTAAATATACATAAATACTTATAAAAGCCATTTAAATCAATGGGTTGCGTGTGGTTTATATATGTAAGAATTGGTTTCATATAATGATAATGTATGACAAGTGAGATCTCGATCTCTTGGCGTTTCTGAAATATCCAATAAAATATACACACAAAATAAAAACCACTTGAAGTGTAAGAGGACAGATGAATAAGAATATTTTAGCCATATTAATAGGCTTTGCGTTGGTAGGTTGTAATGATACTAGTGAAAGTACTACTCCTGCTGATCCAGGTAATTCAGATTCAACGCCAGTAATCCCTATTGATCCATCTAATCCGGTTACTCCTGCAGACCCAGATGATTCAACGCCTGCAGATCCAGATGACTCAACACCTGCAGATCCGGATGATTCAAATCCACAAGAACCAACTGATCCTGAAGTAGTCGAATCAGATGTTCCTGCTGTATCGGATATGCCAGAAGGCGTTAAGACTCTACTTACTACTGATACTTCTGAGTGTGATGAAACTGTTTCAGAAATCGATATCAGCGAAACTGCTCTAGCGGCTGGTACAGTAATTTGTATCGAAGATGGTACGTACTCAGAAGCTAACCTTAAGTTTGGTGGTATTGGTACTGAAGAAGAACCAATCAAAGTGCGCGCTATGACTCCTGGTAGCGTAATCATTACTGGCGAAGCTAAAGTTGTGATGGGCGGTGAGCACGTTCAACTGCACGGCCTTGTTTTTGATGGCCCAGAAAGCTCAAGCAGCAAACTACTAGAAACACGCTTTGGTTCTGACGAAATGTGTAACCATTGTCGTATTACAGAAAACGTATTCCTTAACGTTGATGGTGACAAAAACATCACTAGCGACAGCTCAGACAATGGTGTTTGGATTGCGCTATACGGCCAACATAACTGGCTTGATCACAATATTTTCAGTGGTAAAACAACCGGTAACCCAATGGTTTCCTTACTACGTGAAACTGGTTTGATGGATGAAGGCAACGGCGGCCTTGCTGAGTACACCACAGTTTACGCTAACTACTTTGCAAACCGTCCACCAACAAACGGTAAGCTGTACGCTAGCAGCAGCGACAATGATTACGAAGCGATTCGTACTGGTCTAAGTGAAACGCATCACTATGCAGGTAACTCATTTATCGTTGGTAACTTATTTGAGCGTATTCAGGGTGAAGCTGAAGTTATTTCAAACAAAGCATCAAACAACGTAATCGCACAAAATACAGTACGTAACAGCTACGGTTCAATTACTAACCGTCATGGTAATCACAACCTTATCGCCAACAACTTTGTATTTGGTGATGGTCACCCGTACGCTGGTGGTCTAAGACTGGTTGATGATGGTCACATTGTGACAAACAACTACATTGAAGGTGCTCGTTACGAGTCTTCATCACACCACGGTGGTATCGTTCTACTAGGTAGTGATGGTTCTGGTGATGGTGGTAACGGTTACCAACAACTAGAAAACGTTCACATTGCGTTTAACACAGTTGTTGATAGCGTAAACAGTATCAATATTGATGGTGGTGGCAAGTCTAAGCAACCAGAGCAAATCTATTTTGCTAACAACGTAGTTGATAAAGCGATTGGTTCAGTATTTGTTGATACTGACCGCGGTTGGTCAAGTGATTCTGTTGTTGTTGGTAACATCGTACACGGTGATTCATATTCAGAAACTGATGATATTGCAGAAGATGGTTTCTATAGCGCAGAGCTAGTACAAGATGTTAATGGTCTATACCGTCCAACAGCTGAATCTAATATTGATGCAACTGAATACGACATGGGTGAATTTGCAGCAGTGACTATCGATATGGATGGTTTAACTCGAAACGAAGACACACTTGCTGGTGCTGATGATCTGACTGACGGCGAAGCGGTACTTAGCCCTCTAACTTATGCAGATGTTGGTCCTTCTTACGACTACGAGAAACCTGCGGCAATCATCCAAGAAACAGTCATTGCAAACTACGCATTTGCTGATGGAGCTAAAGATTGGTCTGGTGAGGCTGGCGTTACTAATGAAGATACCTTTAGCTACGGCTCAAGTGCTGTTGCAGGTGTTGATGAGAGTCTATACCAAACAGTTGAACTGACTCCAGGTGCAAACTATGCAGTATCTGCATTTGTTAAAGGTCAATACAACATCAGTGTCGGTACAAATACTTTTGATGGTGAAGTATCTGATACTGATTATGAGCTTGTAATTCATGAGTTCACAGCAGCTGAAGAAACATCAGGCGTACTGTCTCTTGCTCTTGCTAGCGAAGTGACAATCGATACTGTTGAAGATGGTAACTTTGCTGACGGCATTTCAGATGTTTGGACTACTGTAGAAAATGATTCTGAAGGACTTGGTGATGTAGGTTCTTCAAGTGACTCAGCATTCTCTAACAAGTCTGCACGTGTACGCTTTAAAGACAATGTATCAAATGACTACACTGCAACTCCAGGTATCAGTCAAGAAATCGCATCTATTCCAGCGAATACTGCCATGACATTTGGTCTTTACTACAGTGACCAGAAAGGTGATGACTCTGTAACAACACTGCACTATGGTCTGGAAGACAGCGATGGTGTTGTTTTTGCTGAGACACGTGTACATGTAAGTGAGCTTGATGATGCTGCGCAAGGCACCAACAAATCACACTTTAAGCAAGTATCTTTCGACTTCAATACGGGCGATCATACTTCTGCAACCATCTTTGCTTATATCGAAATTGATACAACAGACATGGACGCAGTTGATGCTCAACAATCAGAAGATGAGCTTGAAGTTCGCTTAGATTACTTCACTTTGACTTACAAAGGTGAGCCTGATGCGGAAGGCGCAGCTTACTTCGATGAAGTTCGCCTAGTTAAGCGTGTTGATGCTAAGTAATACGATTAAATAAACAAACTGTTTATCTTAAATTAAGCCCCTCCTATTTATAGGAGGGGCTTTTACTGTGTTAGAACATAGCAAATTTGATGAACTTCTAAATTACTGTTATTGCGATTAGAGACAGTGTTTTTCCTGCGCTATTTCTGAAAGTTTAATTACTGTGATTGGTATAAGTCGTTATCTTCTGTGAATGAGTTAAATAAGGTGATGATATTGCTCAGTTATATAGAGACGGCTATGTATAATATCGTTTTTATTGGAGCGAAGATCTTGGCAAAACGTACCCCCATTATCAAAATAACCTCTTATGGCATCTATTCTCATTGGGATGCAGACTCCAAAGATCTTCCTAAGATTACTCAGTTCACTAATACTGTCGTAGCAGAAGAGGGAGTTGAGTTTGGCTTTATTGTTAATATCAAAAAGGCTAAAGGAACGCTACTTAACTATTGTATCCATCATCCAGGAATCATTAATAAGAAAGGCAAAGTACTGGCGCCTTTTGATGGAGAGATTTATGTGCGAAGCAATGACTGGGATTTCTATCTAGGGGATACCATACAGTTATTACATCCTGTTGATGGCCTTGAGAGCAATCTAGGTGAGTGGAGCATGACGTTAGAGGCGAACGATAAAGTTATTGCGCAGAAGAGCTTTAAGGTTGTGGCTCGTGACGAGGGACAGTTTTGGAAGCAAAGAGGTTATTAGTCAAATTATGGCTGTTAGCGAGTAAAGTTGCGCCAGATAAGGCTGTGAGTCGCAAAGGTGAGAGCTAAAGAAAAGCGGATACCCTTGGCAAAATGGAGTTAAAGGCTGGCATTGGTAGAGATAAAAAGAGACAGACATAAAAAAACCTGACGGTTTCAGAGAAACAGTCAGGTTATATTTTTAAACCGTTAGGTTTATCTTCTAATTACTTCTTCAGGTTAGTGAAGTAGTCGAAGATTACTGGTACGTCGTTGTTACCCATGCCTGCATCAACAGCAGCTTGTAGGCTAGTAGAAGTACCTTGAGCGATTAGAGACTCAGTACCAAGCTCTTCACAAAGAGCAAGGAAGTAACCAAGGTCTTTGTTTGCGTTAGCAACAGAGAAGCCTAGTTTTTCTTCGCCGTCTACAGCGTAGAATTTACAGAACTGCATGAACGGAGAGTTAGAAGGACCAGCTGACATGATGTCAAACAATTGTTGGCCGTCAACACCTGCAAGTTTCGCTACAGCGAACGCTTGAGACATAGTAGCAACAGTAGTCATACCCATGAAGTTGTTAACTAGTTTAGTAACGTGACCTGAACCTAGAGTACCTAGGTGGAATACGTTTTCGCCTTGCTCTTCAAGAAGAGGCTTAACTTTGTTGAACGTATCCATGTCGCCAGCAGCCATGATGTTTAGTAGACCATCTTTAGCGTGTGCAGGAGTACGACCTAGAGGTGCGTCGATCATGCCCGCGCCTTTAGTTGCTAGTTCAGCACCGATTTTCTTAGTAGAAGCAGGGATAGAAGTACCGAAGTCGATAAGAGTCGCGCCTTCTTTAATACCCGCTAGGATACCTTCTTCGCCGTAAACGATTTTTTCAACAACTGCTGAAGTTGTTAGGCAAAGCTCAACAACGTCACTTGCTGCTGCAAGTTCTTTAGCTGAAGTAAATTGTGTAGCGTTACCACGAGCAAGAACAGCATCAACTGCGTCTTGGTTAAGGTCCATTACGTTTACTTGGTAGCCGCGTGTTTGTAGGTTTTCAACCATGTTGCCGCCCATAAGGCCCAGGCCGATGAAACCAATAACAGGTTTAGTCATGTCTAACTCCGAAATATACTATTGTATGATTATATCGACAGAGAGGATATACGCCCAATGGGATTTAATCAATCGTAGATTTGCAAGAAAGGGTGACAAATTTTCATTTTTTTGATCAAGCGCTAAAAATGCCCCTAGAAAGCCTTGATTCTCAATGTAGACGCTAAGTTTATTACTTGATATGCCACTCAAATAACAGTCAGTGCATAGTGACTGCAACTCATTTTATAGCCTTACGGTATTAAGAAAGAGAAGGAGAATGGTTATCCATTGAGTACGTCATGTTTGAGAGTCTTCGTATCGATCATTTGCTGAAGTACAAGTTGCGTTTGTTGCCTAAAGTAGTCACGTAGCAAGCGCACCGTTGGCGTAATTGATTGTCGACTAGGGCAGACTAACCAAAGCTCAGTCGGCGTTGGGTGATAGTCAGGAAGCACATTAATAACTCGTCCGTTCAATAAATCATCAGCCATATCAAGACAAGATTTAATCGCAAAACCGTAACCTGATACGCACCAACGACGCACTAAGTCGCCATCATTTGAAATTCGATTACCAGAGAGCTTAATTTTAACACTCTCTTCTTTATGATTAAAACGCCACTCATTTTGCACAACATTGCCAAGCTGATAAAACAGTCCGTTGTGATCTTTTAAATCGTTAGGGTGCTTAGGCGTTGGGTATTGATCAAGGTAAAGGGGAGAGGCACATAACAGACGTGGCACATTACAGATTTTGAAACCATACATGCTGGCATCTGTCGGACGACCATAACGAAGTGCCATATCAACAGAGTCACGATAAAAATCAATATTACTGTCGCTAATATTACTGCGTAAATTGACTTGCGGATGCTCAACTAGAAAAGCATCAATCCAAGGGGTAATAACGTTACGTCCAAGATCGGATGACAGGGCAATTCTTATCTCACCGCTTAATCTTTCAAGGTCGTCTTGAACATTTAACTTAGCTTGCTCTAATAGTTGTAAAGCCTGCTCACACTGGGGCATATATCGCTCACCCGCAGTCGATAATCTTAACTGGCGAGTAGTGCGAATAAAAAGCTCAATACCTACCGATTTCTCGACACGCTTAATCGCCGCACTCGCGGTGGCAACTTGCATATCCAAACTATGGGCAGCAGCTGTGATACTGCGAAATTCAGCTACTTTTAATACCACTTTTAGATCGTTTAATAACATGCGTTCAACTCAAGTTTGACAATATACTTACTACGATTGGTCTTTATATATTACTTGTAATTGATGCAATAAGCGGACTAATTGTAGCTAATCTCTTTTGTTATGGTGGTTTTCTTACCCTTACCAGTGTGCACGACCCATTTGATAGAACGAGTTAGATAGAACTCATCTTCATGTCTTTGACACCATGTTTTATATAACTTGCGACGATTAAACTCACTACCAATCGCAGCGTGAGTTTGATTGGTGTGACGTCCATAATACAAGGTATCGCAGAGCTGAAGGTTGGTCATTTTCTGCGGGTACACATTGACCGAAGACGTATTCATATCCAGATTCTTAGCTTGGTTATGAGTACAGCCCACTAAAGTGCTCAAAAAGAGAAGAGCCAAGCATCTTTTTATCATTTTAAACGTCATTCGGTCGTCAATAGAGAGAGCGCATTATAGACCTGATTTTCTAGTGTGTTGATCAAATTTTTAATCGTGGAGGTACAGGTAAGTGCTTAACTTTTAACGGATATCTAAAATGCTGTTTTTAGCAAATGAATCAACCTGGTTAAAGTTCGGGAGTCAATTTAGAGACTGAGTTGTAAGTGATTGTTTCTATAGAGCAAGTATGGTTGCGTTAATAGGTATACAACAAGGTATTATTCAATGAGTGCATTTAGTCGATACTTGAGTTTCATATGATATGTGGAACCTATGATTGTGCTAGTGAATAACAATAATTACCTATAAACATCTCAACACAAGGTGTGCCTCTTGAACCCAACTTTTACTTTTGGAACTATGAATAAAAGACTGAATAGTTTAACTCTGACACTTCTTAGCTGTTTGTCATTTTCAACGGTTGCTGCGCCTATGGCAGTGCCAAATCCACCTTCATTGTCTGCTAAGGGCTACGTGCTTTTAGATTATCATTCAGGAGAAGTGATCGCAGAGAATCATTCTCACACACCATTAAAGCCTGCAAGCTTGACCAAATTGATGACCAGTTATACCGCTGGGCAAGAGCTTAATCGGGGCAATATATCGAAAACTGATCAGGTCACAATCAGCCGTGAAGCATGGGCTAAAAACTTCCCGGACTCTTCTAAAATGTTCATCGAAGTTGGCACTAGTGTGCAATTTAGTGATTTATTGCGAGGTTTGATTGTTCAATCTGGTAATGATGCCTCAGTTGCGATTGCAGAGCATGTAGCCGGCTCTCAAGATGCTTTTGTCAACCTAATGAACAGTTGGGCAACACGTTTAAATTTAACCGATACTTATTTTGCTAACGCCCATGGTCTAGACGATCCTAATCAGGTGACGACACCCTACGATATGGCAAGGCTAGGGCAGGCGCTAATTCGAGATGTGCCTACTTTATTCCCTCTATATAGTGAAACATCGTTTAAATACAACAACATCACTCAATACAATCGTAATGCTTTGCTAAGAGATCGAAGCATGAATGTCGATGGTATGAAAACAGGTTATACCAAGGGCGCTGGATACAGCTTAGTGAGTACGGCAACCCAAGGCGATATGCGACTTATCTCTGTCGTAATGGGAACCTCAAGTGCTAATACTCGTACTTCTGAAAGTAAGAGCTTACTTAACTATGGTTTCCGATTTTTTGAAACGATTAAACCGCACGCTGGTAATGCCGAGTTAACAGAGACTAGAATCTGGATGGGTAAACAAAACCAACTGAGTGTCGGGGTACCTGAAGATATTTATATGTCAGTACGTCGCGGCAGTGGCGATCATATTAAAGCGGTCGTAGATTTGCCTAGTAAGTTGCAAGCGCCGATAGCTCAAGGTGATGAAATTGGTCAAGTAAATTACGTCGATTCAGACAATCAAGTACTAAGAAGTTCACCGTTGATCGCATTGCATGATGTCGAATCAGGTAGTTTCTTTAAGCGTTTATTTGACCGCGTTCGTTTGATGTTTGTGTAGTTTTTCAATGAGTGATGATTATTTGCTTAGTGCGAATAATCATCACTCTCTTATTTTCTACTCAATGACGCTATCAAGATAAGTATTTAGTGGCTCACCTAATAGATCTTGAGGTTTATCGCCGCCAAAGGTAAACAATCCACTTTTACCGTTGATAATTCCTGACTTGATAACAGTTTTATTATTCACTTCTACAACTGAAACTTTCACTTCAACAACATCAGGTTTACCGGACCACTCAGTTGCTCTATCTTCCCAGTGCATTATTGTTGGGTAGATTAGATAATTGAATTTATGCTTTTCTGCATACTGCAGTGCATCTGAATAGGGTTGGTACTGTTCTGCAACGACAATATTATCCATCTTGCGTATTAGTGAAGATTGAATCGCTTGGCTTAAAGTTGCGCCTGAGCCAGTATATTGTTTTGTACCATATTGACCGTCTTTTGAGCGAGCCACGTAAACAGCATCACTACTGCTCAATTTCATATTGGACTCAGCGGTAGAAACGTTAATACCATGGGTATCGGCACATCCAAGCATACCAAGAGCAATAAAAGGAACTAAGCGAATTAATTTCATTGGGTATCTATCTCATCAAAGTGGAATTATATGAGGCTATGAATTGTTATATCCCATTATATAGCTCTAAAATTGGTAGCCAAAGGTCAGGGAAGTTTGTCCCATGCTGACATCTTCGGTGCGGTCTTTTAAGAGCATAAAATCTTGTTTGAAATTGGCATAAAACCCGCCTTCAAGTGTGAACCTTACGCCAGCGCCGAGGAGTATTGAGGTATCGTCATTACTCAAATTACGATTATTGATAGTATAGTCTTCTTTATAGGATGCAATTCCGACTGCGGCATAAGGTTTGAGTTGCCACTGGCTAAAATCGAAGGCGTAGCCAATATCGGTATCTAGCTTCCAAGTGGAGCCTGATAGGTTATTGCTGCCGTTGTTTTCTTGGTAGGCTAAGTTAATGCCGACAATATGGTTAAAATCGTATCCAGCTTCAACTTTAAATCCGTCACCGTAATGGCCCGTTTCAATGTGGTCGTCTTGAGCGGTTAGCAGGTGAGTCGTGGAATAACCCCCTCCAATGCGGAAACCGCTAAAATCTGTGTTGTCATGTGCAAACGAAGATGCAGAAAAGGACATGACGCCCACAGTAAGTAGTGCAATGGCTTGTTTCATAAGCTCTCTTTTATCTTGATTATATCGTTGATTAATAGAGAGCTTATGCGTCAGATTATGAATCTACATAGGCTCTTTTTTAAAAATCAAAGACGTATTAATGCCACCAAAGGCAAAATTGTTACTCATCATATATTCTACATTGAGAGTACGACCTTTTTCTGTGATGTAATCTAGATCGCCGCACTGCTCATCAAGATTCTCTAAATTAAGCGTTGGGTTAAACCAATTACAATGCATCATTTCAATGCCTAGCCATGCTTCTATTGCGCCGCACGCGCCAAGAGTATGACCAAAGTAACTCTTGAGTGAGCTAATCGGCACTTTACCCAGTGCATTAGCCGTTGCATTACTTTCGGCAATATCACCACGTTCGGTTGCTGTGCCGTGGGCTGAAACATAATCGATTTTTTCAGGAGCAAGTTTGGCATCACGTAGTGCCATTTCCATACAGATTTGCATGGTTTCTCGTTGCGGCTGAGTCACATGAGTGGCGTCGCAGTTGCTAGCAAAACCAATCACTTCTGCGTAAATTTTTGCGCCGCGAGCTTTAGCGTGCTCATACTCTTCAAGAATAAGTGATCCTGCACCTTCACCAATCACCAGACCATCACGATCTGCATCATAAGGGCTAGGCGTGCTCTTTGGTTCGTCATTTTTTAAACTGGTTGCAAATAAGGTATCAAAGACGGCGGATTCTGTTGGACAAAGCTCTTCAGCACCGCCAGCAACCATCACCGTTTGATAGCCATGTTTAATCGCTTCATAAGCATAACCAATCGCTTGGCTACCAGAAGTACAAGCGCTGCTGGTGGGGATCACGCGTCCTTTCAGTCCAAAGAACAATCCTACGTTAACTGCTGCGGTATGTGGCATCATTTGCACGTAAGTAGTGGCAGTGATGGCTTTAGTTGATTTGTCGTTAAGCATAACGCCAAAAGCGCCAATCGCATCGGTACTACCTGTAGATGAACCATAAGCGATACCCGTTTGACCATTGCTCAGTATATCTGCGCCAATTAAGCCGGCTTGAGTAAGGGCATTTTCTGTTGCCACGGTCGCCAGTTTTGAAACTCGGCCCATGCCGCGAACTTGTTTACGCTTATAATGCTTTGGCAGTTCAAAGTCATTGATAGGCGCGGCAAGCTTGGTATTTAAACCTTCGTATTGCTCAAAAGAGGGCATGTATTGCGTTGCGTTTTCACAAGCGCGTAATTTAGGTTCGATGGTTTGCCAGTCATTACCGAAGGCGGTAACACCAGACATACCAGTAACAACAACTCTGTGTGTCATATTAGACCTCCGTTGACAGAAATAACTTGGCGGGTGACATAGCTTGCAATGTCAGACATAAGGTAACTCACTAACCCTGCAACCTCTTCCGGTTCTCCCATACGGCGCAGAGGCACTTGTGGTAGGGCATGTTCTTTAACATGTTCGTCAATCATGCCGGTATCGATTAAGCCTGGTGCAACGCAGTTGGCAGTGATTTTTCTTTTGGCCAATTCTAGAGCCAGTGATTTTGTCGCGCCGATGATGCCAGCTTTTGCTGCGCTGTAATTCGTTTGTCCTCTGTTGCCCATTAGGCCTGACACAGAGGTAAGGCAGACAATACGACCGCCTTTACGTTTTTGTACCATTGGCATAATGCAAGGGTGCAAAACGTTATAGAAACTATCAAGGTTGGTATGAATTACGCCATCCCACTCTTCTTCGGTCATTGCTGGAAACGCAGTATCACGAGTAATACCGGCGTTATTGACCACCCCATAATAGGCGCCATGAGTGGCAATATCGGCTTCAAGTTCAGTTCGGCATTGTTCGCGATTACTGATATCAAATTGAATGAGACGTCCTGTACCACCATTTTGTTCGATGGTCGCAAGAGTATCTTTCGCGCCATTCATGTCACCCATATAGTGAACTGCAACGGTAAATCCATCATTGGCTAATTGGATGGCGATCGCTTTGCCGATGCCTTTACTAGCACCAGTGACTAAAACTTGACGGGTCATTGTTGACTCCTGATTTTCATTTCTTTTAATTTCTCTTCAGAGGGTACGTACACATTGAGCTGGCAAGTAGCGACTACTTGCGTGTCTAATTCAATGCGCGCGGTAAAGACTGCCATGCCATTATCTTCCATTAACTTCTCTGCATGTATATCTAAAACTTGATTTTGTTGAAATGCATCGTAGTGAGAAACATAACGTCGACTTCCTAGCAGAAAACCAATCGCAGGCGCTTGCCCTTGTTGTATGGCATGATATCCAGACCACGCTGCAATGGACTGCGCCATAAACTCAATCCCTACATAAGCAGGGATACTGTTGGTTTCGGCATTGAAGAAAGGGTTCTTCTGACCAATTTGTACCTGACAGTGAATCGAGTCTTGTTGGATGTCTACTGCTCTATCGATGAGAATCATTGGCTCATCATGAGGTAATAGTTGTTGAATTAAAGGGTAATCACTCATTTACGTAACCAAAAATTAAGCTGATATTATTCCCACCAAAGGCAAAGGAATTGCTTAAAATCGCTTTTCCTTGCAGTTTTATCGGCGCTTCTACAAGAGAAACTTCGATATCGTCAGCCTTATCGTTGCAGTGCTGTTGGGGGAGTTCTAAATTGTATTTTAATATGTGCCAAGCAATGGCCGCTTCCGTAGCGCTGGCCGCGCCAAGGGTGTGCCCGGTTAAGGGTTTTGTTGAGCTCACCGGAACTGATCCAAACAAACGATAGATAGCTTTACTTTCCATACTGTCGTTAAGTGGGGTTGCGGTGCCGTGAGCATTAACATAACCAATATCACTGGCTGCCAGTCCTGCGTCATGTAACGCTTTTTGCATGGCTTGTTCAGCGCCCAAACCTTCAGGTTGCGGCGCTGAAATATGATAGGCATCAGAGCTGTCACCTGCGCCGAGCAAAGCAATCTCTGAGCGCTGGTAACTCAATAGCATGAGCGCGGCAGACTCACCAATATTGATCCCGTTTCGCGAGGCTGAAAACGGCTGGCAAAGCGTTGCAGATAAAGCTTCAAGACTGTTAAATCCGTTCAAAGTGAGCTGACAAACACTGTCCACACCGCCAACAATGACCGCATCGACCATTTTGCTGTGTAGCAGTCTTTGCGCGCTAATAAACACGCGCCCGCTAGAAGAGCAAGCGGTTGAGATTGAATAGCATGGACCGCTAATGCCAAAGTAGGCAGCAATAAAGTCGCTAGTATTGCCTAGCTCTTGTTTTTGATAGTGAAAATCATCGAAAAAATCACCACTATCGAGCTTACTTTTATAGGCCAGTTCACCATCAGCAATACCAGAGGTGCTGGTACCTATAATGACCGCGATACGATCAGAGCCAAATTGCGCAATAGCAGCATTAACCGAGTCTTGTATTTGTAGCATTGCCGATAGCGCGAGACGATTATTACGAGAATTAAACGCCATAAGACGCTCTGGTAATGATGGCAGGCTTTGTTTTACTCGCCCGATAATCGTTGCGGATTGGCTGTTGAGTATATGATTATCCTGCACCATGTTAGACGCTTGCTGGCCTGATAAACATGAGTGTATTTGTTCGTTGTGCATTCCCATTGCTGAGTGAAATGCACAATCTTGGATAAAAATAGGTTGCGATGTGTGTGTCATATTAATGCTTATCTATGGTGCGAGTTGCGTGCCAATTAGGATGTTAGTTATTTTTCTCAAATTGAAGCGTAGTAATGGTAATAGTATAGTCATCAACTAATTGATGAAAAACGATTTTTCCATTGAGTCTATCTTTATCACTGTACTGGATATGGATAATTTCAGTCCCTTGATCGTCGTAGATACTTCTGGAATTATCCTTCTCAACTATTTTCCACTTTACCCCATTTAATGGGTCTTCCCAAGCCGATGCAGGCCACAAAGTAATCATCAGGTTGAATAATACCTGCTGTGGTTTGGGCAGTACGCCATCTAAACCTGTTAATACATCCGTTGTGATCTGATCGCCCTGATATTCCACCGAAAGAATGCGAGTACCCCACGAGGAAAACCCTGCCAATACGAGCTTGTCTTGAGTGACTTGCAGTTGCACCGGCAGTTGCTGGGTTTGATCGGATTTTCCATTATGCCATGTTGCTTCAATAAGCTGACTGGCGTTAAGAGCGTAGCCCAAAGACTGTGGAGTAGGTAAGTGCACTGTATTTTTCGCGGTGATATTCACCGCTGGAGTGTGATGCTGCGGCGTAGAGCTACAAGCGCCTAGCAAAGCACTAAATACTAAAACGCTGAATACTTTGCGGTATCGATTAAAACGGCTCATCAAGCTCATGATTAAGTTAATGACTAATTTCATTGCTTATCCTTTGCATTATAGTTCTTTGCGCTGATGGCGAGAGGAGAGAGCAGCCAAGCCACAAAAATGCCGCATAAAACGGTAATACCAAAGCTATGGATTGCATGAGTTTGGCTTAAAGACAGCAAACCAAAAGAGAGCAAAGTGGTCAGTGCGGATAATGTGATGGCCAGTAAGGTACTTTGACTGCGCGATTTTTCGGCAAAAAACAGCGTGTAGTCAATGCCAATACCAATAATCAGTATCAGTGCTAAGAGATTAAATAGGTTCAATGATGCGCCCGTTGCCGCTGCTGCGCCAAGTCCTGCAAGGCAGGCAATCAGTGACGGTAGTAAAATTTTCATTGAGTGCTTAAAGCCATAGCGTTTTACCAATATCAGAGTAATAACTGCAAGAGCTGCCAATAATAACTCAAGTACTTTTACTCTATATTTGGCAAACAGGGCTGAGATTTCTTGCGCTTTATCAAGGTAGCTAATATCTGAATGAGAGTGAGCGTAGGCTTTTATCTGCTCATCATCCGTCAGGTTTTGCAATACCACGACACTAGCCACTTGCTGCCCAACGGCACCCACATATAAAAATTGCGTGGGATCAGAGACCGAAGAAGCCAGATAATCCTTGAGCGTAGTCGGAGCAAAATCTTGCGACAGTTTAGGCGCATTAGTCAGGGTAAGAGCGCGCTGTAATGCTGGCCCTTGAGTTTGATAAAGCTGACTGATGAGCTGATAACTGTCATGTTGACGCGTCGTTGAACTGATGTATTGCGATAGGGATTGATGACCGCTAATCGCCCCTTGGTTTTGCCAAGTATCCAATTCTAATTCTAGTGACTCAAGGCGTTGCAATAACGCTTCATTATTTGCCGCTGTCACCACTAACATTTGTTGAGACGACTGCAATCCCGTGAGCTTAGCAATAAACTGCTCTTGCTGTTTTAGATTATCAGGCATAGCTTGCAGCTGCCTGATGTCATCATTGTAGTGTAAGCCAGTAAGCGGTATTAATGCTGCGACTAAACAAATAGCAGGTAGAGAAATTTTAACCCAACGTTTTGACCATAAGGTCAGCCAGTATTGCCAAATCTTTTGACCCGGTAAAGGTCGATTAGCGGTCGGCTTAGTCGCCAAAATAGGATACCAAGCCACCACTGTTGCGTAGGCGGCAATCAGGCCAATGGATGAAAACAGTGCCAGTTGTTGCAAGCCGGGGAAAGGGGCAATCAGCATACCTAAATAGCCAATTAAGCTGGTGGCAAGTCCCATCGTGATTGCGGCAAAAATATGCTTCAAACCTTTGTGGCTATCCCAGTTTTCACCTGCGGCAAGGCGCTCAGTTAAGTAATGAAATGCGTAATCAATGGATACGCCAATTAGGCTTGCGCCAAACACTAAACTAAATAAATGAATGCGGCCAAATATTAACGTAGTCAGTGCTAGAGCGGATAACAAGCCCACGCTGATCGACAAAATGGCTAACGACAAAGGCGCGGCGCTACGAAATACCCCAATGACTAATACAATGACGCCAAGTAAAGAAAATAAGCCAATGGTGCTGATTTCTGATTTTGCGCTTTGAGTGCCAAATTCTGCGTAAAACAGGACCCCAGTATGCAAGGTTTGCGCTTGATACTGCTGGGTTAGCGTTTGTTCAATCGCGCGTATCTGACTGACCCCACGCTGAGCATTTAAGCTATAAGGTGAATCTTTTAGGGTCGCAGTGACCAATATGTATTTTTTGCCTTGCAGTTCTTTAGTTAGAAACCCGTTATCTAAGGTGAATGCTGAGTTTGCTTGGGTTAACTGGGCAAGATAATCTCGAAATAGTAAAAACGGGTCATTGCTAAGTTCATTGCCTGTGACACCAGAAAAAGGATTGTAGAGTGACTGAACCACATATTGCACTTGCGCTTGAGGTTCATTTTTAAGGCGCTCACGCTGCTGCGAACTTAACTGCTGAAAGCGGTTATTAAAGTAGTAAGACGCCCACTGTTGCTGCTTTTGTGGATCGACTTTACCAACCACTTCTTTAAATAAAGTGGTATCAGTAAGAGAGCTTTGTAAATGACTCGCCGCGGCAAATGTTTGCTTGTCATCATTGGCGGTCACGACAAAAACCACTTTATTACTTAAGCTACTTGAGAGGGACTCAAAGGCTTGTTCGGCAACTGGATTTTGTTGATTAACCGGCAACAGCTTAAGAATATTGGTTTCTATAGGAGAGTGGCTTGAATCACTCCACTGTTTGGCAAGCATGCCTAAAAATAGCAATACTAGCGCCAGCCATGCCCAAGCGATTTTTTTAGTGGTTGATCCTAGTGGCACTACGCGACTATGGCTTGAAGCTGAATTGTGCTGTTTCAGCATCATTGAGTGTCTCAGGTTGATGGGTTTGATTGGAGAACAGAATCTCGGTTTTATCTCCACGGATCTCTTGCAAGGTTAAGCTATCAATATCTTGGTTACCGGCTAAAACAATTGATTTAAAGACTGCATTTAATGGCGCTTTTTTCGGTGTCAGCGTCAAAGTCCAGTGTTCATTTTTGGCAGCAAAGTCCATAGCAAACTGCTCTTTTAATGCTTCAGTATCCCCATGAAATACCGCTAGAAAAACATGGCTAAAATAGAATGCCATCGGGTTTTCTTTAGCCGTGATGACTTGTGGCTGCTGGCCTGAGAATGTTTGGCGCAGTTTATCTTTGGTCAACACTAAATTGACAGTAAAAGGGGTGGTTTGTTGCCAGAGTAATCCATGCTCTTTGCTCAGCACAAATTGCCCTTTTGAGCTCAGAGGTTGTGCAAACATTTCAATTTTGCGCAGTTGAGTAAAGTCGCCGCGTACAATCGAGTGTTGTGAAAGTTGCGTTTGCAATGAAGTAAGATCGGTTACCTTGGCCCAAGCACTGTTAACCCAAGCATATTGAGCTGCGATGATAAGGGTAAATGCTAACCACTTTTTCATGTTATAGGCTCCCATGTTGATGCCAATGATCCACTTTATCGGTAAACACTTTAGGCGAAACAAAGCTCATTTCTTGCTCTTTAATTGAGACCGCCACTTGCATGGTGTAACCCTTAGACATTCTTTGCCCAGTGCTCGCATCATAAATCACGTAATCGACGCGCAATCGATTTTCCCACTCAGTGAGCTTTGCGGTGACTCGAATTTCATGACTAAAGGGAATCGCCTTAACGTATTTAACCCGAGTATCAATGATCGGCCACATATAGCCAGATTGGCTCATTGCCATATAGCTGTAGCCAATCTTTTCCATCAATATCCGACGTGCTTCCTCAAAAAAGCGGAAGTAGTTACCGTGGTAAATAACGCCCATTGGGTCAGCATCTTGAAATGAGGTGACTAATGTCACCTCAGATTCGAGCGGAAATCGAATTTCTTGCTCCATTAATCCTCCGAGTACAGAGCCCAATGGCGCTGCTGGATACGAGCCATGAAATGGCGAAGATCTTGCTCAAGAGGGCGATCTTCTACAACAAATTCAAACTCTTCAAGAACCGCATCACGAATCGCTTTAAGATTGTCACTTAAATGTTCATCATCCAATTGATTGTGACGACGACGGATTTCAAGTGCTTGAACACTGGCCAGTAATGCCGCAGAAGCGACTTGTTCTGTTAATTCTAGAACACGTATACAGTCTCTTGCTGAGATTGTGCCCATGCTCACTTTGTCTTGGTTATGACATTCTGTTGAGCGAGAGAATACGCTAGCGGGCATGGTGTTTTTAAGTGCTTCTGCAGTCCATGCTGAAATACCAATTTGTACCGCTTTAAAGCCGTGATTAATCGGTTTACGTTCACCTTCCGCGCCGGTTAGGTTAAACGGTAGGCCGTTGTTAAATTTGTAATCCATTAACTGCGCCATTTGGCGATCAAGGAGATCGGCAAGGTTAGCTACGCCTGTTTTTAGTGTATCCATCGCCATAGCGATATGACCGCCATAGAAGTGACCACCGTGCAGTACGCGCTCGTTATCACCATCGATGATTGGGTTATCATTGGCGCTGTTAAGCTCGTTTTCAATCAGTGAACGCAACCACGGTAGAGAATCTTGAACCGTACCAATAACGTGCGGAGCGCAACGTAAAGAGTAACGATCTTGCAAACGATCACTGTTACGAGGTGGAAGCTCGGCGTTAAGATCTTCACGTATCCATGCGGCAATTTTTTGCTGACCTGGGTGAGGTTTAACGGCAAACAACGCTTCATCAAAGTGGAATTGATTACCGTTCATGCCGACAGAAACTAGTGCGGTAATTTTAGCGCAAAGCTGAGCTAGATATTCAGCGCGCTTATAAGCAAGACAAGCCAGTGCAGTCATTACCGCTGTACCGTTCATCAGTGCTAAGCCTTCTTTAGGCTTAAGTTTGATAGGCGTAATACCAAGCTCTGCAAATACTTTTTCTGTTGGCTGAATTTCGCCTTTGTATAGCACTTCACGTTCGCCAATAAGGGCTGCTGCAAGGTATGACAGTGGCGTTAAATCACCACTTGCGCCAACAGATCCTTCTTGAGGGATACGCGGTGCGATGTCGTGATTAATTAGAGTAATGATTTGTTGAAGCAGCTCAGGTGTGACACCTGATACGCCTTGCGCCAGTGAACAAAGGCGAGTCGCTAATACCGCTCTTGATTGCTCATGAGTTAAATCTGCGCCAAGTCCACAACCGTGAAAACGAGTTAGGTTTAAAGGTAGGTCATCAATTAAGTGCGGTGGAATAGCAACAGTACAAGAGTCACCATAACCGGTAGTGACGCCATAAATAATGCCTTCTTCTCGCAGAAGTCGCTCTAAAAAGGCAACGCCACGGTCAATTTTTGCCGTGTATTCTGCTGAGTTATTGAGGTTAGCATCAGCGCCTTGGGCAATGTTAACAACGTCTTCGATAGTCAGCGCCTGTGCGCCAAAGGTAATGGTGTTATTGTTTTTTACTGTCATCTTTCTGATCACTTAATGTCCAAAAATTAAAAAAATTATACCACTGCAAAGGGGCTTGCAAAGTGTAGTGCTGCAGGCGCTTGGCATAATCTTGTACCACCTTTTGTAAGGCTTGTTGACGCTCTTTTCGAGGTAAAGTAATGCAATCACTAAACGGTTCGAAGTAAACATCAAAATGAGGCTCTTTTTTAGAATCGTCTCTTAATCCAAAAAGCAGGTAAACCGGAGCTTTAAGAACAGAGGCCAGTAAAAAAGGACCTTGTGGAAATGGTGCGGGTTTCCCCAGAAAATCAGCCCAAATTGAGCGAGTTTCTTTGCTGGTGGAGGTTCGGTCACCAACGATGACGACCCATTCACCCGCTTCAATTTTTTGCTGTAATAAAATAGCGGTGTCTGGCCCCATGGTATTCACTTGAATGAGGTTTAAATCGGAGTTCGAGTTGACCGCTTTCATTACTGTATTAAATCGCTCGGCATGTTGGGTAAACACCAGAGCATTAATTTTCACATGAGCATATTTGCGTGCTAAAGCGCGGCACAATTCGATATTGCCCAAATGAGATCCGATTAACAGTACGCCACGGCCTTCTTCAGCTAATTTGGCAAAGTGCTGTTGACCATGAATGGTTAAGTTATCGGTATTAAAATCGCCTTTCCACGCCGCCAGTTTATCGAGCATAGTGTGGCCAAAAGAAAGCAAATGATGGTAGCTATCTAAGGGCTGAGGCAGAGCGATATTATGTTGATCTGCGTAGGTCTGTAACTGAGTTAAATAAAGCTGAGAAGCAAGCTTGGCGTCTTTTCCTGTCAGGTAGTAATAACGCATGACTATCTTGAGAATGAGGTTAAACACCTTGCGTCCGAGCAGGCTATAAATAGCCAACATCAGCTTAATACCTAAAATCGTGCCTTGTTCTTGTCTTTTAGACCAGTGAGCCTTTTCGCTAGCAGGCTTTTTGTGCCATTTTCTGGCCAGTAGTTTTGGGATTCTTGGCAACATGCCAAAAAATAGTTTGGTATGCATCCAGCTGATTTTCACGTTATCCCATAGGGCGTCAAAGTGAGAGATGCCTCCTTCAGGGTATATAACACGGGTATCAACAAAATCAATATCCACACCTTCCCAGTACATACGCACCAAGATCTCGATATCAAAATCCATGCGCGTACCAATCGCATACTTGTCGAGTACTGAGACGGTTTTAGCAACAGGGTAGGCACGAAATCCGCACATACTGTCTTTAATCGATAAAGATAAGGTCTCAATCCAAACCCAAATATGGGTGGCGTATCGGCCATATAAGCGAGATTTTGGCACGCTAGCATCATAAACGGGCTGACCTGAAATCAGATGGCTAGGGTTGGTCTGAGAGCGAGCCAGTAAATTGGGTAAGGCTTCAATATCATGTTGGCCGTCGGCATCAATTTGAATGACGTGGCTATAGCCAAGCTCATTAGCCTTGCGAATCCCTGCCATAACAGCGCCACCCTTGCCGGAGTTGTGCGCCAGTGTTTCCAGAGTAATGGTCTGGTCTTGGGCGAGCTTTTGTAATGCTTGCTTAGTGTCTAGGTTGCTTCCGTCATCAACCACAATACAAGGTAGAGAAAAAGGTTTGAGTGATTCAACAACGCTTGCCATGGTACTACCATGGTTATAGCAAGGGATCAAAAAGCAAGGTTGATACGGTTGCAAGTTATACCCCTAACTTCATTTTGCCAGAGGAATGAATAACCAAATTGTCGTCTTTTTGCGAGCTGTATTTAAAGGCAAGTTTGCCCTTAGCTTGATCCCAACTTAGCGATAAGGTCACTTCAGCATCGGGTAAAATAGGCTCTTGAAACTTAATCACTTCCATCCCTTTAAATAGAGGCGGTGTATTAAGATGCTCGACGGCGTAAAACAGCGCCCAGTCAATTTGGCTCACTCCAGGTAACAAAGGAAAGTGAGTGAAATGACCGCGAAAATCCAAGATATCAGCGTCCACTTTCATTGCTAAAGTGGCCTCTGTCTCTGAGACATCAAGTTTGATTATGGTTGGTTTTCTTTTATCCATGGCGTTCACGTCGTTATGCTTGGAAGAGTGTTTTAATGTCATCTACTTGGCGTTTCCCTTGGCTATTGAGAGGGATCTCGCTAACTAGACGATACTTTCTTGGGATTGCCACCGGCTCTAGCCAGTCTCGCAATTGAGTGCGCAAAGCAATCCAAAATTTACCTTTACCTAATCGTTCAACTTCTTCAATGCCCGTTGCCGTTAAAACTAAAACGGCGCAAATGGTTAAACGGTGGCCTTGCTGCATTGCAATAGTGGCACTTTCTTCTATCCAGTTTAATTGTTCGAGACGCTTTTCAACCTCAACTAGAGAGACGCGTTTTTCTTCAATTTTGACCACGCGATCGGTGCGACCTTTGAGATCAAACGAGCTTTTATCATGCAACAAGCACTCATCTGCCGTTTGATACCATTGCTTGCCTGCAATATGAGGCGCGCGTAGGCGAAGGCAGTTCTCACCATTAAGCTCGGCTACTACACCGGGGAAAAGCTGCCAAGGCGTAGTTGGAGTCTGTTGTTGTCTAAAGGCGATACCACCAGTTTCGGTACTGCCGAAGACTTCAATAGG
Source organism: Vibrio sp. UCD-FRSSP16_30 (assembly GCF_001676025.1). GTDB lineage: Bacteria > Pseudomonadota > Gammaproteobacteria > Enterobacterales > Vibrionaceae > Vibrio. Next base: position 27,562 of record NZ_LZFW01000012.1, read on the forward strand.
TAATCCACCAAACAGCTGAAAGCTGTCTTTAGCCGCTTTTTCTGGCAATGGACCACCAGATGAGAACACCGCAGCAAAAGGTGTACTGTTGGTCTTTTCAACTAAATGCGTGTGTAAGCGTTTTAGCAGGGCAGGGCTACTAATGAGAGCAGTTTGCTGATTGGCATGGGCTATGACCTGCTCTGGAAACTCAAGATTGTAAGTTGCAAAAGGGCGAGCGGCGCATAAAGGCCATAAAAGACGGAAAAGCAGACCGTAAATATGCATATGAGAAACGGTACTTTGAATACGGCAATCGGCAAGCGTTGCTCCCCAAAGGTGCTCTAAAATAGCTATTTCGCTATCAAGTTGTTGCAGTGTTTTGCTTATCGCTTTGGCTTTACCACTAGAGCCTGAAGTAAAGAGAGTGATATTTACTTGTGCAAGATCTAAAGGTGAAAAATCGGTTGCGCTATTGCTGTGAGGCAATGAAGAGACTTCGAGTGAATCTAAATCGCTAATAGTGGCAATATTAGTAGCAATATCGCTATCGTGCAGTAACAGGTCAAAATGAACACTGAGTTCTTTGAGTGACTGCGTTTGATAGTTGCCCGGTAAAACTAAAGATTTATTAGCGTAGCAAGAGGCAAAAAAGCCTACGGCAAATAGATAGCTATTACTAAAGCACAACGCAACTCGCGTAGCACTACTGTCAGTTAATTGCTTGGCATAGTGGCGGACGTCACTTTGAAAATCAGCCCAAGTCATGCTGCTTTGTTGGTTGCCTAGCGACTGTTCAAACGAAACAAGCGAACTATCTACACGCTTTGAGTTTAGTAGATTAGCAATAGAATCGATGCCAGTTTGCTTAACATTCATTTATTTAACGATCCTTAAGAAGTAACTGGCGAACAATCCACTCACCGGCAAATAAACAACCTGCGAGGATATAACTGATTAAGCCGTTGTACAGCGTCCAAAGCTCTAAAGAGTGGAAGCAAGTGTAAAGTGCAAATAGCCCATTACCAATAAAGAACAGACACCAGATGATGGTGACTTTTCGCGTATAATCCACGCCACTTTGCGGTAATTCAGGGTCTTGTAACCGTGCTAGGCGCTCTACTATCGTTTGTGGTTGTCGCAGGCTTGATGCAAACACCATCAACATACATAAATTGACCACCACCGGATAAAAAGTCAGCCAATTATGTTGCTTAAATAGCGCGCCCAAACAGACCAACGTTATTCCGACAACAGCGCTCACTTGAGCGACGTATTTGAGCTCTTTTAATTGAGTTTTTTGAACACTGAGTAAGCGAACGCCCAACGCGAGGACCAATAATATCCCCACGATGGAAAAGCCAAACTTATCAATGCCAAAATAAACCGCAAAAGGATAAGCAAGCAGCACGATCGCAGACAAAATTGTCAGCAATCGGCGCATTAATCTTCCTTAAGAAGCTCAGCGACTGCATTCACCACGTCATCAACGGTGCGAACGGCGCTAAATTCAGCCGGTTTGATTTTTTTACCAGTAACGTTTTGTAGATGAACAACAAGATCAACAGCATCAATGCTATCTAAATCGAGATCGGTATATAAATGAGCTTCTGGAACAATATCGGCTGCATCAAGCTCAAATAACTCAACTAGTGCGTCTTTAACTTGTTCAAATACCTGATCATTACTTACATTTGTCATGACTGCTTATACCTACAAATTATTCGCTGACTTGTGAAGAAATATAGTTAGCTAAATTGCTTACAGACGCAAAATGCTCACGAGTACTAGAATCATCAGCATCAATGATGATGTTATATTTCTTTTTAATCGCTAAACCTAATTCTAGAGCATCGATTGAATCTAGACCTAATCCATCACCAAAAAGTGGTGCTTGTGTTTCAATGTCATCAATTGTTAAGTCTTCAAGATTAAGCGCATCAATGATTAGTTGTTTAATTTCGTTGTGTAGTTTTTCCACTTGGACCTACTTTATGACTAGTGATTATTAGGAAATAATATCTCAGCTAAGTGCTGCTGCAAACGGCGAGCGGCAATTGTCGGAGATTTAGCTTGTTGTATAAAAGGCGACACTTCAACTTTATCTTTCACTTCAATAAGAAAAAAAGGCTTAGATAACGGTACGTTATACCATTTTTTCTCTTTTGTTAGAAAGCTTGATGAAACTGAAATATGCACCACTCGTAAATCTCGTTGGGTACGTATTGCAATTTGAGCCGCGCCTCTTTGTATTTTTGAACTCACCCCAGGTGTTGTTCGAGTGCCTTCAGGGAAGACAAGTAACACATTACCTTGTTCAAACCGGTCCTTGCATCGTAGCAGAAGATCATCGGCTGTTTCATTTGGAATATAACCTGCCGCTTTTACAACGTGTTTCATAAAAGGGTTTGCCCAAATGGAGGCTTTAACTAAGCAATCACAACGCTTAAGTTGAGATGCGATCAGAACATAATCAATTAAGCTTGGGTGGTTGGCGACAATAAGGCAATCGCTGTCCTGCTTTAAAATATCTGCACCGATGATTTTATAATCAATGGCGCCAGTAAACTTCATGAGCTGACAAAAGCCATGAAAAGAGCGCTGAATCATCCCCTGAACACGGTATTCTTTTGTCTTTTGATTTGTGCTAACCAGATGAATTAACGGGATAATAAAAAAGCTTAGTGTCAGTCCACCAAGCCCAAATATCACAAAACAAAATCCGGTCGCAAAAACACGCCAATATTGGTCAAATGTCTTCATGGTTTTTTATGCCATAGCCATTGTTGTGAAGGCGACGATATTGTCCAGTTAAGACTATCCGATAAAAAATGACGAACAAACGTTAATGCTTGAGGCAGTGGCAACTCTTGTGTGTCGTTAGTCATTTGCTTTGATATCGAAAATTTGTCGCCGCATGATAACACTAGCCCAAGCCCATATCCGCGGTAAACTTGGTTTTCATATTTGGTATATGCATCAGGTAAGGGCTCATCAAAGTCGATAACTAATACTTTATGGTTAGGGTTGCTCTGTAAATAACTCCATGCCTCTATTAAAGCGCTTTGGAAGGTATTATGAGATGCCGCTATTGAGGTGACGGGAATGGGCTTTTTAGCCGCAATAGTCGCAAGCCCTGCCGCAGTATTATGTACAGATTGAGAAAACGCCATTGGTGAGGCTTCTTCGCCTCTAACAATGTCATCAATCAATTTAACGCTGCGATGAAGTTCACCATGGCGACTGCTAAATACCAGGTAATCCACCTCATGCTCTTCCAGTAGCTCAAGGGTTGTTTGAACCGCAAGCTTGCTCAAATTACTCATTCGGCGGCGCATCATAGGGGGAATGGAAGAAGTTTCTATTTTTGCATCTTCAGGCCAAAGATCAGTTTTAGCCCAATCTTGCCATTGTTCAGGAGTAGAAATACCCGCTGAATGGGCATTCCACGCATCAATATTGAATTGGATATTTACGCTTGATTTCTGCATAGTTTCTTGAATTGTAGAGGGTTCCATATATGATCAATCCTATGATGCGATTTAAACACGAGCAATCATATAGAAATTTAAAACGGTTGCTTGAGTATATCTGTTCATTTTTGCAATAAGTATTTTCACTTAGATATATACATTAACGTACTAGAGTGAAAAGCAAAAGATGATAGTATTCATCCTAATTGTAATCGTTGGATAAATAACCTCAACGTTAATATCCATCAAGTTTTCTTTACAACAGAATCGGCTAAATAGCGTCTAATTACTCATTAAAGGTTTATTTGTGTTAAATAAAAATCAAGATCCATATACCGCACTTGAAGCGAAAACCGAAGCGCAAAAGTTATCTTTTGCACCTATCGTATTTCATACGGCAAGAACATTGCGTGATTTAGGTATTTTGGCAGTATTAGATTCAGCCGGAGAAAAAGGCCTAAATGCAGATGAGATTAGTCAGCAATCTGGTGTATCAGAATACGGCGTTAAAGTACTTCTTGATATGGCCGTTAGCGCAAATATCGTCACATGGACCAAACCTAATTATGCGATGGCAAATCTAGGCTTCTTTTTACTGCATGATGGCATGACTAAAGCCAATATGGATTTCACCGCTGATGTTTGTTACGCGGCAATGATGCATTTAACCGAAGCCATCGTGGAAGGAAAACCTGCTGGTCTAAAAGAGTTAGGCGACTGGGATACCATTTATGAAGGTTTGTCTCGCTTGCCAGAACAAGCTAAGCAAAGCTGGTTCAATTTCGATCACTTCTATTCAGATCGTTCATTCCCTAAATTGCTAGAAACGGTGTTTGGCGCTGAGCCAAAAACTCTTGCTGATATCGGTGGTAACACAGGTAAGTGGGCAATGCAGTGCTGTAATTATAACGCTGATGTTAACGTGACGATTGTCGATCTTCCTCAGCAGTTAGAAATGGCAAAACAAAATGCCATCGATAATGGATTTGAATCTCGCATTAATCTTTATCCAGCTAATATGCTTAATAAAGAGCAGACCCTACCCGAGAATATTGACGTATGGTGGATGAGCCAATTCTTAGATTGTTTCTCACCAATGGAAATATTAACCATTCTGAAGAAAGTGAAGAAGCAACTGCGTGAAGGCGATTCTATTTACATTCTTGAGCTATTTTGGGATGCGCAAAAATACGATGCCGCCGCTTATAGCTTAAATGCAACATCACTGTACTTCACCTGTCTTGCGAACGGTAACAGCCGTTTCTATCGCAGTGATGATTTCTTAGAGATTGTTGAAGCCGCGGATTTAGTGGTTGAAGAGCGTATTGATAACATTGGTTTAGGCCATACGTTACTTAAAATTAAAGCGCGATAAGCGATTTAATTGGCGACTTATTAAGTCGCGATAAATACAAAAAGAACCCCAATGTAGGTAACTAGAGATAGTTTCTGGCATTGGGGTTCTTTTTTATTTCCTATTTCCCAAGCAAGCAAGCAAGCAAGCAAGCAGTTAGGTGTTTACTGCTTTCAAATGTTGCTGTTTGGCGGCCACGATCTGCTGCGCTAATTGGGCAAAACCAAAACCGCCGTTTTGCTCAAGTAAGTGACTTGGTTTATGGGTAAGTTGCGCCAGAACTTTGCTGATGTTGTTGACACCAAATGTGGTTGGTAGCCACTTAAACATGGCTTCATCATTAAGCGAATCACCTACATAGCTCACTTGCTCAAGGGGTAATGCGTCAAAATCACAGTTGGCTCTAAGGTAGGCTTCCCCGGTGGAGCGCTTGTTATGATCGCCAATCCACACATTGAGATGGATGGAACTGAGAGTGGCATGAACCGGTTTTCCATCAACGATCAACGCTCGGCATTTGTGCATTAATTCTTGTGCGATTTCATCACTCACCGCTACTCGGTCTTGGCTTAAGTTAATCGCAACATCGCAAAAACGAAAGGTTTGATCAGAAGCAAAACCAATATCTTCATATTGAGCGAGTAACGTTTGTAAATGCTGCTTTAATTGATCTTGCTGGCTTTGCAATATCTTTAGCGGTAATTCAGAGTGAACTTCAAATCCATGACTGTGTTTTTGCATCCAAAATGCGCCATTTTCGCCAATTACGCCGTGAACAGGCCAAAGTTTGGCTATTTGGTCACACCAACCAGCGCAAGCTCCAGTCACAGCAACCACTTTAACTCCGACTTGTTCAAGCTCATACAGTGCTTGTAGCGTCACATAGGGAAGTTTGCCTTCCCATGTGAGCGTGTCATCGACATCGGTAAGTAACCATTCAATATTTTGTAAACAGTCAGGATTAAGCGAGTCGATAGAATTAAGCATTCACAACCTCTGGCACCCTCTGTTCAACACGGTTTTTTTTAATCTTTGTACAATCAATATTTGCAGCTGCAACCTGAATATTTTCAACATCAGTACTTTTAATATCAGTTTCTGCAATGCAATTGAATTCGATGCGAGTCTCTTTTTCAGCATCAAATAGGTGCACAGATTGATTATCAAAAGTCAGTCCTAGAACATCACCAGATTGAATACTTTCATGACCATTGACACGAACAACTAAACGTTGCGCGCTAAAGTCTAAGGTATTGCAGTACAGCAACAGATCAGCCCCTAGAGATTCAACTAATTCTACTTTCACGCTAAATCGAGGATTATGTTTGTCTAGTAGCAAATGCTCGGGTCTTAAACCAATTTTGAACGACTGATGAGAAAAGTCCTGCATAGCAATAGGCACAATGGTTTCACCAAGGTGAATACCGAGCTCACTGACGTTTCCATTAAGGATATTCATCGCCGGTGAACCCATGAAGGTTGCAACAAATAACGAGGCTGGCGCATTGTAAATATCAAGGGGAGAGCCCACTTGTTCGACATTACCTTTATTGAGAACAACCAGTTTATCGGCCAGTGTCATTGCCTCTACTTGGTCATGGGTGACATAAACCGAAGTGGTGTTGAGGTTTCGTTGTAATCGTTTGATCTCCAGTCTCATTTGAACACGCAGTTTTGCGTCAAGGTTAGACAGTGGTTCATCAAACAAAAACACTTTAGGTTCGCGAACAATAGCGCGACCCATGGCGACGCGCTGACGCTGACCACCGGAAAGCTGTTTCGGCTTACGATCGAGCAGTGCGCTAAGTTCCAGCATTTCTGCCGCTTCAGTTACTAGCTTATTGATTTGCTGCTTTGGCGTTTTGCGGTTGCGTAAACCATAAGCCATGTTATCAAACACTGACATGTGCGGATACAGAGCGTAGTTTTGAAAGACCATTGCAATATCACGTTCACCGGGTTCACGATCGTTAACCACCCGATCATCAATTTTTAGTTCGCCATCAGAAATGTCTTCTAGGCCGGCAATCATACGCAGTAATGTTGATTTGCCACAGCCACTTGGCCCGACTAAAACCACCATCTCACCATCGTCGATAGTTAAGTTAAGTTTTTGAATTGCTTGATACCCGTTTGGGTAACACTTAGCGATATTTGAAAGAGTTAGGGTAGACATGATTTATTTCTCCGTATCCACAAGGCCTTTGACGAATGCTTTTTGCATCCCGATAACAACGATGACAGGGGGCAGCATTGCGATAATGGTGGTGGCCATAATTTTGTTCCATTCGATGACGCCATCTACGACACCAAGCATCTGTTTAATGCCCATAACGATGGTGTAGTAGCTAGTGTCAGTGGTGATCAGTAAAGGCCATAGATACTGATTCCAACCATAAATAAAGGTGATAACAAATAGAGCGGCGATATTGGTTCGTGATAACGGAAGCAAGATATCAAAGAAGAATTTCATTGGGCCTGCGCCATCAATTCGAGCAGCTTCAACTAGCTCTTTTGGCACCGTTAAAAAGAACTGTCTGAACAAGAACGTAGCGGTTGCGCTGGCAATCAGCGGTATGGTTAAGCCGTAATATGAGTTCAACATATTCAGGTTAGTGATAACCTCAAATGTTGGCATGATGCGTACTTCAACCGGCAACATTAGGGTAAAAAATATCATCCAAAAAGCCAGCATTCGACCTGGGAAGTCAAAGAACACTACCGCATACGCCGACAAGATGGAGATGGTTAATTTACCGATGGTAATGCACATCGCCATAATGAAGGAGTTCATCAACATATGAGCAATTGGCAACGCGTTATTGTTATGAGTGGCATCACCAAACAGCAATTCTTTAAATACACTAAATCCAAGATCGCCAAACCAAAGTGGGGTGCCGGTGGCAAACGCAGAATTCTCGTGAGTGGTAGCAACCAAGGCTATCCAAACAGGAAGAGCAATAGAGACAATGCCAAAGATTAATATCAGGTGGCACATCAGTTTAAATAGGGGGCGTCTTTCTACCATTAGTAAGCGACCTTCTTTTCTACATACTTAAATTGGATCACAGTGAGCAGCGCCACTAAAACCATTAACACAACGGACTGAGCGGCAGATGAGCCAAGATCAAGACCGATGAAACCATCGTTATAAACTTTGTAAACCAGAGTTGAAGTGCTATTGCTCGGCCCACCTTGGGTCATGGCATGGATCACCGCAAAAGTATCAAAGAAGGCATACACAAAGTTCACGACTAATAAGAAGAAACTGGTTGGTGAGATCAGCGGGAAGCTAATGGTCAAAAAACGTTTAATCGGGCCACTACCATCAATAGCTGCCGCTTCATGCAGAGACTTAGGGACAGATTGCAATGCGGCTAGAAAAAACAAAAAGTTATAACTGATTTGTTTCCACGTAGAGGTAATGACAACCATCCACATTGCGTGAGTACCATTTAATGTTGGGTTCCAGTCTACGCCAAAGAAATTGAGTAACTCAGTGGCCGCGCCAATAGTTGGATCAAAGAGAAATAACCACAGCGAACCCGCCACAACAGGGGCTACCGCGTATGGCCAAATCAAAAAGGTACGATAAAAGGTGGCGCCGCGGATGATTTGTTCTGCGAATGCCGCTAAAACTAAAGCACAAACTAACGCAAGTACCGCAACACTGACGCTGAACTGAATCGTGGTTAAAAAAGAGCTTAGATAGAGCTTATCGACAAATAAATTCAAGAAGTTTTCCAATCCTACGAACTCACGAGAGAGGCCAAAAGCATCTTCTAGTTGAGTCGATTGGAAAACTGCCTGACCTGCGGGCCAGATAAAGAATACAAGGGTGATAATTAATTGCGGCGCAATAAGGGCAATAGGAAGCCACTTGTTTTTAAATACAACTTGTGAAGACATAAATAGTTCCAATGAACGCCATCTGACAGGGTTAGCGGCAAGCTAATTGCAAATGCCAGACAAATGCCAGATGGCGAATTTTGTTATTTTTGCGTGCGTTCAAAGCGACGAAGTTGTTGGTCACCACGCTCAACAGCAGTGTTTAGTGCTGTTTTTGCTGACTTACGACCAGCCCAAACTGCTTCTAGCTCTTCATTGATGATGTCGCGTGTTTGCAGGAAGTTACCAAAACGAATGCCTTTTGAGTTTTCCGTTGGCGCAGTTGCAGTCATCTGCACAACGGCTGTATCAGTTCCTGGGTTAGCTTGGTAGAAGCCTTCTTTCTTAGTCAAGTCGTAGGCATCTTGAGTGATTGGTAGGTAACCCGTCGCTTTGTGCCACTCAGATTGAACTTGTGCACTAGACAGGTAAGTAAAGAACTCTGCTACGCCTTTGTATTCTTCACTTGAGTGTCCACGAAGAACCCATAAAGAAGCACCGCCAATGATGGTGTTTTGTGGCTTAGCAATTAGGCTATCTTCATAAGGAAGTTGAGCAACACCGACATCAATGCCTTTCATGTTCTCTTGAATGCCTGCAAGACCCGCTGAAGAGCCCATTGTCATTGCACATTCGCCTGTGTAGAAAAGAGGCATTCCGTCTGATTGACGACCGCCATATTTAAATACGCCATCTTTAGCCCATTTCGCCATTTGGTCGATGTGCTTTACAAATGGTTCTGAGTTAAAGGTGTACTCAGTGTCAAAACCGCCAAAGCCGTTTTGTTTGGTTGCGACAGGAATGTTGTTACGTGCTGCAAAGTTTTCGATTTGAACCCAAGACTGCCAAGTGGTAGTAAAGCCACACTGAGCACCAGACTTCATTAGTTTAAGAGAAACTTCTTCCATCTCTTTCCAAGTCTTTGGTGCTTCTTTGATGCCCGCTTTTGCGAACATATCTTGGTTGTAGTACAGCACTGGGGTTGAGCTGTTAAATGGCATAGAGACCATTTTGCCATCATTGGTTGTGTAGTAACCGGTTACCGCCGGAAGGTAGTCACTTGAGTTGAATTTCTCTTTAGTGTCTTCCATTAGTTGGTAAACAGGGTAGATAGCTTGCTCTGCACCCATCATGGTAGCAGTGCCGACTTCAAATACTTGCACAATGGCTGGTTGCTCTTTGGCGCGGAAAGCGGCAATAGCACTGGTCATTGTTTCTGCGTAGCTACCCTTGAAAACAGGCTTGATCTCATACTCAGACTGGCTTGCATTGAAGTCAGTGGCAATTTCATTCACTTTCTCACCAAGAGCGCCACCCATTGCGTGCCACCATTCAACTTCCGTTTTTGCATGAGCTTGTGCACTCAGTAGTGCGGTTGCTAGTACAGCGCCAGTAAAGCGTGTCATCGACATAATTGTTCCCTTTTAAACTTGAGTAATCAAAATGGAAAATGAAAGTGAGTCTGAATATCTGTCAGCGTTGTTGTGTATTCAGATTCGTTTCTGTTCAAGTGAAAGTTAGCGGAGATAAATGACGTTTCGATTACAGATAAATGAACTTAATTGAATGTTCATATTTAAAATATGCGCCATAAATTTGTCATAATTGACTGACATGATTCATGTGAATTTTAATCATTAAAGCATGACGGAAATGCCTCTTATGTGTAAAACAATCGCTCATCGTGGCCTTTCAAGCCAAGCCCCAGAAAATACATTATCTGCATTTAAACTTGCTGTAGAGAAGGGCAGTCGTTGGATTGAAATTGATGTGCAGCTTTCGCGTGATGGGGTACCGGTTGTTATCCATGATGAAACGGTTAACCGATGCACAAATGGTCGGGGTTTGATTAGAGAAATGACGTTATCGCAACTAAAAGTGCTTGATGCAGGGCTTTGGTTTGGTGATAAATTTCAAAATGAACCGATACCCACATTATTGGAAACATTACAGTTTATTCAACAAGCCAATGTGAGCTTAAACATTGAGCTTAAAATCTACCCTGATGACGATATTGCGTTGTTATGTAGCCAAGTTGCCAAGATAATTGAGGCATCGGGTATCGCTGAAAATCAGCTGTTATTTTCGAGTTTTGAAACCAGTGCACTGGCATTGATGCAAGCGCGACTACCTGAGATTCGTCGTGGTCAGCTTTGGCATAAAATTCCCCGTAACGCTTTGTCTGTTTTACAGGCGCTGGATGCTTATAGTGTGCACTGTGACTATCGCTTCCTGACGCAGAATCTCGCTCAAGAAGTGAAAAAAGGTCACTATCAACTTTATTGTTATACGCCTAATTTCCCAGAGTTGGTCGAACAGCACTGGCTTTGGGGAGTAGACATGATGATTACGGATATTCCGCAAGCTTATACCGCACTGCAAACAGCCTAGTTATGCGAAATTTAAGCGTGCGACAACAGCAAATTATTGATCTTATTTCTAGGCAGGAATATTGCACAATTGAAGCGCTTTCTGAGTTATTTAGCGTAACTACTCAAACTATCCGCCGAGATATTAATAAGCTGTGTAATCTGCGATTAGCACAGCGTCATCATGGCGGTGTGAGCCTGCCACCTACATTAGTGAATCGAAGTTATGTGTCGAGAAGTCATACTAATCAAGATGATAAACGCGCTATTGCGCAAAGTGTGGTTGAGCAGATCCCTGACGGGTGTACCTTATTTCTGGGGATTGGCACTACTATTGCGTTAATTGCTGAGCTTTTGGTTAATCATACGCAGCTTCGAGTCGTCACTAATAACTTTCAGGCCGCGCATATCTTATCTCAATATGAACAAATAGAGATTTGGATTGCTGGTGGAAAATTAAGAACCAATGATGGTGATATTACTGGTGAGGGTGTCAGTACCTTTTTTAGTAAATTTAGTGCTGATATTGGCATTGTTGGCTGCGCAGCGGTTTCTCAAGTCAGTGAATCTAATCCGTTAGATCTGCTGAGTAACGAGCATCAACATAAGCCAATAATTGAATGTGCAATGGAGCATGAGCTGCAAGAAGCCGAAGTTAGCCAAAATATTTTAATAGGATCGCGGCAAAAATGGCTGGTGGCTAATCCAACGAAGTGGCATAGAAAAGCGAATGCTAAAGTGGCTAACCTTTGTCAGTTTGATCAAGTATTTAGTGGTCAGAACTGACTTTCATTCTGTTATAAGTCATTGATATAACGGTCGAATATGTCGACCGTTTTTTATTTTACCTCTTTCTTTTTATCCTCTTGTTTGTCCTTACTTTATCTATTTTTTCGATAACAATTGCATGCTGTCTTAATGGTCAATTGTGACTTTCCTCACTCGAATATGTTTTTTTTGAAAAAAGAGTGTAACTAAATGTCAGAATCATTTACATTACGTGAATAGGAATGATTATCAGTGGCATTATTAAATACAAGTAAAGGGATTTACATAGATATGAGACAGAACATTGTTTTTTCAGCCGTCGCTTCATTGGTGCTATTTAGCAGCCAATCTTTAGCTAAAGAAGTTACCGAGCAACAAGTGGTATCGCATTATGCTGATATTGCACACTCAGTTTATTTTGATGCACTGACTACAGCGCAAACATTAAATAAAAGTATCGATGCTTTTGTTGCAGCGCCGTCAGAAGCGGGTTTTGCGCAATTAAAGCAGGCTTGGCTGAATGCACGAGTACCCTATCAGCAGTCAGAAGTATTTCGTTTTGGTAACCCAGTTGTTGATGATTGGGAAGGGCAGTTAAATGCATGGCCACTCGATGAAGGCTTAATTGACTATGTTGCCGCTGGATACCAATTTGAAATGGGTAATCAAGGCGCAACAGCCAATATTGTTGCAAACACTGAGCTTGTGATTGGCAATACAACACTAGATACCAACAAAATCACACCTGAGCTTATTGCGAGTTTGAATGAGCTAGGCGGTTCAGAAGCCAATGTTGCATCCGGCTATCATGCTATTGAGTTCTTGTTGTGGGGACAAGATCTCAATGGTACTGACAGCGGTGCGGGTGAGCGTAAATATACCGATTATATTGTGGGTGAAGGCTGTACAAATGGTCACTGTGATCGTCGCGGTGAATATCTACAAGCGACGGCCGATCTATTGGTGAGCGACCTTGAGTGGATGGAGAAGCAATGGTCTGCTGATGTAAAAGATAACTACCGCCAAACCTTGCTTGCGGAACCATCAGATAACGGTTTGCGCAGAATGTTGTTTGGAATGGGTTCGCTATCTTTGGGTGAACTGGCCGGAGAGAGAATGAAGGTCGCACTTGAAGCAGGTTCAACAGAAGATGAGCATGATTGTTTTTCAGATAACACTCATAACTCGCATTTCTACAATGAGCTGGGTATTTACAATGTATATACTGGCACTTATACCCGCACAGATGGCAGCAAGGTAACTGGGCCTAGCATCGCTCATCTTGTTGCACAAAAAGATGAACAATCAGCGAAGCAAATCCAACAACAGTTTGATGCGACTATCGCTCAAGTGGGTCAGCTAGTCGATTCTGCAACGCAAAAAGATCAACACTTTGACCAATTGATTGCGGCTAATAATAAGCAAGGGCAACAGCTAGTCGAAGATACGATTCAATCTTTGGTGAAACAAACTCAAGCCATTGAGAAAAGTGCCAACATTTTAGGCATTACGAGCCTAAACCCTGATACCGCGGATCATCATTTTTAACTTATAAAATTGACGTTCTAAGTTGATGATTTAAAGAGGCGATAAGCGCCTCTTTTGTCAGTTATATAAATTAATGATAATGGACTATCATGCTTACAATTTTTCGTAATATTTCCGCTCTATTTTTTGTTGTTTGCTCTTTGATGAGTAACGCCGTTTTCGCTTATGAAGTGAAATCTGGCGGTGATACCACGGTCAAAAAAGAAGGGCCAAATGCCTTTTCTCTACCAGCGGCTAATCTGCCTATTTCAAAACGATTGGATTTTAGTGTCGGTAATAGCTTTTTTAAAAATCCTTGGGTTCAAGCTCCTGCCACCACCGATGCTCGCGATGGTTTAGGGCCATTATTTAACACTAATGGCTGTCAAAACTGTCATATAAAAGATGGGCGAGGTCATCCACCAGAGGCCAACGATACTCATGCGGTCTCTTTGCTTGTTCGAATGAGCATTCCTGCCGTCACTCAACAGCAAAAGCAGCAGTTGATTAGATCTGGCGTCATACCTGAGCCGAACTACGGCGGTCAACTGCAAGACTTTGCCCTTCCTGATCAAGACGCGGAAGGCAAAATTAATATTCGTTATCAAACGGTACCGGTGACTTTCTCTGATGGCACAGTAGTGAATTTAAGAAAACCAATACTCTCTTTAAGTCATTTGAATTATGGCGATTTAGCACCAAATACGATGCTGTCGGCGCGTGTTGCTCCGCCAATGATTGGCTTGGGTTTACTGGAAAGTATCCCCGAGCAAACGATTCTTGAATGGCAAGATATTGACGACAGCAATGGTGACGGGATCTCGGGCAAAGCCAATCAGGTTTGGAGTGTGGCTGAGAATAAAACAGTGCTCGGTCGTTTTGGTTGGAAAGCGGGGCAACCAACGTTAATGCAGCAAAATGCAGCTGCATTTAACGGTGATCTTGGTCTGACTAGCCGATTATTTGCTAATGAAAACTGCAGCCAATCTCAAGCTCTTTGTACCGAACTACCTAACGGTGGTGAGTTTGAAGTCAGTGATAATATTTTAGATTTTGTCGAGTTTTATTCGCAGCACCTTGCGGTTCCTACGCGTCGAAATACACAAGATAAACAAGTACAGCTTGGCGAGAAAGTCTTTGCTAACGCCGGTTGTGATAGTTGTCATAAGCCAAGTGTTACCACTGCTGTGCGTTCGGAACGCCCTGCATTATCAAAGCAAGTGATTAGTCCATATACCGATATGCTGTTGCATGATATGGGGGAAGGGCTTGCCGACAATAGACCTGAATTTATTGCCAATGGACAAGAATGGCGCACCGCACCTTTGTGGGGGCTGGGCTACACCAAAGAAGTTAATGGACACACGTACTTTTTGCATGATGGTCGCGCAAGAAATGCTTTAGAAGCGGTATTGTGGCACGGCGGGGAAGCCAAATCAGCGCAGCAATATGTATTGAATTTAGACAAAGAAAATCGCGATGCTTTAGTGGCATTTTTGAATTCGTTGTAATGCTAATTACTACGATAGATATCATGCATTTAAAGGGAATAAAATGAAACGATGGTCACGGTGGGGATTGGCTTTTGTATTGCCAGTAGTAAGCGGTTGTCAGGCTATGTCGTCTTCTATAAATCCTGTAATAACGAGCCCTGTAATCGCGTCAAAGAACGCCGTCTATCACATTCAAAAACAGTCTTCAGTGACTTTTTTGCAGCGTACTCAAGTGTTATCTGATGCTATCGCTGATTATTGCGCTTTGCAGGAAAACAACACTTCTGATGTCGCTCAATCAGAAGAAAGGCGATCAGAAGTAGAAAAGCAGTTAAAAATAGATAAACGAGCATCTTTAGAGAAAAAATGGTCTGCAACAATGGCATCATGGATGGCCCTGCAAGGGCAAGAGCGAGGACCGCAGCAAGCGTTAGATCAGAGTTGGAATATTCAGTTTTGGCCAGATAAGAAAAATACTCTAGGGCGAAAAATGCAGGCGTTATTGAGCGAGCCAAAGGCTTGGAGTGCGCAAGATATTTCCGAGCAAAGTGTTACAGTGCAGGGGCTTGGCGCAATAGAGTGGCTTGTTTATGATCAAAGTTCAGACTTTTCGTCTAATCATGATACTTGTCAAACTGCGATCTCGATAGGCGAAAACTTAGTCAACAACGCCTCATCGATTGAGCAAGCTTGGCAAGAAAATCCATGGACAGATTTAAGCGAGCAGGCTTGGGTATCAGAATATGTTTCTCTAATGTCCAATCAGCTCGATTATACAATGAAAAAACTGAGCAGACCGCTGGCTAAGATAGGGCACCCTAAGCCTTATTTTGCAGAGTCTTGGCGAGCAAAACAGTCTTTGAGTAACATTCAATACAATGTGCTTGCGCTACAAGAGATCTATTTTGCTGATGGTACAGGCTTAGATCACTTATTAAGAAGCCAAGGTAAGTATCAGTTAGCGGATAATATGAGTAAGCAATTTACCAATATATTGTCTGCTTGGCCCGAGCAAAGTAGCCTATTTGATGCGCTGCAAAGTCGTGAAGGTTATTCGATGACGCTGGCTCAGTATAATAAGTTAGAGTATTTGAAATACTTATTAGATGAAAACGTCGCGTTAGAGTTGGGTATTGTGATTGGGTTTAATGCAACCGATGGCGATTGATAGTTCACGCCGCACTTTACTTAAAGGTTTAGCCATCTCTATTAGCGCTCCGGCTTTTGTGGGAGGGTGCGCTACTTTAGGTGGCGATAGTCGTCCTACCTTTGCCGGTTGTGCGACTAGAAATAAAAATCAGTATCTTGCAGTTATTGCAAATCAATATGGACAGCCCATTCACCAGATCCCTCTAGCAGATAGAGGGCATGGGGTAGCGGTTAATTCTGCGCTTGAGCATTTGGTGGTGTTCTCTCGCCGTCCGGGGCACTTCTTCCAAGTCTGTGATTATCAAAGTGGTGAGATTGTTCAGGTCAAACTCGCATCCAGTCAGCGCTACTTCTATGGTCATGGCTGCTATTCATTAGATCATCGCTGGCTGTATGTGAGCGAATGTGAGCAAGGCAGTAGCCAAGGTATTATTGGTGTTTATGACAGTGCTTATCAATATCAAAAAGTGGCTGAATTGCGTAATTTTGGCATTGGTCCTCATGAAATTACCGCATTGGATAATGGCGGGTTGGCGGTGGCCGTTGGCGGGATCCATACTGACGGGCGATCTCAACTTAACTTACACACAATGCAGCCTTCTTTGAGTTATCTTAATGAGCAAGGAAGGCTTATTGAGCAGGTTTTCTTAGCCGATCATCAATTGAGTATTCGTCATATTAGTGCTGGTACAGGCAGTGAAACTGATCAAGTATTTTGTGGATTACAAAATAAAGGGGATAAAGATGAATTTCCGCCGCTTGTATTTAAACATACTCAGGGTGATAAAAAAATGCAGCCTCTTGGGGCGAAGCCTGAGCAATGGGCAAGGTTTGATAACTACATTGGCAGTATTGCGGCTACTGATAAATGGGTGATTGCGACATCACCTAGAGGAAATTGTTATGGAATTTGGGCGCAAAATAGTGGTGAGCTATTAGAAATATCGAGCTTAGCCGATGCTTGTGGCGTCACTTCGTTTGATGATGGTTTTGCCATGAGTTCGGGTTCCGGCGCTGTCCTTGTCAGTGACGCAAATCACAGTGATAAAAGTGAATTAAATCATTTCATTACACCAATTATTTGGGATAACCATTGGAGTGTAATTTAAGTATTTACGCTCTGTGACAAGCATTGCTACCACCATGATTTTTTCAGTACTAACACACAACTCTAAAATTAAAGATGAACACCTAGAACCTGTCTGGTCATCTTTATGATAAAAAAACGCCTTAAAATGGATTTTCGCACTTTTATTCTTTTAATTGGAATACTGATTCATTAATGAGTTGGTGTTTAGTGTATTAAGAATAAATATCGAGAACTGAAAATAAGGAATTCTGTGAATATAAATAACACCGTTAAAGTTGCTATTTTAACTGGTTTTGTGACTTGCTCTGTTAATGCAAAAACAATCCATAATGAGAACATGATTCAACTTGGTGTTGGCCTTGGTCAATCCACTTATACCGATAGCTTCGCTATGAATGTTTATGCACAAAGAAGCATCAAGGGTCAGATTGGATGGCGCGGGCAATTTGGCTTTGCTGGTGGCGTAAAAGGCACCCAAAGTGCTAGTGATGTTATGAGCAATCCTAATGGCGCATCTCAGCGTACACCGAGCAATGATATTGACGGTGTTTTTAGCGTCTCCCTTGCCCCCACTTATACATTAAATATTTCTCATCCTATTAGTGTGTGGGTTGGCCCTGAATATGCTTGTGCCAAAGGTTATGAATCGTATCATTCTGATGGTTCAATGGGAGATTACTATATGGAGGGGGATAGCCACTCTATATGGGGTATTGCTGCTGGCATTAATGCAACTACCACCAAAGGTTGGAATTTAGGGTTAGCCTATTCATCAACAACAAAAGGCGTATTTAGTGATATTGGTATGACATTTTAGGGGAATATTCGCGATATCCTGTTCGTCTTTGTTAGAAACTTAAAATATAAGATGCAACAAATAGTACTCATTATTTGTCACTCCTCTTACACAGAACTGCTAAATTTGACTGTAATAGAAGATTAAGTCGCCCCTGGAGATAACATGAAGACAGTTTCTGTAGTGATCCCTTGTTTTAATGAAAGTGAGGTTATAGATGCTACGGTGGATGAACTCATTTCAGTCACTAATGATATTGCAAATTACGCATTTGAATTGATTTTCATCAACGATGGTAGCTCTGATGATACAGAGACCAAGCTATTAGCTCATAGTAAGCACTATTCTAATGTGCGAGTTTTGTCTTTTTCTCGAAATTTTGGGCATCAACAAGCCGTTAGTGCTGGTTTAGACGCCAGCACTGGTGATGCGGTTGTATTAATTGACGCAGACCTACAAGATCCTCCCGCAGTTATTAAAGATATGATTGTGAAGTGGGAGCAGGGTTATGATGTGGTATATGGCACACGCTCTAGCCGAGAAGGTGAGTCATGGTTTAAAAAGGTGACAGCAAAGAGTTTTTATCGCCTGTTAAACTACTTATCGGAAGTGGAAATCCCTCTAGATACGGGTGATTTTCGTTTAATGGATCGCCAAGTTGTTAACCATCTAATTGCAATGCCAGAAAAATCTCGCTTTATTCGCGGCATGGTCAGCTGGATTGGCTTTAACCAAACTGCGATTGAATATGAGCGTTCTGCTCGTTTTGCCGGTGAGTCTAAATACCCTTTAACTAAAATGATTAAATTTGGCTTAGATGGCATTTTATCGTTTTCAGTAAAACCATTAAAACTGTCGATTATGATGGGTTTTGCCTGTTCAGGCGTGGCCATGTTAATGCTGATCTACTCTTTCTATATTCGCTTAATGACGGATCACTGGGAATCAGGTTGGACGTCATTACTGGTGTCTATTCTATTTATTGGTGGTGTGCAGCTTATCTCAATTGGTATTTTGGGCGAATACATCGCTCGAATTTATAACGAATCTAAAGACAGACCGCTATACATTATCAAAGAGAGCCGAAAAACAGATGATGAATAAATCTGTTCAGAAATTAACGAGCTTAATTTCAGCTAACGCCCAACAAAAGGGGCGTTTTGTTTTTGTTGGCATTATAAATACGCTGACTGCTTATTTAGCTTTTGTGGCTATTCATGAATTTACTGGGCGATACATCGTATCGTCAGTGTTGTCTTATTTTGTCGGCATGATGGTGAGCTATGCGCTAAATCGCCGTTTTGTCTTTAAAAGTGAGCAACAAGGTGGGCAGTTAATTCCATTTTGCGTAGTAAATTTAAGCTCGCTGGCATGTTCTACCGGAGCTCTATTTTTATTGGTTCATTTCGGTGGTTTGCACGTTTATATTGCGCAAGTGTTAGCAATATTGGTTTCCATGACCATGAATTATATTGGCTATAAAAAAATCTTCGTCAATGGTGTTTCAATGCAAAAAGTTACGCAATATTTTTATAATGATAAAGGCTCGCTCGATCCTATATTGGTCATTCAATGGCTTTTATTGGTTGTTATAGCGGTTATCACGGTCTTGAATTTACGGCTTTCGATGTCGTCTAATATTGCGCATGACGCTTTGCCCTATATGGCAGGTTATAGCGAAAAATTCACGACAGAAGGGCGCTGGATTAACTTTGCGTTATATTGGCCTCTAAAATCACTTCCTGCTGCGCTGGCAAATAGTTTAAGTAACTTATTTTTATTTGTGTTTGCTTATAAAGTGATTATGGGCGTAAAAAAAGACACATGGCTTGCGTTAGTGTTGGCTTTGGTTGTGCTGAATATTCCTAATTTTACCATGCTACTTAAATGGCCAATGACATTATTGCCAGGCTGTTTTATGTTGGCATTGTTTGCTTGCATTCGTAAGTATCTGCATCCCTATACATTATTAATTGCTGCTGGTGTTTTGCTGTTTGCGACTTATCCGGCATTTTATTTTTTAATCCCTTTGCTGTTTTTATCTACGTTAAGACAAGCAAGTTATCTCGATATTGTTAAGTTTCTCTGCGTGTGGGTTTTAGGGTATGTATTAGGTTACGCCGTCGCAAATGGTTTTGTGTATTTGTATACTGCGCTATGCACTGACCATGCCACCTTTATTCACTTTGTGAGTTGGCGTCATGAAGCACCATCAAACAGTTTGTCCTCTCTTTTGACGAACATCGGTAAAAGTGCCGGTGACTTCACTCGCAATGTAAAATACCTCGCAACATTAAGTGCGTGGTTTTTTATACCTATTGCGGTAACCGCACTATGGGCATTGTTTAAGCATTTTAAATACACGGCAATGTTAATTATTGTTATCACGTCGCTGTACTTTAGCGTTGTACCACTTGGTGTAACGGTGCCCCTTCGCTCGGGAGTCACCTTGCCTATTGGTCTGATATTGCTACTGCCTTTGATTAAAGATAAAGGCTGGCGTCTATTACTTGTGGTGACTTTGCTTGTCCCTCTTGCCTATCAAACTCATGACTATAACTTTAAGTATGCACATAACCGAGATGTGATTGCTCAGCTTTTAGAGCAAAATGATGCGCAGAGCTATTTAAAACAGCCGCAATTGTTTGACAAGGTAGTAGTGAGTGTTGATGAAGAAAAGATGAGTGAATATATGCTCAATAAAACGCATTCACACTCATTTAAAAATGTCTCAAATTTGAAGTATCACTATATCCAACCTTATCTTTATCAATTTGGTTGGAAAGAGTCGGATATTGAAGTGATTAATAAGGCTCAAGACAGCGTTCAAGGTGTTAGTCGCGTTGAGAGAAAAGAGAGGATCTTGTATCTCAACATTGAGTAAAATCCATTAAAATAACAATGAATATAAGCCCCTATTAGTGAGTCTAATAGGGGCTTTGTGTTTTTATTCCTAGCTAAAGAAAAGGCTAAAGAAGGAGCTAAAGTGTTAGAGAAAGGTTCAAACCAATCGCGGCTTGAGTTTCATTAGCGTATGATCCTGCAATATCAAGGTGAACAACACCAAATGGGCTAAATCCAATACCGGCTGTTACGCTATCGTCTAAGTTACCTTCAAGATCATGTTCATAGCCTAAACGAAGCTGCGCCCAATCAAATAAGTTACCCTCGACGCCAGCTCGGACAAACTGTGTATCATCGGTTGATACGCTCGCAAATCGTGTTTGTTTATTGAGGTCAGCATCGGCTGCAAAGGTGAAGTATTGTAATTGATAGGCAATGCCTAAACCAATATGAGGCTCCACTTTATAGGTGTGGGTTTGGCCTAATACTTCGACGGTTTCAATATCCTGACTGATTAGATTTAGCGCGCTGAGCCCGACAGAAAGTTTACGCCATTGATACAAAAGCCCTAGGTCAATATTAAAGGTGTTGTCGGTTGTTGAGACATCATCATAATCACTAATATCGTAGTCGTTTAGTGTACTTTTTGAATAAAAGCTGTGTAATTGCTGGAACTTAGGTGAAACACCAACAGAAATGCTTTGCTCATCAAAAGTGAATTTCTTTGCAAGTGTGACGCCTACATCCACTACGCCGATGCCAACAATAGAAGCTGTAGAATCGTTGTAGGCTTGTTCAATTGAGGCCCAATCACTAGAGTCGATATGTGTCACATCAGCCATCGAGATAAGGTTGACGTAATTTTGACTAAATAACGCGACAGAGACTGCATCAAAAGGCAATGCAATTGCAAGCCCCGCGCTTGCTTCAACCGATACCGGTTTTGCATCAGCCAATGCATTTAAGGTATTAGCAAATTCATCGATATCGTCTTGTGAGCTCTGTTCATTTAGCTTATCAAAGCTATCGTGCAGATCGTTAATGTGTGAAAGAGTCTCATCCGAATCGACCGCTCTAGCTCCAACAGAAGGAAGCAACAGGCCAAAACTATCATCAGGCTGGCTATTTGCAAGAAGAGCAGGGTTGATAAAGCTTGCGGCTAAATAATTGCCAGAGGCAACACCTGTGCCTCCCATTCCTGTTGTACGACCATCGGCATAAAAATTATTGGCATGAGCAATATTAGAGCCAAGTAGCGCAACACTTAAACCAAGGGCAATCTTAGTCGGTAGATTGTTCATTTAAATCCCTTTTAAATAATACAAAGTTAGTAAAATTGTTTTGAAATAAAACTAGCGGTAAATTTTTATTAGGATGCTATATGAGAAACTTTATGTATACGATATCAATCATATACTTAGCGTTATAAATGCGATGAGTTGTAAGCAAGTATTGCAATAAGATGAGGGGGTGTATTTTTTGCAGTAATAATGTTGTCAGTGATACTGATTAAGCTGAATTTCTACGTGATGAAACGATGTAAAAAATTAAGGCTAGAAGCTCTAGCCTTAATCATTATTCTTTTGCTTATTTAAATGCGTAGCGAACGCCTAATGCTGCATCCACACTGAAGTGGAAGTCATCAGGAACGTCAACAGTAGGAGCGAGTGACGCATAACCATCCCATTGTGGTGCAAACTGCCAATCTAGGCCTAGAGGTACACGAATACCGTATTCGTTGAAGTGCTGGTCTTCATCTCTTGCCCAGTATCCATCATTCCAATGATGACAGTTACCATTCGAGTCATAGCTATCACACTGATGATGGTAACCAGTCCAATGTCCTTCGTTACCGTGCCAAGTTTTATTAAAATCATAAAAACCACCAACACCGACATAATAGGTAAACGGCAGTTTAGGACTAAAACGTTGATCTTTAATTACGAGATAATCAGCAGATAAACCGTCATTACCAATGAATGCGTTTACTGTATCGTAGAGTTCAGCTGTCACACCAAAACCTTGATCAAAACCAACACCTACTTTGAAATCAGAATGGTTTGAGTAACTACGAGGTTTCGTGTTTACAGGTGTTCCTGTATCGGCGTGAGCAGCTGTAGCAGATAAAATAATACCTGCAGCTGCCAAAGCTTTAACTTTGTTCATGATATTCCTAATCGTGTACTTGCCCATACTACTATTCAGATCCCGAACAGAGCTTTATAAATGGGGCATAATTTTAAAAAATATGTCGCACTCATCAAAGAGAGTGTGACGAGTATCTCAGTAATCTTCGGGAAAGTTCAATCTTGATTGGTTTTTTTGCATGTAAAGATATATTCCATAAATGCAGGTATTCATTATTTAGACTTAGAAAATAGAGCATTTAGAAGTACGAGTGAGGGAATTAAAGTCGCAAAATTAAGAGGGGGAAATGCTGTAAAAGCTCCGAATAATAGTCGCAATAGTTTACTAAAATCACTATGTGGAAATTAAGGAGCTTCTATCTATTAGTTAAGTATTTATCTTAGATTTCAATACTTACCCTATTTGTTTGGTATAAGTTTTACCTTGCTCAGTTTCAATTACTTTATCAGTTAGCTTGCAACAAAAGGCATGACCGGCTTCATTCTCTTTATCAACATTGAACGTGACAGAAAACGAAGAAATATTATTACGTGACAGACCATTCTTAAGTTCTTGCATTGCTTTTTCAAATACAGATGTTGCGTGACCTTGTTGACGAAATTTTGCATAAGTTGCGATCTCTAAATCAAAACAGAGACTATCAGCTTCAGAATCTTTCACTGTTGCAACGCAAAGTGCTTTAACTCGAGTGCCATTACCCATTAGCGCGTAACTATAACGAGTTTCACCATCCGGTTGATCTAAGTAGACCAATAAATCAGAGAATAACTCACCTTTAGCCGTTACCAGGCTATTAGTATTTAATGCTTTTTGAAACGCACCAAATACAAATTCTGCCGTGTTTTGCTCACTCATGCCATTTCCTTAAAAATAATATTGCTTAATAGCTTTACTCAGCATTATGCCATTGAATGGGAGATTGGAGCACTGTTAAACGGCGTTATAATTGCAACGTTAACTTTCTGTTCTTTTCCCTTTGAAAATTGCAATAGAAAACAAAGTGTAATGACCTCGTTGTCAGGATGGATTTAAAGTCAAACGGTTGTATACACAGGGTGAGATCACGAACGTTATTTGAGCAAAATAATGTGCACTATTGGAACAAGTCATAGTGGCATGGATGCCACTATGAAGCCATCAAGGATGATTTTACGGCGTCTTGTGGAGATGATGCACATGATTGGTCGATAAATATCCACTCATGCGTTCGCCCTAGTTGTATACACGCTTTGTAAACTTATATTCACTCAACATAAAGTTTAATCGATTGTGTTACTTTTTGCGCATTGTTGTCCTATTTTTTGGAATTTATCATGAAAAAACGTAATCTCATCACCCTTTGTGGTTTAGCGGTGCTTTCATCATCTGCATTTGCCAGTTCAAACCCTTCTGGCTTATATGCCTTAGGTGCTGTTGGTGAAACCGGAATGGGTGATAGTGGTTATTGGGATGATTATACGGACTCTAGTGGTCATATGAGTTCAATCGATCATGTTGAGTTTGAAGGTAAAGGTGCAACGCAACTTTACAGTCTAGGGTATCAAATCAACCGCGTTGTAGGTGTTGAAGCCACTTATATGAATTACGGTAACATTGATGCAAAAGTCAATCATAAAGACTCTTATAGTGTTTATGACCCTGAATCTTTTTCTGTGTCTGCTAACCTTGGATATTCATTTCATAATGGTTTACGCCCATTTGCTAAAGTGGGTTTGTCTTATGTCGATTTGGGCACTACTGATGATATTATCAGCCCAATTAAAGGCAGCGATAAACGAGGAGGAATACACATCGGTGCTGGTGTCGAATACGCGTTAGACTTAGGTGAGAACCATGGCAATGTACTATTTAGAACGGGTGTCGAGGGTGATGTAGTCAACATCGATATCAATGAAAAAACAGAGCATGGCGCTGTAGAAGGTGACTACGATTGGGCACTAGTTACTGTATATGCAGGTGTCGGTTACCGCTTCTAAGATTGAATATTATAAAGGGTAGGGCGATATCCCTTACCCTTTATTAATTGTTAACCATTTTAACAAGCTAGAATGACCAGCTATTTAGTACGATTGATATTATAGGTAAGATGGGTCTTACCTTAAACAGTTACCGCATTAAACTTAGTTATGAACGATTCAATCAACGAACAACAGTGCCCGTTTTGTCAGGGTGTTAATTCATGCCAAGCGAAGACCGATCATCAATGCTGGTGTATAAATGTGCAAATACCTGCGCAACTTCTCAACTTAGTACCGAGGCATTTACAGCACAAATCATGTGTTTGTTTGTCTTGTATTGCTTTATTCAAGGATAATCCTGAACTGTTTAAAGCCAAATATATTCACCACTAAACCTATACGGTTATTTCAAATCCAATAGTGAAAAGTGATGGCTGGCAATCTTGAAGTCCTCACGCAAATAGAACTTATGTGCAGAAAAGCGTTGAACCCCTGAGTCCAAGTGAATTTGTTCACAATCATTGTCTAATGCATGGGACTTAAACCATGCAATTAGAAAACTACCCACGCCTTGAGAGCGAAATAGTGGGTTTGTGACCAGATCATCAATATAAATATTCTTACCCCAAGCCAGTTTTTCACCAAACCAAAAACCAGCAACAGCAAGTACACCCTCAGATGATTTAACATAGACAACTTGATACCCATCACGCTGTTGTTTAGCGATTTGAATGGATAACGAGTCCAAGCTGTAGCTAGGACGAAGCTGCAACAATACGTCTAAAACTTGCGTGTAGTCGGCGTTATTCTCTAAAAATTTCACTTCCATGTTGTTCTATTACTTCTTAGTAAATTAAAAGGCGTATATCGTAGCTTATCATTTTTATGCTCATGATCTGCTCGGTGATTCAGGTACTTGCCTCATTAGTTCTCCGGCATATATTGATCAATAAAAGGGATAGGAGTAAAATTTTTTGAACGATTGTTCATTATCTTATTAGGGCTAGAACATGCCAAAAACCCGCATTTTATTTTCTACTTCATTTGACCCATGGTTCAACTTGGCAGTAGAGGATTGTATCTTTCGTTCCATGCCTGCTGATCATCGAGTGCTGTTTCTATGGCGCAATGCCGATACGATAGTGATTGGACAAGCTCAAAACCCTTGGAAAGAGTGCAATACATTAAAGATGGAGCAAGATGGTATTAAACTGGCGCGACGTCAAAGTGGAGGCGGTGCGGTCTTCCATGATTTAGGCAATACCAACTTTACTTTTATGGCGGGTAAACCGGAATATAATAAAACGGCATCCACTCAGATTGTGTTGGATGCACTTAAAAGTTTAGGTATTGATGCCCAAGCCACTGGCCGAAATGATCTTGTGGTTAATGATGCCGATGGCGTGCGCAAATTCTCTGGTTCAGCTTATCGTGAAACCACCGAGCGCGGCTTTCATCACGGAACGCTTTTACTAAATGCAGACTTAAGCCGCTTAGCAGATTACCTTAACCCCGATCTTAAAAAGCTACAGGCAAAAGGCATCAACTCAGTTCGTTCTCGGGTGACAAACTTAAATGAAATTAACCCTGATATTGATCATCAATCGGTCTGTGATGCCATCTCTAAAGCCTTCTGTGCGCACTTTGATGAAGTACCAGAGATAGAGCATATATCACCAGACTCATTACCGGATTTGCCTAATTTCGCAGAGAAGTTTGCTAAGCAAAAAAGTTGGGATTGGAATTACGGTAAGACACCACAGTTTAGCTATTCTCTTGATGAACGCTTTGTATGGGGTGGGGTAGAGCTCTATTTTAATGTGGAAAAGGCTCATATTACAGAAGCTAAAATCTTTACCGATAGCTTAGATCCAGAGTGTTTGATTTATCTCTCTCAACAGTTGCAAGGCACACCTTATCAAGCGGACCCGATAATGGCATGTATTGATTTGGTTATTGCTAAATTTCCTGCAAATCAAGATGAGCTGGAGCAAGTTAAAGAATGGTTGTCACAGGCGACAGTTTGATTTTCATTGCTTGAATCGTATCGAAGCCCCCGCCAATAATAGGTAATGCTGGCGCGGGGTGAGCGTTAACGCATTTACTTACATTTGGCTTTTCTGCCAGTGAAATAAAAAAAACAAGCCTAAGGTCTCATTGAGTGAATATCGCAACACTCACTCTAGCTCTTTATATTATTGAGCGAACTAAACAGGTATCTCAATGGACCAAAAATTGCAAAACAAGCTATCTATTAGCTTATTATCATTACGAATTACCGTCTTTATTGTCTTTTTCTTTTGGGGGTTAGATAAGATAATAGTGCCCGAACATGCTGTTAAGGTAATGTCGGGTTTTTATGGCCTAAATATGTCTACAAATGTAATGGTCGCACTAGGTGTTGGTCAGATGTTATTCCTAGCGGCATTTTTATTGGGTATGTGGAAAAAAGTCACATATGGCGCCGTTTTAGTGTTACACGGCGCTTCTACTTTATCCTCATTTGCAAAATACTTTGACCCATTCAATAACTTGCTATTCTTCGCCGCTTGGCCAATGTTGGCTGCTTGTTTAGTGCTTTTCTTATTGCGTGATTATGATGTGTACACGATAGGGAAAAGTAGGTAGAAAGTAGGTGAAAAGAGGGATTGCACATTAGCTGCGTGCTTATTGTGAGCCATCTCCCTTATTAATAAGCATAAAGCTCACCGGATGTGGTGAGCTTTATGTTTTATTAGTTGAAAAACAAGTCTCCCTTAGTGCATAGACTATAAATCTATAGACTAGACATCTCCAAAGCTAAACGTATCTACGCTCTCACCATTTTCCTGTGTATTCGGGATATCAACCGTAGGGGGCACATACACATCTTGTTGTTGAACCTGATAATTTTCAGGGTCAAGTAGGAACGATGTGATTTCAGCATCGGCATCTTCAAAAACATGTTGTAAGCCTAATGCGTGCGCTATGACTTGATGCGTCACAATGCGCTGAACATGTTTTTCGTCTGCAGAGCTTTTGCTTGCACCAAAGGCATTTGCCATATCATCAGCCCAAACATGGGGGGTATTAGTGTCTAACTCGTTTGAGACAATCAAGATATTGGCTGAAGTCAGGTACTGATTGGCTTTGCTTACATCAATTAGCGGATCTGAGTCATTATTACCATCGCCGTAGGCGTGCAGTTGTGGACACTCATTTAGATTATCTTCATGAATCATGGCGATCCATGGATTATCTGTCACACTGGGTTCCGCCTTATCAAGATCTGGAATTGGGGATAACTCGCGACGGATTGGTTTTTGCTCATCAACACAATCTACGACCAATCCAACAAATGCTGTGTTATTAACAAGGGCGTTGTCAACAGTCGATGATGATGAATCCGGATGTACGACATCAATAATCGCTTTAAGTGTTTGGCCACTTGGGTTTTCAAGATAGTTGTTGTACAAATTGACAAGCTGGCGATTATATACGTTATCTTTAACCCGAGTTAACGCCGAAAGAAGTACTTGTATGTCTTCTTTAGTAAAACGTTCTCCATCAAGAGTGATTTCACCCTGACTAACCAATTCTTGGTAATGATTATTAATTAATGACTCAAGTTGATTTGGGCTAGCTAGTGAACGACTATCTAAAATAGCCAGCTCTTCCGCCATAGAATCTTTAATACCTGAGGCGTAATTAGGGTAGCTTGCTCTTACTGGTGAATCTAATACTGCACCTTTAAAATGATTTGGATAGGCAGCAGCATAGGCGGCCGCAACACGTGTACCGTATGAATAGCCATACAGTGTAATTTGCTCGTAGCCTAAGTGTTTACGCACGCTATCGATATCATGGATAAATCTATTCGTACTGATATGGGGGGCTAAATCAAGATAAAGATCTTTATTGCACTCATCGCCTTTGCCTTGGCACTCCATTAAGCCATTGATTACATTTAGAGCATAGGCTGAATTTCCAGTGCCTCTAGGATCGATAGTAAATACATCAAAGTGATCGCGAATCTCTTGTGGTAAATCTTCATAGTTAGCGACCAACTCATCAACACCCACCTCGCCAGGACCGCCATAATTAAAGAATAGGGCCCCTTTATCGGCTTGCTGTTGCGCTTTCATCRCTATGTAGTGGATATTGACTTTACTCGAATCAGTATCGCTTTCTGGAACACACACATCCGCAATACTTTGCTTGGTACTAGGTTCAACTCGAATAACGTCGTTACAGATGTGATTTTGTATTTTGAGGCCTAACTCCGTATAAGCTTTAACAACATCACGTGCGCTATGTTCGTTCGTAGTAGGTAAGCCCTTAGTATCTATCTTTTGGTTCAGTTCCTGCCAATTATTGTACGGGGAATAAACCAACTCACCTGCATCATCAATAGCCTCGTTATCCTTAAAGGATAGCCCATAGCGAGTGGGACTAAATACCTCAGCGGTGTAAGCACTAGAAAAGTACTCACTGGTCGAGCCATCATCTAAGGCCTCTTTTATTTGCTGGTTGTAGGTAAGTTTGAACTCATGATTATTAGGAGTGTAACTCCATCTAAAATTAGGAATAGTGCTTGATGATATACCCACTTGTTGAAATGCATGAAGATTATAAAACAGACCATCAACAGTATTCTGGCGCTGAACTTCAAGGGTGTCTCCCTTAACTTGCCAACGATCAAATGCCTCTGTACAAACAGTAAGCGGTAACTCAGCAGCGACTGTCGTTGATTCATCAGGGTAAGTGGATTTTGCAGTGATAAGATCAGCAAACCGTTGTAGCTGTGTATTGTCAGTCGATGCTACTTCTGTATGTAGCACAAGTTTAGTGTCAGGTTCAGAGCCTACCGATGTAGGGTTATAGGTGTTTTGTGCGATATAGCAAAGCTTGTTTGAATCCTTGTTGGTATCAATAGATTTAGAATTGCTGCCATCGTCCTGACAACCACTTAAGATGACTAGTCCTATCAAAGATAAGATTAGAGGCTTGTTCATTATAACGCCTTAGTGATAAATATTTGCATGAAATGATTTGTTACAACATAACATGTCGTTTGCGGCGTTAGATATGTCCAAATGTTGAAAGTTATTTTGCAGTAAAATTTTGTTTGGCAAAGTTAACAAGCTCTTACGAAGCTAGTGTCGTATTATGGTAAATATTACATCCAATACAGTGATAAAATTTTAGTGTTATTGTTTGGAGCAGTATATGAATCGTCAAATATATCTACTTTCTTCTGTTTCTTCTGGTATCAAATATCAATTTTATTTGATCACCATACAGCGATTAATAATAAACTTTAATTACAGGCAACTCTAATTAATTCATTTAGATAATATAAATATCTTCCTAAGGTAACTTTTATGAAATTCAATACGCTCATTGGGATACTTCTCCTTTCCTTTTTACCTGGGACTGTAGCATCCGACTTAAATAGTGATGAAATGTGTCAGGTATATATTAAAGAGCTATTTCGAGATGTTTCTCAAGCAGAAGAAGCAGGAATGAAAGCTCTACGACTTTCACTCAATAAAATGGCAGATGAATATCCTGAATATCTCGACATAGCTACTCAAATCGCTTTTGGTACGGCACTTGATGATGCTGGACACCTACGTGTAGGGCAGCATATAAACTACAGTTGTACGCAAGATGGTGCGGTACTAGCAGATATTGTCTACAACGCATTATTAACGGAATCAATTCGCCTAATTGAGAAGTAAGTTAGGCATTGGGCGTTACTGCACTTAGCAATAGTAGAAAACATAATTAGTGATATGTTAATAGGTAATATCTCACATGCTTCAATGTCATTTTTTGAGTGTGTTACTACGATATATAATCGAATACATCGAATAGAGGATGTTACGTTTTTAACACGGATAGTTAATTGAGATTATTTAATTACGTTAAAAGGCTCTTAAATGAAAAAAACTGTGTTAGCTCTTACTCTTGGATTTACTGTTACTTCCCTACCTGCAATATCAGCAGAGGTCAGCACTTATAGCGATTTTTTTAGTTCTGATGGTGTGATTGCAACCGCTGACACATATCCTACTCTTGAGTCTTCTCATCAGTTTTTGAAGAACCAAGAATTAGTAGGTGTAAATGAATTTCTTCATAAGCGCCACCTAACCCCAACAGATAAGCAACCTGTCGTGCGTATGAATCGTGATACCTACTACTCGTTTGCTGTAATTGATGTATCAAAAGGTGCAACAATTACCATGCCTGAGATTGAAGAGGGCAAATATATGTCGATTCAAGGTGTGACGGAAGATCATCGTATTCAGACCATGCACTATGGTGCTGGCACCTTCTCTTTGAGTACTCACACAGGCTCTCACCTATATGTTGTTGTGCGTTTAGATGCAACTTATACAGAAGCCGAAGCTCGTGAAATCCAAGATAAAATGACCATTCAAGCGAACTCAAATGACGAGTTTGTTGCAGAGCAAGTTAACAAAGCGTCATTTGATAAAGTTGAAATGGATCTTAAAGCTCAAATGCCACAATTATTCAAGAAGGAAGGGGCATCTGCTATCTCTGGTATGTTTACCGATCCAAATGATAAATCTAAAGAATTGTATACCGACGAGAAATACACAGTAGGTGCGGCTATTGGTTGGGGTGGTGCGCAACTTGAAGACAATATTTATGAAGTTTCGGGTAATTTCCCTGCTGATAAGTGTCATCAAGCAACGTTTGAAGATCCAAAAAACCAAGCCTTTTGGTCTATTACCGTTTATGACAAAGCCGGGTTTATGTTTGACGATGTTGCAAATTTAAGTTCAAACACTGCTACTAAAAATGCTGATGGCACATATACGATTAGTTTTGGTTGTGGTCCTGATGCTATCAACAACATTAAAACTAAAAATGATTCTGGTGTATTTAACTTAGGGATTAGACATTATATTCCAAGTCAAAAAGTGAAAGACGGCTTCCGTATTTTGCCAACGGTTAAGCCTTTATGATTCATATTAAGTAAACAAACTGCTTACGGGATGCTTGCTTTAGTATCCCGTTTTTATAGGTGGTCGAATTAACCAGAGCTTACTTCTATATTATGGTAGTAACATCCTTCTAAATATCCCGCCAAATTGGTTATTCAAATAACAAAAGAGAATGGACATGAAGCTGAATCAATTTTCACAATTTAAGCAAAATACCAGTAGATTTCATGAAATTATTATCATTCTAAGTAAATATGGTTTAGCTAATTGGGTTAAAGAAAAAGATCCTGATTTTTTAAATGGGTTGTTTACTACTTCAGACGGAAAAAACTTTGCAGGACTGCCTTTCCCTATCCGTTTACGCATGGCGTTCACAGAGCTTGGGACATCATTTATAAAATTAGGCCAGATGCTAAGTACACGAGCCGATATTATTGGCCCAGACATTGCTAAAGAACTGGCTCTCTTGCAATCTGATGTTCCTAGTGATTCACAGGAAGTCGTCACCCGTACGATTGAAAATGAATTTGCCACATCGATAGATAATTTATTTAAAGAATTTAATTTTACTCCCATTGGTTCAGCTTCTATTGGCCAAGTACACCAAGCGACCCTTTTAACGGGGCAGGCCGTTGTCGTAAAAGTTCAGCACGCCGACATTGAAGACAAAATTCGAGCTGACATAGATATTCTAGAATTGCTTGCCAAACTTGCAGAAAAATACGATCCCGAACTGCGACTCTATCAACCACAGAGTCTGGTACGTGACTTTTGTAATCATCTCCTAAAAGAATTGGATTATTCAAAAGAGTTGAGCAATATGGAATTGATTCGACATCAATTCAAAAATACTTCATGCATTCATATCCCAGAGGCTTATAGCGAGTTGTCTGGTAAACGCGTATTAACTATGGAGCGATTAACTGGCTTTAGTATTGGTGACAAAACTAAGATGGAACAAGACCATGTCGACGGAAAATCACTCGCAGATATTGGCGTTAATATGTATCTGGATATGGTGTTTAAGCATCGAGTCTTTCATGCCGACCCACATCCTGGAAACCTATGGGTGATGCCGGATAATAAGTTTGGTTTATTGGACTTTGGCATGGTCGGCCGACTTGATGAGGAATTACAAGAAGCAATTGAAAATATGCTCCTTGCCGCAATCCAACAAGATTCAAGTGAAGTAACCTACCAAATAACACGCGTATGTTCCGTGCCTAAAGATTTCGTACAACAACAATTACAAGATGATGTGGGCGATTTCATTTTTGAATATTTTTCACGCTCTCTAGAATCGGTAAGTGTGACAGACATGCTTAATCGGTTTACAGAAATAATTCGAATTCACCATATTATGATGCCAACGGGAATCTCGTTACTAATACGAGTGCTTATTCTTCTTGAGGGATCGTCTCATTTATTAGACCGTAATTTCAGTATCAATAGTGCAATTGAACCTTACGCAAACAAAATGCGCTTACGGCGCATGCATCCAAATAGATTCACTAGAAAACTAACTAAGTCCCTTACTGCGTGGGAACGATTACTTGCATCACTACCTACTGATTTAGAAACCATAGTTGAGCAAATTCGTAGCGGTCAATTTGATGTTAATTTAAAGCATAGGAATTTAGATGCAGTAGTCAATAGGCTTGTTTACGGTGTATTGACCAGCGCGCTGCTATTGGGAGGAAGTATGCTATTAAGTACTCAAGTACCGCCGCTTATTCACGGTGTATCAGTAATCGGAGGTGTATTACTTTCGTTATCAGGAGTGCTTGGACTAAAGCTGCTAAAAGCCGTTAACCTGTCAGGAAACTTAATTGATGATAGAAATAAGAGATGAACCTCAGTGAGCTTTTCCAGATAGGTTCGATGTATCGTTTCAATTATAGTTATGCATCATCGTAATAACAGATATAGGAAAGGCTCATTGGAGTAAATATCTTCAATAATGTTAAAGTATAAATAGATGGAGACAATGATAATACGGATATTCGAGTAAAATTTATTATTAATAGAGAGTGAAGATGTCAAACAATAATGGTTTTACATTAATCGAATTAGTAACCGTAATCGTTGTGCTAGGTATTTTAGCTATAACTGCCGCTCCTAGATTTATTAATTTGTCTAGTGATTCACGTATTTCAGTTATGGAGAGTCTTAAAGGTTCGGTTATTTCAGCAGTCGATATGGTTCATGCGCAAGCGGTAATCGATAGTGAGGATGGGAAGGAAGGTAAAATTACTATTGGTAATACACCAGTCGAACTAACTTACGGCTACCCAACCAACGATTCAATTTATTTAGCACTTGATATCTCTGACGATGTATTAATATTTGAAACAAGTGACACTGCTTCTTATTGGTATCACTCAGATGCCCCAAGTTCACAAAGATGCAGAGTAACTTATAATGCAAATGCCATTAATAGCCCTGATAAACGTCCAGTAATTACAATAGTAACTGAACCATCAGAAAATATGGAGGGGTGCTAAAGCCTGTAAGTAATTTAGTATAACGGTTTTTAGTTACGTGCATTAAGTTAATCGAACATCTAACAGGATAAATTAATAATTCAAAGCTTACTTTCAGTAGTTAATGGGCATTGTCCATCGATTTAATATATCTACCGAAGTTTATAAACAACTTTAATAATATTGTTTCTATAAAGGTAAAGATGACAAATTCCAAAGGTTTTACATTAATTGAGTTAGTTGTAGTTATTGTCATCTTGGGCATACTGTCAGTGACAGCAGCACCTAAATTCCTTAACTTACAAAGAGATGCTCGTATCGCGTCCCTTCAAGGTGCTAAGGGTGCTATTGCAGGTGCCAACTCTATAGTATACGGAAAAGCGGCAATTAACGGTGTAGAGACCGTGGTAGAGCTGGACGGGGCAGAGATTGGCTTTGAGGGGACTTGGTTGTCTTATGGCTACATGCAAGCACACAAAGCTACCCTTCAAGAGTTCGTAATTGGATTTGAAGATGAAACTATGTGGACGGTGATTGATGACAATGAGGATGAAGGCAACAGGAACACACGCATCTGGTTAGCGGATACACCCACGCATAACGATACAGCTCGTAATAAGTGTTACATCCAATATGAGCAATCTCTAGTGGAAGGCGTTGCACCGCGCATTTTGCTTCATACGGATGAATGCTAGTAACTATAAGGTATGGTTGCAGCCCCATTCCCAGAGAAAACAATCACGCTTAACGTGAAATAATGAAGTAGTGAAAGAGAGACTGACGATGTTAGGCTCTTTTTTGGATTATTGGCGTGTTTAAATGCCGTAATGTAGGTGGTGTTCCGTCTGGTACACGCAGAGCCGCTATTGAGTATGCTGATATCTTTAGCTTCTGGCGGAGCATTCATTTATCTGGGTTAGAGAGTTGAACCATGAAGACTATGACTACTCCATTCCACCTGTTACTTGCAGCTACAGTGGCTGAGATCTCTGCCTGAATAGTTAGGGATTTATCTTTGTTTGAATCGAAACTATCTAGGGGTTTTAGAACTTCTATGACGATTGGCGCACTTCGTCTGATTGAGATAGGTTGAGACTTTGTGTGAAGATCGAATTTGAAATCGAACAGGAAGCCTTGTTCGACAAGGGCTTTAGGGGGACAGATTCTTACGAAGTACAAACAGTAACGACTTTTAAAAAGATACATTGACTCACCTGATTGACTCACCAGAGCAATTACAGGTATCAGAAATGCAAAAAGCCCCTGATAAATCAGGGGCTCGAATGTGGCGGAGAGATAGGGATTTGAAGACTTCCTATTCTGAAACCTTATCTATAACCCCCTTGTTTAGGTAGGGATTAAGATTTTAGAAACTTTAGAGTCAGTTTCAGTTGACTTGTATAATTGACATTAGCTGTTAATTTGTACAGCGTCAATAGCTTTTTAAAAACAGAAGCAAAACAATAAAAGTAAAATGGGGCTCAATTGTACTTCGAAGTGACATAGTACGAACGTAACTCAATACAAATAGTCGTTTGTTATTTATTAATGCAAATTTGTTTGAGGACATGTTCGATAAAAAGCATCAGCATAAATTTCCGAATGGGATTAGTAACGGGTGTTAGGGAAACTCATATTATTTACAGTTGCAAACTTAAATCTTGTAACATTTCTTTTACATTATTTGTGGTTAACTTATTTTATAATTCTAATAAGCCGTAAGTGATGGAATATATAATGAGAGTACCTAGTGAATCTTGGTATAATCTTGACGATTTAGTTATATTAGCAAATAAAAACGAATTCTTGTGGGTTCCAATGCGTGATGTTAAGTTTGCGGCACGTATGTTGGGATGGACCAATTACACGAGCATTAGTTGCTGGCGACATGGTATAGAAGACCACCCCGAGTTAACTGTAGATAGGCATGATGACTACATATACTTAAAAAAATTAGGTTTCTGGGGGCGCTTGAAGAGAGTTATAGGAAAAATTTATTAAATAGTAATTAACCGAGATTCCGCAGCCAATTTAGGAATAAACTGCTTCATATAGCCTGCCAAGAAGCTTGAGCAGTCGACTTTGATGCTTTTGAATGCCTGTGTGAAACTCTGACCACCAAATTCGAGAGTGTCTATACCTTCAAATTTTAGAAATACCCAACGTGCCGTCGGCTTGGATGTTGTCTTGTTTTTGACCATACTCGGGAAAAACTCATCAGTTTCCACGACACTTAAAAGAGCCAGATTTATTGTAGGCGCTTGATGTAATTACAGGTATCAGAAATGCAAAAAGCCCCTGATAAATCAGGGGCTCGAATGTGGCGTGGAGATAGGGGTTTTAACTCTTGGAATTACCCCCTAACACCATGCCGATTTTTACATAACTAATTGATTTTAAATTACTAATTTTTATTTCGGTGGTGAGTCATGCTCTGAGATTGACTCACCTACTTGTTAATCATAGCACGTAGTATTTAGGTTTCTAAAGCTTGGAATTGAAAGTAGTCAAATGATCAGCAAATAAGGTTTTACACCAAAGTACGCTAGGACAAGCATATCGGCTACAAAAACTATTTAATGGATAAAGGTGCAACTTTTTTCAGCTCTTCAACAAAATCATTAATAGCAGTATTATAGACCTCATTCACTTCAACTGCATAACCAGAGATTTCATCACCTGCACCTACACCTACACCTGCACTGCTATCACAATACTCATAGCCCTCAACTAAACTATCCCTGTCGACGCTAAAGGTTGTATACTCATCACCACTCACACCAGGTAGATAGAATGAAGTATATACATAAATAGCATCGGATTGATAAAATGAGTTTGCATTACTTATACCTACAATCTTACAATCTTTATCGTAAATAAGTTCATTTCTGTATAGTTGTGTTATTCCACCAGAAGGATTAAGAGAAACAACTACATTACCAAAATCCAGTTTTAAGTATACAGTAGCATCATGAGCTTCTTCAATATTTAGCACAGTAATTTCTTTAACTAGTGCTTCACTATTATTATATACATGCAGAATTGTTTGAGCTGGTTTATTATTAATCAATAAACCGCCATCATCTGATGATTTTAATTCCACACTGGCATTTGCGACTCCTGCAAAAATAACACCCATTGCTAATAAGCTATGTTTAATTTTCATCCTAACTCTCCGTTTATATTTTATTTTAATGTTAGTGACACACCATCTGGTAATTT
Source organism: Vibrio sp. UCD-FRSSP16_30 (assembly GCF_001676025.1). Lineage (GTDB taxonomy): Bacteria > Pseudomonadota > Gammaproteobacteria > Enterobacterales > Vibrionaceae > Vibrio. The sequence continues at coordinate 65,059 of NZ_LZFW01000012.1, forward strand.
TACTGGGGAGTCTCCAATTTCTATACTTTGCACCGTGATACTTTTCGTTAAAGTACAACCTTTTTGCTCGCAATCTCCTGCAATTTCGGAATCGCTTGGATTGCTTGGATTGCTTGGATTGCTTGGATTGCTTGGATTGCTTGGATTGCTTGGATTGCTTGAGTCACCGCACCCTGATAGTAGTATCAACAGGATAAAGACAAATCCTTTTTTCATGTTATCTCCCATGAATGCCGCAGTTATTATCTGAAATAGGGTAAATATATCAATTAAATCAATGGTCTTATACGGTGCGTAGTATTAAATTTCATTACTGTCAAGTTAATCACATTTTTAATGAACGTGCATAGCAATAAATAGATATACTCGTGATCATTGAAAATGCTTAATTTTCATTAAAATCAGGATCATGCTATGCACTATGAAAATTACGCTGACTCCTCAACAGAAAATACATCTCGAACAAATACACGATTCTACTCGTGATGGTCGAGTGCGTGACCGTATAAAAGCGGTATTACTTGCTTCTGAAGGTTGGAGTCAGACTATGATTTCTCAAGCTCTTCGTATCCATGAATCCACTGTAGCCCGCCATCTCAGCGACTATGTGCTTTCAGAAAAGCTGAAGCCTGAAAATGGGGGCAGGCAATATTACATCAATCGCATTAACTGTTGAGATCTTAGGCGACAATTATGGGGCTAAATTCATTTACATGTACATTATTTACTCTAATTCATAAGATACGTTTTTTTCACGCTTAGGTGTCTGTAACCCTTCAAGCTCTTTGGACAGCGAGTAGTCTTTGATTTCATGCTCTCCCACCTTTAAATGCTTCATTACTAGGGTTTCTGTAGCCCAGTCATTAAGATCTTTAAAAGCTTCAATCACTTGACGATAAAATGTTTGATAATGAGAGTCTGATTTTTTACTCGATATGTATCGGTCAATGGAGGCAAAAATCTTAAGAAGGATTTTTACAATATCATTGGCGTCAACTTGGTCTGCTAGCTCCTTTAGCAGCGCTATGTTATCGGCTTTATCAATAGCCAAACGTTCATTGTCATAATTCAGTTGTGCTTGTATTTGGATTTTTTTCTCTAACCCTTTTGTAACCGTATCATTTCTATTTTTTATGAGCTGCAGGTGCTTTTCGTTGGCTTGTATTTCTTCTTCTTGCTTTATTGACTTGGCACGGGCTGACTGCCTTTCTGCGTCTCGTGTTTCTTGCTCTTTTTCATATTCACGAATACGGGTTGCCTCTAATCTCTCAGCCTGTGCGATCCTCTCAAGAATCATTTTTTCTTCTTCTAGTGCTCTTGTGTGGAAATTATGGCTACGTTGATGCTTTGGAAGCTTAGCTTCAACTCTCATCTGTTTATTCTTTTCAATTCGCTCTTGAGTCTTCTCTAATCGAACGGCTTTTAAGAGGATGTTTTCATTTTCTAGAAAGTAATTGGCATAAAGTAAGAACATGGCCTGCCAATACTCTCCGCGCAACTTTGAGTATTGGTAGTTTTTCTTCGCTTTACATTCTGTCCARATATTTTGTTCTTCCATTGATAAGGTGTTGGTGACATAGCGATCAATAGCGCGCTCTTCGGTATGCCTCAAATCAAAAGTCTGCGTTATGCTATTTTTTCCATCGATAAAGCAATGTATATGACTGCATAGATCTTCGTGATCGAGTCGCTCATCGCCATGAGTCACTGCTAGCTTAATCGGGTGCTCGGGTAATACACGAGCTAGGAAACCTTTTAACAGTTTGTAGTTGTGTTCAGAGGTGAATGTTTCATTGTTGACTTGCCATTGATTCGGTATTTTAAAAATCACCTCTTGATAGCGCGTGTGCTGACCTGCTCGTTCCGTATCAGTAAGCGCATTGTGAGCRTGGATGTATTTCTTAAGCATATTTAAACGTTGTTTTGCCCGTGTTTTTAAAAACGGCTGTATCACTTCAAGAATACTTTCATCAATTATGTCTTGTTGGGTATAAGTAAGTAGCGACTCTAAGTGTGTCACAAGGCGTAGATTCTGTTGTTTTTGTTCAGAGACTATTGTCTTTTTTATTTTGGCGCGATAGTTGCCAAGTTGAGTTTGCTTTTGTTTTTTATTGATGACGGTGGGGCTAGTAAAACGCTCGATGAGAGATTCTTTCTGCTCATTAGAAAGGCTTTCTAAAGGTATCATTTTATCATCAATATAAAGGGTATTTTGGTCGAGTAAGTTTTCATTCCACTCAATCGATTTCATCTCATGTTCTTGCAGTCCAGGCAAATGACGTAGAGTATGAGCTAATGACCGTTTTAATGTTGCGTTAGACTTAGCAGTAATGGTGTAGTTCTTTTGCCCAGCAAATATTGGAATTTCTTTTCGCATTATGTGCACCTAAGTGACAAGCGATTAAACTGCTAAGTTTGCCAAGGTTGATATGCATTTTTTCGAAGAAAAAGTGTAATATCAGCATACTTGGTTACGAGAGAGCGTCCTTTTCTACCAAAGTGACATCTTGGCAACTCTCTATAATGGTA
>NZ_LZFW01000013.1 GCF_001676025.1 Vibrio sp. UCD-FRSSP16_30
ATCTTTCATCGATTTATTATTATAAATAGCCATTCCCACAAGTAGCCAAACCATAGACTCGAGTGTGAGTTTTCGTTTTCTCATAGTCACGGTATCGGTAAGGGAATAGGCCTCATTGATTAGCTCTATCGGTAGCAAGTCAGACAAGGTTTCTACATTGCTAGGTTTCCAGTCATTAATTACGTTTAGGGCTTGGGAGACATCCATAAAAAAATCCATGTGCATTAGATACACATGGATTTTGACACCTCTGGAGGATCGGTCAACTGATCATATTTTGCTTAAATGATCGGCATTACCACTTAGGTGGGCTTTATGCCGTTTATTTTCAGTATCTAATTGATCGCATCACTCACCACACAATAAGCATGGCGCATAAGTCATGTTGATAAGTAATGAACATTAACACTGGAAAATTCTCGAGTAGGGATTAAAATGCGACGCTAACCTCCATTGCTAACTAGAGCGACCTTATGCTTCGTGATTACACCTTTAATTGTATTGTGACTATGCCCCGCCATGAACTGGAAGAGTTCAGCGCACGAATGATCAGTAAAATGGTACCTGAAGATGTAATGAGTGAATTGTTCACTTTTGAACACGAAGAAGTCGATAGCGAAGAGCGCATGATGTCCGCGCAGCTTGATGCCAATTTGCGTATGACTGCCATTGCGCTGAGTGAAATACAACAAGCGTTTGATGATTCAGAAAACGCCCAGCAAAACAGTCAAAGAATGACCCGTTTGGTACTGTGGCACTTCTACGCCATGTCCTTTAACTTAGAGCAAGCGATCTCTTTGGAAATACACTGCGAGCAAGTTGAAAAGCTATTGCTTAATACCCCTCAAGACGCCTTAGGTTGGGTGACTGCACTTACCGAGCTATTGCACACCTACGCTCGCATTAACGCCGAGCAAAACGGATAAGTCTCTAACTGCACCAATTTAAAAAAATAATGCGAGGATCATTGACTGCCCTCGCATTATCTAACCAATACCTACAAAGCGTTCAAAAAACGCTTAGCTATATTGTATCTCATGCTCGATATAATCTTCTTCACTAAACCAAGTGACAATACCGATATAACCACCGTCATTGAGCTTAGCATCAATTAAAGCCGCCAAGCGCGTGGTCATTCTAAAGCAACCTTCGTCATTTTCTAATTCATCAAGCAACTCACCCACCATCGCTTGCGCGTCAGTGTCTAATTGCAAACTCATGTAATGCATTCTTTATTATCCGTTTAGCCCATACGCTCGATTTAAGCAGCCTATAAGGCAATAATTCGTCGATTGATTTTACGCTAATACCACTGGTACGCGGTGATAACCGCCTACAGGTGATACTTCTCGTTCGCTGACATCTTGCTCAGTAAAAGAGATATTTTGTACTGAATTTAGCAGTGCTTTAATGGCAATTCTTAGCTCCCATGTCGAGAGTAAACGACCCGGGCAGACGTGTTTTCCGATCCCGTAGACCAGATTTTTATCTGCGTTGCCCTCAGGGTCAAACTGGTTCTGATCAAATACGCCTTCATCACGATTAGCCGATGTCCAGTTGAGCTTCACTTTAGCACCTGCTGGAATATCTTGCCCTGCCACGTGCATAGGACAAGTGGTAACTCGTCTGTTAGAAACGAAAGGATCATCAATGCGAAGAATTTCGTCGATAATCGCGTCCACTTTACTATCAGAACCTTGGCGTATTTCTTCGATTAACTGCGGATGCTCCACAATATAAGCCACAATAACGCCGATACATAACGCGATAGAACCTAGATCCCCACCCGTCCAGTTGCGCAGTATTGAAACAAGTTCTTCTTCGGTAAGTAATCGACCGTTGATGGTTTCAGCGCACAGCTTACTGGTGACATCATCAAAGGTATTATTGTTATCGGCTCGGCGCGGTTGAACCACTGAACGTATGATAACATCAAATTTTTCAGCGACTTGCGCAGTTAAATCATGTTTACCTGAACGCGTAGCAATATGATTGTCATCCATCCATTCCAGCAATACCGCTTCCAACTCTTTAGGCCAGCCTAACCATTCACATTGCAGACGCACAGCCAAAACTGCGCCAATATCATTAACCGCATCCAAAGTTTGCCCTTTTGGCAATTCCGACATCAGTTGCGCCGCAACATTTTCAAATACAGAGATAAAAGGCGTTAAGGCTTGCTTGCTAAGATAACGATCAATAATCGCGCGATATTGAGTATGCTCTTCGCCATCTAAACCGTTGGGGATTTGCAGGTAACGCGATACTTTAGAAGAAAAACGCTCATCATCAAGCGCTGCTGCCATGACATCCGCATGCTTTAATAACACCCATTCGTTATTGATGTTTTTTACTATGGGATGTTTACTTCGCAGATCATCGGTAAACGCTCGAACGTCAAGACCTGAGACAGATATATCATGTGGCATTTTATCAGCCATAATGGCTCCTTTATTGAAAGTATCGTGTGTAGATAAAGTGTTATTGCAACCAAAGCTCATAACCAAAATATAGTTGATAACTTTTAGCAATAAACACTTTCAGGTTACATTCTGTCGTAACCATCACTTTCTTCAAGTTACCATTAACTTACGGCATCAACAATTTGCAGTTTAGTAAGATCAATTTCCACTTTAATGATCAAAAAGATGATGAAATAAAAATGCCGAGTCAGATTAGCGGAATAATCTACCTCGGCATTTGTTTGTATTTAAAAGATTTTTACAAACTGGTTACTGTCTCATTTAAAAAGCGTAACTCACCCCAACTCGGATATCACGGCCTGCGGCATAAACGCCAGCAACACTTTCAAAACCAGGAAGTGATGTGAAATCACCAACACTAGAATGATCGCGGTAGTATTCGTTAAATAGGTTTGTCACGGTTAAGTTAACATTCAGATCTTGGCTGTTTAATGGGTACCATTGAACATAAATATCGTGCACTTGGTATCCAGGCTTATCAATGCTTGAACCATCCGCTACATAAGCATTTTTCACTTCAACATTGTTTAAATCAGCAACGTAAGAGTAGTTCCAACCTAATTCTAGGTGTTGGTTCATGTTATAAGTCAGGTTTAGACCTAATGTATCGCCTCGTGAATTACCGATACCTACATGGTCGTAGCCATTTAATGTTTGTCCATTTAGCTCTGAATCAACACTGCTAAAGCTTGCCATTGCGGTTACTTTTTCAAACCAATACGTCGCTCTTAGCTCATAACCTTTAGTTTTTAATGTGCCGACGTTTTCGTACTGACGACCATCTACGTCAATCACATCATCAATAGTACTTTGGAAGACCGTTGCCGATGCAAGCCAGTTCTCTTGTCGGTACTCTAGACCTATCTCTGCATTTTCTGCGGTTTCGGCTTTCAAATCTGGATTGATGGTATAAACGTCAAGAGTGAACGTATCCCCCACTTGCTTACCACGTAATGCTTGTGCGTAACCTGCGTTAAGCTTCAAACCATCGATAATTTGATAGTTAAAGCCAACGTTTGAGCTTAAACCATCGCTATCAATCTCTGTACCTGTCGAGTGCTGCTTGAGTGTGTATCGGTCATATCGAGTACCAAAACTTAGCAAAAATGAATCTGCTAGTTGCCAATGATCTTGCGCGTACACACCGAATACATCACCATCTTCATTGACCTTAGGACCAGCGCCAGGTTCAAGAGATTTAGCCACGGCTTCATCACTACGATATTCAATTCCGTAAGTTACGGCGTGATCTTGAATGTAGGTGGTGTTACGTACATCTAAACCAATGGTGTTCACTTCACCGTTATATTTGCCCCAGCGAGCATCTTGAGTGACATCGGCTTGAGTGTAGTAAACCGTATTTTCAAGATTGAGCAGGTCATTAAGGCTAAAAGTATGGTTAGCAGTGAAAGTATGGCGTTGCGTCTCAAGGGGATACAGAGGATCGGTTGCCGTTGCTGGCCAGTTTGGACGTTGACCAAACTCACCTTTTTCGTTGCGGTTTTCATAGCTAAACGCCAATGTTTGATTGTCAGTTAGATCGCCGTCAATCTTGATAAAACCAAGCGCTCTATCCGATGATGAACCATAAATTTCATCACCGTTACCATCGGTCATATTTTCATTTTTTGTTTGAACAAAAGAGCCTAAAATACCCCAATTGTCGTTGATTTCACCATATGCACTGGCACTGCCTGCGTAACCATCATTAGTAAAGTAATTAGCACTCACTCTGCCACCAAAGCTCTCGCCTGGCGCTAATAAATCATGAGCACTTTTAGTTTTAAATCGAATTGAACCGCCTAATGCACCAAAACCACTTGTGGCTTCACCTGCACCCGCTTGAACTTCAACGGTTTTGAGAAGATAAGGGTCAATAGATAAACGACCAATATGATGGAATAAAGTACTGGTTTGCGGCGCACCATCAACAGTAACGTTTAGATAAGTATCCTCTAGCCCCCTAACATACACTTTTTGTGCAACCCCGATAGAACCACCAACGGTCACTGAAGGGTCAGTGCGGAAGATATCTTCTAAGTCTTGTGCTTGATAGTTTTCAAGCTCAGTATCGGTGACAGATACGTTAGTCAGCTCACCCACAACAACCATGACTTCAGGACTGTGACTCTTGTCTATTTCTGCATCCGTTTCTTTAGTTTCTGCAAGAGCGACCGGAGAGGCTAAAGCACTTGCGACAAGCATTGCAAGTGATGTTACTTTGAATTCCATATATATTATTCCGTAATTTAGTAGCGTTAAGTTCCTCCATTTGAGTGCCAAACCAACCGATTTACCACACAAATGGTAATGATATTAAGAGTGATTACCATTTGTGTTATACTGATATTTTTGCGCTATGTATATGGATAACAATATAATTTAGAGTCCTTTCCATACAGAATGTGATATGAAACACGTTAATTTAACTCAATTGTGCATCGCACAATTGTGACGACGGCTTCAATAGGGGGTCTATTACTAATAGGAAAGGACAAAGTTAAAGATATTTAGGTGTAATAAAAGCTAACTCGTTTATCATCCACCACCTGAACTTGCATGGGCATATCAAAGACTTTTTCTAGTTTTTCAGCAGTCATAAATTGCTGACTTTGTTGATGATAAATAATAGCCCCATCACGCATGGCGATAATTTGATCGGAATAAATCGATGCAAAATTAATGTCATGCAGCACCACAATCACACGCTTTCCTGATTCATCCGCAGCTTGTCGAATCAGTTTCATCATAATGCGACTGTGTTTCATATCTAGATTATTCAGTGGTTCATCAAGAAGGACATAATCACTATCTTGCGCAAATACCATTGCAATAAAAGCGCGCTGTTTTTGCCCGCCACTTAATTGGTCAAGAAAGCGATGTTGCAGCGCCTGTAAATCAAAAAATCGGATTGCATCATCAATAAGGCGATTATCTTGTTCAGTCGGACGACCTTTGTGATAGGGAAAGCGCCCAAACGTCACTAACTCTCGAACGCTAAGTCTGGCTTGCACCTGCTGACTTTGGGTTAATATCGCCATTTTTTTCGCCAGTACGCTCGGTTCATAATCGTCAAGAGCGATATTATTTAGCGTGACCGTGCCTGAGGTTGGCACTAACAGTCGCGACATAATACCTAGTAATGTCGACTTACCCGCCCCATTACCGCCAATAATGGATGTCACGCCATGCATTGGGATCTGTAAGTTAATATCTGAAATGACCCTAGTATCAGAAAACTTCATTTCAATCTGCTTAAGTTCGAGCATAGCGCCCCTGCCTCACTAAAAGAATAAGAAAAAAGATCCCACCGACAAATTCAATGATGAAACTTAGGCGAGTATTAAACTGAAAAACATGCTGTAGCAGGACTTCACCGCCAAGTAAGCATATACAACCAAGTAATGAGGCTGTAACGAGCGTCACGCTGTGTTTGTAAGTTCCGCTAAGGTGATAAGCTAGATTAGCGACCATCAAACCAAAAAAGGTGATCGGCCCGACTAATGCGGTAGAGATAGAAACCAGCACCGCAATGATAACTAAATGTTTTAGTACCAGTTTTTGATACTCGATACCTAGATTAATTGCATGATCTTTGCCCAGCAATAACACATCCAATTTATGTCTGTCTTTCCACGCTATAGCGCTAGCTACGCATAAAAAAATCGCGCTCAAGCCCATAATATTGACAGGGACTTGGTTAAAACTGGCAAACATTGCGTCTTGCAAGACGACAAATTCACTAGGATCAATCATTCGGGTCATAAATAATGTCAGGCTGCGAAACAGTACCCCAAAAACAACGCCAATTAAGACCAAGGTGTGCAAATCTTGCCTTTGCTTGCCAAATAACCATCTGAACAGAACAAACATAAATCCTGATAGTAGGCACACTTCTATCAGCCACATCAGAGCGCTGTCTAATTGACTGTATTGTTGGCTGCCCAGCAGCCACAGCACTGTGGTTTGCAACAGAATATATAAGGTATCAAAGCCCATTATGGCTGGAGTCAAAATTCGATTATGAGTAATGGTTTGAAAAAGAACGGTCGCGATTGCAACGCTTGCCCCAACTAGCACAAACAGCAGTACTTTTTTCCCTCGGAATTGCAAGGTAAACGACCAACTGGCTTGTTGATTTAAGGTTAAATAAGCACCTATACAGACAGTTAATAATCCAAGCATGAATAGCAGTGAAAGCCCAAAGCGATTAACCACGGCGAAGGCTCCCATTGTTAAGAAGTAGCTGAATGAAAATCACACTCCCCAGCACGCCCATAATGACGCTAACACTGATCTCATAAGGGTAAATCACCAGCCTACCTATGATGTCACACAGCAACACTAATCCTGCGCCAGATAGGGCTAAAAGAGGCAGAGAGTTTCTTAAATTATCACCCATTTTTAAGCGAATAATATTAGGTACCACTAAACCTAAAAATGGTATCGCACCAACGGTCACCACCGTTAATCCGACAATGGCAGCAATGAATGCAAGGGCAAGGTAATAATAGGCTTGATAGTTCAGTCCAAGATTGGTGCTCATTTCTTTACCCAGAGTGAGCATGGTAAATCGGTCAGCAAATAGGTACGCCAAAATCGTAATAAATAAGGTTAGCCAAAGCACCTCATAACGTCCTTGAATAACAGCCGAAAAATCCCCTGATAACCACAACATGATCGATTGCAATAGATCAAACTGATAGGCAAAAAAGCTGACCACCGCACCAATAACCGCAGCGTACATCATGCCAATAAGAGGCACAACAACCGTTGAGCGCAAAGAGACCCGTTGAATAAGCCACATAAAGCCAATTGCGCCAACAAAGGAAGCAGCGCATGCAATCAAAATTTTAGCCAAAATGGACATTTGCGGATTAAAGATAGCAATAGCTAACAGCGCTAAAGCCGCCCACTCAGTAGTGCCCGTTGTGGTTGGTTCGACAAACTTATTGCGAGTAATTAACTGCATTAGCATACCCGCCACCGCTAAAGCCACACCGCTTAATAATAAAGCGGCAGTGCGAGGCCAACGAGATAGCCACAATAATTGAAGATCTTGCGACAGATCTCCTGCGCCAAGTAAGAGACTCACCAGTGCTAATAGCGCGGTGAGTATAATCATAATAAACATCTCGGTTAGTGAGATTTCTGAAGCGCGTTTATATACTCATCAATACCTGTTTCAACCGCGGTTAAACCAGACATGACAATGTACCAGTTGGTTGGGTCTAAATAGATAATTTGATCATTTTGATAAGCATTCATCTTATGCACTATTGGGTTATCGAGCAGAGATTTAGCCCCGCCACTGCCCTGCCCAATCGCAGAATCTCTATCCACCACAAATAACCAATCTGGATTGGTTTTTAGTAGAAATTCAAACGAGATAGGATCGCCATGAGTGGCCGCTTTTACATCTTTAATGGCTGGTGTCATGCCTAATTCATCATGTAACCAACCAAAGCGTGAACCTGAGCCATAAGCGCTGATCTTTCCGCCACTAGTCAGAATAATTAAGCCATTACCCGCCTCTTTTGAAAGCGCATTAGCATGCTGAACTTTTTTATCGAGTGCCGCTAATTTTTGTTCAACGATATCTGATTTATCAAAAATCACGGCAAAGCTGCGCGCTACATTTCTTATTTGATTAAGAAAACCGGGGCCCCAAACGGTCATATCAACGGTTGGAGCAATATTATTAAGTGGTTTAAAAGCTTTTGCTGAACGATTAGCCACAATAATAAGGTCGGGCTGCATGGATGCGACCGCTTCATAGTTTGGTTCAAATAAAGAACCGACATTTCTATACTTTGAGGATTTATATTGACTTAAATAGTCCGGCACAAAAGCTTGAGGTAAACCTGCAACCTCGACGCCTATTGTGTTTAAGGTATCAAGGGAGGCAATATCGAAAGTCACCACTTTCTGTGGAACTGCGTCAAGTTTTAGAACTCCCTGAGCATGGTTTGTCGTAATGGAGGCATGGCTATTAAAAGACAAGATGAAAGTGGCTAATGTAAAAACAATCTTTTTAAATGTCATAACGGACTATCAATGTAAATAAGTTATCTGATTGCATTAGAGTAACACCATTGCAAATAAAAACCATTACCATTTACATTTAGTAATTAACTCGCTAGTCTATATTTGAATTGGAGATTGGTTTAGATTCGACAGCGTATCTGCGCCTTGCCCTTCTTTGTTTGTTGAGCGAAATCGGTATTAATAATCTTATGACCAAGCCAAAACTAAAAGAAATTGAAGTCGTCTTTTGTGAACGAACTACGCCGAACATGCAGCGAATTACTTTTTATAGTACAGAACTTGCAAGTTTGCCCCATGACTGTGAAGGGGGATACATTAAGCTGCTGTTTAATCACAATGGTGGCACTGACATCCGTGATTATAGTGAAAACAAGCGTCCGATAATGCGTACCTATACCATACGCAAATACTGCGCTCATGACTGCACTATCGAAGTCGATTTTGTCTGTCACACCACAACTGATATTAATGCTGGATTTGCCTCCCGCTGGGCAATGCAAGCAAAAGCAGGAGATTCCATTTCTATGGGTGGTCCTGGCATTATAAAAAATCTAAATTCTCATGCCGACTGGTTTTTTATGATTGCGGATATGACAGCATTGCCAGCGCTCAGCGCCAAAATTAAAAATCTGCCAGCAGACGCTAAGGGCTACGCACTCATTCAAGTCATTTCAAAACAAGATATACAGGAAATTGATGCACCAAGCGGTATTAATATTGATTGGCTAACAGATGAAGATTGTTTAGTTGAAAAAGCACGTTCATTACATTGGCATGCCGGTATTCCCTTTGCATGGGTAGCCTGTGAGTTTGATTCGATGAAACAACTACGCCAATATTTTACCAATGAAAAAGCGCTTAATAAATCCAATATGTACATTAGCAGTTATTGGAAAAAAGGGGTTACTGAAGACGGGCATAAGATCATTAAATATGAAGATGCACAAAGTTTAGGTTAAATTAAATACAGAGCTCTACACCACTACATATGCAGGTGGTTTTATAAAAATACTTGTTACTGATTTATATTCTAACCCTTTGTTTTGTAGTAACATTTCTTTTACAAACCAGCCTGTATCTTGGCATATATAGTGTCCATTATTTAATGATTAATTACCTCTCACATTCAACATTCTGTCGATAAATAACTCAATTCAATTACTTTGCGGATTTAGTTAATATTTTTCAAAATTATTTTGGGTACTTGCTCACAGAGTTAATTTTCACTTCTGCACTTCTTTACATATATCAGTACAAAGAGGAGACAAGCAATTTTAGGTCAAACCTCTTAATAATCCTTATTGGAGGTAAGACGAAATATCCTCTACACAAAAGGTGAACGAAGTGTTAAAAGATAAAAGTTTGCTCGGCAATCTTGGTGTACAAGTCGTCATAGCGATGGTCATTGGTACCCTCGTTGGTGCGGTCATGGGTGAAAGCGCAACCGTTTTTGCACCACTTGGCACAATTTTCATTAACCTCATTAAAATGTTGGTTATTCCTTTGGTCGCGGTTGCTCTAATTTCGGGCGCAGCAGGTCTGGGTGACAGCTCATCAGCAGGTAAAGTTGGCTTATCAACACTGGCTTTCTTTGGTTTAACATCTGCACTAGCGGTGACATTAGCACTGGTTATGGGCAATATTTTTCAACCAGGAACTGGCATTGATCTCGCTTCTGTTGAAAGTATGTTCTCTAGTGAATATGCATCTCAAGGGGCAATACCTGGTTTTTGGGATACCGTAACCGGTATGATCCCAACCAATATTTTCCAATCTTTAAACGAAGCTAACATTCTACAAATTTTAGTATTCTGCCTGTTCTTTGGTGTTGCTGTTTCAAGTTTAGAGAAAAAACGTCGTGAACCATTGATGAACGGTGTGAATGCCATTGTTGATGCGATGGTATGGATGATCAACAAGGTTATGCTAGTTGCACCACTAGGTGTATTTGGTTTGATGGCCGACGCAGTGGGTTCATTCGGATTTAGCGCGCTTACTGTCGTACTAAAACTGTTTATCGTTTATGTTGTAGCGATTCTGATTTTCGGTTTTATTGTCTACCCTGCATTAGTTCATGTACTGACTAAAACTTCAGCTAAGAAGTTCTTAGTGGCAATGAAGAAACCACAAGCGGTTGCACTATCAACAGCGTCATCTATGGCAACTCTTCCTGTTACGATGAACACCGTTGAAAAAGAATTGGGCGTAAGAAATTCCACCAGCTCTTTTGTATTGCCTCTAGGCGCAACTATCAATATGTCTGGTAACGCTATCTACTATGGTTTAGTGGCGATTTTCTTTGCTCAAATGTTTGGTATCGATTTAAGCCTTGGCGCTTATATCGCCATCATTGCAACGTCAACGTTGGGCGCAGTTGGTCAAGCCGGTGTGCCTGGACCATCATTCCTAGTAGTTGCAGTATTACTTGCCGCCGGCATCCCAATTGAAGGTCTACCACTTCTATTCGCTCTTGATCGTATTTTTGACATGATTCGTACCGCGCTAAACATCACTGGTGATGCCGCGTGTGCTTTGATTGTTGATTCGCTATTAGAAGATGAAGTATCGACTGTAGAGCAGCACGGTTAATTGCTAACAGTTAAGTCATGAATCGCTAATTTATTAGTACTCATTCATTAGTAAAAAACGGACTAAATAATTAGTCCGTTTTTTTGTTCTACTCTATCAAGCAAAATATCAATAGCGCGAGAAAGTGAAATTAGAAAGGTGATCATGGTTAAGCCTGAGTGGGCGAAGCCATAAGATGGACAAATTTTAGAAGCAAGTCTTTGCTCACGAGGCAGACGAGTGACTTGATAGCTGTCTAGCATTTGACTCACCAAGTGCGCTGGCGTGTCATCATCAAGTTCCCAATGCTGGGTAATATCAAATGCAAAATAGTGACGAAAGAGCGAACTAATCGCTTGAGAGTCGAACACCACATACCCTGCCATCTCTTTTTCCATGCCAGCCTTCATTACCCTAGCAAGATCCTGCGTTTGCTCGCTTTGGTATTTAGCATCAAATAATTCTCTCAGCAACGCTTGGATATAATCATCCCACGCCATAAGAGCGGTTATTGATAAAGTGCTTGGTGTTGGCTCATTATTATGATCTTGGCTGGACGCATTCGAACTAGCGCTTACGCTTGTATGGGTAAGAGTGTGGGTATGGCAAGACAACATAGAAGACTCTATGTTGTCCAATACGGTACTAAAATTAGACTGAGCGCTAGACATATCATTCCTTTTGCCAAGTGCATTTGAAATAGCCAAATCAATTACTTAGCTATCATAACCATCAATCCTTTGATGGCAGCAACGCAAGTAAGCATCACCTTTTAATACTGTAGCACCTTTTTAGCGGATATATAGTTTGTGTCTGTATCTGATGATTAATTCGCCATTACTGCTGCAATTTGAGCACAGGTTAGTTTGGCATCTTTATAATCAATGGCTATCGGTGTCACGCTATCTTGCCCGACAACAAATAAAGAAGGAAAACTATTCCCACCAATAGAGCGCGCAAATGAAATCTCAGAAATAAGAGCTTCGTTTATCTCATTTGACTCAATATCCGAGCAAAACTTAGCAACGTCTAAGCCAATGTCATCGGCCAAAGCAACCAATACACTCATGTCACTAGGATTTTTTGCCTGTAAATAATAGGCATGCTGCACGGCGGTAAGCATTTGCAACTCCCTACCCTGACGCCTTGCCGCCAACATGGCTCGGCACGAAGGATAAGTTGAACGGCGCGGCGTATTCATTGACCAAAAGTCATGATTAAATTCAGTGCCCAGTAGCGATGTGATTTTATTCCAATACGATGCAATTTGAGCCTGCATCTGCCCTGGCATTGCAATATCAGAATCAGGCGCAAGTCCACCCACGACATAGACAATGTCTAGCTTATCTTGAAAGCTTGCTTCAATTTGCTGCCAAGTGGGTTTATACCCCCAGCACCACGCGCACATGGGATCATAAACATAATATAAACGATAATGTTGAGTGTTCATTGCAGCTCCTAACGCTTTTGCTAGTCGGTAAGACAAATACTATTGTGCTTATATTCACTGTAATTAATATCATTATATAAGCTCAAGTGTGATGGAATCGGCGACACAGCCCTAAAGATTAAAGAATCCAATCATCACTTGCTACATTTTGTTACTAACCGCAAGTCAATCGCTATATTTCATGGGTTCGATTAGGTAGACTAAGCCAAACATCGAACTCAGTAAGACCAATGAAACAACTACTTGACTTCATCCCTCTCATCATCTTTTTTGTATTGTATAAGATGTATGACATTTATGTGGGAACCGGGGCGTTAATTGCGGCGACAGCACTGCAACTTTTAATCACGTATTTTGTGTATAAAAAAGTTGGAAAGATGCAATTGATCACCTTTTTGGTGGTGGTGATTTTCGGCAGTATGACCATACTTCTTCATGATGAAGACTTTATCAAATGGAAAGTTACCCTCGTCTATACTCTGTTTTCATTCGGTCTTATTATTTCACAACGATTAGGGAAACCAGCGATCAAGGGAATGTTAGAGAAAGAGATTTCTCTACCTGACAACGTATGGAAGAGAATTAACTGGGCATGGAGCTTATTTTTTGCAGCTTGCGCCCTACTCAACATCTACGTTGCCTTTCATCTTTCTCTTGATGTATGGGTCAACTTCAAAGTGTTCGGCTTATCCATTGCCACACTGTTGTTTGCCTTATTAACTGGATTCTATATCTATCAACACATACCTAAAGAGAGTAAAAAATAGAATGAGTAACCCGTCATCTCTATCTGACAAGATAGCACCTAACGGAGAAATGCTACTAAGAACACTGGCTATGCCAGCTGACACCAACGCCAATGGTGATATCTTTGGTGGTTGGATTATGTCTCAGCTTGATCTTGCCGGTGGTATACTAGCCAAAGAAATATCTAAGGGTAGAATTGCCACGGTATCAGTATCGACGATTACCTTTAAGCGACCTGTTTCTGTCGGTGATATCGTCTGTTGTCATGGTAAATGCAGTCGTATTGGCAACTCATCTATGTCTATTGAGTTGCAAGTTTGGAATAAAAAAGTGCTGGGTGACCGAGCAGGGGAAAGAGAACTGGTTTGTGAAGCCACTTTCCACTATGTTGCTATAGATGAGAATGGTCGTCCTCGCCAAATTCAAAAGTAAAAGGGTTTGTTATGTGGTATGTTATTTTTTCAACTGATGTAAAAGATTCACTACAAAAACGTCTTAGCGTAAGAGAACAACATCTGGCACGTTTACAAGACTTACATGATCAAGGGCGTTTACTCACAGCAGGTCCTATGCCTGCTATTGATAGCGAAAATCCAGCGGATGCAGGGTTTACCGGTTCAACTGTTATTGCTCAGTTTGAAACACTGCAAGATGCTCAATCTTGGGCTGATAACGACCCATACATCGAAGCAGGCGTCTATCAGGACGTTATTGTTAAACCTTATAAGAAAGTATTCTAATTATGTATTCAATATTTAAAAATGCCCTTGTCATCACTATTGCAGCCATTATCTTAGCTGGGTGTGCATCAAGCAGTGCCGAGCAACGTGAACTAAAATTGATGGCTGACCGCCGCGCAGGGATCCTTGCATCAAGTTTACCTATCGAATATGGCCCACTGACCATCACTCGAGCTACAGCAAAAGAGACCACGGTTATCATCGAAATGCTTTATAACCAGTCAGGCCATAAACCTGCTGATAAGCTGGTAACAAGTGCTAATGATTTCTACTGTAACTCTAAAGACGTGCGAGAAACGATGGATAAAGGTATTAACTACCTAATCAAAATTCGTAATAATCGCGGTCAACAAATTATAGAGCAAGTTATCAGCGCTAAAACATGTGCCGCTGAAGCTGAAAAAGAAAAAGAATAACGCTAAAACTATTATCACCGTTTTACCGCTATAGCTTAAATTTACAAAGGCCAAGGCTCATTAGAGTCTTGGCCTTTTCTGTCTTATAAACGGAACAGCTGCACTTTAAGGCTCGCTTCTGGATCAACATCTGCAAACTCATCAGGGTTTGCTAAACGCTCCACATAAGTCAGCTCTGGTGCGTGTTCTGCCATTCCATCAATCACAAAATCTGAAGTCACGGATGGAGAGTTAACGCAAGCCAATACTTGCCCCCCTTCTGCGAGTAAATCAGGTAAGCGACGCAGTATTTTTTGATAATCTTTGGTTAAAGCAAAACTGCCTTTTTGGAACGACGGTGGATCAGAAATAATCAAATCATAAGGCCCCATACGTTTGATTTTTCCCCATGATTTAAAAATATCATGGCCTAAAAATTTCACGCGGCTCAAATCTTGATTATTTAAATGATGGTTTTCACGCCCTCGGTTTAAAGACGAACGAGCCATATCCACATTCACGACTTGGCTAGCATCGCCTGCAATTGCCGCAACAGAAAAACCGCAAGTATAAGCAAACAGGTTGAGCACATTTTTGCCTTTGGCATTGTCTCTCACCCAATCTCGTCCTAAACGCATATCAAGAAACAGACCTGAGTTTTGGTTAGAAGTAATGTTCATCAGGTAATTTAAGCCTGACTCGACCACTTCAACTTTATCTTGCTGCTCTCCAAGCAAAAACTGCGTTGGCGCGCCGTGTTCATAGCGGTGCTGAATAGAGATAGAGCGTATCGTCACATGCTTAGTATCTGTCGCTAACTGCTGCAATCCTTCGGTAAGATGCGTTAAAAACTCATCAGACACAGGTCTAAATAATTGCACCACAAGATGCTGACCAATCCAATCGCAAGTCAGTTGTTCCAGTCCTGCAACAGTGCGTCCTCTGCCATGAAAGAAGCGTCTAACTTCTGTCGACGCTTGGGCTAACCCTTTGTGCAACGCAGCAAAAAATACAGGTAACGACTCTGGATTCATTGGTTTTGGTATATCTTCGTTCATTTAATTTTTGGCCAGTTAAGTAAGTGAGGTTGTTGCCACGCGGCAAGTTGCTGCTTGATTGATTCATTTTGCCACAGCAACCCTAGACGGTTATCTGTTGTCGGATCAAGTTGGTAGCGATAAGTGTCACCGGCAAAGTCAAAGCTAAGAGCAAAAGCATGCAAATACCCTCTATCGATTGTAGCGGTATCAGCACTGGTATCTGCTGTAGCATAAATAGGATCACCGACAATGGGACTGCCTATTGATTTAAGCGCTACCCGAATCTGGTGCGTTTTTCCCGTGCGCGGCTTACAAAGAAAAAGGCGGTAACCTTCTGCTGATGCAGAAAAAAATTGAGTAATTGCAGGGTTTTCATTACTTGGCAATAGCTTCCACATAGAGCGGCGGCTTTTTGCCATATCCCCTTTAATCAACCCTTGTTTCTTCTTAGGTTTCTTATCAGAAATCGCTAAATAAAATTTCTCAACTTGTCGATTAGCAAATGCTTGAGATAACTCACTGGCCGCTGACTGCGTTTTTGCTAATAGCAATAATCCAGAAGTCATTTTATCCAGTCGATGTACTAGATACAGTGCTTTACACTCTAAATGCAGACGCACTTCTTCTACTAATCCACGCTCTTGTTCATCCTTGTGGACGCTCACTCCAGCATGCTTATTAATCAGCACAAAGTGCGCTTGATTATCGACAATATCAAACATAAATTACTCTAAGTGGGGACGCGCTATCGCGAAAGTATGTGATTATATCTTGAGGTGAAGCTTAAACCCAACTTTTGTCTGTAATGCTTTTTTTTACTATCAACTTCAGTTATTCGGTTAACAAAAGGTTAAGCCTTTATGAAGATTCGCGGTTAAAGTAGTCAAACTTCACTCCGTTGAAGGTAAAAACCGCACAAGGCCATGTTTTGTGTATACACTGGTCTATTAAGTTATTGATTGTTCACTGGGATAAATGGAAGAATTTTACCAAGCACTTACTGTTATAGGGTTGATACTGTATTGGGTATTAGTCGCCGGTGTCACTATACGTGTGGTGATTAAGCGCCGTTCTGTCAGTGTTTCTTTAGCTTGGCTAATGATCATCTATATCCTGCCTATCTTTGGTGTGATCTTTTACTTTTTATTTGGTGAGCTTAATCTTGGCAAAAAAAGGGCTGAGCGAGCGCAAGCGATGTTTAACCCCTATAAAGCATGGTTTCTTAAACTGCTTGATTGTAATGCTCACTTACCTGAAAAAACCCCAACTCACATCACTCACATTGATGAACTCTGCACCAATAGAATGGGCATTCCGGCTCTATGTGGTAACACATTATCACTGCAAGATACCCCTCAAAAGATTCTAAAATCGATTATTGAAGATATTGAAAAGGCGCAACACTTTATTCGGATGGAGTTTTACATCTGGAATGAAGGTGGACAGGCCAACGGTGTCGCAGCGGCATTAATTCAAGCTTCTGGACGCGGAGTACGCTGTCAGATCCTATTAGATGCGGCTGGCAGTGGTAAATTTTTCTCATCGCCTTGGTGCAAAATGATGGTCGAAGCTGGGGTTGAAGTAGTTCAAGCCTTGCAAGTAAACCCTGCTCGTATGTTTCTTCGTCGCCTTGATCTTAGGCAACATCGAAAAATCATCGTGATTGATGATGCGATTGCTTATACCGGCTCAATGAACCTAGTTGACCCCGAGTTTTTCAAACAAGACGCGGGCGTTGGTATGTGGGTGGACGTAATGGTGCGTATTACTGGACCTACAGTAAACGTGTTATCAGCTATCCATTGCTGGGACTGGGAAGTAGAAACTGGTGAGCGTTCTTTCCCAACGCCTCCTGTTTGTCATATCGAACAAGACAACCTTTTGCATCCCATACAAGTTGTGCCATCAGGCCCGGGGATGCCTGAGAACTTAATTCAGCAAGTATTAACCATTGCCATTAGTCGCGCGTCTAAATCCGTCACCATTACTACGCCCTACTTTGTGCCAAGTGAAGAATTGCTGCAAACCTTACGCACCACCGCTCAGCGCGGGGTCAAAGTTGAGCTGATAATTCCTAAGAAAAATGATTCGATTATGGTCGGCTGGGCGTCCAAAGCGTTCTATGCAGAACTGTTGTCTGCCGGTGTGATCATTCATGAATTTGAAGGTGGCTTATTGCACACTAAGTCAGTGGTCATTGATAAAAAATATTGCCTGATTGGCACCGTTAATCTGGATGTTCGTAGCCTTTGGCTTAATTTTGAAGTGACTTTAGTGGTTGATGATAAAGAATTTACTCAGCAGCTTCATTGGTTACAAGAGACCTATATCCAGCAATCAACCGTTGTTGATGAGCAGAGGTGGCGCAATCGTAGTCTGTTAAACCGATTCTTAGAGCGCGCTTTCTATTTATTTAGCCCTATTCTATAAACGACAACACTCAAATATTTCTTGCACTGCCTGCCCTGCTCATGGTTTAAATACGATATAGAAATAACATCAGGGAAGGCAGATGTCCAAAAGTAACTCACCCGTATCTAAAACCACACAACTTATCAGTGCTGGACGCGATAAAAAATACACGCATGGCGTGGTTAATCCTCCGATTCAGCGCGCTTCAACAGTATTATTTGATACGGTAGCGGAAAAAACTCAAGCCACCATCAACCGTGCTAACAAAGCGCTTTTCTATGGTCGTCGTGGCACTCAAACTCACTTCGCATTTCAAGATGCAATGGTTGAGCTAGAAGGCGGATTTGGCTGTGCACTATACCCTTGTGGTACTGCCGCAATTTCTAACGCTATTTTGTCCTTTGTCGAAACAGGCGATCATATCTTGATGGTTGATACCTGTTATGAACCGACTCGCGATTTTTGCGACACTATGCTTAAACGCCTTGGGGTGGAAACGACCTATTACACGCCAACAATTGGTGAAGAGCTGCAATCTCTCATCAAACCTAATACCAAGATTTTATTCTTGGAGTCCCCGGGTTCTGTGACCATGGAAGTGCAAAACGTTCCTTTATTGGCAGAGATTGCGCATAACAATGACATGATGGTTATGTTAGACAACACTTGGGCCGCGGGGCTGCATTTCTCACCCTTTGAGTTTGGTGTAGACATCTCTATTCAAGCCGCTACAAAGTACATTGTGGGTCACTCTGATGTGATGTTAGGGACTGCGATTGCCAATGAAAAATATTGGGATCAGCTGCGCGAAAACAGCTACCTAATGGGACAATGCGTTTCACCTGACGATGCCTACCTTGGCCTGCGCGGTATCCGTACTCTGGATCTTCGCTTGAAACAGCATCAACAAAATAGTCTTAAAGTAGCGAAATGGTTAGCCACTCGCCCAGAAGTGGATCACGTTCGTCATCCAGAGCTTGAAACCTGCCCAGGGCATGAATACTTTAAGCGTGATTTCACCGGTGGTAATGGCTTATTTTCTTTTGTGATGAAGTCTCAAGACAGTAAAGCCACCACTGCGTTTCTTGACGGTATGGCGCTGTTTGGCATGGGATACTCATGGGGTGGCTATGAAAGCCTGATTCTTGCCAATGAACCACGCAGTTTTAATAGCCTGCGCACCGTGGCAAACCCTAATTTCACAGGGACATTATTCCGTTTGCATATTGGTCTTGAGAATGTGGATGATCTTATCCAAGATCTTGAACAAGGTTTTGCTCGTTATAATGCAATCATTAATGCTTAATAACTCACCGCTTATTTAACTGAGTTATCGGTAAAGATAAGGCTTTTTGTATAAGTCATTAGTTGATGCTCTCAAGTAGAGTGCCTCTAATTGACTGTGTATAAGAAGCCTTTTTAATATTTCAAATTCATCCCCTCTTCTATTTTTCCGCTAGACCTATATACTGCGAGCATCAAATAGCAGGTATCAATATGTCTAAAAACACCATCACAATTATCGGTCTATGCAACCCTAAGAGTCCAACCAATGTTGGCGCTGTCATGCGCGCGGCAGGTTGCTATCAAGCTGACGAGGTTCGTTTTAACGGCGAACGTTTCGCAAAAGCGGCTAAATACCATACCGACACTAAAGATATGACCAGTAAAATTGCCCTAAACCAAATGGTCTCTCTAACTGATAATCTTGAATCCGATGTCAAAATTGTGTGTGTTGAACTTGCTGAAGGCGCCACCCCATTGCCACAGTTTCAACACCCTGAAAAGGCCATTTATATATTTGGTCCAGAAGATAGCTCCATTCCACAAGAAATTGTCGATAAAGCCGACGAAGTGGTTTATGTGCCAACCATAGGTTGTATGAACCTTGCCGCAACAGTGAACGTATTGCTGTATGACAAACTGGCTAAATCAAACCAAGAAATAGACCATGCAACGCGAGTTGTGCAAAGCCGTGATGTGAATAATCGCCTCAAGGTTTCTTCTTAAATCTCACTCTTCAAGTACAAATTAAGGTAACAAATGTATCAACTTACCGTTTCATTAGAGCAGTTTCTTGCTGAGTTTTGGCAAAAAAAACCCACCATCATCAAAGGTGGATTTGCCAACTTCCAAGACCCAATCTCTGCGGAAGAGCTTGCTGGATTGACCATGGAAGAAGAAGTCGACTCTCGCTATGTTTCAAATATTAATGGTGAATGGACTGCCGAGCACGGACCTTTTACCGAAGACAAATACGCAAACCTTGATGAAACCAACTGGTCTATTATCGTGCAAGCGGCGAACCACTGGCATCTTGATGCGGCGCAACTTATCGAACCATTTAAAGCGATGCCTCAGTGGTTATTTGACGATCTTATGATCAGTTATTCTGTTAAAGATGGCGGTGTAGGCCCGCATATTGATCAATATGATGTCTTTATTATTCAAGGCAGTGGCAAGCGTCATTGGCGTGTTGGGGAAAAAGATGAAGGTCAATATGCTGAAACCTGTCGTCATAACGCGCTACGTCAAATTGAATCATTTGATTCGATCATTGATGACGTTCTGCAGCCAGGTGACATTTTATATATCCCACCGGGCTTTCCACACGATGGCTATGCTTTAGAGCCTTCAATGAGTTATTCCGTGGGCTTTCGCTCCCCTAAAGAGCAAGAGTTAATCAGTAACTTTGCCGATTATGTTTTAGCCAATGACATTGGTGACGCTCACTTGCACAAGCCAGAGTTAAGTGTTCAAAATAACTTTGGTGAGATTCAATCTAGCGATCTGCACTCTTTAACTCAGATGCTTAAAAGCACGCTTGAAGATGAGCACCGCATCAATGACTTTATGGGTTGCTTACTAAGCCAATCACGCCACCAACTCAATATCATCACACCAGAGTCACAATGGCAAAATGAAGAAGTGGCCAATCACCTAGCCACTGGCGGCATCATCGAAAAAGTAGCAGGATTACGTGCTCTATTTCATGAGCAAGATCCTTGCATCGCTTACATTAACGGTGAGGTCATCAAAGTCGCGAGTAAAGATAGTTTCGCCATCAAATTACTTTGTGGTCAGGAGCATATTAGTGCTCACTGCCTTGCTGATGAACTATCAAACACTGCTGTCATTTCATTAATCTGTGACTTGGTGAATAAAGGCTATTGGTTTATTGACGCATAAACCCAACCTCAAACATCGCTAACACCTAAAAGGTCAGCCACTAAGAGCATCATAAGTATGCATCTGGCTGACCTTTTTTATGATTGCTGTCATTATTAGCCCGTCATCTGAAATTTTCACCTTTGAACTATCACTGCAACTGAATAAAGTTTTTACTCTATTGTTCTCAATTCTCATGTATCAACAGGCAAGACTTTCTAAAAATAACGAGTCAAGTCACGTTTTCTTAAACAGATTAACAAATCATCCGTTCATACTTTGTCACATCTCTATTTAGCACCTAACCTAATCCTTATGTAATACAATATGGATAATGCACACAATTTATAGGGTTATTACTCTATTTTGATTGCATGTTGCAGACAATTTTCAAATGGATTTAAAACACTTACACATCTTTAAAGCAAAGCAAAAGGGCGTGGCCCTTGTTGAATTTGCTGTCGTGTTTAGCCTGTTCTTACTGATAATTTTTACCATTATCGACTTTGCTCTATTTGGCTACGTCAAATTGACTATGCAACATGCTGTCCGTGAAGGGGCTCGATATGCCGTGACTGGACGTACTGATATGGACCTAAGTGACGACCCAATCCGCGAACAAGCCGTTCTTGAAAAAATCTCTCAAAGCTCCAGTGGCATACTCGAAAAAGTCATGAACATTGATGATATTCGAGTTGAAGATATTGATGGTAACGCCCTATCTGGCTTTGGCGATCCTGGGCAATTAGTCAGTATTCATCTTGATTGTGAATGGCCCGTATTAAGCCCTTTGATCTTGCCCTTAGTTGAAGACGGCACTTATAAATTTACCGTTAGCTCTGCCATGAAAAATGAAGAGTTTGAGGATTCTATTTAATGAAGCAACTCAAGGCTAAGCATTATCTTAAAGGGCTAGCCGCCGTCGAAATGACCTTAATATTACCCGTTTTATTATTGATCTTAATGGCGATTTGGGAGTTTACTCAGATACTTCAAGCGCACATTGTATTGCTCAATTTAAGTAGAGAAGGCGCTAACCTGATATCGAGAAGCAGCAGTTATGGGGAACAGGACGTAATGGACATCCTTTCCCACTCATCTAACCCTTTAGACTTAACTCAAAGCGGTACGATGTACATTAACGTTATTTCCAAAGACGGCGATACCACCTATATCTCAAGCCAAACCAAATGGCTCAACGCTACCACACAATTATCCAGTGAAGTTTGGGACGGCTGTACTCAGTGGGATGATGACAATCAGTGCACTTACCCTTCAAGCATTGCTGACCTTAAGCTCAATAGCACTGATTTTCCTCTGCAGCTTGAAGATGGAGAATCAGTGTATGTCGTTGAGGTGCTCTATGAATACACAGCGCCTTCTAGCTTTGTATTTGATAGTGATTTGCTCATCACAGAACGCACGTATTTATAGGAACAAATAGATGTATCACAAAGCAAAAGGACTTGTTTCATTATTAATGGTCATCGCCCTACCTTTTCTCTTAATGTTATCTGGTTTTACCATTGATTCTGGACGGGCTTATTTAGCTAAAGCGCAATTAAATGCGGCGGTTGATGCCGCCGGTATTGCCGCCGCTCGCTCTATTTCCATGGGCACTACCGCGGCAGAAGCGTCAGCCGAGCGATACTTTAATGCCAATATGACCGGACGTTCGTTAGATCTGGATTATAAGATCACTAACATTACTTTTATAACCGATGACTGGGGAAATACCTCTGTTGATGTAGAAGCAAACGCCACCATGCCCGCGGTTTTTACCGGCCTATTAGGTGTGCCTACTTGGAATATTAACGCTCAGTCTCAAACACTACGCCGCCCTGTTGATATTGCGTTAGTGGTTGATAATTCCACCTCTCTTGACGCTGAAATGGCAACCGTAAAAACTCGTGCAATCTCATTTTTAAGTAATTTTAATGAAGATTTTGACCGCATTTCTATTTCTAAATTTGGCTATGGCGCAGAGACTGTCGTTTCATTTTCTAGTGGTGAACGTACACACAATAGAGCAACCAATGAATCGGTCATTAATGCCATGACAGTGCGCACTGATGGCAACACTCATGCCACCAATACCTCGAACGGCTTTTACAAAGCCTACGAGCAATTTTCCGATGATGACGATCAAGCCGCTAACCTAAGAGTCATTGTGCTATTTACCGATGGTGCACCCAGTGCCTTCACCTCTGTACTTAATTTTGATGATGAATTGATGGATAGAGCAAGCTCTATAGCCGCATCAGGATCAACAGCATGGGGTTTAACCAAGGCAGACTCCGTGTTTTCAGAGTTACAGTACGATGGTGATGATGTCTTCTATGGCAGCCAGATAAAGAATCATGGAGTATCGATTCCTAGCAATGGTAAATACAAAGGCTTTAACTTATTTGAAGGTAAAAACTATGATGACAATATTGGAAAGAATTTATCCCTAGGGGAAGAAGTATTTGTCGTGGCTAGGGACCTTCCCGCGACCATTGCGCATGCCGCGCGTGAAGATGGCATTTACGTCTTTACTCTTGGGCTTGGTTCACAACTTCAGAGCCAACAAGGTGTCGAAACAGGAGAAGAATTACTCTATCGAATGGCCAACGACCCTAATATGTCCAGTTCTGATTTTGATGAAGATCAACCGCAAGGACTATACTGCTATGCAGAGTATGAAGAAGATTTAGGTCCCTGCTTTGATAAAATGCTTGATGTCATTATTCGACTCACCATGTAGGGCTAAATTTTAAGGACAGTTCAGAGAGAATATTTTTGCATTCAATCATTATCAAATTAAAATTGATAATATTTCAATGAAACCCCTGTTTATCTGCGAAGGTACTCGGTCTATTATCTGTCCTGTCAAAACAACTTACATTAAGGTCCATCATGACAAAGCTAACTATCGTTGCCAACATTATCGCTAAATCAGACAAAATCGAGCTCGTAAAATCAGAGTTATTAAAATTGATTGATGTGACCCGCGCAGAAGAAGGTTGTATCAATTACGACCTACATCAAGACAATGAAAACCCTGCGCATTTTATGTTTTATGAAAACTGGCAGTCACGCGAACTATGGCAAGTTCACATGAATAATCAACACCTTGCGGATTACATGCTTGCAACCGAAGGTGCAGTAGAGCAATTCCTATTAAATGAAATGACTCACATCGCATAGCATTTACTCAGTTAAATACTGCTCAAACTATCCCCTATCCCAGTGCTTACTAAGCGCTGGGATTTTTTTAGTTAAAAAACACTGTCGCTTTCACATCCAAGCTTTGCTAGATTGACGCAACACACCATTCTTGCCTATTAAAAACCTATGCAGATTCGCAATATCACCGCAGACACAACCTTACCCATTCGCCATAAAGTACTGTGGCCAAATAAGCCCATTGAACATTGTAAAGTTGAAAATGATGACGAGGGTTTGCATTTTGGTGTGTTTGAAAATGACCAACTAGTCTGTGTTGCTTCGGTATTTATCATCAATGGTGAAGCTAGACTGAGAAAATTTGCCACCCTACAAGCCTATCAAGGGCGTGGACTCGGTAAGGCGATGATTCAGCATATCCTTACGGATTTAAAACATCGTAAAGTCACATTATTTTGGTGTGATGCTCGAGAATCAGCGATTGGCTTTTATACGCAATTTAAAATGAGCAAACAAGGTGAGCGATTTTATAAAAGTGATGTTTCCTATTTTAAAATGGCCGTCACTCTTGAGCATTGATACCACTAACGATTAATACAGCGCTTATTCATCACATTCAAATCGTGCAATCCTAGCTTCGGCAAGAGTGCAGTTTGTTATTTCCATCAATTGTGATAATGCCATACTCGGATTTTCAGTTAATAATCGCTGCAAGCGACGTTGCGGCGGTTCTAACTTATCTTGGTGCAGTACCAATGCATCATTGAGTTTTTTAATGATGAACAGCATCCCGTCTGAGCGATGTTGCAAACACTGCGTAAAAGACTGAACATCGATTGCCGTCCCCGTCAATTGCCAATACCGACTGCGCCGCACTCGCTTTAACAAACAGCCATTGCTCACAGCCATCGCCTTAGCCAGTTGCGCTTTTTCACTACCCACTCGATGAATCAGAGAAGGTAGCGCGATGATAATAGGCTCATCAATCACAAGTCACCGATACTTTGATAGCAGTACATAGTTGAACTCAACACAACCAACAAAGTGACGGCGTCACCTATTGCGTAATAGAACACCTTCACTTCCCTAGCCTAACCTGCACTGTGCATGATTAGCTGAATGTTTGAATATAAAGTGCTTCTACCTTATCCCTTGCCCACTGTGTTTTTCGCAAAAATTTAAGAGAAGATTTAATCGAAGGATCATTACTAAAACAGTTCACTCGAATCTCAGCATACAAATCATCCCAACCATAGTGCTCCACTAAACGAGTAAGAATTTTTTCTAAAGAAAGTCCGTGTAATGGATTGTTCGGTTGTTGTTGCGTCATGAATAGCTACCTTGTGAATTGTTGAGTGTCGCTCGTTGCGCTCAATAGGAGTAGGAATATATAGCGATATCGTAAAATATCATCCTTTATTTGCCTTTTATTTTACCTAGTTGTCAGAGGACATTAAAGCTGAAACTTTCTATGGCTTAATGGCTAGATATAAGTTGAGCCAAAGGGTCGCCTAACAAGGTTCAGTCCCTAGGGTGAACACTTATCGACCAATCATGTACATCATCTCCACAAGACGCCGTGAAATCATCCTTGATGGCTTCATTGTGGCATCCATGCCACAAACCCATGTCACAAAGAGTTGTTCCTATAATGCACATGATTTTGTTCAAATAACGTTCCTAATATCACCCCGATTCTACCTCCATATAAGATAGCGATCTTTTTAGTTTGTAAGCCGTGACGACGTACTTTCTATTGGTTCTTGGATAGCTTTAAAATGGATTCTTAACAGGAAGAAACTTGCACACTAACTGTATATGCATACCGTTATCATTCTTTTAAGAACATTGCTCTTTGGTGAGTAGCTTGAAATGAGCCTCATCTGCTTTCAACAAGATGCACGAGGCTATCACGATATATGGTTATGTAAGCTTGGCGATCCCAACGCATGCATGTCCTATTTGCAGCAAGGGCATGAAGGTTTCTCCTTGATTCTCTTATTACTTGATGAACTAAATAGCCAAGTGTGAGGTGAGAACATCAACACTTCATGTCCAACTTATTGTACAAGTATTTACTTGAAGACTACACTTGTCCCATTAAATGTACATGTTGCGAGGTTCTTATGAAGATCGTATCTTTTACTGAAGCTAGAAATAGTCTCAAAGCTGTTTTGGACGGTGTGG
The DNA here is from genome assembly GCF_001676025.1 of Vibrio sp. UCD-FRSSP16_30. Taxonomy (GTDB): domain Bacteria; phylum Pseudomonadota; class Gammaproteobacteria; order Enterobacterales; family Vibrionaceae; genus Vibrio. The sequence goes on from NZ_LZFW01000013.1 coordinate 26,407, forward strand.
TTAATGATGCTGACACCACTATCATTACACGTCGTGATTCTGAAGATGCTGTGGTTATGTCTTTAGACTACTACAACAGCCTTATGGAGACCGTTTACTTACTTCGTTCTCCTCAAAATGCAGAGCACTTAAACCGTTCTATTGCTCAGTATCGTGCAGGTAAAACAACAGCACGAAAGTTGATTGATGAGTAGTAGTCAACGGTTATTATCGTGGACTGATGATGCTTGCGCTGGCTATTTGTATTGGCAAACTCAAGATAAAAAAACGCTAAAGCGCATCAACAAACTCATCAACGATGTGAAACGTTCTCCATTTGATGGCATAGGTAAACCGGAGCCATTAAAAGAGAACTTAACTGATTTTTGGTCTCGTCGTATTGATGACAAAAACAGGCTCGTCTACGCAGTCGATAATCAAGAAATTACGATAATTTCGTGTCGTTACCATTACTAAAATAGGTTTCAGCGAACTGCTATAGATTACTTGTTTTGAGTAATCTCAGTCACGGCAGTTGCAGCATCTAACACGGTTTCAGCAAATGGACGAGGGCTCCAGTCAAACAGCTGTAGTGTTTTACTATTGTCTGCGCGAACATTGATATTCAGTAACCCTACCATCCCCTTTGCTTCACTATCAAAAAGTGCCATAAAGCGCAGTAATAGATTTGGGGCGATGCGTGTGCTTGGGCCTTTGTAGCCATGCTCTTTGAGTATTTTTGCAATCTCTGTAAGGTGGGTTGGCTCTGAACGAGAGGCAAGAATACGCTGACCTGCCGCTTGCGTGTGAGTCATCGCTTGTACGTGGATTATTGCCACATCTCGAACATCGACCATTGGCATCGCCACATTAGCCAGCATTGGAATTTTGCCACGTAGCATCTGATCAATCATAGTCATTGATTGCCCACTAATGTCATCACCTAATGCAGGGCCAAATACGCCACCTGGGTTGACAACAACAAGCTCCATAGCAGAGTCTTGCTCCTCCATGAATTGCCATGCTGCTTGTTCTGCCAAGGTTTTACTTTTAGCGTAAGTACCGATGTCTTTAGAGTGGGTATCAGCCCAATCATTTGGCCCAAATGTGCCACTCTTCATTGTTGCCATCATCGTCATAGCAGAACTGGTCAATACGACTCTCTTAACGCCCGCTTTATTAGCCGCACGTAATACTCGAAGTGAGCCGTCGACCGCAGGCTTGATCATATCATCTTCATGTTTTGGCTCAGCGGCGGCATATGGAGAAGCAACGTGCATGACATATTCACAATCTTTAGCGGCACTATCCCACCCTTTATCGGAAGTCAGATCTAATTCAATAAATGATAATTCACTGACGTCTGTAGAGGCTTTCTGTAACGTATTTTTAATGCTCTGAGCTTTTTTCAAATTACGAATAGAGCCACGCACATGAAAACCTTTATCTAAAAGTTGTTTTGCAATGTGGAGACCAATAAAGCCTGAGATGCCAGTCAGTAACACGGTTTGCTTTGCCATAGTGATGCCTTTGAAGTGTCTTGTGTAATTAAGTACTGGGTGGTACATTAATGGTTGGATATTTAACTGTCAAGAATAAAATACCAGTCGGTACTAAAATATGAATAAAGAAAAGAAAGCATCTCGTGGCCGTCCCAAAAAATTTGACCGTACTCATGTGTTAGATATTGCACTGCAAAATTATTGGAAACACGGTATCAATCAGGTATCGATAAATGAATTGTGTAAATTGGCCAGCGTATCCAAACCGAGTATCTATCGTGAATTTGGCGGGGAAGATGGCTTGATGTGCGCGGTGTTACAGCACTACGAGAGTAGCGTGCTTAGCCCAATGCTAGGCTTTCTAAGTACTGAGGCTGCGTTTGATGAGACGTTGCAAAACCTTGCTTTCTATAGCACTGATGAAGTTCGAGATTCTGATATGCCTAAAGGGTGCCTCTTCGCGAATATGAAAGAATTGCGCTTGAATTTAGGCGAAGCGACGGCAGAGCAAATCAATCTAACTTATGAAAACGTCATATTGGCATTTGAACAGTGGGTCAATGGAGCAAAAGAGAGAGGGGAATTCAAGACTACGACGATGGAAAGTCGATTTGCCGCAATCTACATTTATGCTCAAATCAGCTTTGCTCAATCTCAGATGATGAAAGGAGAAAGCAGTGAAGACGTGCGGGCGATATTACAAGTTGCCCTTTCCGTACTTTAATAGGTAAGAATCGGCAATCAGTGCCTTTATCTATAGAGCTATACCAATGCCTTCCAATACAGCCTAGCCGATTAAAACACCGTATATCAATGACGATAATGGATTTTAACTTGGTATTCGCGGGCTAAACTGAGACAATCCCCACCGAATCTATTTATTAAGGTCAAAGATGAAACTTTTAGTTCGTAACCTTTCACGCCAAATGACTGAACACGAAATTCGTGTTCTATTTTCAGAACACGGTGACGTTACCGTTTGCAACTTAGTACTCGATCAAGAGACTGGCTTGTCTAAGGGTTTTGCTTTTGTTGAAATGCCAAATGTTGACCAAGCAAAAGCAGCAATTGCAGCACTTGATCATGCTAATGTGCAAAAAAGTAAAATTCGCGTGAAACTGGCTAAAATTTAGTTGGTATCAAAAAGGGTGAGGCGTCCCCGCCTCATTCCTCTTATAAAGTGTTGTACTTTTTGCTATTTCGGACGCTTACCCACCTACACTGCCAAAGCAAGATCAGTTGCGTTATTTGCAGTTACTTCCGATCGCTTCCTTCAGACTTTACCGTTGACCAAATTCGTAAGGCAAACAATAAACCGCTAGCTATCTGTTAGTTGCACTACTGTCGCTAAGTTATCGACCAATTCTGTCGCCGAAACTCCTTGCAGTTCAATAGTGAAAGACTCTTCATCTTTCTCCACCGTTAAGAAAGACTGCGTGTCATCACCAGTGATAGTCCCTTCTAATTGAGTCAAAAGAGCATCTAGATCAGCATCAGAAACATCAGAGAATACCTCGCTAAGATCTAACTTATCGCCATCTTCAATTGAGAAATCGATGATGGTGTCAGTCTCGTTGAAAACACGCAAGTCAGCTTGAGTCCATACAAAGGTGTCTGCACCAGAGCCACCTGTCATGATGTCCTCACCCAAACCGCCATCAAGAATGTCATCACCTGCCCCACCTAATAGCAGGTCATCACCTGAGCCACCGGTTAGAATGTCATTACCGCCTTGCCCGAATAAAATATCGTCATCGGCACCACCATATAGAACATCGTCTTTATGACTATCATCCGATTGGTCAAATTCATCAGTATGTTGCGAGATATAGGTGAACATATCTTTGGTATCCACATCTGATTCAAACTGGTTTGTTTTATCTGCGATATATTTTTGTATAGCAGGGACACCCTGAACATCGATACTAGCAAAATTGATTGAGTCACCAAACAAAATATCTGATCCCGCACCAGAAGTAATAGAATCCACTCCAGGATCCAATGATGTGGTTTTGCCCAAGATAACTTCTTCTAAGTCATCCACATCAACATTAGATTCAACAAACTGGTCACTATCAAACTTAACTAAAGTGCTTAAATCGACACCATCTCCAAGACCAATGGCCTCTACAGCCGAGATTAAGTTTAAAATGGCGTAATAATGTTGAGCTTGTTTAACCTCTTCTGTTTTATTATCCCAGCGGTCCGTGAAGACAAAGTCATTATCCTTTGCCGTTATATTGCCAAGCTGTTCACCTGTGTATGATGAATAGAAGTTACCTGCGTTATCAACAACCAAGATATTGTCATAATAGACCTCTGTACCTAAGACGTAGTCTTCTGGCAAAATATCTTCAAGCGTATCAACCTGCCCCAGCGTAGCATCATAACCAACCATAAATGAGCTCAAACTAGCTTCGGTTAATTGAATACCACGGGTAGGTTCACCATCCGTAATGAAGAAGGTTTGGTTCGATGCTCCGTTTTCAGACAGTGAGTCAAACCATTCAATCGTTGTTTCGAATGCTGATTCGTAGTTTGTGGAGCTATTTGCATCAAGCTTACTGACTTCGGTTTGGAATTCTGCTTTTGCCTCTTCAGCACTCATTTTTGATAAATCGATAGAAACGACAACCTGAGCGCCAGTTGCAAACTCGGCAAGCATAACATTCACGACACCCGAATTTTCTTGAGTAGCAACATCTACTATTTGGTTAAAAGCCGATATTATTTCGGTTTTTGCGTCAGTAATAACATCTTTCATACTCCCAGAAGTATCGAGAATAAAGGCAATGTTATAATCTTCTCCTGCTATGATTTGAAAGCCTTGAACATCTCCGACTATTAGCTCATTTGCGTCGGTGCCCACAATATCATCATCACCATAAGAAGCGGTCTTAGTGCTAAATTCACTACTTTCAATAAATAGTGGTAGCTTAGTGCTTGATGAAGCCGTCTCACCAGTACTGGTTTCAGTGGATGTGGCTGTGAATAACACTTCATAATCGCCAGTCTCTGTCACATTCGCTTTTAGCGTTGCAATATCAAGACCTGTAATATCAACCCTACCATTCACATCAACAACAACTTCATTGCCGTTAATATCTTTTATGATTGTACCCTCAGGAAGTCCCTCCAAAGTAAGCAGCAAGGTTTCACTATCATCGGTATCGACTAAACCAGCCGTGAGATCCCAAAGATCAACAAACTCACCCTCAAAGCCTCTAGCGTCAGACGACTCCAGAACAAGGTTATCGACAATAGCTCCATAGCTATTAGAATCTGTCGATTGAACAATTAAACGATAATCACCCTCCTGATCAGAAGGTAAGGTTACCTGAATGTTTCGCTCCCAAGTATTATCGGTTGGACGGAACTCATACAAGGTAACAGCTTCATCCATTATAGGATTACCTTGATCGTCGAGTCTGACCCACAAAATATCTAAGTCACTGTCACCGTCTTCCCAGCGTCTAGCCGCTGCATCAAAGGTGAAACTGTAATATCGTCCTTCTTCTACAGAAATATTGGTGAAGATAGAGTTATCGCCATCATCAGCCTCTACCTCGAGCACAAGATTGCTGCTACTCGCACCAGAGCGGTATGTCGACTCCTGACCAATTTCAACTAGGTTGTCATCATTGGCATACCAAGTACCAAGAGTGCCCCCCCCAAGCACTTCACTTACATCAACGCTAGAGCTCCACGTTTTTCCACTTGGCAGATCCGCATCTTGAAAATTAATGGATGCTTCGGTTCGATCTTGCAAAATAACAAGGTCTGGCTTGTCCGCTACAGGGGTAATATCGACGGTAATTATGGCGTTTTCGCTTTCTGAATTACCGTCACTAATTGTAAAATTAAATTCAGCGTAATCTGATTTTTGATCGCCGACTCCTGAGTCAGAGAAACCGTCAAAGCCAGACTCATTTGCATCTGGAGTAAATCGTAAGCTGCCTGCATCAATATCAGCTTTTGCTATCAAATCACCGACTTGAACGTCTTGCCAAACATTATTGATGAGCACTTCCAACACTCCATCTGCTGGAAGTGTTTTAAATACTACCGACAGTTCTGCATCACTATTATCAACATCACTAGCATTGAATTGGCTCCAAGTGAATACAATTGCCGTATCTTCGGTTCCAGATATAACATTGTTGGATGCTGTTGGTGAGTCATTCAAACGAGTGATGTTCGAGGTATCCGTGCTATCTGATTGATATGTGCCATCGTCGGCTTGAACCGTGATGTCCAACGACTCTAGGCTCAGCTCATCGTTATTGATGGCGGCGACGCCTGCATCGGTTAGCACAACATTGGTGCCATCCAGTACAAAGTAACCATCGTCATTATTTAAAAGCGTGTAAGTGAGATCATCACCATCTGCGTCTGACGCGACAAAAGTAGCAATGACAGTGGTGTTACTCACCGACTCCTCAGTTACATCAACAGCAGTCACCGTGATTTCTGGTGCATTGTCATTCACACGGGTGATGTTCGAGGTATCCGTACTATCTGATTGATACGTGCCATCGTCGGCTTGTACTGTAATGTTCAGCGATTTCAGATCTAGCTCATCATTATTGATGGCGGAGACGCCTGCATCGGTTAGCACAACATTGGTGCCATCCAGTACAAAGTAACCGTCATCGTTATTTAGTAATGCATATGTAAGAGTATCGCCGTCCGCATCTGAAGCCACGAACGTTGCAATGACTGTAGTGTTACTCACCGACTCCTCTGTTACATCCTTCGCCGTGACCGTAATTTCCGGGGCGTTGTCGTTCACACGAGTAATGTTCGAGGTATCCGTACTATCGGATTGATACGTGCCATCATCAGCTTGTACTGTAATGTCCAAYGACTCTAGGCTCAGCTCATCGTTATTGATGGCGGCGACACCGGCATCCGTTAACACAACGTTGGTTCCATCTAATACGAAGTAGCCGTCATCGTTATTTAGCAATGTATATGTAAGAGGATCGCCATCTGCGTCTGACGCTACAAAAGTAGCAATGACAGTGGTGTTACTCACCGACTCTTCCGTTACATCAACAGCAGTGACTGTGATTTCCGGCGCGTTGTCGTTAACACGAGTGATGTTCGAGGTATCCGTGCTATCGAATTGATATTTACCATCGTCGGCTTGAACCGTAATGTCCAATGACTCTAGGCTCAGCTCATCGTTATTGATGGCGGCGACACCGGCATCGGTTAGCACAACGTTGGTTCCGTCTAATACGAAGTAGCCATCGTCATTATTTAATAACGTATAAGTGAGGTCATCACCATCCGGATCTGACGCTACGAAAGTTGCAATGACAGTGGTATTACTCACTGACTCCTCAGTTACATCAACAGCAGTGACTGTTATTTCAGGCGCGTTATCGTTGACACGAGTGATGTCCGAGGTATCCGTGCTATCGGATTGATACGTGCCATCATCCGCTTGAACCGTAATGTCCAACGACTCCAGATCTAGCTCATCATTGTTGATTGCTACTACACCGGCATCCGTCAGAACTACATTGGTGCCATCCAGTACGAAGTAGCCGTTATCGTTGTTTAATAGCGTGTAACTTAGATCATCGCCGTCTGCATCTGACGCTACGAACGTTGCAATAACAGTGGTGTTACTCACTGACTCCTCAGTCACATCCTTCGCCGTCACCGTAATTTCCGGTGCGTTGTCGTTGACGCGAGTGATGTTCGAGGTATCCGTACTATCGGATTGATACGTGCCATCGTCAGCTTGAACCGTAATGTTCAACGACTCTAGATCTAGCTCATCATTATTGATGGCTGCTACACCGGCATCCGTAAGAACTACGTTCGTACCATCAAGAATAAAGTAACCGTCATCGTTATTTAATAGCGTATAAGTTAGGTCATCACCATCCGGATCTGACGCCACAAAAGTTGCAATAACAGTAGTGTTGCTTACAGACTCTTCCGTTACATCAACAGCAGTCACTGTGATTTCCGGTGCATTGTCGTTGACACGAGTGATGTTCGAGGTATCCGTGCTATCGGATTGATATGTGCCATCATCGGCTTGAACCGTAATGTCCAACGACTCCAGATCTAGCTCATCGTTGTTGATGGCTGCTACACCCGCATCCGTCAGAACGACATTAGTGCCATCCAGTACGAAGTAGCCGTTATCGTTGTTTAATAGCGTGTAAGTTAGATCATCGCCGTCTGCATCTGACGCGACAAAAGTTGCAATAACAGTGGTGTTACTCACTGACTCCTCAGTCACATCCTTCGCCGTCACCATAACTTCCGGCGCGTTGTCGTTAACACGAGTGATGTTCGAGGTATCCGTGCTATCTGATTGATATTTACCGTCATCGGCTTGAACCGTGATGTCCAACGACTCCAGATCTAGCTCATCATTGTTGATGGCCGCGACGCCTGCATCGGTCAAAACGACGTTCGTACCATCAAGAATAAAGTAACCGTCATCGTTATTTAATAGCGTATAAGTGAGGTCATCTGCATCTGAAGCCACAAAAGTTGCAATAACAGTAGTGTTGCTTACAGACTCTTCCGTTACATCAATAGCCGTCACCGCGATTTCTGGTGCGTTGTCGTTCACTCGGGTGATGTTCGACGTATCCGTGCTATCGGATTGATATGTGCCATCGTCAGCTTGAACCGTAATGTTCAGCGACTCTAGATCTAGCTCATCATTGTTGATGGCCGCGACACCGGTATCGGTTAGCACAACATTGGTTCCGTCTAATACAAAGTAGCCATCGTCATTATTTAATAGCGTATAAGTGAGGTCATCACCATCCGCATCTGAAGCCACAAAAGTTGCAATAACAGTAGTGTTGCTTACAGACTCTTCCGTTACATCAACAGCAGTCACCGCGATTTCTGGTGCGTTGTCGTTGACACGAGTGATGTCCGACGTATCCGTGCTATCGGATTGATACTTACCATCATCCGCTTGAACCGTAATGTCCAACGACTCTAGATCTAGCTCATCATTGTTGATGGCCGCTACACCGGAATCCGTCAGAACGACATTAGTGCCATCCAGTACAAAGTATCCATTGTCGTTGTTTAAAAGTGTATAACTGAGATCATCGCCGTCAGCATCACTTGCCACGAACGTTGCAATGACTGTGGTGTTGCTCACCGACTCTTCCGTTACATCAACAGCAGTGACGGTGATTTCCGGCGCGTTGTCGTTAACACGAGTGATGTTCGAGGTATCCGTGCTATCGAATTGATACTTACCATCGTCGGCTTGAACCGTAATGTCCAATGACTCTAGGCTCAGCTCATCGTTATTGATAGCTGCTACACCGGCATCCGTTAGCACAACGTTGGTTCCGTCTAATATGAAGTAACCATCGTCATTATTTAACAGCGTGTAACTGAGATCATCACCATCTGCATCTGATGCTACAAAAGTAGCAATGACTGTAGTGTTGCTTACCGACTCTTCCGTTACATCAACAGCAGTAACGGTGATTTCCGGTGCATTATCGTTCACGCGAGTGATGTTCGAAGTATCCGTGCTATCTGATTGATATTTACCGTCATCGGCTTGAACCGTGATGTCCAACGACTCCAGATCTAGCTCATCATTGTTGATGGCCGCGACGCCTGCATCGGTCAAAACGACGTTCGTACCATCAAGAATAAAGTAACCGTCATCGTTATTTAATAGCGTATAAGTGAGGTCATCACCATCCGCATCTGAAGCCACAAAAGCTGCAATAACAGTAGTGTTGCTTACAGACTCTTCCGTTACATCAACAGCAGTCACCGCGATTTCTGGTGCGTTGTCGTTCACTCGGGTGATGTTCGACGTATCCGTGCTATCGGATTGATATGTGCCATCGTCAGCTTGAACCGTAATGTTCAGCGACTCTAGATCTAGCTCATCATTGTTGATGGCCGCGACACCGGCATCGGTCAGAACTACGTTCGTACCATCAAGAGTAAAGTAGCCGTCATCGTTATTTAGCAATGTATATGTAAGAGTATCGCCATCTGCATCTGAAGCCACGAACGTCGCAATGACTGTAGTGTTACTCACTGACTCTTCCGTCACATCCTTCGCGGTGACCGTGATTTCCGGTGCGTTATCGTTGACACGAGTTATGTCCGAGGTATCCGTGCTATCGGATTGATACGTGCCATCGTCAGCTTGAACCGTAATGTTCAGCGACTCTAGATCTAGCTCATCATTGTTGATTGCTGCTACACCCGCATCCGTCAGAACGACATTAGTGCCATCCAGTACGAAGTAGCTGTTATCGTTGTTTAATAGCGTGTAACTTAGATCATCGCCGTCTGCATCACTTGCCACGAACGTTGCAATGACGGTGGTGTTGCTTACAGACTCTTCCGTTACATCAACAGAAGTGACGGTGATTTCCGGTGCGTTGTCGTTGACGCGAGTGATGTTCGATGTATCCGTACTATCGGATTGATATGTGCCATCGTCGGCCTGAACCGTGATGTTCAACGACTCAAGATCTAGCTCATCATTATTGATAGCCGCGACACCGGCATCGGTTAGCACGACATCATTGCCTACTAATTTGAAGTAGCCATCATCGTTATTTAATAGTGTGTAACTGAGATCATCACCATCTGCATCTGACGCTACAAAAGTAGCAATGACAGTGGTGTTACTCACAGACTCCTCAGTCACATCCTTCGCCGTGACCGTGATTTCCGGTGCGTTGTCGTTGACGCGGGTGATGTTCGACGTATCCGTGCTATCTGATTGATATGTGCCATCGTCAGCTTGAACCGTAATGTTCAGCGACTCTAGATCTAGCTCATCATTGTTGATGGCCGCGACACCGGCATCGGTTAGCACAACGTTGGTTCCGTCTAATACGAAGTAACCATCGTCATTATTTAAAAGGATGTAAGTGAGATCATCACCATCCGCATCTGAAGCCACAAAAGTTGCAATGACGGTAGTGTTGCTCACCGACTCTTCCGTTACATCAACAGCAGTGACGGTGATTTCCGGTGCGTTGTCGTTAACACGAGTGATGTTCGAGGTATCCGTGCTATCGGATTGATACGTGCCATCGTCGGCTTGAACCGTAATGTTCAGCGATTTCAGATCTAGCTCATCATTGTTGATTGCGGCTACACCGGCATCCGTTAGAACGACATTGGTGCCATCCAGTACAAAGTAACCGTTGTCATTGTTAAGTAACGTATAAGTCAGGTCATCGCCATCTGCATCTGACGCAACAAAGGTGGCAATGACTGTGGTGTTGCTTACTGACTCTTCCGTCACATCCTTCGCCGTCACCGTGATTTCCGGTGCGTTGTCGTTGACACGAGTAATGTCCGAGGTATCCGTGCTATCGGATTGATACTTACCATCATCCGCTTGAACCGTAATGTTCAGCGACTCTAGATCTAGCTCATCATTGTTGATGGCCGCGACACCCGCATCGGTTAGCACAACGTTGGTTCCGTCTAATACAAAGTAACCATCATCATTATTTAATAGCGTGTAAGTCAGATCATCGCCATCTGCATCTGACGCAACAAAGGTTGCAATGACGGTGGTATTACTCACTGACTCTTCCGTCACATCCTTCGCCGTCACCGTGATTTCTGGTGCGTTGTCGTTCACTCGGGTGATGTTCGACGTATCCGTGCTATCGGATTGATATTTACCATCATCGGCTTGAACCGTAATGCCCAACGACTCCAGATCTAGCTCATCATTATTGATAGCAGTGACGCCGGCATCGGTCAGAACAACGTTCGTACCATCAAGAGCAAAGTAGCCGTCATCGTTATTTAGCAATTTATATGTAAGAGGATCGCCATCTGCGTCTGACGCTACGAAAGTTGCAATGACGGTGGTATTACTCACTGACTCTTCCGTCACATCCTTCGCCGTCACCGTGATTTCTGGTGCGTTGTCGTTCACACGAGTGATGTTCGACGTATCCGTACTATCGGATTGATATGTGCCATCGTCGGCCTGAACCGTGATGTTCAACGACTCAAGATCTAGCTCATCATTATTGATAGCCGCGACACCGGCATCCGTTAACACAACGTTGGTTCCGTCTAATACAAAGTAACCATCATCATTATTTAATAGCGTATAAGTGAGGTCATCACCATCCGCATCTGAAGCCACAAAAGTTGCAATAACAGTAGTGTTGCTTACAGACTCTTCCGTTACATCAACAGCAGTGACTGTAATTTCCGGTGCGTTGTCGTTGACGCGAGTAATGTTCGCCGTATCCGTGCTATCGGATTGATACTTGCCATCGTCGGCTTGAACCGTAATGTCCAATGACTCTAGGCTCAGCTCATCGTTATTGATGGCGGCGACACCGGCATTCGTTAACACAACGTTGGTTCCATCTAATACGAAGTAACCATCGTCATTATTTAAAAGGGTGTAAGTGAGATCATCACCATCTGCGTCTGACGCGACAAAGGTTGCAATGACAGTAGTGTTGCTCACAAACTCCTCAGTCACATCCTTCGCCGTCACCGCGATTTCTGGTGCGTTGTCGTTGACGCGAGTGATGTTCGAGGTATCCGTACTATCGGATTGATACTTACCATCATCCGCTTGAACCGTAATGTCCAATGACTCTAGATCTAGCTCATCATTATTGATAGCCGTGACACCGGCATCGGTCAGAACAACGTTCGTACCATCAAGAATAAAGTAACCGTCATCGTTATTTAGCAATCTATATGTAAGAGTATCGCCATCTGCGTCTGACGCTACGAAAGTTGCAATGACGGTGGTATTACTCACTGACTCTTCAGTCACATCCTTCGCAGTGACCGTGATTTCTGGCGCGTTATCGTTGACGCGAGTGATGTCCGAGGTATCCGTGCTATCGGATTGATACTTGCCATCGTCAGCTTGAACTGTGATATTCAGTGACTCCAGATCTAGCTCATCATTATTGATAGCTGCTACACCGGCATCCGTTAACACAACGTTTGTTCCATCTAATACGAAGTAGCCATCGTCGTTATTTAATAGCGTGTAACTGAGATCATCACCGTCTGCATCTGACGCTACGAAAGTTGCAATGACGGTGGTATTACTCACTGACTCTTCCGTCACATCCTTCGCCGTCACCATGATTTCCGGCGCGTCATTTTCTGGTTCAACGGTCACTACCAGTTCTGCAGAAGACTGCAGTCCATCTTCGTCTTCTATGACATAAATGATCTTTACGTCGCCGTTGAAATTTTCAGAGGGAGTAAACTTAACCTTGCCATCTACAATGTTTACTGAGCCTTGTGAAGGATCAGCGAGCGATATATCTTTCAGGGTGATTTGATCGCCATCAACATCTAAATCGTTCTCAAGAACATCAATTATAACAGGGGTATCTTCTTGGGTTATTACTTGGTCATCAACTGCAGTAGGGGCATCATTGACAGGTACTACAATGACGACTGCGGTTGCGCTGTCTTCATTTCCACTGCTATCTCTGATCGTGTATTCAATCTCAGCTTCGCCATTGAAATCTTTCGCCGGTTTGAAATAGTAGCTGCCGTCTGGATTTTGATGGACGGTACCCTGGTCTGCAGGAACGGTCACATTAACAATTTCGATGTCATTAAAGTCGACAAAATCGTTATTCAATAAGTCCAACTCTACATTTTGATCCTCTAGGGTCTCTAAAAGATCGTCAATTGCCGTAGGAATAACAATTTTGTCATCTTGGGGCTCTGAACCCTCAACTGGTAGGAGAACTGTATTGGCATCAGCAATGAACTGATTGAACGCACTCTTTTGTTCGTCTGTGAACTGATAGCCAGTAAAACCTTCTGTTTCAAAGGCTGTCTGGGCAATAGTTTCCGCGTTGTCCCTTTGTACGGCGCTAGTCGTGGTTAGACTAGATCCCGAATCTTCTCCCGTCACAGTCTCCGTGCTTTCTACTTGTGTAGGATCTTTAGCATTTTGAACGTTATTAGCGACGAGTTCGTCGGAAGAATTTAGCTCTGCTTGGGTTACTTTAAGTTCTCTAACTAAATCATCGGGAACAGTTATAGCAGTATCACCAACTGACAAAACGACTTCGCCATTTTGAGGTATATAACCTTCATTAGCTAATTTTAAGTTACCTTGTGCGTCGATAACTAACCATGCATCGCCAGAAATTACTTGCTGGGCAATCGAGATACTATCCATGTTGTCTCCACTAAACTCTTTTAGCTTTAAATGTTGATGCGCTAAATCCATTGCGCCTAACTAAAACTTACCATGCGACCGTCATTAACTCTATCGCAATACCTTATTAACAAGTGGAACATTGACTCATATCGCATAATGTATCGCTAAAAAAACATCTGCTCATAACAGGCATAAAGTGTACTTCCTCCCTTCGCAACACTTGATGGACGCTTACCCTCCTATACTGTCGAAGCAGACTCACTTGCACTGAGTACTGTTCACTTCCTTTGGCTTCTTTCAACCTGATAGGTTTATACCAATCTCGTAACAAATCTCTGATCAGCCTAGCAGGTTAAAACACTTGATAACCGCGTTGAAATTTTTGATTATAGAATAACTACTTATCAAAAATATTCGCCTTGTTCTCAGTGTTTTTCCTGCGCTATTTCTGACCATTTAATTACTGTTATTGGTATTACCAGTTTCGCTAGGCAAAAAAAAGCCAGCTAAATTTAGCTGGTTTTTAGTATCAATCTATTGGAAGCGTATTAATAAAAACTGTGTGATTTTGTTTCCGATAGTTCAAGTAAAATAGTACTGCCTAATAAGACAATTTTTAAGCCTAAAACTGCACTTACTACAAAAACCCCATCAACAGATAAGCCACTGATTAGCATCGCTAAACAAACAAATGTCACCACTAAATCAACACATGGTAGTGCTAGACATTTGATTCTATTTTGTCGAAATACTCGCACTACAGTCGATAGTTCATCAAACAAAAAATAAGCAATTGCTGTCGCCGCTACGAAAGTTAAAGCTTCATTCGCAAAAAAAGTCATTGAATAAGAAGCAAGAAACAGTAATATGGTCAGTGTTGCATAGCCGTTAAAGCCTTTTGCTGCAATGGTTTGTTTGAAGGTGCTCTCACAACCAGCCAATATAACGACTAATGTAATGGCAAAAATAGCAAATCCAATTGATAAAATTTGAACAAAAAGGGCGTGAGATATTAGAGGATAAGCCATAGTGAAGAAACCAATAACTGCGGCCCCTACCCCTACGGTAACTTGAATACGTAAGTCTGAGGTTAAATCAGAGCTAACTGTGTTTGATTGTTGATTAAAAAAGTGAGTCGTCATGAGTATGTCAAATCCTTGTTTAACAACGAAAGTTTCGCTGTTAGGTGATGGATTAATAGTACTCTTCGAATACCAGACCATTGATTAAAGCCCTTAACGGCTTCTCAATTTATTCATGATAGTTAGCTGTTGCTTACTATGAAAACAGTTCCAAATGCTAATTTTAGACACTGGATACAATCTGGCACTCTAAGTGTACTAAAGCACTCACAAATTTATCTCGCGAGTGCTTTTTAAACCAATAAGTTATTGGGTTGACAGTTCTCTTAACAGTGGGAAGGCTTGCTTAGTTTTGTCTTCCGTTGCAATAAATCCGATCATAGTATCATCGTCATTATATGCTTTGGCTACAATACCATCAGCATGTATGTCTAGATTCCAACGCGCTACAACACTATCTGTTGTTGTTCCGCCAAGTTGAATTGGATAACTAGGTGTTTTAACCTTCACCATCATGTTAGGTAATACCACAGAGGTACGCTCACCCAATAGTGTTTTTGCTAAAGACGATGCACTTATTACTGTTGGTTGAAGATAGGCTCTTACTTGGCCGTTCTGCTCAGCACAATCACCCAGTGCATAAATATCTTCACATGATGTTTGCATAGCATCATCTACACAAATACCACGGTTAGTCGATATTCCTGCTTCACTTGCAAGCACTGTATTTGGGATTAAACCGGTACAGACTAGGACTTCATCAACATAGACAACATCGCCATGCGCTAACGTTACCATAAAGCCTGTATCTGTTTTTGCGACCTGTTTCACGCCTTGACCTAATTTCACATCAACATTCAGTTTCTGCATGCCTTGATCAAGTTTTAAACCAATGAATTCAGGTAATTGGTTTGCCATCAAGCGAGGAGCTGCTTCAACTACCGTCACTTTTTTGTCAGATAGCGCTAAATCCATGCTGATTTCAACACCAATTAAGCCACCACCGATAACCAAAATTGATTTTGCGCTGGTCAGTCTATCTCTAAATTCTTCAAACTCTTGCAAGCTATTTAAAGTAATTGGCGCACTCTCTTTGAGACCTTCAATTGGCGGCATGAAAGGCTTAGCGCCTGTTGCCATAACCAGGCTTGAGTACTCATAGTTTTTGCCATTAGCCACGACTACTTTAAGTTGTGGATTGATTTCACTCACTAGATGCTCGGCACATAGTTCGATATTGTGCTGCTGTACAAAGTCATCAGCTTTAGACGTAATTAAGTCTTCTGCTGTTTGTTGCTTTGAAACCACATGGCTTAAATCCGGTTTATTATAATCATGACCTTTATCGGCGGTAATGATTCGAATTGGCACTTCAGCATTCATTCTGCGGATTGTTTTTACCAATTGGTAAGCGGCAAAGCCGCTACCGATTATCGTAATTGGATTCATTATTATGCGCCTCGCTTGTGTGGTGCAAATACATCTTTACCTAGGTGACACTCTGGGCACAAGAAGTAATCAGGAACATCGCCCCACGCTGTACCAGGCTCAACACCTTGGTTTGGCTCACCAATTTCAGGATCGTAAATCCAGTTACATACAGTACAAATCATGCAGCCACAGTCACTACCGTGAGCTTCAGATGTTGCTGCTGGAGTTGCAGTTGCAGCCGGTGCTGTAGCTTGAGGAATCGCAATAGATAGAGGTTGAACTTCTTCTTGTTCCACTGTCATTGGTTGAACATTAAGAGGGTGCAATGCCCATTGCTTAGCCACTTGTTGACCGTGTGCACGACACGTTCTCATTGCTTTACCATCTGGACGCCATTTTGTTTTTAGGCCAGCGACAGTTTCAAAACCTGCGTCAGTTAGACGTGAATGGATACGGTCAACCGCGCCACCATTCCAGCCGTAGCTACCAAAAGCGCCTGCTTTTTTCTGTTTGAAGCGAAGACCAGTGATCTCTTCAAGCATACCGGCAACTTTAGGCATCATTACGTTGTTCATTGTTGATGAACCAACCAAAATACCTTTTGAACGGAATACTTGCGCTAGGATTTCATTCTTGTCATGACGAGCAACGTTAAATACTTTTACGGCTACAGCAGGATCCACATCATGGATGCCTTGTGCAATTGCGTCAGCCATCATACGAGTATTGTTTGACATTGAATCGTAGAAGATAGTAATGCGATCTTCTTGATAATCCCCTGCCCACTCCAAATATCTTTCGATGATTTGTGCTGGGTTATCACGCCATACGATACCGTGAGAAGTCGCAATCATATCTACAGGCAGGTTAAAGCTTAGAACTTCTTTAATTTTTGCTGTAACAAGGCTGCTAAACGGAGTCAAAATATTTGAGTAGTAACGTAGACACTGATCCATTAGCTCAGTTTGATCGACTTCATCGTTAAATAGGTGTTCATCACAGTAGTGCTGACCAAATGCATCGTTACTAAATAGAACAGCATCACCTGTTAGGTATGACATCATGCTATCAGGCCAATGCAGCATTGGTGCTTCAACAAATACAAATTGTTTGCCATTACCGATGTCTAGGCTATCACCTGTTTTTACGGTTCTGAAGTTCCACTCTGGGTGATGATGGTGACCAACAATTGAATCAATTGCCGCTTCTGTACAGTAGATAGGAGTGTTGGGAATGCGCTCCATTAATGCAGATAATGCACCAGCGTGATCTTCTTCAGCGTGGTTGATGATGATGTAGTCGATGCTGTTAAGATCGATTTCCATTTCTAAGTTTTGAACAAATTGATGGCTAAATCTATGATCAACAGTATCGATAAGTACTGTTTTTTCTTCACGAATAAGATAACTGTTGTAGCTGCTACCTTTTGTTACTTTGAATTCTGTACCGTGGAAATCTTGAATTTCCCAGTCGCGTTGGCCAACCCAATGGATGTTGTTCTTTACGTGAATAGTCATAATTAAAGCCTTTATTTTTCTAAATAATAATTACCTTTCTTATAGCATTAAGCGTGCCAACTTTTTAAGTCCTTGATTTTAAAGGAAGCAGCATTATTAATGAAGTGTTCTTTGTATTTATGACAAGATATTTTTATTGTTAATCTGATAATTTTTATCAAAATAACAAACATGCTTCGCTAATGTAATGAGCTGTTGTTATAACGGTGGTTGTGAATTATTGCTGTGAGTAGGCATAAAAAAACGCAGTAACCTTATGATTGTAAATAAGGTTACTGCGTTTTTAATCTTGTATATGCTCTGTATTAACTCTTAGCTTACCAATAGTTCTCAGAGCTAAAGTGTCCAGTTTTGCGTCTCAAATGCTTGTGGTAGCCTCTATCGCTCAATGAAAGCCCACTCTCTCGCACCATTGCTGGATTACCACACAAGTAAACAAACGTTTTTTCCATATCCAGTTTCACACCAGTATGTGATTCTAAGGTTCTTTGATCGATCAAATGTGGAACTCGACCAGTCAAACCTTCGTCTAATTTCTCTCTTGAAACAATAGGAACATATTGAAGTTTGCCAGCAAATTTCTGTTTCAGTTCTTCAATTAAGCTTTTATAAACAAGGTCTTGTTGAAAACGCACCGCATGCACTAAAATGATATCAGTATAGTGTTCTGGAAAGTCTTCAGTTTGTAGAATCGATAAATAAGGACCGATACCTGTTCCGGTAGCCATCAGCCACAGCTCTGTCGCGTGCTGCGGAACTTCATCTAATGTCATAAACCCAGCACATTGGTCACCGACCATCACTTCATCATTCGGGTGCAAAGTATGTAGGTTTGGAGATAAAGCGCCATCCAGATCGGCGATAATTAAAAACTCCAATTCTTCAGTTTTTGCATAATCTTCAGGAGAATTTACGATTGAATACGCTTTGCGTAAAAACTCACCTTTTGCATCGTACAAACCTAATTTGGTAAATTGCCCGGCAATAAACGAAAGACCTTCGATTTTCACTCGTAGCGAAAACAATATATCGGTCCAATCTTTACGAGAAACAACTAAACCACAATTAAATCCGATATGTGGAGTCATGACATCTCACCTCTGCTCTTCCTAGTACAATTATCTTATTTAATATAGCAAAAGGTATGCCAACATCTAATATTGTGCAAACTCAGCCTGTTACGTATATCGCGTGCTACTAGAATATCATTTTGACAAAACAATTCCATATATCTAAATGACAATATCTTGTTATACTGACAAACCAGTAAGCCTACTCGTCAGCTAAGCAGAACGCATAATGAAACAATACCAAAGTGAATGGATCCAAGTTGCTCGTGACATTACCTCGGGGATCTCTGAACAAGATCGCTTTCAGCGTTTGCTGGCTACCATACGTAATATGCTTAAATGTGATGCGACCGCATTACTATTATTCCAAAAGCAAAACTTTATTCCGCTGGCCATTGATGGCCTCAGTGATGACGTATTAGGACGCCGCTTTAATATAGAGCAGCACCCTAGACTTGAAGCGATTGCCAGAGCTGGCGACATTGTGCGATTCCCCTCAGACAGTGATCTGCCTGATCCGTATGATGCATTGATTCCTAACCATGCACAAAAACTTGAAGTCCACTCCTGTATTGGCCTGCCGCTGTTTCAAGATGACACATTAATTGGCGCGGTAACCATTGACGCTTTTGATCCCACTCAGTTTGATACCTTTCCTGATGACCACTTCCGTCTGATCAGTGCACTTGCAGCCAATAGCTTAAATACCGCTTTGTTAGTGGCTAAACTTGAAGAAAATATTGGCGTTGCTGAGCCTTCAAAAAAGAAACTCGCACAATATGACCAACTAGACTTTATTGGGAAATCCCAAGGCATCATTGAGCTAAAATCACACATCAACGCTGTGGCAAATACCGATCTTTCTGTTTTGATCATGGGCGAAACAGGGGTAGGTAAAGAACTTGTCGCGCATGCCATTTACTCTCAGTCACAGCGAAAAGACGCCACGTTTGTTTACCTTAACTGCGCCGCTTTACCCGAATCTGTTGCTGAAAGTGAATTATTTGGCCACATTAAAGGCGCATTTACCGGTGCAATAAGTGATCGTAAAGGGAAGTTTGAGCTTGCCAATAAAGGCACTCTGTTTCTTGATGAAGTGGGCGAACTCTCTCTTGCCCTACAAGCTAAGTTACTTAGAGCATTGCAATATGGCGACATACAGCGTGTCGGTGATGACAGTAATATTAAAGTTGATGTGCGCATTATTGCCGCAACCAATAGAACCATGCACGAAGAAGTCAAAGAAGGTAATTTCCGTTCCGATCTTTACCATAGATTAAGCGTATTCCCAATTTTTGTGCCACCACTACGTGACAGAGAAAAAGACGTTATCTTATTAGCCGGCTTCTTTGCTGAGCAATGCCAACACAAACTCAACCTTTCTAGCATTACTTTAGATGCGGATGTATTAGTGCTATTACAAAATAATCCTTGGGAAGGTAACGTGCGCGAGTTAGAGCACGCCATCAATCGAGCCAGTGTTATCGCAAAAGCAGAAAGTAACGCGCCTCATTTGATATTAAAGCCTCATCACTTTCAGTTTACTAACACTGAGATGGCGACAGGTGCACCATCAATATCGTCATTCCAAGAATCTAGTGCCTTGCCGATCACCCAATATCATGATTTGCCGTTAAAAGAAGCCACTGAACAATTTCAAATGCAATTGGTGCAATCTACATACTTAAAAAATGACAAAAAGCTCAGTGCTACAGCCAAAGATTTAGGATTAAATCCGGGTAATTTGCATCGCTTGATGAAACGTCTTGGTTTGAAATAAACTCTGCATTCAAATGATAGGAATGTCGCTCGCAATCAACTACTGTGAGCGGCAAATACAATCTAAATCATGGTCATTAACAATGCCCGTCGCCTGCAAAAAGGCATATAAGGTTGTACTGCCCAAGAACTTAAAGCCTCGTTTTTTCAAATCCTTAGACAACTGATCAGATAACGGCGTGGTTGCCACAACAGCGTCACCTTCTACTCTTTGATCTATGGGTTGATCATTCACATAAGCCCAAATAAACGAGCTAAAACTGCCATATTCACGCTGAATATCAATAAACAAATGCGCATTGTTAATGGCTGATTCTATTTTTGCTCGGTTGCGAATGATGGAACTATCTTGCATTAGCTCTTCTACGCGAGCGGCATCAAATTGGGCTACTTTCACTGGGTCAAAATTAGCAAACGCTTTTCGGTAACCCTCTCGACGCTTGAGAATGGTGTACCAACTGAGCCCTGCTTGAGCCGATTCTAAAATGAGAAACTCAAAAAATACTTGGTCATCATAAACAGGCCTACCCCATTCTTTATCATGATATTCCACGTAGTCAGGTTTGCTCGTATCAAGCCAATCACATCGCTTTACTGTTTCACCCATTATGCTTTCCTTATGAGGTAGTGATACCAATCGTAGCAAGTCATCCAAGTATAAACGAACAAAGGTTACCTTAAGGTAACCTTTGTTGATTAAGCATAACGCCTTACTAGATTTTAACGACTTCTATTTTATAAAACAGTCGATACAAAACAGGCACAACAATCAAGGTCAGAACGGTTGCAAAGCCTAAGCCAAACATGATGGTTACCGCCATTGGCTTAAAGAATATATCCGGCAATAACGGAATCATACCCAATATCGTGGTTATCGCCGCCATACAAACCGGCCTTACACGACTTAATGCCGCTTCAATCACCGCATGATAAGGCTCCTTGCCCGAATGTATTTCCAGCTCAATTTGGTCAATCAAAACGATACCGTTTTTCAATAGCATCCCAGAAAGGCTCAAGAAACCAAGCAATGCCATAAAACCAAATGGCGTATTTAGAACCAGCAGTCCGGTGGTTACGCCAATCAATGCCAGCGGCACCGTCAGCCATACAATCAGAGATTGCTTCACCGAATTAAACAAAAACACTGTGATCAAGAACATGAACAAATAGCCCATCGGCATTGTTGAAAATAGGGAGGCTTTAGCATCGCCCGATGATTCATATTCTCCCCCCCACTCTAGGCTATAACCCGGTGGCATTTCTATCGCTTCAACCTTGTCTTGTATTCTTGCCTGTAGTGTTGCGGCCGTTTCTTCGCCAAGAATGTCTGGGTCAGCAAATACCGTTAACATACGCTTTCTGTTTTTACGGATGATCAGCGGATCTTCCCAGCGAATTTCATTACCCAAGGTGATTTGTTGTAAAGGAATGTAATCCCCCAACACTGGGCTCCAGATCTTCATACCTTCGATGCTTCTAAAGTCTATGCGCTCTTCTTCCGTCAAGCGAGTCACTATCGGCATTAACGTTGTCCCGTCACGGTATACACCAACGGTCAATCCAGAAAATGACATTTGTAAGAAGTCGTCTACTTCATTCTTACTGATGCCATAGCGACGAGCCTGACTTTCATTAAATTGAGGCTCAATCACTTTCGTGCGCTCTCGCCAGTCATGGCGCACCCCGGTAGTGCCCGGATCAGCATTGAGAATATCAACCACTTGAGCGGCAATCGTTCTTAGCACCGTAGGATCAGAACCAATAATTCTGGCTTCGATCTTCGCTCCGCCACCGGGACCTAATTCAATTTGTTTTAGCTTATAGCTAATTTCAGGGAAATGATCCGACACGTAATTGCGATATTTATCCATGATGTCATGAAGCACTTCATAGCTTTCAACCCGAGTAATGATTTCACCATAGGCGGCGTAACTCTTCTCTGGGGTGTAGGTCAGCATGAATCGCTCTAAACCTTTACCTGCGGTCGTTGTTACAGCCTCTACGCCATCTTGCTCCAATAACCAACTTTCTATTGCTTTTAGCTTGGTATTTGTTACCCGAATATCACTTCCTTCGGGTAGCCAAACATCCGATAAAAATATAGGCGTTGTGGACGATGGGAAAAATGCTTGCTTAATATAACCAAAACCATAAATGCTCACAGCCAGCGCCAACACCAACGTTGTTACTGTCGTCCAAGCGTTTCGCATACAAAGTTCTAAGAATTTTTTATAAGAGACAAAGATAAAACCATTGTAGGGATCACTGTTTTCGCCATCTTTAAATTTTTGACCTTTAAAGAAAATGTCGGCAAAGAACGGGGTTAAGGAAATGGCGGTAAACCATGACAGCATAAGCGAAATGAGCAGTACTGAGAACAGAGTACGACAATACTCACCGGTCGAGTCTTCTGACAGCCCTATCGGTGCAAACGCAGTCACGGCAATGACCGTTGCGCCCAACAAAGGCCACTTAGTTTGCGTCACGATGTCGGTTGCCGCTTGCAGTCTGGTTCGTCCTTTTTGCGTCCCGACTAATATGCCTTCAACCACCACAATCGCATTGTCCACCAGCATCCCTAAGGCAATAACCAATGCACCTAATGAGATTCGTTGTAAATCAATGGCAAAGTACTTCATAAAGACAAAAGTACCGAGTACGGTCACTAGCAAAATTAAACCAATGAGCAGGCCTGAACGCAGCCCCATAAAGAACAACAGCACGATAATAACAATCGCTACCGCCTGACCTAGACTCACAACAAAACCACTAACGGATTTATCGACTTCTTTGGGTTGGCTATAAATTTCAGAGATTGAGATACCAAAAGGCTGCTGATATTTCAACTCAGCCAAGCGTTCATCAAGGTGCTTACCTATATTGACAACGTTTACACCGGCGTTGAATGAAACGCCCATATTAAGCGCCATATTGCCGTTATAATTAACGATATTACTTGGTACATCGATGTAACCACGCTTAACTTCAGCCACATCACGTAGATAAATAAGACCCGAATTTTCCTTTGCCGAATCGGTAATGATCAGATCGCCAAGCTGATCCACATCCTGAAACTCTCCCGTAGGATGAATACGAATATACTCATCACCAATGCGTACTGCACCAGCCGGAGATATTATGTTTTGGGTGTTTAAAAGATTGGTTACCGTATCTGGTGAAATACCCAGAGTATTTAAGCGCTTCATCGACATTTCGATGAAAACTTGCTCTTGCTGCTCTCCCGAAACCGCCACTTTACTGACGCCATCCACAAGCTCTAACTCGCGGCGTAAATAATCAACGTAATCTAAAAGCTCTTTATAGGAATACCCTTCACCTGTTACTGCAAGCAATACGCCATAAACATCGCCAAAATCATCGACAACCGCAGGCGTATTCACCCCCGGCGGCAAGGTTCCTTCTAAATCGGTTACTTTTCGGCGAAGTTCATCCCATATTTGCGGTAAATCATCCGGACCATAGTTATTTTTCATCGTCACTGTGATTTGCGACAAACCACGACTGGAAATCGAATTAACTTCATCAACATACGTCAATTGCTGAATGGCTTTCTCTATGGGGTAAGTGACTTCTTCTTCTACCTGCTGAGGGGTTGCGCCGGGGTAGCTGGTCACTACCATCGCATCTTTAATCGTAAAAGCGGGATCTTCTAAACGACCGAGTTCAAAGAAAGAGAATGCGCCTCCAATAAAAAAGATCAAAGAGATCATCCAACTGATCACTTTGTTTTTTATAAAATAGGCGGCGATACCCTTGCTACCATCGTCATTTTGCTGCTCGAGATTATTCTGGCTCATTGAACAGCCTCCTTCTTAATCACTTTTACTACCGATCCATCTCGTAATTGTGAAACGCCTTTCACCACAATTTGTTCTGCGCCTTCAAGACCACTAATTATCTGTATGGTTGTGTTGCGCATTTTTCCTAACTCAACTTGTTGTTTTCGTACTTTATCGCCTTCAAGTACCCAAACATAAGTCTCTGCGCGATCCAGATCGTCACCATCGGCATTAATTACCGCGGTAAGCGGAACATCCGTTCCGACACTGACATTAAGCCCAGCATCACTGCTGCGCGCAGTCACTTCTAGCGCCATCCCATCAAGAATGACCTCTTGTTCCGGCATTGGCATAATCAAGGTTAAGTTATACGTCCCTGTCGCGGGATCAGGCTCTGTTGTAAATTCTTGAATTTTCGCATCATAAATACTGCCACTTTCGGTCTTAACCTTAGCGGTGACTTTTCTGAGATCCCTTTGCGTTGGTTGATGCACAAATAAACGATCCGGCACCTGAATGAGTACTTCAACGTCATTCACGCTATGAATATTGACTATTTGCTGTCCAACTTGGATGTTTTCAAAACGATCGACATTCACTCGCGAAATAATCCCATCGGTTGGCGCTGTCAATGTTGTGAATTGCAGGTACAGTTGCGCCAGCTTCAAATCAACTAAAGCCACACTTCGCTGTGCTTTAAGTTCATCAAATTGAGATTGGGCTAACAATCCTTTTTTGACCAAAGGTTGAGAACGTCTGTATTGGCTATTAATGGCGGCATAACTGGCTTTCGCATTATCGACCGCAATTTGAAAATCACGCTTGTCTAACTGTGCCAGTAAGTCGCCTTTTTTAACCTTGTCGCCTTCTTTAACAACAAGTTCGGTGATCTCTCCTGATACTCGAAAACTCAAATGAGAACGCAAAGCGGCTTGAGCAATAGCTGGAAAATAAAGACGATCGGTCACTTCAGGATTGCCTAGTTGCAATACATCAACTTTGGCGACATGATCAATAGGTTTTATCACTGATTTATCGCAACCGATGAGCGCCGTTGATAGCGCCGCTAACATCATGCTTCGATAGAGCCATTTTTTATTTTCCATCACAAGCCCCTCTCCTTGATCCACTCTCGTACTTTCATACCGGATTTAAGTTCTTTAACGCCAGATAGCACAATTTCATCACCGTCTTTTAAACCTGATGTCACCTGACCTTCTGAGCTCAGTGACACAGAGACTTGCTCAACGGTAAAGTCCTCTTTCACACGCCATACGCACTGTTGATTTGCACAAGAAAATAATGATGTTTGTGGCAACTTAGACGGCTTAATTCTTGGGAGAGTGACATGTATATGCCCCGACATTCCCGGCAATATGCCCAAGTCTTGAGGTCGCTCCATTATCATGGTGACTTTGTAGCTGCCTGTGGAATGATCAGATTCGGTATCAATTTCCTGAAAGGTAACCGGAAATTTGTGCTCAGGAAATGAATCAAACACCATGTACGATTTCACTGCATCATAGCCACGAAAACGAGTCAGTATTGATTCTGGTAGAGGGAAAATGATTTTTAGTAGATCATTTGATTGGATGTTCATCACGCCTTGCTTGGCGTCAACATACTCAAAATTATCGATATTGATCAGAGAAATAGTGCCGTCAAATGGCGCGGTTAATTTGGTGTAGCTGTAGTTTGCTAGAGCTTGATCGTAGTTGGCACGCGCTGACTTATGCTTGGCCCTCGCTTGATCATATTCTTGCTCTGATACAACCTTATCTTTAATTAGCTTTTTGCTTCGATTAAATTGCACCGTGGCAAGATCAAAGTGCGCTTTCGCTTGCGATCTGAGTAACTTATATTCTTTGTCATCAAGGATGGCGAGTACATCGCCCTTCTTCACCATCACGCCTGCCTTTACTGGCAAACTTGATAGCTCTCCAGGGACTCTAAATGCCAGTACCGCTCTATCTCCTGCTGATGAGCTTGCAGGAAATATTCTCTCAAAACTTTTTTCACCAACCGATACCGTTAGAAATTTCGCCGGTCGAGATTCTGGCTCAGAAACGACATCTTCCTTGGTGCCGCAACCTGTTAAACTCAGTGCTGCCACCAGCACTGCCAATCCGTGAGTACGCATAATATTTCCTTATTTAGCGACATAAGGATAATCATATATGTTTCAGGATGTTATATCTAGGTTAACGGTGGGTTTTGCGATGTTTTATCTGCGTAGGTTAAATGTTTAAAACAAGGTATGTAGCAATCACAGTCAGTATGCAGAAATAACCCAGCAAAACACTTGAAAACAAGACAAAAATTTCCATCCAATTATCGAGTGTTTAACTAGCGGTTTACCAGTACAAGATGAATCGTTATTTAGACTCTGCTTGAAGAAAGATTTGCTCTGTTTTCAAGTCTGTCATGTTACGAACTTGACGCCAGATATAGTAAAAGATACCAAACATCATCAACATACTTGGGATGGCAATAACGGGATAACTGTATAACGTCAGTTTACCTAGCTCTTCATTAAAGGCTGGTGTCCCTGCCGGACTTGTCACTATGTAAGTGGCTAACACGTAATTCATGACTGACGAGAAAGCAAAAGTGCTAGCAAAGAAGTAATTCGAGTTCATCAAACAACGGTCAAACGCTCTTTCATTACCGCCTTCTTTTAAACGAGCTTCAATTAAAGGCAGATTTAAAATCGACTTATTAAAGACCAGCTTTTGCATTAATGGGTGACGAGTAAAGGTTGAGCCTAGCACTGCAACACCAATCAAGCCTGGAATGAGCGCTTCTTTTAATGCCAGCCAGCGAGTATCTAACTCCAATAGACCGATACCACCGGTTAAAAGCACACTCACAAAACCCAACGCCGCAATAAAATTGAATTTTTTATTGCGAATCAACTCAAGTCCACCATATACAACAGGGAAAGCTAAGGCGACAACCAAAGAGAATACAGAACCTAAATATTCTTCACCGCTGAACTTCATTAAAATAAAAGAAGGGATAAAGACATTAAATAGAATTTCAAATAGCGGGTTTGATTTTTTAGGGGTGTTGTTACTCATAATCTTCCAGTGTTAAGTACGATGTATTAATTTAGCGAAAAGGATTGTTTCCTGCGAAAGGGGAAATGTAAAGTATTTAAGGTATGCAATGAGTAACAAGAAGCCAACGCGCACAACTTTCTACTTTATTTAGTGATCTATTTTAAGGGATGTGACTCATAAGAATCTGTTTTATTAATATGATTAAAATTTCCGCTATTTATTTTAACCATTGAAATAAATAGAAAAACACACTCATATATAGTCATCTCGCCTCATATCACAAATATCAATATTATTGCTTCAAGCTATATTTTGACTGATGAAATTGTCTATGTAGTCACAAAAAATCATACAATACTATTGTAGTCTTTATCTCACCAAACAAAGAAAACACTGAATCAAGTGAGATAAATATTATGAAAAAAGTATATCTAGCCCTAGCTATTACCGGCCTTCTAGCTGGTTGTGCAACTCAAGGTAACAACGCTCCTGCAACATCTGACGCAGCAAACACTGCAGCACCTGTTGTTGCTGTATCTGGTAAAAACCTTGTTGCAGATCCTCAAATTGCTGAGTTCCGTGCTAACAAGGGCCAAAGTGATGTTTGGGTTAAAGTCGCTAAGAAAAATGATGGCCTAGGCGATGTTGGTAGTTCAAAAGTTTCTGCATTTGCATCTGACGAAGGTTCTGCTCGTATTCGTTTCATTGGCGAAAATGACGACTTCTCTGCAACTCCTGGTCTAACTCAGCAAATTAACGTAGCACCAAATACTGATTACGTATTCTCGCTATACTTTGAAGATAAGAAAGGCGAAGCTTCTCCTACTTCATTGCTAGCTGGCGCAATGGGTACAGATGGTAAAGCAATTTCTGAAGAAACATTCCACGTAAGTGATCTTGGCGATGCACCTCGTGCTGACCGTAGCACTTTCCGTCAAGTAACTGTTGCATTCAATACTGGTAGCAACACTTCAGTATCTGTATTTGCTAAATTGAAAGTAACTGACAAATCAGCTCTAAACATGGGCGGCAACATCGGTAAACAAACTGAAGTTCGTGTTGATGGTTTCTCTCTAGCTGCTAAGTAATTTTACTGACAGTAATTGAAATTTTCAGAACATAATAAAAACGCCAATCCTATTTAGGGTTGGCGTTTTTTCTTATCCATCACGGTTAACTTTGCAAAATGTTTCAGGTTATAAGTTTCTAAAATCAGCCTGCGTTTTTCGAGAGTCCGAAGTGACAAATGCTTCCATCTTACGTAATGTCATTTCCATCTCAGCAAAATCTTGCTCTGTAACCGCTAATAGCTCTTTAGGCGCACGCCCAGATTGCCAAGGCTTATTTTTCATTTGATGATCATACTGCTGCTGACGAGTTTGAAAAATCTGCGGTGATTGCTTTTCTAACATTAAACTAGTGGCAAAATAGCCTAAAATGATGACAAAGCCGCCACCTAATAAGGTTGCCGAGACAAAAAGAATTCGCACCACCCATACTTCAAAGCCAAATCGAGCCGCAATACCGGCGCACACGCCCGTCAATTTACCGTTTTGAGTATCTCGATATAATCCCTTCACGACTTACCTCTCCAATCTGGAGACTCGGCATCCAGTATTTTCTCAAGGGTTTGAATGCGTTGCTTCATTTGTATTGCTTTACTTGAAAGCTGTTGTAGCTGCTCTCTTTCATCAGAAGACAAACCTTGGTTTAGCTTACGTTTACTTCTATAGTGCAAAATGAGCCAAAGTGGCGCGACGAAAATAAAGAAAACGCTCAGTGGTACTGTAATCAATGCTGTAGACATTAAATTCCCCGTCTATTATTTTTATTAACCTTGTACATTAAAGTGGTTTATTAACGCTATTTTTCATTTTTTGCAGCTCTTGCTCAATTTCATCATCAGCTTGTAAGTTGGCAAACTGATCATCCAAACTGGCTTCTTTGCCTATATCAAAGCTATCTGCATCCGCTTCCAAGCGGTCAATTTTTTGTTGATATTGTTCAAACTTGGCCAAGGTGTCTTTAGTGCGGCTACTGTGTAAATGCTGCTGAATGTCTTTTCTGTTTTTCGCCGTACTCTGACGCATTGCTAAAGCAGATTGACGTGCACGTGTTTCAGTAATTTTATTTTCGAGTTTTCCTACTTCATCACTCAATTTACTGATCGTTTCATCGATCAACGTTTGCTCGGTTTGTAACGATTTGAGCAACTGCGTAATTCGTAGCTTTTCGACTAAAGCCGCTCGAGCTAATTCTTCACGTCCTCGGCTTAAAGCAAGAGAGGCTTTTTGCTGCCAATCTTGTACCTGCTCTTCTAGTTGCTGCACGCGGCGCTGCATGTCCTTACGCTCTGCCAATGCTTTTGCTGAATTGGTCCGAACTTCTACCAACGTTTCTTCCATCTCTTGAATAATAAGACGAATCATTTTTTCAGGATCTTCGGCTTTATCTAGTAATGAATTGATATTTGAGTTCACTATGTCAGCAAAACGAGAAAATATTCCCATTGGGTTCTCCTTATTTAATTCAGATGACAGCGACGGTATCACTCTCACTCATTCACTTTAATGTATTCAAATTACATGCCATATAAGGGAGCAGCGATTATTCACTCAGGTCACTCTTTAACAAAACCGATTTTTATTAATATAAATCAATAGATTATGTAAATGAAATCACCATATGAACTAGCTGACCTATCTCTCAATAATCCCAATTCACTCTATAAATAATTTGACTCTTGCCAAGGATAGTAAATTATTAACCATTAATAGGTAAAAAATACCAACCACAGCCCATAAGGAACACTATGAAGCAAACATTGATCGGTCAATCCGGTGCGTTGTTGTCGGTACTCGATAAAGTATCCAAACTTGCCCCTATTGAACGTCCAGTATTGATCATGGGCGATAGAGGTACAGGTAAGGAGTTGATTGCACAAAGACTCCACTATCTATCCAAACGTTGGGATAAACCTTTAATCAGCCTTAACTGCGCCGCACTCAATGAAGGGATTGTTGACTCTGAGCTCTTTGGTCATGAATCTGGATCATTTTCTGGCGCGACGGGAAAACACATTGGTCGCTTTGAACGCGCAGAAGGTGGCAGTTTATTTCTTGATGAATTAGCCACCACACCCACCACAGTACAAGAAAAACTATTGCGCGTTATTGAGTATGGTGAATACGAGCGGGTTGGCGGTCGGCACTCACTGCAAGCCAATGTAAGACTTATTTGCGCCACTAACGTCAACCTACTGGAACTGTCTCAACAAGGTCACTTTCGCGCCGACCTACTCGACCGACTCGCCTTTGATGTCATTTATTTACCCAGCTTGCAGCAAAGAAAAGAAGACATACTGCTCCTTGCAGAACACTTTGCTATGGGAATGTGTCAGGAACTAGGACTGCCTTTATTTGCAGGGTTTAGCGCAAAAAGCAAACAAGCACTTCTAGATTATGCATGGCCGGGTAATATTCGTGAATTAAAAAATGTCGTTGAACGCGCGATTTACCTAAACGACAAACCGAATAATCCAATCACTAAACTGGTGTTTAATCCTTTCATCAGTGCTGAGACTTCCGCGGAACAAGAAGCCATAGAACCTGAGTCACAACACATTGAAAAACCAGTAGTTTCTTTACCCATTGATTATAAACAATGGCAACACGATCAAGATACTGCACTTATTTCTAATGCCTTAAATCAAGCTCAATATAATCAAAAGAAAGCCGCCAGTCTGCTAGGCTTGAGCTATCATCAGTTTCGAGGAATGCTTAGAAAGTATAAAATGGTTTAAGATCAATCGCTAAGCTAATGGAGCTAACACGATAGAAGTGTTAAATTATGCAGTTCATTTTTAAAGTGCAATCAACGGTGCGTCAGCAGATGAAGACGGATATCTTGGAAAAACTGAAACTACTCTTTCTAGGGGCATGTGTTGTCACCCTGTCAGCTTGTGGTGAAGTTAACGTCTCAGATCAAATCAAGAATGATGGATTCATTTTTTGTGGGCAAGGTACGCCTAGCTCTTTTAATCCACAACTGGTGGATAATGACCTATCAGCTGATGCTATTGGCCCGCAGATATTCAATACTCTCGTGCACTTTTCTAATAAAGAATCCCGCCTAGAACCTATGCTGGCAACCCATTGGAGCGTTGACAAAACGGGTACTCGTTATCAGTTTACCTTGCGAAAAGGGGTTTCATTCCAAACCACAAACTGGTTTACCCCTAGCCGTGAATTTAGTGCTCAAGATGTTGTCTTCACATTTAAACGAGTCATAGACAGCCGCCATCCGTTTCACTATGTGGGAGGGGGACATTACCCTTGGTTCGACGCGATAGAATTTACTCGTATCTTAAAAGATGTCAGAGCCATTGGTGAGCATACGGTGGTATTTGAGTTGTATAAGCCGGATAACACCTTTTTATCGAATCTATCCACTTCCTATGCCAGCATTCAATCATCCGAGTATGGCGCATCATTGGTGGCTATCGATCAAAAACAACGCTTAGATCAATACCCTGTTGGCACTGGACCTTTTTATCTTGATCAATACAGTGTTAATGATTTCATTCGCCTTAGACGCAACCCGAACTTCTGGGGTACGCCGGCTAAAATGAAGCAAGTCGTGTTAGATGTTACCTCTCGCGGCACAGGCACATTAGCCAAATTGTTACGCGGGGAGTGTGATGTGTTATTTTCCCCTCGCTCAAGTCAAATACCGACCATTCAAGCTCACCCCGATCTGACGCTGCAAGCCTCACCGAGTATGAATGTCTCTTTTGTAGCACTTCGCACTTTAAATCCAGCGCTTAGTGATAAGCGAGTACGCAAAGCCTTAAATCTTGCCATCAATCGTAATGCCATTATTGATTCTGTCTATTATGGTTACGGTAGTGCCGCTTATTCGGTACTGCCTCCTGAGTCATGGGCGTATCAGCAAAACTCATCACAAGTACGTTATGACCGAAACTACGCCAGAGCGTTAATTCGTGAAGCTGGTTATAGCGATGGATTAAAGCTTTCTATGTGGGTTTCTCTGGAACCGACACCTTATAACCCTAGCCCGAGAAAAGTCGCTGAATTATTGCAGGCCGACTTTGCAGATATTGGCGTAAAATTAGACATCTATCTTGATGAACGCTCGACTTACCGTAGCCTTGCCGATGCCGACCTCATTCTTACCGGTTGGAGCGCTGATACCAGCGATCCAGACAATTTCTTTAGACCACTGCTTTCTTGTAGCGCCGACCGCACACGCATAAATATCGCGTCTTGGTGTAATTCAGAATTTGATTCTTTGATCAATTTGGCCAAAGAAACCGCAGAGCGACGTTATCGTCTCAATTTATATCATCAAGCTCAGTATTTATTGGATGACGAAGTGCCGATTCTACCGATTGCTCATGGCATGCAATTTAGAGCAAAACACAAGTCACTAAAAGGGTTCGACGCTAACCTGTTTAGTACACTCAGTTTTGAAAACGTTGAGAGGAAAAAATAGTGTTTATATATGCCATTCGACGTTTCAATCTATTTATCATTACATTAATGATACTGACATTAGTGGGTTACAGCATACTGCGACTTGATCCCACTTCACCTTGGGCTATTTCAGATTTTTGGCAAGGTTGGTGGCTCTATCTACAAGAGATCTCCCACCTTAACTTTGGCACGACCGCTCAGGGACAACCGGTATTTGAAGAAGTTAAAGTGGTCTTTACCGCCACTTTAGAATTATGCTTTTTTGCATTTATTTTAGCGCTTTGTATTGGTCTACCACTGGGGACGCTTGCCGGAGTAAGACAAAACAAATGGGCTGACCGACTGATTTCTTTCTTTTCTATGGCTGGGTATTCCGCTCCCCTATTTTGGGTCGCGCTATTATTGGTCATGTTGTTTTCACTGCGCTTAGAATGGTTGCCAATTTCTGGCCGCTATAACTTGCTCTATGATATTCCGCACATTACCGGCTTTGCTATGATTGATGCATGGCTAAGTAATAATCCGAATCGAGAAGCGGCTTTTGCCAGTGTAGTGATGCATTTAGTTCTGCCTGCGTTGGTGTTAGCGCTCGCTCCTACCACCCATTTTATTCGTATCATGCGCGCATCTGTTGCCGATGTGATTGGTAATAATTACATTCGAGTAGCCAAGATCAAAGGCTTATCAAAAATGGAAATTATTCTGCAGCATGTTTTACGTAACGCCATTCCGCCTATTATACCGCTGATCGGAGTGCAGTTATCGAGCATGTTAACCTTTGCCATTATTACCGAATCTATTTTTAATTGGCCCGGAATTGGTCGTTGGTTGCTCGATGCCGTCAGTAATCGAGATTACGTGTCAATACAAGCAGGCGTTATGGTAGTGGCAAGTTTCGTATTAGCTACTCAGATTTTATCTGAACTGATTGGTACTGTGATTAACCCGCTTGCAAGGAAGGAATGGTATGCTAAATACTAGTGTTTATCTTGAAGAGAGCATACCCACACAACGTGAGCGTTTCTGGCGTCACTTTAGAAGCAACAATTTGGCGATGTTTGGATTGTGGAACCTTGGTTTCATCCTCATCATCACCCTAATTTCGCCGTTCATTGCCCCACATGATCCCCTTACTCAGTCTTCGGTACTGCTGCAAGCGCCTTCATGGGCTAAAGAAGGCAGCATTGAGTACTTTCTAGGAACCGATGATTTAGGACGAGATATTTTATCGCGCTTACTCATGGGATCGCAGATAACGTTAGGTTCAGCCGTTTCCATCACCTTAATCGCCGCTTTTATTGGGTGCATTGTTGGTGCTCTTGCGGGAATGACCAAAGGTCTACTATCGAGTACCTTGAATCACCTACTCGATACCGTTATGTCCATTCCATCTTTGTTATTGGCTCTTATCTTTGTGGCATTTTTAGGCACCGGAATGGTCTCCATTATGTTAGCCATTTGTCTGGCATTGATTCCAAGATTCATCCGCAGTGTCTATCAAGCCATTCATACCGAAGTTGAAAAAGATTACATCATGTCGGCCAAGCTTGATGGCGCAGATAAATGGTACTTGCTGACCGTTTCTATGTTGCCAAATGTCTTAGCACCGATTGCAGCAGAGTTTACCTTTGCATTGACTATCGCCCTGCTTGATATCACGGCACTGGGCTTTCTAGGTTTAGGCGCTCAAGCACCTAGCCCGGAATGGGGCGCCATCCTTGGTGATTCGGTGGAACTGATTTACCTTGCACCTTGGACCGTTGTTTTACCCGGACTTGCCATCATGTACAGCGTTATTAACATTAACCTTGTGGGTGAAGGTATCCGTGATGCCCTCAATGCAGGAGTCGAGTAATGCCCGTTTTAGACTTTAGACACGTCACCATCGAAATAGATACGCCACAAGGGACCGTAAAGGCCGTTGATCGCATGAGTTTAACCATCAACGAAGGTGAAATTCGCGGGCTTGTAGGGGAATCTGGCTCAGGGAAAAGTCTATTAGCCAAAGCGATTGTTGGCCTAGAAAAAGACAATTGGAAAATTACCGCTGACCGAATGCGTTTGGGCAATGTTGACCTATTGGCACTCAAACCAAAAGAACGTCGCAAAGTCATTGCCAGTGAAATCGCCATGATCTTTCAAGAGCCTTCAACTTGTCTTGACCCAAGTGAGCGAGTTGGTCAACAGCTTGCAGAGTCGATTCCTTCACGGACTTTCCAAGGTAAGTTTTGGCAACGATGGGGCTGGCGCAAGAAAACATCCATTGCGCTACTGCATAAAGTGGGTATCAAAGATCACTCTCGTATCATGCGCAGTTACCCATACGAGTTAACCGATGGTGAATGTCAAAAAGTCATGATCGCAATGGCCATTGCTGCAAAACCAAAGATTTTGATAGCCGATGAACCCACCAATGACCTTGACCCCATTACTCAAACGCAAATTTTGCGCTTGCTTAGCCGAATGAATCAACTGCACAACACCACTATCATTCTTATTGGTCACGATCTTGCCGCGATTACGCAATGGGCTAAAAAGATCACGGTCATGTACTGTGGACAAAGTGTTGAATCTGCCCCGACAGAAAAACTGTTAACAGCACCTAAGCATCCTTATACACAAGCATTACTTGAAGCCCTACCCGACTTTAGTGGCTGGCTTCCACATAAACAAAAATTGCAGTCATTGCCCGGGAGCATCCCTCCTTTGCAACATTTACCGATAGGCTGTCGCCTTGGCCCTCGTTGTCCTTATGCGCAGCATAAATGCGTAAAAGCGCCGTTTTCTAAAAAAGAAAAAGGCCATAAATACAACTGCCATTTCCCTCTCAATACCAAGGTGGTTGAATGAGTTCGTTATTAGAGGTTAGAAACCTAAGTAAAACCTTTGTCAATCGCTATGGTTTGTTTAGAAAACAATATTTTGATGCGGTAAAACCGGTCAGCTTTACCTTAGAGCCGGGGCAAACCTTAGCCTTAATTGGACAAAACTCATCGGGAAAATCCACTCTTGCCAAAATGATTGCAGGGGTAATAAAGCCCAGTTCTGGTGAGATTTTTGTTAATGGCGATAAGCTTGAACATAGAGACTACTCTACTCGCTGTAAATTGATTCGCGTTATTTTCCAAGATCCTAATTCATCATTAAATCCAAGAATCCAAATTGGACAAATTTTGGAAGGACCTTTAAAAAGAAATACCGCCATGACAGCCGAAGCACGCAGAAAACGTGTGGTGAGCACCTTACGTCGTGTGGGGTTATTACCTGAGCATGCCTATTTTTATCCTCAGATGTTAGCGGCAGGACAAAAACAAAGGGTGTGTATTGCCCGAGCTCTGATCTTACAACCGTCCATTATCATTGCCGATGAAGCATTAAACGGACTCGATATGGCAATGCGCTCGCAAATCATTAATTTGTTGCTCGAGCTGCAAGACGAAATGGGACTGTCATTTATTTATGTATCTCAACAAATAGGGATCGTAAAACACATTTCAGACAAAGTGATGGTAATGGCCAATGGTGAAGTGGTTGAGGCCGGTGATACTCAGCAAGTACTGTCACAGCCACAGCATATTATTACGCAAAAACTGGTTGATAATCACTTTTTCAAAGCCCCTAACTATTCTAAATAATCTCGTATTGAGCGTTTATACCAATCGCAGTAAATCCCTCAAATCATAGATAAAAAAAAGCAGGATGATCTCTCATCCTGCTTTACGTTTAACTTAGCGATTATACGAAATTAAACTAGCTCAGCTTGTAGCCAAGGCCAGCCTTGTTTCTTACGGCTTAGTGTGTTTTCCATCATCAGTACGCCATTATCAGCGTGCTTGTCTAATTTAGCTGCCCACTCACCTTTGTAAAGAAGACGAGTTGTTGCAGTAGTAATGTCTGTCAGCATAACAGCAGCAAAGGCTAGGCCTTGCTCATCACAACGACGAACCAAATCTTGCTCTAGTGCCTCAATTTGACCATCAACTTGCTCTAGAGTGGCTAATTCGATTTGACCTACAACAACGTCACGACCATTAAATGGGTACGCTTTAAGATCTTTTTCTACTAGCTGTGCAGGAGATAGACCTTCAATGTCAGTTTTAGCAATCAGCAATGCTTTGATGAAAGCATCAACATCATCAACACCAGCAATTTGTGCTAGCTCTTGTACTGCGTCTTTATCTTTTTGAGTACAAGTTGGAGAAGCAAAACCGACAGTGTCAGATAAGATTGCAGACATCATTAATTTTGCAATCGGCGCTGTAATTTCTGCACCTTCAATCTTAAACATGTTGAAAAGAACAGTACAAGAACAACCAACAGGCCAAATCCAAGCTTCAAGTGGGTTCACTGTCATTACGTCACCTAGACGGTGATGGTCAACAATGCCCAAAATTTCAGCTTCGTTAACATCGTCAGGTGCTTGAGCTAAATCACTGTAATCAACTAGCCAGATTTTTTCGCCTGCAACTGAGTTACAAAATTCTGGTTGTTCTACGCCCGCAACTTCAAGGATATGTTGAGTTTCACGGTTGATTTCGCCTTGACGAATTGGCTTAGCGTCTAGGCCACGCGCCTTAAGAAGTTCGGTAGCAGCCAATGCTGAACAAATACTATCGCTATCTGGGTTTTTATGACCAACAACTAAAATCATTACTGTTCCTATAATGTTATCTAATGTTACGTCTACTATTAGACGTTAGAGTGCCAACATTATACCCAATCGATTGCAAGTTTCTAGTTATCTACTTGGGTTAACGCAACTGAATTGATACGCATTTAAGCTAGATCGAAGAAACAGTGGCTTCGGGGTCACTCTTGCCTCCCTTTGAAGAATTAAAGTTGGCCTCAGCGCCGTTGATAAAGACGCCAATATCACACTGGTTTCATTTGACTTAGATTTGACATTCTAGCTCGATTAAAACTATCAATTTTGAGCGATGCAGTGTATCGTTTTTCTCGCTCATATATCCATTTTGTAACAAGTTGAATTGCATGTTTAATTTCGCTAATTTTTATCAGTTAATCGCTCAAGACACACGCCTACAACCGTGGCTAGAAACCCTTCCTAAGCAACTTGCCGACTGGCAAAGTGCAGAACATGGCGACTTTGATCGCTGGTTGCGCGCGCTTAATAAAATTCCTGCGTTATCGCCTGATAACATTGAATTAAAAAGTGAAGTCAATGTTTCTAATGCCCAACCTCTGATTGACGGTGAAAAGAGAAAGCTAGAAAACCTACTCAAGACCTTCCACCCATGGCGTAAAGGCCCTTTCACTGTACATGACATTCATATTGATACCGAATGGCGCTCAGATTGGAAATGGGATCGATTGCTTCCTCATATTACGCCACTGCAAAACCGCTCAGTATTAGATGTCGGCTGTGGCAATGGCTACCATATGTGGCGCATGCTCGGTGAAGGAGCACGTCAGTGTGTCGGCATTGATCCATCACACTTATTCTTAGTGCAATTTGAAGCAATTCGAAAGCTAATGGACAACGATCAACGTATTCATTTGCTGCCTCTTGGCATTGAGCAACTGCCTGAATTAAAAGCCTTTGATACCGTGTTTAGTATGGGTGTCTTGTACCATAGACGCTCACCTCTTGACCATATTCTGCAATTAAAGAATCAACTTGTGCCGGGGGGTGAACTCATTTTAGAAACCCTAGTCATAGAAGGGGATGAAAACGCAGTACTGGTTCCAGCGGATCGTTATGCCCAAATGCGCAATGTCTATTTCTTCCCTTCGGCGAAAGCACTCAAGGTGTGGATGGAAAAATGTGGTTTAGTGGATGTGAAAATCGTCGATGAAAATACCACCTCGGTTGGTGAGCAACGAAGCACACAGTGGATGAAACATAATTCATTGCCTGAGTATCTTGATCCTGAAGACCCAAGTAAAACGGTTGAAGGCTATCCAGCTCCTCGTAGAGCGATAATGATTGCTAGAAATCCAAGTTAAAACATTGAAAGTGTTGTAAGTTTTTTATTTTACTACCGATAAATTCAAATAAGTGTTCTACACTTATCATTGCATAACTGGCTAGTTTTCTAACAAACAACAAGACAAGCTAATTACAAATATTAATAGGTTTATAATGCTCAAGTATATCGTCACCCTATCCGGCGCAATACTGCTATCTGGATGTGTAACATCTAAAGCGACACAACAAGAAACACGACAATATAGACAGGAATCTATACAAGCGGTTAAGTCGTCTGAAGATCACTTATCTAGCAAAATGGACTCCGTGCAAGTGTCCGTTGATGATCAACATAAGCAAATAGAAAAACTAGAAAAACAGCTTATTGTGATGTCAAAACGTATCGATAACTTAGCAAAACACAGTGCACGAGCGTTACTTGAGTACACAGCAAAACCTAAAAAAGAAGAAGTAGTCATCAAACCTAAGCAACAACCTCTGAGCGATCATTTGATTATTTTAGGATCTCTTGAAACGGTTCACTTAGAGGATGCAAATCAATCATTTGAAGCTCGCATTGATACTGGAGCGGCGACATCATCGTTAAACGCAACCGAACAGCATGAGTTTGAACGCAACGGTGATAAATGGGTGAAATTCAATATATCCAACAGTGATGTTGAAAATGAGCAGCAAATTTGGGTTGAAGCACCATTGATACGATATGCCAAAGTTCGCCAATCAAATACCAACAAATCACATCGACGTCCCGTTGTGGAGTTATGGATAAGCTTGGGAGACATTAAACAAAAGGCTCAGTTTACCTTAGCCGACCGTTCTCATATGACGAACCCTGTTCTATTGGGACGAGAGTTTATTAAAGACATTGCGTTAGTCGATGTTAGTAAAGAATTTATTCAAACAAAAAAACAGTAATACGGAATAGTTAGCCTCAATAATAGGGATTGTTATGACTTCAAGAGTGCCTTTTTACATATTTATTGCTTTGCTGGTAATTGCCGGAGCAACGCTATCATTCATGCGCCATGACGCTTATGGCGTGCCTTGGACTCCTGGTGAGAGCCGAGAGCTCTGGGATATTGAAGCCAGAGTAGAACTGGTCGCACAAGGTGAACCGGTCACGGTTTCATTAGCCGCTCCGGGGACGCAAAATGGATATACGTTAGTTGATGAATCAGCATCGTCACCAGGTTATGGTGTCGCTTATGTTAATTCTGATATTGGCCGACGCGCGGAATGGACAATCCGCTATGCCGAAGGTCCGCAGACTATTTACTACAAAGCGCAGTTTTTAGTCGACCCGCAAGCAAAAGTCGAAGCCGACGTCCCTAAAGGTGAGATAGAAGTACCTACCTTTGATGGCCCACAGCAAGCTGCCGCACAATCAATTGTTGATGAAGCAACCAAACGCAGTGCTAATGATGAAACATTAACCAGAGAGGTTATTCGCAAGCTTAATGATGCCAATAGCCAAAACTCGGCATTATTGCTTAATCAGTTTACCAAGCAAGAAGCGCTAGCTGCCCTACTCTCTTTAGCAAAAGTTCATAATAAAACCGTTGGGGTTATTCACCTAGAAGATGGCCGTCGCCGTCAATCTATTAACCCTATGGTTCAGGTCTGGAATGGCAAGGATTGGCTGTTGTTTGATGCTGAAACAGGGATTCAAGGTCAAAGCGAAAACACGCTAATCTGGGATCAATCAAACGTATCATTGCTTGATGTCACCGGTGGTCGTAATAGCCAAGTCTTATTCTCTATGATTGCGCAAGACATCACGCCACGAGCGGCGACGGAAAGCAAAGTTAATGCCGACGATCTACTGAACTTCTCTATTCACAGCTTACCCCTTGAAGAGCAATCGATGTTTAAAACCATCATGTTGATTCCTATTGGGGCACTGATTGTTGTATTTTTACGAATCATCATTGGTTTAAAAACCTCTGGTACCTTTATGCCAGTGCTGATTGCGGTGGCCTTTGTGCAGACACAATTAATCACCGGTATTGTGGGTTTCCTATTAATTGTCGGTACCGGCTTGGTGATTCGTAGTTATCTCTCCAAGCTCAACTTATTGTTAGTTGCGCGAATATCGGCAGTCATCATCACGGTAATATTGATCATTTCCGTCTTTACCATCGTTGCCTTTAACATAGGTTTGGTTGAAGGTCTGTCAATCACGTTCTTCCCTATGATCATTCTTTCTTGGACTATCGAACGTATGTCGATTCTTTGGGAAGAAGAAGGTCCTAAAGAAGTGGTATTACAAGGTGGCGGTTCATTATTAACGGCGGTGTTAGTTTACCTAGCAATGACCAATATCTACATTCAGCACTTAACGTTTAACTTTATTGGTGTACAGCTGATTGTTCTTTCGATCATTCTTATGCTTGGTAACTACACAGGATATCGCTTAACAGAACTGCGTCGCTTCAAGCCATTAGCGGAGGATTAAATTATGCTTAATCCATTTACTTCGCCATTTAAGATTCGTGCAAAAGGCATTATGGGCATGAATCAGCGTAATCACAGCTACATCAGTAAATACAATGATCGTAGAAAGTTCCCTTTAGTGGACGATAAGCTAAAGACCAAAAAAATCGCTGAGCTGCATGGTGCAACAACACCGGCTCTTATTGGCGTGATTGGTCAACAAGCGCAAGTAAAACGCATTCATAAAATGGTTAAAGAGTGGCCTGGATTCTGTATCAAACCTGCTCAAGGCAGTGGTGGTAAAGGAATATTGGTCATTATTTCCCATAAAGATGGGGTGTATACCAAACCCTCTGGGGATACGGTCAATGAGCAAGATGTTGAACGTCATATTAGTAACACCTTAGCGGGGCTGTTTTCTCTCGGTGGCAAGAATGACGTTGCCGTGGTCGAAAACCTCATCAAATTTGATGAGTGCTTTGAAGGTTACAGTTATGAAGGTGTACCTGACGTACGAATCATCGTATTTAAAGGCTACCCTGTTATGGCGATGATGCGTTTATCCACATCAAACTCGGATGGTAAAGCCAATTTGCACCAAGGTGCTGTTGGTGTCGGTATTGATATTGCGACAGGTAAAGCTGTGCGCGCGGTGCAATATGACTTACCGGTCACTCACCATCCTGATACCGGTAAAGATCTGATGCAATTGC
Organism: Vibrio sp. UCD-FRSSP16_30; assembly: GCF_001676025.1. Lineage (GTDB taxonomy): Bacteria > Pseudomonadota > Gammaproteobacteria > Enterobacterales > Vibrionaceae > Vibrio. The sequence continues at coordinate 68,386 of NZ_LZFW01000013.1, forward strand.
AAGTGCCTCACTGGGAGCGTTTGCTTACTCTTGCATCAAGTGCTTGGGAAATGACCGGCTTAGGTTACATGGGTACTGATATGGTTTTAGACCAAGAAGAAGGCCCAATGGTACTGGAATTGAACGCTCGACCAGGTTTGGCAATTCAGATTGCTAATGGCGCTGGTTTACTGCCAAGACTGCACCATATAGAAAACCTAGGGGAAACGATTGAATACCCCAAAGCGGCAGAGCGCGTAGCGTACGCTGCGAAACAATTTGCGGCAAAGTTTGATTAATCGGTTGTCTCATTGGCAACAAACTGACTATAGCGACTAACGGTTATAGTCACTCACTAGCCAATAAGACCCTTATCATAAAGCCCTCATGATCATCATGAGGGCTTTTATTTTGGCTGCTTACTTTTGCCAGATCGTTCACAGTAGGATCGTGGGGATGACTAGCGCCCTAGTGCTTCTTTATAATGAACACGGCAAACGGACACATACTTATCATTGCCTCCAATGGCAACCTGATCACCTTCTGCAATCGGATTACCCTGCTCATCGGTACGAATGACCATATTTGCTTTGCGCCCACAATGGCAGATGGTTTTTAACTCGACCAACTTGTCAGCCCAAGCTAATAAATGAAGGCTACCTTCAAACAGTTCACCTAAAAAGTCCGTTCGCAATCCATAGCACAATACAGGAATATGCAATTTATCAACGACTTCGGTTAATTGATAAACCTGCTCTTTTGACAAGAACTGACACTCATCAACAAGCACGCAGTGATACTGCATTTGCTCAGTCAGTTCTTTCATCTTTTTATAGAGATCGGTGCTGTTATCAAATAAATGCGCATCAGCTTGTAGGCCAATTCTGGAGGTGACTTTTCCTTCACCGTAACGGTTATCTAACGCTGCGGTAAAGATTAGCGGGTTCATTCCTCTTTCTTGATAGTTGAAGGAGGATTGCAACAATGTTGTCGATTTACCTGCGTTCATTGCAGAGTAATAAAAGTACATTTGAGCCACGTTAAAGCCTTTCTTTATTGTTGTTCAAGGGAGTGTTACTTTTGATTAGTCAAAGAAAAGGGCTGATAAACATCAGCCCTATTTATACTAGGTCGGCAGCTACTTACGACGCCAAGTCGTACCTTGTGCGCTGTCTTCTAGAACAATCTTCATCTCGTTTAATTTATCACGAGCTAAATCAGCGTTGGCCCAATCTTTGGATGCACGAGAGTCGTTACGCAATTTAATTAGCGCTTCAATTTCTGCCACGTCGTCTTCAGCTTGACCGCCTTTCAAAAAAGCGTCTGGGTCTTGATGTAGAATACCAATAACATCAGCGAGTTCACGCATTAGCGCGCCTAGTTGGCTGGCTTTCTCAAGTTCTGCACCCTTTAAGCGGTTGACTTCACGAGCCATCTCAAATAATACAGCGTATGCTTCTGGTGTATTAAAATCATCGTTCATCGCCGTTGAGAAGCGAGAAACGTACTCTTCACCACCAGCAGGTGTTGCTGTGCTGTCGAGTCCACGCAAAGAGGTGTATAGACGCTCTAGTGATGCACGAGCCTGATTTAAGTTATCTTCACTGTAGTTTAATTGACTACGGTAGTGACCAGACATTAAGAAGTAACGTACTGTCTCTGTGTCGTAATGTTTTAACACATCACGAATAGTAAAGAAGTTACCAAGAGATTTAGACATTTTCTCTTGATCAATCATCACCATGCCACTGTGCATCCAAGTATTAACATACTGGGTATCGTGAGCACAGCAAGACTGAGCAATTTCATTCTCATGGTGAGGGAATTGCAAGTCTGAACCACCGCCATGAATATCAAAATGATCACCCAAAATAGATGAATTCATTGCTGAACATTCGATGTGCCAGCCTGGACGACCGTCACCCCATGGAGATTCCCATGTTGGCTCACCGGGTTTAGACATTTTCCACAACACGAAATCTAAAGGACTGCGTTTTGCGGTTTCAATATCAACACGAGCACCCGCTTGCAGTTGCTCAAGATCTTGTTTTGATAGTTTGCCATATTCGCCAAATTTGCTGACCTCAAACATAACATCGCCATTGCTTGCGACATAAGCAAAGCCACGTTCAATCAGCTTTTGCACAAGTGCAATAATTTCATCAATAAAGTCAGTCGCACGAGGCTCAATATCTGGGCGCTTCATATTCAATGCATCAAAATCAGCATGCATTTCAGCGATTAGACGCTCTGTAAGCACTTCGCAGGTTTCATTGTTCTCAGCTGCACGCTTAATGATTTTGTCATCGATATCGGTGATATTACGAACAAAAGTTAAATCATAGCCAAGATATCTCAGATAGCGTGACACGACATCAAAAGAAACAAATGTACGACCATGACCAATATGACATAAGTCATAAATCGTCACTCCACACACATACATTCCAACTTTCTTTGCATTGATGGGTTTGAATTCTTCTTTTTGGCGCGTCAGCGTATTGTATATCTTGAGCATTTCTTCAGCTTTAACTTCTACAAGTGGAAATAATGTGGCTAGTATACCAACACATAACTACATAAGTAACATAAAACTCGGTTAGCGGTTGATTGTGCTGACAGTTTGGTTAGAATTTGAGGCGATCTCTCTATTAAAAACGTTAAGGACGCTCTTATGATCACCCTTCACACCAATCACGGTGACATCACACTAGAACTGAACCACGAACTTGCTCCAATTACAGCAGCAAATTTTGTTCAGTATTGTAAAGATGGTTTCTACGACAACACTTTGTTCCACCGTGTTATCGATGGCTTTATGATCCAAGGCGGCGGTATGACGTCTGGTCTACGCGAAAAACCAACTCGCGATACCATTAAAAACGAAGCAAGCAACGGTCTTAGCAATGCGGTTGGTACAATCGCAATGGCACGTACTATGGAACCGCATTCAGCGAGTTCACAGTTCTTTATCAACATCAACAACAACACTTTCTTGGATTTTAAATCAGAAGACATGAATGGTTGGGGTTACTGTGTATTTGGTAAAGTGACTGACGGCATGGACGTTGTAAACAAAATTAAAGGCGTGAGCACTGGTAGCATGGGCATGCACCAAGACGTTCCTTTAGAAGAAGTTATCATTACTAGCGCAACAATCGCTGAGTAATGCATTACAAACCGCTTTAAATTCTATTTGAAGCGGTTTTTTAACCTAAATGGAACCCATGCCGATGCGCACACTGTTTATCTCCGATCTTCACCTAACGCCTTCCCACCATGCAATGACTGAAGCTTTTATTCGTTTTATGCGTGAAGACGCACCTAACGCGGATGCTGTCTATATTCTGGGTGACTTATTTGAGTTTTGGGTTGGTGACGATGATGATTGCCCACTAAACAAAACAGTGATGAATGAAATCCGAACTTTAGTCGATTCGGGCACGCCTTGCTTTTTTACTCAAGGCAATAGAGACTTTCTGGTTGGCAAGAAATTTGAGAAAAAAAGTGGTGCGACACTGCTTGGCGATGAAACATTAATTGATCTGTACGGCATTCCGACACTGCTTTTACACGGTGATACTCTTTGTACCGATGATGTAAAATATCAAAAATTTCGTCAAAAAATGCACATGCCATGGCTGCAATGGTTGTATAACCGCATTCCCCTTTCTTTTCGTCGTAAACTGGTCAAGAAAGTACAAAACAATGCCAATAGCCAAAAACAAACTAAATCTTACGACATTATGGATGTGAACCAAGATGCGGTTATGGATGCAATGCAAAGACACCATGCGCAAAACATGATTCATGGACATACTCACCGCCCTAACATTCATAATCTGGATCAGGGAAAAAAACGCATTGTGTTAGGTGACTGGTATACCCAAGCCTCAATACTTGAAGTAACACAACAAAGCACTCGCCTGTACAATCATCCATTTAGTGAGTGATATGGCTTCATCCAACAACACTTTTGATTTATCACAATTAAAAGTGACCTGATAACCGATATATTGAATGTACCCCTTATGAATGACGACTTTTTTTGTGTATAGCTCTTATATTGCACGCCAACCGATCTCAGACCGAAATGGTAATACCGTCGCCTTTGAGTTGCTGTATAGAAATAGCCCATTAAATCGATGCCCTAAAATCAATGGGGAATATGCCACTTGTTCAATTTTGGTCGATTTATTACTTGATGAATCACATCGATTGCTAAAAGGGGTTGATGCTTATATCAATTTTACCCACGACAGCATTATTCAAGGTCTACCTTTATGCCTTCCTCCTGAGCACTTAATCATTGAAGTTTTAGAGGGAGATTCTCCAAGTCCTGCATTAATTAGTGCCATAAAAGATCTGCACTTACGCGGTTATAAAATCGCTCTTGATGATTTTATACCTTCAGAACTCTGGGAGCCGGTGCTGCCTTTTATCTCGATCATTAAGTTTGATATTCAGTTGTATTCTCTTGAAGATTCCTATGCCTTCATGCAATCACATAGCGAATTTGACATTGTGTATGTCGCTGAAAAAATTGAAGATTATGATCAATATCAACAAGCGCTTAGATTTGGGTTCCACCGTTTTCAAGGCTACTACCTAGCAAAACCAGAATTACTCAAAAAACAAATACTCAACGACAGTTACCCTATTCACTACTATAAACTGCATAAACAAATCCATCATACTCAATTTCCAGAAGCCGATGCGATTACCCTACCAGATACCTTAGTAGCCAATGAGATTGAAGCATCCCCCTATCATCAGTTCATTGCCTTTTCTAAAGTGAATCGCAGTCAATAAATTTAACTAATGGGTGTATAATCAACAAAATTTTGTTAATTAAAGCCCATCTATGAATAGTATCGCTACGTCTGCTTGCCGTTGTCATAGCAAGAAACTTTATAAAGATTGCTGTCAACCAATCCACTTAGACCCTCGAAATGCCCTGCAACCTGAGCAACTCATGCGTGCGCGTTACTGTGCCCACGAACTCGACCTAGTCCAATTTGTCATTGATACTTACCATCCTAATTGTAATGCCCAAGCAGAAGCCGATGCTATTGCAGAGTCAGTACATGGAGAGTGGACTAAATTAGAAGTAGTAGAAAGCGCACAAGGCAGTCATGACAACGAAGGTTTTGTCACCTTTAATGCCTATTTTATCGAAGATAAACGCCAATATAGCTTTACTGAGAAGTCGCGATTTTTAAAAGAAGAAGGACAATGGTTTTATATTGATGGTGAGATGTATGACTACCCTCTTGCGGTAAAAAAACCAGCGGTTGGGCGCAATGATCCTTGTGCATGCGGCAGTGGCAAAAAATACAAAAAGTGCTGCGGCGCGTAAATCATACCAATCATAGTAAATCTCTGTTCAGCCTAGTTGAACATTTACTTACTGTTATTGTATAAAAAAGCCACTGAATTAAACAGTGGCCTCCTCTGTAACGTATCTCAATAAACTCTCTCAATAAGCTATCTTAATAACTTATCTTAATAACCTAGAAAGCGGGTCTATTTATGACGTTCTTTTAGTTTGTTGACCACATCATTTAAAGACAGCTCTTGATCGTTTAGCAACACAAGCAAGTGATAGATAAGATCAGCAGACTCACACACTAATTCCGCCTTATCACCCGACGTCGCCGCAAGCGCGACTTCAACGCCTTCTTCGCCCACTTTCTGCGAAATACGTTTGGTGCCACGGGCATACAAACTGGCAGTATAGGAAGAATCAGGATCGGCAAACTTACGCTCGCCCAGCAAAGTTTCAAGCTGATGAAGCCAAACCATTTGCGACTCTTCTTGCTTATCAGCGTCCCAACAGGTAGTTGTGCCCGTATGACAAGTAGGGCCGACAGGCTCAACTTTTACCAACAAGGTGTCGTTATCACAATCTAAAGCAATGTTTTTTAGTCGTAGACCATTACCTGAGGTTTCACCTTTAGTCCACAAGCGCTGTTTAGTGCGAGAGAAGAACGTAACTAACCCAGTTTCACCTGATTTTTGCAGTGCTTCAGGCGTCATATAGCCCATCATCAACACTTGGCTAGAGGTAAAATCCTGTACGATTGCTGGCACTAAACCATCAACCTTATCCCAATCAATTCTTTCTGCTAACGTTGTTAGCTCACTTACTGTAAAACTCATATTCTCACCTCGACTGCTTGGGTTTTAAGGTACTGTTTTAGCTCACCAATATTGATGATTTGTTTGTGGAATACAGAGGCAGCTAAAGCACCATCTACATTAGTTTCATTAAATACTTGCGCAAAATGCTCCATTGCGCCGGCTCCGCCTGATGCAATCAAAGGCACTTTACACACTTCACGAACCATATTCAGCTGTGTAGTATCATAGCCATTACGAACGCCATCTTGGTTCATCATGTTTAATACAATCTCACCGGCTCCGCGACGCTGAACTTCCTGCACCCAGTCTTTCGTTTCCCATTGCGTTGCTTTAGTGCGCGCTTCGTCACCCGTAAACTGATAAACCTGATACTTACCGGTTTCTTTATCAAAGTAAGAATCAATACCCACCACAATGCATTGCACGCCAAACTTATCGGCTAAGTGAGTAATTAACTCAGGGTTAGCCAGCGCCGGTGAGTTAATTGACACTTTATCAGCACCAAACTCTAAAATGCGTGAGGCATCTTCGGCTGTTTTTATGCCACCAGCAACACAGAATGGGATATCAATCACTTCGGCTACGCGAGCAACCCAGCTTTTATCTACCACTCTACCGTCACTTGAAGCGGTAATATCATAAAATACCAACTCATCGGCGCCCTCTTCAGCATAACGCTGAGCTAGAGGAACGATATCACCAATGATTTCATGGTTACGAAACTGAACACCTTTAACAACCTGTCCGTCTCGTACATCTAAACAAGGAATTATTCGCTTTGCTAACATAACACCTTCAATCCTTTTAAAAGCTAAATCTATTTACTGCTACGATTTCCAGCTTGCAAATGCTTGCTCAGCGGTAAACTTACCGTCCAGTAATGCACGACCGACAATCACGCCGCGTACACCACTGCCCTTTAGTGCTTCAATATCACTCAAGCTGCCAATGCCGCCTGAAGATTGAAAGTGTACTTGTGGGTAAAGCTGGCAAAGATCGACGTACAGCTCAACGTTAGAGCCTGTCAATGTGCCGTCTTTTGAAATATCGGTACACAGTACATGCTTTAGGCCGACGGTCAGAAAATCATCCAATAGCGCTTCGATAGTCACGCCCGAATCTTCTTGCCAGCCCGAAACGGCAACGTGACGCTTGCCTTCGCTATCAATATTCACATCCAGAGCTAAAACAATATGTTCAGGGCCGTATTTTTCCATCCAGCCTTTGACAAGCTCAGGTTGCTTAACCGCTGTTGAACCCACTACGACACGCTCAGCGCCAGCATCAAGCAAGTCAATCACATCTTGCTCAGTTCGCACGCCGCCGCCAATTTGAATATTAGCAGGGGTACTTTTTAGTAGCTTGCCAATCAAGTCTAACTGACGAGCGGTGGTATCTTTAGCGCCCGTTAAATCCACCAAATGCAGCCAATTTGCGCCCGCTTGATGGTATAAATTAAACTGCTCAGCAGGGTCTACTTTATATTCAGTTACCTGACCATAATCGCCTTGATACAATCTAACAACTTGACCTTCAATTAAATCTAATGCTGGAATAATCACGTCTTGTCCCTAAAGTCTGATATTTGAGCTACAGCTCTAAAAAGTTTTTAATTAATTGTGAGCCCGCTTTTGAAGAGCGTTCTGGGTGAAATTGCACCCCATAGTAATTACCACTTTGAATGGCTGCGCTAAAACGACTGCCGTAATCACAGCTTGCAATCGTATAGTCGCCTTCTGGCATCGCAAAGCTGTGCACAAAGTAGAAGTACTCGCCCGATTCAATGCCTTTAAATAGCGGATGCCCTGCCGTGGCTGAAACTGTATTCCACCCCATATGTGGCAGTGGTAAGTCCTTGCTATCTAGCTTGCGAACCTCTCCGTCACACAAGCCAAGACAAGGAACAATCTCATCGGCTTTTTGGCCTTTTTCTTCAGATAATTTGCCAAGCAACTGCATACCTAAGCAAATGCCCAGCATGGGTTTTTCTACGCGCTTAACAAGCTCAATTAAATTGCGCTCTTGTAAGTTACGCATCGCTTCACTGGCTGTGCCAACACCGGGCAAAAACAGCTTATCGGCCCCAAGAACAACCTCAGGATCTTTAGAGATGCTGACATCAAAACCTAGACGCTCTATAGCAAAACGAACTGACGACACATTAGCGCATCCAGTATCAATAATTACCACGGTTTGTGATTGATTTTCCACACTAACTCCTTACAACATTCCCTTGCTACTCGGTAGCTCAGTGCCTTCAACCTTAATCGCTTGGCGCAAAGTGCGGCCAAACGCTTTAAATAGACTTTCAATAATGTGGTGATCGTTATCACCGACAGAAGACAGGTGCAATGTACACGCCATGCCATCGGCTAATGAACGGAAGAAATGCACCGCCATTTCTGTAGAAAATCCGCCTACTTCTTCACGGCTAAATTTGGCATCAAATTTTAGATAGGCACGACCGGACAAATCAAGACAACATTGCGCCAGACACTCATCCATCGGCAAGCTAAAGCCAAATCGACCAATGCCACGCTTATCACCCAAGGCTTCTTTTAACGCCTGTCCAAGCGCAAGCGCGGTATCTTCTACAGTGTGGTGATCATCAATGTGCAGATCGCCATCAACAGAAAGTTTCAGCTGAAAACCGCCGTGTGTGGCGATTTGGTCAAGCATGTGGTCAAAAAAGCCAAGACCCGTTTCAATCTTATTACCGCCGATTTCATCAAGATTGACCGCAACACGAATGTCCGTTTCTTTGGTAGTGCGAATCACTTCTGCTGTGCGTGGGTTAGTGGTCAGTCTTTTGACAATGGCTGGCCAATCCAAGCTTTGAGGGTTGTATTGAATACCTTGAATTGCCATGTTCTCTGCTAGTTGAAGATCGGTTAAACGATCGCCAATAACCGCAGAGGTTTTAAAGTCGACTCGACCTGCTTGCAGGTACTCACGAACCAAACCTAATTTTGGCTTGCGACAAGAACAGTTATCTTCATTAAAGTGTGGGCAAATCAAGACTTCATCAAAATGAACACCTTGAGATTCAAAAATGTGCATCATTAAGTCATGCGGGGCATCAAAATCGGCTTGAGGATAGCTATCTGTGCCAAGACCATCTTGGTTTGTCACCATGACCAAACGGTAACCTGCGTCTTGCAGAGCCAATAAACTAGGAATCACTAGTGGCTCAAATTGCAGTTTGTCTAATCGATCAACTTGAAAATCTACCGGTGGCTCAACAATTAAAGTGCCGTCACGGTCGATAAATAAAATCTTTTGGGCTGTGCTCATTATTATTCCTTATTGTAATTCGGCGTCCTACGCTGCAGATTGAGCCAATTGTTGCTTAATAAATTCCAGTGTTTTGTTGCACTCTTCAAGGCTGCCAATACTAATGCGTACACAGTCTTTAATTGGAGAGTTACGTAAAATAATACCTGCATCCCACGCGGCTTTAAATAGCGCATCACCATCCGCAAAGCGAACTAGTAAGTAGTTACCAAAACCGGCATAAACGGTGACATTCGCCAACTTTTGAAGCTCAGTCTCGATATAGCCACGATGAGTATTCAAGGTGGTAATTTGCTTGGTTGCTCGCTCAAGCCCCTCTTTAGATAAAGCTTGAGAAGCAATATCCGCGACAGGCACAGGGACTGGGTAAGGTGCAATAACCTTTAATAAAACTTGAATAAGCTCTTGATTGGCTAAAGTAAAACCACAACGTAGCCCTGCCAAAGCAAAGGCTTTAGACATTGTGCGTAAAATAGCTAAGTTGGGATAATCTTTTAATAAGTCGACTGTTGACGCTTCTGGGCAAAAATCGATATACGCCTCATCCATTACCACGATGGCTTTATCTTTGGTCATTTCAAGCAGGGAAATAATATCCTCACGCTTAATCAAATTACCGGTCGGATTATTAGGTGAGCAAACAAACACTAATTTGCTGTTATCTAAATTGCGTTCAATAGCCGCTAAATCTAACTGCCACTCATCGGTTAACGGCACAACTTTACGCTCAACACCGATGGTTTCAGCACTTATGGCATACATGCCATAAGTGGGAGGACAATAGATAATGGCATCCTCACCCGGCTCACAAAAGGCACGAACTAAAAGCTCGATACCTTCATCTGCGCCGCGAGACGTCAATACTTGCTCTGGCGTAACGCCTGCATAAGAGGCGTAGGCGTTAATAAGTTGAGGTGGCTGACAGTCGCTATAACGATTTAAGCGAGATGCTTCAATCGTGTACGCATTATCAAAAGGCGATTCATTGGCATTAAGCCAAACGTCACCACTGCCACCGATTCGACGTGCAGACAAATAAGGGGTCAGTGCCTGAACTTGTTTACGAGCTAACTTTTCCATGTCTACTGCTTTCCTACTTAATGGCTGATAGTTTTTCCACTCGAATAGTCACGGCGCGTTTATGCGCATCAAGACCTTCGGCTTCTGCCATCGTAACAACCGTTGGTGCTAGAGCAGATAAACCATCAGCGCTAAGCTCTTGTACTGTCATACGCTTACTAAAGTCGGCTAAACCTAAACTTGAGCAAGTGCGAGTGTAGCCATAAGTCGGTAACACATGGTTAGTACCTGACGCGTAATCACCTACTGATTCAGGAGACCATTCACCAAGGAAAATTGAACCCGCATTATCCAGTAGCGGTAGCAACTCTCTTGGGTTACGAGTTTGAACAATTAAGTGCTCAGGACCGTAGTAATTAGAAATCGCAACAGATTGAGTCAAAGACTCTGAAATCACAATTAGGCTAGATGCTAACGCTTGCTGAGCGATGTCTTTACGAGATAATTGCGCCAATTGCTTTTGAACAGCATCGGTCACTTTATCTGCAATAAGAACTGATGGCGTCACCAACACAACTTGAGAATCAGGACCGTGCTCGGCTTGGCTCAGTAAGTCAGCCGCCACAAAATCAGCATCGGCAGTTTCATCGGCAATCACCATCACTTCTGAAGGGCCGGCAGGCATATCAATAGCCGCGCCGCCAAACTCATTACTCACTTGACGCTTCGCTTCGGTAACATACGCATTACCAGGACCGAAAATTTTGTCTACTTTAGCCACTGTATCAGTGCCATAAGCCATCGCGCCAATCGCTTGACCGCCACCCAGGTTATACACTTCATCAATATTACATAACTTAGCCACATACAGGATTTCGTCAGCAATCGGTGGTGGTGAACAAAGAACCACTTTATTACAACCGGCGATTTGCGAAGGTACGCCAAGCATCAATACGGTTGAAGGTAATGGCGCACTGCCACCTGGAATATACAGTCCAACAGTATTAATTGGACGTGTTACCAATTCACATACCACACCCGGCTGTGTTTCAACCTTTAATGGCGCAGGCTTTTGAGCTTGGTGGAACTTAGAAATATTACTGTAAGCTTGGTTAAGTGCTGCTTTCATTTCGTCAGACAAACGCGCTGATGCAGATTCAATCTCATCATTTGATACACGAATATTCTCAGGACGTACACCATCAAACTTTTCAGTCAGGTCAAGTAGTGCCTTGTCCCCTTCTTTTTTTACCTGATTTAATACTGCTGAAACCGCAGCCGTAATATTAGCGCCATCAGTTACCGCTGGTCGTTGAAGTACCGCGCTTTGTTGCTCTGCACTTAATGATTCCCAAGTTACCGTTCTCATCATTTACTCCATCATTTTTTCAATAGGTAGAACTAGGATTGAACTTGCTCCTAGTTCTTTTAACTGTTCCATCGTTTCCCAGAATAGATTCTCAGAGCTAACAAGGTGGATTGCCGCTTTTGATTTATCTGTAGAAAGAGGTAATACCGTTGGATCTTCTGCCCCTGGCAATAGCGCTGTTACTTCGTCTAATTTATCAAGAGGTGCGTGCAGCATGATGTACTTAGATTCTTTAGCTTGCTGTACACCTTGCATGCGAGTCAGTAGCTTATCGATAAGATCCAATTTCTCTTGGTCAAACTCGCCATTACGCTGAATAAGCGTAGCTTTAGAGCGGAAAATAACTTCGGCTTCTTTTAGACCGTTCGCTTCTAGCGTGGCTCCGGTTGAAACCAAATCAGCAATACCATCGGCAAGCCCTGCGCGAGGAGCCACTTCGACTGAACCAGTAAGCATACAAGTACTAAAGTCGATACCTTGCTCATCCATATACGCTTTAAGTAGGTGCGGATAACTTGTTGCGATACGTTTACCAGCAAGATCTTGAGGACCGGCATAGTCCAACTCTTTATCAACCGCGATAGAAAGGCGACATGTACCAAAATCCAAACGACGTAAAGATTTAAACTGATGCGGTTCACCTTTAGCTTTACGATCAAGACGAACTTCTTCTAGTTCATTTTCTCCGATAAAACCTAAATCAACCACGCCATCCATAATTAGGCCTGGGATATCGTCATCTCTAACTAGCAACAGATCGATAGGAGTATTTAAAGAATGAGCAACCAAACGCTCACCCATGATGTTGAATTTAACACCACTTTTTTTCAATAATTCCTGACACTCTTTACTCAGTCGACCTTTTTTCTGAATAGCAATTCTTAGACGTTGTGTTTGCATTGCAGATTCCCTTTGCTGATGTTCTAAATTAATAAACGTATAAAATGAAAAAACCCTTGGGGCTTAGCTCCCAAGGGTTTAAATCTGTATTGATTGATTTAACCACCGAGAGCTGTATCTCCCGGGTACGCGCAACTCACCCGAAAGATTAATATAGGCGATGATGGTGATGATGAATTTTCATATCTTGTTGGCGCATGTTTTTTAAGGCTTATTCAATTGGCTTACAAACACACTAACCAAGCGGTAAATATTTTGCAACCGTTAAATGGTGAAAAATTCGTTTTCAGAGTTATTTTTCTTATTCCTCTTGCCATTGCTAACAAACCTTCTTTTACCTAAGCCAAGGATTCATACCAATCACAGTAAGTAAATGATCAGAAATAGCGCAGGAAAAACACTTGAGAACAAGGCGAATATTTTTGATAAGTAGTTATTCTACAATCAAAAATTTCAACGCGGTTATCAAGTGTTTTAACCAGCTAGGCTGATCAGAGATTTACTACGATTGGTATCAGACTTAAAGTCATCATTTTTGGATGTAAAAAAGGGAGCTAAGCTCCCTTTCAATCGTTTAATGATGTTTTGTGCCCGCTAGCCTTTCTGGCAAGTCAGCTTACTCTTCGACAGAATTGATAGTACAAAACATACCGCCACAAATGCGCCACTCGCGGCCGCAAAAGAAATCAACACTGAATCCGTCATTCCCAAAACAATAAAGCCAACACAAGATATAAGCGCCACTGATAATGCGTATGGTAACTGTGTTGATACATGGTCAATATGATTACAGCGTGCGCCGGTTGAAGACAAAATTGTGGTATCGGAAATTGGAGAACAGTGATCACCAAATACCGAACCTGCTAATACTGCCCCTAACATAGGTAACATAAGAGCGATATCCGTAGACGCAGCCATATCACCTGCAATAGGTAACATGATGCCAAACGTTCCCCAAGAGGTTCCCGTTGAAAATGCCATAATGCCTGCCAGTAGGAACAAAATAACCGGTAACCAACCCGCATCAATATTTGCAACTTGCGCTAAAGAGGATAAATACGATCCTGTTTTCATATCGCCAATCACACTGCCGATAGACCAAGCAAAAATCAGAATAAGGATGGCACCAAACATTGATTTAAGGCCAACCCATAATGCATGACCAATTTTTGGTAGAGGTAAACCTTGGCGTAGTACGGTTCCTAACGCAACAGTCATACCAACCAGACCACCATAGATGAGAGAAGTACCCACATCCGTATTCTCAAACGCACCAAGCACGGTAAATGGCATACCAACATCGACTAATGCTGCTCCGCCGGTATACATCATTGCACCAACCGTTGCGATAATAAGTGCAAAAATAGGCAACACAAGATCGGCAATGCAGCCACTTGAACTTTGCTCAATATTTAGATCTTCATCGATAAGATCAACTTCATTACCGTCTTTATCATTATCAAAACCTCGACCTTGCGACGCTTTGATTTCATGATCGCGCATTGCGCCAACATCAATTTTGAACCACGCAACAGCAAACACCATTAATAGTGCAAATACTGCGTAGAAGTTCATCGGGATAAGGCGAATGTAAGCACCAAAGGCTGAATATTCTGTCACGTTATGGCTGACTAATATTCCACCTATAATGGTCATAATATAGGCACCCCAGCTTGATGCTGGCATGAGTACGCACATTGGAGCGGCGGTAGAATCTAAGATATACGCCAATTTTGCTCGGGAGACATAAAAACGGTCAGTCACCGGACGCGCAACCGCCCCTACCGCTAAGCTATTGAAATAATCATCAATAAAGATAAATACTCCAAGAAAGGCAGCTAATAGTTTTGAACCACGTTTGGTTTTTACACGCTCTTGTGCCCACTGAGCAAAGGCGCGAGTACCACCCGATAATGTCAATAAAGCGGTAAGCATGCCAAGTAGTAATAAAAACCCGACAATACTCATATTCCAAGCATTGATAGTACCGTCTTCAATAAATACGCCATAAACGGTATTAAAAATGTAGCTAGCAGCTCCGGTAAACGAATAATCTGCTAAAAGGAAACCGCCTAAAAGTATACCGGTCCCCAAGGAAAGGAGGACTCGACGAGAGATAATAGCCAACCCTAAAGCCAATAAGGGAGGCAGTAAAGAGATTGGAGATGAAGCAAAATCCGTTAAATTCATGATCTTCTTAATTTATATAATTAGTAAGAGATCTACTGCAGATAGGTATTCGACTAGATGTTGAATAAGCAACCCACCTAAAGATAGGTTCCCACAATAGCGCTCCATAGTTTAACAACACAATAGACTATGGCAGTGTTATCTCTTTCGAAAATAACCCCAACAAATGTTCATGATAAAAGCACTTGTTTCGGCAACGATTCCTTTCATTAACAATTACAACGGCATCACCCTATTGCTAACTACTGATAATAATTGCACCTCAACCCTAAAAAATCACACTTTGATACATTTTAATATGCTACCAGGTGTTCTAGGAGCGGAGCATTTTACTAACATAAAATAGAATTGCAATAGAAAGCCATCTTAGTTTATACAAGTGTTAAAGCGAACACGCCATTCATATTAGCTCATTACAAAAGCTATGATTTTAATATAACTTATTAATATATATCATGCATTTGTAGACCCCTATCTCTATTTGATTGTAATTTAAAACATTATTTATATGTATCATTAGGCCGAATCTTGAATTGTTTACACACAATTTTGTTTAAACTTACTATAAATTTATTGCTGTAATGATTAATCCCACTAGTATTTTCTTGAATTTAATTAATTTATATTTAATTATACAACTAGCTCTTATATAATCGATTTACTCTGTAGCACGATGGTGCACGTTGCTAAGTCAATATTTATTGACGATATTAATCTGATGGGATCCAAATATGTCTGAAATCACAAAAACACTCCTTAATATCCGTAGCCTTCGCGCTTTTTCTCGTGACCTAACTCTAGAGCAACTAGAAGAAGCACTTGATAAATTAACAACTGTTGTTGAAGAGCGTCGTGAAAACGAAGCAGAAGAACGCGCAGTACGTGAAGAAAAAGAAAGAAAGCTTGCTGAATATGCACAACAACTTCTAAAAGAAGGTATTGATATTGAAGAACTCGTTGCTGCTGTTGCAGGCGACACTTCAACTAAATCAAATAAAGCAAAATCAAAACGCGCACCTCGTCCAGCTAAATACGAATACGTAAATGAAAATGGCGAGCAAAAAACATGGACAGGCCAAGGCCGTACTCCATCAGCAATTCAAACTCAACTTGATGCTGGTAAATCTGTAGAAGATTTTCTGATTAAAGCGTAATAGTCATTTATTAGATTTACATTAGATACTAAAAAGCCCCTAAATTAGGGGCTTTTTTATTTGCGCAAATTAATGCTACGTTTTCAACATGTAAAAACGGATTCAACATCAGCTCAAATGTTCCACATTTATAAGCGAATATTCTGTATAAAACGATAATTTTTCAGCCGAGAATATACGGCTGAGTAAATAGTGAAGTAACGACAAAGCTACACCACAATGCCTTACACTCCGAATTCTTAGTATTGCTCTCTCAACATTTAATTGCGTCTGTTATCTTTATTCTACAAGCAAACAGCAATTATCTCTCCCAATACGCTTCTTCTAAGCTATCTTCTCTTTCCGGCAATCCTTTTGATAGTCGAGGAGAGTGTTGTGTTAACACTTCGTAGCTCACTCGATTAGAATATTTACAGACTTGAGAAAAAGAAGAATACGTTAAATATTCATATTCATGTTTACTTGAATTAGGGATGTTTTGTTTATGAAAACTATTTGCTGAAAGATCATGTAATAGAGCGGATAACGCTGCATCCCCTGCCCCGTTAGTATTTTGTATTTTTTCCGGCCCGCCCATATAAGGTGCAATATGAGAATAGACCTTTAATGGCGTACGACACTGGGATTTTAAAGCCGGACGACTAAACTCATAACGATTAAACTCTGCAATCTCTCCTGGTAAAAGAGGCAATGATGTTTCACGCTTTGTTGATTCTTCGGTATATCCAGCCATAAATAGCCCTACAGGACCTGCGGTACACAATACTAAATCGGCCCAATCAAGAACTTTATCTGCCGCAAGCAATGGATCGCTCTCTCCAGTTAACGCTTCAGCTTCTTCTTCATTCATCGCAATGACAGAAACATGATCTGAAATGAAATCCACCCAAAATTGCGGGTCATCTTGAATCACAAACTTTGTGCCTAAGGTTAAGACCACAGGGACATTATGCTTTTTCGCGTACTCTACCGCTCTCATGGTCGCTTTAGGCATAGGGTCGCCAT
Source organism: Vibrio sp. UCD-FRSSP16_30 (assembly GCF_001676025.1). GTDB lineage: Bacteria > Pseudomonadota > Gammaproteobacteria > Enterobacterales > Vibrionaceae > Vibrio. The sequence goes on from NZ_LZFW01000013.1 coordinate 85,441, forward strand.
CTTTACAGCGTACAAGGTAAGATGTCAGTACCAACGCTGACGCTTCTTTAAATACAGACTCAGGGATACTTTCAGGATGGAGTTGGTTCATCTTGCCTTCACTAATTGCAAAGGTGCGCTCGCCATTGTCAGAAATTAGAGTAAAACAACGTCCAATTGCGCCATCAACCCCTTGCAGATAGTTCAAATCCATTCGACTTGAGGTGTTACACAAGTAACGAAACCCATAACTGCCAATCTTAATATCAGCGCTCATAACGCCTAATAAAACAGACTTATCATCCGCTAATACAGAGTAGTTATGTAAGGTATTACCAATCGTGCCACCAGCGTATTCATTACTGATCAATTGCTGTTGTTTTAACTCGTTATACAACGACTCTGCGGTGTGATCGTCAATAACCAAAGAATGGCCTTTGCTTAGATTGAACTTGGCAATAAAGTCATCAGAGACTCTCGCCTCTATATCCACCAAAGTCTGGTCAACACCCACGACGTAAGTTTGATTGATGCTCGCGTCTGTTTTTGTTTTAGGGACTAAAGGATCACGAGTATTAACGGGAAAATAATGCTTTGATTTACGCTGGCCAGGAAATTTCATTCAAATTCTAAAACTGAGAGGATAGATGTAGAAATTGTAGACGTTAGAAATATGACCTTCAATACGTCGGCAAAACGCAAACGGTTAACTCATTTTTTTTAATGCTGAATGATTAAATAATAAACAAAAAAGAGCCAGACCGCTAACTGCGATACTGACTCTCATTGTTAAACGATAAAAAATACCTTATTCAGCTTTTGCTTTAGGCTTCTTACGTTTATCTGTGATTTCCCATTTACCATCGATAAATAGACCCGTCCAACCTGATGGTTTGCCATCAATTTCTGAACGAACATAGTTTTCTTTACTCTTACGACTAAAGCGAACAACGGTTGGTCTTCCATCTGGGTCCTCTGTTGGTGCATCCGCTAAGTATTGGAACTTAGGTGATAATCTCTCTTTAAATCGAGCCAACTCTTCAACCAATGGAGCGCGAGTCTCGCGAGATTTAGGGAAATTGCTGGCCGCCATGAATAGACCTGATGCCCCGTCACGTAATACAAAATACGCGTCGGACTGAGTACAAGGTAATTCAGGAAGATGCACTGGATCTTCTTTTGGTGGAGCCACTTCGCCATTACGCAAAATCTTACGCGTATTTTTACACTCTTCGCTGGTGCAATCCATGTACTTACCAAAACGGCCGTTTTTCAACACCATATCAGAACCACATTTATCACACTCAACCACAGGGCCGTCATAGCCCTTCACTTTAAACTCGCCGAACTCGACAACATGACCTTCACAGTTAGGGTTATTACCACACACATGAAGCTTACGCTTATCATCAATCAGATAAGCATCCATTGCCGTTTCACAGATTGGACAACGACGCTTAGCGCGCAATGCCGCCGTCTCTGGATCTTCCTCTAAGACGTTAATAATTCCGTCTTCATCACCTAGGTTAATGGTGGTTTTACAGCGCTCTTTTGGTGGCAGTGCATAACCAGAACAACCTAAGAAAACACCGGTAGAGGCGGTTCTAATGCCCATTGGGCGAGAACAAGTTGGACATTCGATATCCGTCATAACGATATGGTTTTGTTCCATACCACCTTGATCAGAATCAAGCTCAGCCGTTTCAAGTTCTGTCGAGAAGTCTTTAAAGAAACGATCAAGGACTTGTGTCCAAGTTGCTTCACCTTCTGCGATTTGGTCAAGCTTTTGTTCCATTCGCGCAGTAAAGTCGTAGTTCATTAAATCGACGAAACTGTTATCCAAACGGTCCGAAACAATCTCACCCATTTTTTCAGCGTAGAATCGACGTTGTTCTACTTTTACATAGCCACGATCTTGAATCGTAGAAATGATAGAAGCATACGTTGACGGACGACCAATACCACGTTTTTCAAGCTCTTTTACCAAAGCCGCTTCTGTAAAGCGCGCCGTTGGTTTTGTAAAGTGTTGCTTAGGCTCAAGCTCTTTTAGAGAAAGAGTATCGCCTAGTTTTACTTCTGGCAGGATCTGATCTTCGTTTTTACCCATTGGGCGTTGAACACGAGTCCAACCATCAAACTTCAGAATTCGACCTTTGGCTTTTAGCGTAAATTCGGCAGCTTTCACACTAATGGTTGTCGAATCGTATTGAGCGGGTGTCATCTGACAAGCCACAAACTGATTCCAAATCAACGCATACAGCTTGTGAGCGTCCTTATCAACGCCAACCAGATCAGGTTCTTGCACATCTACACTAGAAGGACGAATCGCTTCGTGCGCCTCTTGAGCGCCCTCTTTGCTGCCGTAAACAAGTGGTTTAGCCGGTAAATACTTGTCACCGTATTCGCTACCAATGAAACTGCGCAGATTTTCGACCGCTTCACTACTCAAGTTAGTTGAGTCAGTACGCATATAAGTGATGTAACCCGCTTCATACAAACGCTGCGCTAACATCATGGTCTTTTTAACGCCATACCCTAGTCGGGTACTCGCCGCTTGTTGCAGAGTCGAAGTAATATAAGGAGCAGATGGCTTACTTCTGGTTGGGCGATCTTCACGTTTACAAACTTCGTATTCGGCCTTTTCTAACAAGCTCAATGCCGCTTTGGTATCGGTTTCGTTAGTTGGTTTAAAGGCTGTGCCATTTTTTTGCGCCACTATCAGACGAAAATCAGCTGCACTTTGCGTGACCGTATTAGCATGAATGTCCCAGAACTCTTCTGGAATAAACGCTTTAATTTCACGTTCACGCTCAACAACAAGTTTTGTTGCAACAGACTGAACTCGCCCTGCAGATAATCCGCGAGCGACTTTCTTCCATAACAGCGGTGACACCATAAATCCTACAACACGGTCCATAAAGCGACGCGCTTGTTGAGCATTTACACCATCAATATTTAATTCACCCGGAGTTTCAAATGCCTGTTGAATGGCATTTTTGGTGATTTCGTTAAAGACTACACGTTTATATCGCTTTTCATCGCCGCCGATGATCTCACGAAGGTGCCATGCGATAGCTTCTCCTTCGCGGTCCAAATCGGTTGCGAGATAGACGTAGTCAGCGTCTTTTGCCAGTTTTTGAAGTTCAGCGACGACCTTCTCTTTACCCGGCAAGATTTGATAATTGGCTTCCCAATTGTGATAAGGGTCGATACCCATTTTTTTGATCAGCGACTTTTTCGCTTTTTCTTTTTTAATGCGTTCTTTTTCTTCTGCGCTCAATCCTTTGGTGGATATAGGCGTAGCCTTTTTACCGCTGGATTGACCCGCGGTAGGTAGATCACGTACGTGACCAACACTGGATTTAACAATGAAATCTTTACCAAGGTATTTATTAATTGTTTTTGCCTTAGCTGGTGACTCCACTATAACAAGAGACTTACCCATAACTGAACGTTCTGTCCTATATTTTGGTTCGCAAAAGATGCAAACTCGAATTTTGATTCTTTTTTTACTATTGAGCGATAATTTTACAAAATCAACCCATTTTTTCGATTTTGATACTATTTGTGCGTAAATCAATCAGCACGCTTTGCGTAAACGATAGACTGTTTTGCATGAATCTGCTGTTGTTTTGCTTAATTATCGATGTACACTTAGCGCCAATATTGACTAGAACAACAGGTAACAATATGAGTGATAAAAAACTGATTTCAGAGTTTGAGCTATTACTGATCGCAAACAACATCATCCAAGATCACGCAGACTATATAGAAGGGATGAGAGCAACATCAGTAATAGAAAACGAAGATGTCTTGATATTTAAAGGCGATTACTTCCTTGATGAAAACGGCTTACCCACTCCGACTACAACCGCTGTTTTCAATATGTTCAAATACTTAGCGCATCATCTGTCTAAAGAATTTACTCTACAATAACGTCTATTGAGCTCCTAAAATGGGGCTCTTTTTTTACGTTATTTTCAAATCTTCGACGTATCTAAAACTCACTAAATCACGAAACATAAGGTTACACTGATATCTAACAGATTATCCTTTTCATATAATGAGCGATATCACACTTTTAGCATATTCAGACAAGGAAAATTTGTGAGCTTTAAAAAATACAGACCAACAAATGGGGCAATTATTATTGGTAGTGTTGCTATCATTTTAGCTGCTTCACTTTTTTATCATTTTGGAATGGCAAGCAATAATTCCACTCTACGCTTTAAATCAGTCCCTTTACCTGACTTTGCGGCAATAACCGATGTGCATCAAAAGAAAAGTGAGTTTTTTGCTTTTATAAAACCTTATGTACAGAAGAAAAACGCCTTTGTTCAACAACAGCGAGATACGTTAGTTGCACTTAAAGCTAAGCTCGCTAAAAAAGAGACTCTATCTCAATCTGAACGTGATACTTTCTCTGAAATTGCCGCGCAATATCGTACAGAAATTAAAGATTTCAGTTTGAAAGAAATGAACACTTTATTAGTGCACGTTGATGTTATTCCCGAGCAATTAGTGCTTATTCAAGCAGCGAATGAAAGTGGTTGGGGAACGTCTCGATTTGCCAAACAAGCGAATAACTTTTTTGGTCAATGGTGCTTTAAAAAAGGCTGTGGTGTTGTACCTAGTCAACGTAAAGCTGGGATGACTCATGAAGTAGCAACATTTAACTCAGTCGGCGACTCTGTTGCCGCTTATGTAGACAATCTCAATACCAACCAAGCGTACTCAGGCTTTCGTGAGCTTCGTGCCAACATCACAGCTCAGCACAAAACACCAACCGCTGAACAGTTGATTTATGGCCTTAGCAATTACTCAGAGCGCTCTGATGACTACATCAAAGATATCTTAGCCATGCTGCGCCATAACAAAGCAATCTTGGAAGAAGCACCTAAAAGTAAATAGACCATTAAGTTACTTTTTCTAACAAAAAAAACGGGCTCCTATTTAAGGAGCCCGTTTTTATTTGCTTTTATTTCAATAGATAAATTACTTATCCGTAACCAGTCCTAGTAACTTATCAAAGTAATCTGGGAATGTTTTAGAGGTACACTTAGGGTCATTAATCGTGACAGAAGAGCCAAATGCAACCAAAGAGAAACACATCGCCATTCTATGATCATCATAAGTATCTATCGCAGCGTGATTGATTTGTTCCGGTGGTGTCACAATAATGTAATCCTCACCCTCTTCCACTGTCGCACCCACTTTGCGTAGCTCTGTTGCCATAGCCGCTAAACGGTCAGTTTCTTTCACGCGCCAGTTATAGACATTACGAATCGCCGTTGTGCCTTTTGCAAATAATGCCGCTACCGCAATGGTCATTGCCGCATCAGGAATATGATTAAAGTCCAAATCTACGGCTTTAAGCTCACCTTTACGCGCAATAATATAATCACTGCCCCACTCAATCTCAGCGCCCATTGCTTGCAGCGCATCAGCAAATTGAATATCGCCTTGAATGCTGTCTTTACCAATGCCCGTGACTTTGATTTCACCACCAATCGCCGCTGCCGCAAGGAAATACGATGCCGATGAAGCATCACCCTCAACTAAGAAATCACCGGGAGCAACATAATGCTGACCACCACGAACAATAAATTTTTTGTAGTCATAATTTTCAACACTGACACCAAACTGCTCCATGATGTGCAATGTGATATCGATATACGGCTTAGACACTAAGTCGCCATCAATATTAATCGTAATATCACCGTCAGCAAGTGGCGCACTCATCAAAAAAGCGGTCAAAAACTGGCTAGAGATAGAACCATCGATGGATACTTCGCCAGATTTAAGTCCAGTACCTTGAATTTTCAATGGTGGAAATCCATCATTCTCTAGGTAAGTCACTTCCGCTCCAGCCTCACGAAGTGCCGTCACTAAATGCCCGATTGGGCGCTCTTTCATGCGCGGCTCACCGGTAAGAACAAACTCACCTTTACTGGCACATAATGCCGCGGCTAAAGGACGCATCGCCGTACCCGCATTACCTAGAAACAGCTCTAAAGCATCAGGGGCATTAAATACACCGCCTAGGCCATCAACTTCACAGGTGGTCTTATCTTCTGAAAGACGGTATGAAACCCCAAGCTGTTTTAACGCATTAAGCATGTGACGGATATCATCACTGTCGAGTAGGTTCGTTAAACGCGTAGTACCTTGAGCTAAGGCTGCCAGTAACAAAACACGGTTAGAAACACTCTTAGAACCCGGCAGATTAACTTCGCCATTCACTTTTGATATTTGTTGTAGAGTTAAGCTTTCCATTGACTGTTTTCCTTGAAAGCAATTTTATGCCAAATCATGATGTTAAATATCATTTCAGATTATCGAAATTGAACGCAGAAAAACAGACTGAATTGACACTAAATTGGATAATTTTAATTTATTGTTGTAAATCGACTCGCACGCCATTGTCAAAATAGAGAATACGGACACTATCAGAGGCTGAAAATAGCATGTTTCGATCAATGTCTTGAATCACATCAATGAGGCGATCGTCATCTGTACGAATCAATAGCTCGACCAATTTATGTTCAACTTTATATTGCTGATGACCATAATGTTGCACGACGCCAGCACCGGCGACCGCGCCTAATGCTGTCGCCACCTCTCTTCCCGTTCCATCACCAAATTGATTACCAATCACACCACCGACTACCGCCCCTAATAAGGTTTGCCAGCCCTTTGCTTTAGAGTCGATAATTTGCTGCTGGGAAATATAGCGAACGGTCTCTACATGACCATAGACAACGTTATTAACCGGGCGCGCTGTATTTCTTTGATAGGCCGCTTGTGTTAATAATGGAAACAATAATAAAAGTGTAATTAGTATTCTCATTGTCTCATGACCTTATATCTTTCCGAATTAACCGCTGATAATAGCGAATTTCCTGACCCAAGTTTAGCATTGACTAAACCCAATGGGTTACTTGCATTTGGTGGCGATTTATCCACTGAAAGGTTACATAATGCTTATCGGCAAGGCATTTTTCCATGGTACAGCTATGGTGAACCTATTTTATGGTGGAGCCCATCGCCAAGGGCCGTCTTCATTCCTGAGACATTTACCCCATCGAAAAGTTTGGTTAAATTTCAGAAAAAACAAAATTATAAGGTCACAATAAATCATGCAACGGACCAGTTGATTGACCTTTGCGCCAGTACTCGGCCTGATGAAGAAACTTGGATAACGGATGAAATGTTGCATGCCTACCAAATGCTGGCTAAAGCGGGACATTGCCATTCAGTCGAAGTATGGCAAGACGAACAGTTGATTGGCGGCCTATATGGGGTCTCTGTGGGCAGTGTCTTTTGTGGTGAGTCGATGGTCAGCATCAAAACAAACGCTTCAAAAATAGCCTTGTGGTATTTTACTCAGCACTTTGTAAAACAGGGTGGCAAACTGATTGATTGCCAAATAATGAACCCTCATTTAGCGTCATTAGGCGCAATAGAGATACCCAGAAGTGAATTTCAAGGCTATCTTTTATCACATAGAGATCGGCCAATGGTCAGTCACTGCTTCTTCCCTCAAACCCTGTCTATTTAAGTTGATACCAGATTAAGGACGCGATTTAGCCAATGAATTCCGAGTTACAACAAATTCAAGTGGGCTTTACTCAAAATCACCCATGCAGCTATTTAAAAGACCAGCAAGAACGCGTTGCGGTCGCTTTGGATGAAGAACTGCAGTCAAGCCAAGGTTATGAGCTTTTATTGGCCAATGGCTTTAGACGCAGTGGCGAGACTATTTATCGCCCATACTGTGAAAGCTGCAATAAATGCACTGCGATTCGAATTGATGTAGAGCAGTTCAGAGCCTCAAAAAGTCAAAAACGATTACTGAACAAAGCCAAGCACATGCATTGGGAGGTCACTCACGATATCAGCGCTCATTGGTTTGAATTATATCGTCAATATATCGAGATTAGGCACTTTGAAGGCAGTATGTACCCGCCTAATGAAATGGATTTTAAGAAATTTATTCATTCAAATACGGTTCCAAGTGGCTTTTTACACATTTATGAGCAAGAAAAGCTCATCTCAATTGCCGTGACCGATCAACTCAACGATGCCAATAGTGCTTTTTACACCTTTTATAGCCCGCAACACTCGCTATCGCTAGGGACACTGTCAGTGTTATATCAAATTCAATATACCCGCTCACAGGGCAAAAAGTGGCTATATTTGGGCTATCAAATCGATGAATGTCCTGCGATGAATTATAAAGTCCGATTTGATTCGCATCAAAAGCTAGTAAATCAACGGTGGCAAGGGTAGAATATCGCCCAATGCGAATAGGTAGCTAATGAGGCTACCGAGATTACCCTTATTCTGATCGAGGATTCAATGGCTAAAGAAGACGTAATTGAGATGCAAGGCACAGTCCTAGACACTCTGCCAAACACTATGTTCCGTGTTGAACTAGAAAACGGTCACGTTGTGACTGCTCACATCTCTGGTAAAATGCGTAAAAACTACATCCGTATCTTAACGGGCGATAAAGTGACAGTAGAAATGACTCCATACGACCTAAGCAAAGGCCGCATCGTCTTCCGTGCTCGTTAATATCTCTGTTAACTATGCATAAAAAAACGGAGCTTAAGCTCCGTTTTTTTATGCACGCTCTATAAGACCAATCCGTAATACTAATCACAGTAAGCCTCTGATCATTGACTTACTGTAATTAGTATAAGTTTGAGCCTGCCATTACAAACTCAAACTTATTCAGAATGGCATCAATTAATGATGCAACGCTTCTTCTTCAGTATTGGCATAATGAAAGTTCAGTTCATCATCTTGTAGATTAACCGACACAGAGCCTCCATTCACCAACTCACCAAACAATAGCTCATTCGCTAAAGGTTTCTTCAGCTTCTCTTGGATCATACGAGACATCGGTCTTGCGCCCATCGCTTTATCGTAGCCTTTAACCGCCAACCAATGGCGAGCATTATCGGAAACTTCTAAAGAGACGCCTCGAGAATCTAACTGAGCCTGAAGCTCAACAATAAACTTATCCACGACTTGATGAATAACTTGCTCATCTAAGCTGTTAAACCAAATAATATTATCTAGGCGATTACGAAACTCTGGTGTAAATACGCGCTTGATAATAGCCATTGCATCAGGTGCATGATCTTGCTGAATCAGACCAATCGATTGTTTCTCAGTTTCAACGACACCAGCATTGGTCGTCATCACTAAAATCACATTTCTAAAATCAGCCTTACGTCCGTTATTGTCCGTCAGCGTCCCGTTATCCATCACCTGCAACAGCAAGTTAAAGATATCTGGGTGTGCTTTCTCTATTTCATCAAGCAGCACCACAGAGTGAGGCTGTTTAATAACTGCATCGGTCAGCAAACCACCTTGATCGTACCCTACGTAGCCAGGAGGCGCGCCAATCAAGCGGCTGATAGAGTGACGTTCGCCATACTCAGACATATCAAAGCGTAGTAGCTCAATACCTAGCAGTTTCGCCATCTGAGCGGTGACTTCCGTTTTACCTACCCCTGTTGGGCCGGCAAACAAGAATGAACCTACTGGTTTGTTTTCAGCGCTCAATCCTGCTCGTGATAACTTAATCGACTCACTAAGCACATCAATTGCCTGATCTTGTCCAAATACCAGCATCTTCATTTTGCGATCAAGATTTTTCAGGATGTCTTTATCTGAAGAAGATACTGATTTTTCTGGAATACGAGCCATCTTAGCTACCATAGCTTCGATATCCCCTACCCCAACGGTTTTCTTACGACGACTGCTTGGCACAAGTCGGCTCTTAGCACCCGCTTCATCAATCACATCAATGGCCTTATCAGGCAAGTGACGTTCATTAATGTATTTAGCCGAAAGCTCAACCGCAGCACGAAGTGCTTTATTGGTATAACGCACCTCATGATGCTCTTCGTACTTGGATTTCAATCCCATCAAAATCTTGGTCGTATCATCTAATGAAGGTTCAACTACATCAATTTTTTGGAAGCGACGAGACAGCGCACGCTCTTTTTCAAAAATGGTGCTGTACTCTTGATAAGTTGTTGAACCAATACAACGTAGTTTACCGCTACTCAGCAATGGTTTAATTAGATTAGCCGCATCCACTTGACCACCCGATGCCGCGCCTGCGCCAATAATGGTATGGATCTCATCAATAAATAGAATCGCTTCATCTTGCTTTTCTAGTTGCTTGAGAATGTTCTTAAAACGCTTCTCAAAATCACCACGGTATTTAGTACCCGCAAGTAAAGAACCAATGTCCAATGAATAGATCACAGAATCTGCAATGACCTCAGGTACGTCACCTTGCACTATTCGCCATGCTAGACCTTCAGCAATGGCCGTTTTACCAACACCTGCTTCACCTACCAACAAAGGATTGTTTTTGCGACGACGACACAGCACTTGAATGGTACGTTCAAGCTCTTGATCTCGTCCAATCAAAGGGTCGATATTGCCGTTTCGAGCCACAACATTGAGATTAGTGGCAAAATTTTCTAGCTGATCTTCTTGTTGCGCGGTTTCTTCCGTTGTTTCAGCATTACCAAACAATTCTGATGAGTCGTCTTTTGGTGTTTTAGTAATACCATGAGAAATGAAGTTAACAATATCTAAACGGCTAACGTCATTTTTCTTCAATAGATAAGCGGCGTGGGATTCTTGTTCGCTAAAAATAGCCACCAGCACGTTAGCACCAGAGACTTCATTTCGACCTGAGGATTGCACATGAAAAACAGCACGTTGTAACACACGCTGAAAACTCAATGTTGGCTGAGTTTCTCGGGTTGCGTCATCCACAGCAATCAGTGGTGTTGTTTGTTCAATAAAGGTATCCAGTTCTTGACGGATAGTTTCTAGATTTGCGCCACAGGCTTTCAGAGCCTCATTAGCCGATTGGTTGTCTAGAAGCGCCAACAGCAGATGCTCTACCGTCATAAACTCATGTTGTTTATCTCGCGCTTGAGAAAAAGCGCCATTTAAACTTGTTTCTAGTTCCTTGTTTAGCATACAGGCCTCCCTAAAACTTCAAAAACAACCACATCATTAATAGTAATTCGAATATGGTTATGCTCTTTCCATGGTGCATAGCAAAGGGTGTTCTTCCTGCTCAGAGTACAATGTAACCTGTGCAACCTTTGTTTCTGCTACTTCAGCTGTGTAAGTGCCACAACGTGCTTTCCCCTCATAATGCACCTGAAGCATGGTTTGAGCGGCTCTATCGGCATCCATACCAAAAAAGCGCTCAAGGATTTCAATAACAAAATCCATCGGGGTGTAATCATCATTATTTAAAATAACGTGATACATAGGGGGTGGTTTCACTTCGGTTTTTTCTTTCTCCAGCAAGTCAAAACCCGGAGTCACCCATTCATAAATCTCATTCATTTTTACGTCTTTTGTAGAAAAAACAATCACTCTTAATCGCAACAATTTATTACTGCTACTTAAGAGACTAATAGAGCAATTGTATCCCTGCAAATAAAACATTGCTATCGTTATCGACCGGTGAATATTCCGCCACTATTTGCTGTAAATCACCGCTATTCAGCCGGTAAATCATTCACAAACCATTACCGCGTAAACTAAGGATAAAAACGTCGCACTTGTCTAATTATCGACCTATAGTTAACATTCTGTTAAATTAACTCGGTCTATGTATTGACGAAAATGATTCTTTGTCTACATTATTCTATTGTTTGAATGAAAAATTGACGCGCTATTGTCCCCAATAGTAAACAGCATTCAATTTTCACAAACCTACACAATAACGAAGTGAAACTGTAACGAACACAGCGCACAACAAGCAGAAAATGCATAAGGATGTAAAGCATGGCAACAGGTACTGTTAAGTGGTTCAACAACGCCAAAGGATTTGGATTTATCTGCCCAGAAGGTGAAGACGGCGATATTTTCGCTCACTACTCAACGATTCAGATGGATGGCTACAGAACATTAAAAGCGGGTCAAACTGTCAATTATGAAGTAGAGAAAGGCCCTAAAGGTTCACATGCTAGTGCGGTTGTGCCAATAGAAACAGATTTAGCGAAGTAATCCATACTTTGTAAACAGTGTTTTAGACATAAATGTCTCTATCAAAAAATAAAGGAGGTATATATACCTCCTTTATTGTGTCTGCAATTTAACAACTGCTCCTTACAAGGTGAGATCACGAACGTTATTTGAACAAAATCATGTGCATTATCGGAACAAGCCTTTGTGGCATGGATGCCACAATGAAGCCATCAAGGATGATTTCACGGCGTCTTGTGGAGATGATGTTCATGATTGGTCGATAAGTGTTCACTCATGCGTTCGCCCTACTGCCCCGTAGATATGCACACTCCGTTATTACTCGCTTGACCTGTCTATAGGTATAGGCTCTAACATTTACCTCACTTCAAGTTCATAACGACAATTGTCGTCAAAAATAAAGAGGTAAGAGTGACGATATCTAAGAGCATAATTTCATTCATATTCCAAAGCAGCATCTTTCAACAGTGTCAAAATAAGCTAACGCCAAATCAAAAAGGCATTTTGCTGGCTCTGATCTCTACGGCAATGTTTACTTTTGTCGGAGTTTTAGTCAGAACACTCAGCAAAGATATCGATCCCTTTCAGATTCTATTTTTCCGCCAAGTTGTGTTTGTGTTTCTTTTATTGCCTTCTATGACGAAGAACATATCGGTGCTACTTAAACCCACACACAAGGGTCTGCACGTTATGCGTATCACCGGCGCTTTTATTGCCCTTTACTGTGGGTTTTTAACCGTCAGCAACATCCCTTTTGCCGATGCGACTGCATTAGGTTTTATTCAAGTGCTGTTTGTTGCACTTATTTCTCGATTTTTTCTTTATGAAATTATCAGTAAAGAGAGAGTATTTACCATCATTGTTGGCTTTGCTGGTGTCATGTTAGTCGTGCAACCCAGTTTTGATAATAGCCATGTTTTCTATATTTTTAGTGGTATTCTGGGCGCATTTGGCGCCGCTATTGCGGTAATTTGTGTGCGCAAAGTCGCTCAAGTTGAACCAAAAATAACCTTACTTGCTTATCAGGCTATTTTTGTTGGGCTGTTAGCCGTAATACCTGCATTAAATACTTGGCAATGGCCTAATCTTGAACAGTTAAGCCTACTTATTTTGGTTGGTGTGATTTCTTCGCTAGCGCAATGGGTTGGTGTGAGTGCCTACAAGTATGGGCAAGCCAATATTATTGCCAATGTTGAATACACAAAGATCATTTATTCATTATTATTTGGCTACTATCTATTTTCTGAAGTGCCTAACCAATATGCGATTTTAGGGGCTATCATGATCATTTTAAGTGCCCTATTGCCTTATATTTACAAAACAAAAATTACGTCAAAAGAGACATAACAAGGAATTATCATGCTCACGGTTACCCAACTTGCTCAGCAGTTTAATCTATCGCGCACGACCATTTTATATTATGAGCGTGAAGGGTTATTAATGCCGACAAGCCGTACTAGTCATGGTTATCGGCTCTATGGTGAAAAAGCGGTCGAAATACTGAGTAGAATCACTGAATATCGAGCTTTTGGCGTTTCGGTTAAAGACATTGGGCTGATACTTAAGCAGCACAATGAACCACTACGTGAGCAAATATTAAAGCAACAATTTACTCAGCTAGATCAAGAGATTAAGACATTACGTAAACAACAAAGTGCCATTATGGCTTTGTTGCAAGATCAGCCTCTACTCAACAGTGAACAGTTAACCAAACAACAATGGACAGAGGTCATGCGTGCCTCAGGTCTTAACGATGAAGACATGAAAAACTGGCATAGAAGATTTGAAAGCATGCAGCCCAATGGGCATCAAAAATTTTTAGAATCATTGGATATAAATGAACAAGAAATAAAAACAATCCGAGCATGGTCAAACCGCACAGATTGATTTATCAATAATATTAATCTTTATTTTGTTGCGCCATAAGCTCGGTCAAAACTTGTATATACGTTTCTTTTGGATGTGCACCTGTCAGTGCACTTTGCTGATTAAAAACGACAGTTGGCACGCTATCCACACCCATTTGTTGCCATTGAGCTTCAGTGTCTTTTACTTTAGTTCGAAGATCAGCATTCGCAAATAGCGCTAAATCAACGGATAAACCAATTTTAGCGGCCTCTGTCAGCAATACCTGACGATCTGAGATATCTTGATGCTCAGTAAAAAAGGCTGAAAATAAGCGCAGCTTTAACGCCGTCTGCAAATCAAATTGCTTAGCGTGTTCTAGCAAAATGTGCGCATCAAATGTGTTGACCATTTTCATGTCTGCAAAATAATCAAACTTAAAACCATATTCAGCACCGCGACTGGCAATTTGTGCCCGAGCTTGATCGCTATCTTCTGCTGAAGCGCCATATTTACGTGCAACATGAGCCCGCAGATTTTCGCCATCACTTGGCATATCAGGATTTAATTCAAACGGCTGCCATTCAATTTCGACACGTTCTTGTAAATCTAATTCTTTAATTGCCGCTTCAAGATATTTGTAGCCGACAATGCACCAAGGGCATACCACATCAGAAATAATATCGAGCTTAATTTTCTTATTCATCACAACACACCCTTCTCAAAATATCACTCAGACAAAGTCTATTTTATCAGCCTGAATGATATTTCTGTTTATTATTAGTTCATTACTTAGTCCAAGCAAACTGCTCAAACATAGGATCAACTGGCGTTTTGGCTACATGGTTAACATAGTTACTAATCACTTTTTGCGATAAACCCAGAATCACTTCCATGACTTGTTGTTGACCATAACCGGCAGCAAAAAACGCGGTCATTTGCTCACTAGTGACATTGCCACGCTCACGCACCATTGCCAGAGTAAAGTCATGCAGTGCTTGTAATTTTTCCGTCGGCATCGCCTCTTGATTGCGTAGCGCTTGTGTTAGCTCAGGATCAACATTCATTGAGTTAGCAATTGCGGTATGAGCAGGAACACAATATGTACATTCGTGTTCTACATTAATGGTTTGCCAAACTACGGTCAGTTCCTGCGCATCAAAAGAGCTTGCCGTGAATTGCTGATGCAGTTGTTGGTATGCTTTTAACGTTTCTGGAGACTCCGCCATAGCCGCGTATAAACCCGGTACTGCGCCCATTTGTTTAACGGCGCCTTCTAGCATCGGCTTGCTCTGCTGTGGTGCGCTATCTACGGTATGGAATTTGAATTTGCTCATTGTTGTTACCCCAATTGTGCTGGATGCCCTGTCAATGAATTAACTATAAACATACTTGAACGATCGCTCAAGTATTATTTTGAACGACCGTTCAAAACGTTAAGAGTCTTCTCTTTAGTTAATTAAAACCATCCTATATTTAACTTTACCTACCCACGATCCCCACTTACAATTGAACGAGTGTTCAACCCTTAATATCGAGATCATCAGCATGGCTAAAACAGCAAAATTTGACCGTCAGAAAGTCATTGATAAGGCCACCAATCTTTATTGGAAAAAAGGCTTTCATGCGACATCAATGCGTAATTTACAAGATGAGATTGATATGCGACCAGGCAGCATTTATTCAGCCTTTGGTAGCAAGGAAGGGTTATTTAAAGAAGCGTTGAGACATTATACGGATATGGGTTTGGCGCTCATCGAACGTTATAAAAATGAATTGACCTCCCCTAGCGAAATTTTGCAAGCATTTGTCAAAGCTCAAGTCATCGATACACAAGATAATGCACCAAATGGAATGTGCATGCTGGCAAAAACGATCGGTGAACTCACCGAAGAAAACCAAGAGTTGCTTGAGACGACCAAAAACCACCTAAATGAAATTAGTAACGAATTTTCCAAACTGATCCAAGAAGCTCAGTCATTAGGTGAAATCGACGCAGATAAAGATCCAGAAAACCTTGCCAGTCATCTTCAAATTCAAATTGCAGGCTTGCGAACCTTCGCTAAAATGAACAATGACAAAGCACTATTAGAAACAAAAATTGACGATATTTTCACTCATTATCCGTTCTAAATATCAGCTCTGAATATCCGAGCATAAACACTATGGGAAATCAGTATGCCAACGCAAGTAATCCTATTTGATATCAACGAAACGGTGCTAGATTTAAGTGTTTTAAAACCTAAATTTTTACACTATTTTGCTGATGAGCATTACATGAACACATGGTTTGCCATGCTACTTCATTCATCGACTGTTTGCTTAGTCACGGAAGTAAAAACGGATTTTAAAAGCCTAGCGCTTGCCAGTTTACATTCACTGGCCTCTCGCTTAGGCAAGCCTCTTTCAGATGAAGGTTGCTCAGATATACTCAGCACCATGGCAAACTTGCCGGCGCACCATGATATAAAACCGGCACTTACAGCATTAAAACAAGCAGGGTTTAAACTGGTCGCTTTTTCAAATTCATCCACAGCATTGCTTCAATCACAACTCTCCAATGCAGATCTAATTGAATATTTTGATGATGTCATTTCTGTAGAAAGTGCTGCGACATTCAAACCGTCGGCTAAGGCTTATCAATACGCTGTAGACACGTTGGCTTTACCGCCAAGTGAGATCTGTTTAGTCGCCACTCACGACTGGGATACACATGGGGCATTAAGCTGCGGATTAAAAGCCGCCTTTATTGAGAGATTGAGCGCCTTTTATAATCCACACTACCAAACACCAGATATCATAGGCACAGATATGGAAGAGATTGCCCAACAGATTATTACCAAATGGAAGCATCACTAATAGCCGCGATATCGATTTATAAGGTGAACATCCCAATATCTTCAATCTTAAATGATAATTGGTCATATGAATATTGACTGCGATGGAGTCAACTGTTTAGAGATTATCGTTGGCAGGTTGTAGCATAATGGTCAATATTCATTGACCATTAATAATAAGAAAGCGATTCAAAAATAATAATCAATAACTAAAACGGCTTATAACCTCGGCCAACTTTAGCAATTTCTTTACCATTGATACGAACAGCATCGGCAGTAAAAGTGTTGTTTATTTTTAGAAGTGAAGCACCAACGCCATAGACATCTACTGGTGTCTTTTCTTTTTCAAACAGTACAATTTTATCAATATCGAATCCTGACGAAACAATGATCTTAACGTGCTGTCCTTGATGTTTGTCCAAAGCTTCTCTTAACGACTTAATCATCAAAGGAGTCACACCAAACTCTTCATCATTAACGAACATCGCGTCAGACATATTGCCTGATGTGTCAACTCGTATAGAGACTAGATCTTGACCAAAGGCTTCAAGCGCCTTTAATGAGTCGGTAATGACGTCATTATTGAAATCGACTAAAGCACTTAATGCTTCGTCAGGGAAAGTGTCTTGATAGGCATGCAGCGCAGCAACAAGATCGCCCTCAAACATTTGGATTAAAGCATGAGGGACAGTGCCCACTGCTTTACCGGTATGCTGAGAAACGTGCGCATCTGTAACTTGAGTCTGAATGCCACCTAATGCAATCGCATACCCATCAAGTTCTTGATTCAGATAATGATCGGCTCTATCTCCCATAAAGATCACATCTTTACCGTTGGCAACTTGCATCACTCGGTATGCATTCGTTGCCAATGAAGTGCTTCTTGATAGTATTCCATCAATAATGCCTTCGTATTCACCAAAGTCAGAATAGTGCCCTTCTAGCTCTAAAACGATATCCCCTTTATTAATAAGGTCGCCTTCACTACGATGTTTAATAGCGTACTTTGAGGTATCAGTTTGTTTCTTTAGAAGCTCAAGAGACTCATTAAGACCACCAAGAATCGAATTATCCACTCGTTGGAAGAATTGCAAAGTCACCACAGAGTTTGGTCTGTGTTTTTTAACTATCTTTGATGTTTTGTCGAAGTATTTAGCTGAATAGCGAAGCATTCTCACTTCCTTTATCATTTCTGTCTTACAGTATTCTTTCAAAACTCACTGTAAATACAATATTTGGCAATGTAATATTTTTGGAAACTAATCTTTATCGAACCTAGAATTACGCTTTATACATACGCTCAAAGTTTTTAGGCTCCCAACCCACCATATACTGATCACCAATTTTGAGTACCGGTAACGAGCGCGCGCCGATTGCATCCAGTTCTTTACGACCGCGTTGCATTTTTGCATTGGTTAGTCGGTATTTATAGCCTTTAGCGTCTAAATAACGTTGCGCATCCTTACAGTGAGGGCATTTGTCCTTCACATACAAAACCAGTCTTTTCATTGTGCACCTGTAAGAGAATTTTTGCTGATTATGCGAGATCATCAATATGATCGCAAACTTCATCCATAATTTGTCCTTTATTATCCTTTTACATTGATGATTGTTAAATAGTATTTGAAAGTGAATTGCATAAAATGCGGTTTATCTACTATCTGTAATCCAATACGCTAGATTGATATACCCAATCATTTGATAAAGTGTGGAGACACACGCTTCCAACTAACGAAGGTTCAAAATTATGACTCATCCAATTATTACTGATTTAGAAAACCGTTACACTGCAAAACGTTACGACACATCAAAGCGTATCCCGCAACAAGATTTAGACGTCATCTACGAAGCAATTCGTTTATCTGCTTCATCTATCAACTCTCAACCTTGGAAATTCATCGTCATTGAAAGTGATGAAGCTAAGCAACGTATGCACGATACCTTTGCTAACAAGTTCCAGTTTAACCAACCTCACGTAAAATCAGCATCGCACATCATATTGTTTGCCTATAACCCTCGTTATTCAAAACACGATTACGCTAAAGTAATCGATAAAGGCATCGAAGACGGTCGTACTCAACAAGAGCAACGTGAAGCTGCATTTGGCGCGTTTGCCTTTGTGGATCTCAACACGGATAAAACCGGCAATAACGCTACGTGGACCAAATCTCAAACTTACCTAGCATTAGGAAATACTTTACACGTTGTGGCAAGATTAGGTATCGATTCAACTACAATGGAAGGTATCGATAGCGAGCTTATCGGTGAGGCATTTGCAGAAGAATTAGATGGCTATGTTTGTGATGTTGCTCTGGCTATTGGCTACCATCACAAAGAAGAAGATTATAATGCTAGCTTGCCAAAATCACGCTTAGCAATGGAAGACGTATTGAAAGTTCTCTAATTCTTTATTATAGAACTCAATATTAGAATTCGATAACTTCGGCGTTTTCACTACTAGTAAAGCGCCGTTGATTCAAATAGCTCACAACTAAATCAGTGACTAATGGGTCACTGCGTAATGTGTCATGTTTTATATCCACCGAAATAAAATCTTGCATCCCTTCCAATTGCGTAGACTCAACCGAGACTAGCCCATCGTTTGAATTATCAAACATGTACTTCAAAATGGGATAACTGTGAGTCCCTGCAATCACGCCAAATGGGTAATCGGGGTTAGGTAAAGAGTTTGGTAAACTATCAGATTTAGTGGTGAGTGATGCCGCTGTACCTCCAGCTAAAGGCAGCAACTTAACACTAGAAAAGAAATCGGCAACGTCACTGCCTTTATTTGGCGTCCCTAAAAACACTACTTCACCAAAGTGAGATGAGTGAGTCACCATTGGCTTTTTAGCCAGGTAATCCCGAATCACTAACCCCCCAAGAGAATGCCCAACAAAATGGATTCGGCTACCTTTATCTTGGGCAAACTGACTCTCAAACTGATCAATACATTCATCAATCTGCTGTGTACTGTCTTGTAGGGTTTTATCTAAGGCACGTCCAAGGGTTGAGTAATCGACCACACACACTTGATAGCCGTGTTTAGATAATCGAGTGGACATCTTTTCCATTGAGGAGGCACTACGAGCAAGACCATGCACAATAATGATTTGTTGATTTTGATGAGAGGAGAATTCGTCTTCTACGATCGGCATATCAGACTGGCTACAACCAAATAAGCCAATACCAAATAAGGTAAGTAACGTGTTTTTTTGCATAGATTAGACAACTCCTACAACTCATAAAATCAGCATAACAAACCGGGCGATATCCCTCATCCATTTTTTATGGAATATTAGATAACACTATGCATATCACCCAGTTGATTATCGACTGGGAATTCTAGGCCTATCTTCCCGCTTTAAACCGATCAACATTGGAATGATAGTTTTTATATCAAACCCCGATTTATGCTACTTATTCATATCAGCGATCAGTATAATTCCGCTCCTTTACGGCAATTTACGTCTATTAAGCTCATAAATTGCTTATTGAACATTCATTTTGACAAAATTACAGCGCTGTAATGTCGATTAAACGGTTTATAAAAATATGAGTAAAAAGAATTCTGTCGGTTTAGCGGGCTTAATTGCCATCGTATTTGGTTCTATGATTGGCAGCGGAATATTCAGTATCCCGCAAAATATGGCAGAGCAAGCGTCTATCGGCTCTGTTGCGTTAGCCTGGCTAATTACTGGCCTTGGGATGTTATTATTGGTACAAACATTCAGAATCCTTGCAGAACACAAACCTAACCTCAACTCAGGTATTTTCTCTTACGCAAAAGCAGGTTTTGGCGAATACATCGGCTTTCATTCTGCTTGGGGCTATTGGTTAATGAGCTGTATGGGCAACGTTGCCCTTGCGGTCATGATCAATGACTCACTAGGTTTATTTTTCCCAGTATTACTACAACATGGTATTGAGACTGTCGCTCTTTGCTCTGCCCTACTATGGGGAATGAATGCCATTGCATTACGCGGCACAGCAAGCTCTTCATTCATCAACATCATCTCAACAATTTGTAAGCTCATTGGCTTGATCGTTATCATCGCTATTATTTTGTATAGCTTTGAACCCGCAAAGCTGTCCGTTGACGTCTGGGGCGAGCAGCAACACTTGGGCTCAGTAATGACTCAAATCCAAAGTACAATGATGGTGACTTTGTGGTGCTTTGTTGGGATAGAAGGTGCGGTTGTATTATCAGGCCGTGCTCGTAAGAAATCGGACATTGGTAAAGCAACGTTAATTGGTTTTTTAGTTGCGATTAGCATGTACAGCCTAATCTCAATCTTATCGTTTGGTATTCTTCCTCAGCAAGAGCTTGCACAGCTTTCTAACCCGTCTGCGGCCTCTTTGTTAGCGGTTGCTATCGGTCCATTTGGGCATTTACTGGTGAACATCTGTGTGCTGGTCTCTGTGTTTGGTGCATTGATTGCTTGGACTATGCTAGTAGCAGAAGTACCGTATGAAGCGGGTAAAGTTGGCGAATTTCCTAAGTTCTTTAGCCGTACTAACAAGAATGAAGCTCCGGTTGCGGCATTAAATGTCTCGACGATCTTTATGCAATTTTGTGTGTTACTGGTCGTCATGTTTGAAAATGTCTACCTTGCAGCCATTAACATCGCCTCAGTTATGGTGCTTCCTTGTTATTTTCTTAGCTGTCTCTACTTATTGAAGATCTCAATCAACCATAAAGAACTTGGTCTTGAAAAACGTAATTATGGCTATGTCATATTATCGGCTGTTGCGGCACTATTTTGTGCATGGCTAATTGCGGCTGCAGGTCTTAAATATCAATTGATGGCAACCATTTTGTACACTATTGGTATCCCATTTTTCAAATACCAGCATTCTTCTCGAATCAAAGCGGGTGAAAAAGTCTATTCCACCACAGATAAATGGATTGAACGTATACTCATTATACTTTCTATTATTTCAATTTATCTAATGGCTACAGGCGCTCTTCAGGCCTAACTAATCCCCTATATGGATCAAAAAAGCCCCCAACAGCACAATACTGCTCTTGGGGGCTTTTTGTTATCAAGTGTTTTAATCAGCTAGACTGATACGTTACTTGCTACGATGGGTTTAACTACACGTTATCAATAATTTGGTTCAACGTATCACTTGGGCGCATCAGCTTAGAAGCAACAGCATCGACTAGTGCATAATATCCACCTAAGTCTCCTGCAACGCCTTGTGCTTGATTCAACTCAGCAACAATGGCAACTTCATTACTTGCCAGTGTCTTAGCGATATCAGCAAATTGGCTAGCTAACTCTGCATTCTTATTCTGACTTGCCAAAGCTTCAGCCCAGAATCTTGCAAGGTAGTAATGGCTACCACGGTTGTCCAACTCCCCTACGCGGCGAGATGGGGATTTGTTCTCATCTAAGAACTTACCCGTTGCAGCATCAAGAGTTTGCGCTAATACACGTGCTTTCTCGTTACCAGTCACTTCACTCAAGTGCTCTAAAGAAGCCGCTAGAGCTAAGAACTCACCCAGTGAATCCCAACGTAAATGGTTTTCTTTTTCCACTTGTTGAACATGCTTAGGCGCAGAGCCACCAGCGCCAGTTTCAAATAAACCGCCGCCATTCATCAGCGGTACAATTGACAGCATTTTAGCGGATGTGCCTAGCTCTAAAATTGGGAAAAGATCCGTTAGGTAGTCACGCAATACGTTACCAGTAACGGAAATAGTATCTTCACCCTTAGCAATACGAGCAAGGGTAAATAATGTCGCGTCTACTGGTGACAATACGCGAATATCTAAACCGTCAGTATCAAACTGAGGTAAATACGCTTCAACTTTCTTAATCAGTTCAGAATCATGTGCGCGGTTCGCATCAAGCCAGAATACGGCTGGAGTATTTGACAGACGAGAACGGTTAACCGCAAGTTTAATCCAATCTAGAATTGGTGCATCTTTTACCTGACACATGCGGAAGATGTCACCTTCCTCAACTGACTGCTCAAGAAGTACCTTGTCGTTTGCATCAACAACGCGAACAGTGCCCGCTTGAGAAAGAATAAAGGTCTTATCATGAGAGCCATATTCTTCTGCTTTTTGCGCCATAAGACCGACGTTTGGCACACTACCCATCGTCGTCGGATCAAATGCACCATTTTCTTTACAGAAATCAATAACTGCTTGATAAACACCAGCGTAACAACGATCAGGAATCATTGCTTTAGTATCTTTAGGCTTGCCGTCTGGACCCCACATCTGTCCAGAAGTACGAATCATCGCCGGCATAGAAGCGTCAACAATCACATCAGATGGGACATGCAAGTTAGTGATGCCACGATCAGAGTCAACCATTGCCAGTTCTGGGCGAGTTTCATAAACCGCATTGAGCGCAGCAATAATTTCAGCTTTTTTCGCTTCAGGTAATGATTCAATCTTCGCGTAAACGTCGCCAAGACCGTTATTCACATCAACACCGAGTTCATCAAACAATGCACCGTATTGATCAAATACTTCTTTATAGTACACCTTAACTGCGTAACCAAAGATGACCGGATCAGACACTTTCATCATGGTTGCTTTTAGATGCAATGACAGTAATACGTCTTGCTGTTTCGCTTCTTCAATTTCTTTTTCAAAGAAGGCAACTAACGCTTTCTTATTTAAAACAGAAGTATCGATGATTTCTTTATCTTGTAGAGCAAATGCAGATTTAAGAGGTTGAACACTGCCATCGTCACCATGAAGTTCGATACGAACCTCGGTTGCTCCGTCAGTCGTTAATGATTTTTCACTACCGAAGAAATCGTTTCCCTCCATGCTCGCAACGTGTGACTTAGACTCTTTAGACCAAGCGCCCATTGAATGTGGATTTTTCTTAGCGTAGTTTTTTACAGAAGCAGGAGCACGGCGATCTGAGTTACCTTCACGCAATACAGGGTTTACCGCACTGCCTTTAATTTTATCGTAAATAGACTGAACTACTTTTTCTTCGTCAGTCTTAGCTTCTTCTGGGTAATCGGGTAAATCGTACCCTTTTGCTTGCAGTTCTTTAACTGCTGCTTTTAGCTGTGGAATCGAAGCTGAGATATTTGGCAATTTGATAATATTGGCTTGTGGCGTTTTCGCCAGTTCACCCAATTCGCTCAGAGCATCACCGATGCGTTGCTCTGGTTGTAAATATTCAGCGAAGTTGGCAATGATACGTCCTGCCAATGAAATGTCTCTTGTTTCTACTGCGATATCTGAAGAGGCAGTAAAGGCTTGTACCATTGGCAAGAATGAGTAAGTTGCCAGCGCTGGAGCTTCATCTGTAATAGTGTAAATAATGGTGGGCTTTTGTGCAGACATGAAATTTCCCTATCGTAATTTTTGGTTCACTAGCGTGAATCGTTGCTAGTGTCTGTCAGATTGTTATATTCGCATCATGCGAATTATTATTAATGTAATAATTTGGGCTTTGTAAACTTTGGGTTATCAATACCTAAACGCCATTAATAATACAAGGCGCACTCACTAACCTATCAAATAATCGGCAGTGATAGCAATCGTGTTATCATTGGCTTAACTCGTTTGCTGCGCGTATCATAAAGCAAATGTTGTTTGGTGAGAATAAACTCACACAGTTTGTTTACAAAAATGCAAGGTAGTTAACATGTCTAGCGGCAACCGCCGATCGCAAAGCGCGGCTTACCCTTCCGGTAAAACAGAAAAATCCAATACAAAAGCGTTCAACTCGAGCTCTCGTTCTCGCTCTGATACGCGGAAAAAACAGCCTAGACAGAATAAACGCGTCTCATTAGCTGAACAAAAAATTGTATTATTTAATAAACCGTTTGATGTATTGAGCCAATTTACCGATGGTGATGGTAGACAAACACTGGCGGATTTTATTGATGTTAAAGATGTCTATGCCGCAGGGCGTCTTGATAGAGACAGTGAAGGGTTACTGTTATTAACTAATGACGGCATTTTACAAGCCAAGCTTACCCAACCTAACTCTAAGTCGCCCAAAACCTATTGGGTGCAAGTTGAAGGTGCGCCAAGTGAAAACGAACTCGATAAACTTCGTCAAGGTGTTGAGCTTAAAGATGGTATGACACTGCCTGCGACTGTCGAAATCATGACTGAGCCAGCCGTTTGGCCAAGAAATCCCCCAGTAAGATTTAGAGCTGCAATTCCAACCACTTGGTTATCTATCACCATTATTGAAGGACGTAACCGACAAGTTCGCCGAATGACCGCCAATATTGGCTATCCAACATTACGTTTAATTCGTTATTCGATAGGAAAATACAGCTTAGGCGAGTTACCTAATGGTCAGTGGAAGATGGCTGAGTCGATTTAATTCATTGATTATGCGGTTATTTCCAGAACGCATTTAATCCCAGAACACGGTTAATCCCAGAAGATAGATATAAGCTTCTGGGATTAGCAATACTGGCCATTGTGATTATTCACAAATGACCGTTATTCGCCTTCCATAAATCCTAAGTCAGGCAAACGGTCTAAATGCTCGGCGTAGCGTTTTTCATTAAATTCAGCGCCATTATTGACCACATCAAACACTTCAATCGCCACTGCGCAACCGATCATCGCTACAGAATCATCACGACTATTGCCAGTCATCATCAAACGCATCAAAGTTTCTTTAACTTTCAGTGGATTGCCCGATTCAATTTGGTTCTCAACGATTTCCAATAACTGGTCTTGAGCTTCTTGCTCTTGTTGATCTAGATCTTGCGATTGTTGCTCTTGCTGCGGTTGATCTTCCATAGTTACTGCGCCTTTCATCAAAAGTAATAAAATAATCGCGCACAGTATGACAGAATTTCTTTATACTTTTCACTCAATTTAAAGGCTGATTTTGCCCTGTAAACTGTCCCTATGACAATGTTTCTGGTAAAATCTGCGACCGTGTTTATCTAGTGGTATTATTGAATGTCTGACAACAGCCAAAAGAAAGTCATCGTCGGCATGTCCGGTGGCGTTGATTCATCTGTCTCTGCATATTTACTTCAACAGCAAGGTTATCAAGTTGAAGGCCTGTTTATGAAGAACTGGGAAGAAGATGATAATGAAGAATATTGTACAGCAGCAGAAGATCTCGCTGATGCACAAGCGGTCTGTGACAAATTAGGCATTCATCTGCATACCATTAACTTTGCTGCAGAATACTGGGACAACGTGTTTGAATATTTCCTTGAGGAATACAAAGCAGGTCGTACTCCTAACCCTGATATTCTGTGCAACAAAGAAATTAAATTTAAAGCTTTTTTAGAATTTGCAGACGAAGTACTCGATGCCGATTTTATTGCTATGGGCCATTACGTGCGCCGCACCTTCCCTACCGCAGAACAAATTGCCGCAGGTGAAAACCCGCGCATGCTTCGTGGACTCGATGGCAACAAAGACCAAAGCTACTTCTTGTATACTTTAAGTCACGAGCAAGTTGCTCGCAGCCTATTCCCAGTTGGTGATATCGAAAAACCTGAAGTTCGCCGCATTGCAGAAGAACAAGGCTTGATCACGGCTAAGAAAAAAGATTCTACTGGGATCTGTTTTATCGGCGAGCGCAAATTTACTGATTTTCTTTCTCGCTATTTGCCTGCTCAGCCGGGTAAAATTGAAACGCCAGAAGGTCAAGTTATTGGTGAGCACATGGGACTGATGTATCACACTCTAGGCCAGCGTAAAGGCCTACACATTGGTGGCCAAAAAGGCGGCGGTGGTAACGAAGACCCATGGTACGTTGCAGAAAAAGACCTAAAACGTAATGTTCTTATTGCGGTTCAAGGTGCAGACCACCCATTGCTAAAATCTGAAGGTTTAATGGCCTCTCAGCTACATTGGGTTGATCGCACACCAATTCGCGAAACAATGGTCTGTAGCGTAAAAACAAGATATCGCCAAAGCGATATTCCATGTACCATTATTCCTGTAGACGACGAAAACATAAAAGTGATTTTCGACGAAGCACAAGTGGCTGTTACACCAGGACAATCTGCCGTATTTTACAACGGCGATGTCTGCTTAGGTGGCGGCATCATCGAACAAAGAATTACAAAATAAGATAAGGAGTTCTTAAGTGGCAAATACAAACTATGACCGTACCATCGCTTTTGCTGGCATCTGCCAAGCTGTTGCTTTAGTTCAACAAGTGGCAAAAGACGGACATTGTGATTCTGCTGCTTTTGAAACTTCCATAGCTGCGATTATCAATACCAACCCAGCCGATACTATCAGTGTTTTCGGTAATGAACGAGACCTTGCATTAGGCCTTAAATTCTTATCTAAAGGTCTCGATAGTTCAACTACTGGTAACGATTTAACCCGCTATATAATCAGTATTATGGCATTGGAGCGAAAGCTGAGTCAGCATGATGATGCGATGTCAAAACTGGGTGGTAGAATTCAACAGATTGAGCGTCAAACAGAACATTTTGACCTTTTTGAAGAGCAAATGATCAGCAACCTTGCCAGTGTCTACTTAGACGTGATTAGCCCTATTGGTCCACGTATTCAAGTGACTGGTAATCCTGAGATGCTGCAACAGACCCCAGTGCAAAGCCGTGTACGCGCCCTACTTCTCTCTGCTATTCGAAGTGCCGTATTATGGAGACAAGTCGGCGGAAAACGCCGCCATCTCATCTTTGGTCGTAAAAAAATGATCGAGCAAGCAGAGATCCTTTTAGCAAGAATTTAATCAATAGCTCGCATTTTGTTGCGGGCTATTTTTTTATGATCTCTATCGCGGCAAGCTCTTTATTGCTCACTCTTTATTACGAATAAGTAAATTAGCGCAAACGTTTGCGCAATAGTAGTGACAAGTACGCTTGTTACTGGTATAAATCTCACAAAATTTAGAAACTCAACTCGGGAGAACAACATGGAATTGTCAGCATTAACTGCTGTTTCACCAGTAGACGGCCGTTACGGAAGTAAGACAATTGCGCTACGTAGCATCTTTAGTGAGTATGGCCTCCTAAAGTACCGTACTATCGTTGAAATCCGCTGGCTACAAAAGCTTGCAGCAACCGATGCAATCGCAGAAGTACCAGCGTTTAGCGCTGAAGCGAACCAATTTCTTAATAACGTAGCGGCTAACTTCAATGAAGAGGATGCACAACGTATTAAAGATATCGAGCGCACAACTAACCACGACGTTAAAGCGGTCGAGTATTTCCTAAAAGAAAAAGTAGCGGGTGTACCTGAGCTTCACGCAGTAAACGAGTTCATCCACTTTGCTTGTACTTCAGAAGATATCAACAATACGTCTCACGCTCTAATGCTTAAAGAAGCACGTGAAACTGTCATTCTTCCTGAAATCAAAAACATCATTGATGCGATTAAAGCGCTTGCAGTTGAATACCGCGATATTCCTTTGCTATCTCGTACCCACGGTCAGCCGGCTTCACCTTCTACTCTAGGTAAAGAAATGGCAAACGTTGCCTACCGTATGGAACGTCAATACAAGCAAATCGAAGCAGTAGAAATTCTAGGTAAAGTCAACGGTGCAGTAGGTAACTACAACGCTCACCTTTCTGCCTACCCTACCGTTGATTGGCACCAGTTTGCAGAAGAGTTCATCACTGAATCTCTTGGCGTAACATGGAACCCATACACAACACAAATTGAACCACACGATTACATCGCTGAGTTGTTTGATGCTGTTGCTCGTTTCAACACTATCTTGATCGACTTTGATCGTGACGTTTGGGGTTACATTGCACTTGGTCACTTTAAGCAAAAAACCATTGCTGGCGAAATTGGCTCTTCAACTATGCCGCATAAAGTTAACCCGATTGATTTTGAAAACTCTGAAGGTAACTTAGGTCTAGCGAACGCAGTATTTGGTCACTTAGCTCAAAAACTGCCTATCTCTCGCTGGCAGCGTGACCTTACTGACTCTACGGTTCTTCGTAACCTAGGTGTAGGTGTTGGCTATGCAATCATTGCTTATACTTCAACGTTGAAAGGTATTAGTAAGCTTGAAGTTAACCGCGCTGCATTGCTTGCTGAGCTAGACAAAAACTGGGAAGTATTGGCAGAACCAGTACAAACAGTCATGCGTCGCTACGGCATTGAAAAGCCTTACGAAAAACTGAAAGAATTGACTCGTGGTAAGCGCGTTGATGGTGAAGCTATGCGTAACTTCATCGACGGCCTAGAGCTTCCAGAAGACGAGAAAGCTCGCCTGAAAGAGATGACTCCAGCAAACTACATTGGTCAAGCTATTGAGTTGACTGATAAGCTGTAATTATACCAATCGTAGTAAATCTCTGATCAGCCTAGCTGGTTAAAACACTTGATAACTGCGTTGAAATTTTTGATTGTAGAATAACTACTTATCAAAAATATTCGCCTTGTTCTCAAGTGTTTTTCCTGCGCTATTTCTGATCATTTAATTACTGTGATTGGTATTACTAAGCTATATCATTAAAAATAAAAAGCCTGAATATCATATTCAGGCTTTTTTTTGGTTAAACCATTTTTTAGTTAAGTCACTTTTTGGTTGAACAATAGGCATTAAATTTTAATGCCTATTTCATCGACTTAATGATTAAAATGCACTTTTAAACATTTCTAAATATTTTTCAGCCGCGACATCCCAGCTAAAGTCTTTAGTCATTGCGCGCAGCTGCATCTCAGAAAATTCACTTGGCTGCTGCAGATACAATAACAAAGCGCGCTGCATACAAATCAGTAACTCTTCAGCTTTTGGCTCACGGAAAGCAAAACCTGTGGCAATACTTGGGTCTGTATCGTAATCGTTCACAGTATCTTTTAATCCACCTACACTGCGTACGATTGGCAAAGTGCCATACGCCATTGAGTACAGCTGGTTTAAACCACACGCTTCAAATTCTGATGGCATCAAGAAGAAATCAGAACCTGCTTCGACAAGGTGCGCTAAACGATTGTCGTATGCTTCAACAAACGTAAATTTATCGAGATGTTGCTCAGAAACCTGACGAAGTTGCGCGGCAATAGCAGGATCGCCAGTACCGATAATCACAATCTGCACGTCATTTTTCAAAAAGCGCTCAAGGATCGGCAAGATATAATGGAAACCTTTCTGATCGGTCAGGCGACACACCATACCAAACATAGGAAGCTTAGCCACTGGAAGGCCAAATTCATTTTGCAGTGCAATTTTATTGGCGGCCTTACCCGTTTTAAAGCTTGCTTTAGTAGCTTTAAATTTCTTCGCTAAATATTTATCCGTTGCCGGATCCCACTCGCTGTAATCACAGCCATTCACAATGCCGCAAAAATCGGCTTGGCGAGCAACAAAGTCATTCACTAAACCATGAGAACCCAGTGGCGTTTTTAACTCTTGAGCGTAATTAGGGCTAACAGCATTTAATTTGTCAGCATATTGAATACCAGCACGGAGCATACTAATGCAATCGTGGCCATAATTCACTGTGCTACTTTCTACCTGACTAAGCTCAGGAATAATGCTGACCTCACGATAAGGATAAATACCTTTAAACAACGCATTGTGAACACTAAGTACACTTTTCATGTTTTTATAAAATTCGTTATTGGCAAAGCGGGTTTTCAACAAAAATGGTACTAAACCTGTATGCCAATCATTGGCATGTATCACATCCGGTTTAAAATCGAGCTTTGGCAGTGCATCTAAACTTGCCGCAGAGAAAAAGGCAAAACGCTCGCCATTGTCTGCATATGCTTCATTACGCTCTGCATATAATTCTGGGCGATCGAAATATTGATCACACTCGAAGGCATAAACAGGTACACCATTTAAATCAAGTTTACGAACTTGATATGACGTATGAGGAAAGTGATCAAGCTTCGTCGATAAAACTACAGGGCTTTGATCAAAGTTAGGTAACTTTGTATAGCCAGGGATTGCAATGGCAACCGTTGAACCTAAATTTTGTAATGATTTTGGTAGCGCTTTACCAACATCAGCCAAGCCGCCGCTTTTTACTAATCCTTCAGCTTCAGAGACGGTAAACCAAACTTTTAATTGTGACATTTTTCGGAAAATCCTGTTTTCAATAGAGCTGTAGACAGCTTCTGGTTATGTTTACTTATGAAGTTGACATGCGTCATTTCTAAGCAATTTTAACATAATAAACAAACGATTGCGCGAAACGCATTCACCATATTGGTAACACTTTATTGATAGAGAAATGTTTAATTTCACTATAAACCGCTTTCAATATGATACGCACCATTTAGCACAACATTCAGAAACGAAAATGCCCAGCACAAGGCTGGGCATTGAAGTATTTTTTAACTAGTGATTACCAGTAAACGCGAGCACCGATAGCAAAGCTACTTGCTCCATCAGCATCTCCTACGATACCGACTGAATTATCAGAGTCTTTGTTTGTGTAACCTAAAGTAGTACCATCACCATAACCGTATTCTGCATAAATACGAGCCCAAGAGTTAAACTTATGCTCAACACCTACGTATAAAAGAGTACCATCAGAATCACCATCGTTGAAAATATTTTTAGCGTCTTGAGTTACGTATTCCGCACCACCATAAAGTGCGGTTTTGTCCACTACTTGGAATTTACCCGCAAGAGAGAAACCATTTTGTTCAATTTTAGCATTACTATTTTGATCTGCTAATTCAGAAAAGTAATAAGTAAAGCCAACTTTATGGGCATCAAAAGCATATTCAGCAGTCAATTCAGCAAATGTATTTTCTAGACGTGCTACTGAAGGTACTTGAACATCATCTTCATCACGTTCTATTGCATCACCTTCATAACCTACACCTGCGTGTAAAGATAGATCACCAAATGCGGTTCCTGCAAATACTTCATAACGGTCAGACTTTCTCTCATCATTATTCAAAGCATAAGTAGCTTGAACCCAAAGATTTTCACCATCTAGCTTATATTTGATTAAAGAATCATTTGTTCCTTCAGTATAAAGAAGAGCAGAGCCACCAAAGAAATATGAATAATCTGCACCGTATACATCATCCGCTACAGTGATTTGCTTACCAAAGGTAAGTGACCCGAAATTACTATCAACACCAACCCAGTGATAACGATTAGTAACACCGGAATCACCAATGCCAAGCTCAACATTACCAATTGCAACAACAGAGTCGGAAAGTGCGTAAGACGCATTAATACCTGTACGGGATGAACCTGAGCTCAAATCAGCTTTATGGTCATTTGATTCTTTAAACTTAAGTTCTTGACGAAGTTGTCCGTAAAAGTCTACAGAACCATCTTCAGACTTATAAATTTCTGCAGCGTTTACAGAGGTAGCAGCTAGAGAAGCTACTGTTAGTGCTAATAGTGTTTTTTTCATGTTAATTTACGTCCTTTTCTTTTAACTAGAATCTAATGTGATTCATAAAATTCATTTATTTTTATAATTATCCAAAAGATAAATATCTACCGTATTTACTATCTCTCTGGAGTTGCTGATACATTGCAATTTTTATAAAGCACTGTCAACAGTTCTAAAAACAATGAAAATTAAAATAAAAATCATTAAAAAACAGCTACTTGCGAGCGTTCAACGAAAGAGTTCACATTTTTAACAACTGAGACAGAATGCAGTGACAACTATTTCAGCTTCATGTCACGCAAACTAATATTCTATAAATGACAGGCATTCCAGTTGAAAACACTAATTGAAATCAAGCCAAAGAAAACTTCACAAACTTTTTCACTAGTGGCTCTCGACCATCAACATCAAACAAAGTTTCAAACGATGCTTACCCCCTTTAATGGTTTTGTGATAGTGGTCACGCTATTTCTTTATTAAATAGCCTAATACGAAGCCCTCTTTCCATTTTGTAGATGTGTTATTATGGTTTCAGCATGTCACTGTCTGAATTCCAATGAACCCTAAAATCCAACAAGCAATCCGTCACAGCTACCAGAATCTGCACGACCAATTGGATAATTTTATTCCTCGTCGAGCGCAAAACTATTTAGTAGCAGAAATCACAAAAACACTCACTGGCACCTACCATAAGAGCAATCGTTTAATGGTTGCTGAAGCGGGTACAGGAATTGGTAAATCACTCGCTTATTTAATGTCAGCTATTCCAGTGGCTAAATTCAATAATCGAAAAGTGGTGATTTCAACGGCAACAGTGGCGTTACAAGAACAGCTTATTAACAAAGACCTGCCTTTATATCGTCGCCTTGTTGATTTTGAGTTTTCTTTTATCTTGGCTAAAGGACGTCAACGATATTGCTGTGCGGAAAAATTAGCCGCAGCATCAGGGGCAGACGATTCACAAATCGCAATGTTTGAAACCAAGCCTAAGCCTTCTGATGTTCATTTACTTGAAAACATGTATAAAGCGCTGTCCGAGAATAAATGGGATGGTGATCGGGATTCGTGGCCTAAGCCGATAAAGGATGATGTGTGGCAAAGTATTGTCAGCGACAAACACAGCTGCAATAACGGTCTCCCTGCACACAGGGGTTGTCCATTTCAGAAAGCACGCTCAGAACTGGATAAAGCTGATGTGGTTATTGCCAATCATAGCTTAGTCATGGCCGACCTTGATTTAGGTGGCGGCGTGATCCTATCTGAGCCTGAGAATACTATTTATGTGTTTGATGAAGCGCATCACCTGCCAAAAGTAGCAAGAGATCACTCTTCAGCATCAGCAAGCTTAAAAGGTGCCGCTGCGTGGCTAGAAACTCTCAACAAAAACAGCAGTAAGCTATCCTCTTTGGCTGATTCGAAACGTGTTGACCGTTTTTTAACTGAGCTGCAAAATTCCATTGCTGAGATCATCCCTAGCCTAAATAATGTTTCCCGCCAGCTTGATCCGGCAGGCTTTAAAGAAAATCGACTGCGTTTTGAACATGGCGAATTACCACCGTGGCTTGTTGAACAGAGTAAAGAGCTCAAAACCATTTGTACTAAGGCTGCGCAAGCATTAGCAAAGATAACCGACTTAATTACAGAAAGAGTCAAAGATGGTGAAGTGTCAGCAAGGCTTGCCGAGCCGGCGCTTGCTGAGGCTGGTTTCTTTTTACAAAGACTTGAAAACCTAGCCAAGGTTTGGCATTTGATGGCTGAACCATCAAGGGATAAAGGTGCTCCCCTTGCTCGTTGGATAGAAACAAACCCAGAACGAGAATTGGATTTCATCGTTAGCGTGTCACCTTTAGAAGTTGGTTGGTCATTGGATCAGCGACTTTGGAGTAAATGTGTCGGCGCGGTATTAACATCGGCAACCTTAAGAGCGCTCAATTCATTTAATTTCTTCTGCCAACAAAGTGGCGTTAGCTATGACAAAGAAGACGGCACTCAATTTCTTGCCCTAGCCTCACCTTTTGACTATCAAAACAATGCAGAATTGATCGTCCCTAACACTAAATATGAGCCACAAGCCCCGCAATTTACCGAATATCTGAGTGAAGAGCTTATTAATTGGCTAGTTCCTGATAAAGCAAACCTTGTACTGTTTGCTTCTTATTGGCAAATGAATCAAGTTGCGGATGCTTTACAAAAAGAACTCACTAAGAAAGGCTGGCAACTGCAGGTTCAAGGCGACAGTTCACGAATTGAAATTATAAAAAATCATAAAAAAGCCATTGAGAAAGGCAAAACCAGTATTTTGTTTGGCACAGGCAGTTTTTCTGAAGGGTTAGATTTACCGGGGAATCTATTAGAGAATCTAGTGATCACTAAAATTCCATTTGCGGTACCCACCTCTCCTGTCGAGGAAGCGCATGCAGAATATATCGAAAGTCGCGGCGGAAATCCGTTTATGCAGATTGCGGTACCCGAAGCGAGCAAAAAGCTGATTCAATCGGTAGGTAGATTACTGCGAAAAGAGCAAGATTCTGGTAGAGTCGTACTATTCGACCGTCGCATTGTCACTAAGCGCTATGGCAAAGCATTATTAGAGTCGTTACCCCCATTTAAACGTCGTATCGATTAGGATTAACTTAGTACTCAATGGAATACCTAGAACCAAGCATGCTGCTAATATTGGCCATTGTTGCCTTTATCGCAGGTTTTATTGATGCGGTCGCCGGAGGCGGAGGAATGTTAACCGTCCCTGCCCTGTTGTCTATTGGCTTACCTCCACATATGGCTTTAGGTACCAATAAACTGGCGGCCTCTTTTGCGTCTTCAACGGCTGCATTTACTTATTATAAGAAGAAACTGTTTAAGCCAAAATTGTGGTTTCCTAGTTTTATTGCCACCTTAATAGGCGCAACCTGTGGCACCTTGTTTGTCGATGCTATATCGACGCAATGGTTAGAAAAGGCGCTGCCGTTAATCATATTAGCGACGGCTCTTTATACGATCATTCATAAAACGCCAGATGCGAACAAAAATGCACTCCCAGAACCCGGTACTAAACACACTGCCACACAGGTGGCGCAAGGTTTAGGACTGGGATTTTACGATGGCGTAGCCGGTCCTGGTACTGGTGCTTTCTGGACAGTCAGCAGTATGGCATTGTACCGCCTGAATATTTTGCTAGCATCAGGTCTGGCCAAGGCGATGAACTTTACCAGCAATTTCACCTCTTTAATTACTTTTGCAATTTTGGGGCATATTGATTGGGTTTTAGGGTTAACCATGGGATTTTGTCTCATGCTTGGCGCTTATTTTGGCGCGCATTCCGCAATACGCTTTGGCGCTAAATTCATCCGTCCGGTGTTTGTTACTGTAGTAACCATTTTAGCGGCTAAACTTGCCTATGACGCTTGGTTTGTTGCACTTTAAGGTGAAGATATGAGTCAATTTTCCCAGCTCAAAGAAAAACTGACACAAATGGCCTATAGCGCAGGTCAACTTGATAAACAGCGCGGTGAGCACCATCAAGCGTTATTTGATAGCAGCTTGTTCACTTGTCGCTCTAGACTACTTTCACCATGTGTTGAAGAAGTTAAAAAAACTTATGACGCTATTTGTCGTGAGCAGCAACACGGACTTCTCACAACACAACGAGCTGAATACCTTTCCGAGCGATTGCTGGCTCAAATTAGCGCAATCACTCGCGAGCTCTCAACGTCTCATTTTCGTAAAGACGAACCAAAGCATAAAAGCTACTATCGCAAACCTATCAACGTTTATTACCAAGATCTTGCCAAGCATAAAGATTGGGAGCGTCAGTTGATGGAAATGGTAATGGATCGCCAGCAGTCTTTAGATAACGCCACCGGATTTAATCAAGGTCAAGCCCAACAAGCTTTACTGACCGCAGAGCAACGTCTTAAACGCTGCCAAGAAGCCATCATAAAAATCGAAAAACAAATCACCTTTAGAGAGCAACATCAATAATGAGTAGCCACAATCATGAGTGAGCCTAAATCACCATTAGAGAATGCCCCAGATGATATTAAATTAGCTGTCGACCTCATTTATTTGTTCGAATCCAATGAGGTGGATATTGATACCGCTCTTTCAGCATTAGAGATTGTTAAAAACGATCTTATTAGCAAAAAACTAAACCAATAGAATAGTCACGCTCAATCAATGGAATTACATAATGAAAGTAATTAGTTTTAACATTAATGGTCTTCGTGCCCGCCTTCATCAACTGCAAGCCATCATAGATAAGCATCAACCAGACGTCATTGGCTTACAAGAAATTAAAGTTCATGACGAGGCATTTCCTTTAGCGGATGTTGAAGCTATGGGCTATAAGGTTTATCACCATGGTCAAAAAGCCCACTACGGCGTTGCCATGCTATGCAAAAAAGAACCAATATCGGTACAAAAAGGCTTTGCCAGCGATACTGACGAACACCAAAAACGCATGATCATGGTGACTGTTGAAGATGAGCAAGGTCAACCCGTCACAGTCCTAAACGGTTATTTCCCGCAGGGTGACAACATTGCGCACGAAACTAAATACCCATATAAACGTCAGTTTTATAAAGATTTAATGACTCATTTACGCACTCACCACAACAGTGACGAACAAGTTATTGTAATGGGCGATATTAATATTAGCCCTAGCGATTTGGATATCGGCATCGGCGAGCCAAATCGTAAGCGTTGGCTAAAAACCGGAAAATGCTCATTCCAACCAGAAGAGCGTGAATGGTTAAAAACCTTAATGGATTGGGGATTTACAGATACCTTTAGAGCGCTACAGCCAGAAATCAACGACCGTTTTTCATGGTTTGATTATCGCTCAAAAGGATTTCCTGATAACCGAGGTTTGCGTATCGACGTAATATTGGCAACCCCAAGTTTAGCCAGTAAGTGCATTGAATCAGACGTTGACTACGAATTACGCGGTATCGAGAAACCTTCAGATCACGCGCCGATTTGGGCTACATTCAAATAGCCTTACATCAATAACAAAAAGCCGAATCATATTAATATGATTCGGCTTTTTTATGCTTGAGTCGTTTATAGGCGACGCAATACTATTTTGACTCTAAAGGCCTTAAATACGCTAGAAAACGCTTTTCCAAGTTTTTGAAGGTAAACAAAATGATAAAGCTTAAGCACATATAAAATAGGCCAGCGGTCAAAAATGACTCAAATGGCGCATAATAACGAGAGTTCACTAAACGTGCCGCGCCAGTTAAATCAAGAATGGTAATAATACCGGCCACCGCTGAGCCATGAAGCATAAATATCACCTCATTACTGTAAGCGGGCAGTGCTCTGCGCAGTGCACTAGGTAAAATAATTCGGCGGTACGTAGTAAAAGGGCTCATGCCATACGCTTTAGCTGCTTCTACTTCACCTTTTGGTAAGCCATTTATCGCGCCACGGATGATTTCTGAGGTATACGCTGATGTATTAAGCACAAATGCCACTAACGCACAAAACCATGCATTTTCCCACATAGTGTCTTTAACAGGATAAAACTGGTCCATTCCGTAATAGATAAGGTAAAGCTGCACTAAAAGCGGGGTTCCACGGAAAAAGTAAATAAATGACCACGTTGGTGCAACCAACAGCCAGTTTTTACTATTTCTGGCAATGGCTAAAGGAATCGCAATACAAATACCAAGAACCAAAGACAACGCCACCAGCCAAGCTGTGGTATACAACCCTTCTAGATACACATCAATGCTATCGACGATAATAGAAAAATCCATAGGTTATCTCGCTTGAATGCTGAACTTGCGTTCAACGATCTTTAACAGACCAGTTGAAACCGCAGTAAATAATAAGAAAATAATCGAAACCGCCATATAGAAAGTAAACGGCATTTTGGTGGTGCCAGCCGCAAGAGAGCTCACTCGAACCATATCTTCTAAACCGATAATTGAAACCAATGCCGTCGTTTTAAGCAGCACTAACCAGTTATTACCAAAACCAGGCAATGCATGTCGTATCATCTGTGGCAGTAAAATGCGTCGAAAGGCAAGCACTGGGCTCATGCCATAAGCTTTACCCGCTTCTAATTCGCCACTGTCTACAGCCAAAATTGCACCGCGGAATGTCTCGGCCATATACGCACCAAAGATAAAACCAATGGTTAGGATACCGGCAACATAAG
This sequence comes from Vibrio sp. UCD-FRSSP16_30, assembly GCF_001676025.1. GTDB lineage: Bacteria > Pseudomonadota > Gammaproteobacteria > Enterobacterales > Vibrionaceae > Vibrio. The sequence goes on from NZ_LZFW01000013.1 coordinate 123,586, forward strand.
GACTGACATCAATATAATCGGGTAAGTATGAAACCCACTCATGACTTGGGTCACTGGCAGTAAAGTAATTGTTTAACCATTCATTTACCGCATACAGGCTATTGTTGAGAAGGATTTGTCCGCCAAAGAAAATCAGCATCATTAAGACTAGATCTGGGATACCACGGATAATCGTAGTATAGAGCGTAGCAATGCCTTTTAAAATTCGATAAGAAGACAGCTTGGCTAAGGCCCCTAACATGCCCAATATAGTCGCAAGCAATAATGAAAATATTGCCACTTCTAATGTCAGCAATGCCCCTTTTAAAATCGTGGCTTCATATCCCTGTAAATCAAACATAATTTCTTTTCAACTCTATCATGAAGGCCAATTACCAATTTAATGTCGATTTTTATTCGTAATGTTTTCATCTCGCTAAGCTGCGAACATAAGCACTATGAGTAAAATGAACATAATCTGGCCCGAAAACCATGCGTTCTCGGGCCACAAATTATTTATCGTGCAGGTTAGTCACCGTAGACATCAAAGTCGAAATACTTCGCTTGGATTTCTTGGTAAACACCTTTTTCACGTAGCGCAAGAATGGCCTTGTTCAATTTTTCTGTTAGGTCTTTGTCTTGCTTACGAGTTGCAATACCAAAGCCATCACCAAACCACTTAGGATCTGTAAGTGATGGACCAACAAATTCATATTTGTCGCCATCTGCAGAATTAAGCACACCTTCTTCTAACGCTGATGCATCACCCAATACTGCGGTAATACGACCGTTTGCTAGATCAAGATAAGCTTCATCAAATGAACCGTAACGTACGATTTCAACTTCATCGCCGTAGTTATCCGTTAGGTATTTGTCGTGAGTTGTTGCACGTTGCACACCAATCTTCACCCCTTTAAGTCCCGCTTTAGTGAACTCAAGGTTTGCGCCTTTCTTAGCAATGAAGTTATTTGGTACTAGTGCGTATTTATGAGTGAAGTCGACTTTTTTCTTACGCTCTTCAGTAATGGACATCGCCGCGATAATTGCATCGTATTTGCGCGCAAGTAGTGAAGGAATCATTCCATCCCAATCTTGAGCAACTAACTTACATTTAACCTGCATTTCTTTACAAAGTGCATTGGCCATATCAACATCAAAACCGCTTAATGTGCCGTCAGCTTCTGTTTTACTAAAAGGAGGGTAAGCGCCTTCAATACTAAAACGAACTTGCTTCCATTCCTTTGCTTGTGCCATACCGGAAAGTGCTGTTGCTGCTAAAGTTGCAGCTAGTAACCACTTTTTCATATCCATACTCCTGTGATTTTAGTATTTTCAGTTGTGTTTAAGTAAGCGCTCATACGCGCTTTTTTTAGAACATCGATTTAGTAAATAGATGAAATAAATTGTTGTAGACGTTCTGATTCTGGTTGAGTGAATAGCTTGGCAGGATCGCCCTGCTCTTCAACAAGACCTTGATGTAAAAACATAACGTGACTTGATACATCGCGAGCAAATGCCATTTCGTGAGTCACCACCAACATGGTTCTGCCTTCTTCGGCAAGATCGCGCATAACGCCAAGCACTTCTCCGACCAATTCAGGATCCAGTGCCGAGGTAGGTTCATCAAATAACATGACTTCGGGATCGACCGCTAGTGCTCTTGCAATCGCAGCGCGCTGTTGTTGCCCACCGGACAAGTGTCCAGGGTAGTAGTCTTTTCGCTCGTACAAGCCCACTTTTTGTAAAATTTGCTTTGCTTTTTCAATAGCTTGAGCTTTAGGTACGCCTAATACGTGTACAGGCGCTTCGATAACATTTTCGAGCACGGTTAAATGAGACCAAAGATTAAAGCCTTGAAAAACCATCGCGAGTCGAGAACGAATACGTTGAACTTGCTTTGCATTGGAAGGCATAGACTCGCCAAGACGATTATTTTTCATCTCGATCAATTCGCCGTTTACCCAAATCTCGCCTTTTGTTGGCGTCTCTAGCAGATTGATACAACGTAGAAATGTGCTTTTACCAGAGCCTGAACTGCCGATAATAGAAATGACATCGCCTTTGTTAGCCTCTAGAGAAATACCTTTAAGCACTTCGTTCTGCCCAAAGGTTTTATGCAAATTGTTGATGGTGAGCGCGGATACATCCGTCATGCGCTTGATTCTCCCTGTAATCCTAGAGTCAGCCTAAGTTGATGAAAGCAAGGTATCATTTGCAAAAAGGTTTAGCAATGACCAAACCTGCCTGCTTAATGAGGATATTTAATCATTATACCTGCCTATATATCCGTTCGACATCATAAAAATCAAATAAATTCACGATTAACAACATGTTAACTAACTATAAATGTAAATGAAAAACCACAAAAGTCACTAAAAAACTCACAATTTAGCAACAAAAAGCAAAGCTTTTAACGCTAATTAAGCTCAATGGTGCAAATACTAAAACGCTACATATTTGAAACAAATGTCAGCAAGCAATTCACTAAACTGAGCGTAATAAGAGCTAACTAGAATAGGGATTAATAGTTTTATTTCAGTAGGTTCTTTCACTGATCAAGATCAAAAGATTATGATGATAGGCTTGTTACACTTCGCTACAAATTCAAATTTGGTAAGTATTTTTCAAATTATTACCTAAAATTATTCCTATATTTACGTGCCACAACGCTATAAATATGCGAAATTACACCGGCGCGGAACAACAGTACGCGTTTTGATTAAATAACCTAGATTCATTTCTACCCATAAGTTAACGAGGATTTATGTCCGACGCTGTCAACAACGAGCAGTCTGATACTGAAGAAAAAAGCTATTCAGAACTGCATAAACCAGCCTCAGAATTCGCAAGCCGATCTGACTACCTAGATCATGAACTTCAAATCATGAAGCCACGCCGTTTCGGTTTAAACCTACCAGGGCGTGATTTCCGATTTGAGCTTGAAGATTTAGTTCCTGCCCTTGCTGGTACTATCGGTATTATTGCAATGTACTCAGCAGTAATGATGTCATGGGCTGACGGTTTATCCCAAGCACATGGTATTCACCTGGGTAAAGAATTCGCCATTGAAGTGGCACGTGTAGAAATGCTGATCCCAGCACTTCTTTTCTGTGTTTTAGCTTCTGGTTTTATTAACCCGAGAGCTAACTTGGCCGGTAACCACGGCCCAATGATTCCATTAATCGGTTCTATCGCACTTGCCGGCGCTCACCCTTTAGCTCTTGCTATTTTGATCGGTATTTTCGGTTTACTACTGAGCTTCTTTAAAGGGGGGTCGAAACTCGTTAACCTCACCTCAGAAGGTACCGCAGGGGGATTATTAATGTTCCTCGGCTTTACCGGGACCATGAGTCAGATTGGCGATATCCAATCTTGGGCTGTTGGTCTACAGTCAGCTGACGTTGCTGCGGGTAGCTTGGGTTATATCGGTTTAGTGGTATTAGGTATTAATATTGCTATCTATGCTTTCTTAGCAAAAATTGGTATGCGTTGGTTGGCCATTCCTGTTTGTGCAATCGCAGGCTTGATTATTGCTCTAGGCTTGGGTGCAGGCTTTGACCTGACATTTGAAACTCAAATGGGTATTCCAAACCTAAACCCTGTTTACTGGTGGGGCAGCACAGAGCAAGGTTGGCAACTTGGACTACCGGGTATTCCACAATTTATTGCCTCTCTACCATTTGCAATTCTTGCAGTAGCAATGTGGTCTCCTGATTTCCTAGGTCACCGTATCTTCCAAGAATTGAACTATCCTAAGAAAACTGAAAAAGTTCTTATGGACGTAGATGACACAATGACTATGTGTTCTATCCGTCAAATGGTGGGTACCGCTGTGGGTGGTGGTAACATCACTTCATCTTGGGGTACTTACATGATCCCAGCAGCCATTGCTAAACGCCCTATTCCAGCCGGCGCAATCTTGCTTGGTCTAATGTGTATCGTTGTGGCTATTCTTGGCTTCCCTATGGATGTTGCCGTATGGCCTCCTGTTATGCGTATCGCTCTGCTTGTAGGTGTATTCCTACCGCTACTTGAAGCGGGTATGCAAATGGTTCGTGAGACAAAAGACTCACAAGCTGCCGGTATCTGTATCTTTGCCGCTATCGTAACGAACCCTGTATTGGCATGGGCTCTTACTATGTTCTTAGATAACAATGGCTTTATCGGTGACAAAGCACGTGCAGAGCGTCTGTCATTTGCTGATAAAATCATCATTCCTGTTTCTGTGTTTGTAGTTTGTCTTGTCGCGATGTTGGCAGTAGGCATGCTAGAGCCACAATATGGTTTGAAAGCGTTCCTATAACAAAATCAAAGGGTAGTGCTAAAGCACTGCCCTTTTTTCTTTAAAAGTTTGATTAACCCTATAATCTCGACTAAACATTTTGAAGCACTTTTAATGTCGAATTGCAGTTATTGAACACAAAGTTTTCAAAAAAACCCTTTTATTAATTTAGTTTAAAACTTATAATTATTTTTGAGGGAATTGAGTGGCAATATGAATAAGCTGCGTTACTGATCAACTTATTCATATTGTTATTAATCTTAAGTGTGCTGTGTCTTTTATGACACTTAGCTAACCAATTGTGGGAAGCGAGACAGCACGTATTTTTGCTACTAATAAGGTAGGTACATCATGGCAGAGCAATTTGCTAAAGCTTGGGAAGGTTTCGCTGAAGGTAACTGGCAGACCGAAGTTAACGTTCGTGAATTCATTCAAAAGAACTACACCCCGTTTGAAGGCGACGAGTCATTTCTTGTAACTGAAGGTACTGAAGCAACTGATACGCTTTGGGCTAAAGTTATGGAAGGCATCAAGCTAGAAAACAGCACCCATGCTCCTGTAGATTTCGATACTTCGGTTATCTCTACCATCACGTCTCATGACGCTGGTTACATTAACAAAGATCTTGAAACTATCGTTGGTCTTCAAACTGAAGCTCCTCTTAAGCGTGCGCTTATCCCTAACGGTGGTATTCGCATGATCGAAAGCTCTTGTAAAGCATACGATCGTGTACTTGATCCAGAAGTTAAGAAAATCTACTCTGAATACCGCAAAACACACAATGCTGGTGTTTTCGATATCTACACTCCAGAAATCCTAGCTTGTCGTAAATCAGGCGTACTAACAGGTCTTCCTGATGCTTACGGCCGTGGTCGTATCATTGGTGATTACCGTCGTGTTGCTCTTTACGGTATTGATTTCCTAATCAAAGACAAAAAAGCTCAATTCAACTCTCTTCAAGAAAGATTTGAAAAAGGCGAAGATCTTCAACTGACTATGCAACTTCGTGAAGAAATTGCAGAGCAGCATCGTGCACTAGGCCAAATCAAACAAATGGCTGCATCTTACGGTGTTGATATTTCTGAGCCAGCTCAAACTGCTCAAGAAGCTATCCAGTGGACTTACTTCGGCTACCTAGCTGCTGTTAAATCTCAAAATGGCGCGGCAATGTCTCTTGGCCGTACTTCTTCATTCCTTGATATCTACGTTGAACGTGACATTGCTGCTGGCAAAATCACTGAAGAACAAGCTCAAGAAATGATTGACCATTTCGTAATGAAGCTACGTATGGTTCGTTTCCTACGTACTCCTGAATACGACGAATTGTTCTCTGGTGACCCAATCTGGGCAACAGAATCAATGGGTGGTATGGGTCTTGACGGACGTACACTAGTTACACGTACTAACTTCCGTTTCCTAAACAGCCTATACACTATGGGTCCAAGCCCAGAGCCGAACATCACTGTTCTTTGGTCTGAAAAACTACCTGACGGCTTCAAACGTTTCTGTGCAAAAGTATCTATTGATACTTCTTCTATCCAGTACGAAAACGATGACCTAATGCGTCCTGACCTTGAGTCTGATGACTACGCAATTGCTTGTTGTGTATCTCCAATGGTTGTTGGTAAGCAAATGCAGTTCTTCGGAGCTCGTGCTAACCTTGCTAAAACTATGCTTTACACTATCAACGGTGGTGTTGATGAAAAGTCTAAAGCACAAGTTGGCCCAGCAATGCCTAAAATCACTGAAGAAGTTCTAGACTACGATGACCTAATGGATCGTATGGACCACTTCATGGATTGGCTTGCTACGCAATACGTGACTGCACTAAACAGCATTCACTTCATGCATGACAAATACAGCTACGAAGCAGCGCTTATGGCTCTACATGACCGTGACGTTAAACGTACTATGGCATGTGGTATTGCAGGTCTTTCTGTTGCAGCTGACTCATTGTCTGCTATTAAATATGCAACAGTTAAACCAGTTCGTGACGAAAATGGCGTTGCTATCGATTTTGACATCGAAGGTGATTACCCTAAATTTGGTAACAATGACCCACGCGTTGATGACATCGCATGTGGCCTTGTTTCTACGTTCATGAACAAAATCCGTCAGCTTAACATGTACCGTGATGCTATCCCGACTCAGTCAATTCTTACTATCACTTCAAACGTGGTATACGGTAAGAAAACTGGTAACACACCTGACGGTCGTCAAGCTGGTGCTCCTTTCGCTCCTGGTGCTAACCCAATGCACGGTCGCGATGAGAAAGGTGCTGTAGCATCTCTAACTTCAGTAGGTAAACTACCGTTTGCTGATGCACAAGATGGTATTTCTTACACTTTCTCTATCGTACCAAATGCGCTAGGTAAAGAAGAAAGCAGCCAACGTGCTAACCTTGCTGGTCTAATGGATGGTTACTTCCACCATGAGAACGCAGTAGAAGGCGGTCAACACTTGAACGTTAACGTTCTAAACCGCGAAACTCTACAAGATGCAGTTAAACACCCAGAGAAATACCCTCAGCTAACTATCCGTGTATCGGGTTACGCTGTACGTTTTAACTCTCTAACTGCAGAGCAACAAGCTGACGTTATCGCACGTACATTTACTGAGTCTTTCTAATATTAGAATTTAAACTTAGTTACTAATAATATGAAAACCTCGCCTTGGCGGGGTTTTTTGTTTTTGGTATTTGTAATAAGCTCTAGGGATATGACAGGATGTTTATATGAACACGGAGTAGTATGTCTAATCTATCACCTTTAGCTCGTTTTTTTATTCCCTCCATTTTCGCAATGGCCCCCCTACTTTCATTTGCACAAACCAACAGCTCCTTTAACTTTGTTATTGATAACGACAGTATTGTTACCACAGACAAAGATTATTCAAATGGACTTTTTTTGTCCTATTCAAGTGATCTTGATATTAAGCCCAATGGCTTTTTTGACTCTCTCCCCGGTACTCACTTCAGTGCTTCGACAAGCGATGGCACCGTGCACAAGTTCAGTATTGAGCTAGGACAAAAAATGTGGACGCCTAAAGACATTGAAGACCCCAATCCCATTATTGATGAACGACCGTATGCAGGGCTTTTATATCTGTCTTCAACCCTCTACTCAATTGCCCCTTCAACGGTAAACTCATACAATTTTTTGCTCGGCACTGTAGGGCCTAATGCCTATGCAGAAGAGACACAAAAATATGTGCATAGCATTATTAAGTCTGAAGACCCACAGGGCTGGGATAACCAGATTGAAAATCAAATGGTGCTGAACTTTGCCTATCAAAGAGCCGATAAGTGGTACCAATCACCGCTATCTGGCACAACCACCCACGAAGTGAGTACTCCTAGCCGATTGATGCTAGGTAACTATAGAAGTGAAGTGGCGACTGGGATAATGTGGCGCTGGGGTTCAAACCTAAACGATAGTTTTGCCAGTGCTAAAGTGAATAATGAATCGACTCTAGACCCAAGCCTTATCATTAGAGGCCAGAGTGGATGGTTCTTATTTTCTGGCATCGAAGGTCGCGTTCGCTTTAATGACATCACTATTGATGGTGACCGACCAGATGATGACATTACTGCCAATGATATCGAGCATTTTCAAGGCACTGCCACTGTGGGAATGACTGGCTATTACAAAGGATGGGGAGCGAGTTTAGCAATATCCACAAAAAGTCGTGACTACACAGAAGACCAAAATTCCGTTCATACAAATGGTTCTTTAGCTCTGTTCTGGCTATTTTAATTTTTGGTCACTATGAATCCATAAAAATCGATGGATATAGAAGCTTTATCGATACTCTGGTCTAGGTAATGACCTTTGTTTGTAATACACTTACCCCATTCTTGAAACGTTAGAATTGAGAACATTTATGATAGGTAAAATTCACTCATACGAGTCATGCGGAACTGTTGACGGACCTGGTATCCGTTTTATTGTATTTCTACAAGGCTGTCTTATGCGCTGCATGTATTGTCACAACCGTGATACATGGGATACGCATGGCGGTAAAGAAGTCACTGTTGATGAACTAATCAAAGAAGCGACGTCTTACCGACACTTCATGAACGCCTCTGGTGGCGGTATTACTTGTTCTGGCGGTGAAGCGATGCTTCAGCCTGAATTCGTTCGTGATTTCTTCCGTGCAGCACAAGCTGAAGGTATTCACACCTGTCTAGACACCAATGGTTATATTCGTAGCCATACTGACGTTGTTGATGAGGTTCTTGAAGCCACTGATTTAGTGATGCTTGACCTGAAACACATGAAAGATGAAATCCATCAAGATTTCATTGGTGTTTCCAACAAACGTACGCTTGATTTTGCTCGTTACCTGAAAAAAATCGGCAAAACAACTTGGATTCGTTATGTCATTGTTCCTGGTTATACCGATGATGATGAATCTGCGCATATGTTAGGCGAGTTCATCAAAGACATGGACAATATCGAGAAAGTAGAGCTTTTGCCTTACCATAAACTTGGTGCACATAAATGGGAAGCTCTTGGCTATGATTATCCTTTAGAGGGAACAGAGCCACCGTCAAAGGAAACAATGGATAATATTGTTAGCATCCTTAGTCAATATAACGATAACGTAAAATATTAACTTAAACTCTATCCCAGTGATCTCAACACTGATGGGATAGAGTATTTTCATCAAATATATAGAGGCCATTGATTTATGGAAATGACCAACGCACAGCGTTTAATCCTTTCAAACCAATACTACCTAATGTCTAAACTTTCTCCTGAAAGCCAAGACAAATACGAGCGTCTACAAACGATCGTTGAACGTGGTTACAGTCTACAAATGCGTGAACTGGATAAAGATTTTGGTTGTATCAGTGAAGACGAATGCCGTCAGGTAATCGATATCATGGAAATGTACCATGCGATGCAAGAATCTTTTAAAATGCTCAACGAAACAGAACAAGCAAACGTTGATAAACGTCGCCTAATGTTCCTTGGATTTGACATTGCAACAGAAGCAAGCCTAGTAAACTACGTGCGTTTCTTAACTGAATCTGAAGGTCTATACCCTCAATTCGAAAAAGCGACTCACCAGTTCAACAGCCAAATGCGTATGCTAGAAAAATACCTACGCATGCTAACAACATGGCGCAACTGCCCTCGTCAATACCACTTATGTGCTACTGAGATCACTCAGATCTTTAACGCATAATATGAGTTGATGAGTTAGAACCTAGAATGCTTAAACTGTTCTAGGTTCTAAAAAGCGTAAACCACACCCATATTAACCGCAAATGAATCGGTTTTATCTAACAGAGGACTGGCCTCTAAGTCTCCTTCTAGATTAGTGTAACGTACCCCCGCGGTTGCAATAATATGCTGCGTAAATTTGAATACCCCTCTTAAACTTAAAAAGAATTCTCCATCACCATCAGGTGTAAACTCCTGTAGTCCATTAATACGCGCAGCTTCTTCTGCAGAAACCCCGTATAAATGGTTGTTCAGCTTAGATGAATTCCATGAGTAACCTATAGAGGGCGTTAACATCCAACGCTGAGTACGAATAGGGACGCTATAGACTGTTTCCGCATACATACCATCATGCACCCCTGCAACATCCCCAGCGAACGTCACCTGAAATTGGCCAACAGAACGGTTAACGTATTGATATGTCACACCACCGAGCCCTGTGCTTTTTCGTTTGTCGACTTGCTGAATAATCGGGTCATCAGAATCAGAGGGATGTAATGTCCGAGGATCATAGGCTAGACGAAAGATGACGTTGTGTGGTGAGCGACGCTCCCATATTCGATAACCCGCAGTAAAACCGCGCAAATATACATGTTCACCTTCATAGCCAATAATCGGGATCACCACCTTGTTAGATGGCGTATCTTTGTATACTGCTGGAGAATAAGATGCGCCAACCCCTAATGACCAACTAGCAATAACAGGACTAGACGTAAGCGAAACTAACACGATAGCTAAACTACACAACTTCACAGGCAAATCCTTTTGCATTAGCGTTGAAATATTGTTACGTATTTGTATCTCTTATAGTACACCTATTTTATTCAGTGGCTTAATGCTAAAAAGAAAATCTTTTATGTTTCAAGCAAATCTGTTTTTTCATGTCTAGTCTTAATGTTGGGATAAGCGGAACGACTAGCTTGGATCTTATAACATTTTAAAGGGGATTTTTGTTATGAGTATTTTTGAACATTTCCAGCATAGATATGAAGCAGCAAAAGAAGAAGAGCTCTCCATTCAAGAGTTTTTATCATTGTGTCACGACGATAAGATGGCGTACGCCAACGCAGCTGAGCGCCTACTACAAGCCATTGGCGAGCCAGAACTGATTGATACTGCACTCGATCCACAAATGAGTCGCATCTTTTCCAATCGGGTAATCGCGCGATATGACACTTTCAAAGACTTTTATGGCATGGAAGACGCGATTGAACAAATCGTTTCCTATCTCAAACATGCCGCTCAAGGTCTCGAAGAGAAAAAACAAATCCTCTACCTGTTAGGCCCTGTTGGCGGTGGTAAATCATCCATCGCAGAAAAACTCAAAGCCTTAATGCAACAACTGCCTATTTATGTACTGTCGGCTAATGGTGAACGCAGTCCGGTCAATGACCATCCTTTCTGCCTATTTGACCCTGTAGAAGATGCTGAAATACTTCGCAGTGAGTATGGCATCAACAAACGATACTTAGGCTCAATTATGTCACCGTGGGCAGCCAAGCGTTTGCACGAGTTTGGCGGCGATATTACCCAATTTAAAGTCATCAAATTACGTCCGTCCATTCTTGATCAAACCGGCATAGCAAAAACAGAACCTGGGGATGAGAACAACCAAGACATCTCATCATTGGTCGGTAAAATTGATATTCGTAAACTAGAACACTATTCACAAGATGATCCTGATGCCTACAGTTACTCGGGCGCTTTATGTAAAGCAAACCAAGGGCTAATGGAGTTTGTCGAGATGTTTAAAGCGCCGATCAAAGTGCTTCATCCATTACTCACAGCCACCCAAGAAGGCAACTTTAACGGCACAGAGGGCTTATCTGCCCTTCCCTTTGACGGAATGATACTTGCTCACTCCAATGAATCAGAGTGGCAAACATTTCGCAATAACAAGAATAACGAAGCCTTTTTGGACCGTGTCTATATTGTCAAAGTGCCCTACTGTCTTCGCGTTTCTGAAGAAGTCAAAATATACAATAAGCTTTTACAAAACAGTGAATTATCACATGCACCATGCTCACCTAGCACTCTTGATATGCTGGCACAATTTAGTATTTTGTCGCGCTTAAAAGATCCAGAAAATTCATCTCTATTTAGTAAAATGCGAGTCTACGATGGTGAGACATTAAAAGACACCGACCCGAAGGCAAAAAGCCATCAGGAATATAAAGATTTTGCCGGCATGGATGAAGGCATGTCAGGTCTATCGACGCGATTTGCTTTTAAAATTTTGTCACGAGTGTTTAACTTTGACCAAACCGAAGTCGCCGCTAACCCTGTGCATTTATTCTATGTGATTGAGCAACAAGTAGAGCGAGAGCAATTTCCCGCCGATCAAGCAGAGCGTTACCTAGAATTTGTAAAAGGCTTCTTAGTGCCGCGTTACGTTGAATTTATCGGTAAAGAGATTCAAACCGCCTATCTTGAGTCTTACTCTGAATACGGGCAAAACATCTTTGACCGTTACGTCACCTATGCCGACTTTTGGATACAAGATCAAGAGTATCGAGATCCAGAAACCGGACAATTATTTGACCGTTCATCGTTAAACGGTGAGCTTGAGAAAATCGAAAAAACCGCCGGCATCAGTAATCCCAAGGATTTTCGAAACGAAATCGTAAATTTTGTTTTACGTGCTCGCGCCAATAACGGCGGAACCAACCCTCTTTGGACAAGCTATGAAAAGCTGCGCACGGTCATTGAAAAGAAAATGTTTTCCAATACCGAAGAGCTGCTTCCTGTTATCTCGTTTAATGCCAAAACATCCACAGAAGATCAGAAAAAGCACGATGATTTTGTAGCAAGGATGATGGAGAAAGGTTATACCGAAAAGCAAGTGCGCTTACTTTCTGAGTGGTATTTACGCGTTCGTAAATCATCCTAAACGCAATCAGATGGACTATAGCCCTTTTATTAATACGCCCTTAGTAATTTTAGTAATTTTAGTAATTTTAGTAATTTTAGTAATTTTAGTAATTTTAGTAATTGTTGAGAAAGAGCTATAGAGGCAACCTTAGGTTGTCGCGCAAGGAATATACTCGTGTCACCACAGCTAGACGGCACGAGTATCACCCCACTATATTTTTATTAGATATGAGTAATCGAGGTGGCGCATGGCTCAGTTTATTGACCGAAGGCTAAACGGCAAAAATAAAAGTACTGTCAATCGACAGCGCTTTATTCGTCGTCATAAACAAAAGATAAAAGAAGCGGTGTCCGATGCGGTCAATCGACGTTCAATTACGGATACCGAAACTGGCGAAGACATCACTCTACCTAAAAGCGACATTACCGAACCTTTTTTTCATCAAGGTAAAGGGGGCTTACAAGAGCGAGTTCACCCCGGTAACGACCAGTTTATCCGTGGTGACAAAATAGATCGCCCACCCGGTGGCGGTGGAAACGGTGGTGCTGGTGAGGGAGACGCTAGTGCTGACGGAGAAGGCCAAGATGAGTTTATTTTTCAAATATCCAAAGACGAATATCTGGATATATTATTTGAAGATCTCGCCCTTCCTAACCTAGAAAAAAAACAAGTCAACAAGATCACTGAATGGAAAACGCATCGCGCTGGTTATCAAACTGCGGGCATCCCCTCTAATATTTCCGTTGTACGCTCTCTTAGACAATCTCTCGCACGGCGCACTGCAATGTCAGCTGGTAAAAAACGTCGCCTCAATGAACTAGAGCAACAACTCAGTTTTTTGAGCCACAATGAGCCGGCAATACCATTGCAAGAAAACGAGATTAAACAACAAATCGAAGATATTCGCGATCAAATCCGCCGAGTACCCTTTATTGATACCTTTGATCTTAGGTATAAAAACTACGAAAAACGTCCCGTGCCTTCAAGCCAAGCCGTTATATTCTGTCTAATGGACGTATCTGGCTCAATGGATCAAGCAACTAAAGATATCGCCAAACGATTTTATGTCTTGCTGTATATGTTCTTAAATAGAACCTATGAAAATGTTGAAGTGGTTTTTATTCGCCATCACACCCAAGCAAAAGAAGTGGATGAGCAAGAATTTTTTTATTCTCAGGAAACGGGCGGCACTATCGTTTCTAGCGCATTAAAATTGATGGATGACATTCTTAAAGAGCGCTACCCAACAAATCAATGGAATATCTACGCCGCTCAAGCATCCGATGGCGATAATTGGGCCGACGACTCTCCTCGATGTAAGAAAATACTCAGCGAAGATCTGCTGCCCATTTGCCAATATTATTCCTATATCGAAATCACTCGTCGTAGCCATCAGACCCTATGGCATGAATATGAAAAACTTGGCAACGAAACGGATAATTTTGCGATGAAAAATATCCGAACAACGGAAGACATCTTCCCTGTCTTTAGGGAGCTGTTTCAAAAGGAAAGCAGTTGAGAAATACCGTTAAGGATGCGCTATGTCAGTAGAAACAAAATCAAAAACATTACCAGATGGTCCCGATTGGACATTTAATCTGCTTGAGCAATACCACCAGCAAATTAAACGGGTTGCTCAGCACTATAAATTGGATACCTACCCCAACCAAATAGAAGTCATCACGGCCGAACAAATGATGGATGCCTATTCCAGTATTGGCATGCCAATTAATTACCATCATTGGTCGTTTGGTAAGAAATTCATTCAAACACAGCAAAACTATAAACATGGGCAAATGGGTCTAGCCTATGAAATCGTCATCAACTCTAACCCTTGTATTGCCTATTTAATGGAAGAAAATACCGTCACCATGCAAGCGTTGGTCATGGCTCATGCAAGCTATGGTCATAACTCGTTTTTTAAAGGTAACTATCTATTTAAGACTTGGACTGACGCCAGTTCCATTGTCGATTATCTGTTATTTGCGCGTAACTACATTACGCAATGTGAAGAAAAATACGGAGTCGATGAGGTAGAAAAGCTATTAGACTCCTGTCATGCCTTGATGAACTACGGTGTCGATCGCTATAAAAGGCCAGAAAAGATTTCCATTGCCGAAGAAACTGCCCGCCAACAAGAGAGAGAGCAATACCTGCAATCACAGGTTAATGAGTTGTGGCGTACGGTGCCTAAACACTCAGACAGTTCGACTATGGAGAAGACACGCTTTCCTTCTGAGCCTCAAGAGAACATTTTATACTTTATAGAGAAACACGCGCCACTGCTTGAGTCTTGGCAGCGAGAGATCGTGCGTATCGTTCGTAAGGTAAGTCAGTACTTTTACCCGCAAAAGCAAACTCAAGTGATGAACGAAGGCTGGGCCACTTTCTGGCACTATACCATTTTAAATCACCTGTATGATGAAGGGTTAACCTCCGATAAATTCATGCTTGAATTCTTACATAGCCATACCAGCGTTGTCGCTCAACCGGCTTATAACAGCCCTTACTTTAATGGAATTAACCCCTACGCGCTTGGCTTTGCCATGTTTCAGGATATTCGCCGAATATGCGAACAGCCAACCGATGAAGACAAAGAGTGGTTTCCTGAGCTTGCCGGCAGTGATTGGTTAACCTCCCTACATTTTGCAATGCAGAACTTTAAAGATGAAAGCTTTATTAGCCAATATTTATCACCAAAACTGATTCGAGAATTTAAGCTATTCTCAATAAAAGATAATGACCGTAAAAATTACATTGAAATTGGCGCAATACACGATGAAATGGGTTACAAAGAGATCAGAGAAAAGCTCGCCGCTCAATACAATTTAAGTAATTTAGAACCTAACATTCAAGTCTGGAACGTCGATGTGAGAGGCGATCGATCCCTGACTTTGCGTCATATCCCCCATCAAAGAATTCCATTGGCTGAAAATCATGATGAGGTGCTCAAACACCTTTATCGATTGTGGGGCTTTGATGTGAAACTTGAAGAATTGAAAGAGTCAGGTCATAGCGACCTATTGGCCAGTTGCCCTAAACGCACCGATTATGGCAAATACATCTAATGGTATTTACTCAAACAACAAAGGGAAGCGATAGTCGCTTCCCTTTTTATATTCATCAATGCCAAACCATACTTATATCAATCGTAGTAATTAACGTTGAGAAAGTATCGCTCGCACCGCATCGAGATCATCTTGCGTATCCACACCCGGTGCTGGCGTTTCTTTTGCTAAGGCTACGTGAATTTTCTCACCATACCAAAGCACTCTTAGCTGCTCGAGGCTTTCGATTTTTTCAAGTACCGAAGGTGCCCAATTGATATAACGGCTAATGAAACCTGCACGGTAGGCATAAATACCAATATGCCTCATCAAAGGTTGCTTCAACTCAGATTTATCGACGCTAAATTGGTCACGATCCCAAGGAATTGCGGCGCGACTAAAATATAAAGCATAGCCTTGATCATCGGTCACTACTTTAACCGCATTAGGGTTAAAGGCTTCATCGGCATCTTCAATAGCCACACCCAATGTCGCCATCGGCGCAATTGAAGCGGCTAAGTTATCGGCGACTTGTGAAATAACCGAAGGCGGGATTAACGGTTCGTCACCTTGTACGTTAACGACAATGTGTTCGTCGCTAATTCCTAATTTTTCAACAACCTCAGCTAAACGCTCGGTACCTGACTCGTGGGCTGTTGAGGTCATGCATACATCACCACCAAAGGCTAACACAACATCAGCAACTCGCTTATCATCAGTAGCAACAACAACCTGATCGGCGCCAGACTGAATCGCTTGTTGATAAACATGCTCAATCATCGGCTTACCACAGATATCCGCTAACGGCTTACCAGGAAGTCGAGTTGATTCATAACGTGCAGGAATAATGACCGTAAAAGCCATTTTAGCGTCCCTCATCCATTGATATAGTACGAGCTTCAGATTCAAGAAGCACTGGAATACCTTCTTTAATTGGGTAGGCCAATCGGTCTAGCTTACACACCAACTCATTTTTATCTTTATCAAAAGCCAGCTTACCTTTACACACTGGGCAAGCAACGATCTCTAACAACCTATGATCCATATTCCTTCAAAACCTCTTGAATTTTGTTCATGATCTTGTGACGATTTTCATCACTAATTTGTGCAGATACCGGTAAATACCACCAATTATCATCGGCAAATTCACGGCATTTAACAGCGTCTTTTTCTGTCATTATCAATTGCTCACCCTCGGTGAGCAAAGAGATAATCTCTGATTTGTGTAATGCTTTATGATCGGTGAAGCCTTTGCTATTAACCACATCCGCTTGCATTGATTTTAAAGTATCAAAAAATCGAGGAGGATGACCAATGGCGGCAATCGCAAAAAGAGGCCCCAGTTCATTCACTGAACGCTTCTCACCTGAAAGTAAATTGACCGCCAGCGTTGCTTGTAATGTCATGCTAATTTCGTGGTGTTGAGCAACACCACCATTAGTAATCAAAAAATCAACATCACTTAAACGCGCCATACCTTCTCTCAAAGGCCCAAGAGGAATAAGCTGCTGATTACCAAAACGTCGCTGCCCATCAATCACAATCAACTCTATATCTCGCTGCAAGGCATAATGCTGTAGACCATCATCGGTAATCACAATATCAACATTGTGTTGCAATAAATGCTGCACAGCGTTTGCTCTTATGGGATCGACAACTACAGTCGCACCCGTGCGCTGCGCAATCAGTTTTGGTTCATCACCGCAATACTGAGTCGGGGTTTCATTTCCGACAAGCAGAGGATAGCAAGGCGCTTTTCCTCCATAGCCGCGAGAGACCACACCGACGTTAAGCCCTTGAGCTTGTAAAGTCTCCACCAACCAAACGACAACGGGTGTTTTCCCGTTGCCTCCCGCAGTAATGTTACCCACTACCACCACCGGAATCGGCGCTTTAAAGCTGGCCTTTTGTCCGTTCAAATACGCGTATTTTCGTCTTTTGCTAATCCAAGCAAATAACAAGCTCAATGGCCAAAGTACAGGCCAAAATAGCCAGCGAAGTGGATTAGAACTAAACCAAAGTAGGTGAATCACGAATCAATCACCGAACTGGATTTTATGTAGTTGTGCGTAGGCTTCGCCTTTTTCTAACAACTCGGCATGCGTACCACGTTCAATGATTTCACCGTCATCAACCACCAGTATTTCATCGGCGTTTTCGATAGTCGATAATCTGTGTGCAATCACCAACACCGTTTTATCTTTTTGTAGCTCATCAAGTGCCGACTGAATCGCTCTTTCTGATTCGGTATCTAATGCAGAGGTTGCCTCATCAAGAATCAACACAGGCGCATCACGAAGCAGAGCACGAGCAATCGCCACTCTTTGGCGCTGTCCACCCGATAGGCTCGCGCCATTCTCACCAATCATGGTGTCTAAGCCATCCGGTAAGTTCTTAGTAAACTCAAGAGCGTGAGCCAATTTAGCCGCATGTTCAATTTGCTCTCGGGTATATTCCCCTTCAGCAGCATAAGCAATGTTGTTGGCAATAGTATCGTTAAATAGGTGTACATTTTGCGAAACCAAACCGAACTGCTCACGTAAATTAGTCAGTTTATATTGATTAATATTCTCGCCATCAAGCCAAATTTCGCCATTGTCTACTTCATAAAAACGAGTGAAGAGATTGGCAATGGTACTTTTGCCTGAGCCTGACCGTCCCACCAGTGCGACGGTCTTTCCTTGGGGAATGGTAAAGTCGACATGAGACAATGCTGGAGTCTCTTTACCTTGATAGGTAAATGTCACATCTTTTACTTCTACACGGCCTTTAGCACGTTCAATGTGTTTATGACCACTGTCTTTCTCGGTATCTAAATCCATAAGAGAGAACAAGGTATGCGCTGCAGCCATACCGCGTTGGAAATCAGAAGTAACGTTAGTCAGAGATTTAAGCGGTCTCATCATGCCAAACATCGCTGAGAAGATAACCGTGAATGCACCCGGTGTCAGGGTGGCTCTGATTTGATCAAAGCTTGCTAAGTACAACACTGCCACCAAAGCAAAAGAGGCAATCAATTGTACGATTGGGTTAGCAGCCGCTTGCGCTGTGACCATTTTCATAGTCTGTTGGCGCATGGTGTTGCTCACTTTATCAAAGCGCTCTTCTTCAACCTTTTGACCGCCATAACTTAATACGACTTTATGCCCTTTAAGCATTTGCTCAGCAGAAGATGCCACGCTACCCATAGCGGTTTGCATATTTTTACTGATTTTACGAAAACGTTTTGACACGACACGAATGGCAAACGCAACCACAGGTGCAACCACCAGAAGAACTAACGATAACTGCCAGCTATTCCAGAACATTAAGGTCAGTAGCCCAATAATGCTAGCCCCTTCACGTACCAGACTGACGAGTGCTTTACTGGTTGCAGCCGCAACTTGTTCACTGTCGTAAGTAATGCGCGATAGCAATCCCCCCGTAGACTCTCTATCAAAGAAAGGAACAGGCATGTGCATGAAATGATTAAATATCGCACGGCGCATTAACATCACGACATTACCCGATACCCAACTCAAGCAGTAAGTCGATACAAAGCCCGAGAGACCTCTGACTACGATCATACCAAAGATGATAAACGGTAATATTTTTAAGAAATTAGACTCGACATCACCAAAACCTTCATCCAGTAAAGGCTTTAATAAAGAGATCATATAGGTATCGGCAGCAGCATTAATAATCAATGCGAAGGCTGCAACGGCAAGTCCCAATTTATATAAACGAATGTATTTCCACAGTCGCGTAAATGTTTTCCAAGTAGACTCGTCTTCTAGTTGTGACATAAGAATTGCTTTATTTTTTATTCAGTTAATTACTATTCTACTCTGTTACGCAAAATCTGCCTATACCAAGCGTCGTTTTGTGTGCCACGTAAAGTGGTAACCTTTGTTTTACCATTCAAAAAATGGACAGTTATCTGTCCCGCCTCACCCGTATCTAGCCACTGAGTCCCTAATTTCTCATAGCGTTGCACAACTTTTGGACTAGGAAGCAACCAACGACCATTTTTGGCCAATGAGGCTATTGCGACGTCAGCATCGACATTTTGCACAAAAGAGGAGGTTGAAGAGGTTTGACTGCCATGATGAGGCACAATAACGATATCGGATTTAATCATTTGATGCGCTAAATGATATTCCGCAACCGCATCAATATCTCCAGTCAGTAACGCGCTATGTTGTCCATCGGTCACTCGAACAACGCAAGAATGAGGGTTATACGCTCGTTTCACCGTTTTTGGGGGCCACACAACTTGAAAACTTAATCCTTGCCACCACCAAAACTGTCCTCTAACACAGGGATTAGATTGAGTATTACTCTGTGGAGTTACCTTTTGAGAGGTAAAAAGATAAGGCGGCAAAAAGCGCTGTAAAACATACTCCATGCCACCTTGATGATCATTATCCCAATGACTGACAAAGACTCCCTCTAATTGCGCGCCCCTAGCCAGAATAATGGGCTCAATCACTGACTGAGCGATGCTTCCCTCATCCCAAGCCGCGCCAGTATCATAAAGCACAATTTTATCCCCAGATTGAATTAAGATCGCAAGGCCATGCCCTACATCTAATACATCAATGCGCCAATCCGGTTGTTTACCAGTTAACGCTGTCATAGCCAACACACAACATAAAGATAGGACGGCGATGACTCGAAACCAACGACTTAAACACACCACACAAAATAACAGCGCCAGTAACATAATCTGTAAGTGTGAAGTCTGTAGCCACAGTAAAGAGTAGGATTCAAATAAGGTGAGCAGATTTTGTAATAGCATCAGACCTTGATTGGCTAAACTCAGCATGAATAACCCAATAGGCTCTGAAACTGTATTGAATAAAATTCCAAGCAACAACAGGGGTACTACATACAAAGAGACTAAAGGCACAGCAACCGCATTAAAGGCGATAGACAACCAAGCAATACCCCCTAATATCCATGCCGATATTGGAGCAAGACCTAAGCTTAAATACAGCTGAACTTTGAACCAAATACGCCAACGTTTGGTTATCAATCCATCATTGGATGTCAAACTAGGATCAATGTCTTTATTAACTGATGGCTCTAAAGCCAACAAGATAACCATCACTGCGCCAACACTTAGCCACAAACTTGATGACACCGCTGACATAGGTGATAGACCAAGAACTAATGCTAAAGTCAGCCATAATATACGCCAGCGAGTGAGCCTAATCCCGAGGAGCCATGTACAACTAAATAAAATACACATCAATAAAGCACGCTGAGTCGGCAAGCTAAACCCTGCCAGCCATGCGTACAATGAAGCTAAGATAATCGCTGAAAAAATCGGCAAGCATATTAAAGCGGGGCAAAAAATCCGCAATATATGCCCAATCCACCACCCAAGCATTGCCGCAAGACCAATGTGTAACCCCGATATGGCAATAAGGTGAGCCAATCCAGTTTGCCTAAAATTATGCCATTGCTGCTTATTAATTAGGGAGCGGTCACCAAATAGCAGTGCTAGCACTACCGGTTGAGATTGCAAATCCATCGTTTGTTGATAAACACGTTCAAACCAACGACCCCGTAAATTGGCCGGTGCCACTCGCTCTAAAACATCCGTTACTTTTGCTTGTGCCTGTACCCGCTGCGAGAAATAATATCGCTCCGCATCAAAGCCGGCTTCATTACGTAATCCATAAATAGGTTTTAATCTGGCGGACACCTTCCATGTCTCACCCACTTTCATTTGTGATGCCAGTTCTATTGGGACTTTAAGCAAAACTCGCCCTGAAAAAGTATCCCTACATGCATATATTTTTGATATGTTAACTACTGAATTTGCAAAATAAAGATTTACTCTAAACGTGCTGTCCAATTGAATATTTATGGTAAGATCCTCAGCACATTCAAACAAGGTGTTGATGTCTCTTACAAAAATATGACTGTGTACTAGACTAATCACTGACGCTAATAAGATACCTATCAAGCCTCTAAGTATCTTTAATCGATAGCAAAGCAGCACTAAGATAAGTATAGGGATACACCACTTTACATCATGAAGTGTATGCCAATGCATTGCGGCGATGATCGTCGCTGAGAATGAAATTAAATTCCAGTTACCTAGTAAGAGAGCCATTTTCCCTCATGCCTAGAAAATTTATTCAACGCTTCATGCCGGACCATGAACTGATAAAACGTCAGAAAGCGCTTAGGATATTCGGAAATGTTCTTTACAACCCAAACCTGTGGGTTTTGAACCGCCGCTCAGCTTCTGGTGCATTTGCTGTTGGCCTATTCATGTGTTTTGTGCCACTTCCAAGCCAGATGATCATGGCAGCAGGACTGGCTATCGCCTTTGGCGTTAACCTTCCGCTGTCCGTTGCTTTAGTGTGGATCAGCAACCCCATCACTATGCCTATCATGTTTTACTTAGCCTATAAATTAGGGGCTTGGGTATTACAACTCCCTACCCAATCGTTTCACTTTGAACTGTCGTGGGATTACCTTATTTCGCAAATGTCGACCATTGGTCCTCCGTTTTTACTTGGTTGTGCAATTTGCTCTATTGTTCTCTCTATCGTCGGTTATTTCGGTATCCGCGCTCTTTGGCGATACTCAGTGGTACGTAGTTGGCAAAAACGAAAACTCAAACTAAATTTGTTTACCAAATAAATTAACGACTTAATTGAAAAGCCTAGACATAAAAAAAGCGTTGCTCATTCAGCAACGCTTTTTTAGTTCTTTATTCATACCTAATCGATTCTAAAACTAGGGCGAACGCATGAGTGAACACTTATCGACCAATCATGCACATCATCTCCACAAGACGCCGTGAAATCATCCTTGATGGCTTCATTGTGGCATCCATGCCACAAATCCATACAACAAAGACTGGTTCCGATAATGCACATGATTTTATTCAAATAACATTCGTGATCTCACCCTGGTTCTAAGATCCATCGTTATTTGGAACTCAGCACCGTTGCGGGGTTGAGTTTAACCGCCTTACTGGCCGGAAACCAAGTGGCCAACAAACTAAGAACAATGGCGGTACCCGATACAATTAACACATCCATAAAGTTAACTTCTGATGGTAAAAAGTTTACAAAATACACATCACCAGATAGAAACTTATGTCCAATTATGCTCTCAACCACCTGAACTAACGATGTAAGGTTCAGCGCAATTAACACGCCAAACACACTACCAGCCACTGCGCCCAGTACGCCCGATAACACGCCCTGCCACATAAAGATGCCTTTAATCAATGAGTCTTGAGCGCCCATAGTGCGTAAAATAGCCACTTCTGCTGCCCTATCTTTGACTGCCATCATTAAGGTTGAAACGATATTAAAAGAGGCGACACCAATAACAAGAACCATCACCAAATACATGATGGTGCGTATCATCTGTATATCGCGATAGATATAACCAAAATCTTGCTTCCAACTATTAATGTAAACATACACAGGTAAATGGCTACCCAGCGTACGCATAAGATGAGTCGCGTCAAAAACATCGGTTGTTTTAACTGAAATACCACTGACGGTATCGCCTAATGCAAGATAAGACTGGGCGTCTTGTAGCGGTATTAAAGCTAATCCATGATCAAGCTGACCACCAAGCGAAAAGATACCACTGACATTTAAACGAACTCGCTTCGGTGCCTGTGTCCGCCCATTTTTAGACGCAACCGGAATCATTAAAGAGATCCCATCCCCCACATCAACACCCAGCTGGCGAGCAATACCTTGCCCTAAAATCACTTGTTTGGAGCCAGCTTCAAAATGCTGCCACGCATCACATTGAATATAATCAGACAGTTTAGTCACTTGCCCTTCAAGCTTAGGGATAACTCCCCTCACCTGAATGGCTTTTAGATGAGTGCCTTTTTCTGCAAGCGCCGTAAAAGTCACATAAGGCGCAGCTGCCACCGCTTGTGGCTGTTTTTCGATCACTTTGACCAGCTGTGGCCAGTCTTCTAACGGTTTATTCACTGCTGCAAATTCGCCATGAGGAACAACGGATAGCACTCGGTTATCTAACTCTCGTTCAAAGCCATTCATTGCCGAAAGACCAACAATGATGACCGCGACACCAACCATAATGCCCAATGTTGATGACAAAGAGATAAATGACACCATTTTATTGCGTTGCTTTGCTCGACTAAAACGTCCGCCAATGAAAAGGGATAAAGAGCTAATCACTCGACTACCTCATCATTTGCCTGCACTAACAACCCATCTTGCATATACATTTTTCGATCCATCTTGCTGGCTAACTCACTATCATGAGTCACCACTAAAAACGCCGTGCCTGATTTTTGGTTTAACTCGCGCATTAAATCATAAATACCCAATGCCGTGGTGTGGTCAAGATTACCGGTGGGTTCATCCGCCAAAACAAGCGATGGTTCATTCACGAGCGCTCTTGCAATCGCAACCCTTTGTCTCTCGCCGCCAGACAACTCAGAAGGTCGATGCTCCAAGCGATGATCTAAACCAACACGGGTAAGCAACTCTTGCGCTGCCTGCTTTGCTTTAGCCGGTTTTACACCGCCAATTAATAACGGCATTGCCACATTTTCTAAGGCGGTAAAATCGGCCAATAGATGATGGAATTGATAGACAAAGCCTAAATGTTGATTGCGTAATTTAGCTTGTTGATTACTGCTAAGATCGCTTAAATCCTGTCCATTAAAGAGCACATCCCCCACTGTCGCATCATCCAATGCGCCAAGGATATGCAGTAAAGTACTCTTACCTGAACCAGAACTGCCAATAATTGAAACTAATTCGCCTTGGCCAATAGAGAAGCTCACGCCTCTAAGAACTTGAGTATCGACATTCCCTTCAGAATAGGTTTTTTCTAAATTGTGACACTCTAATAAATTACTCATATCTTAACGCCTCGGCGGGTTTAACTGATGCTGCTCGGTAGGAAGGATAAAGGGTGGCAAATACGCTTAAACAGACGGCAAGGCTAACCACGACGAGCACTTGTCCATAATCAATCAATATCGGTAATTTACCGCCGTACGCATATAAAGAAACACCAAGCACTTGTAAGATTGAATTGAGATTACTGGCTAATAAGATACCCAATAAGCCACCAAATACGGCACCCACAACGCCACTACTGGCACCTTGTACCACAAAAATAGCCATAACTTGCTGCTTGGTCATGCCTTGAGTCTTCAAAATAGCCACTTCGGATTGTTTTTCCATGACCACCATGATCAACGCTGAAATAATGTTAAAGGCGGCAACGCCGACAATAAGCCCCAGCATTAAACCCATCATGTTTTTTTCCATTCTAACTGCTTGGAACAATTCACCTCGTTGAGCACGCCAATCTTGCCAAGTCCATCCTTCGCTTAAAGGCAGTTGGGCTAAACGACTCACCGCAAATGGATCATCTAAATACAAACGCCAACCTGATATTTGGCTCGAATTCATTTTGAGTAGACGACCAGCATCTTCAATGTTGGCCACCATCAATTGGCCATCCACATCAGAACCGGTATTAAATATGCCAGACACCGTGAAGTTTCTCTGACTAGGGATACGTCCTATGGGTGAATATTGACTGGTACTGGTCACCATCAGGCGCACTTTATCGCCCTGACTTACTTTTAACGTCCGCGCTAAAGTATGCCCAATTAAAATGTGATATTTGCCTTTTTCAAGAGAATCGACACTCCCTGAAAGCATAAATTTACGCAGCGGTTCATTAAGATTGCCATCAATACCAATCAGTTGTCCCGCAGCCAAATGAGCTGGGCTTTGCAAAACCGCTTCACTGGAAACAATCGGAGCGGTATCAACAACATGCGGTAAAGCGGTAATAAATTGAGGAGGCAGTTCTGTACGAACAGTTTTTCCAGAAACATCCCCGACAATCGCCTGCGGAAGTACACCTAAAATGCGCCCTTTTAATTGCCCTTCAAAACCGTTCATAACCGATAAAACAGTAATTAAAGACAGCACGCCAATCGTAATGCCAGCTGTAGACATATAGGACACAAATCGACTAAAACGATCTCCCGAACGCCCTCTTAGGTAACGTAGGCCAATATAAAGTGGAATAGGTCGAAACATAACCAACCGATAAATAATAATAGTGCCATTAATGTAACCACTAATTGTGCCTTCGAGTAGTGTTTGACTCTCTTTTTATTCAGAATCATTCACAAAACGTCAATAATTGAGCAATCACACTATGATTCCGCATTTTTTCGACAGTTATTGATAGATAAACGCGCTTGGGTTTACGATAATCAGGTACATTACATGCAGATCATTTTATCTTGGAATCTCACGCTCTTATGGATAACCACTCACTTTTTGCTTTACCTATCGCCTCAAAAGCAGGAGATAGAAAACAGCTAGGTAACCTACAAGGTGCATCGCTTGCTATTGCTGTAGCGCAACTGGCCAAACAGCACCAAAATCCGATACTTTTAGTGGTGAGTGATCCACAAACAGCATTGAAATTACAAATGGAGTTAGAGCAATTTAGCGCCGTTCCGGTATCGGTATTCCCTGACTGGGAAACCCTACCCTATGATAATTTTTCGCCGCACCAAGATATAATTTCTGATCGCATCGCAACGCTATACAAACTGCCGACATTAAATAATGGCATCGTGATTGTTCCAGTAAGCACGCTGCTGCAACGTCAATCGCCTAGAGAGTTTTTGCTGCAACATACATTAATGGTCAAAGCCGGCGATCTATTCTCCTTAGATAAATTAAGAATGCAGCTAGAGAAATCAGGATACCGTAACGTTGATCAGGTATTTGGACCGGGTGAATACGCCAGTCGCGGATCCATTTTAGATTTATTCCCTATGGGAAGCTCCGATCCATACCGCGTTGATTTCTTTGATGATGAAATTGATACCATTCGTACCTTTGATCCAGAAAACCAGCGCTCCATTTCTGACATTGAGCAAATTCGATTACTCCCCGCGCATGAATTTCCAACCAATGAAGAAGCAATAGAAGATTTTCGAATTCGTTGGCGTCAGCAGTTTGATGCAAGGCGTGAACCCGAATCTGTGTATATGCAAGTATCAAAAGGCACTTGGCCTGCTGGTATCGAATATTGGCAGCCGCTGTTTTTTGATCATACCGACACCTTATTTGATTACCTGCCAGAGCAGACATTACTGCTTTCTGTTGGGGATATTGAACCGGCGATTGATACCTTCTTAACTGATGTTGAATACCGCTACGAGCAACGCAAAGTTGATCCGTTGCGTCCATTACTTGCTCCGTCCGAGTTGTGGATGAAAAAGGATGAGCTTTTTACATCGGTTAAGCAATGGCCTCAAGTTAAGCTCCTAAAAGAACAAACCCAGCAAAAGGCCGGACGATTCGATCTAGACATTCAGCCTTTACCTGCTTTAGCCGCCGCCCCGCAAACTAAAGAACCAATGTCGGCACTCAGACAATTTAGCGAAGGTTATACCGGCAAGATTATTTTTTCCGTGGAATCAGAAGGTCGCCGTGAAGCGCTCTTAGAACTGCTTGCTCCGGTAAAAATCGCCCCTAAAGCGGTCGCAGGGCTTGATGAAGCACTGACAAGCAAAGACAAGTTCACGCTTGTTTTAGGCTCCTCTGAACATGGTTTTATTCATGCAAACCCTGACTTCGCGCTTATCTGTGAAAGCGATCTTCTCGGCGATCGCGTCATTCAGCGACGCAAAAAAGATAAGAGAAACATCAACACCGATACTGCCATTCGCCATTTAGCCGAGCTAAAACCGGGACAACCGGTTGTACATTTAGATCACGGCATCGGTCGATACATTGGCTTGCAAACCTTAGAAGCAGGTGGCATTAAGACAGAGTACGTCACCCTTGAGTATCTTAATGAGTCCAAGCTATACGTACCAGTTTCTTCGCTCAATCTCATCAGTCGTTATTCTGGCGGCGCAGAAGAAACAGCACCTTTGCATAAACTGGGTAGTGAGTCATGGACTAAAGCTCGCCGTAAAGCCGCTGAAAAAGTGCGTGATGTCGCCGCAGAGCTTTTAGATGTTTACGCTAAGCGAGAGCTTAAACCTGGTCATAAGTTTAAATTAGACAGAGAACAATACGCTCAATTTAAAGCCGGATTCCCATTTGAAGAAACCGAAGATCAGCATCAAGCCATTAATGCTGTCTTGTCGGATATGTGCCAAGCAAAAGCAATGGATCGCCTAGTGTGTGGCGATGTAGGCTTTGGTAAAACAGAAGTGGCCATGCGCGCCACATTTGTCTGTACCGATAACGCTAAGCAAGTGGCAGTATTAGTGCCGACCACCTTGCTCGCTCAGCAACATTTTGAAAACTTCAGAGACCGCTTTGCCAACCTTCCGGTGCGTGTCGAAGTATTGTCTCGCTTTAAAAGCGCTAAAGAGCAAAAACAAATTCTGGCTGACGTTGCCGAGGGCAAAGTTGACATCATCGTAGGTACACACAAACTACTGCAAGATGATATTAAGTTCGCCGATCTTGGGCTACTTATCGTCGATGAAGAGCACCGATTTGGTGTGAGACAAAAAGAGAAAATGAAATCGATGCGTGCCGATGTCGATATTCTGACGCTTACCGCAACGCCAATTCCTCGAACCCTAAATATGGCAATGAGTGGCATGCGTGATTTGTCTATTATCGCCACTCCCCCTGCTCGCCGCTTAGCCATTAAAACCTTTGTACGTCAAAGTGATGATGCCATTGTTAGAGAAGCAGTGCTGCGAGAAGTGATGCGTGGTGGTCAGGTTTATTTCCTACATAACCAAGTCGATACCATCCATAAAGTGGCGGAAGACTTAGCAAAACTCATTCCAGAGGCGCGCATCACCACCGCTCATGGGCAAATGCGTGAACGCGAGCTAGAATCGGTGATGAATGACTTTTATCATCAGCGCTTTAACTTGTTGGTGTGTACTACCATTATTGAAACAGGTATTGATGTTCCGACAGCCAACACCATCATAATGAATCGCGCGGATAACTTAGGCTTAGCTCAGCTTCATCAGTTACGTGGCCGTGTTGGGCGCTCCCATCACCAAGCTTATGCCTATT
Organism: Vibrio sp. UCD-FRSSP16_30; assembly: GCF_001676025.1. Lineage (GTDB taxonomy): Bacteria > Pseudomonadota > Gammaproteobacteria > Enterobacterales > Vibrionaceae > Vibrio. The sequence continues at coordinate 152,043 of NZ_LZFW01000013.1, forward strand.
TACTGACTCCGCATCCTAAGGCGATTACTAAAGATGCAGCCAAACGTTTAGAAGCCATTGCCTCTTTAGAAGATCTCGGCGCAGGCTTTACCCTAGCAACTCATGATCTTGAAATTCGTGGTGCAGGTGAATTACTTGGCGATGAGCAAAGTGGTCAAATACACACTATCGGCTTTAATTTGTATATGGAAATGCTCGAACAAGCCGTGGAAGCACTCAAAGAAGGTAAAGAGCCATCTTTAGATGACTTGTTACGTGAACAAACCGAAGTAGAATTGCGTCTACCCGCCTTGCTACCGGATGATTACATTCCAGATATCAATACCCGATTATCACTGTATAAACGCATCGCCAGTGTTGCCAATGACCGTGAGTTAATTGAAATGAAAGTGGAATTAATTGACCGTTTCGGTCCGCTACCAGATGCGGCGAAAAATCTACTTCAAGTCTCTGAGATTAAGGTTGCGGCCGCGGCGATTAAAGTTGATAAAGTAGAAGCGCATGATAAAGGCGGTTATATCGAGTTTTATCCAGACGCAGACGTCAACCCAATGTATTTGGTCAAACTGCTGCAATCACAACCTAATAAGTTTGCCATGGAAGGACCAACAAAAATCAAATTTATGCAAAACCTAACCGACCGACGAGATCGGATTTCTTATGTTAAACAATTAATTGAACAGTTTTCACAAAATAGAGTTGCGTAAATGCAGGCTAGACGATAGCAATAAAATGATATCTGCTATACTGCGTAAATCTAGAAAAGTATTGCCCTTTCATGATTGTTTTACTCATAGTAATCTGGTCATGTTGAGTGCACTACCCTTTAAGTATTAATAAAGATAAACGGCCTTTGATAAGCCATGGAGACAGAATGAAAAAAATTATTCCTCTATTGATGATGCTTTTGCTGATTCCCAACCTAGCACAAGCTCAAAAGAGAGAATTTGATGTTGAAGTGTTGATTTTCAAGCGTTCAATTGATCCTGAAACAACGGCAGAATCATGGCCAAATGAGCTAGCCCCAATTGATTTACAAGGGGTTGAGCCGTTCAGCAATCAAGCATATAGACATAAAAAGCATGCACAAATGCTTTCTTTTAGTCATTACAAACTGCTTAAAGAGCGTGATGTTCTAAAACGACATGCGGGTTTTGAAGTATTACTTCATAAAGCTTGGCGACAGGGTGACCAAGGTAAATTTAGTGCGCCTAAATTCCATATTCAAGCAGGTAAGGATTACTCTAAACAATTCAACGCCGATGGCTCAAAGATTGCCTCTGAGGATACTCACACTCATCATGACCCATTGTATGAGCTTGATGGTATGATTCAGGTTTATGTGCAGCATTACCTATTTGTAGAAACCAAGTTAGATCTTCACCAACCAAGTGTACGCAGTATTACGTTCACTGAGAAATCACCTGAACAGCTAAAAGAGAGTGATAATTTTGCGGTATTGGCGGATACTGAAGCAGACAGTGCTAACGTTCAGGCTGGTAATTTAGAGCAAGTTTCACCTAAGAAAGTCGAAGAGACTTTTTTGAAAGGCTACCGCATGGATCAAAAACGTCGTATGCGTAGCGGTGAAACCCACTATTTGGATAACCCGCTAATGGGGATGATTATTCAAGTAAGACGCGTAGAAAACTAATCGATACTCCTAATACAAAAATGGCTTCCTTTATAGGAAGCCATTTTTAATTCCAGTCAATGATTTATCAATCAAATCCATATAACTTGGCAGGATTTTCCACCAGTATTTGCTCAACTAATTGCGCGCTTGTTGCTTGCTCAATTAATAAATCCAGCACGCTCACATCATTGGGCATTTCTCTGTTATTGATGTATTCACTCGGATGCGGCCAATCTGAACCCCACAAGATACGGGTTGCACACGCCTCCACTAGAGCTTTGCCAATGGAAATATTGTCACTATAGTGTGGTGCGCCGGTCATTGAATTTTGGTATGCCGAAGATATTTTTACCCAAGCTCTATCTTGTTGCATTAAAGTACTCATTATCTCAAAAGCGGGATGCTGTATGCCTTTATCAGCGGGTAATTGCCCTCGATGATCAAACACAATCTGGCACTGTAAACTCTCTAATACTGATTTAAACTGAACAATAAGATCGGCTTTAATCCAAAAACAAATATGCCACCCTAGCCGAGCTAATGCTTTGGCACACTGACGAATAAAAGCCTCATTAAAGTCCTCACTTGAAGACACCGAAAAACGAATCCCTCGCACCCCCAATCGATGCATAAACTGCAGCTCTTCTTGACTCGGTAAAGTACTAATAGCAATGACCGCTCTAGCACTACTCCCCATATGAGCTAACGCATCTAACGTGCAACGATTGTCATTTCCGTAGGCGGAAGGCGTAACAATAACGTTTCTGTCAAAGCCAAAGCGTTTTTTCAACATCCTATAACACGCGACTGTCGCAGGTGGCATATTGCTAGTATCACTTTTGCGATATTCAAACTTTACTGGATCAAAAATATGATGATGAGCATCACACGCTCCGGCAGGAACGGACAATTGCGGAAGATTTCTTCCCGTTGAGTAAGGCACTTGAGCTGGGATAGTATGCGTCATTCTTTAGATCACTCCAGTTTCTAAATCCATCGTTAACTATACGAATATTTTTGATAAGTAGTTATTCTACAATCAAAAATTTCAACGCGGTTATCAAGTATTTTAACCAGCTAGACTGATCAGAGATTTGCTAAGATTAGTATAAATGCTTAACAAAAAGGAGGAGCATCAAGCTCCTCCTCTAATCGTTACCATTACTGTGGGTAAAACCCGTTCACACTTATCGCAGTTTTAAGTTAGTACGGTTTTAACTTAGTGCAGTTTTAAGTTTGGACGAAGTGCTCGGTTAATACGACCCACCAGCATCATCAAGCCGGTCTTGATCATTCCGTGCAGCGCAACTTGGTGCATTCTGTATAGGGAAATATACACGACGCGAGCGATACGCCCTTCTACCATCATCGATCCCTTAGTCAGGTTACCCATTAAGCTACCTACTGTAGAAAAGCGGCTTAATGAGACCAATGAACCATGATCTTTGTATTCATACGCTGTCAGCGCTTTGCCGTTCATCATTGCCATAATATTACGGAATGCATGACTGGACATCTGGTGAGCGGCTTGAGCACGAGGCGGAACAAACTTACCGTCTTTTTGTGTACATTGCGCTAAATCACCAATAACAAAGATATGCTCATCACGGGTCGTTTGCAGAGTATCTTTCACGATAAGCTGATTAATGCGGTTTGTTTCAAGACCTGCGATATCTTTGATGAAATCAGGCGCTTTGATGCCAGCAGCCCAAACCATAATTTGTGCAGGGATCTTCTCACCATCTTTGGTGGTTAAACCCGTTTCATCTGCCAATGTCACCATGGTCGCAGTGCGTACATTTACCCCAAGCTTAGTCAACTCATGGTGCGCAGCTTGTGAGATACGAGGTGGTAACGCAGGTAAAATTCGCTCCCCTGCCTCAACCAAGCTTACGTTTAGCTTACTTGAGTCTAAATCACCAAAGCCGTAGTTACGCAGCTCTTTTACTGCATTATGCAGTTCTGCTGATAGCTCTACGCCTGTTGCGCCAGCGCCAACAATGGCAATATCAACTTGCCCTTGAATAGGCTGTGCATGCAGTTTTAAAAACTGATTGTTCATCTCTTCACGGAAACGATGCGCTTGCTCAGGGCTATCAAGGAAAATACAGTTATCACGAACACCAGGAGTGTTAAAGTCATTAGAAGTAGAACCAATTGCCATGATCAGGTAATCGTACTCCAGTTCTCTTTTCGGAATTAAAAGCTCGCCATGGCTGTCTTTTAGCTCTTCAAGAATGATCACTTTACGCTCGCGATCAATATCACTTAGGCTTCCCATCTGGAATTCAAAACCATGATTCTTAGCATGAGCGCGATAACTCAGCGCATCCACACCAGCATCTAGAGAGCCTGTTGCCACTTCGTGTAGCAAAGGTTTCCACAAGTGACTCGCTTTACGGTCAACTAGGGTCACTGTTGAGTCTTTATCTCGTCTAAACTTGTGTCCCATTTTGGTTGCAAGCTCTAGTCCACCAGCGCCGCCGCCTACGATAATAATACGTGCCATTTCAACACTCCTTGATTCAAATAATAATTTTGATGACAAATTCACTTAGTGTGAATTCGTGAGAATTTGGTTTGAGCATCGGTAGACACTTCATTTTCACGTTGAGAAAAGCTGGCGATTCAAGTTCGCTTCTTAATTTTATTGATCTAAATCAATTTATTTATCGCATTATATCCAAATTGACTTACTGAGCAACCAACAATGTCGATATACCCTTAATTTAAATAGTGTTATAGAATTTAACACAAAAAAAAACCTGCTAGGTGCAGGTTTTTTATAAAATCGTTAATTATTTGTTATGCGTTCTTAAATGCCTTCATTGTTTGCAGATGCTGTGAAAGCTTTTTGAACTTATGGGATTCATGTTCATCCCAAACGATTTGGTAATAATCTTCTAGCGCTTTAGCCGTATAACTGTTGTCATGAATTTCGTCATATTTCGACAAAATCACCATACAACGATCTTTGTTTTTGATGCGATATTGTTCAACACACTTGGTTGCAATATCTTCATACTCTTCTGGTCGATCAATACGTCCCTGCATTGTTTTTTCAGGATACAGATTAGGATTAAATATCACCTGTTTAATCCCGCATAAAAAACCAATGCGTTCCGACCAAAATGCGCCCAAACCCACGCCACAAATTATTGGGCTAGGATCATCTGAAGACTCTATCGCTTTATGCACTTCTTTTAAAAGGTGCGCCATATCATGCTTAGGATGCAAAGTACTGTAGTTAATGAAACGTACGTCATCATCGATAAACTGAAGTTGCATTATTTTTTCGTGGTTACCAGGGCTTGTTGAATCAAAGCCGTGAAGATAGATAATCATTGAACCTTCCTTGCTAATGCCGGCAGTCAGTAATTGAGAAGTTATCGCTGCCAATAATCGTCACTACTTACTTAAATCTAACACGTATTTCAGTAATAAGAAGTTGCCTCGCAACAATTGTGCCCTTCATTTATTGAGCTACATCAAGTAATGAGGAAAATAATGAATACGATTAAGTGTCCTAGACGCAAATAAAAAAAAGGCCAGTAAAACTGACCTTTTATTTTAGATGATGCTTACAGCCCTAATAGACTTTTAGACTGCTGCTTTCTAATCTCGGTTTCATCAGCCCATTCAATCAGGCCAGTTTCAAGATCCATCAAACGCATGGTCATTTTGTAATAAACATCTTTATCACTGCCCGCTTCTTTCACGATGCTTGATAGGTTGCCGTACAGCATGTATTGAGCGCCAACCATTTTACCAAACTGAATCGCGCTGCTTTGGTCAACCAACTGATCATTATTTTGGAAATTCAGTTGTTTACGAACAGAATCTACGCGATCCATATCCACAAAGCGGAACTTACCAGAGTTAAGCATTTTGGTACTCACTGAATCAGTAATCGATTCTGTATCAATATGCTCACTGGTTTTATTCTTAATACGCTCAACAAATACGATCGGACGCTGATCTTTAGTAATAGCGGCAACTGAACCAGAGCTCAGCATACTATCCACCATTTCTGCGGCAATTTTTTGTAAATCCGTAGAGCCGAAGTCTACTGTAGTGGTTTCTACTGCTTGAGCATCACCATAATTTACTTTGTTGGAACAGCCACCCAGAATGACAGCTAAGCCTAGCAACGCAATTACACTTTTTTTCATCATATTTCCTTAGTTGTCCGACTCTCGGATTTGAATTCTAAATTGAGTACCTTCCGGATTAATTGATACTTCTGAGAAAGATCTTGTTTCAAGCCCACGAATGACGTCTTGTCGCCATGCTGAAGGTTTGGCGTTGACCTCTAAACCATTATCATCGTACCAATAGAAGCGATATTGAATACGTAAGTCACCTTTATAATGGCTACTTACAGTTACAATACCTCTTGCTCTATCATTTTTTTCAACGGTCGCAATCTCATCCACAATGAGGCGGCTTCCTAAAACATTATCACCAAAAAGTACTTTTTGACTTTTACCATCAACTCTCAAACCAGCGGTATTTGGAGAACAACCCGCTACAGCCACTAATGTGACCAGCAGTAGCACCAGTTTTTTCATTATTCTATCGCTCCCAATTGTTTATGCCAGAGGGTGACATTATTACCCTGTCGAGATAACCATACTAATGTGGTCTGCCCATCCCTTACCTCAAAATGGTAAGGCTTACCTTGTACAAATAGTTCATGTGAGCCTACATCAAGTGTAGCACCAGAACTGTAGACCTCAGCAGGAAGTGATTGCCAGCTTCGAGTATCGGGCTGCTCAGTTAAGGTATTGAACACATTAAATAGAAGGTTGGTGACATCATCGCCATTAGCCGCTTCTCTGCGCAAATTATCTTTTGTTACGACACGTAAAACCTGACGCAGTAATATGCTCGGCATTTGCTCTGACAGCTGATTACTTGCCATTAAATTGACATCAACTAATTGGTCACCATCAATGCCTTTTCCATCCAGTTGCAGTGCGCCAAAACGTTGTGGTGCAGTGTCGTTGTAATAGGGCAAAGCTACCGAATAGAGCCCCATGCTACTACTACCATCAACCGGAATTGTCAGTCTCCAGTTATCCATCGCTTTGACTACGCCGCGCTCATCAATAATGATTACGCGCCCCTCACCTTTGGGTAACGGATGGTATGACCCATATTGCTTGGTGAGCAATTTAAGGTCTTGACGCATTCCTAGCAGTGTCGCCACTCGTAACGCGCCATCAATCACTTGTTTGTTATCCGGTGCCACAGCCAGCGCTCGGCGATAATCGACATAGGCGCTGTTAGGATCGCCTTGTGTTTCATACAACAATGCAGATAAATACAATAAGTAGCCGTTCTGAACCGCTTTAAGCTTATCTCCAGCATCAGGATAACGAGACAGGACACTGCCCAAGTTAGGGCTAAGACCGCTCTTTTTCATGTCCGATTCTGCTGATTTTAAATCCGCAGCACGTTTTCTTTCTGCTCGCTCTTGCACTTGGTTGGCACGGCGCATCTCGACCATTGCGCCTTCTAAGCTATTTTGCTGGACATAATTCAAGCCAAGATAGAGATGTAAAAAACCCAACTCATAATCTGCCGGCTGATAATTAGTTAAATTATCATTCACGGCTAGCGCGCCAACATTGGTTGCGGTATCACTGACCGATACCACCGGCTGATCTTGCCAGTCGCGCACCGCTTTATCACTGAGTTCGAAAGAAGCTTTACTACTAGGGTAAGCAGAGGCAAGAAAGTGCACTCGACCTTTTTCCATATTATCGAGAATGTCACCAGCTCGATAATCAGGTAGTTCTTGTTCAGCTTGGGAGTATTGTCCGCGTTGCACCGCTTTATACACCGACTCATTTTGCGGTGTGTAATGACTAAAGACATTACCCGCGGTCAAAGAGGCGCAAGCAGACATAGCGATACTGCTTGTTACAATCAATGCTAAACGAAATGATTTTTTATTTAACAACATTATCCAACCAGCATGGGTCCTAGTGGCTTACCACCGACAAGATGCATGTGTATATGGTAAACCTCTTGTCCGCCATAGGAATTACAGTTAACAATTACGCGATATCCATCTTCAGCAATGCCTTCTTGTTTTGCTATTTTTGCAGCCACGGTAAATAGTCGGCCCAAAGCACGTTCGTCTTGTTCTGTTGCATCATTAATCGTAGCAATAACGTGGTTGGGTACAATTAGGATATGAGAGGGTGCACGAGGGTTAATATCACGAAACGCAGTCACTAAATCGTCTTGATAAAGTAGGTCTGTTTTTATCTCTTGGCGTATGATTTTGCTAAAAATTGTTTCTTCAGTCATTGTTTTGTCTACCCTGATCTTTAGATACATCAAGATTGCATCATGACCTGAATAAATGCAATGTTCATATAGGGTTAAAAATAAAGAAGTAATTTCAAAAATGGAAACTAATATTAATTACGACAGTCATAATTTTTAGATACCCACCCTATCTATAAAGATAAGATGATCAAGCACATTCGTTACGACGAATTCTATAAGTGAAATAGAAGGACACTTTATGCCAATCCAGCTTGGTATCATCGACAAGGACCCAATTAGATTGGTCACTCCATTACTCGATGATAGAGCCTTAAGCCGTCATGCAATATTTATAGGCGACTCAACACAAAAGCCTATGTTCGATAAACTCAGCATAGTACTTAATATGCGAGGCATCAAAAGTGAATTTTTTGAAATCTCAAATGTTTCCGATACCGCAATAATCAAACAAGAAATCACTCAATTGGCAGAACGTCTCAGACTGTCGGGCGATGACATCAAACTCAATGCAAGCTGCGGACTTCGCCACCGTTTACTCTCAGTCTATGAAGTTGTACGTAGCTACAAATGGCCTATTTTTGTTGTGGAGCCAAACAGTGATCGACTAAGCTGGTTGTACCCTAATAGCTTCAAAGATGTGCAGGTTCAAGATCGAATTACCATTGCCGACTATCTCACTATCTTTGGCGCTCAAGCTCAATTCCCGGATCCCAACGAAGCCATTCAAATTGATAGCGCATTATTGAAGATCTGTGAAAAGTGGGCAAGCCACGCTTTAGAGTTAGGCCCCGGTCTTGCCACTCTTAACTTTTTAGCCACGACCTGCCGTAAAGAGCAAAAGCTCGATGTCGAGCTGTCAGAGAAACAGCAAGGTTATCGCGAACTTAATATTTTGCTGCAAGATTTAGTGGATGCAGAACTGGCGACATATCATGCTGGTACCCTTGTCTTCCGCTCAGAGCAAGCAAGGCGCTTCTCTAATGGCGAGTGGCTAGAGTCTTACGTTCATACTCAAATCAAATCGGTAGAAAAAGAGCTCAGCACAATTCAAGACTGCTCATTGAATGTTCAAGTCACACGAAAAATTGGCGATAAAGAAGTTCGAAATGAGCTGGATGTCGCGACCGTTGTGAATAACAAGCTGCATATCATTGAGTGTAAAACCAAAGGTATGCGTGATGACGGTGATGATACGCTGTATAAGTTGGAATCGCTTCGAGACCTTCTTGGCGGGCTGCAAGCACGCGCAATGTTGGTGAGTTTCAGACCGCTTCGCTATAACGATATTACCCGAGCAATGGATTTAGGATTGGGCTTAATTGGTCCTGAAGAACTCAAAGATCTTAAACTCCATTTAAAAGAGTGGCTGGTTAAAGCCGGTGGTATCGACGTTATTTAATACCGATAAGATCTATTATCCATAACTAAAAAATCCAGATTCAATATTATTGAGTCTGGATTTTTGTTATTACGGCTTAGTTAATATCATTACGCCGTTAATACGCGTCTGGCCGCTTCGATGACCGTCTGAATAGACAGCACTTCAATGTCTTTCATTTTGGCTTGATCTGGGATTTCTTGCTGAGTTCGATTGATGATTACCCCAGCAACACAACCTGCACGCAAACCAGAGCTTGCGCACATAGTTAATAGCGTCGCAGATTCCATTTCAAAGTTTAATACGCCCATATCCTGCCATTCTTGCATAGAACCTTGGAAGCGCTTCACCACTCGCCCGCTGAATGTATCGTAGCGTTCTTGGCCTGGATAGAAGGTATCACTTGAAGCGGTCACCCCCATATGCACATTGGCTTTTTCACTGACCGCCGCTTCTTTCATGGCCAGTGCAATATCGAAATCAGCAACAGCCGGAAATTCCATCGGCGCAAAGTGTAAGCTCGCGCCATCAAGGCGCACAGATGCGGTAGTGACAATCATATCACCCACATTGACATGAGGCTGGATTGCGCCAGTAGTGCCAACACGCAAGAAAGTATCAACGCCTAATTGGGCTAACTCTTCAACAGCAATAGAGGTTGATGGGCCACCAATACCAGTAGAGCACACCACCACTTTGTGCCCTGATAACTCCGCTAGGTAGACGGTATATTCACGATGACTGGCGAGAAATAAAGGATTGTCCATACACTCAGCAATACGTTTAACTCTAGCTGGGTCGCCTGGAATAATCGCCAGTGTCGCGCCCTGTAAATCGGACTTATTGATACCAAGATGAAACACGTTTTGTTCAGTTGCCATTGACATACCCTTCTAATGCTACAAGTTTCTAATCATCTTCATTGTTAGTATTCACTCTAAACAAACAACCCGCGAGCTATCGTGATTCACTTCACAGCGTTTATGTTCCTAACGCCCGCAATTTCATAGTTAAACGTTTGCCATCACAGTTTTCATTTTCATTTATTCTATTACCACTATTCTCATTAGCCCATTTTAATGGCGCTCATTTCCACTGCCACAATTGTAGAATGGATCGAATAGAAACGTGTTGCCATTTTCACAACGAGTAGAAATAAAAAAGCCTCGAACAATCGAGGCTTTTATAGTGAGAAGACAATTATGTACTTTTAAAACTAAATTGGGTTTTTAAAACAAGCATCAATGGATGCCCCCACAGCTTTAAGCACATCACTTCGTGAAATAATGCCCACTAGCTTGCCATTATCGACCACTGGGTAGACTTTGGGTTTGCCCACTTTCATCATATCCGCCAATTCAATGATCGACATTTCTGGAGAGACTGAAAGCACTTCTCGATACATACAATCACTGACTATATGCGTATCTTGACAGTGATAGCTGACTTTAATCAGTTTATCTAGCAGATCTTGCTCAGACAAAAAACCGACCACTTGCTCTTGGTCATCAATGACCGGTCCACCAACATGAATTGAATTGAGCACTTTTTTTAAGGCAGCAGATAGTGACATATTCGGGGTAAATGTCACCGCTTGATGATTCATATAATCTTTTACTTTTAACAACTGCATTTTTGAACTCCTTTCATGCAAGTCACTCTATTCATTAATTGTCGACCATATTCAGAGAATTACTAAATTGTTTTTACCTATTTCACTGATTAGCCATTCCTACCAACAAATACTCCTGTTTTACTCACCAATTCAATGCTGAACAACGTCATACCAAAAATTTATTGTTTTATTCATGATAATTTCTTCAAACTGTCTGTTTTTTAACGAAAAACAAGCTAAATTTTAAGAAGACAAAAGGATTTGATTTAGCTATAGAGGCAAAAATGAGCGACGATAAAGTAACGCAAGAGACCGCGACACAAGAACAAGCGAGCCCACAAGACGTTGACAAGGATATTAACGCTGAAAGTGCAGATAGCACCCCGACAAAAAATGACGACCCAGTAAAAAAACTCACACGTAATGTCTTTATTGTGGCAGCACTGATTTTCACTTGGTATCTCATTGCTGACCGTCAAACACCGTGGACAGATGAAGCCCGTGTTAATGCCTATGTTATCCCTATTACGCCACAAATTTCAGGCAAGATAGTTGAAGTCAATGTTGCGCAAAATGACATTGTCGAGCGGGGTTCCCCTCTATTTAAAATTGATCCTGCCGATTACCAATTAAATATTGAACTGGCTGAATCCGAAGTGGAAATGGCCGGACAAGAAATAGGCGCAGGCATGGCAAGTGTGGTCACCGCTCAAGCTGGTGTAGTTGAAGCGCAAACGAATCTAGAGCATGTCATGGTGCAAAGTGCTCGTGTTTTTGAGCTTGAGCAACGTAAGCTCTATTCTAAATCAGATGGTGATAAAGCGCGCGCAGCCATTAAACAAGCTAAATCCCAAGTAAGAAGTGCCAAGGCAAATTTAGACAAAGCCAAACAATCTTTAGGTCCTGAAGGGGAAGCAAACCCTAGAGTGAGAACCGCTATGGCAAAACTGCAACAAGCGCAGTTAAATCTAAGCCGAACTCAAGTGTTTGCCCCCACGACCGGCGGCATTACCAATTTGCAAGTCGACGTAGGCCATTATGCGAATACAGGTTCACCTGTCATGACCTTTGTCGATGCTGACGATATTTGGATAGAAGCGAATCTAAAAGAAAACAACTTAGCAAATTTAAAAATAGGTGACCCTGTTGAAATCTCATTGGATGTCACGCCAGGTAAAATCTATAAGGGCAGCGTTCGCAGTATTGGTTTTGCCGTTGCCAGTGGTTCAAGTGATGCGATTGGCGGCTTAGTGTCAGTCAAATCCAGTTCAGGTTGGCTACGTGACCCGCAGCGTTTTCCTGTTATTGTCTCTTTTGATGAACAAGTACCCGCCGGTCTGCGCCGCGTAGGTGGGCAAGCCGATGTGCAGTTTTACTCTAGCGATAATATTATTTTGACTGGAATTGCCAAAACCTACATCCGATTGCTGAGTTGGATCTCTTATGTCTACTAATAAAAGGCCCTTCTTATCGATTAAGAGCCTTATGCAAGATGCGATGATGGTGCGTCAATTGCGCTTTGGGGTCGGTGTTTCAGCCTCCGCTGCCATCGCCTATGCCATTAACTGGCCTCTGGCTTTTTTGTTTCCGATATTTACCACCTTATTGCTGTCGATGCCTCTTGGTCAAATGACCCCAAAACAATTGCTGATGGCCTTGTTTAATACCGTAAAAGGTTTTTGTTTTGGTTTGCTTTTTTCCGTTGTATTGATCAAGTTTCCGGTCATTTTCTTACTGCTAATGTTCGTTTCACTGTTTTATATTTATTACTATCTCAATCGCGGTGGATCATTTTGGCTGACCCTAATGTTGATGCTATCTATCTTGATACTGCCGATGCTTAATACCATGTCAGAAGGGTTAGCCATTGGCTTTTCACTAGGGTTTGTGGGCTCTGCATGGGCGGCCATCGTGTTTGTCTTTGTGATGTATTATGTCGTCCCCGACACTGAAAAAGTCAATTTCCCGCCGGCCAAGCCTTTTAGTCATACTTATTCTCCCATTGCCGCACAATTTGCCTTAAAAAGTACCTTGGTCGCCTTTCCGATCGTGGCATTTTGTATCACCTACGCTCGCGCGGATTTATTACTGACAATGATTTTTGCCGCCATGTTCACCTTAAAACCGGAGTTAAGTGCTGGTAAGGAAGCAGGAAGAAATTCACTTATTTCGACTGTATTAGGGGGGGCAATTGCGTTTGTTTTCTATTGGGCTCTAGTGGCTGTACCGCTGTTTCAGTTTTTCATTATTTTAATGTTTGGCATTGCGCTGTATATGGGCATGAATATATTTTCTAGTAACCCAACGGGGAAATATTATGGCTCAGCCATGACCTGCGTTATCGTACTAATCAACGGCAACATGGGTGCAGATTCAGACTTTATTAGTGCCTTAGTGTCGAGGATATTATTTATCTCTCTCGCGATACTTTATATTGTGGTGACACTGCGTATTCTGGATGCCTTTATCTTTAATAAAAAGTCACCAACAAAAACCCATTAAATCGTTCAAAAAGAGCATAAAGCAGTTGCACGATAAGCCTTCAGTTCGCTTATTCGTGCAACCTCAATACCGTTACAGGTAATCCGCTTCAACAACCAATTTTACTTTCTGGTTAGGCTCAAGATGCTCCGTTTCATCCAAAGCATTCATCACCGCCAGCAAAGCCGCAGGGCTCTGACTGTCATTTTGTTTAATCAAGTCATCAAGGGTGTCACCTGCTTTAGCCTGCACAATCTTCACTTCTAACTGTTTAATAGAAGCGAGCTCTTCATCGGTGATAGGACGAAATGTTTGCGCGCTTTTATCCACTGTAGCGCGAGTGTTTTCTGGCGCGATGGTGATTAACTGATAAGTATCAATGCCTAGGTTAATCCAGCTGCGTGTCATGTAGCTATTTGCGCCCTTCTCCTCATTGGTTAAAGTCACGCTATAAAGTGAACTGCCCCACTCTAATGCTTGCTCATCCACATCAAGCTCCACGCCATAACGCCTTTGGATCTCATTAGAGAAACGCATCGCATGTTGCTTGGCGGTAAACTCATTAGAGGCAAGGCTTAGCACCACCGCAGCATCTTGTTTTTTATTAATAGCGGCAACTGCTGATGCTTGATTTAGCGTGACCCACTTTTCAGGAAAATCGATGACAAACTTCATTTCTGGCTGTAAAAAGGTGCTGTCTCGAAATAGTCCTTTGTTTGGATTATCACCAACCACTAACCCTGCAATTTGCGAAACAAAGTCTTGATGAATTGGTGAGATATCAGCCACGCTCAATGTTTTAGCTTCACTGGTCACATCGGCAATACGATCTGGGGTAAATGGATGTGAATCAAAGTAACTTCTCTCAGAAGGGTGCTCTGTTTCAATCTCAACCGTTTGATTTAAGCGACTTAAAATGCTGTTCATTGCCAGCGGGTCATACCCTGCCTTGGCCGCAAGTTGGATGCCCAGTTTGTCCGCTTCACTTTCATGACCTCGGCTATAGCCTGCCATCAATAAGCTATTGCCGGTTGTGATTGGTGCATTGATGAGGTTGCCTAAATCTTCATTGATCACCCCACCCACAATATTACCGGGAAGTTCAATAATGCTTGGTAATACGCTCGATTGCATTTGCTTGATTGAGTGACGCTGGGTGACATGAATGATTTCATGGGCCATCACACAGGCCAATTCGTCTTCGTTATTAACTAAGCTCAGTAAGCCTCGGGAAATGAAAATATAACCACCAGGCAGTGCAAAGGCATTAGGCGCAGCATCATCAACAATATGAAACTCAAACGTGAACTCTGGATTGTCTATATGACTGACCAAACGAGCGCCTATCTGTTGAACATAGGCTTGCATATTATTGCGGTCATAAGTGCCCATCTGCGCTTCAACGGCGGCCGCATTTTCTGCACCAATTTTTCTATCGTAATCGGTGCTCACACTGCATGCAGTAAGCGTTAACATTAATCCTGACACAGCTAAGGTGCGTAATGGTTTTTTTGCTATTATCGTTCTCATATCATCCTTGATTTATAGCTGTTGCATATCAATCGATAATAACAAAAGTGACAAAGTAAGATAGTTGCTAATCACACTATTTCATAAACCTAGATTCAAATATGCTCAGATTGCACAAATAAACAGCCATACTTAAAAAATATTCAAACAAATCATAGACTCATATTGACTGGCAACGGCCAACTTCCTAGCCTAAAAGAAACATATAACGAGAATCATCATGACTGACAACACGCAAGCTATTTTTAACGCGGAATTATGGGAATCGGTACCCGGCTTTGACTTTGAAGATATCACCTATCACAGAAGCAAAACTCAAGGCACTGTTCGCATCGCATTTGATCGTCCCGATTGCCTCAACGCATTTCGACCAAAAACCGTTGATGAACTGTATACCGCTCTTGATCATGCAAGACAATGGTCTGATGTAGGCTGCGTGCTACTGACCGGTAATGGTCCGTCGCAGAAAGGTCAGTGGTCTTTCTCTTCTGGTGGCGATCAGCGCGTTCGTGGTCGTGATGGATATAAATATGAAGGGGATGGCGAAAACGTTGCCGATGTGGCAAGAATGGGCAGACTTCATATTTTAGAAGTACAGCGCTTAATTCGCTTTATGCCTAAAGTGGTAATTGCTGTCGTACCAGGCTGGGCAGTCGGTGGCGGTCACAGCCTGCACGTTGTTTGCGACCTGACTTTAGCCTCAAAAGAGCACGCGGTATTTAAACAAACCGATCCTGATGTCGCATCGTTTGATTCGGGCTATGGCTCAGCTTATTTAGCCAAAATGATCGGACAAAAACGCGCTCGCGAAATCTTCTTCTGTGGTTTTGATTACACCGCCCAAGAAGCATTTGAAATGGGTATGGTCAATAAAGTCATTGAACATAAAGACTTAGAAACCGAAGCTCTGCGCTGGGCAAGGGAAATTAATAGCAAGTCACCAACCGCTATGCGCATGTTGAAATATGGATTTAACTTGCCTGATGATGGCCTAGTTGGACAACAACTGTTTGCAGGCGAAGCAACACGCTTAGCTTATGGTACAGACGAAGCACAAGAAGGGCGTGATGCCTTTTTAGAAAAACGCGCCAAAGATTTTTCTAAATTCCCTTGGCATTACTAACCCCTAGATCTAAGTCTAAGTCCTAAAATTCTGACTTATCGGGAAGATTAATTATATTTAATCTTCCCTCCATCTTCAGTTTACCTCAGCACGTTATAGTTATTCCATATCAAGCACAGGGAGTACAACGAAAATGAAAAGCACACATCGACGTGGACTCATTATATGCGCGGCAGCCTATAGTATTTTATTTTCAATGACTCATGCGCTTGCTCACTATTATCCACTGAATTACTAACTGAGGAACACAACTATGAAACTACTTAAAGCCGGATTATTTGCCAGTCTTCTTTGTGTTGTTCCATTTGCTCATGCTAATGACCAACAAGAAGCTGCGATTAGCCTTATGGCACTCAATGCAGGTACAGAGTCTATTTCTACCCTTGCACCAAAGGTTCGCAACGTTTCCAATGGGGTGATTACCGAAGTTGAGCTTGATGACTATAAAGACACTCAAGTTGTGTATAAGTTTGAAATCATTGATATTAACGGTGGTAACAAGCATAAATTAAATTACGCAGTAAATGATGGCGCACTTTTAAAAGACAAATCAAAAAATCTAACCACTTTTGGTTTTAGTGACCTAGATCGCGAAGATCGTCATGCGATCACACAGGTAGAAACGGCGCAGTTTGATATCATCAAGACTCTGATAGAGCTTGAAAACAAGTATGCGGCAAAAACACTAGAAGCCGAGTTGGAAACTGAAAAAGGCATTGTGTTTTACAAAATTAAACTGGTTAGTGCTCAAAAGGGAATCCAGAAACTGCTGGTTAACGTTGCAACAGGTGAAGAAATTCCGGTCATGAGCCGCCACAAACATAAATAGGAATACACGACGGGTGAAAGTACTCATCATAGAAGACGACAAAGAAACCCGAGAGTATCTTTGTCAGTCTCTCAAGCAGCAAGGCTGGGAAGTAGACCAAGCAGATAACGGCCAAGATGGTTTGTTTTTGGCCCTTGAGGGTGAATATCAGGTGATCATATTAGATCGCATGTTACCTGCACTGGATGGTCTCACCGTACTTTCAACACTTCGCGCAGCAAAAAATGCCGCGCGAGTGCTTATTCTTAGCGCTTTAGACAGCGTTGATGAACGAGTAAAAGGGCTCAAACACGGTGGTGATGATTATCTCACTAAGCCCTTTGCGTTAGCCGAACTGATTGCTCGCGTGGAAATATTGGCCAGTCGCAGCGCAACAACCGCTCCACAAGGCGTGCAAAGCCAATTAAATAATGGCCACATTCAATTGGATCTTCTGTCTCAGGAAGTGTTTGTCGCATCAAAAAAAATCAATGTACAAGCTAAAGAATTTAAGCTGCTACGTTATTTAATTGAGCATGCAGGACAAGTTATCACCCGCTCTTTATTATTTGAAGCCGTCTGGGACTACAACTTTGATCCTCAAACCAATGTTATTGATGTCCATATCGCGCGACTAAGAAAAAAGTTAGAAAGTGAAGGAAACCCTAACTTAATCGAAACGGTGCGCGGCGCAGGCTATCGCATGGTCAAAATCAAATGAAGACTCTGTATGCTCGCGCTAAACAAGTAATTATTTCAACTTGGCGCAAGCATTCTCTTTGGCGTTTATCATTATCTATTGCCGCAATGCTCTGGCTTGCAGTGGCCGTTGCGCTATTTAGTATCTATCAGTTAAGCATTCAACCACTGATTAAATCACGCCAACAAATTTTATTACAACACGCTCAGCAGTTGCAAAGTGCCAGCGAAGCCAATAAAACCAGTACTTTACCGCAAATTCTTGATGATACTTTATATAGTCCGCAAGGCATTATTACTGTACTGCGCAGTGATTCGGGTGAATTACATGGCTCGTTAAACCATTTTCCCAAGACACTGCCACACTGCCCTACATTAGAGCCGTTTCCGGTGGTGCGAGATCATCAAGGTATCGTACTTTTAGAAGGGTGCCAGTTTGAAATAAGAGGCTATTCGGTATTAGTTGCCACTGACAGTGAGTATCTCTGGCAAGTGCAAGACAACTTTGAAAACGCTGCCATTATTGTCCTTATCTGTACCTTTTTTATCGCCCTTATCCCAAGTTGGATTATTCGTCGCAAAATGAAAGCTCAATTATATGGGATACATTCGGTTGTTTCGCAGATAGAAAAAGGACGTTTTCATAGCCGTATTACGACCAATAATTCTCATGATGAGTGGGATAATATCGCCCATTACATTAATGCTATGCTCGATGAAATTGAATCATCTATCACGCAAATTCAAAGTGTTACCGATGCTATTGCCCATGATCTAAGAACGCCACTGACTCGAATTAAAAATCGCATATCCACCATAGAACACTGGCCTGAAGATAAACCCATTTGTCCTGATTTCATCGCGCAGATTAATGATGAGTTTGATTCTCTGCTGCATACTTTTAACGCCATGCTTGAGCTGAGTAAGTTAGAGTCTGACCATGACAAAAGCCATTTTGTCAGCCTTGATTTCGCCAATATCATCACCGATGCCACCGATCTTGTTGAGCCTGCTCTCGAGGAGAAGCAGCAATCACTGAATATGCAGTTACAGTCGGTTGCTTTTCAAGGTGAACCATCATTGCTGTTTCGTTTGGTGTATAACTTATTGGATAATGCGCATAAATACTGCCCAGAAAATTCGACCATTAGTATCTCGCTAACTCCCGAAAGCCTTATCATCCAAGATGACGGGCCTGGCGTTGCTGAGCAACAACAGCAGAAAATTTTACAGCGTCTTTATCGCGCAGATAAATCACGTAATACACCGGGGCATGGCCTAGGGCTAACATTAGTTGCAGTTGTAGCAAAACGTCATGATATGGGTATTGATATTGGCTTTAGTTACCCAGAACAAAATAAAGGGTTAAAGATAACTTTACAATTACCTCACACAAAAGCCTAAGTCATAAGCTCTCAAGCTTGGTATACTGCTGATGAACCTTTGGTTCAATTTTATTTGTTTGGTTTGCATCGGCAAACACAGCGTAGTAGACACCAATGACTCACCTTTTTCGTAAGAAACCGATATTTCTCGCCTGTTTAATCATCAGTATCGGTCAGTTCAGTATGGGGCTAGTTTTCCCTTCCCTGCCGTGGATTGCCAAAGATTTCAATATCAGTCTTGATCAAGCGCAGCTGTTGGTCAGTATTTACTTATTGGGTTTTGGTCCTTCACAATTCATCTATGGGCCAGTATCCGATGCTCTAGGGCGCAAGAAAGTACTACTCTGTGGGCTTATTCTTGCCATGTTAGGCTTGGTTTTTATCATTGTCTTTGCCGATTCATTTCATGCAATGATATTGGGTCGATTCTTACAAGGATTAGGCACTGGGTGCTGCGCGGTATTGGCAAGAGCCACCACACGAGATAGCTATACTGGCGATCAGCTACCTACTGCTCTTTCTTATATTGCAATGGCCGCTTCTTTAACCCCACTTGCCTCTCCTGTTATTGGTGGGTTCATAAACCATTACTTTGGTTGGGGTATGGTCTTTATTACATTGCTTTGCTATGTCGCTGTGGCGTGGTTAGCTCTGATGATGAATTTCAAAGAAACCATGCACCATCGAAAAGAAATCCCTTCACCAAAGGTGATGTATCATCAATATAAAGGGTTGCTAAAATCGAAGTATTTTGTCAGCTTTTCGAGTATTGCTTGGCTTAACTTTAGTTTAGTTGTCACGACCATTTCTCTGATGCCTTTTATCATGCAAAATCAAATTGGCATGACTTCAGACACCTATGCATTATGGGCACTGATCCCAACCGCAGGCATGTTGATAGGCGCATCACTAAGCAATCGCTTAAGATCCTTAATTGGGATTCATAACACTTTAAAAATCGCCCCTTTTGTACATATATTTAGCGCTATCTGGCTAATTTCATGTCCTATTGAGCCCTTATGGCTGATGATTGGACAGCTGTTTTTAGTATTGGGGAATGGTCTGGCTATGCCGTGTGCTCAAGCGATGATCATGCAGCCATACAGCAAGCGAGCAGGCGTTGCCGCCGCTATGTCTGGCGGTGGACAAATGATTGTGTCATCGCTTGTGAGCATGGCACTCATGAATATGGGGCTTAGCCAAGTATGGCAATTGGGCTGCGTAATCGCAGTATTTGCTTTAATCACCAGTTTGAATATTCACCGAGGATTTAAAGCTGAGGTACCACAAGGCTAAAGTTAACCTTGCTCGATAGTTAGACAGTTAGACAGTTAGACAGTTAGTTAGATGTATTCGAACGCGACCGGTGCAATAGAAAGCACCAATAGAATCGCCATACAGACATTGAATATTTTTTGCTGTTTAGGCTGAGAAAGTAATCCTCTCACTTTAGAGCCAAAAACCAGCCACATACCAACGCAAGGGAAAGCCACCAGCAAAAATATAGCTGCGATTAAACCCACTTGCGCATAAATATTAAGAGATTGGCTCGTAAATGTGGCTACCGCGCCCATCCCCATAATCCAAGCTTTTGGGTTCACCCATTGAAATAGAGCCCCTTGGATAAAAGTAAATGGGTCGGTTTTCTTAGAATATAATGAAGCAGTTTCAGCGCTGGCGATTTTCCAAGCTAAATACAATAGGTAAATAATACCAAGAACTTTAATCACGTCATGCAGCACCGGCATCCAGGTAAATACCGCCCCTAAGCCAAGCCCAATGGCAATTACCATTGTTGGAAAACCAATACAAATACCGAAAAAGTGAGGCAAGCTGCGCTGAACGCCGTAATTCATTCCCGATGCCATAATCATAATATTATTAGGACCGGGAGTGATTGTACTTGAAAATGCAAATAACAGCAGTGCAGAGAACAGTTCCATTGATTTCGCGATCCATTTGGTTGTCTAACCATTAATTACAGTTAAGTAAGTGGCTGGTATTAGTCGTTTTTCTGATGAGATGAATACAGCTCTTTAAGATATTCATCCTTTTCTTGCCACACTACATTTAACCAGCGATGAAACGCGCGCTTAAAGGTTTTATCATTAAAGTAATCACCATTTAAGTTTTCATCAATCTCATGAACTTTAATGTTCACGACTACTTTGGTTAAGCGCCCTTTTAGTAAGTCACTAAATGGGTCTTCGCGGTTTTCTGGGTAGGCTAAAGTTACATCAACGACACCGTCAAGCAATTCGCTCATCGCATCTAGCGTAAATGCAACACCACCCGTTTTAGGCTTTAACAAGTGCTGATAAGGGGTTTTAGCGGTCGCCATTTTATCTAAACTGGCACGGGTTCCTTCAGCAAAACTGATCATTGTGGTTGGAACGCGTCTAAATTTCTCACAAGCTTTTTTAATGGCATCAAAATCATCATTTCGACGCTCTGGATGACGAACTAAATATTCATGGGAATGACGGCGCATAAACGGCATATCTAGTCCCCAGCACGACAAGCCAACAAACGGGACATACAACAGACTGCGCTTAAGCAAAAACTTACCCATCGGAATTTTGTCTTTCATTACCGAAGATAAAATAACAATGTCAGCCCAGCTTAAATGATTGGAAATCAATAAATACCACTGCTGAGTAGAAAGTCCTTCACCACCCTCTATCTGCCAGTCGATATTATTATTCACATTAAGCAACCACAAATTGAATGTTGCCCACAGCCACATTTGTTTATTTGCCAGTTTACTCATGGCAACTTTGACCCCTGAGAATGGCAATATGAATTTGATGATGGCCAAAATACTGACTACAAATGATGTCAAGGCTGTGTTTAACATGACCAGAAAGACATTCGTGATCATCTGTATGTTTTTAAGCATCTACTGGGTCCCTAGCTTGTGAAGACGTAATCATATATCAGAATCGTAAGTAGATTAATCTCAAAAATGCATTTTCTGTATCGAAAATAACGTATATGCACAGATAACGAACAAACTAACCCTCAAGTCTATCTATAAGGACATATATGGCATAAAGCACTATTGGTGACAGAGAGTATATCCATAGCAACCTGCCCCCTCTTTTAATGCTTTTTTACTACTTTTTACTTACTGCATGTCTGTTTTTGGTCATCTCAACGAATGCTTGAATATGCTCACACTCTTTATCTGTCACTCTTACACAGGCATAAAGGTGTCGACGTATTCCCTTACCTAATGAACGTGTTGTGATCAGCTCTTGATTTTCAAAGGTGCGTACTGCCCACTCAGGAAGAGCCGCCACGCCAAAACCACCCGAGACCATCTGCAATAATGTCGAAGTATTATCGACTTTTTTCCATTTCAGAGGCTCACAGTGGTTGGGTTTTAAAAATAAATTATAAACATCCATGCGCCGCTTATCGACAGGATAAGTCAAGAGTACCGTGGAAGATAAGTCGTTGGCATCAATATGATTTTGTATAGCAAGAGGGTGATCGATACTCATGACTAATTTAAGCTCGTAGCTAAATAACGGCAAAAAGTGTAAGTCACCTCGAGATTCCACATCCGAAGTAATCATCACATCAATTTCACCTGCAAGTAAACGCTCTAAGGGGTGTTGGTGAAAACCCGCTTCAAGATCGACATCCAGAGAAGAAAACGATGCTTGAAACTGTTTAATGGTTGGCAATAACCATTGGAAACAACTATGACAATCAATGGCTAATGTAAAGCGGGAATTAATTTCTGGCTGAGTAAGCTCTTTCTCTGTCGCTGCTATTTGTGGTAGTACGCTATTGGCAAGAGTAATCACCGACTGGCCTTGTGAGGTAAATCGGATTGGCTTAGTTTTTCGATAAAATAACTGCGCACCAATGCGAACTTCTAACTCTTTAAGTTGATGAGAGATAGCAGATTGAGTGATATGTAGGTTCTTTGCACACGCGGCTATAGAGCCAAATTTAGCTAGCCCCTGCATTGTCCTTAAATGTTTTAACTCTAACATCTTGCATCCTTGTTATCTCAACACCGATAACATACCTTTCTCACCTACACATGTAAACGTCTAGATGGCTAAAGTTAGATTTCATAGAAGCTAGATATAGACATAAATTGAACAGGGCTTAACATTTGCATCATGTTAAGCCTTAACATTTATGTCCATCATATTAAATTAATGAGACATTGTTGAATAAACAACAATGGCGCACCAAGCAGAAAAAATGCCATAAAATACTAAAAACTTAGGGATAGTTTTTGCTCTTTCCTGAGCTTGCTTATTACGCTCATCAACACGGTTTACCTTTAAAATCTCTGATAATTGCATACGACTTTTCCTTATCAACAGCAGATTCAAATCAGTATAAATAGAGTACACCACTATGAAACAATGCACATCAAATACCCATTATATTCATGTGAGCATGCTCTAAATTATCGTTATGTATTGGTCGTTATCTCATAAGATGAACAACCCACTAACAACAAACCCCATTTTATTATTAATACTCTAAATTAAATATCCATATCAAAGCCAACGATAACAATATGTTAAGTAACACCCCATAAACCTTGAGCATTAAATCACTACAGATCGTACATTTTTCATACTACGCACCGCAGATCACACTATAATATTACTTGTGTAGGGATAAAAATTAGCAAAAAGACACTGCTATTTAATGATGTAGTGTTCTGTTTTGTATAACACCACAATTTGGTTATCACGCTGTACCGAGGTGCTGGTCTTTATTCATTTTGTGGACTCACATGGAGGATGGCTGTGTTTCATTTTCGAAGAGAGAAAAGGCGATCTAAACAAATCGGCGCTGCATTAATAGAGTTCGCTATTGTGGCAACGCTGCTGTTTGCTTTGCTATTTACTATTGTTGATTTTGCATTGTACGGTTATGTCAAATTAACCATGCAGCACGCCGTTCGCGAAGGTGCCCGTTATGCCATTACTGGCCGAAATGATTTAGACCCTGATGAAGATGAAGACGGTAGCCAAGAACGTGCAAAAGCTATTTTACAAAAGATCAATTTAACGTCAAACGGACTCCTCTCTAAAGTAGCTATTACCGATGGAATCAAAGTCAGCTCAAATGGTAATTATATTACTGATGGTACATTCGGCACATCAGGAGAAGCCATCGTACTTGAAATAGCTTGTGAGTGGCCTACGGTCAGCCCAATTATTTATCCTCTATTAACCGAAGGTAAATACAAGTTCACCGTAAAAACTGCCATGAAAAACGAAGCATTTTGATAAAGGAACTATCAATGAACACTCCAGTTTCTTACCCACAGCACTCTTCTTCAGCTCCCTCTCATTTCGCACCCTCTTATTCAAGAGTTAAAGGTCTTGCCTCTGTTGAGATGACCTTTATCGTGCCGATTTTACTGCTTATTATGATGGGTATTTTCGAGCTTACCCAAGTTATTCAAGCCAACAATATTATTATTAGTATCAGTCGTGAGGGCGCCAACTTAATCTCTCGCAACAGCTCGCAAACCCCTGAACAAGTAATGGATACCATTGCCTCTACCTCAGACCCTCTCAATCTAGATCAAGACGGAATCATCTACATTAACCTCGTCGTTGGCCGAGAAGACGATAGTGGTAACCCTATTGATCCGGTATTAAATCAACAATATCGGTGGGGAGACTTTGGCTACTCAGCACAAAGCTCAACTTGGGATGAATGCACACAATGGGGAGGCTCAGATAATGGCACTTGTGACATAGGTGATACCGACCCTGTATTAACCAACTTCCCACTGCAGTTAGACAGCGGAGAATCAGTGTATGTCGTCGAGGTCATCTATCGTTATTCGCCCATTTCAACTCTAATATTTGATAGTGATTTTACTATCAAAGAATTGACCTATTTATAAGGAGTCATTATGGATAAGACTCAGCAATCTAAAACAGCAAAGCATCAGCGCGGTCTCGCGGTTTTATTAACCGTTGTCGCCATGCCCTTTTTGTTAATCATGGCTGGATTAGCCATAGATTCAGGTAGAGCCTACAGTATGCAGGCTAAGCTATTTGCCGCCGTCGATGCCGCCGGAATTGCCGCCGCGCGCGCCGTTTCAACTGGAGCGAGCAAGACACTGCGTGAAGCCAATGCTACAGCGGCGGCTCAAAAATACTTTGATGTGAATATTTCGGATGCACTAAAAAAAAGTAATCCCTCTTTATCTACCCCTATATTCACCTACGATGATGACGATAATATATTAATTTCTATCAGCGCTACCGCTGATATGCCAACCACCTTTATTCAACTGCTGGGTTTTGATAATTGGCCCATTGGCGTAGAAGCCGAGACCATTCGCAGACCTGTTGATATCTCCCTTGTTGTTGATAATTCTGGATCGCTTAGTGATGTATTTGATGTAGTGCAAATGCGCTCAAAAGAATTTTTAAGCAACTTTAACCCAGACTTTGATAGAGTTTCCGTCACACAGTACGGTATGGGTGCAGAAGCTGTCGTACCATTTAATACAGCACAGCGAAGCTTCAATAGCGGTGATATTGACGACAAAATAGATGCCATGCAATACGAAACCGATGGGGATAACCATTTTACCAATACTGCAGAAGGCTTTTATCAAGGATATGCTGAGTTTGATACTAATGATCCCATTGCGGCTAATTTAAAAGTGATAGTGGTCTTTACCGATGGTGCGCCTAACACCTTTACTTCTAACTTTATCATCGATAACAACGACTCTTACCTTGCATCCATCTCGACAACAAACTCTGAAGCGCGCGGACTGTGGGATCCCACCGTCATAATGCAACGAATTTCTTACACGCTCAGTAATGGTAAAATCGTTAGAGAAAACGGCAGTAATTCTGACAGCTATATTACTGACGGTGATGGTGATGATATTTACAAATACGTCACTATTTCAGCTAATGACAGCTACCAAGGTTTTTCATTAACAGGTGGGCCTCGCGCCGGAAATGACACTTATACCTACTCTGGTAATAGCTCAAATAAAGGCGATTTTAAAACGCTAATAAGAGAGATTTCTCGAGATCTTCCCGAGAAAATGGCCTATCAAGCCAGAGAGGATGGCATTTATGTGTTCACTCTGGGTTTAGGTGATGCTCTGCAAGATAATATGGGACACGGTACGGGTGAGGATATGCTATATCGTATGGCCAATGATCCCGGCATGCTCAATAGAACAAATACAGCGGATGAGTTTGAAGCGGATCAAAAACAAGGTTTGTATTGCTACGCCGAAGATGAAAAGGACTTAGGGCCTTGCTTTGATAAAATGCTTGATGTCATCATCCGATTAACCTTGTAATCAGGGTGAGATCACGAACGTTATTTGAACAAAATCATGTGCATTATCGGGAAGACAATATAATGTCGCCATAATAAGACTCTGCAATACCGCCGCTATTATCGGTATCGGTCATAATCGCGACCATATCAATGTATCGATAACTTTGCAGATTAGCCTTATTACTTCCCTTATCTCCAAAGTATTGTACAAGATCTTGATACACATTTCGTTTCTCAGCATACCAATGCTGAGTATCCGATTTAGCACTTCTCAATGACATCATTTTAACGTTTGAACCCGCAAACGGGCTATCCCATACCTGCCCTTTCGCCTGTGAGCTAGACCATACATAGCTGATGGATTTGGTATTCCAAAACATCATTCCGCCATCAATGACCACATAAACTCGGGCAATAAAGTCATCACCCTGTTTTTCCTGTTCATCAAGATGAGGCAAGGTTTGTTTAGCAAGCCAAGACCAATTCAAATACGGCGTAGCGTGCAGATCAATACGCTTTTTAAGCATTAAACCGGACGCTGAGTTATGGCTCACCGCGTGAATCGCTGGTCTTCCTTGATACTGGGTGACGTGGTAACGCGTGGCGGTTGTAATATCTTTACTTTGCCAGTGCTTGATACCATTGTCGGCAATGTTAGTTAAATTAATCGACGCACTCTCACCATCAAAGCTGACCAATAGCGCAATCAGTAATAGGCATTTTTCTGTCATACACTTTGGCTTAACCTTGATTATTTGAGCTAACATTGCATCCAACCTCATTCATTGATCCTATTGGCAATCACGGGGCTGCGCTCGTCCATTTTCCACATTTTATAAATGGTCACTATATTGGAGCCTATAAGGACAATTTCCAGTAAAGTACCACCAATGGAACCGACAATAATATTGCTAGCAAGCCAGCAAAACGAACCGAGTAGGAATCCTAATCGCATCGGGATGCCTTTTAAAAGAAAAATGCAATATGTGCCAATAGCGCTACCCATAATCGGTAAAACATCATGCCAACTTTCTATCATCGTACAGCCTATGACGACTGATATTAAGATGAATATATAAGCAATCCATTTTGATGAGCTAAATATAGCCGTCGTCGTTCTCAACGCTGACAGTAATGTACTGACGGCTGACATCACAGAGCCTATTAATAAATAATGAAACAGATGGTTGATGTTAAAAATGACCATAATGATCTTTAGCTTTTTATCGTCTTTTTGATAGAAAGCGGCAATACCAATCGCAAAACTGATAAATCCAACTATTTGCCCCCAAAAATGAAGCTCCATCATTATGTTATGCCCACCCAAAACTGATTTATTCACCTATCATATCTGCAAAATGTACGAAACACCTCTGATTTAGAGTCACCTGTGATTGTTTTTGAACTGCTTATCTAGCGTGGTTTTAAAAAACTAAAAAGGGTTTTTAAAACACTGACTCCTTTTTAGTTTGACGGTATACTTTAGCTAAAGTTGAAATCAATAAAGGACGAGAATGGACAAATCGACACAGCCTGAGGCGGTATCATCAGTACTCAAGGTATTTAACATTCTACAAGCACTTGCCAATCAAAAAGAAATCGGGGTATCTGAGCTTTCGCAGCATTTGATGATGTCAAAAGCAACCACCTATCGATTTTTACAAACGATGAAAACACTGGGTTTTGTCTCTCAAGAGGGAGAAACCGATAAATACGCATTAACTTTAAAATTATTCGAATTGGGTGCAAAAGCGTTAGAACACGTTGATCTAATCGATATTTCCGATAAAGAAATGCAAGAAATCTCTCGTCAAACCAACGAAACCGTCCATCTTGGTGCGCTTGACGAAGGGGCGATTATTTATCTACATAAGATTGATTCTAGCTATAACTTACGCATGCATTCACGCGTAGGCAGACGCAACCCGCTATACAGCACTGCCATTGGTAAAGTATTGCTAGCAGGGAAATCTCATCAAGACGCTATCGATATTCTTAAGCCAGTTGAATTTATTCAACACACTGATAAAACACATCAAAACATTGAGCAATTAATGACAGAAGTGGACACAGTGGCAAGCCAGCATTATGGCGAAGATAACGAAGAACAAGAGCCGGGCTTACGCTGTATTGCCGCGCCAATTTATGACCGATTAGGCCATATTATTGCCTCTGTTTCTGTGTCGTTTCCAACTGTGCGCTTTGATATTAATCGCAAACCTTATTATGTCGCGCTTTTACAAAAAGCAGGCAAACGCATTTCAGAACAGCTAGGTTATCACGACTACCCTGTCACCAATCTCGATGATTAATAGCTAAGTTCGAGGGTCTAGGATTGGTATCAGATACCAATCCTAGCAAGCCACTGCTCAGCCTAGTTCGTCATCTCGGTGCATTTCTTCACAACTTTAACTGCCGCGACTTTAAACTCAGGGATCTTAGAGTGTGGATCTTTAGCGGTATTTGTTAAACGGTTAACTGGCGATTCAGCAAAATGGAACGGAATAAACACCACCCCTTTTTGAATGCGCTTAGTGACAAACGCAGCAATCTCTATCTCCCCTCGGCGAGTTGATACTGTCAGCATATCGCTATTTCCAATACCCAACTCTTCCGCATCCGCAACACTGATCATTGCTCTAGGACCGGCTAAGTTGTCCAGCCCCTTCGTTTTTCGCGTCATGGTACCCGTATGGAACTGCTGCAAGATACGGCCAGTGGTGAGAATAAGTGGGTACTCTTCATCAGGCAACTCTGCGGCATATCTAAATGGAATTGCCTCCATCTGCCCTCGCCCGCGAGTAAACTGCTCCTTGTGCATAATGCGCGTGCCTTGAGGATTATTTTTATTACTCGGCCAGTGCTTGCCACTAGCTGGAATCGCATCCCAACCAAGGCCAGCATATTGCGGAGTGACCCGCGTGATTTCGTAAGTAATATCACTCACATCTTGATAGCGCCAACCGCCCCCCATAGCATTCGCAATATCTTGAATGATCACCCAATCTTCTCGCGCCTCACCGGGCGGATTGACCACAGGATTTAATCTTTGAACGCGACGTTCTGTATTGGTGAAATGACCTGATTTCTCAGCAAAGGAGCAAGAAGGAAGTACCACGTCTGCGTATTCAGCGGTTTCGGTTAAGAAAATATCCTGAACCACCAGAAAATCCAGAGCTTCTAGCCCTTCTAATACGTGCCTTTGATCCGGATCGCTTAGCACAGGGTTTTCCCCCATAATATAAAGCCCTCGCACCTCTCGCTTACACGCCGCATCAATAATTTCGGTGAGCGTTAACCCAGCTTCTGTCGGTAAATTTGGCGCATCCCATTCAATAGCAAATTTTTGATGAATCAACGGATTGTAGACTTTTTGATAACCGGGATAATTATTGGGTAATGCCCCCATATCACAAGCGCCCTGCACATTGGATTGACCTCGCAGTGGGTTAATCCCGCCACCTTCAATGCCAATATTTCCGCAAAGCAATTGTAAGTTAGCAATAGAGCGAACATTCTCATGCCCAGTAGTATGCTGAGTAATGCCCATTGCGTAATAAACCGCGGTGCGCTTGGCAGTACCTATGATGCGCGCCATCGCGTACACATCTTCTGCTTTGATACCTGTAACCAACTCCACTTTATCCAGCGCATAGTTAGGTGACATGACCTCTTGTAGCAAGGTATCGAAGCCATCGACACGCTCCTCAATGTATTCCATGTCATACCAACCATTTTTAATGATTTGTTGCATAACACCATTTAGCAGCATCACATCGGTACCCGGTCTTTGCGCCAGATACAGTTCGGCATGATCGGCAAGTTCGATACGTTTCGGGTCAGCAACAATTAATCTTGCGCCGTGATGACGGATTGCTTGCTTAATATGTGAGGCAATAATCGGGTGCGCTGCGGTAGTATCCGAGCCAATCACAAACACCACATCAGAGTGCTTAATGCTTGGAATATCATTGGTCATCGCGCCGCTACCAAGAGAGGCTTCAAGACCTGTCACCGTTGAGGCGTGACAAAGACGCGCGCAGTGATCGACATTATTAGTGCCTAGCTCACGACGCACAAATTTTTGGAAAGCGTAGTTATCTTCGTTGGTCGTTTTAGCCGATGAAAACCCTGCCAGTGCATTGCCACCAAAGGATTGTTTGATGCTGCTAAATTTACTTGCCACCAGCTCAATCGCTTCTTCCCAAGAGGCTGGCTGTAACCAACCGTCTTTACGAATCAGCGGAGTGGTTAAGCGCGCATCGCTCCCGACAAAATCAAATCCAAAACGTCCCTTCACACAAAGCATGCCTTCATTTACTGGCGAGTCACCACCTTTCACATAGCGAATTTCATTGGCCTGTTCGTCCACGTGCATGCTGACTTTACACCCCACACCGCAATAGGTGCAGATTGTATCCACCACTTTAAGTTGTTCGATTCGCCCTTGCGCTTTATCACGGCCGTCCATCATTGCGCCGGTTGGGCACACCTGAATACAAGCTCCGCATTGAACACATGCCGAATCCCCCATCAAGGTCTGATTTTGACCAAAATTAGGACGACATTCAGGGCGAGCTGCGGGACGACCATCTTTATTGGTCATAAAACTGAGTACGCCATGTACTGACTGTTCGCGACATGCTTGCACGCACTGACCACAACTAATGCAGCGGTTGGCATCAAAGATAATGAACTCGGAACTGTCATCTACGGCAAATTTTTGACGAGAATCATTAGCGCGCATAACTTGCCAATCATCATCAGACTTAATATCGACAATACCGCTAAATGACTGTTTTGCATTATATTGCGTAGAATAGTCTCGCAAGTCGCAGTCGGTATTGGCTTGACAGCCACACTCCAAACAACGGGCGGCCTCCGCCATAGCTTGCGCATTATCAAAACCTAATTCAACTTCAGAAAAGCTTTGTTCACGCTGGCTACTGGTTAGCTCAGGCATGATTGAACGAGCCACTTTTTGGATATTTTGAAAGTGCACAGGATCAACCTGCTTTAGGTTTTTACCTTTACGAGAGTTAAACGGGACAACAGGGATATCTTGCATATCACCATCAAAAAAACGGTCAATAGCTTGCGCCACAATACGCCCATCGGCCACCGCTTCTATCGCCGTTGCTGGGCCGCGGCGAAAATCACCAATACTAAAAATATTTCCCGTCCCTGTATGCATGGTATCGGGGTTAACATCGGCTGTATTCCAGCGAGTCAACGGGATCTCAAGTGACTCATCATCCATAAAGCTCAAATCTGGCTTTTGCGATACTGCGGCGATCACCGTATCAAAATCTTCGGTAAAAAACTCACCCGTCGCTTTAGGGCTGCGACGACCTGAAGCATCAGCTAGGCCCAATGCCATTTTTTCTAAACGAATCGCATTAACTCGCCCATCGGCGCCTGCAATATTTTGTGCAGGATTAGTCAGAAAATGAAACTTCACACCTTCATGTTCTGCTTCTTCAATTTCATAATCTTCAGCTGGCATTTCAGCGCGAGTACGGCGATAAATCAAAGTGGTATCAGCGCCATCACGCACCGCCGTTCGTGCGCAATCAATGGCGGTATTGCCACCACCAATCACCGCAACTTTTTTACCCGTTAAGTAGTTCTTATCTGTTACGTAATCTTTTAAGTAATCAACGCCCAAATAACAACCCTCAAGATCGCTACCTGTGTAGTTCATTTCTACGGCCTTGGACGCGCCAACAGCAAGGCATACCGCATCATAATCTTGGCTTAGGGAGGAGAGCGTAAAATCTTGACCCAATTTTTTACCGCATTCGACCGACATGCCATTGCGACACATCAGCTCAATTTCTTTATCTAGGATATCTTTAGGCAAGCGATATTCAGGAATACCGTAACGAAGCCAGCCACCGGCATGGGGCATGGATTCAAATACAGTCACCTCAAAGCCTTCATTAGACAGATAGTAGCCGGCGGTTAATCCACCCGGTCCACCGCCCACAATAGCGATACGTTTATTCTTCGGTTCTTTTTTAGGGGCGATATAGGCTTGTTGCGCCTCAAGATCGGCATCGGCGGCATGACGCTTCAACTGACGAATAGCGATGGAGTCATCCACTAGCCCGCGGCGACATTCTGTTTCACAAAATGCAGGGCAAACTCGGCCAATAGATAGAGGCATAGGTAGGGTGCGTTTAATCACTTCAATGGCTTTTTGATGATCATTTTGTGCGATGTGATAAAGATAAGATTGAATATCAACCCCAGCAGGACACGCCGTTTTACATGGCGCTTCACAATCTGCGTAGTGATCGGTCATGATTCTATCTAACGCTTTTCGGCGATGCTCACTAAGGTCAACAGACTGGGTATTCACGTTCAGACCACTGTAAACCTCAAGCTCACAGGAGCGCTGTATAGCGCTGTGCTCTATTCCCATGCTTTCTATTTCCGGGCTTTCTCTTTCCGCACCGTCTATTGCTGTGTTTTTTACTTCAACAACACACAAATCACAAGGCACTTTCTCGCCACTTTTGTTAGCGCCGCAAAGTGATGGGATCTCGACACCACACACCTTTGCAGCTTCAA
Source organism: Vibrio sp. UCD-FRSSP16_30 (assembly GCF_001676025.1). Lineage (GTDB taxonomy): Bacteria > Pseudomonadota > Gammaproteobacteria > Enterobacterales > Vibrionaceae > Vibrio. The sequence continues at coordinate 184,888 of NZ_LZFW01000013.1, forward strand.
GTAGTGTCATTCCTTCTTCGACTACTCGATACTTTCCATCAATGACAATCTGCACCATACCCAACTCCTAGTACTCAGTCCGTTTTACGGATTTTTATTATTAAAATAGGAATAACCACTCATACTGTGTGGCTATACATTAATCTTACTATGAAACTAACGGTATTGGCTAATTGTCATACAAATAATGTAACTGGTTGGAGGATCAAAAAAGGCTAGCAAATGCTAGCCTTTTGTTTTTACTGCCTATTATGCAAGTTTTGCTCGTAGACGTTGGGTGGCTTCAACTAAGTTGTGTAGTGAGGCTTCTGTTTCTTCCCAGTGACGGGTTTTCAATCCACAGTCTGGGTTGACCCACAAACGCTCAACGGGAATACGAGTCGCCGCTTTTTCAATTAGCTGCTCAATCCACTCGACAGAGGGTACGTTAGGTGAATGAATGTCATACACGCCAGGACCAATTTCGTTTGGATAGTTAAACTCTTCAAATGCATTAAGGAGTTCCATGTTAGAGCGCGACGTTTCAATCGTAATGACGTCTGCATCAAGCTCCGCGACCGAATCAATAATTTCGTTAAATTCGCTGTAACACATATGAGTATGAATTTGCGTTTCAGGCGCTGCGCTTGCCGCCGACACTTTAAACGCATTCACCGCCCACTCAAGATAATGAGCATGGTCTTTTGTCTTAAGCGGCAGACCTTCACGTATTGCAGGCTCATCAATTTGAATAATATTGATGCCCGCCGATTGCAGATCCGCAACCTCATCTTGCAGAGCAAACGCCAACTGATTAGTAATGGTTTCGCGAGAAACATCTTCACGAGGGAACGTCCAGCACAAGATAGTCACAGGACCGGTCAACATGCCTTTCATTGGTTTGTCTGTTAATGATTGTGCGTAGCAAGTCCAATCTACGGTCATTGGCTGCTCTCTTTCGATATCTGCAACCACAATAGCAGGCTTAACACAGCGTGAACCGTAGCTTTGTACCCAACCAAATTGAGTGGTTTGAAAGCCTGATAGATTCTCCGCAAAATACTCAACCATATCGTTACGTTCAGCTTCACCGTGCACCAACACATCAAGGCCAATCGCTTCTTGTCGCTCAACCGTATCCTTGATAAACCCTTGAATGGTTTCTACATATTGTTGCTGGTTGATCTCTTGGCGCTTAAATGCGGCGCGAGTTTTTCGTACGTCACTGGTTTGCGGAAACGACCCAATGGTAGTCGTTGGCAACAAAGGCAGTTTTAGTACTTCTTTTTGATGATGAGCACGTTCAGGATAAGCCGCGCTGCGCAGTGCATCTTTCGCTGTTAGATTGGCAATTCGTTTTTGTACCGCCGCTTTATTAACCGATGTAGATTGCTGGCGAGCAATAATCGGTTGGCTGTATTGCTGACAAAAATCAATCGCTTCAGCATCACCATCTAGGGCTTTAGATAGCCAGTTTACTTCGGCTACTTTTTGCTTAGCAAAGGCAAACCACTGTTTCGTTTCTTGTGCTAGTTTTGTCTCTTGCTCCAAATCAACTGGGCTATGCAGCAGCGAACAAGAGGTGGCAACCCATAATCGCTCACCCAACTTTTGTTTCGCTTCTTTTAACAACTCGAGTTTTTCTACAAGATTGGCTCGCCATACATTTCGGCCATTAATGGCACCGGCAGAAAGTACCCAATGGTTGGGTAGCGCATCAACAACAGCCGATAGTTGCTCAGGTGAAGCAGCTAAATCGACGTGCAAGCCATCAACATCAAGCTCGGTAATGGTTGGTAAAACATCTGCAATTGAATCAAAGTAAGTGGTCAGTAGCAGTTTTACATCGCTTTTTATTGCTTGATAAGCAGGTTTGAAGCTCTCTAGCCATTTGCTTTCAAGCTCTAAGCTGAGAATAGGCTCATCAATTTGCACCCACTCCACATTAAGCTGTTGTAATTTGGCGAAAATAGCTTGATATGCGGTGAGAAGTTTAGGCAATAGTGTCAGCCTATCAAAGCTCTCTTCTACTTCTTTACCAAGATATAAATAACTAATTGGACCGAGTAACACAGGCTTAACCTTGTGACCTAACTTTTGAGCTTGCTCGATTTCATCAAACAGCTGTGTCCAAGTCACTTCAAATGTATCGGCAGATGAAAATTCAGGAACAATATAGTGATAGTTAGTGTTAAACCATTTAGTCATATCTGAAGCGGCTTGACCTGAGCAGTCACAGCTAGAATGAGATTGACCACGACCGATACGAAATAGAGTATCAATATCGGTAGTGCCATTTTGATGACGCTTTGGCACATGACCTAGCAGCAAGCTAGTACCTAGCACGTGATCGTACCATGCAAAATCACCGGCAGTAGCAAACGAAAGTTGATTGTCTTGCTGCAGTTGCCAGTTGTTGCTACGAATCTCTGAAGCGACCTCACGTAGCGCACTCACGTCCGTCTTGCCGTTCCAATATTGTTCTAGTGCAAATTTTAATTCACGTTTTGCGCCAACTCGTGGATACCCAAGAATATGTGTTGTTGTCATGATGCTATTCCCTATTAAGATGTCTGGACGTCTAAAATATCTCTTAATCCAAGTAGGGATACAACATCGAATGATTCATATGGATGATGAATAAATTTCAATATAATTAATCACGCTAGTTACGTAGATTAATACGCATAAAAAACGCACAGCTCATCAATGGCTGTGCGTTATCATTTAAACTATTCGCTTAAATATTTATGTTTTTCAGTGCTTTATCATTACAGAAGATGAGTCACATCAACCCAGCGATCATTTTTACGAATAAGATCAATGATTAACTGATAACGACATCCATCTTCAAATGTTTGATAAGGTTCTACCTTAATTCCGCTAACATCTTTCACTAACTGTGTTGCTAAGTGAGTCCAACTACGTTGGGTTTCACACTCTATATTAGGCAGCTCGGCGGTGATCTGCTGTGGCAATGCTTGCTCTTGCCATTGACCCTCTTTCCACAAATACAAAGGTCCACTGCCATAGTGCCCCTTGATGTAAATAGAGCCTTTAGTGCCATGAAAAACAATATGATCGTCATCAAAACGAGGCGTTAGGCCGCCATGTTTAAATAGCACTGAGACTGGATTGGCGGCTGGAATACGGCTTTTAATTTGCGCCAGTACCGTATAAGACCACTCAACATCACAATCACGCCACTGTAAGTTTGGATCGTCAATATCTTTAGGAATGAAGTTGCGACGCTCGGTAAAATTATGCACCCCTTCCACAACTGGCGCTTTTGGCATGTCATTGCGCACTTCACCACTAATGGACAAAATATCCTCGCCTACAACTGAGGTCACAATCGACAATAGGTGAGTAAAGTTATTGTTGAGTCGTCCCCCACCAGCTTCTGCTTTATGTGACCAACCAAAAGGAATGTTACGGTCTAAATTAAAGTGAGAAATACACTCAACTTCTGTTGGCTCACCGATGAGGCCTTCCGCGACCAATTGTTTGGCATGCATAATTTCTGGCATATAACGAAAGCTCGAAGCAAACGCGGTTTTAACGCCTTTTTCTTTGGCCAAGAGATAGATTTCAAGCGCCGTTTCGCCACTTTCCGTTAAAGGTTTATCGCAAAAGACATGACAGCCAAAGCCAATGGCTTGTTTAATCGCCTCAACATGAGCGCCGCCTGGTGTGGCGATAGAAACGATACCGGGTTTACAATCCTCTAAAGCCTGCACCCAGTTCGTGCCAGAGTAAGGAATGGCGAGATCTTGCGCGACTTGCGTGACCACATGTTCAGTACGCCCCACAATACCGACCACTTGAGCTCCGGCATCTGTAAATGCTTTTGCATGTCCTTGACCTGCAAATCCGGTACCGAAAACTAATACTTTTTGATTCATTTTTTCTCCCGTCATTTCTTCCTCACCTACATCGCACTATTTAAGCTTTGACAAGGCCACATATAAATCTTCTTTGACTTATAATAAACCTTGAACCAAACCGATTTAGTAAAACCATTTACTTGTCATATTCTACATCTCAGAATAAAATGTCAATGGTCTAATTTGATAGGGTTAACAGTTTAAAATCTAATATGAAAAAAACACGAATCATCGATGTTGCAACCCATGCAGGCGTCTCTAAAAGTACCGTATCTCAGTTCTTAAATGGACGCTTTGGTCATATGTCTGCGCAGACAAAAATCAAAATTGAAGCGGCGGTTAAAGAACTCAATTACGTGCCTAACCCGATTGCTCGCAGCTTAAAAGTGGTCAAAACCAAAACCATTGGGGTTGTCGTGCGTGATATAACCGGCTTTTATACCAGTCGCGTCATGCGCGGTATTGACGATTACTGTAAGCAGCACAACTACAACGTCATGATTTATAACAGTGACTTTGATGCTGAATCAGAAAAGCAGGCATTGCTATCGCTACAGCAAATGTGTGTGGATGGCATTATCATTGCGTCTTCGGGTTTAAACTCAGAACTGATCAATCAATTTGTGGCTAACGGGACGCCCGTTGTACAATTCCAATTAGAATATCCAAACTGTCAAAGCAGTATTGTCTTATCGGACTATCAACAAGCGGCTTTTCAGGCAACTGAACATTTGATAGAAATGGGCCACCAGCGCATTTGCTTTGTGGCACAAAAATCCTTTAATAGTGACTCTCGTAAAGCCCGTTACGAGGGCTATGTGCAAGCACTGAATAAACACGGCATGACTGAAAATGCGGATTTGATTTTGTATTGGGATAGAGAAAAAGGCTTTGAGCAAGATCCGGCTCAGTTACTACAGCAAAGTGTTGCCCCGACTGCATTTTTTAGTCAACATCTCGCCATTACCATCGAGCTACTGCAAACGTTTAATCGCGTCAATATCGAAATTCCCGAGCAAGCTTCTGTTTTAGGCTTTGATGAAATTCCCATGGTCGAGTTGTTTAAAGTGCCTATCACGGTATTGCGCCAAGACGCTCATAAGATTGGCAGTGAAAGCGCCAAGCTTGCAATTGAATTTATCGAAGGTAAACATGAGACTATGCAGCGCACGATTGTTCCGTGTCAGTTAATTAAACGAGATTCTGTGCGTGATATCAATCGTAGTAATTAACTGATCATCTCAATCGATTATCTTCACCACTCTACCTACTTATTTTAATCACGTAGATTTAAATTGCGCAGAAAGGCGCAAAGGAACTGACATGTATCTAGTTTTGTATTGCCACAATATTGGAATGACTGATTTTTCATTCTTTGAAACCGATGATTTTGATAAAGATGAGGGCTATATCGTGCGCGGTAAATGGCCCAATGAACGGGCTTTTAAAGATCATTTAACTAAAGAGTTTTCTGATCTGACACAGTTTACGGTTATCGATCTTATCGCAGAGGGGGCTTCAGCCGAGCTTTACACACAAAATGAGTTATTGGACAAAGCCAAAGCCTGTCAATGAGACCATAATAACAATCTACATAATCTACACAACCCACACAATCCAATATAAATACGGTCTTTAGGAACTCTATGTCCGAGCTAAAAAGAGACATCACCCTAATCGGTGGAATAGGTCAAATGTCGACAACTCTGCTCGGCACTGGCCTATTTATGGTGCCGGCTATCGCAGCCAGTATTGCAGGTGAAAATATCCTATGGGCATGGTGGCTACTCATTATTGCCGTGTGCCCTATTGCATTCACCTTCGCAGCATTAGGTAAACGCTACCCTAACGCCGGAGGCGCGTCTTACTTTGTCAAATTGGCCTATGGCTCAAGGCTGGAAAAAGTCATCGCCCTGCTGTTCATTAGCGTCATTCCTGTTGGCGTTCCTGCCGCCATTGCGATTGCAGGTGGATTTGCCCAGCAATTTCTACCACAAAGTTTATCTCAACCCATAACCGCACAATTGATCGTGGTTGCTCTACTGATGGTGGTTAATTTTTCCGGCAGTAAAGTATCCAGTCAATTTCAAACGGGCATTGCGATTGGTGTCGTGGTATTAGTAGGGCTATTTGTCTATTTGGGCGATATTACCGTCTCTGACACTCTGCCTCAGAGCATACCTAGTCATGACTTAGCGCCCATTGGTCAGGCCATTGCGGTTATGTTTTGGTGCTTTGTCGGCATTGAAGCGTTTGCGCATATGGGAGAGGAATTTAAACGACCTGAGCGTGACTACCCGATTGCCATATTAGTGGGCTGTCTGATTGCGGGTGCCATCTATTATCTATTTTCTACGGTAATTTTAAAGCACCACGCTTATGGCACCCAGCAACTTAACACCACCTCAGTGCCCTATCTTTCAAACTTACTGCTAGGTTCTAATGTCAGTTGGCTCATCAATCTGACTGGTTTTTTGGCTTGTTTTGCCACCATCAATCTTTATACACAAAGTCTATCTCGAATGATTTGGTCTTTAGCGCGAGAATATCGCCCTGATAGCGCCATCACTCGTTTATCAAGAAAAGGGGTGCCAATCAAAGCCACTGCCATTGTTGGGATCACCCTAGCGTTATCTTGCCTGTTTGGCGCGTTATCCGGCATTGAAATCGATCTATTTTTAACGCTAGCGAACGGTATCTTTGTGATGATTTATCTGTTTGCCATGCTCAGTGCATTAAAGCTCTTAAATGGTGGTGGGCGCTATCTTGCAGGGTTATCCATTGTACTTTGTGTATTGGTTCTATTCTCTATCGGCCTTGCGGCGCTGTATGCCATTGGCTTATTTGTCTTCTTGTGGTTTTGCATCCCTATGTTTAATACCAAACGTAGTCAGTAACTGATCAGCCAAGCAAGTTGAAGCTCTGAAAATAAAAAAGGCGCTGACTCTAATTACAGATTAGAAGCAGCGCCTTTCTTTTTGATCGTTTATTCGGCAGTCGTTACATCACGCGACTAATGCGATCATAGGTGCGATTAATACCGTAGCCACACCCGAGAATAACATAATCAAACTCGCGATTGTTCCCGCTTTAGTATGAATACTATAGGCGATAGCAGTACCAGAACCGTGCGCACAAGCGCCTAAACCTGCACCAATACCGTGGCGAGAACGTACACGGAATATACGCAACATGGTTTCACCCACCACAATGCCGACAATCCCAGTCATTACCACAAATATTGCGGTTAAGTCAGGTTTACCACCAATGGTTTTAGAAGCCACTACTGCAAACGGCGTTGTGATAGAACGAACCGCTAAACTTTTTTGCAAGATATCGGATAAATGTAACGCTTTACTCAATAATATGGTGCTAAATAATGCAGCAATAACTGCAACCACAACCCCGACAGAAATCGATAACCAGTGATTTCTAATGACCTTTCTGTTTTCATAAACAGGAATTGCAAAGGCAACGGTTGCAGGACCTAACATCCATACTAACCAATGAGACTCTTGAATATAGTCTTTATAACTAATATCAAGTAGCAGCAGCATCGCAACGATCAGAACAGGAACCGATGCCAACGGGATAAGCCAAATTTGCTTAAAGCGGCCATACATTGCTTTAGTGCAATAATAGCCACCTAAAGTGAACAAAAAACAAAATATAGCGATATAAGTATGAGTGTTCATTAGCGATTACTTCTTATTTTTTTAAGCTCATATCGATACACAGTATCAACAACGACCGCAGTGACAGTAAGAACAAAAATAGTACTCACCACAATCACGATGCCAATTTTGAGTCCTTGATGTTCAAACAACGGACCATAGTTAACAATCGCAATGACTGCAGGGATAAAAAACAGAAGCATTTCAGCAATCAGCCAGTTTGAACCCGCCTTTAACCACTTCACTTTTACTGTGTTGCTAAATAGCAGTGCTAATAACAAAAACATTCCGAAAACATTAGACGGTAGAGGAATATGGAATGCGCTAACCACCCAATCGGAGAGTAGCCAGATAAGACACAATACAAAAACTTGTAGTAGTGTTGTACCGATGTATTTGAGCTTTAACTTCTGTCTGTTCATAAAAATTGCCAATAAAATATTTCATGCGGATTATCAAACATTGATAATGTGAACTCAAATGAATAATATAGGCACAAAGTATTCCAAAAAGGAATGTAAAGTACGATGAAAGCCCTCCATTACTTTGTGACACTGATCAACACCGGAAGCTTTACCAAGGCATCTGAGCTGTTGTTTGTCACGCAACCGACTATCAGTAAAGCATTAAAGTCTTTAGAAGCGACTTATGCACAAGCCTTAATTTATCGAAATGGCAGAGATATTGCGTTAACCGAAGCGGGCAAAATTGTCTTTCAATACGCGGAGTCCATGCTATTTCAGCAAAAAGAAATGGAAGTTCGTCTCAGTGATCTACAGCAACTTAAGTCCGGTAAGATAACACTGGGCATTCCACCTATGGTTGGGCACCTCTACACTCACCTTATCCAAGAATTTTCTCATTTATACCCAGATATTGAAGTGTCGATTGTGGAAAGTGGTAGTCGGAAACTGGAAAGTGATGTTGTTAAAGGCAAAATCGATATTTCTATTACCATGCTCACTCAGGCTGATTCTCATTTTAACACTTGGCCTATGGGCACTCATCGCATTCTCGCGGTACTGCCTAAAACACCTCAATGGCAAAATATAGAAACGATCGACATTGTCGATTTAAAAGATCTGCCTTTCTATTTGTATAACTCCGAATTTGTCATCTCAGAAGTCATTTCACAAATGTGTTTAGAACACGGCTTTACACCAAATATTGGAGTAAGAAGCAGCCAGTGGGACTTTTTGGCGGCAATGGTCAAAAGTGGAATGGGAGTTAGCTTTATGCCTGAACCTATCTGCCAAAGGCTCAATAGCAATGACTATTACTTCATACCCATGAAACAAAACATTCGCTGGGAATTAGCCGCTATCTGGAGCAAAGACCATTACATCTCTAAAGCCAGTGAAGCAATGTTGGATCTAATACGAAGTAATCAGCCTCACGAATAAAATAGCGAAAGCCACATTGATATCAAAGAAAGAGAGTATCTAGAAGATAATTGGTATCAATGTGCGCTTCTTCTAAAGGTCTTTACATTCCTCACACAAACAATTCACCTCAAGCTGCTCACTGGCAAAAACAAAACCCGCTTTAGCTACATTTTGTTTTAGCTCCTCAATCACCGCAGAATCGATGCTGACCTCTTTTACTTTGAAACACTTAGAGCAGATCAGAAATTGGGCTGTGGCATGATTGTGTTCACAGGTAATGTGCATACAAGAAATGTATTTATTGGCAATCTGCAATCGGTGTACCAATCCTTGCTCCTGCAAGAAATCTAAAATGCGATATACCGACATTGCTGACATATTCTCGCTAAACATCTCTTTATATAGATCGATAACTTCATAGGCAGAGAGTGCCTTTTCTGAACTGGTTAAGCACAACAGTACTTGCTTACGCTTAACAGTTAGTTGACCACCATTTTTCTTACATTTTGCCGTGGCGTGTTCAACAATTAATTCAGTGTTAGAGTATTGATCGATGTCTGGCATGGGTACCTTTACAGTATGAACTTAAGAAAAATAACAAGTAATTCTACTTCAAATAGTATCATTTTAGCTACAGTTTACTCAAAAATGTATCCTTTATGTGTTCAGCATTGTGCGAGTCTCTGTCAATTGAAGCTATCCTTGATCACTTATAATCAAAATAACCACTGAAACAAACCGTATGTGATACTATTTACATTCAGTTATAATAATACAATCATTAACGATAGATCAGCGGATTACACTATATATCCTCTATTAAAAAGACAATTAATTGATTATTACCTATCATTAACAATTAAGGCGGAAATTTAAGAGAAATCAGCATTATAATATTTCACTTAGTTAATTAAATTAATAATACACTGCTATATATCTATACGATAAAAAGTGACAAATCAATCTAAGAAAAAATAGAAATCTAAGATAAGCCACCTAAAATCAATAACTTACAACCAACATGACTCCTACCTCTTCTTGGCGCAATTTTATTACTTTATATTTAAATTTGAATTCCTGCTATAACAAATAATATCAACTTATATTGAAAACAAGTTCTCTATCTTGTTTTTTTATTAAAATCAACATCAAACAATTAAACTATAAAGTAACCCACAAACATAATTCAATTAGAAAAATAAGTATTTACTGATATTTAATGGCTACTTACACTGATTTCCGATTTCGGTTCTTGAAATTTTAATGAGAATTTTCTCAAATTTGAAATTTTATTAAGGATATTATGAGTAATATACGGTTAGCCAGTGTTTCCTCAGCTCTAATAGCAGGGCTGTGTTTGAACACAATTACTATCGCAATGGCCCATGCCAGCGAAGTAAACAGCATCGACATTGATACCTCCGCAACAGAAAGTCAGTGGTGGAGTACTTATAAAATTGATGTACAAAACGCCAGTGATACCGCCATTGATCTACGAGGGGCAACGTTAGAGTTTGTTCTTCCAACCAGTGTCAGTAGTTTTCAATTTGCAGGTACTGAACTGACATACCCAACTTGGGATATTGCCCGAGAGGTCACACCTGCAGGCGTATTGCATCGCGTCACCTTTATTTTTGATGATGGTGCTTGGATTAAAGACCAACTCACAGCCAATAACTCTTTTTCTTTCTCTTTTGGCTATGACGGAAAACTAGAAAGCATCAGCGACTTTGAACGCTCAATTGTATTTAACAACAACTCAACTGAACAACCACCTGTTATCACTGAGCCAGAACTCACTGTTTCTGGCCTGAAAGGACAATACGCTTTAACCGACAATGCAGTGGATATTGCATTTAACGTGACCAGTACTGGCGAGATTGATACTTACGCCAAGCTTGTACAAAACGGCCAAGTATTTGCAGAACTGACTCAAGTAGTCAATGGCTCACTTGCGTTTGTTCTTCAAGGACAAAACTTAAATCAGGGTGATTATCAGATTCTGGTCGGCGGCACTTACGACGATGATGGTCAGCTGATTTCTATTGCTGAGCAAAGCTTCTCGGTCAATTTAACCCAAGCAGATGAAGAAACGCCAGATATTGACCCAATAATTACCATCAGTGGTCTGCAATCTGAATACGAACTCGTTGACTCCGCCGTTACTATTCCCCTAGTACTTGAAACAAATACTGAGATTTTAGTCGATGCTAAATTGGTACAAGGCGCTCAGGTGTTTGCCAACGTACAACAAAGTATTGACGGTACTTTTGCCGCTTCCTTAGAAGGCGAAAACTTAGCTGAAGGTCAGTATGAAGTTCTTGTAAGCGGTACTTATAACGATGGTGAAAATACTGTCACCGTTGCCGAGCAACGCTTTGCTCTTACGCTACAAAATAAAGACGAAGTTGCTTTAGCGCCGCAGGTTCAATTTACCTCTCCAAGCCAAGGCAGTATTGCAAAGCTCAATCAACCAGTACAAATCAGTGTTGATGCCAGTGCAGAGCACGATGACCTAGCCTCTGTTACCATCACCGCTAATGACAGCACAATCTGTGAGTTTAATGCGGTATCTGGTAATGATTTTGCTTGTGAATGGACGCCTGTTACCTCAGGAAGCGTTAAACTGACCGCTATCGCGACAGATGAAGAAGCACTGACTTCTAGCACCAATATCAATGTTACTGTCATCGATGACAATAATCTTGGTAACCTGTCTTGTGATATTTCACAGGTTTACTACACAGATAGCCAAGGCGATGTGCGTGAGTGTATGGGTGATGATCACCCTCGCCGAGTGGTGGGTTACTTTACCTCTTGGAGAAACGGCAGTAACGGTCTACCTACTTATCTAGTTAAAGATATCCCATGGGAAAAAATCACCCATATTAACTATGCGTTTGCTGGTTTAGATGCAGATACTATCGAGTTTACCCTTGATGAAAGTGCGACCGAAATGGAATGGCCTGGCGTTGCTGGCGCAGAAATGGATCCATCTCTGCCTTACAAAGGTCACTTCAACCTACTAAACAAATATAAGAAAATTTACCCTGATGTGAAAACTATCCTAGCCGTTGGCGGATGGGCTGAAACAGGCGGATTCTATTCAGGGACAACTAATCCTAACTGTACCGTGAACCACGAAGGTATCGATAAGATTGCAACACAATCTGTTGAATACATTCGTAAATATGGTTTTGATGGTATCGATTACGATTACGAATACCCAACATCAATGAATGATGCGGGTAACCCTATCGATTGGCCAATGTCTAATCAATGTCGTGGTCAGTTGTTTGGCAACTACGTTGAATTGATGAAAGTCACTCGTGAAAAGCTAGACCAAGCGGGTGAAGAAGATGGTCGTAAATACGTATTCACGATTGCTTCTCCATCATCGGCCTACCTATTGCGCGGCATGGAAAACTTCCAGGTCACTGACTATTTAGACTTCATCAACTTGATGACTTACGATTTCCACGGCACTTGGAACCACTACGTTGGGCACAATGCCGCTTTGTTTGATAATCGTAATGACATTGAACTAGAGATGGGTGGCATCTATGGCGCGGAACAATACCGTGGTATTGGCTACTTGAACGCCGCTTGGGCTGGTCAATATTTCCGTGGCGCAGTAGACCCAGGTAAACTGAACATTGGCGTACCTTTCTATACTCGTGGTTGGAAAGACATCGAAGGTGGCGTTAACGGTTACAACGGACAAGCTCCCCTACCTCAGCAATCTGATTGCCCAGCAGGTACCGGTCTTAATGATCCATGTGGTAACGGCGCAGAAGGTATTGATAACCTTTGGCATGACGTTGATGACAATGGCGTAGAAGTTGCCGCTGGTGTCGTGCCAATGTGGCACGCTAAGAACCTTGAGTTTGCTCAAAGCCTTGGTTTATCAGGCACAATCCCTAGCTACGGTAAAGATTGGGGGCTTGATGAAAACAACCCTAAACACGTAATCTCTGGTACTTATACTCGTCATTTTGATGAAAAAGCAAAAGTACCTTGGCTATGGAACAGCTCGAAACAAGTCTTCTTATCCACTGAAGATGAAGAGTCAATGGCACATAAGATTGAGTACATCAAAGACCGCGGTCTTGGTGGCATCATGATTTGGGAGCTCGCTGGCGATTACGATTTCAACGAAGAAACTAACGAATACTACATGGGTGAAACCCTTGTGACGCAAATGTATGAAGGCTTCAAAGGCGCAGCACCTTATAGTGTTGAGCACAATGACATCCTTGATACTCCAACATCACAAGTGGATATCGACATTGCCGTTGAATTCCCAGTAGGTGATAACAACTACCCGTTCAATCCTAAATTCACATTAACCAACAACAGTAATGTGGAGCTTGCGGGCGGAACGACCATTCAATTCCTACTGCCTACATCAACCTCAGATGTATTGACAGACTGGTCAGGAATGGGCGCAACACTGACCCATAGCGCAGGAAACGACAACGTGCAGGGCGAGCGTGAAAATCATCTAGTAGAAGATTTCCACGTTGTTGAGTTAGTACTACCGACATGGCAATCTCTAGCGCCTGGTGGCGAGACAACACTTGATTTAGTGTTCTACCTCCCTGCAACAATTGGCACTCAAGGGATTCGTTTCTTAATTGATGACCAAGTTATCGGCATTAAGTCAGCCTTCCCAGAGTTACCAGAATACAACCCTGGAAACAGCACTGAACCTGAAAACCCAGGCACAGATCCAGAGCCTGAAATTCCAGGAACAGACCCTGAAGTAACACCAGGCGATGTTGTGGATTGGGTTGGCGGTCAAACCAATGTCAGCAATGGCGATATGGTTAAATACCAAGGTGAATGTTTTATCGCCAAAAACAACCCTGGCGTATGGGAAACACCAAAAGCAGGAAGCTGGTTCTGGGACGCAGCAACTTGCCCATAACCCTCTAACTATCAACCAACAAAAATAAACCACAGGGTCAGTCTGGTATCTTCCAAACTGACCCTGATATTTTCATCCGCTTTCTTTTATATGGACACCCATCTTAATTATCATCCCTTTTGGGTATGCACCTTTATCTCCCTTATGCATGTGCGGCTACCTATAAGTTAAAGACTTCCTTGCTATTTGATTGAGCATTCAATGCTTTCTTTTAAGTGGACACCCATAGTTATTGACAGTCGTAATAGCCCGAACCAAAGACAATAACAGAAGGTACGAATCACCCATAAGTTGCTTATGTTGTTAAAATTCACATACCTTAAACTTCACACACAAATAGTGAATCGATGAATACAGCACAAAAACAATGCAATTAAACCTAAATTAAAATAGGTAAATAATCTCCATTCAAGACGCCAAGTCAATTATAAAACCAGTAAGGCATTGGTATATATGACCTATTTTCTGTTCAAACTATTATCCTGACCTCAAACATCATTATTTTACAAAGCAGCAATTATGTATAAATAATGAACTTTAATGAAACTGGTCTACTGTTACATAATGATCTAGCCATAGGATTCAATCATGGAACGAAGAACCAAGTGGGCCCTTTCCGCACTTATCTGTATCAGTGTGTTTTCATTTACTGTTTTATTATTGGTTGGTAAAGATATTTACAGGCAATCGCCTCCGATGCCGCAACAAATTGTGGATACTCAAGGCAATGTCATTTTAACCTACCAAGACCTCGATACAGGCCAATTGGCTTGGCGTTCTATGGGTGGACACCAACTCGGTAGTATTTGGGGGCATGGTGCATATATTGCTCCAGATTGGACCGCTGATTGGATTCATAAAGAACAAGGTATTTGGCTGAATTTACAAGCCAATAGCGAGTTTCAAACAGGGTTTGATGCGCTGACAATCGTTCAGCAAGATGCGTTGTTATCCAAATATAAGCGTGAAATCCGTGAAAATACGTACAATCCAGACAGTGACACCATTGTCATCTCTCCCACTCGAGCAAAAGCAATTCAATCGCTAACTGACTATTACGTTTCTTTATTTGGTGATGGTGCCGAAACCGCTAAAGAAAGAAATGACTATGCGATGAAAGACAACACCTTAATTAACGCAGAAAGAAGAGAGGCCTTTGCCGCTTTCGTCTTTTGGTCTGCTTGGGCTGCAGTAACTGAACGCCCAGGAGAAACGTATACCTACACTAATAATTGGCCCTATGACCCAAGTATTGGCAATACAATCACAGGCGACTCCGTGTTTTGGTCCGTCATTAGTATCGTATTACTACTAGGTGCGGTAGCGGCATTGGTTTGGTATCACGCAGCATTGAAAGAAGAAGAGATCGTAGGGCCTGCGACTGATCCATTAATGGAACGAGGGGCTCTTCCATCGCAAAAAGCAACCTACAAATACTTTTATACCGCAATCGCTTTGTTCGTTGTGCAAATATTCTTAGGAGGCTTAACCGCCCACTACGGTGTTGAAGGACAGGAGTTTTATGGTCTGCCAATTGCGGAGATTTTCCCTTATTCCCTTACTCGAACTTGGCATACGCAAATTGCCGTATTTTGGATTGCCACTATCTGGCTTGGTACGGGCTTATTCGTAGCAACCGCACTGTCTAAATACGAAGCACCTTACCAAAAACTAGGTATTAACGTACTTTGGGTTGCGCTGCTTATTGTTGTAGTTGGTTCAATGGCTGGCGAATACCTTGCTATTCAACAAAACTTCTTTGATTTAGATACAAACTTTTACTTCGGTCACCAAGGACAAGAATACGTTGACCTTGGTAGATTCTGGCAAATATTACTGTTCATCGGCCTATTACTTTGGGTATTCCTAGTCACTATGGCAGTTAAGCCAATATTGACTCGCAAAGATGAACAAAGACCAATATTCTTACTTCTTTACATCTCAATTGTGTGTATTGGTTTCTTCTATGCTGCTGCATTTATGGTAGGTAAACATGAAAACCTAGCCATTAATGAGTACTGGCGCTGGTGGGTTGTACACCTTTGGGTTGAAGGGTTCTTTGAGACCTTTGCAACAGCCATATTAGCGTTAATTTTTGTACGATTAGGATTAATTCGAGGTAAATCAGCAAGTTTCGCCGTCCTATTTACTACCGCTATATTTTTAACAGGTGGTATTTTAGGAACGCTACATCACCTCTACTTCACCGGAACACCAACCTCAGTCATTGCTTGGGGTGCGACATTCTCCGCCCTAGAAGTAGTACCATTAACATTGATTGGTTTTGAAGCTTATGAAACCTACTCGATGCGAAATAGAGCTCCGTGGATGGCGCGCTACAAATGGGCCATCATGTTCTTTGTTGCATCAGCATTCTGGAATTTATTTGGTGCAGGTGTTCTTGGATTCCTAATCAATCCACCAATTTCGCTATACTTTATTCAGGGATTAAACACCACTGCTACACACGCACATGGGGCATTTATGGGCGTATATGGCATGTTAGGTATTGGCTTAATGCTCATCTGTCTACGTCACCACTTCGACCTAGACGGTATTACAGACCGTATATTGAAATACTCATTCTGGTCATTAAATATCGGTTTAGCCGCAATGCTATTGATGTCCCTACTGCCAATTGGTCTTATTCAATTTAAAGCGGTACTTGAAAAAGGATATTGGTATGCACGAAGTAGCGAAGTCATTCATAGCCCTGAGGTAACCAACTTTGTATGGGCAAGAATGGTCGGTGATGTCCTCTTTATTATCGGTGGCTGTTTAATGGCTTTATTTGTCCTAAGACTCATGCTGAAAAGCACCAAGCACGATGACAATGTAGAAAGCTAACCAACAAACTCACCACTAAAACCCCAAGGGCATGTTAATACTAATTAACATGCCCTTCTTCATTCTCCATATCTAAAATACTCTCTTCTTTCTTTTTTACTAAGCCCCCCATCAGTTTTTACCATTTTTACTAAGCCACCCATTATAAAACAAGCTCTTACAGCATCAATTCAGGAAACCACTACCACCATTTTAGTTATTGCGGATTATGAAGAAAAAAAGGAACAATGAAGAACAATAAGCAAAGAAATTACTCAGTTTCATTAAAAATGCATAAAATTCAGACAAGCTTGTTCAGCCAAAAATAAATGGAAAGAATTAATAGGTGAATCAGTTTATAAAGGGAGGAGCTAACCTACTTTAAAGTGCCGGCAACAAGAAGAGAAATGTCGTCGGCGTTTTTCTAAATGCTCACAGTAACAAGTCAATTCTTCAATCGTACCCACGGGGCCGTGAAATAGTCTGCCAAAATCAACAATAAGCTTGAGCCAATTATCATGAGAAATATTCATTGTGGTCAGTAACCTAGCACTGTCTTCACTAATAACCCCACGTTTATCCTCACGAATAATACGCCCAGTATCATCAACTAATTCCAAATAATCTTTAAGTGAAAAGGCGATGCCTTTAGGTTGATTTTCTCGTTCATGCCCAATGAAAGGCAGAAGAGTTTTAGGCTGCTCATTGTTATATACAGCTCGAATACGAAGTTGAATACTAGTATGATCTGACTGCTCTGGGGTTTTCGCCATCTTTGCTCTGATCGGGTTTAAATCAATATAAGCCATACATGTCAAAAGTGCAGTATCGTCCAATAATGCTTGTGACTTAAAACGCCCCTCCCAGAAACGACCAGTACAGCTATCTTCTTGATTTGCTTGCCTTGCAATCGGTTCATTAAGACAGCGCATAAACCAACTGATATCACACAATCGGCTACGGTAAATCGCAATAGAGTGTTTTAATTTCGCAATCTCATAAGCTTCAATTGAATTACCACGCACAAACTTCTGAGTTAAATGATCCCCTTTAAATAGTTTATGCCATTGCTCAACAACCTCTCTATCACTCCAATTATTTGCCGTGTCTACATCCACTCTCAATATGACATGTAGATGATTGGACATAATGGCAAAGGCTGCTAAATTTATAGCAAAAACAGCTTCAAGCTTGGTCAGCATTGACTCAATCCAACTGCGCCTATGGTCATAATTTCGACCTGAGTACGGATCATCTCCACACAGAAATGCTCGGCGGACAACACGGCTACAACAGTGGTAGTAAGGGGTATCTTCAATACTTATCTGAGTTCTGCGAGGGCGTGGCATAATATTATTCCAGCATCGTTAACTCATCTTAGTTTAGCTGATGGTGAAAAAATGTGCTATTTAACATGGGTGGCCACTTTAAAAGAAGCTTGAAGTGCGGAAATGACAATTATCTTACTTGCCTGTTACACAACTTTGTATGGGGTTATGTATATTTCGGGGAGACTGGATTATCGATAGTGAACAAATAGATGGCAAACTTTGCTACTCACCTTAAAGCTGGCGTTGCTGTTACTGGCATTGCTTCTGCCACTCTTTTATCAAAAGGCGATATCACAATTCAAACCGCTTTGTGGCTATGGTTTGTTGGCACCATTGGTAGTCTTTATCCTGATATCGATTCTGATAATTCTACCTCCCTTGAGGTTATCTACGGATCACTCTCCATCGCCCTTTGCTTTGGCGCCATGCACTACGTCATTGGTGATGCGCATACGCCAACATCCCTACTTCGCCTATTACTCATCCCTCTGGGGATCTACCTTTTTCTTCATCAAGTACTGCTGCGTATTTTTAAGAAAATCACCGCACACCGCGGCGCATGCCACTCTATTATATTTGGGGTAGCCAATACGATATTATTGGTCAATTTAACCTTCTATTTAGCCGCGCATATCATCGTCAAACCGGCACTCACCGCCTGGTTGACAGGGTTTTTCTTTATAATCGGCTTTCTACTGCACCTGTTAATGGATGAAATTAATAGTATTGAGTTACCACGCTTTAAGCTAAAAAACTCATTTGGCACAGCATTAAAGCTACTGCCTGACAACCATATTCTATTAAGCGTATGCCTTATTGCGATCTGTCTAGTAGGATATTTTTATTCACCTAGCCTAACCGATACCTTGAGGGTATTGAGCGATTGGAGTCACTTTTCTTTATATTAAAAACAACCACTTACTTCTGCTGATAAATGTCCTCACCATATTTATCGACTAAACCATCGAGCCTAATGTTGATAAAACTAGGTTCTTTATCAGCAAAAGAAACCCAAAGGATATGATCCATATGAACACCTCGGTCTGCAGGTGTAAAATCACCGCCAGTAGTTCCAAGTTGGATATGATCGCGACCATGCTTTTCTTCATAGTAATAAGTATGTTCATGACCATTTAAAACGGTATAGTCAAATTGACTTAAAGCAGGCTCCAATAATGAAAACCCTGAAGAATCATCACTCCACAATGGCTTATGCATTAAAACAAACACCCAACTGGCATCCTCATTATCGCTCAATACTTTCAAAAAATAGTCGAGTTGTTGCGGGCTAATTCTTCCATATTTCCGTTCATTCAAACTTGCATATTCTGTGTTTAAAAAAGCCTCTTTTCCTCTCGATTTATACAGCTCTACAGCTTCATTACGCAGTGTTTTAATTTCACTAAATCGATGAGCAGTAAAGTCCTCTGAATCTAGCATCAAAAACAACATTTCTTTATAACGAAAGTGGTAATAGCGTGGCCCAATATTGGATTCCCACCATTGCCTCATCTGAATATTTGAAATGTCGTGATTACCTACCACGGGATAAAATGGCAACTCACTTTTTGCAGTAATAGTGGTAAAGCTATCCCATTGTGAATTCATCGTCGGAAGATCTTCGGTGCCTCCTTCGATTAAATCACCAATAGACAGAATGAATTCCGGTTTAAGTAGTGATATTGCATCAACAGCATTTTCATAAACACCTGCACGCTCACCGCCAGTCAGATCGCCAATAACGGCAAAATGTACCGTAGTATCCGCTCCCTTAGGTGCATCAAACGTAATATTACTCTTAGAATAGACAGCCTGTGATAACAAGCACATAAGCAAAAGCGACGTTTTCATTGATACTCCCATTCATTAATCCAGTAGCAAGTAACCATAAACAATCACGTATAAACTCCGTTAACATATTGATAATGTTAGCTCATATCTTTACACTAATTTTAATCATTCAGATAAATAAGCCTACAGTCATAAGCTTAGTCTTTATCTGCTTCATTATGACAATACAGAGGTAAGGATTACCTCTAGTGGCCTTAGCTTGTATATCAAATGAGATATTAAGCAAAAAGCGGGCGAAACAAGGAACGATATTCAATTTGTCTAGTTTTACGAGTTATTTACAGCTATCTAAACGCATAATCTTCAGACTCAGCATTACTTTATTAGTCATACTCAGTGTCGGCTGCTCCTCGTCAAAATACGCCACAGTAAAGGAAGCTAAAGAGCACCCTCTTTGCGCCGATCCTACTTATAGTTGGAACAAAAATCTTTCCCCAGCGCAGATAAAAGCTAACCCTGCTATTAAAAAAGCAGTCACAGACTACATCAGGCTAAATGAACAGATGTTATCTCATCGCGAACAAGTATTTATGGGCTTAGAGTCGGTAAAGACCGAATACTCCCAAGACAATCCTATTCCTTCTAAACTGTTAAATAGACTGAATAAAAAACTAGTCACAAGCGTTAATCTGGCTTATCAATATGAAGACGTATTACAAGATAATTACTGTTGGTACGATAACTTAAAAGCGGAAAAACAAGATTACTCTTCCTTTATCGGCTTCATGTTAGAACTCTCAAGCGCGCTGACTCTTTACGATACTTATATGCAAGTTTTCAGTGTCACCCATGAAAATCAGCGTCTAAGTCGCTTTTTAAATCAAGGGGATGATGGATATAAAAAACCGGCTAATTCTCTTTTTCTATACACTCAAAATATTCAAGATCTGGCCAACATCAAACGCCTAGAAGAACAAGTGCTGTTCTATCAACAAAATATCAAGCACTACGACTTACTAACCCAATATCCACGACTGTGGTATCTCAAACTCAACATAGAACAAAGCCCAACATTTCAACGCATTCCTGAAATGGAGTTTAGCAATGTCATCTCCAAGAGATTCAGTAACAATGTAGATTACGTCACTTACGATTTAGAAGAACTCAACCGCTCAGCCATTAATGGCATCAGCAGTTTCTTTGGTAATGTCACCGGGTTATTTGAAGCCAGAACGGGGTATTTATATGACTCACCAGAAGTTCTAGCCAATGTCACCTCCCACCTTCAAGCCGGTGATATCCTTCTTGAGAAGACGCCATTTCGTCTTACCGATAAGGTCATTCCGGGTTATTGGGGGCACGCTGCCGTCTGGATTGGAAATGAGCAAGAATTAAAGGCATTAGGTATTTGGGACCATCCTATCGTCAGTAAATACCACCAGCAGATCAAAGAGGGTCGATTAGTTGCAGAAGCACTTCGCACAGGGGTGCAGCTCAGTCCTCTTGAACATTTTATGAATATTGATGATTTAGCCCTCATTCGAGTTAAAAACCAAACCAAAGAGCGTAAACAACAAGTCATCATCGATTCTTTACGCCAAATAGGTAAAGAATACGACTTCAATTACGACATCGAAACCACAGACAGAATCGTCTGTTCACAGCTTGTTTATATTGCCTATGACGACATTAACTGGTCAACAGACAAGGTGATGGGACGCTACACCATCAGTCCCGATGCAATAGCAAAGCAAGCTCTGCACAATTCAAATATCAATATTGAACTACTTTATATCAACAGCAACAAAGTTGAATCAGAGCTATCAACAAAGATGCATCAAGTACTTCAATCTGAGCAATAAAAATACGTCTATCCTTAAAACGTCCTTTCAGCTAGATATTCACAACCACAATTTGAACAACTTAAGAAAAATTTTCGACCGTAAGCCTATATTCCTTTGTTTGATATTTCATCAATACGCTAACTAAGGTATAAAGGCGCTATGAAAATACCTAAAAGAATACAGCCTTTAGTTGACGATGGTTTAGTTGACGAGGTGCAAAGCCAACTTATGAGTGGCAAAGAAGCATCAGTGTATATAGTACGCTGTGGTGAGACGATCCGTTGTGCCAAGGTGTACAAGGAAATAAGCCAGCGCAGTTTTAAAAAAGCCACTGCATATCGAGAAGGCCGAAAAGTACGTAATAGCCGCCGAGCTAGAGCGATGGAAAAAGGCTCTGGATTTGGTCGAGAGCAACAAGAAAAAATCTGGCAAAATGCTGAAGTAGACGCATTGTATAAGCTTGCCGCCGCAGGAGTCAGAGTGCCCCAGCCTTTTGGTTGCTTTGATGGTGTGTTACTTATGGAGCTGGTCACTGATGATGACGGCTATGTTGCGCCTAGACTCAATGACGTGGTAATGCCTGCCGAACAAGCCATTGAAGATCATCAAGTTATGATGGAATACGTGGTTAAAATGCTCTGCGTGGGTTTAATTCATGGCGACTTGTCTGAATTTAACGTGCTTGTTGATGAATATGGCCCTGTTATCATCGATTTACCACAAGCGGTAGATGCTGCGGCAAATAACAATGCAGAATGGATGTTAGCTCGTGATATTAACAATATCCGCGACTACTATGCTCAGTTTGCACCAGAGCTAGCAAATACCGAATACGCAAAAGAAATTTGGTCTATCTATGAAAAAGGCGATTTAAAGCCCGATACTAAATTGACTGGTGAGTATACAGAAACTGAAGATCTCGCTGACCTTAACGCGATAATGGAAGAAATTGACGCGGCCCGAATCGAAGAACAAAAACGCCGAGAGCGTGTTAAGGAAATGAACGAAGGTATAGACGAAAGCAAATTTAATTGGTCTGACTCTTAATTTCTTCAGCTTTGTTTATTGATTGCATTGTACATTTGTTTCTAAGAAATGGCCCCTTACATAGGGCCATAAGTTAAATAACCTTTTTATTCTCATGGTTATCGAATCGCCCCTAGTATTATGTGATAATGCAGCATATGATCTTGGGGCTCATCTGTTTGTTATATAAAGTATTTATATGATACCAATCTCTGTTAAATACATATTTATAGCATAACTTTCTAGCAAACCACCTCATATAAAATCACCCTTAGATAAAGCCCAATTAGCCCTACAGGGACGCAATCTCAATATCCCTTTTCAAACCAAGTAGTATAAGAAATGACAGCAAAAACGTGGAAGTCTTACAAGAAAACCTATCGTGATGAACCCGATATTTTTGATTTTGCCAGAACAGGGGATTTGCGCGGTCTAGCCAATATTTTAACCTCTCAATCCGAGTTTGATTTTGATGCCAAGAACCACAAAGGCTACTCAGCATTGATGCTAGCGGTCTACAATGGGCAGCAAGACTTTTGTGAAGCACTGCTTCGCTGCGGCGCAGATGTAAACTCCACAGATTCCGTAGGCAATACCCTGTTAATGAGCGCCGCCTTCAAAGGAAACCTCCCCATATTTGAGCTTCTTCTCACGTATGGCGCAGGTACCGAGTATAAAAACAAAAGTAATATGACAGTAAAAGATTGGGCCGTTATGTTCAAAAGAACAGTCATTATTGACTATTTAAATGCTCACTATCCTGATGAAAAATCATCTTCTAAACTGAGTAACATAGCGAAGTTTATTAAGCTCTCATTTTTGCTCGTTCTAAAAAAAGTAATGAAAAAATAATCGGTTAAAGTAAGTGTCGGTGCTGGCAAGTCATGCGTAAAATCAAACGCTTATTCACAACAAAATACGAGGCAATAAAGTAAATGAAACAGATATTATGTTTTGGTGATTCAAATACTTGGGGATACTCCCCTGATTTACTTCGTCGCTACAACGAGAATGAACGTTGGACAATGCTGCTACAATCTCGCCTTGCCGACCGCTACCGTATCATAGAGGAAGGTCAAAATAGTCGAACGACTGTACTAGAAGACCCTTATGAGCCAGGTAAAAAAGGACTCGACTACCTTCTTCCTTGCTTGGAAAGTCATCATCCAGATTTAGTACTCATTATGCTGGGAACCAATGATCTTAAAACTCGATTTCATGTATCAGCAAGTGATATCTCTAAAGGCGCAGCGCGACTGGTGCAAGTTGTACAAAACTTTAAGCACAGCTACATGTCAAAAGCACCAGAAGTGTTATTAATATCCCCTGCGCACGTCTACGAATCCGACCCAAATAAAGAAGGGTTTGCTGGAGCTGAAGAAAAATCTAAGCAGTTTGCACATTTCTATCAATTAAGAGCAAAAGAGCTAGGCTGTCACTTTTTAGATGCCGCCGAATTAATTGCTCCGTGCGAAAAAGAAGGTGTACATTGGCATGCAGATCAGCATGTAATACTTGCTGACAAGTTAGCAGAACTGCTGCCAGAACTACTCTCTTAATCGTATCTAAGGATGTGCAAGCCGTAGAGAAGCGATAGGTATCTGCTCATATTTACGGCTTTTTGATATTTAAGGAGGCGAATAACAGAGACAGAAACCAAGTAAAATATATTTTTTATCAATAAAAAATCAGTGATGCTTACAATGACTGTGCTTGCAAACATCAAGTGAGTAGGCGGAATTAACTGGCACCGTTATAATCTCATCAATTAGGTAAGAGCGTGTGCGCTTTTGTCACTCTCCAAGCTTGATAAGGTTTAATTCAAATCTGATCAGTTAAAGAAATTAGCTAAACCATTTTCAACGACAGGTGTAATGTTAAAACCAATCATAAAGTCTGGTCGCACTTTCTCATCTTTTTCTATGTAGTAGTTTGCTTCAATACCAATTTTCCAGGGTCTTCCTGCTATCACTGTCGTCTTCGTAACCGTGATATTGAGCGGTATCTCAGCTTGATCCTTTTCCCAATCATATGTAAATGTTGGTGATGAACCCACGGTCCAACCTCCTTTAAGTAGCTCAACATAAAAAATTTGAGCAGAAGTCTTATTGATCCTACTTTCACCATCCGATACATCAGAAACACCGATTAGATGATTTGGAAACGCTCCAAAAACGCGATCTTTAGTTACTTTTCCAACTAGAAGCTCAGGACCAATCGCAAGTTGACCTGAACTCAATTCATCACTGCCTGTTGGAAGTGATACGATTAAACCAACAGCACCGATATGACCAGCAGACAACTTAGGTGCGTATGCTAGATCAAAAGAAATGTCAGACATTCCCGATGAATCAATTTTACTTCCACCGGAATTAAAATCATTGTCTACATACGAGATGGCAGGACGAAAGATTATTTTATCACCACCATCCAAAGGGAATGGGAGTGTTGGTTGGAATACGGTAGTCATATTACTCCCACCCTCGCGGTAGCCACCATTGTATTGAAGTTTAAAATTTAAGCTGGCGTACGCAGTATTCGGATTGGCAAGCTCCTTTGCCGCTTCTTCAGCAAGTTGCTTATTGTCAGTTTCTGCCATGACAGGCCTTGAAACGGCGCAAAAAAGTAGACTAGAAACTAGAGCTCTTGAAAACATGAAAACCTCATTGATGCAGCATATGGTGTCGATGTGGCAATAATAGATGAGTCGAACGACTAAAAATTGCCATTAGGTGACAGCAAAAATAAAGCTTATCTCGTAAGGGGAATTGTTGGGAAACCGTCCCATTGAATGTATCTTTGAAGCTTAAAAACAGAATGGGTCTCCGTCAGCAACTATCGTAGTTTAGCGGACGCGCAGGAGTAATCAAAAGCCAATCGATGAACCGCTTTATATTCGGTAGAACATTGATGCCCGCATTCACATGCCACCATAAATCAAATTAATTGAAAGAAGAATGTGATTAAGCCAAGGGAACAGAAAGTATGGCTGACCCGTTAATTGTCATTAAGACGGAACAATTCTAGGAATTTGATTTACTTGAACTTTTGAGACGATTAATAACAGGGGAAATGGTTTAGCAATAAGATGTGATATAGATAGTAACGACAAGAAAGTTGGGTGGGGGCCAGCCACATCCCGGCACACAAGTCATTCGCTGCGGCTGCTTCCTTCCGGATCTGACCGAGTTCACGAACTATTGTTGCGGGAGGACCAACCCCCATAGAGCATCTTTAACAATTAGCTTTGCTAAAGAAGTGCTTGGATTATTCATCATCCACTGCTTTTATACAAGTGCTTTTTATTGCTTTAGTGCTAAGCGTTGAAAGTTTAATCGCCTACC
The DNA here is from genome assembly GCF_001676025.1 of Vibrio sp. UCD-FRSSP16_30. Lineage (GTDB taxonomy): Bacteria > Pseudomonadota > Gammaproteobacteria > Enterobacterales > Vibrionaceae > Vibrio. The sequence goes on from NZ_LZFW01000013.1 coordinate 210,905, forward strand.
TCTTCATTTACGCGCAGGATGTAATCAGTCATCCAGATTGCCGCTAAGATAAGCAGCCATACTAGCAATACGATGCCTTGTACATTTCCGGACGGCATTGCCACTAGAGATGCGAATGCGGCGGTGGGTAGTGTCCAGCATTGCAGTTTTAATAATTTAACGTTGGTTTTGGACATACTTTCTAGTGAAAGCATAATGCCCACTATGGTCAGTGATATGAGCGCGGCGTGAGTCATGCCTGCGGCAATGAGTGGCAAAACCAGTAATAATGCCCACCAGCCGTGCTTAGAGGATGTTTTCCATGAAACGGCTGCAAACCAGATCATTGCGACACTAGAAATTTGCAACAGTGTAAAAATGGGTTCGCCACTGAGTATGCCTTCCATCTGCGAATAAATAATGCCCGATTGTAGAAACAGAAAGAAACTGAATACACCGATACGAGCACCATTCGTGCATCGCTTAGAAAATGCTACCATTAACAACGGAAACAGTATCCAGGTTGAGACAGAGAGCGCACTAGGTTGGTAGGATAATGTGAATCCATAGAGGCACAGTCCTATTAACAAAAATAGACCTGATGCTCGAGAGCGACAAATAATCCAAAGTGCAGGAATTGCGAGCGCTAACACGGGTACATTACCCTGAGTCACCTCAATTGATTGTGCACAGATGATAGCCAACAACGTGGTAGTAAAGAACTGAATAGCAGAAAACACCATATTCGCCTCCTTGCGATTGTTGTTTTATTCCTTAATTTATTTAACAGTCATAACAATTATGCATCAATTGAAAGATAAAGTCTTTGTTTTAGTTCACCAAATTCCCCTAGGCATGGTCAGTACCTACGGAGATATAGCTAAATTTTCGGGCTATCCAGGTTATGCGAGGCAGGTAGGCGCTATTTTAAGCAATTTACCTGAAGGTTCTGCCCTGCCTTGGCATAGAGTGATTAATAGTAAAGGTGAGATCTCTTTAAAGGGAGATGATCTGCAACGTCAGCAATTACGGTTACTTGAAGAAGGTATTGTGTTTGGTGCAACAGGAAAAGTTAAGCTGAAACAGTTTCGCTGGCAACCGGGCGTGAAAGGCGCTTGAATATCAAGCTTACGCCAATGTTATCAAGTAGTTAATTATTAAAGCAAAATTATGACATCCACATATATCCTTACTCTGTTAATTAGCAAACTCATACCACTACTTAATCTAAATAGCTTTCGAGTCCATCACAATTAGCGCTTGTCTAAACCTGTATTAGCAGGTATTTTTTATCCATATTGCGTAGGAGGTCAGATGAGTCAACCACTTAGTAAACTATTAACACTATTACAGCTAGAACGATTAGAACTTGGTTTATTCCGTGGTGAGAGTGAACATTTAGGATTACCGCAGGTTTACGGAGGGCAAGTGCTTGGACAAGCGCTGTCTGCTTCACGATATACTGTTCCTGCCGACCGAAGCGTGCATTCCTTCCACAGCTATTTTTTGCGCCCTGGCGATCCTGAAAAAGCCATTATCTATGATGTTGAGCATTTACGTGACGGCAGAACATTTAGTACGCGACGTGTAAAAGCCATTCAAAATGGACGACCAATCTTCTATTTGACGGCTTCCTATCATGGTGAACAGCCAGGTTTTGAGCATCAAAATACCATGCCATCTATCCCCGGCCCTGAGAATTTTGCGTCTGAAACAGAACTTGCTCAGCAAATTGCTCAATTTTTGCCTGACAATATTCAAAAAATCTTCTGTGGTGAAAAACCGATTGAAGTGCGCCCTGTTAAAGTCGTTAACCCAATCAAACCGCATAAAGAAGAGCCTAAACAATATTTATGGATCAGAGCTAACGGGCAATTACCCGATGAACAATTGATTCATCAGTATATTTTGGCTTATGCATCAGATTGGGGATTTTTGATTACGGCTCTTCATCCGCATAAAGTCAGTTTATTGACACCAAAATTCCAGGTGGCAACGATTGATCACTCAATGTGGTTCCATCGCCCATTTAAAATGGATGATTGGCTGTTGTATGTGATTGAAAGTCCCACCGCGAGTAACTCTAGAGGGTTAGTACGCGGTGAGATCTATAATCGTTCAGGTCAGCTTGTGGCAAGTGCTGTTCAAGAAGGCGTTATGCGTCAAACCTAAACAATCGGTTATTTATAAATGTGAATGGGAACGTGAACCGTTAGTGCCGGAAAAACTAGCGTTTGGCGTTCCTGCAAAGCAATTGAGCACCCACGGAAAACTATCCGTGACATAGTAACCATACTGCCCATCCACCGTCATGCCATTACATTCATCCAAATCACCTTGCCCTGCGCTGTATTCATAGTCACCACGAAATTGACCATCATAACGATCACTGACAACCAAACCTGCACCGCCTATCGGCGCACTGTAACCATTGCTATCAACGCGATTTCCTGACTTTAACTGATAACTGGATAAGGCCGCGCGAATCTCGCCTGTCGTGGCATCTGCAAAACAGCGTCCATAAATAGGAAATCCATCAGCGGCAAAACCAATCACAGGCGATGCTTCGCCCCCTTCACAAGATTGGTAAAATAAAGCCATAGGGTTGCCATGATAATGGTACTCACCGGTTGGTTGAACATGCGCATGATGCTCATCGGTGCCAAACTGATTTAGAGATGACATAGGATCATATCGCCAAGGATTGTCAATTTGATCCTCACCACAGCCTACCCTTTCATCAGCAACGTTGTAGCAAGCGGCAGCTAATAAATCGATTTTAACGCCATTAAGCATCACCGCCTCTGACATCACCAAGCTTAATGCACTTGGTGTATCAGCTTTGCTTGGAAAAATATCAAAGAGGTATTCCTTGCTCTGCTCGGCAACATCGGTCGCAAAGGATGCTGATTGATCGTTAAAATCATGATTTGGAATTGCATTTGCTTTTAGTGAACACTCACTACCGTTTGAGGTAATCGTTACATCGCCAGCAAACAGCAGGTTTCTCTGAATATCATTCACCGAAGAGACATATTGCCCAACGTAATCCTCACAGTGTCCTGATTGGTTTGTTAATCTTACATCCGTAATATCAGTTGCGTTTGATGGTACGTCACTTTCTTCGCTTGTCGTATCGTCATTATCTGAAGAGCTATTACATGCTTGTAGTAATCCTAATACCGTCCCTATGATTAAAATCCTTTTCATTACCATCTCCCTTTTGTTAGACAAACAACAGTATTAGCGCTAATTGAAATACATTCCTTTTTCTTTTCATAAATTTACATTTGTGATTTAAATCACTTTCCGTAAAATATTCCGCAAATGAAACAATAATTAACACTTAATTCTGTGATGAACAGTTACTTAGTTGATTAAGTTAATTAACAAGTAACAACCATAATGTAACATTGCAGTATCAGTTAATATTCATTAGCTCACCCTTCAAACCACGGACGTAAAGGTAGTACATGATTTATTTACAATTTGGTCTTTATCTAGCGGTAATGCTCGGTATCGGCTACTACTCCATGAGAAAAACACATGATAATCAAGATTTTATCATTGGTGGTCGAACACTAGGACCGGTTACTTCTGCTGTTAGTGCAGGCGCTTCAGATATGAGTGGTTGGCTACTACTTGGACTGCCAGGCGCGGTATTTGCAAGCGGATTAGTTGAAGGTGTTTGGATTGGTGTTGGCCTTACTTTAGGTGCCTACCTAAACTGGCTTATCGTCGCTCCGCGTCTGCGCGTTGCCACCGAGGCAAGTAACACCGTTACATTGCCAAGCTTTCTATCCAAGCGATTTGAAGATAATTCAGGGCTAATCAAGACAGTGTCTACCCTAGTCATTCTCTTCTTCTTTACATTGTATGTGGCATCAGGCCTTAAAGGCGGCACTCTGTTGTTTGCTCATAGCTTTGGCACAACCGAAGAAGTCGCGCTATATGTCACCGCTTTTGTGGTAGTTTCTTATACCTTCCTTGGCGGATACATGGCCGTTTGTTGGACTGACCTTATTCAGGGCATTCTAATGCTGGCAGCTCTGTTCTTCTGTATGCTGCTCGGTTACATGGCAATATCTGATTCCAGTGTTGTGATCAGCGAAGTCAAACCTGAAGCCTTTAAATTCTCCACCAGCTTTATTACTGGCGCTTCTTTACTTGCATGGGGTCTTGGCTATTTTGGACAACCACATATCCTAGCGCGCTTTGTTGGTATTGATAAAGTTGAAAACATTGCTAAAGCACGTCGCATTGGCATCTCTTGGATGGTTCTCACTTTAGTACTGTCTATTTCAATTGCACTTATCGGTATCGGCTATGATGCAATCCATCCTCTTGCGACAGTCTCAGGGGATGGTGGTAACAAAGAACGTATTTTCCTTGCGTTAACTGATGCACTATTCCACCCAGTATTTGCAGGCTTTATTTTGGCCGCAGTATTGGCGGCCGTTATGTCGACGGCAGATTCCCAGTTGTTAGTGCTTACTTCATCTCTGACCGAAGATATTGGCTTTATTAGCAAAATGGATGAAACCAAAAAAGCATGGATAAGCCGTATGGGCGTGGTTGGCTTTGCTATTTTAGCTCTGGTTATTGCCGCTAATGATGACGGTTCTATTCTTGCTATGGTTGGCTATGCGTGGGGCGGATTTGGCGCTGCATTTGGGCCACTGATGATTTTGGCTCTATGTTGGAAAGGCACAACGAAAGCGGGTGCTGTAACCGGCATGATTGTGGGTGCGGTCAGTATCTTTGTTGTTAAGAATTACATCTCTATTGAAGGTGAATATTTCTATGAACTATTACCGGCGTTTATTCTTTCCTTCGTTTCAATTGTTATCGTAAGTCTTGTAACAAAAGCGCCAACAGACAAGACACTGAAACAATTACAAATTAACTAGGTTGCTTCCGTTACTAGTTGCTTAGTAAGCATCTGATAGCCAAAACTTAAATACAGAGCGAGGTCATTAAGGCCTCGCTTTTTTATGCATTACACATTACCTAACGGAAGTTCGGTGGTGTACTTAATCGACTCCATAGCAAAAGTCGACGTCACATTAGAAATACCCGGCACAGCATTCACCAATGTTTTGTAAAAGGCATCAAAGCTTTGCATATCTTTAACGAGCACTTTCAACATATAGTCGTAGTCCCCTGCCATACGATAAAACTCCATCACTTGTGCAAAATCTGATACCACATCAACAAATTGTTGATACCACTCATGGGAGTGATCGCTGGTTTTGATAAACACAAAGGCGGTAAAAGATAACCCCAATTTTTCCGGGTCGATAAGTGCTACGCGACTTTGAATTACCCCTTCCTCCTCTAATCGCTTTAAACGCTTCCAACAAGGCGTAGTGGTTAAATTCACCGCTTCGGCTAATTCCGTCAAAGGCAAAGTGGCATCGTTTTGTAGCATAGACAGCAGTTTCTTATCTGTTTTATCAAGATTCATTTCTTCAAAATCTCTTTTTATAGAAAATTTTTCTACATTTTAGATTAAATGGATGGTTTTTGGGTAAGTTTTTCTCTCAATCAAAGGGTAAATTATCTAAAACTTGTTAACGATTTCAGGACAGACCTTATGAACGAAGCAACTTGCACCCATAGTTGGATCAATCGAGCGATTCAGATTATTGAATCTGATTATCAGCGCTCTGCCGACACTCACCTTATTAAGCTTGATGTTGAGGCTTTTCCTGGGATCGATATCTATCTAAAAGATGAAAGCACGCACCCAACAGGGTCGTTAAAGCATCGTTTAGCTCGTTCATTATTTTTATATGCCCTATGTAATGGTTGGATTGGACCAAAAACGCCAATTATAGAAGCATCTTCTGGTAGCACTGCGGTCTCTGAAGCCTACTTTGCTCGTCTATTAGGTCTGCCGTTTATTGCGGTTATGCCTAAATCCACTGCCAAAACAAAAATTGAGCAAATTGAGTTTTATGGCGGTAAGGCGCATCTAGTTGAGCGTTCAGATGAAATCTATGCTGAGTCACATCGTTTAGCCGAGGAGCTAGGTGGACATTATATGGATCAGTTTACCTACGCAGAACGTGCAACAGACTGGCGTGGTAATAACAACATTGCCAACTCTATCTTTGGTCAGATGAAACTAGAATGTCACCCTATTCCAACGTGGATTGTAATGAGCCCGGGCACTGGCGGCACATCAGCGACTATCGGGCGCTTTATTCGCTATCAGCAATGCGAGACTAAACTGTGCGTTGTTGACCCACAACATTCAGTATTTTATGACTATTACCTGACTCGAGACACTAAGCTTACTTTAGATCGTGGCAGTAATATTGAAGGTATAGGCCGCCCAAGAGTTGAACCAAGCTTTATTCCGGGAGTGGTTGATGAAATGATTAAAGTTGCTGATGCACACACCATAGTCACCATGCAATGGTTACACAAGCAACTAGGTCGTAAAGTAGGTCCTTCTACAGGGACTAACTTATACGGTGTATTCCAGTTAGCAAAACAGATGAAAGAGAAAGGCGAAACAGGATCAATTGTCACATTACTATGTGATAGTGGAGAGCGATATTTAGACAGTTACTACAACCCACAGTGGGTTGAAAATACTATCGGTGACATTAGCCAAAGCCGCGATCATCTGCAAAGTTTATTCAACTAATTAAAAACTGACCATTTACACAGTGCCGAAATAAAAGGCACTGTGTGAATAAAACACTGCATGCAACAAAATATAAAAGATTAATAATCAGATCACACTTTAACAGAGTGACAGATGAGATTAGAAAAAAGAACATAATATAATACAAGACTACAAATCACCCAGTATAGATAAAACCCACCTCTGTTATATTAATACAATCCAAGATAATAAGATAAATTAGAATGGCTAATCATTACAACCTCAATTGAACATCATGCTTTAATTTAATTAATTTATCACAACCACATATTAACCTTACTAATTCGTCATTATTAAAAACAACAAAACCGTCATATAAGAATCTAACTCCAATCATAGCAAAAGATAAATCCCACAATAAAATCACAATTAATATCAATGAGTTAAACATAACCTGCAAAGAAAAATACCGCACGACACCCCCTATACTCAAAGCGTCGACTACCACTAATTAATATTAAATCAAAACAAATTCATGATATTTGTGAAAAGGTATGGCTCTTATTATTTTAAGTTGTGCTGTCCGTTGCATATATAGATATTAATAATATTAATCCATTTAAACATTCACTCAATAAATACATACTGAGGTGGTTATTCGGATAATACACCATCATCATAACTATCAAGTTATCCTATTGATCCCAACATGATATGCGGTATAAATATTTAACTTCAAAAAAGAACATAATCTACTTAAGTTAAATACCGAATAACCTTCATAAATGGAACAAGTGCTTTTATTCTTATTAAGGTTAGCAATTATGTTTAACAAATCATTTTTATCTTTATCCATTATAGGCTCTATTTTAGCTGCGCCAGCGTTTGCAGCAGCCCCTGGTGAACCTACCATAGGTTGGGGAGATCATACTTATGCGATGGTTGAACTTGACGCAGAAAAGATCCCATACGAACAACTGGTTATCGCTGTTCATGAGTCAATTGACATTGAAGTGACATGGGACGTATGGGCTGGCGATCCAGCCGATACTGCTCGCGTACTTTTAGACGGCAACGTAGTGTGGGAAGGTGACCCTTCGGCTAACAAAGCGGTGTTTAAGATGAGCCAAGGTGGCTTATATAACATGGCAATTGAACTTGAAAATGCCGATGGTATTAGCCGTTCAAAAGAAACACTTCTAACGATCGCTGATACTGACGGTAGCCACTTAGCACCACTAGAAACCATTTGGACAGAAAACCACAAACCTTACGACAATACCTCTGGCAAAATCGTCGGCAGTTACTTTGTTGAGTGGGGTGTTTATGGTCGTGACTACCCGATTGATAAAGTACCAACAGCCAACTTAAACCGTTTAATTTATGGTTTTGTCCCTATGTGTGGCGGCGATGGCATCAATGACTCACTTAAAACTATCCCTGGCTCTTTTGAGGCACTACAAAGAGCCTGTACTGGTCGTGAAGACTTTAAAGTTGCCATCCATGACCCTTGGGCTGCAATTCAAAAACCACAATTAGGCGTTGAAGCGTTTTCTGCACCTTATAAAGGTAACTTTGGTCAGATGATGGCGGCTAAAAAAGCTAACCCTGATCTGAAGATCCTACCTTCTATTGGTGGTTGGACACTGTCTGACCCATTCTTCTTTATGGGTGACGAAGCTATCCGTCATACTTTTGTTGAATCTGTACGTGAATATTTAGAAACATGGAAATTCTTTGACGGCGTAGATATCGACTTTGAATTCCCTGGTGGCGGCGGTGCAAACCCTGGCCTAGGCGATAAAGAAAAAGATGGTGAAATTTACGTTGTTCTAATGAAAGAACTGCGCGCAATGCTTGATGAACTTGGTGAGAAGAATGGTCGTCACTATGAGCTAGCATCAGCAATCAACATCGGTCACGATAAACTTGCCGTGGTTGATTATGGTGAAGCATCTAAGTACTTAGACCACATCTTCTTAATGTCTTATGACTACTATGGTGCATGGGATAATAACATTCTTAATCACCAAGCAGCGCTGCATAAATCAAGCATGAACACCGTCGCTGATGAGTCTGAATACTACACGTCTATCGGGGTTGAATTGCTTCTAGCGCAAGGCGTTCCTGCTGAGAAGATGGTTATTGGCGGCGCAGCTTATGGCCGTGGCTGGACAGGCATTCACGGAATGACTGATGGCAATCCATTCACAGGTACAGCAACGGGACCTGTGAAAGGGACTTGGGAAGATGGCGTACTTGATTACCGTGATATTGCGGATAATCACACCGAAGCTCAAGGCTTCCAATACGGTTACGATGAAGCAGCCGAAGCGCCGTATCTATACAATTCAAGCACAGGTACGCTAATCACTTATGATGATAGCCGTTCGACAAAAGCTAAAGCGCAATATGCATTAGCGCAAGGACTGGGCGGTATCTTCCATTGGGAAATTGATGGCGATAACGGCGACCTTGTTAATGCAATGCACGAAGGTTTAGGTCACGGTGATTCCGTCGTCGATCCTGAGCAACCTAACCGCGCGCCAATCGCTCGTGCTGGCGCTGATAAATCAGTGACCGGTCCTGCATCTGTGTTGTTAGATGGTTCTCTTTCTTCAGATCCTGAAGGTGAAGCGTTAACCTTTAACTGGCAGCAAACATCAGGTAACGCAGTGACTATCATCAATAACACACAAGCTAAACCAGCTGTGGATGTGCCGTATACGGATGCTGATGTCACTTATACTTTCACTCTAACTGTTGCAGATCCTGACGGCTTATCTTCATCTGATAGCGTTGTTATTACCAACAAAGCGGAAGTAACAAACCAACCACCAACGGTGAGCATTTCTCCTGCAACTTATGTTAATGAAAATGCTCAGTTTACTCTTATTGCTAACGCCGCTGACGCTGATGGTGATGCACTAGAGTATTCTTGGAATGTACCTGCTGACTTTATCGTTATGGATGGTGGCAACGGCCACAGCATCACGCTAACCGCACCAGAAGTTGCGCAAGATACGCAATTTAATATTGTTGTCGATGTTAACGATAGCGAAGAGTCTGCATCTGCAACCACAGTAGTTTATGTGGCGAACATCGAAGAAGATAACGGTGGGGATGAAGGTGATGGAGACAGTGGCGACGGCGATACTGGTGGTGGCGACAGCGATGGTGGAAACCAATGTGACGCAAACGATCCAACAGCGCCAGACCACCCTGCATGGGATGCTTCTGCAACTTACACTAATGAAACCGTTAGTCATAAAGGTTTAGTGTACAAAGCGAAATGGTGGACTCAATCTGAGCCAACACCAACGGCTGAAGAGTGGGAACTGGTTTCTAACATTGAAATGCCATGGGCTGCTGACATTGCTTACTCAGGTACAGAGCAAACCAACCATAACGGCTCTCGCTGGCAGGCAAAATGGTGGACTAAAGGTGAAGAACCTGGCGTTGCACCAGTATGGGTTAACTTAGGCTCATCAACTTGTAACTAGTCTTTGATGATTACCAAACCCTAATTCAATCCCCCAGTTATCTGGGGGATTTTTTTATTAGGCAAAAATAGAATATTGAACGGTTATTTTACTTCTTATATTCTACTTCTTATTTTTTGCTTCAAAAGCGGCAAGTTGTTCTGCTGTTGCAGGAAGCTGATGATTTTGTTTCCACTCATCATATGTCATGCCATACACACGCAGTCTTGCATCATCAATATCCAGTTCTAAGCCGTTTTCTTGCGCCTCAGCGGTGTACCACTTGCTAAAGCAATTGCGACAAAATCCAGCTTGAATCATCAAATCAATATTTTGCACATCTTTATTATTGTCTAAGTGAGCCAGCAAACGGCGAAATACGGCCGCATCCAATTTATCTTGCTCTTGTTGAGATAGTTGTAGGTGTTTAGCTTCAGTCAATGTCCCTCTCCTTTTGATACAGCATCATCTAACATTTTTAATAATAATCGAAAACCAGTTGTAATATAACTGTTAAGCTTGTGATGTAACTAATCTTTAAGGCTATTTCATTTTCTCTTAAAGTTAGTCACAAAACATTAATACTAACATGCACTCAAGGAAGACTATGAACAAGCTTGGCCTTTTTAGCATCGCCTCAGTCGCACTGCTGTCCTTTTCTAGTGTCGCTAGCAACAATTCATTTTATATGGGCGTCGGGGATGTGGGATTTTCTCCAGATAACGACACAACCGATACCTTTGAAAGCCCAAGCTTTATCATTGGTGGCGGGCAGTCTTTTAATGAGCATCTTAGTATGGAGGGGTTCTTTCGTTATTCTGAATCTTCCGATGATGCTAAAACCTACGAAATCAATTACTACGAGTTAGGATTATCTTTGCTTGTTTCTACTGGTGAGCTGGGCAATACACCGTTAGAGATTTTTGGCCGCACTAGCGCAATTGCGACCCATATCAAAGGTCACGATACCAGCAATGGAGCAAGAGATGATATTGGCAATACCACTGGTGGAATCTTTACCATTGGCGCAGGTTTGCAGTGGAACATCAACAGTGATTATTGGCTAAGAGGTGAATACCTATATGGCTACGCCACCACAGGTGTTGGCCAATACGATACCGATTATGATGGATTGCAAATTAGTATCGGGCTCGACTTTTAAAGCGACCTAGCAAAACATTGATAGTAATTACAGTCACTAAAAATAACTAAGCCAGAGCTTTCATGCTCTGGCTTAGTTTGTTCTGAGGATGGTATTAAGGCTAATTCAATCGATTAATGACTGACTCGCCCTTTCGTGTCCTGTTCAATTTCTAGTTTAAGCACCTCTTCAACATGACCTGGCGACTTAGTGTTAAATGATAACAAGCGATACATTGCCGGAATCACAAACAAAGTAACGAAAGTCGCAAATGCCATACCAAAGAAGATCACCGTACCAACCGCAACACGGCTTTCATAACCGGCGCCAGTTGAGAAAATCAATGGAATTGAACCTGCCAGCGTAGTAAAGGCAGTCATTAGTATTGGTCTTAAACGGCGCGCTGATGCATCAATAATCGCCTGCTCAAACTCAACACCTTTGTCTCTAAGCTGGTTGGCAAACTCTACAATCAAAATACCGTTTTTGGTTACCATACCTATTAGCATGATCATCCCTATCTGGCTGTAGACATTCAGGCCTTGCGACATAATCACTAAGCCAAGGAAGCCACCAAAGACCCCCATTGGCACGGTAAACATCACCACTAACGGGTTAATAAAGCTCTCAAATTGAGCGGCTAATACTAAGTAGGCCACCAGCAATGCCAGTGCAAACACAACCAAAATAGAGGACTGATTTTCTTTAAAGTCTTTTGATTCACCAGAGTAGTGAATCGAAATGTCACTTGGCAAAATATCAATGGCTTTTTGATCAAGGAAATCCAATGCCGAACCTAAAGTTGCCCCTTCGGTTAAGTTGGCTTTTACTGTAATCGATTTTTGCTTGTTGTAGTGAGATAGGCGTATAGCCGATGCCACTTCATTCACTTTACTCACTGAATCAAGGGTGACCAAATCACCGTTGGCAGTTCGCATATAAATTTGGCTTAAATCTGAGATATTGTTAAAGCTGTTCTCATCACCACGCAAATACACATCGTATTCTTCACCGCGTTCAACATAGGTCGTCTCTGTTTTACCACCAAGCATAATCTCAAGGGTATCTGAGATATCACTTTGTTTAATGCCCAATTCTGCAGCGCGTTCTTTATCAATAGAGATCACAAGCTCAGGAGTTTTCTCAGAATAATCGGTACTCGCACCATTCATAAATGGGCTCGCATCGGCTTCATTTTTAAGAATATCCGCCCACTTTTCTAACTCTTTATAATCAGAGCCGCCCAAAACATATTGCACAGGCTCACTTGAACGCCCTCTAAAACCTGGGAGCATAGGGAAAACACGTACATCAGGAATATCGCCAAGTACTTTGCGAATGACGCCTAACGCCTCATTGGCAGACTTGTCACGAACCGCCCAGTCTTCCAAAATCATAATAACAAAGCCAGTTTGATCCCCAGCGTTGCCACCAAATGCCGGTGATTGAATGGAGAAAGACTTAAGCAAACCTTGACCCAATAACGGCTTTAATCGCGACTCGATAACATCCATATTGGCCGCCATGCGGTTATAACTGGTTGCGTCCGCACCTCTAGCAAAAGCAAATATAACGCCGCGATCTTCTTGTGGGGTTAACTGAGAGGGGACTGAACTCATCAAATAATAAGTCCCGCCCATACAAGCTACAATCACGATCGGCGCTAGCCATTTAAGCTTTAATGCCACCACGATTGCGCGGCGATAGCCGTTTTCTAACTTGCCAAATAGACGCTCGATCGCCTTATTAAAACGGTTAGGTTTGACATTGGCTGATAAAATTTTACTGCCAAGCACTGGCGTTAATGTTAGAGCTATTAATGACGAAAACAGTACCGACATTGCCAGTAACACTGAGAACTCAGTAAATAGCAAACCAACCATGCCATCCATAAAGGAAATAGGAAGGAACACCATCACCAACACTAAGGTTGTCGCAATAACCGCAAAACCCACTTCTCGTGTGCCTTTATAGGCTGCCAAAAGTGGGGATTCTCCACGCTCAATATGGTGGAAAATATTTTCCACCACCACAATGGCATCATCCACCACCAAACCAATGGACAAAATTAACGCCATTAGGGTGATGAGGTTGATACTAAAGCCAAAATAGTACGCGGCAATAAATGAAGAGATAAGTGAAACAGGCACCGTTACTGCCGGTATCAATGTCGCTCTGGCCTGCCCTATAAAGATATACAGCACCAAGATCACCAGTCCACCAGTAATAAATAAGGTGTTATAGACCTCGGAGATAGAGCGGTCTATGAAGATCGTCGAGTCATAATCGATAGCAAGACGTGTCCCCTTAGGCAGGAACTTTTGAATATCATCCACTTGTTTATGTACGGCCGTTGCCACATCCAATGGGTTAGCATCAGACTGAGGCACAATACCCAAACTCACGTTAACCACACCATCACTTCTAAAGGTGGAGTCTTCGTTTTTTGCGCCGAGATAAACCTCTGCCACATCTTTTAGATAAATTGGCGAACCGTCTGCTGCGCGGCGCACAACTAGGTAATCAAAGTCTTTTTCTGAATTATAAGTACGGTCTGTTCGCACCGACATCACAATGGCATCGTTACGCACTTCCCCGCCGGGGCTTTCGATATTTTCTGAGCGCAATGCATCGGTAATATCTGCGGTGGTTACCGCTCTACCCGCCATCAAGGTCGGTTTGAGCTTAACGTACATCACTTTATACAAGCCGCCGGACACATCCACCGAGCTCACACCAGAAATAAGGCTAAATCTATCCAACAAAACCCGATCAACATAATCAGTCAGCTCTGTTCTATCTAAAAGATCAGAGCTTAGGTTGATATAGATAGAGGCTTCACCACTGCCGTTGTTTTTAACCACCGTAGAGGCATCGGCTTCATCAGGTAGCTGATTTTGCGCTCTTGCTACCGCATCACGCACATCACTTACGCCAGTATTAAGATCGTAGCCAAGATTAAAGGTAACCGTAATACGAGAAATACTATTACGAGTGGTTGAAGTAATTTCATCAACCCCACTAATGCCCGAGAGCTGATCTTCAATCACTGAGGTGATTTGATTTTCAATGATGGTGGCTGAGGCCCCATCATAGCGAGTGGAAATGGATACCACCGAACTTTCAATATCGGGCATCTCACGCACAGAAAGCTTGGAAAATGACACAATACCAAAAACACAAAGCAATAAGCTTAATACGACGGCCGCCACAGGGCGTTTAACAGAAACATCAGATAACAGCATTACTTAGCAACCTCACTGCCCTTTTCTTGACCAATGGTTTTGACTTGAATGCCATCTCGCATGTTAACAACACCTTGTACAACAATGATTTCACCAACATCGAGGCCTTTTTCAATCACTACTTCGTTACCTACGCGCGTACCAAGGAAAATCTCTCGACGCTCAACGTGTTTATCTTCACCCACGACATACACAAAACGCTTAGTCCCTAAGTATTGCAATGCTTGTACTGGAATAATTGGCGCTTCAATGGCAGGGAACGCCATCGTCGCTTTAACCAGCATTCCAGGCTTTAATTTTTGTGAGGTATTGGCAATATCGATACGAACGCGCAAATTTAATGTGTCGGGATTTACTCTAGAGTCGATGCCTTTTAGCGCCCCTTTAAACTCAAGATCGCCCCAAGCATTAGACACGGCATAGATAGGCATACCTGTTTCTAACATAGGTAGGTAACGCTCAGGAATTTGTAAATCCAACTCCATGTTTGACAGGTTATCTAATGTTAATAGCTCAGTACCGGCGCTTACCAGTTTACCTAAACTAAAATCAACAAAACCAATCTGTCCAGAAAACGGCGCTTTTAATGTACGCTCATTAAGGTCAGCTTTTGCCGAGCTTAGTCTTGCCTTAGCAATATTAACGCTCGCTCTTTGCCCTTCAATCTCGGTTAAGGTAATTGCCGCGCTTTTTCTTAAACGCTCAAATTCATTTAACTTACGCTGCTCATCATTTAAATAAGCTTGCGCCTCAACAACAGCAGCTTTTGCTTTGTCGTTACTTAGCTCGACAAGCACTTGTCCTACTCGCACGTTTTGATTGGTTTTTACCGCAATACGTTCAATCGTGCCGCTCACCTCAGGGGCAATAATGACCGACTGTGATGCCTTGAGCTTTCCAACCAAAGCAAGGCTTTGAGAAATTTGATGAATACCCACTTCTTGAGTGGTAACTGCAACCGCAGCGCCTTTGCCAGGACCACCTCGAGCAAAAGAGGGAGAAGAAAGCAGAACGCTAAATAAAAGGGCACTGACAACAGAAAATGATGACGTAGATTTGTGGATGATAGTTTTCATTCTAATAATGTGAGTTAAGAAGGCTGGCGTGATTTTATCATTTTCTAACGGAAATTATGTCAATCAATGTAAAGTATTGACCTTAAATAGTCCCTCTGTCTTGTTTTTTATGATCAGAAAATAAGCAACAAGTGGGCTATAAGCGAAGAATAAAATCAAGAAAGTGACGCTTTTTAGCCATTCCGAGCAAAATTCCGACATATGAACTGATTTTTAAAGAAAGTCCTTTACAGAAAATCCTCGTCTGGATATTATTCGCACCGAACTTGAGGAGAGGATTGGGAAAACTATTCTTAAGTATAAAAATACCCTGGTGGGGTTCCCGAGCGGCCAAAGGGATCAGACTGTAAATCTGACGGCACTGCCTTCGATGGTTCGAATCCATCTCCCACCACCACATTCTTTTAATTGATTCGTCAGTTAAATAAACTTGATTAAGCGGGTTGGGAAACCATTAGTTAAGTATAAAAATACCCTGGTGGGGTTCCCGAGCGGCCAAAGGGATCAGACTGTAAATCTGACGGCACTGCCTTCGATGGTTCGAATCCATCTCCCACCACCACATTCTTTTAACTGATTCGTCAGTTAAAAAAACTTGATTAAACGGGTTGGGAAACCATTAATTAAGTATAAAAATACCCTGGTGGGGTTCCCGAGCGGCCAAAGGGATCAGACTGTAAATCTGACGGCACTGCCTTCGATGGTTCGAATCCATCTCCCACCACCACATTCTTTTAACTGATTCGTCAGTTAAGAAAACTTGATTAAGCGAGTTGGGAAACCATTAATTAAGTATAAAAATACCCTGGTGGGGTTCCCGAGCGGCCAAAGGGATCAGACTGTAAATCTGACGGCACTGCCTTCGATGGTTCGAATCCATCTCCCACCACCACATTCTTTTAATTGATTCGTCAGTTAAGAAAACTTGATTAAACGGGTTGGGAAACCATTAATTAAGTATAAAAATGCCCTGGTGGGGTTCCCGAGCGGCCAAAGGGATCAGACTGTAAATCTGACGGCACTGCCTTCGATGGTTCGAATCCATCTCCCACCACCACTTTAAAAAAAGACCTGCTCATGAGCAGGTCTTTTTTTTGCGTTAAATTTACCTCAACGGTTATTTGAATGATTTGATGGTGTAGTTTGATACTGTATCCACCTGATTAAAGCGGGCAAATTGTGCCACAGCAAAATCCAACTCAAACAAAACTTCTTCGGTCTCTTTAAGGGACGGGTCAATATATAATTTAATCACTTCAAGATACGAACGACTTCTGTGTACCTTGCAATCCATCATACCAACAGCCCTTCCATCCCATAAAATAGGCAGGCAAAAATAACCGTACTGTCGTTTTGTAGCTGGGGTATAGCATTCCAATAAATAATCGAATTTAAAAAGACGCTTACTTCTGGCTCTTTGAATCAAAAGATTATCAAAAGGCGATAAAATGTTTACCTGCTTACGCTTTAATCGCTTATTCAACAAGGTTAAACAATGAGTTACGGTATAGTATTGCTCCCCTTCCACCATGATTTTAATAATAAGACCTTCTTCGCACATCTCACTTAACGCTGTTTTCACTTCAGATTTAACGCCTTTTAATAGGTAGATCATCTCATTAAGTTGACCAACACCATGCGCGGTAAGATAGCGCAGTACTATAAATCGAGCATTTTCTTGAGCAGTAGGAAGTGAAGTATCAATCCCCTTAGGCAAGACCCTTTCTGTTAGGTCATAAACTTTATGAAAATTTTTACGCTCGCTAATCATCAGGTCACCCTGCATATACAAGTTTTCTAATGCTTGTTTGCTTGGCTTACTTCCCCACCCCGTTTTTTTGGTTACCTCAGATGAGAAATCTTTTGCCATCAAAGGTCCTTCCGCTCTAATTCTCTGTAGCACTGACGCCATTAATTTTAAATCTTGAGCAAACCAATGCTTCTGCTGACCCGATTTAAAAGCCAATTTACGCGGTAATGAAAATCGAAAGTCCTTCATCGACAGATAAGAGGCCGCATGAGACCAATACTCATAGACTAATTTTTGTTTGACCATTTGCTCTAAATGCTCAGTTTGATAGTCAGGATTGCGGTTCCATAAAGTATGGTGATGAGCACGTTGCACCACAGAGATGGTATCTATTTGAACATAGCCAAGCCTGTCCATGGCCTTAACGGTGCTTTGATAGGCACTTCCTGTTTGCTTTGGTCCGAGTAATCCTTGCGACAATAAGGCTATTTTCTGAGCTTGCGTTAATGAAAGTGACTGCATTCTGAACTGGTTTTCCTGCACTTATTGACTGATAATGGCTTATTGCATTAATAGAGTCACAACAGCCCCATATCGGCTTGCTTTTTCTTACTAATGCCTGATAAAACAATGCGATAAGATTCCGACAAATAATACTTTAGATCTTCATCTAAGCACCCGCTGGTGTCAGTTTGTTGAATCCACTTCATACCTCGGCTAGCAAAATAAGGGGCAGGGCGATAACCTTCATTTTCATGTAGAAAACTATAATTCTGCGGTGACGTTTTAAATGTATACGCACTATCACCGCTCTTTAAGGTAAAGCCAATAGCAAACACCTTACCCCCCGACTTTCCAAACATGAGATCCACCCCACTGCATCACATAAGTTGCAGTTTTAAATGAATCACAATATTGATTGAAGTCATCATGGTTCATGAGCTACCTCCTTTAAAAAACTTACAGTGATAGAATTATTGTCGCCATCAGCCATGCTTGATCTTGCTCAAACCTACCGCGATCTGAACGCTCAATCCCTGTCAAGGTGATAAATAATTACAATATCACGAGCGACTATGTTTTAATGGCGCCCTATTAATGGATGCAGTTAATGATCAATGCCATCTATCGCTTTTAAACCACTAAAGTTTGTATTATTGATGTGATTTTAGGATTAATATCCTTCATCATAGCTTGTAATACTGCCACTTTTTAGAGAAATACATATGTCTGATAACAAAAAATTTACTGTACGCACCATCGAAAAACGTAATGGCTGGTGCGCTGAAATTGTTCGTCAAATTTCATCTCGCAGAACTACAGTTTCTAAACGTGAAATGGGTTTTGAGAGTGAAGAACAAGCGCAAGCTTGGGGCGAAAAAGAGCTAGAAGTTTTTGTTAAAAACCTAGCTGAGCGTAATAAACGTAAGTCGGCTGAGCGCAATTCACAAGACGACCAAGCTTAAATAGCTAAACTCTGCGCAACACGGCAACTGACCAACAGTACAAATTACCCCAATCACAGCAAGTAAATAGTCAAAAACTTACTACGATTGGCATTAAGCCCCCTACTCTAATAAAATCGATACCGACTATGGTGTAGGGGCTTGACACAGAAAATACGACTCTCCAAGTCACAAGCCCCCAGCTACATGCCATTAAATACCTCTTCCCCAGCTAATTGACCCATACTGCTACTTCTCTCTATTAATCTTATATTCGCCTACACCCTTCGTGATCCAGATCACACCTAAAATGATATCTGACAAAAACATCTTCAAATCAATAAGATAGCCTACACTTAATTTAATGCACCCATCATGATATGACCGTGGATTATAAATGATATAGATATGTGTAACTTGAGTGCATATCTTTGAACGACTAATCTCTAGGCATCGGTTAACACACACTCTATTGATGAATACAAATCGGTAATCAATCCAGATGTATTTTCATTTTGCTTAAATTAAATGCATATTTCGGAGCATTCCGATCACCCATTTCGGGATTATCCGATCACCCATTTCGGTTTAAACCGATCGCTGATTCCGCGATTATCAGATCACTTTTAACCTAACTCCGAAATCGATGATCGGAATAGCGAAAACTGCGATCGTAATGGCCGAAATCCTTCCTTTTTCTCTTTTAAATCAATAGCTCGCTATCCTTTACTTCTAAAACAAGAAGGAAAGGAAGCGATAATGGCCAAAAAGAGAACTCCAATGAATAAAATCAAAGAGGTATTACGCCTTAAATACGACTGCGGTC
>NZ_LZFW01000014.1 GCF_001676025.1 Vibrio sp. UCD-FRSSP16_30
CAAAACTTGAATACGCTATTTAACTACCCGCAAGATATTCGAAAAGCAATTTACACAACCAATGCGATTGAATCACTCAACAGCGTGATACGTAAGGCTTTGAAGAAGCGTAAAATCTTCCCAAATGATGAAGCGGCAACTAAGATGGTTTATCTAGCGATTAAAGATGCCAGTAAAAAATGGACTATGCCCATTCAAAACTGGCGTCAGGCGATGAGTCGATTTATCATCGAGTTCGAAGACCGTGTCGAGAAGCACATAAACTAAATGTCAGTTACACAGAATCTGTTACAGCCTCTATTTGTAAGCCACAGCCATTAATACAGGTTGTACAGAACCATCTTCAATGGTCACTTCAAAAGGAATAGAGATTTCAATATCAGTAAAGCCCGCATTATGCAGAGTTGCATGTGCGACTTCTTGAGTCATGCCTCTTTCTTGACCATCAGTTAGCCAATCCCAATGAACGAAGATACCTTGCTCATCAAGCAGTGAATATATAACACTCGCAACTTCGGTAAAATTAGGTAAGAAACCACAAACAGATGACGCGACAACGAGATCAAATTGTTTTCTAAAAGCAGGATGCTGCGCAACTAAACCACGAGTCAGTTGATCGACGACAGGTTCAACATTACTGAGCATTTTTTTATCAAGCTCTTCAATCATGGCTTCGGAGGCATCCAGAGCAACAATACTGCGCACCAAGGGGGCCATTTGTTGGCTCAATAAGCCCGTGCCACAACCAAAATCCAGTACATTTGCACCTTTTAATGAATGCAGTGCTTTCAGTTCAGTAAATGCAAGTTCGGAGAATTGAGTCGTTGCTGAGTGACTTTCCCATTTCGCAGCATAATCATCCCAATTGTGTACCATGTGCCTGTCCATCCTAAAATCTTTTCTCTTTGCTGAGTAAAGCAAATCTAGATAAAAAAAGATACCAAATTGAATTTAATACAAACAGATATTGAGGTTTAGATCATGCCTTGGTTGATTTTCAAGCACTTACTGGAAATTCGACAACCATTCGACAACTAATGGCAGCATTAGCTGACCTTACGCTCTGCTTTCATACTTATGACAAAACACCGCACACAATAAAAAACATCACTAGCAGTAAGCACTTAAGTTCACACTATACTTGCAATATCACTCACTCTAATTTAAAGTTGCATTTAATTTACAACTTTAAGGTTTTTGTCATGCTAAACATCACAGACAAAGCAAAAGAGGAAGCAATTACACCATTGCTGAGACTTGGGTTTCGTCCTTTTTTCCTATTAGGCGCATTGTATGCTTTTATCGCAATTCCAGTATGGATTTACGCTTATCAGAATGGACAACCTGCAGCTTTAGGTGCTCCGGCACTGTGGTGGCATGCTCATGAAATGTTGTTTGGATTCTCCATGGCGATTGTGGCAGGTTTTGCCCTTACCGCAGTCCAAAACTGGACTGGAGTGAATGGCACAAAAGGCGCTCGTTTGGGCGTAATAGTTGCCTTATGGTTAGCCCCAAGAATCCTATTTTGGACTCCTGCACCGTTATGGCTAATTTCTATTATTGAAAGTCTATTTTTATTGGCTGTTGCTTATGAGATGGGTATTCGAGTTTATAAATCAAAAGGTTGGAGAAACTTATTCTTCGTTCCTTTGTTTATTCTTGCCATCATCGCTAACTTTGCAAGCTACGCGACCATCAAAGGTGTTGCCCCCTTTACGGCAATGGCAGTCTGGCAAGCGATGCTATGGTGGTTTATGTTACTGCTGTCTGTTATGGGCGGTCGCGTTATCCCATTCTTCACCTCACGTCGTATGCAATTTGACAAACCACAACCTATTTTATGGATAGAAGTTGCGGGTAACTTCCCATTAGTGCTGCTATTCGTATTAAGCTTTTTCCCACTAACTTTAAGTGTGCTTGAAACACCGCTACTAGTCTGGGCTGGCTGTTTTCAGTTAATTAAAGTACTGCGTTGGAAACCATGGAAAACATGGGGTGAGCCACTGGTATGGTCACTGCATTTATCTTACCTGTGTATTCCAGCATACCTATTGCTTAAAGGTTTAACCACCAATGCTTGGTTATCTCATACCTCTTTGCATTTGTTTGCCATTGGCGCAATTGCAGGGCTTATTTTAGCCATGATTACTCGTGTCACTATGGGTCATACTGGGCGTAATATTTACCAAGGTCCACAAATGCGCATTGCATTTGCATCACTGATTTTATCTGCATTAATCAGAAGCATTGGTATTGGTCTTTACCCTGAATACATGATGCAACTTCTTGATGTCGCAACGGTTTTATGGATGTTGAGTTTTGGTATGTACTTACTCAAGTTTGGTAAAATGTTGATGACACCGCGCAGCGATGGTCACCCAGGTTAAACCCATTATTAAGTAAACTGACTAAATAGGCCCCTAAAATCATCATGATATTAGGGGCCTATTGTTATCTACTTTACAAATCGTTATCAGCCATTGTCGCCATTAACAGGGTGAGATCACGAACGTTATTTGAGCAAAATCATGTGCATTATTGGAGCAACTCTTTGGGGCATGGGTTGTGGCATGGATGCCACGATGAAGCCATCAAGGATGATTTCACGGCGTCTTGTGGAGATGATGCACATGATTGGTCGATAAGTACTCACTCTAGCGTGTTAAATGAATGCTCAGTTAGGCGAGTAAAACTTTGTTTCACAGGGTCGCTGTTCATTATGCGGCCATGCCCTAGCCCTTTTGTCGCAACCAAGGTGACATTATCCATCTCTTGCGCGGCGCGCTCAGATACTTCAAAAGAGGTAAACTTATCCGCTTCATCATGCACAATAATGGTGGTGTTTGCTCTTTGCTTTAGCTTGCTATACGGGTCAATGCTATGAATAGGATAATGATATTCATCACTTACCTGCTCCACTACTTCTTCAAACAACTTCATCGAATAGCCCGAGCGCTTCACACTACCAAATAAATTTTCTAAGTACTCTAGCACTGGCGCAATCAATAATAACGGACAACCGAGTGCTTTCTCATGCTTACACTCTAAAGTTGATGCTGTGCCCATGCTATGCGCAATAATACCTTGTATCTCACCGACACTTTCTAATACCGCTTCCAAGCCCTGTACAAATGCAGGGATATGGCCATAAGCGCCGCCACTGGTGCCATGCGCGGGTTGATCGTAAGCCACAGCGGTAAAGCCTTGTTTAGCAATCGCTTCCATTAAAGGGAAAAACTGATTTGCCGTGCCAGACCAACCATGATTTAGCACCCAAATAGGTCCTTCACCTAAGGTATAGGTTGTCAGATCTCCATGCGCGGAGCTCACTGTTCCTATTATGAGTCCTGCTGGCTGAGCATTTTTAGGCTTGCTTCGTACGGGCGTTAACAAAAGCTGACGAGCCACTTTACGAGCATGTTTCGGTGCAACTTTGTGATGAATGCGAGTGCCTGCATTGATTAAAGAACGGCGCAGGTTGAATTTTTGCGAGGTATTAAAGTAGATCTTGTCGCTCATGATTATCCGTAAAAAACTTATGCTAGAGTCGATACTCTAGCATAAGTTTTAGGATTAACATCCACTTAGCGATTTTAGGTGTAGCTATTTAGGTATATCTATTTAAGTATAGCTAAGCGGCTTCTTTATCGGAACGGCTCAATTAGCTATGACAAAAAGCTTGTACAAGGTTAACCACCGCGAGCACAACAATCACTGCATAGGTAGTCAGCATGCCCACCACTCGACCTTTCATCTTTTTGTTCAATAAAGCGTACCCATGCATACAACGTCCTACCACCAGCGACACACCCAATAAATGCACGGCCCAAAGTGATAAGCCATTCATCTCAGCAAGGATAAGCAGCAGCAAAGTAATCGGAATGTATTCGGTTGCGTTACTGTGCGCGCCTCTGGCAACAGACAGCTCTTCTATCTCTCCATCAGAATGAGAGACTTGGTGCTTGCGCCTTAACTTAATAACCTGAATTGATAAATAACAGATCCAGACGGCCAAAATTGCCGCGTACAAAGAAGTGATCATAAAAGTCCATTTTTAATTAATCAGTATTTCTACTGTTTGTATAAGTGTAGATAAAATATTGATAAAGAAAAGAAATCCCAACAGTTTGCTGAGATTCCCTATCTTCAATCTAGTACTAACTGGTAGGGCGAACGCATGAGTGAACATTTATCGACCAATCATGTGCATCATCTCCACAAGACGCCGTGAAATCATCCTTGATGGCTTCATTGTGGCATCCATGCCACAAAGGCTTGTTCCGATAATGCACATGATTTTGTTCAAATAACGTTCGTGATCTCCCCCTGCACTAACTGGTTATTTTACTTTCTTGTAAAATACCGTTGATAGTGGCGGTAAAACCATGTGCACAGATTGTTGCAATCCTTGACTTTCAATCTGCTCAGTTTTCAAACTTGCTGGCACTGTTACGTTTGCACCATTGTATTTAGTGTCGTCAGTATTTAATAACAACTGATACTCCGACTCATTCGGGATGCCTAAGCGGAACTCAAGATGAGGCACAGGAGTAAAGTTAGAAACCACTAACACTCGCTCGCCATTTTCATCAATACGTTCATGCGCTAGAACACTGGCTTCTGCTTCATCTTGCAAACGCCACTCAAACCCTTTTGGATCGTAATCAAGGGCATGCAGCGCAGACTCTTGCTTATAGATTTTATTTAAATCACGCGTCAGATTGAGCACGCCTTGATGACGTTCATAATCCAATAAGAACCACTGCAACTGATCATCATGGTTCCATTCAGCCGTTTGACCAAATTCTGCGCCCATAAAGTTCAATTTCTTACCTGGCTGAGCGTACATATAGCCCATGTAAGCACGTAAGTTTGCGGTCTTCTGCCACTCATCACCCGGCATTTTATCGTGGATCGCCCCTTTACCATAAACCACTTCATCGTGAGATAAAGACAGTACATAGTTCTCACTGTGCGCATACATCAGTGGGAAGGTAATCGTATTGTGATGATATTTACGATGAATAGGATCTTGTTGAATGTAAGACAAGCTGTCATGCATCCAACCCATATTCCACTTAAAACCAAAACCTAATCCGCCAAGGAATGTCGGTGCAGAGACACCCGGGAACGCTGTCGATTCTTCTGCGATCGTCATTGCATTCGGGAAGTGCTTATACACTTCTTCGTTCATCCACTTTAATGTGGCAATGGCATCGTAGTTCTCATTACCACCATCTTGGTTTGGAATCCACTGATCGTGTTCGCGAGAATAATCTAGGTACAACATGGATGCCACAGCATCAACACGAATGCCATCAATATGATAATGCTCAAACCAGAACAAAGCGTTAGACACCATAAAGCGGCGTACGTGCTCACGACCTAAATCATAGATAAATGAGTTCCAATCTTGATGCCAACCGCGACGTGGATCAGGATCGTGATACAAAGGCGTACCATCAAAATTCGCTAAACCATGATCGTCCGATGGGAAGTGAGCAGGAACCCAATCCAATACCACGCCAAGACCGGCTTGGTGGCATTGATCGACAAAGTATTTAAAGTCATCTGGCGTACCAAAACGGCTAGTTGGCGCAAACAAACCAATTGGCTGATAACCCCAAGAACCATAGAACGGATGCTCAGAAATTGGCATCAATTCCACATGCGAATAACCCAAATCAACCAGATAAGGGATCAGCTCTTTAGCCAGTTCGCGATAGTTTAAAAACTCACCTTGCTCATTTCTTTTCCAAGAACCCGCATGCAATTCATAAAAAGATAACGCCTCTTTACGCTTTTGCGTTACAGGGCGAGTTTGCCATGCGCTGTCTTGCCACTGATATTTCGTTTGATCGTAAGTAACAGAAGCAAATGATGGGTATTGTTCATGTTGAAAACCCCACGGGTCTTGCTTATGTGGCAAGGTTTCCCCTTGCGGGCCTTTCAATTCAAATTTGTATTGCGTGCCTTCAGCAAGCTCAGGGACAAATAGGCCCCAGATGCCGTAATCAAGGCGCTGCATTGGATGACGACGGCCATCCCACTGGTTAAAGTCACCAATTAAGCTCACTGCTTGTGCATGCGGTGCGTACACAAGAAAACGAGTACCGGCAATGCTTTTGCCATCACGCTCTAAAGTGACAAATTGCGCACCCATATGCTGATACATTTCTTTTGGTGTATGCAGATGTTCAAACTCTTCATACAACCCATGGTACTGATAAGGGTCATCGATGATTTGCTCAGTTTCCCCCCAATCAACCGCTAATTTGTAATGTTTAAAACTAAGATCGTAATCTTGCGTCAAAATGAACGCATCCATTTCATCACGTTCTAATTCAATACGCTTGTCATCAAACAGCACTTCAACCTTATGTGCTCCTGGCATCCAAACGGTCAAATTACGACCTTGTTCTCTGACAAAGGGTCCTAACAGCGAAAATGGGGCAGTACATGCTGCCTGACTCAACTGTTGATAAGCCAATTTATTTTTATCCTGAGCCTTTTCCACGCCCAATCTCCTTTGATATTAAATTTTATAATTCTTATTAGTAAAAGCGCGTGGCTTTCACTCTAGCCATTTTTTATCCATCTTAGCGATACTATTACCACTAAGCTATATTGGTTACAGAAACATACACTTTAAAAATGCCGAATAATAAAGTCATGATTGCATATCGTCATTTTATTAAAACTCCATCTTATTTTGTGCAGGGTGAGATCACGGCGTCTTGTGGAAATGATGCACATGATTAGTCGATAAGTGACTCATGCGTTCGCCCTATTACTTTGAGCCCATTAATCAGGCTTTTTTTATTATTGATGGTGATTTAAAAACAAAACGAATACGAAAAATGCCCGCTGAATCGCGGGCACTTCAATTCTGTGACAACTGTAACAAAATTCACAAGCAGAAAATTTGAGCAATACAAGAGTTTTGAACTTTACTCTTCTATCTTAACCTTCAACTTATGCCTTATTGGATTGATCACGTACTTGCGTTAAACGCTTCGCAATATGGTTAATGTGGTCTTGACCAAACATTTCATCCAAATTCACTGACAATTTACGTCGCCAGTTCGGGTACTCATCCACCGTTCCGGGAATATTGACCGGCTTATCCATCTCAAGCCAATCTTCTAATTGAACACTCAGCAGTGACGATGAGCCCGAAGCAACGTGCAATTGCAGTCCTTCAGCAAGATAACGATCCATTGGAACCCATGCTGCATTTTCACCAATACCTGATGATAAAAACTGCGGGTTATGCGCTCGCATGGTATCTAAAATCCCCTGCTTACATTGCAGACGTTCATCAAATAAACGAGCTAATTGTGCTTCATCTGGATACAAGCCCAGTTCTTTACCCAATTTTAAGTCGTCACAATGCCAAAATCCGCGCAAGGTTGGCATATCGTGAGTACACAAGGCTGCCATCGACTGTTGCGGATAACTCGCAGGGTCGATAAAGCTACCATCAGGGTTATTTTCAAAGAAGAAAACCTTATACGAATGCACACCAGCATCACGTAAAATATCAATGATTTCATCAGGCACTGTGCCTAAGTCTTCACCAATCACAGAACACTGATAGCGATGAGATTCAAGCGCTAAGATGGCAAGCATATCGTCGACAGGGTAATACATGTACGCGGCTTTGGTCGCGCCTTCCCCTTTCGGTATCCACCATAAACGCAAAAGCCCTAACACATGGTCAATACGCAATGCGCCACAATGTTTCATATTGGCACGTAACAATTGTACAAACGCGTCGTAACCCGTTGCCTGCAAAGCTTGTGGATTAAGTGGTGGTAAGCCCCAGTTTTGCCCTAATGGACCTAAGATATCCGGCGGCGCACCAATGCTTGCGTCTAGGATTAAATTACCTTCGTCAGCCCAAGTTTCTGAGCCAGAATCCGCCACACCAACCGCAAGGTCACGATACAGCCCTAAAGGCATTCCTTTTTCTTGCGCCAATGCCTGAGCTTCATTAATTTGCGCATCCGCAATCCATTGTAAATACATATAAAGATCAACAAGAACTTTATTGTCTTTAATGAATTTCTGCGAACTTGCACTGTCAAAACGACGATATTTCTCTGGGAATACTGGCCATCCCCACACGCAGTCATCCGTATCACGGAACGTTTTATGCATCGCATCAAAGGCGGCTTGATGTACTAAGCTCTCACCACTTTGCTCCACAAAATCAATAAACGCTTGTCCGCGTTGCGTTTTGTTATCTAAATGACGAGATTTAAATTCGGCAAATAATAGCGGTAAGACTGACATTTTTAAGTCAGACACTTCGCTGTAATTGACATGCTGAACTTCACGCGCCTTTTGTAAGCGCTGTTGAAATTCGGCGCTTCCCACTTTTTGTTGCGCTTGTGCACATAAGGCAAACTCAGGTACAGAGCTCACATCAATGTACAGAATATTTAACCAGCGACGTGATGATGGGCTATAAGGACTAGCCGCTTCTGGATTAGCCGGAAACAGAGAATGAATCGGGTTTAAACCGACAAAGTCACCACCTCTTGCGGCAATATCACCCACAAGTTGTTTTAGATCGCCAAAATCACCAATACCCCAGTTATGTGGGGTACGTAAGGTGTATAACTGAATGCTTGGGCCCCAAAGCTTTTTATCGCTGGCAAGCTCTGGCTGCTTAAAGCAACTTTGTGGCGCAACAATCAGGGTCATCTCATAAGGCGCTTTGCGTCGCTTACGAGTCACTAGTAATTTGTGGTATCCCCACTCAATGTCGGCAGGCAATGCAAATACCAGCGGGCCACCTTCTTTTCGAGAATCTCGAACAATTTGAGATTGAAGATAACCTTCTAATACTTGGCCTTGTTCTGTTTCTAGTCGCCATGCAAATTCGCTTTCACGAGCGCTGACACCTAGGTTAAGTTCCACTTCGATCAATTGATCATCGCGAACCACCAGCACAGGGGCAAGTACTTCTTTTTTGTGTTTTTTCTCAGCGGATTTTAGCAGTGCTTCGTCACAGCTTGTGTCGTAGCCCAGTGCAGTAAGCAAACGTTCAATGGTTTCATCTTCAACGCTTGCAGGGTCTCCCCAAGCACTGACATAGCTATCGGCAATACCAGCCATCTCGGCGACTTTTTTTAGTACGGATTGATTTTTCATCGCTCTCTCCGAAGACGAAACACGCCTTCAAACATTTTGCTGTTGTTATTTTTAATTAATATTAAAAATTTAGATTTGATAGTAAGGCAAAGACTCAAAACGACCCCTTTGCCTTTTGGTTCTGGTTCTGTGATTAGTCACAGAGCCAGAGCCATTTTCGTGACAATTAACGGTGTACTGGTGTTAGTTTCCAGATGTTATTAACGTAATCACGAATAGAACGGTCAGAGCTGAATTTACCCACTAGCGCGGTGTTAAGAATTGCTTTCTTCGCCCAACCCGCTTGGTCTTTATATTGCTCGCCCATGTCTTCATGTGCTTTCACATACGATGCGAAATCAGCAAGACATAAGTACGGGTCGCCGCCATCAAGTAAGCTATCAAACGTTGCACGAAGCTTGCCAGGTTCGCCAGGAGTGAACTCTTCACCCAGCAATAGATCCATAGACGCTTTTAGCAAATGGTCAGAATTGTAGTAATCAAATGGGTTGTAGCCACGAGCACGAATATCATTCACCCCATCCACATCTAAACCAAAGATGTAAATGTTCTCATCGCCCACTTCTTCACGAATCTCAACGTTAGCGCCGTCCATCGTACCGATAGTCAATGCACCGTTCAGCGCCATTTTCATGTTACCTGTACCGGATGCTTCTTTACCTGCGGTAGAGATTTGCTCAGAAACGTCAGAAGCTGGAATGATGATTTCAGCAAGGCTTACGCGGTAATCTGGCATGAAGACCACTTTTAGCTTGTTGCCAATGCGAGAATCATTGTTGATCTTCTCGGCAATCTTATTGGTTGCGTAAATGATCTCTTTTGCTAGGTGGTAACCCGGCGCCGCTTTTGCCGCAAAGAACACGACGCGTGGCGTCATATCAAACTCAGCATCGTTCAATAGGCGGTGGTACAAAGACAAGATGTGCAGCATGTTAAGGTGCTGACGTTTATATTCGTGCAGACGCTTGATTTGAACATCAAAGATAGCATTGGTATCAAGTTCGATATCCATGTTCTCTTTAACCCAATCAGCAAGGCGCTGTTTGTTGTCTTTCTTCACAGCCATGTATTGCTGTTGGAATTCTTCGTCTTCAGCAAATTTAGAAATATCAGAAAGTTGGTCTAGGTTTGCCGCCCACTGATCGCCAATTTTATCGGTAATCAGTGCTGATAATCCTGGGTTGCAGAATTTCAACCAACGACGCGGCGTTACACCGTTTGTGACGTTGTGTAGGCGAGTTGGGTATAGCTCATTAAACTCAGGGAACAAGTCTTTCTTAACCAGTGCCGAGTGAAGCGCCGCTACGCCGTTGACTGCATACGAGCCCACAACACACAAGTTAGCCATACGCACCATGCGGTGGAAACCTTCTTGGATAATAGAAAGCTTACGTTGCTTCTCTACATCCCCAGGCCATTTAGCGCGAACTTCCATCAAGAATTCGTGGTTAATGCGGTAGATGATTTCCATGTGACGAGGAAGTAGACGCTGGATTAACGACTCAGACCATGTCTCTAGTGCTTCAGGAAGCAAAGTGTGGTTGGTGTAAGCAAACGTCTTAGTTGAAATAGACCATGCTTTATCCCAGCCAAAGCCTTTCTCATCCACAAGAATGCGCATCAATTCAGGGATAGCAACCGTTGGGTGAGTATCATTTAGCTGTACAGTTTCGTACTTAGGTAAGTCAACCAATGCATGACCGGCCGCTTCGTGACGACGCAAAATATCGCGAATAGACGCTGCCGAGTGGAAGTATTGCTGCATTAGGCGCAGTGTTTTTCCTTTCTCGTGGTTGTCATTTGGGTATAGCACTTTAGTAATGTTGCCTGCATCAATCAGTGAATGCTGCGCTTCAAAGTAATCGCCGTTGTTAAAGCTTTCTAGAGAGAAAGGAGCAATCGCCTGACATTCCCACAAACGAAGCGGATAAACCGTATTCGACTCGTAACCAACAATCGGCAGATCCCAAGGCATCGCCTTAACCGTCATTCCCGGAACCCAACGACGTTTCTCTTCGCCATTTTCAATCACAGTTTCAACGCTGCCGTAAAAACCAATTTCTTGTGCAATTTCAGGGCGAACGAGCTCCCACGGGTAGCCTTCTATGCCACGCCATGCATCTGGCGCTTCTTGTTGAGCACCCTCTTTAAATGATTGCTTAAATAGACCGTATTCGTAGTGAAGACCATAGCCCACGGTTGGGAACTCTTGAGCGGCACATGAATCCATGAAACACGCCGCAAGACGACCTAAACCACCGTTACCCAGTGATGGATCGCGCTCTTCTTCTAGAAGGTCGGTTAAGTTGAAGCCTAACTCACCCATCGCATCAGTTACATGCTCGTATAAGCCCATGCTGATCAAGTTATTACCCGTTAGTCGGCCAATAAGAAATTCTAGAGATAGGTAGTTAACACTTTTTGCATTTTGAATTTTTTCATCTGATTCAGTTTGAAGCAAATCAAGAGTGGTGAATTCCGCTAGGGCTTGACCCATCGCCAAATACCATTGATGTGTAGACGCGTTTTCTTCAGTAGTAGCATAAGTAGAAGTAAGGTGGTTCTTAACGCTTGCTTGAAATTGTTTCTTATCAAATTGTTTTTGTTGAGCTGGTTTCATAAAGGAACTCTCATCGTTATATTAATTTGGTTGTAGTTATTTCCGTCTATAGCCATCATCCGTTAACCAATGCAATGCTTCATCCTCCCTTTAAAAGGAGGACTAGGATGAGTTGTTAGGGCGTAGGGGGAAGGAGAAAAAACACATATTGAGCAAGATCTCACTACAGGGGGGGAGTTACGCACATAGCGAGATCAGCATCACACAAGAATGTAACAAAAGTGCAAAATATGCGCATAATATGCATCTGATATCATTTTAATAACATTAAATAAACGTGAAAATGATCACGTTAAGTTTTGCTAACGAACTAAATCGAGATAAATATGTGCAATTAGATTCGTACAGACACAAAAATATCAGCATATAATCGACGCGCATCACAAATCTGAGGCGTAGAACGCCGAAATAGAAGCTTATTGAGAAAATACATAGCAGGATCAAAACGTAAGATGAAATAGTTGGTACAAACAAATAGGTCGTTCGTCTGTGGTCATGGTTTTTATTTAGCGTGACTGCCTTGATTTGTTAATTCTTGATTTGTTAATTATAGTAGTAGGTAGTTGAACATGTGGATCCCTTCAAAACTGACTCGTCCTGGACGCCTTCACAATGCCATCGTGCGTCCCCGCGTATTGGATTTACTGCAACAAGCCACCTGCTATAAACTGGTATTACTGCGCTCCCCCGCCGGTTATGGCAAGACAACAATGGCCGCCCAATGGCTAACAGATAAATCCCATGTGGGATGGTATAACCTCGACGAAACAGACAATGACAGTTACCAATTTACTAACTACTTTATCCAAGCCCTTAATAAAGCAACCGACAACGCCTGTAGCAATTCTCAAGCGCTGATTGAAAAACGCCAGTATTCCTCTTTATATACTTTATTTGGCGAGATCTTCGGTGAACTGACCAATAACGTACACCAAGCTTATTTAGTATTTGATGACTACCATCTCATCACTAATGAAGAAATTCATGAAGCGATGCGTTTTTTCATCAAGCACATGCCCGATAACCTTACCGTTATTGTCACAAGTCGCTCAAATCCGCCACTTGGCACGGCAAACCTTCGCGTGCGCGATCTCATGATTGAAATTAACGACGACCTGTTAGCCTTTGATTTAGAAGAAACAACACGCTTCTTTAATTTACGAATGAAAGAAGAGATTGACGAGTCAACCGCCAACGAAGTTTGCAACTACGCCGAAGGTTGGGCATCGGCGATGCAGCTTATCGCCGTGCAATCACTGCAACAAAATAAGCCGATTCAGCAATCAATCGCGACAAACGGCAAAATTAACCATAACCACTTATGGGACTACCTTGCAGAAGAGGTCTTTGACTTTGTTGATAGCGACACCAAAACCTTTCTAATGCAGTGCTCAGTGTTAAACCATTTTAATGATGAATTAATTATTGATATGACCCAGCGTGAAGACGCATTAGCCATGTTAAATAGCCTAAATAAATTTGGCTTATTCTTAACCACTTCGTCAACTGAAAATAATTGGTTCCGTTTCCACAATTTATTTAGTGAGTTTCTTGCCCATCAGCGATTAACGCACATGCCATTGCAAGAAATAAAACTGCAAACCGCAGCTGCTCAATCATGGTTAAAACTGGGGCGTCCTACCGAAGCATTAGTGCATGCACAAAGAGCTAAAGACTCCACTTTATGTTCAGATATCATGCAAGATCACGGCTGGAGAATGTTCAATAATGGCGAGTTAACGACTCTAGAAAACGCCATTGCTGAATTAGATAAAGATCAACTGTATAAAACCGCTAAGCTTCCACTACTAAGAGCTTGGCTTGCGCAGAGCCAGCATCGATTTAACACCGTTGGTGACCTATTATCTGAAGCGAAAGTCGAATTTAAAAAACGTAATATCGAACTGTCTGAGCAAGAGCAAGGGCAAGTAAATGCACTGCGTGCGCAAGTGGCTATAAACCAAGGTAACGCCGAACAAGCCCTGCAAATGGCCGAGCTCGCATTAAGCCAAATTGATAATACCGACTTTAGAAGCCGCATCGTTGGCACCTCGGTCATTGGTGAGGTCAACCACGTACTCGGGCGCTTAGATAGAGCCCTACCTATGATGCAACAGACTGAAAAACTGGCCCGCCAATATCAAGTTTATCATCATGTTTTGTGGGCTCTGATCCAACAAAGCGAAATCTTAATTGCGCAAGGCTACATTCAAACGGCGTTTGAGCTTCAAGACCAAGCATTCAAAGTCATCGAAGAACACCACTTCCAACAAGTGCCTCTGCACGAGCATTTGTTGCGAACCCGCGCTCAAATATTATGGTGCTGGAACCGACTGGATGAAGCTGAACTAGCCTCTTATAAAGGCATCGAAGTATTAGCCAATCAGCAAAGCAGTCACCTACACAGTTATTCGTTACTAACCCGCATTGCGCTAGGCAGAGGTGAATTAGATAAAGCCGGACGCTTTGTGAAAAATATCGACGAGTTGCTAGCTGAGTCTAATTATCACATCGACTGGTCAGCCAATGCGTCTTACTCACAATTGCTGTACTGGCAAGCCTGCAATGACATCACCGCCATTCACAACTGGTTAGTCAAAACAGAGCAACCCCTTGATGCCAGCAACCACTTTAATCAACTGCAACTGCGCAATATTGCACGAGCGCAAATTGCCTGTGACATGCTAACCGACGCCGAGCAAACCCTCGCACTATTACAACAACAAGCCAACGCACATAGCCTAATTACAGACAACAATCGCAATCTTATTGTCCAAGCTGTGCTTGATATCAAACAGAAAAACGACAGCCAAGCCAGTGAACACCTTAAACTGGCACTGAGCATGACCAATCAAACCGGCATGCTCGGAAACTTCATCGTAGATGGCGCAAGCATCAGCAAACAACTCGAAAAATTGGTTAACAAAGGCCAACTCGCCGATCTAGAGCGCCACCGCGCCCTACAATTACTAAAAGAAATTGGCAATAAACAACGCAGCCGCGCCGTACACTTTGATGAAGACTTTGTAAATCAACTAGTTAACCACCAAAATATTCCAGAACTTATCCGCACAAGCCCCCTCACCCAAAGAGAATGGCAAGTACTCAACCTCATCTACTCCGGCTTTAGCAACGAACAAATCGCCCAAGAACTGGACGTGGCAGGAACCACAATTAAAACCCATATTCGGAATTTGTATCAGAAGTTAAATATAGCGAACAGAAAGGAAGCGATTGAAACGGCGGAGAATTTGTTGCGGTTGATGGGGTATTAATGCGAAAGGTTAAAGTAAAGTGGGCAATTAAAACGGCAATTAGCTGTAGCCAATACAGTAATGCAGTAATGCAGTAATGCAGTAATGCCTTTTCACTCTCCTTTATTTTCTTCCAAGGCCGTCAAATACATGGGTGCCCAGTATATTCTTTTTTACCCATGAAACTGGCGCCACTTTTCTAATTGAGATGGTCTTAGCCCGTATCGTGCCAATACTCCCTCGTGGATTCGTCTTAGCTCTTCTAATGCAAGGGCTATAATGTTTTGTTTATCCACTTCTTGTTCATTGAAGATAAACGATTCAATGAGATCAATAGGTTGAGATTCGGGTGTCAGAATGACTTGTTTAACAACCTCCTTTACCTTCGCTCTATATTGTAGGCGTTGTTGATCTGGTTTAACGAGCTCTTGTTTCACCGCTAGATATTCTTTTGTTGAGCGCTCATACGCCCATAGATATAGATCACGAAGGAGCTCGATTCTATTCATTTCATAAACCCCAAGCATCGCCTTACTGTAGGCTTCCTCTGGTACATCTAAGAATGTAAGAGGACATACATTGGCTTTAAGCAGCGGGATATTCGCAGCCAAACGAGAGGTGCGTTTATTAATGTCGGCAAATGGTTGCAAGTAAGGTAAATGCACCATTATAAAAAATGATTGCTCAAATGAATCGATAATTTGATTGGCTTTATTAAGAATTAACTCCAGTTGGATAGAAAGTATCTCTTCGGATGACATTGGCTTATAAGCACTGCCCCCAATCTCTACAACATGACTACGCACTCGCCCTTCATCAAATGGGTTAGCTAATAAGTTTTCTGAAAGCGCACTGTGCAGATTCAATATAGTGAAACAATTAAACTCAATAAAGTCAATATTATCAATCAGCAACTCAATCGCTGATTTATGATTTAAAATCATCTGTGTCTCTATGATGCCCTTTCCTTGCGCAGACTGGCCATGCTCAATTAACTCCATCGTATCTAGTCGGCTATAGGTATTACCTTCAAGGTGACTTGATGCCCAAGATAAATCAATGAGTAAACGATTGTAGATGTCTCTTCCATATGTGCCCGCGGGCTGTGTCGCATAGATGGTCTGTCCCATACGCTGTAACTGACGACGAATAGGTTCAGGAAGGTAGTATGTTTTATTTGGAGTGTAGTCATCTAAAAAATCACGTGAATAACCAACAGGATCACGCTCAAAAATAGGCCTACTTAGATAATCAAGAATGTCATAACTGTCAGGTGATAGCGGGATGGATTTGGGAAAACCATCGTGCTCGTTAGTGCTTGCATTGGATATATCTTCTCTAACCGTGCACGCAATGTATTTACGAGAACGACCGTCACCAATAGCTTCTATCTGTTTGTCTTCAATAAGTTTATTAAGCCAACGCTGAAGCGTACGACGTATTAATTCTGGATGAGCGATAATAATATCTGAAATTGATACAGGGTGACATTGTTTCTCAATATGACATTGGATCTCAAACCTATTCATGACAAAAACCCTTTAATTGTGACAGTCTTATTGAGCAATGTGTCATGATTATGGCGTATTTATCGTTTAGTAACAATAATAGTGTCACAGTAAACGGCTGAATTTGATCGCTGACTTACACAGATTTTACTAAACCTACACATCATGATTTTATACCCGACACCCATACCTGATGGGTATGGCGCGCATAAAAATTAAGCTCCTCACTGTCCCCAGCGCAAAAAAAAACGCGGGGTACACACCGAAAAATGCAGTGATAATACGCCCTGTCTTGGACAGACATTTGTCTAGTCACGGACTTTTGCCACTTTGTGATACTGACTAGTACTTATACCTTCAAGAAAATCACCGCCATTCACTACTGGTTAGTCAAAATAGAGCAACTCCTTGATGTTAAGTTGTGCTTGACCAGAATAAAACTAAGCTGACAATTTAACTAAATATACTTAACTCAAACTCGGTCTCCCGCCCCCTTACCAAGCACAGTTTGAAAAATATATTTAAAATAATGAGTCATAGACATAGAACCAATCATTTGGGCATCCCACTTAGCAAGTAAATCAGGTGTGGACATGTCAATTTCATTTACCTGCGCAAGACCTGTGATACCTGGTCTTACTGCGAATATATTCAGAGCTTCTCTTGCATCTACCATATCCTGATGATTTGGTAAGCAAGGCCTTGGGCCCACTAAACTCATTTCGCCTTTAAGTACATTCCATAGTTGTGGTAACTCATCTAACTTTGTCCGACGCAAAAAGCCTCCAAATTTAGTAACGGAATGTGCCCCAACTAGATGTGTCGCAATTGAAACTGTATCGACTGGCATTGTCCTAAACTTGATCAACACAAATATTGTTTGGTTTTTCCCTACTCTTTCTTGCCTAAACAATGGTGAGCCTGTGTCAAAATATCCAATAATGCACAGAACCACAAAGATTGGCCAAAGAAATAACAAGCCAAAAAATGAAAAAATAAAATCTAATACTCGTATCACTACACAACTTCCTTATTACTTACAACGTCCAATATCATTTTTATCTTCTAAATAAGCATCCACTGTCATTTGAACCCCTTGAGCAAATGATATCGGTGGAGTCCAATTTAAACGCTTTTTAGTATGAGATATATCAAGCTGAAGACTACTACATAATCTTAGCCCTACCGCCTCTTTACCTACTAATCTCAATCCAAGTTTAAGCCAAAATTCTGGTATAGGTAACATACGGTTCGATTTCCTCATGGATTTTGCAACTTGCCGCAACAAAACCGAAGTCGAAATATCGTAATCATCTGAAACTAGAAACGTTTCATTTGCTGCTTTAGGATTGTAACAGCACTCTAAAATCAAATGGACCAAATTATCCAAATACACCATACTTCGCTGATTATTAATTGCACCTAAAGGAAGTGGAATACCTTTATCTATCCAATTTAAAAGAGATTTAAAATTAGCTTTAACACCAGGCCCATAGACTAATGGCGGACGAATTATCACCACCTCCATTCCTGTATCCTTTGATACTTGCTTAAGAGCCTGCTCAGCTTTCCATTTACTGACTCCATAAGGATCCGTTGGTGTACAAGAATGCTTAACTATAAACGGACGCTCTAAAACAGTACTTTCACCGTTTACCTTAATCGAACTAAGAAAAACAAAACGCTTAACACCTTGGGCAGCTGCTTGCTTTGCCAAATTTATCGTACCAAGGTGATTAACTTCATCGTATAACGATTCAATCTGATCCAACGGGCCGCTCATTTGGTGTACTCGCGCAGCACAATGGACAACACAATCCACCTCTTTAAAAGCAGAATCCCAATTTGTTATAGGATTGATATCTGCTGAAAAGTGATTTATTCTGTTTTGTGTCGATTGAGATCTAGATTGCCCAATAACTTGGTATCCATCTTTACAAGCTAAATAACTTACGCGATGCCCAACAAATCCCGTAACACCTGTTACAAAAAGTCTCAAAATTCATCCTCTTAGCAAACACAAAAACATTAAATATAAAAAAGTCTCTAGTATAAACTGTTAAACAAATTTAGAATAATAATGATTATTTAAAAATAGTGAGAAGTATATATCTAATGCGCAGCCCTTATCGATTCTTTCTGTCAACAGAGCGTAAAAATAAGCGTATTATTACTATCGCCTATGATATTTTTGCGATTGCGCTATCTCTTTATCTTTCAATAGCCGTAAGGTTAGGTACGATTTACATTCCATTAGGTCTAGACGAACTTGCAAGTATCACGCTAACGGTCATTGTAACTCTCTATTGTTTTACTAAACTTGGAATGTATCGCGCAGTTTTGCGTTATATGATGATCCCAGCACTGGGAAATATTTTCTTAGCTGTTCTTATTTCCTCCTTAGTACTTGCTCTATCCGGATTCTTTTTCAAATCCTTTATCCCTCGCAGTGTCCCATTTATATACACAGGTATTGCTATACTCACGCTTGGTGGACCAAGAATCCTAATCAGAACACTATTCCACTACTATTACCGTAGAAAGAAACCAAACGTTCTCATTTATGGTGCAGGGGAAACAGGGCGAAATCTAGCTTCCTCACTATTACAAGGAGATGAATACCATCCAGTAGCAATACTAGATGATGATCAGGAAAAAGACGGTAATATCATTTATGGCTTAAGAGTTTATCATAGCAGTCACTTTCAACGCCTATCTTCTCTTTATAGTCCTAAAAAGCTATTGCTCGCTATTAATAACATCAGCCAGGGAAAGCGATTAAGACTTTTAGATGAATTATCACACTGGCCCATTGAGGTTCAATCAGTACCGTCCTTGCAAGATATTGCAGCAGGTAAAGGTAGCGCAACAGAAGTTAAAGACTTAGATATAGCGGATCTACTCGGGCGAGCGCCTATTGCTCCAGATCCAATTTTGATGAATCAGAATATTAAGAATAAAGTGGTTATGGTTACCGGTGCTGGAGGGTCAATTGGATCGGAGCTGTGTAGACAAATTATCGCTCAAGAACCAAAAACACTCGTTCTTTTTGAACTAAATGAATATAACCTTTATAAAATAGATCAAGAATTAAAAGCGACAGTCATTAGGTTAAACATTCATTGTGAATTAGTCTCTTGTTTAGGTTCAGTACAAAACGAAAATCGGCTTGTGAATATAATGAGCGCACAGTCAGTAGAGACTATCTACCATGCAGCAGCATATAAACACGTTCCGATCGTTGAAGACAATATTATCGAAGGTATACGAAATAACGTCTTCGGTACTCGAGCATGTGCCAAAGCGGCAATAGAAACCGGTGTAAATAACTTCACTTTAATATCAACAGACAAAGCTGTTAGACCCACTAACATCATGGGAGCAAGTAAACGTTTAGCTGAATTAGTACTACAAGCTTTTGTAGAAAAAGACAGTAACACAACATTTACAATGGTTAGATTTGGTAATGTCCTCGGTTCGTCTGGATCAGTTGTTCCATTATTTAAGAAACAAATTAGAAAAGGTGGCCCTGTTACAGTCACCCACCCCGATATCACTCGATATTTCATGCTAATACCAGAAGCTGCACAACTCGTAATTCAAGCCAGTTCAATGGCGAAAAATGGTCAAGTGTTTGTATTAGATATGGGTGAACCCGTAAAAATATTAGACCTAGCTAAACGCATGATTCACTTAATGGGAATGAGAGTGACTGAAGAGGGTAAGGATAATGGAGATATAGCCATTACATTTTCTGGGCTACGTCCCGGTGAGAAGCTCTATGAAGAGTTATTAATTGGAGAAAATGTGGAAGGCACAAGTCACAAGAAAATCATGACAGCTCGAGAATCTAGTTTGAAGTATGATGAACTTGATAGAGTAATTCAAGAATTAGATAAAGCCTGTCATAATTTTGACATTAAATATGTAGAAAAACTACTTAAGGAACTGCCGTTGAATTATTGTAGAAATAAAATAATCAAGTAAATATATATTGAAAATTTCAATAGTGAACATAGTCCACTATTGAAATTTTAATCACTTAATATTTATTTAAATCTTCGATAAAAAGCTCTTAAATATTTGGTTAATTTATACTTCCTTGCCAACATTTTGACTTTGTTCTTTAACTTATATTTTGGTTGACTTCTGTAAGATTTATCAAATAACATTCCAGAAACCACCAACTCCATATAGTGTTTTTCCATTTCTGACAAGTTTGATAGCTTATTATGTCCCTTAAGTAGCGCGACTTCATCAATAATATCTTTCCAACCAGATATGAATTTATCTAATGAAAACTCATTAGTAATATTAAGGGCATTCGTTGAATAAGTGCTTCTTATAGATTCATCATCAATAAGAGTCTTTAATGCTTCGGAAAATCGTTCACTATCTTTCAAATGAGACTCGACCAAAATCCCATTATAGTTGTTAGTAACAAGTTGATTTACACCTTCGCAATCTGCAAAAGCAACAACAGGTAAACCAACAGACATTGCCTCACCTGCAACCAAACCAAAACCTTCAAATGCAGATGGAAAAGCAAAAATACTAGCAACTGACAATACTTCATGTACATTATCAATGGAATCATTTACTACAACTTGAGAGTCTAAGCCAAGTTTAGTAACCAACGCTTGTATTTCTTTCTTCCCACCAAACCAATCACCCCCATATAAATGGAGTTTCCAATCAGGGTAATCTTTAGCGATTACAGAAAATGCTTTCACTAAAACATCCTGTTGTTTTTGTTCGAGATGATAGCGAGCAATATTTACAATTATATTTCGCTTAGTAAATTGATTTGTTAGTGGACTACTCAATACAGGATTAGTAATTACGCGAATATTTTCAGGGTTTGTATACCCTGAAGCAAAACTTTCAAATAGAACGTGATTTAAATCAGCAGAATGCCTAATAGCATTTAAAAAATCCCGATCACGATACAATGACCGACGAATTTCTTTATCTGAATTATGCTCGGAAATTATTACAGGGTATGGAGTATCAACACAGGCACGGGACATTTTATACAGAGAACGATTGGATCCCATAGAAATAACCACATCAGGATCAATTGACTCCACAAATGCACGTAATTTTCTTTTATTTGGCTCCGAAAATGGAGTGAACTTTTGAAAATATACTGGTGTATTGAGTGGTAATTCGTACTGATTTCTAGGATCTGGTACATCCTCAGTTACTATACTAAATTGATATTCCGCTGGAAAATAATCAACCATGTAAGTAACGAGTTTTTCAATCCCACCTTTCTGCCAATATTGGCTATAAATTAAAACTTTCACTATCGTTCTCACTTAATACAATCTAGTACACGCGATGCATTATTACCATCCGCATCAAACTTATGGAATTTATTTTTGATTTTTTCATACTGTTTATCTAATACATAATCACTATTAATAACAACATTATGAATATGTTCAATTAAACAATCAAAACTATCAATAATAAATTCATGTGGAATAAAATCATCAGATGAATAATTAAACCCACGATTTAATTTATATATATCAATATCAGGCGTATATAACAATACAGGTCGATTTGTTACCATATAATCAAGATATAAACTGGAGTAATCTGTAATTAAAACATCAGTTTCTCTCATTATAACATTCACATCTGGATAATCATTTAAATAAATAATATTATCCGATAAAAGTGAAGATTTTGAATGCTGTCTTAACATATTTGCATGAACACGAATTCCGAACACCGTATTTGTTTTCTTGCATAGGTCGTCCAAAATCTTTAACTGTTCAATACCAAATGCACAAGGAGATTCATCATTATATCGCCAAGTTGGAGCAAATAATATTAACTTTCTACCAGCAACTCTCGAGTGTAAAGAATCAAGATGAAGTTTGTAATCTTTTGGTAATTCACTTTCATCCATAGCAAGAAAATCATGCCTAGGTAAACCAGTTAATTTAACTTTATCTGGAGCTTTGGGAGAAAAACTTTTTTCCATAACGGATTTATCATCAACTGAATTTGCAATGGTAATGGCATACCGCTTTGATTCTAAAGACCAGTGATTCTCTAAATTTTCTGAAACTGCCAATCCTACCTTTTTAATCGGTATTCCATGCCAAAGTTGAATTATTTTTCGTTTATTTAAATTACCTAATTTTCTGTAACCAAACACGGCATGTAAACTATAACCCGTAAAAATTTTGCCACAACGAAGCATGGATAAAATTGCTCTAACCGAATGTAATGGATAAAAAACAATGTTATGTTCAATATCAGGTTCTACTTTCTTGTTGCTATTTAAAATTACTACTTTTCTAATTGAACGATCATTCTTAACTTTCTCGAACAATGCTCTAGGATTATCTAACGTATGTTCTTCATGACGAGCCCAACTAGTAAATAGCCAGATATCCTTTCTTTTTGGAACGAGTCTATCTAGTATAGAAATACTTCTTTCAGACATCCAAAGTATTACCCTTTTAATTAAAGGATTACTACTTTTAATAATTTTCGAATTAAAGTCAAATTCCATCACCTTACAAAAACCATTAAAAATATTTAAGTATTTTTCCTGAAACTCAATCGGTACTACGTTGATTAATTCAGTTGAAAACTCATCAAAATACACATTTATCTGTTGTAACTCTTCTTTAGAATATAAACTCTTAGTACTAATCAAACTTTTCAAAAAGTTATTTGTATTAGCATAACAACATGTAGGAACCTTAGCCCCCCACTTATTCATATGGTCCAAATATTCATTTTCAAAATATGGCTTTATAGATGTAATAATAGAACCAAAGAAGTTAGGTAATCGTTCTACTTCTCGTTTTACATTCCCAGTAAGTGTAGAATATCGCTTATTATAATGAACATGAGTATTATCAATGCAGGATATTATATTACACCGCTTAGTCAAAAATGGTAGAATTTGGGCATCTTCAAGATACATTGATACAAAATTAACATCGTCAAACAATGATTTCCTATATAGCTTATTCCAGACTTGAGGTGTTAGAAAAGGCAAACCATCATTTAGATCTATTCTATAAGCACAATGTTCACCTTTAATAATTCCCGTAGGTGAACCTACCATGTAGTTACGATCATCATATACATATCGAATTAGACATTGCGATATATCAGAATTATTGTCTATTGATGATTCACAGAGAGATGATAATAAATTTGGTTCAAAATAATCATCAGCATCAATAAATGACAGAAATTCACCTTTAGCATGCCCTATACCATTATTTCGTGTTATGCCGACTCCAGAATTAATATCATTGCTAAATACAGAGATTTTAGAATGATGTTTTTCTAGATCTAAAAGAATATTCAGAGTGTCATCGGTACTACAATCATCAATACATATAATTTCAATATTATTATATGTTTGACTTAACACTGAGCGTAATGTTCCTTCTATAGTTTCCTCAGCATTGTGACATGGTATGATGACACTAATTAGTGGTGGGTTTTTTATCATCCTAATGGTTCCTAAAAGATAGTTTTAATTTTATTAAAAGTAATAACATACACTTTACTTTACTTGTTATCCCAGAATTATTAAAAATCAAGTATTTATTATTAAGTACTGAAAAGCCATCGATGATATTCATAAATGCATTATCAGTTAACCTTTTACGTTGCTTAATTATAATGTTAAATGTATGACCAATAAAAATATCATTTATTGTCATTAATATTTTCTTATTTTTTATATTAATAACATCGTCATAAACTGTGGAATATTGACTT
Source organism: Vibrio sp. UCD-FRSSP16_30 (assembly GCF_001676025.1). GTDB lineage: Bacteria > Pseudomonadota > Gammaproteobacteria > Enterobacterales > Vibrionaceae > Vibrio. The sequence continues at coordinate 24,312 of NZ_LZFW01000014.1, forward strand.
ATAATATCTGAATGCTTATCACTGCTTGAATTTAGAATACTACCTGTGCGCTGCCTATAATAATAACCCACAAATGATGTTGTTACTATTGTTCTAGATTTAAGCAAAGCCTGGTAGTTGAATGAAATATCTTCATAGTATCCTTCCTTGAAGGATAACATCTCTCTTAAATAAAACTCTCTTTTATAAGCTTTATTCCAACAAACTTGAAAATTCGAAAATAATAGTTCTCTGTCTTCAATGTTAGTAATATTTTTCCCTTTCAAATCGCTTAATATTTTTGAATTTGGATTAATTATTTGTTTACTGTTCAACCAAAATCGCAAAAAATTAAATATAATCAACTCACTAGAGAACTCACTCAAACATGCGAGTAATTCTGGTGATATTTTATCATCAGAATCAACAAATAATATATACTCACCTACAGCAACTCTAGCACCAATATTTCTCGCATTTCCTGGGCCTAAGCTTTCATTTAGATAAATAACTTTAACATTTGACTTTTCTTCAGCGACCATTAATAAGTTAGTCGAACCATCATTTGATGCATCGTCAATAAGTATTAATTCAAAATCAGGGTAACTTTGAGTAAAGATCGAATTTAAGCACTCATCTAAAACGTTTACTACATTATATACAGGAACGATAATACTATATTTAATAGCCATTTAGTCTACTTATATTCTGCAAGAACATCTTCAACAGAACCATCAAATAAAACTGTACCCTTATCCAAATAAATAGCTCTATTACACATATTTCTTATATCGCTATCTGAGTGAGAAACAATAATTATTAACTTTGACTCTTTAATTATTTCTTTCATTCTTTTTAGACACTTATCTCTAAAATACTTATCGCCAACACTAAGTACTTCATCAATAATTAAAATATCACTACGAAATGAGGTGGCAATTGAGAAAGCCAAACGAGAAACCATGCCACTTGAATAGGTCTCAACAGGATTACTTATTGATTCTTTTAATTCAGAAAACTCTATTATTCCCGATATTTTATCTTCTATCTCTTTTTTGTTTTTTCCTAAAAGTGCACCCGCTAAGTAGATATTATCTAGTCCACTTAATTCACGAGTGAAGAAAGAATTTAAGGTTAATAATGCACCGATATCAACGGTACTTTTAAATTTACCTTTTGTAGGCGATAGGACTCCTGATAGAACCTTACATAATGTTGATTTTCCTGCGCCATTTCGACCGACTATGCCAACAATATCACCTTCGTAAAACTTCAAATTAACGTTATTCAAGGCTGCCTTTCTAAAAGAGTTAGATTCCTTAACAACCTTTTCCCTCTCGTGCTTTGATAAGAATAATTTTTTCAATGAATAGCTTTGAGCCTGTGTATACACAAGTGATACATCATCTAACTCAACAACAAGGTTAGTATTTGACATTAGACATTCCTAATTATGTGTGTTCTTAGCAACTTTGATAGATAAAGTAAAATACAAAGAGCAGCGGTGCCTAAGGCTAAAACAATAAAATTATGAGAAATACTAACTGTTTCAGGGTAAATAAGTGACTTATAAAACAAATCGATTAATTGAGCCAGAGGATTAAAATCCACAAGCCAACGGTGTTTTTCCGGTATTCTATCGGCAGAGTAAATGATTGGAGTAATATAAAATAATATTCTCAAACCAAAACTAACAAGAAATGCAGTATCTCTAACAAATACATTTAATATTGCTAAAACTAGAGAGAGAGCGCTAACTACTATAATTGTGGCAACTAATGTTAATACAAGAGCAAAAACATCGGGAATATATCCCATGTATACCAAAATAACTTGTAATAGAGCATAACCAAATATAAATAAATATGTTTGCCCAAACACTTCAGATATGGGCAATATTGGTAAGGGCATTTTTACCTGAGTCACAATACCCTTATAACGTGCAAATGAAGTAGTTGCTACACTTAATGCAGTACTCCACCACTTCCAAAGCGTTACCCCAATAGCTATCATAAGAATTCTATCTGGGCTAGAATGACCGAAAATAACACCTACGACATAACTGTATAATGCAATCAAAGTTAGAGGTTCGATAAACCACCAAAGATAGCCTAAAATAGTACCTCTAACATTAGCTTTTTGTTTAAGGTGAGCCAATGTATATAAAATATATAGATTTCTCGACACTGCACATGTTTTACTTCTCATAAGATAAATTACTCAACGTGATCACGAACTGTTTTTATGATTTCTGTTGTTGATATATCAGCAGTACGCGATAAATAAACTACTTTACATATATCTGAGAATTCATCAAATCTTCCTGCCCAATCGTCTCCCATGACTAAAATATCAGCTTTGCTCTCTAGGATATATTGGCGTTTGTCTTCCAAAGAATGCTCAAAGAAGACCTCATCAACACAATGAATAGCATTGACAATCTGTGCTCGACTATTCTCATTGTAAACAGGATAACGTTGCTTTTTCGAAAAATTAAGCTTATCGGTAGATACGCCAACAATCAAATAATCACCAAGATCTTTAGCTCTCTCAAGGATATTCACATGACCTATATGAAATACATCAAATGTTCCAAATGTAATTACGCGCATTTTTACTCTCTATCTAATTTATAAATTCTTTTATAACAATCTATTACATGTTTATCTGTATAAGCGTTTACAACATGAATTCGACCTTTCTCACCAAGCATAGCACAGTAGTCTCGCTCACTAAGTTTAATGATTGCTTGTGTTAATTCTTCAATATCAGAGGTTGGTACTACTAAACCATTCAGACCATTTGTAACAAAGTCTTTACAACCACCAATATCGGTAGTAATAACTGGTCTCCTGCAAGCATTTGCTTCAATTAATATTCGCGGTAGCCCCTCACCATAACGGGTCGGCAACGCGATAACATCATTATCTGCTATCACTTTTTGCATTCCATCATTAATTTGTCCCAGCCAGTTTATTTTTCCTTCTTGAGACCATGTTTCAAGTTTTGCTAGCGGAATCGCCTCATTACTGTCATTATCAATGATTCCAGCTACATTAAGAATCACGGGATAACCACTTAATTGAACATTCTTAACGGCTTGAATAAGATCTCGTAATCCCTTCCCTTCTAATAATCTGGCTGCAAACAGGATTTTTAACGGCGCGTCTACAACATCAATTTTAGGTGCGTCATATTCTTCGACATTCACACCTGAACCAGGAACTACAATAGAGTTATATTGTGAGCAGATTTTATTTGTAATAAAATACTCTCGATCTGTATTATTCTCAAACGTAAATACCGAATTTTTATTATTGCCTATTAATCGATAAATAATAATTATTACTTTAGCTATTAACCTACTTTGCGATGTATTTTGACTAAACATTGAACCCATTCCCGGGATAGTCAGGTATATAGGTACTCGAGCAAATAATGCAATTAAACCAAACATAATGTTTGGCTTAATTGTCACTGAATGGATAAAGTCTGGCTTTACCTTAACAAAAGTTTTCACTGCTTGATAAAGTGTGCGTATATTGTCAAACAGACCAACTGATGACCGTGTCAACGATAAGTTAGTGACATTGGCTTGGTTAAGATCTGTTGGCTTTGACATACATAAATGAACGTCAAAATCTTCAGTCATACTTGATTGAATTCTACTCTTCCAATGTAAGTCGTAATACCACCCAACATTTATTGCAAACAATAATTTTTTCATAATAATTTTTTTGTTTCTTGTATTACTCGATGTCTAGCTTCACCGAGATGTGGGTAGGAGTAGAATTTTTCCAAAGATTCTTTATTATTAAACACATCTTTGACAGCTTGCACAAGTTGGTTAGATGCTAGATTTTTTGAACGTAGCAAATCAGCAAATTCGGAATAAATTCCTCTTTGTTTTTCATACGCATCAATTTCAACACATGAAAATAGAACCGGGCGACCAAGTACTGCAAAGTCAAATGCGATACTAGAAAAATCTGTGATCAGCAAATCATAGTGCTTTAACTCAGCATTTATGTCAGGACAAAGTAGAATATTGACTCCACTTGGTAAAGTATCGTCGCTGACGACATTCTGATTTAATGGATGAATAGAGATGTCCACATCAATGCTATTATTGCGGCAATAACACATGAAATCAGGGTTCAAAACCTTAAAAACCCACTTTCTTGCATCATTCGTAGAAGCCTGCCAAGTCGGTGCATACAGTATTCTTTTATTGCCTTGATTGTAAAACGATTGTTCTGAAACACTATCTAAAATAACATCATGTCTTGGCATACCCGTTATAACGACATTTTCAATCGGTACACAAAATGCTTGAGCCAAACATTGTTGGTTTTGTTGATTAACAGCACAAATCATGTTGTAACGGCTGAGTTTACGTTTCAACAAAACCTTAAATAGTTGATTGAGGGTTTTAAACTTAGACGGGAATGGAGATGTCTCCTTCGAATCTAACAGTAATTTTTTTATAGGCACACCATGCCAAAGCTGTACGATTTTTTTATTGACTAAAGTAAAGGCTGCAATATCATTCATTCCTGTAGCTAGCATAGCAACTCCTGCACGGTACTGATAAAACAAACCTTTTATGCTTAAGTAATAATAATGCTCATTCTGAGGCTGAATTCCAATATCTTCTTTATTTTTACTAATCCATATTGCTCGAACCGAAGGGTCTTTGATTTGGTGCAAATAATCATATACGTATCTCGGGTTATCCTTGTAGCCATAGATATTACCAAAAACCCATATACGGTTATTTACAGGTATAAAAAAACACAGTGACTTACACGGAAAACTTATCGCACCTAAGCATAGCTGCCAGATAAAACGTAGATACTTATTTTTAAAGTTAAGGCGCATATTATTTATACTTATTTTACAGTTAATCACTAACCTATCTCACGTAAGTTCCGCAGTCGGTAACACTTAAAGATAATTTTCTTTTTTCTACAATTTTCATCATGTGCCATCTTCGTCCACGCTACCGCCCCTAGATAACAAAGACTCCAGTGAATTTAAATTGCAAATTTTCAATAGATTATTCCATAGAACAGAGGTAAGTAACATATCCGAAAAATTGAACGGCTGATTTTCAGTCTATTACTCAGGACTCTCTCTATACTAGAGACAAAATCCTAACCATAGCAAATAACAATTCGGGTCATTTGGCTAGCCATAGCATCATAACCAAAGTTCTCAAGTGTACAAATTGCACAAACCCTCATCGTTGCATTAAAAATCAACAACTTAAGATTAGAACAATTAAAACCGTTACTTTTATAAAGCGGTGAGTAACAACTAGTAACTCACGACAAGCACAATGAACCCCTATAAAAATACCTTATACACACCAAATTGCAACATTAAAAAAACAAACATAACTTCATTTTAATCAACAAGATATCGATTTATATTCAAAATCTCACACGTCCTCTTTAATTTCGAACATAAAATCGACAATATTTGATCACGTTCATAAAATTGTAAAACAATGTTCCCATATCAGATTTGAAGTACCAAATATGGAGATCTACCGAAACATCGAAACTTTATTTCCGTCAGAAACAAAAAAAGCTTCTGATCTCTCAGAAGCATTCCTATCAATTCCACTATATTGTTAAATTAAAGACTACTCTTCTAATCTCTTCCACTTCCTAACCATCTTAGCCAACTGGAACGAGTGCGTCATCCAATAAGTATGACACAAGAAGCAAGCTACGATTGTATAGAACATGACATATTCTGGCACACTGAAATATTCACCTAGTAGACCTACTGTTGAGTACAGCACTTGCACTAAACATATCAAGACCAATGATTCTCTTGAAGATAAGCCTATGCGCTGCATGATGTGGTGGAAGTGTTCACGATCTGGATGGAATGGTGAATGACCTTTACGAATACGGCGGATCATGATTGCCATCATATCAATTAGAGGAACGGCAATTAACCAAAGAGCGGTTACGGGTCTTATTACATAGTGACCGTAATGGGCCTGTGTACCACCGATGAGGATCCAAATAACGGTAAAGCCTATCATCATGCTTCCTGCATCACCCATGAACACCTTTCTCACTTTACCAAAGTAACCTAGGTTAAATAGGATGAATGGGATAATGATGACAATTAGTACCAATAGGAAGTATGCCGGTAGCGTCAAACCATGTGCGAAAAAGACAACGGCCAATGAACTCAAGACAACCACCGTTAATCCACCCAATAACCCGTCTATACCATCAACCATGTTGAATGCATTAATAGCGCCTATTACGGCAAATAAAGTGACTATTACATCTACATATTTTGGGAATTCCCAAACTCCAAAACCTAATGCATTGCCGATGTGTAAAAGTGTTAAATCAGTGTAATGAATCATTATCAGTGTCAGCACAGCTTGAATACCCATGCGGAACTTATAACTAATATCAAAGCGATCGTCGGCAACGCCAATTAATACTAGCGCAGTTAAGCAGGCAGAAAACAAACTGGCATGCATAATTTGGCCAGCATTGAGGTACAAAAAGTACATGACAGTAATACAAATAGAGATGCCACCAACAAGTGGAACGCTACCTTGATGAAGCTTACGTGCATTGGGTTTATCCACCAGTCCTATAGCGTATCCAACTTTTCGCATGCAATACAGCACCGCAAGCGATAAAAAGAAGAACATTGATAACTCGATTAGGTAATCGAAGATGGACATGATGTGAACCTACAAATATATGGGAATGGAAAATAACAAAGACAGACGTTTAATGCATCGAGCTTAATGGCTGAATGATTCGCTTGTCATACTAACAGACAATTATGACAAAAAATTGTCATAACACAGGTTTTTAGTAAAAAATAAGAAGGCAGTATTCGCTCGCTAAGGCGCAAAAACTTAGTTTCATATTGGAATGCACAATTTATAGGTGTGAACAAACACTTTTATATTTATTAATGAAGATAATGGAGCCATTAACTAGAATATATATTCAGATATAACACATATAAATCACTGGCATTTAATCCCAAGAATTAATATTTAGCATCCCAATGACTGCAACTTTTTAATCGAAATGATCGTTAATTAGCTTTAATACCAAATTCAATCGCTTTAACAAAATGCATCACCTAATTGGTGACTACGCTCATTGTTGTAAACTGAATGCGTTGTAGCACAACATCAGCAATACGAATAACAACTTGAATAATTATCGAAGTAATACTTTAGGATAATAATATTAAAGCTTCTTTGTAGAAGACTTATTAATACTCACTTTACTTCCCTTTAAATAAACATGTTCATAGCAGTAATTGGTCGCATCTATATACCCTTCTACACTGCCGCAATCAAAACGTTTACCTTTGAATTTATACGCGATAACACAACCAGATTGAGCCTGTTTGAGAAGTGCATCTGTGATTTGAATTTCACCACCTTTGCCAGGCTCTGTCTCTTCCAAAATATCAAAGATATCTGGCGTTAAGATATAGCGACCAATGATCGCAAGATTACTTGGTGCACTGCCTTGCTCTGGCTTTTCAACCATATCAGTGATGCGTATAAGATCATCACTCAAATGCTCACCGGCTATTACCCCATACTTATGAGTTTCAGATTCAGGCACCTCTTCCACTGCGACAATCGAGCAACGAAACTGTCGAAACAGCGCTGCCATTTGCTCAAGCACACCTTGACTTTCGTTAATACATAAATCATCAGCCAGCACTACAGCAAATGGGTTATCACCCACTAATTCTTTACCTGTTAAAATGGCGTGACCTAAACCTTTCATCTCACGCTGACGAATAAAGGTGTAATGCGCCGAGTCAATCAATGAACGGATATCATCAAGTAACGGTTCTTTATTAGTATCTTGAATTTGATGCTCAAGCTCATAGTTTTTATCAAAGTGATCCATGAGTGAACTTTTGCCACGGCCAGTAACGACCGCCATGCTAGTCATGCCAGCTTGGATAGCTTCATCAACGCCGTATTCAATTAACGGTTTGTTGACGATAGGCATCATTTCTTTTGGCATTGATTTAGTTGCAGGCAAAAAGCGGGTACCGTAGCCCGCCGCAGGGAATAAACAGTGTTTAATCATAGATAACTCTTAATAATAGTATTGTTTTAAACGAGCCCTATTGTGAGCTCTATTTATTAGTAAACATTCTTGGTGTTCACTTTACTAGCACATAAAAATCGTGAATGGATAATTTAGAACTAGGAATAGTCTATTCGATGAATGTCTAGACAATAAATTTAAAGCCTAGACATTGTATTGAATTAACACTTAATCACTGCCAAATAAGTCACGAGTGTACACTTTTTCGGCAACGTCTTTGATTTCATTTACCATGCGGTTAGAAACGATGACATCACAGCTTGATTTGAACTCTTCAAATGATTTGATGACTTTTGAATTGAAGAATGTAGCCTCATCCAAGACTGGTTCGTACACAACAACTTCAATGCCTTTGGCTTTAAGGCGTTTCATAATTCCCTGAATGCTAGAAGCTCTAAAATTGTCAGAACCAGACTTCATGATCAAACGATAGATACCTACAACTTTAGGGTTACGCTTTAAAATAGAATCCGCCACAAAGTCTTTACGAGTAGTGTTTGAATCTACGATTGCACCAATAATATTATTTGGCACATCTGCATAGTTTGCACGCAGCTGTTTGGTATCTTTAGGTAAGCAATAACCACCATAACCAAATGATGGGTTATTGTAATGGTTACCAATACGGGGATCTAAACCAACCCCCTCAATGATTTGACGAGCATCTAATCCTAATGATTCAGCATAACTGTCCAGTTCATTAAAATAAGACACCCTCATTGCTAAATAAGTATTGGAGAATAATTTAATCCCCTCGGCTTCAGTTGAATCAGTAAACAAGACTTTTATGTCTTCTTTTATTGCACCTTCAACTAGGAGATCGGCAAAGACTTTTGCGCGTTCACTTTGCTCACCAACGATAATGCGAGAGGGATGCAAATTATCATACAAAGCACGACCTTCACGTAAAAACTCAGGAGAAAAGATTAAATTATCACAGCCTAATTCCTCTGTAATACGAGCTGTATAACCAACAGGCACCGTGGACTTAATGACCATAATGGCACTTGGATTAAATTCCATAACGTCTTTAATTACAGCCTCGACGGAAGACGTATTAAAGTAGTTGGTTTCGGGGTCATAATCCGTAGGAGTAGCAATCACGACATACACGGCGTCACTGTAGGCTAATTTTTGATCTAAAGTAGCGGTAAAGTTTAAATCTTTATTCGCTAAGAAATCTGATATTTCTGCATCTACTATAGGTGATTGTCTATTATTTAGAAGATCAATTTTCTCTTCAATAATATCTACAGCAGTAACTTGGTGGTTTTGAGATAACAACATGGCATTGGAAAGACCAACGTATCCTGTTCCGGCGATTGCAATTTTCATTTTTACCTACTTAACAGCAGACTTAACAGCCTGCAAATATTTCTGAATTATTATTTTTAGGATCACAAAGTCCAATTTTTCAATCTTAAATACTGTGAAGTTCAATAATTATTCTTAATAAGAATCATCCACAATCTCAAAACAAGCCACACCAAAATTCCATATCATCATACAATGAATCTGAGGATCTTAAGGGATGAATTGTAGTGGCATAGTGAATTTGGCCACCTGATTAGAGGTGTTAGCACGGAAATCGCATGAACATCACCGTTATGCAACGCTTCCGAGAACCTTACTTAGGTAGTTTTCATCCATCGCACACATCATTCGTTTGCGCGTGATACCACCTTTAAAACTTTTTTCATCTTTTAAAAGGTTCAAACAAGCCTGCCTGATCCTTGAAAAAGCCTCTGCTCGATCATCAACTCGAATGCGACAAGCGTCCTCTTTAAATGCCATGTCTAACTGCCAATGCATAGCTTCTACGCCCCAATGTGCGCGGGTTGCATTATGAAGCTCTTCTGCTGTTAAATCTTTAGAGCTGAGATTTATCATAAGAGCCGCGAACCGTTTTTCCGTCAATCGCAATAACTTCCCCATCAGTGAGCTGATGACACTCTTTCATCCATTCTACAAAAGCTCTCTGCATTGCATTCGGACTAATCATTCCCATTACTCTCACTACCGTATCAGCTGAAGGAATACCTGTTTCAATATCACCATAATGTTTCAAAAAACTCAATCGTATTTCACCGAAATCGCTAATGCCTTCCCAGGTATCTTGACCTGATAAAACACCACAAATTGTCAGCAAAATAATATCGGACAATTTATGATTAACTTTTGCAGCTTGGCGGTAATCTTTAATCGCTGAGAAGTGCAAAAATGGATTGGTGATTTTTGTCATTGTCTGGCTCCAAATGAATATGAAGCTATTAGACAACAATCAAAATGATCTACAATCTGATCCTTTATTAAGCAATACAGATGTGACGTATGTGATGAAATAAGTAATAAATGGACTAGTATTTGAAAAATTTTCGCTGGCTTAACCCTTTAAAAATGGGAATGTTCATGCGATTTCCCTGGATTTGATAGTTAATGCCACTATCGAGGCAAAACTGTTTAATCGTCAAGTTGCTGTTTAGTTGCTGCTCAAGTATCTGAGCCCAGTGATGACGTTTTTGTTCTTGATTCATAATATCTCCTTTGAAAAAGATACTATGACGAAGCTAGATTTCTATTGATAGGTGGGTTTCGTTAACCGCTTACATGTCTTGAACAGAGATTTGTGTTGAACGCGCTTGAGTCATCTTAATCACCTGTGGTTGATATTCATACAGATAACATAAGCCTAGTTGGTGATAAAAGAGGCGTCAAATACATGGGTGTCCTGTATTTTAATCCTCTGGGTGAAAGCACCATTTAATTGACGCATACCCTTACTAAGATTACCAACAGGAGTTTCAATTAATAAATGATTAATCATTAAGCAATAGGCATGTAGAACCCAATTAAAACGCTCACACACTTCATCAAGAACACTTAAATAGAGGCTGAAATCGTCATCTTGTAAGAATATCCAATTTCGTTCGTTACCGCGCGCAGTCACACGATATAGCGCGCCAGCAAACTCTACCTCAAAGGTCTACTCAAAATCATCACCCAATCTAACCAACAACAATCATAGCTATCGGATTAGCTTAGATAAAAAAATACAACAGCAGACCAATCTGCGACTCACCTCAAACCAAATAGCACTCAATTCCATCTCCAGCGCAAAATGAAAAACCTGACCCCAGTGGTTTTGTTGGTGTCCGAATCGAGTTTAGTCCTATTTCTCGCAACCCGTTTAATTCTTCTTCAAGAAAAACTTGAATTCATTTATTAACGCTGGCTCTAGTTACCTAAGAAACTTAGCAATCTGAATACGAAAGTATCCGACTTTGAAATGAACAAGAGCCAGCGACTTAATTTACATTTGGGTGGCTTTTTTCAGTCTCGCAACTTTTTAAGTCGATGTCGTTAAGACTATCCTTAACGACTTCTTACTGTGGCTTTAAAACTTAACAAAAGAAAAACATACTGAGTCACTTCCTAAATACAGCTCTATACGCATAAAAAAGGAAACAACTAATTGATGTTGGTAAGTCTAGACCTTCTATCTCTCTGTAAATCTGCCATTGTCGCTTCGCTTTATTAAACTTGTTTCTTGAAATTGAATTTGGAAGAACTGAATATTTTGTCAAAATTTCATTTATAGGATAAGCTTTTCCCCCTAGGCGTAAAATACTCAACCAATAAGCATAGTCTTGACCGGTACGTATAAGTGGCATCCGTATATCTGATATCAGTTCCCGCTTTAAAACTACAGTAGAACAACCAAGAGTAGCTTTCTTTTTAAGCATATCTTTGTAATCTAGTTCCGCGGTTAAATGTGTATCAACGGTACTAATATGACGTTTATCTGAATCTACCATTTCAAAAGCCGTAAAGGTAAAACTAAGACATTTTTCTTCCATCAATTTTATTTGTGTAGATAATTTCGACGGTTCCCAAGCGTCATCACTGTCGATAAATGCAATATACTTACCACTAGCCCTATCAATCGATTGATTTCGAGAAACTGCTGCACCTGAATTTATTTCATTTCGATTAATAAGTATTCTATAGTCCTTCTTAGAAAGCCCCTTTAACATAGAATAAGTATCATCTGTTGAACAGTCATCTGTAACTAACCATTCCCAGTTAGCGTAGTTTTGTGATAATATAGACTCATATGTCTTTTCAAGCGTCTTTTCACTATTATATGTTGGTGTAATAATCGAAACTAATGCTTCCATCTAATCTCCTGATTGACCTATTCTAGAAGTAGAGTAATATCTGTCACTTGTGTATCTGTTTACTTTTATACTTCCGATCTTTTTAGCAGGAACATCGACATAAGTCGAATTAGCAGATAAATCTTTTATGACTACTGAACCTGCGCCTATAATTACATCATTTCCAATGTTTACTCGCTCATCGATATAAACACCGGACCCGATATATATAATGTCCAATCACAGCACTAAAACTGGCATTGGATCAAATTTTAATACTATTATTAATAAATATACCATGTGCATGACCAAAATATAAAATTGGACCAATATCTACTGACAAAGGTATGTAAATCGGATACTTCTTCCTTAATCTAAAGAGTTTCCAACGAACGATAGCTTTAAGAATTGTGCTTTTTAAACTCAAATCAAAAAGAATACAATAACCAGTTTCGGTCATAAAGCTTTTAAAAATGCAAAAAACTGGCTTCTCGACTATATCTATTCAGATCGCTAGTGATTAGACCGATAACTAGTTTTAATTTCACCTCCTAATACTCTTCATAAACTTTTTCAACAAAAGATAAATTTGTTTCAATATTGACTAATGATGAAAGTATTTCGCTTTTAACCTTGACAAGATTACTCTCTACTATTGGCTGTGAATAATTAGATATCTCTTTTAGCCACAATTCGACGGCGTTTTTAGAAGATATACTGATTGACTTACAATTCCCGTACACTGCAGAAGAAGGAACCGTATCGGAACATAGGCAATATAAACCATATAACTGAGCTTCAATTAAAGCCAAACCTAAACCTTCAAAATGAGAGGGGAACAGGAATATATGACAAAAAGCCATTATCTCAGAGACGTCATTGACATTACCCTCGAAATGAACATTATTACTTATCCCTAAATCTTCGACTAATTTCTCTATATGAGATCTATCCTCACCATCTCCCAGTAAATACAACTCAGAATTCTGATTATTTTTATAATATTCGTAAAATATCTTAATTAAAAACTCGTGGTTTTTCTCAAAAGAAAATCGCCCTACATGACAGAATTTGAAATTTTGAGAGTGCGGACTAGTGTCTACTTTAAAGTGCCTATTAAGTTTAACACCACAAGGCATAATTATTACATTTTTTACTGTTCCAAATAAACACTCACTTGCAGATTCACTACATGCAATCATCACATTAGAAAATTTTAAGATAAACCATTGCATAATAATACTATAAATAAAATAATAACCTTTGCAAATACTTCGATCATCTAAATGACTGTGACTTATTCGTTTTTTGACACCTACTAAATATGCAATCAAGAGCAATATACCGGAAGAGCGATGCACGTGCGAATGGACGATATCAAAGTTTTCAGTTTTTAATAAACGATAAAAACTCCATAGACCACTAACTTTATTGCTAAACGGGATTGAATGAATCTTCCCGCCATGAGATAGAATACTTTCTTCAAAAAAACCTTCAGTATTGTTTTGCTTCAAAAAATGAATTTCATTTTTATTTTGTATTTCTGTAAGATCTGTAAGCCATCTTTCTACGCCACCAACATCAAGGCCACTTACCAAATGTAATATTTTCACTTAGATTACCGCTCCAATAAAAAACCAGAAAATTGTTTCACTCTCGTATCTACAATAGCAGGCCAACTGTAGTCTTCACTAATAAATTTAGATGCGTTTTTTGAAATCATATCGTAGTTCTTTGACTCTAATAAATGCTCAATACTAGACCGAAGATCAATATGATTCTTCAATAAAAATGCACATCCAGAATCAACAGCGTCTTGCATATTACAATACTCAGATAACAAACATGGCAATCCATAACTCAACGCCTCTAATACACTAATAGGCAAGCCTTCGTACCTTGATGTTAATATATATGCATCTGCTTCAAGAAATGCCTTCTTTTTATTTTCGCCAAAGACCAATCCATTCATACTTACAATATTATCGATTTCTTTGATTTTCAGTAGCTCTTCTATTAAATTATTATTACCTTCACCATACATTCTAATTCTTATATTGTATTTTTCAAAAAATTCTTTCTCTTTCTCGACATAATCTAGCATAATATCTATGCCTTTATGGTGAATATCATATCGAGCTAAGAATAGTAAATTAAACTCATTTTTTTTATTATAAGAGTTAACATTGTCATTGTCAGGAACGCCATTAGGCAAAAGTTCATATTTTATTCTCTTTCCAAGTGTAGTGGAATTTACAAGTTCATGCTTATTTAAAAAATATACACAATTAGCCTTATGAATAATGAATCGCAAAAATATAAAATTATAAAATAATTTAGCAAACTTATTTTTTTTCTGTGCTTTTTTCATTAGTGAGGAATGGGGAGTGATAACATATTTAATATCTAAAATTAAACAGACGAATGAAAGAATAACTGTTTTTAATTTATATATAGCATGAAAATTAACAATATCAGGTTTGAATGAAATTAGACTATATATTGTCCCATACAAACCACCAGTTAGAGAAAGCCCCATCTTTTCATCAATAAATTTAGTATACAGTTCATTTTCAACATTAGGCTCAAATGAATCTATTGAAATTACTTTTGATGATTCCACTTCTTTATGTTTATTTTCATTATTGCAAATGTTAACAACAGCATTAGTTATTCCATTTCCATTTTTAAACCTTAAATAGGTTATATGACATATTTTCATTTTTGTCCTAGATCATATGAATTATAGCTCGAGTCCCAATCATTAGTGACATAGACAAACCTAATAGAGAAGTTACTCGATACTTTATTAAGAATACTGCCAAAATGGGTTCAATAACCATATATAGTATTAGTAAACGGCCTGATAGCACAGCCATATCCAATGTTAAAACACATGTAAACAATAGAAAGATACTAAAGTCTATAAGGTGTAAATTTTTATCAAAATAAGTGTCGCCATTATAATCAACAAGAGACACTTTCGCGTACAATAATATAAACAGACTCAATACTATATAAACAGTAGATACTAGAGATTTTTTAACCATATAGGTATCAGAACCAGAATAATAAGCAAAGCGTTCCCAAAAAGTCAAAGCATATGTAATCAAAGGAGTAACTAATAACGATGAACATAATAATATTGCAAATAGACTAAAGGAAAATATATTCGGTGTCGTTATATGATAAAAAATATTCCTTTTGTTTTCTAAATAACTTGTAACAGTTGAAATAAACGCTGCTATAAAACCTCCGGAATGAAATAAACTCGCAAGTATAAGAACGATAATATTCTTGCTCAACCTAAATATAAGGACAAAAACAAAACAAAATATTGCATATCGAACTTGAGTTCCTAATACCCCGTAAGAAATAGAAATCAAACCTATAAAACCTAATAATGCCTCTGTGGTCTTCCTATATACTAATGCTGCCAATAATACCTGCAATATTAGTAAGCCATGCCAGTAATCATACGCATCGAAAACTAATACTCTACGAAAAAAACTGTTTATAATTTCAAAACCAATCTCATAAGACCAATTAGAATTCATATAATTTGATAAGTAAGATGGTATATCGACTTCCGGAGTATATATGAACGGCTTACTTGAAAAATAAATAATAGGAAATATTATTAAAACACGTAGCAAATAACGAAAAATTCTATTAACAACACATATGATCATTAGAAATCGCCACAAAAAAATCATTCGACGTGAAGTACACTCCACTAATTAAATACTTTATAGACTCTGTTAAACATGTTCTTAACATAAATTACTCATAAAAATCTACAGAAAACGTCCAATTGCTTTATATTTATTTTGAGAATAAAACTACCCCAATACATTCTCAGTAAGTTTAAAGCTATAATTCTATTCGACAGATTTATAACCTGATAAACTCTCAGTGAGGAACGATGTTGATCTATACTTTAGTACTCTCAACTTCTCGTTGACCAGATCCCAGTCAATGTTAGAGTCGTGGATAACTCTTGTTTCATTTGAAATAATCCTATCTTCCAAACCTAGTTTCTGTAATAGAGAGTAAAATCTGTCGGCTCCGCGCTCCTTATTAACAAAGCAATAAAATGGTTTATTGAATATAATTGAGAAAACAATCCCATGAAATGAGTCAGTTATTATATATTCTGAATATATTATTGAACGTAACCATTCTTCCATACTTATAATTTTACCGGTTTTATTACCATCAGTTAATTGCTTTACCCTCATTGATTTACTTTCTGCAAAACTCCGTATTATTTGTGATTTATAGTCAGTTGAGTCAAGTACATAGCAAAATAAATTGTTGGTGCTTTCAGCGCAATTTTCACTATTACACAGGTCTAGATATTTACGTTTACTTATCATCATTGTAGGATCAAGAACATGTGTAGATGCAACGCCAAATATATCCTCGCAGACACCAACGGCACTCTGCTCTCTTACAGATACACCATCAAATCGTTTAAGATTTTTCGAGTGGGTCGGTATAAGGTTTTTGTCCCCACGAAAACTATTGCCACCAAAAGATGCAGCATACGATAGTTTAATAACTTCATCAGCAACGAATCCAAGAGAAAAATCTCCTTTAAAATTCATAGCACCCATGCTAGAAAATACCTGATCACTTCCCACTATACATGCGTCAAAGTTTTCTTCATCAAATAATTTGTATAACGCACTACTATTTTTTATTTTCTTTGTCTTAGGGACTATCTTATTAGTAATGAAGATTTGTAGTTTATGATCTTTGACTAATTTTGGATTATTCTTGCTTCTTTCTGAAAATGCAAATATATATTTTTTCACCCAGTATTTACTGAGTGCTTTTATTCTACCGTCCGACTGCAAGTTTACTAACACTGGTTGATGTCCTAGTTCCTTCAAATACTCCACTAAAGCATATGCCTGAATTATCCCACCATAATTGTTAACTAGTGGAAGTGTTATAACTGCAATTTTCATTATTATCTTCGTCCTAAATATTAAATATCGTCATTCTTAAATTTCGCTTCTGAGACACACTATCAGTTTAATAATCGGCAAAATATCAAGACTTAATAAGTACTTCATCTAAATCCCTTCGCTTTGATAGAGTTACTCTGAATTCATCTTCAGCCACACCAATCGGGATAATACATATTATTTTTTCCGAACTATTTATTTTAAAAAATTGTTCGAGTCTTTTTTCCTCTTTAATAGTTTTACCCCAATTAGCAGGACAGTTAGCTATTCGATAAAAATGAAGTGCATACAATAGATTCATAAGGAACATTCCGCCATCTATATAAAATTGGTTTCGCTCTCCAATAGTATAAAACAAGTTTCGATCTGTTGTTAAAATGAGAAGTTGACTTATATTTTCAGTATATCCGGACAAACCTCCTTGAAGTTTTAGTATATTCGTCACTTTATCTTTGTCGTCGATCAAGTAAACTTTTGAAGCTTGTCTATTGCAGACAGAGGGAGTATTGAGAGCTAAAGTTATAGCTTTCTCAATAGCTTCTCTATCAACTTTATCTCCTGTAAATTTTCTAATACTTTTTCGACTATTGGAGAAGTGAACAAAGTCTTCGTTTATATTTTCATAAAAATCATCTTTCGTGTACGTTATAGCGCCCTTAAAGTCAGTTTTATAGCTATCAGATAACAACTCCTTGTAGTAATTATACTGCTCTTCAGTAAAGTAATTGCTGATATCAATGTTTTTTACTTGATGTAACTCATAATATTCGCACATCACTTTATAGGCTATATTAATTTGAGAGTCGGTAACTCTGCAAACTATTGAATCAGATACAAGGTTTTTGTGCAAACTGACAATTCTGTCTCTAGCAAATCTCGGTTTCATTTTCTCGAACAATAACCCCTTCTCTACCGAGTGGTAATCTAGTATAAGTTGACACTCAATTTTCTTTGAAGTGTTCTTAAAAAAGACAGTAGAGTGCTTATAGTATAGTAACATATCAGCAAAAAAATTCGAAAGTAGCGCAGGATAGTTCCTAGTATTATCTATTACTTTTTGGCCGATTATACCTTTAATACGTGTTTTTAATTTTTTAGTCATTTATTTCTCCAAAATTATTGTTTATTTACATGACTCTACCATTATGCTGCTGTTATTTACTCATAGTCGATTTCGCAGCTTTTCTAATTGTTCCTCTTTCATTCTTGGAGAGTCCAAAAGTCCAAATAAAAATCAAAGACAAAATTATAGTTACGACTGATGAAATTAAAAAGCTGTGCTCAATAGTATAATAATTGTTCCTTAATAGTTTAATACTAAAAATTGTAATCACAAGTGATAAAACTGAAGGAAACACTACTATTTTGTAGTACTCTAATATAGAGATATGTAAATACTTCTTGACGAAAAGCAATCTAAAATTAAAAGCTACAAATGACAACATTATCATTACAAAAAAAGGAATAAAAACATTCTCATTATTTTTTAATAATATATACGAAAATGGTATATTTAACAATAAAATAGAACCTATTGTTAGTTGGTAGAACTTAATTTTCCCCGTTGCTTGAACAGAGGTTATTAGACTGCCGGAAAATCCACAAACTAAACCATCTATAATTATTAATTTGACAAACTCAGCGCTATGTTTTGGAACATTTCCCAACCATAGACTCAGGATGTAGTCAATATTAAACAATATAGGCAACGATATAAACCAAAGACATATGAACGAGTATTTTGATGCTGAAAATACAAGCTCTATCGTTCTCTTTTGATTACCTTTGGAGTAATTTTGAATAATTTGTGGATTAGCTGCAACATTGACGTTACTAACCACTCCTAGTAGTGCTCCATTAATTTGGCTCGATACCGCTCTTGCGGCATTAATGCTTGGGCCAAAAAAAACATTTAATAGTATAGAAATACCCTGATTAAAACCCGCACCGGCTAAGTTGCCGTATAGACTCCAACCAGTAAAAGAAAGCATTTCCTTGAATAAGGATAAGTCTGGAGTCCAGCGGTAACTAATACCTCTAATTTCTTTTTTTACGTAATAAGCGGGTACAATAAAGCCCAAAAATGAGACTACGATAACTAGTAACGAATATATAACTAGTTTGTCTCCATCAATAAACAATAAACTTAGTACTAAGCCAAGACGAAAGAACAGTACAATTATACCAATATAAGAATATACTTTCATTTTTTCAAATGCGATTAAAACAGCGTTAAATGGTGCACTAAGAATAATAAAAACAAAAGAGACTACACTGCATTGATAAACCCATCTTGCCGCACTAACTCGTTCATCAGGTATATTAAGACCATTTTCTATGAACCAAATACCAATGAATTGACTGATCACAACCACTATCAACGCAATAACGATATATACATTGATACTCATACTAAATATTTTATCTGACTTTCCACTACCAGAGCCTATTTCAACAGATAAAAATCTTTGTGTCGCAGAAGTCATGGATCCTGTGAGAAAAGAGAGTAACGTAACAATACCAGCGACTACATTATATATACCATAATCGATAACTCCTAGTTCCTGTAATACAACCCTAGAACAGTATAAGGTGATAAATATTTTCACTAAAAGATTTAATAGTAAAAATAAGCTATTTTTAATAATTGTTGTATTGTTACTCATTTATATATTCTGATCACTAGACAAGATTAATTTTGACAAATACTTAACAAAGGTAAACGCGTTTCTTTGGATGATAATGTAATAAACGATTCATCTTGAAACACTTTTCATCCATTTTGCAGGGTTCCTGCATGAGTTACGAAAATGTTAAAATACTTAAGTTCCAAACAAAACTCTCTCTCGGAACTCTGTATTTAACGCGCATTTCAATTGTCGGCGTTTTAAGGTCCCTTTTATCTCTACAAGCTTAATAAAGTTCATGCACATTTGACGAATTCGGGACAGGTTTTCGGATGCGTGCTTATAGGTGATTCACGGAAATCGCATGAACATCACCGTTATGCAACGCTTCCGAGAACCTTACTTAGGTAGTTTTCATCCATCGCACACATCATTCGTTTGCGCGTGATACCACCTTTAAAACTTTTTTCATCTTTTAAAAGGTTCAAACAAGCCTGCCTGATCCTTGAAAAAGCCTCTGCTCGATCATCAACTCGAATGCGACAAGCGTCCTCTTTAAATGCCATGTCTAACTGCCAATGCATAGCTTCTACGCCCCAATGTGCGCGGGTTGCATTATGAAGCTCTTCTGCTGTTAAATCTTTAGAGCTGAAGCCCTTGGTTACCTTTTACTGCAAGTAAGTAATCTGCACTTTTATTTATGATTTTTTGCGCTATCTTTCGTTGGCAACCCATCGCATCAATCGTCAYCAAACAACCCGCAATATCTAGCATTTCCAATAGCTTTGGGATTTCTGTAATTTCGTTTGTCTTCTCATTGACCTTTGATTGCGCTAAACAAACACCATTTGCAGTMGCAAATGCATTCACCATATGGATTGCAGATTGACCACKAGATTTATCATAAGAGCCGMGAACCATTTAATCGCAATAACTTCCCYATCAGTKAGCTKATGACACTCTTTCATCCATTCTACAAAAGCTCTCTGCATTGCRTTCGGACTAATCATTCCCATYACTCTCGCTATCGTATCAGCTGAAGGAATACCGGCTTCAAAATCACCATAATGTTTCAAAAAACTTAATCGTATTTCACCAAAATCGCTAATGCCTTCCCAGGTATCTTGACCTGACAAAACACCACAAATTGTCAGCAAAATAATATCGGACAATTTATGATTAACTTTTGCAGCTTGGCGGTAATCTTTAATAGCTGAGAAGTGCATAAATGGATTGGTCATTTTTGTCATTATCTGGCTCCAAATGAATATGAAGCTATTAGACAACAATCAAAATGATCTAAAATCTACTCCTTTATTAAGCAATACAGATGTGACGTATGTGATGAAATAAGTAATAAATGGACTAGTGTTTGAAAATTTTCGCAGGCTTAACCCTTTTTAAATGGGAATGTTCATGCGATTTCCCTGCTATTGAACCTAGGCATGCTTTGCTTCGAACTTTAGTGAAGACCAGAATGTGCTTAGGCCTTCTTCAGAGTGAAAAAGCTCAACTCAGTGTGAGTTTTTAGGATTACTCACTCTTATAAGCATAATTATAATACCCATAAGAATACGAACTAGAAGCTGTCTTCTCTACTGCATTCAAAATTACGCCTTTGGTTTCTATCCCTGCTTGGTCCAAACGATCAACGGCCACTTCTAGCTCTTTTGGCGCTGTAAATCCAAAACGGGCAACCATTAGCGTGGTGCCTGCTTGACGACCAATAATTGCCGCATCTGTAACCGCTAAAACAGGTGGCGTATCAATCACTACGATATCGTAATGTTCGCTTGCCCATGATAGTAGCTCTTCAAAACGTGGATGCATTAGGAGTTCAGACGGGTTCGGTGGTGTTTTACCTTTTGCAATAAAGTCTAAGTTACTTAGTATTTGTGAATGCATGACTTCATCTACTGATTTATCATTAACCAGTATATCGCTCAAACCAAATGCATGAGGCAGATTTGCGTGCTTGCCTAGATGACCACGACGTAAGTCAGCATCTATGGTCAGCACTTTCTTACCTGATGAAGCAATGATATTAGCTAGGTTTGATGATATGAATGATTTACCGATTGTAGGCGAAGGACCACTGATCATAATAATGTTATTTTTTGCTTCCATCATTGCAAAGTGCAAACTGGTGCGAAGTGATCTTAATGCTTCTACTGATAGGTCGGCAGGATTAACTTCTGAAAGTAATAACTCTTGTGCGGAATACTTTTTGCCTTTGCGTTTTTTATCGGACAAACGGTTGATTTTATCTTGTTGCTCCGATTTTGGAACAGTGGCATAAACAGGTAAGCCAAGCTCTTCAATTTGGTCTGGGCTTTCAATGCCTCTATGGAATGCAGCTTTAAGCAATACAAAGGCAACACTTAACATTCCACCAAGTAATGTTGCTAACACTACAATCAGTGGTTTCTTTGGTTTAATTGGATTGCTGTAAACTTCTGCTTTATCCAAGATGCGAACATTACCTACAGTGCTTGCTTTAACAACGCTTAGCTCTTGAGATTTATTTAAAAGCTGTAGATATATTTGTTGGTTTACTTCTACATCACGAGTTAAACGCAATACCGCACGCTGAGTTTTAGGTAACTTCTTAATCTCAGCTTCCATTCTGTGCTTTTGATTTTCGAGGGTTTTACGCTTTTCTAGTACTGCGATATAAGCAGGGTGCTGTTTGGTAAAACGCTGAGCAAGTTCACTTTCTTTAAATGTTAATTCATTAAGTTGCGCTTCTAATTCCACCATTACTTTAAGCTTAGATTGAGCTTCTAATCCTAAATCTACTGAATCATTATCCTGACGATATTGATTTAGTTTATCTTCATTAATAGTTAACTGAGCTTTAATTTCCGGTAGCTTTTTAGCAAGGAATTTAAGGCTGTTTTCAGCTTCTGCTGCGTTGCGGTCGACGTTTTGTAAGAAGTAGTTATTGGCAATATCATTGAGTATATTAATGATTGTTGCTTTATGCTCACCTTCAAAGCCAAAGGACAAAATGCCGGACTGCTTACCACGCTCACTCACAGATAATGAACTACTCAACCACTGAATTGCATCCAGTTTTGTGCGTTTTCCTAAGCTAAATTGTTGACCTTGTTTGCCGTCAAGATAAGAAATAAACAAAGAGTAAGGCATTGCACCATCGCTCATCGCAAGTTCATCAACTCTACCTTTAACAATAAGCTTTTCATTGGCATCAATAACGCTGTATTCGCCCGTTTTTGGGTTATCTAGGGTAACTATGTAACCCCCTGTATTGGCATATTCAGGAATATCAAATCGTTCAACTTTGATTTCCGCTTCTTCGCCAAGACGTTTTGCTAAACCTTTGCCAATAACGGGCATATAGATTGGGTTGGCGACAGTTGTAAGGTTATATCTATCGACAGTTTTGCCCAATACCATACGAGATTTGATAATTTCGATTTCAGTAGAGGCTTGTGACTCAGGGGCAAACATGTCACTCATGCCTTCGGTCAATGCCGAAAAGCCAGAAGATTTTTGTTCAACTTGAACTAACGCGTCTGCTTTATAAATTGGCGTAGCAAGCAGTGCATAAGCAACGCCACCAACAGCAAAAACGAAAGTAGTGAATATTATTATCCATTTACCATCAAGTAGAAGACCAAGCAGTTTCCCAAGATCTATCACATCCGGCTGGGTTGCTTGCTGAGGACGGTTTGAACGATTTGTTTGAGTCATGTTTTATATATATTCTTTTTGTCACAATTTCAGAAAGTAGACTGAAATAAAGGGAGGTATTTGACTTAGTTATCTACAACACTAATAACTAAAGCTAATTCTTAATTAAAGACGTTTAATCCAAGCATCGGCAGACTGTTCGACTAGCTTATAAACATGCTCAAACGCTTCTATGCTTTGCTTATATGGATCAGGGATTTCTTTATTTAACCAATGCCCGTATAGCATTGTTTTTCCGCGTGCGCCTGGGGCTAGTTTGGTGATGGCATCTATGTGCTTCTTTTCCATCACTAAAATCAAGTCACTTTCTGCAATCATGTCGCTGGTGATTTGTCTTGCTACATGTTGTGATAGGCTCACATTGTGTGCTTGGCAAACTTGTTCGCTTTTAGGATCGGCGGGTTTATCGACCAGAGCGCCAAGGCCTGCGGAAGTGATTTTTTTTGCAGGCAATGCTTGTTTTAACAACTCTTCACCAATAGGTGAGCGACAGATATTGCCGATACAAACTACTAAAATGTTATCAAACATTTAATTCGTCTCTTAGCTAATGCAATTACCAGTTATGAATTCGCGCAGCAAATTCTGAAAGGTCATTTAAGCCACCAATGGTTGGCAATAATTGACGCACAACACGGTTGTATTGTTCAATAGGCGCTGCGGTGACATAGATAACATCGTAAGCTTCTAGTTCGAACTCTGTACCTGTAACTAATGCGGTTGCGTCACTGATATCAAGCTGATAAACGTTAGCAACAATTCTTTCTGGGCGAGGTTGTTTACCCTGCTTAGCCAATTCGGCTTTTTCTTCTTGTTGCTGTGCTCTTTCATCTGCGCTTAAAGACTGATCGCGAACTTGAGCTAAATATTCTTCGTGCGACTTATCACGTTGCCCACTGCGAACCACAAACACGCCAGTTGCGTTGGCCGCCAGTTCATTAATACCACCCACTTCGCTAAGCGCTTCAGTTAATGTCATGCCTGAACGATCAATTTTAAGCAATTGAGGATCTTTTACTTCACCTAGCACAAACACTTTTTGTGCGTCGTTACGAGGGACATGGATAATATCGCCACGCTCTAATAAGCGGTTTTCGGTTAGGTCACCGTTTTGCATTAGGTCATGCAGTGATAATGTTTCTGTTTCTCCATTACGCGTTAATGTCACATTGCGCCAGTCGGCATCGCCAGTTAAACCACCCGCCTGATTGATTGCATCTAGGAAGGTTAAAGGTACGTTGGTTAGTGGTTGATAACCTGGTTGACGAATCTCGCCAGTAACGTAGGCTTTTTGTGAGCGGAAGCCTGCGATATTCACATCCACCTGAGGGCTTTCGATGTATCGTGCTAGACGTTTTGAAATGTCTTTACGCACTTCGGTTACAGTTTTACCTGCAACTTTTACAAAGCCTATATACGGATAGAAGATAGTGCCATCTGCATGAACCCAGTGACCGGCCTCTTCAGCGCTACGATAAGAGCCTGCAGGAATGGTCAATTCTGGGTGATCCCAAATCGTAATATTAAGAATGTCACCTTGACCTATTACATACTCATAGTTTGCAATCTCAGCATCTAACACGGGGTTACTTCGAGAATGAGCTTCAACATTAGAAAAAGAGGCGTAGCGATTTACAAAAGAAGGCGATAGAGGGTACACATTCACTACGTTGACTGGCGCTTGAGCCAGTTCTTGCTCTGACATCTGAGATTCATCTGGTGTGGTGTTAAACACTTGTTTGTTGTCTAAATCAACACTAGAACCAGGCATAGTACAGCCTGAAATGGCAAGCAATGCTGCTAATGGCAATACGGTCTTAAAAATTGGCTTCATAATTTAACGGCTTAACTTTAAGTGAGATAAGTCTATTTCGGTTCGCGATATAGTACAGGAAAAAGAATGTTTTAGGTACGCTACCGCCCAGAGGATTATTCGAAATTCCACGATTCGATAGTATATTGTTTGCTTATTCGTTTTATTGCTTATAGATTTATAGTACTAAGCAAACATTGTTAGCGAAACAGCCCTTTGTGAGGTGCGTCACATTGCCGGTGCATTAGACCGCAAAATCGCTGTATTAGCATTGATCTGTAGCAACACAAACTAGCTATTGATGGTTTTTATAGCAGTGCTATCCACAATTCATGATTAGGTTAAATGCTATTAGTCATACAATAACGCCCAGCAATGGATTCTGTCACAATTATATTTAAAATATATGACACAGTTACAATTAGTAATACTTTAGGGCTATTAGATTACGCCTAAACCGCTTCTATTTCCAACAAATATTGCAAACTTTCAAAAAACATATACGTGCTATTTTATATACGCGTAACATGCATATGATTAGCTTAATTCTGTATTTCAAATACTCATTTCTTTACCATCTAATCAGCTTTTACTTTCGCTGCGTATCGATTGGCCAGCATCGCACAATAAAAAATTTGAATAGGATGATAGAGCATGATCGGCAATAAAATCATGCCTAAATTTGGATTGTGGACAAAAATCACTTTAGCCATAGGTATACCTGCCGCCAGTGTTTTCTTGGATCCACAAAATACTGCTGTGACTTCATCTTGTAGTGCAAAACCGGCCTTTCTTGCGCCCCACTGTATGCTGTGCACCATCACTAGCAACACTATAGTACAAATAACAATGCAAGCGATAAGCAGAGGCAAAGAGAAGTCGTGCCAAATGCGATGCTCTATCGAATCACAAAACGCACTGTAAACAATAACAAGAATCACGTATTTATCGAGCTTGTTGACCACCGCTTTGTGTTTTTGTATCCACTCTAGTAATAACGGGCGAAGTAATTGCCCTGCTATCATGGGCAGTAACAGCATTTTTGAAATGGACAGTACTGAATCAAGCAAATTAAGCTCGGCACCTTCCATTCCCATAAAGGCTTGGATAAGCAGCGGTGTAATAAATACGCCTAAGATGCTAGATAGAGAGGCATTGAAAATGGCGCCGGGTAAGTTACCTTTGCCAATTGCGGTCATGGCAACCGATGATGAGATGGTGCTGGGTAAAACGAACAGATAACAAAAGCCAAACGCCAGTGCGGCGGGCATATAAGTCAGCATGCCTTGACCAAATATAAGCCAAAGCAGTGGATAGGCGACAAAGGTGGCGCATTGCACGTATAAGTGAAGCTTCCAGTTGGCCACACCTTGCGCAATGGCTTTAGGAGATAGCCCAAGACCATGTAAAAAGAACACTAAGGCGATGCCCAGTACGGTGAAGGTATCTAAATGCAGTATGCCGCCCGACTTACCCCAATTGGGCGTGAGGGTTGCCAGCACAATCGCCAACACCATTCCCACCAAGAACCATTCTTTTTTTAGCCTGTTGAGTAAGGACATGTATATATCTCTATCATGCGCTTTATCGAGCTACAATCTGGCTCGATTTGAATGAGCACGATGCTAGCAGTTTCTGGGTGTGGGGGATAGGCGCGCGCTAGGTTCTATGTCCTGGGCTCTGAGTTCCAGCTTCCCAGGGCCTAACCCCTACCCAATTCTATGCTCATATTCCACTACCACCTGATTACCATCTACATATACGTTACGGATGTTGCCGTCGACGGACATTCTTGAGCATAACGTAATGATGCTATTTTCAGCTGAAACGTTCACTCTTAAAGAAGGAATCACATAGGCAGGATCGATCTTTAAGTATTCACAAAAGCGTGTCACAAAAGGATACGTTAGGGAGCCTTTGCCACGCAACAGTTGGCCAAATTCGGCTTGTGAAACGCCGAGCTTTCGGGAAATGTCCATTTGGGTTAAACGCATTTTGGCTTTTTGTGACATCCAAGTGTCATAAAGGGCAGCGCGATCTTGTTCGGTAAATTCCATGAGGGTTTTCTGGGTAGCGATTGATTGCTAATAGTGTCGCTTTGCCACGCTACTCAATTGTCAATTCAGCGTAAGGTTACTGTTTGCATAACGACAGATTGAGTAACGTGACATTATCGAGTGATAAAAAAGCCCCAATGAAAATCATTGAGGCTGGTTATTATTGCTAATCAATTCAAATAGGTAGCAGTTTTGAGTCGTTTTATGCGGTTTTCTGTCTGTAATCCGCCATAATTTGCTGTGAGTTTTGCTGATACTGCTCAAGCCCCTTGGCTCTTAAGTCACATGCAGGGCAATCCCCACAACCGCTACCCACAATGCCGTTATAGCAAGTAAGCGTCTCATCTCGCACCATTTCTAATGCATTGTAGTGATCAGCCATTGCCCATGTCTCCGCTTTATTTAGCCACATTAATGGGGTGTTGACTTGCAGTGGGTAATCCATACCTAGTGCCAATGCTGAGGTCATGGTTTTGACAAATTCATCTCGGCAGTCAGGATAGCCTGAAAAGTCGGTTTCACATACGCCGGTAATTAATGTCTTCGCGCCTACTTGGTAGGCATAAATGCCCGCTAACGTCAGGAACAAAATATTACGCCCCGGAACAAACGAGTTGGGTAATCCGTTATCGGCTAATTCATGTGAGACAGGAATATCATCTCTAGTGAGCGAGCTTACTGCAAGTTCATTAAGCAGCGTCACATCCATGACTTTGTGCGCTTTCACGCCTAGCTTTTTCGCCATCTTTTGCGCGATTTCGATCTCTTGGCGATGACGTTGCCCGTAGTCATAAGTAATGGCATGAACTTCATCAAATTGAGTTAAGGCTTGCACTAGGCAGGTCGTTGAGTCTTGACCTCCACTGAAGATAACTACGGCTTTGTTCATTGTGTATTCCTAGATTGATAATGATGATGTTAGTTTGCGCTGACAATTTAACAAATCTCTCAGATTGAGTAAATTTATCTGACTTACTGATGTAAGAAAGATAAATTCCATCTTCATACTGCCAAAGTTAATTAGACTAATGATAGTATCTATTTAAACAACAACATTAGGTAACTAAACCATGGAAAAAACCACCCGTACTATGAAGGCGCATAAGCATGTTGCCCTCGTTGCCCACGACCACTACAAACAAGAGTTACTAAGCTGGACTGAAGAAAATAAAGCAAAGCTTGAGAAGCACACACTTTACGCCACCGGCACAACAGGTAACCTTTTAAGCCGTGAAACGGGTCTTGAAATAGAAAGCTTAATGAGTGGCCCTATGGGTGGCGACCAGCAGTTGGGTGCATTAATCGCGCAAGGCAAAATAGATGTCATGATTTTCTTCTGGGACCCATTAAATGCCGCCCCCCATGACCCTGATGTAAAAGCACTGCTGCGTATTGCTAGTGTGTGGAATATTCCAATTGCCACTAACCGCGCGACCGCTCGCTTCTTATTTGACTCTTCTCTTATTGACCAAGAAGTAGAGATTTCTATTCCTGATTATCAGAGCTATTTGGAAAAACGCACTTAGTTGCTCAAATGTATTCGTATAATAGATGAACCTGTTATCAGCCAATTACGACCATGGTATTAACAGGTTCATTTTCATATATAGCTAAGCGCTTTTGCTTGTTTGTGGCTTGCAATCTTTGGACTTTTTAGAAGAGCGACGCTTTGCTCTGTCATCATTGCTAGTGCCGGCTCTATTTTCCGCAACATCAATGCTTGATGACATGCTGATGCCTTGTTCATAGACAGTAGTGTGCGCCATTACCTGACTATTAGAGTCCATATTTACAGCGGCCAAGGTTGCCATGAAAATCACGGCGAATAATGTCATTACTTTTTTCTTCACTTAACACCTCCTTGTGTTTATCCAAACTAAGCCTGATTACTACTTTTTCTTTACCGAATATTGGCCTTCTAGCAGTTCTGTAGCAAACACTGATGGCTGAAGATCGTAACTGACCACCACTTCTTGTTTTGCGCGAGTTAATGCGACATAAAATAGACGTCGCTCCTCGGCAAATGGGAAAGATTCGTTGGTTGATTTAAGTGCGACATCTAAATGCGGCGCACGCTCTTTTTGCGGGAAGTTGTTTTCATTGACACCCATGATCAACACTACATCGGCTTCTTTACCTTTACTTGCATGACAGGTCATAAAGCTTAGCTGTAAATGAGTATATTCATTCTGCCACTGTTTTAATTGGCTTGGCTCATCTTTGTGTGTGCGCCCCAAGACTAATACAGATAGGGGCTTAGGCGTGTTGTTGATGCGCTGCAGTGTGTTTTGCAATTTCGATTCTTTAACCACTGACACCGCTTTTTGTTTTTGCTGTTTGTGAGCGGTTAAAGTTTTTTTCAACTGGTGCGGGTTTTGTAAAATGAACTCGCCAGCAATATCCGCTATCTGAGAATTAAAGCGATAAGTCGTATCTAAATAATGGGTTGTTGCATACGGGAATCGTTCGACAAAACGTGTGGTTAAATTCACATCCGAACCAGCAAACTGATAAATAGACTGCCAGTCATCACCCACAGCAAATAATGAGCGTCTGCCCTGCTCTGATGGCTGATTGATCAGCGCTTCTATCAATGCAAGGCGTGCCGGTGAGATATCTTGATATTCGTCCACCATAATTGCGCGCCATGGGGCTTTGAAACGATTTTTAGTGACGTAATCGGTCGCTTTTTCAATCATCGAATGAAAATCGAGTTCGCCTTGGTCTTTTAAGTATTGTTTCCATGCTTGATAACATGGCCAAACCAACTGCAACTCACTATTTAAGCGAGAATATTCTGGGTGATCCACCAGCTGTTGTTGAATGCTTTTCTTGGTCACACCCATAGTGCAAAGTTGGTCGACTTGTTGATCAAGCCAAGCAATTAACTTCGGGTTTTCATATTGACTGTCTAGCTCTATATCCCCTTTTAAAAAGGCGATGGGCCATAAAGATAAGTGCTTTTCCCAGCGTTTAAAATTGGTGGCATTAGTCCAGTGGCCTTTTAGCCACATGGCACACCATTGCTGCTTTTGTTTCGCTTCATAGGCCAAAGAACTGACCTTGGCAGGTTGACCCTCTACCTGCTGAATAATTTGCAGCGCCATTTTATGGAACGTGCTGACATTGACCTTTTGCGAAGTCACACCAATTTTATTAGACAAGCGCTCCGACATTTCACTTGCCGCATCCTTACCAAACGCCAACAATGCAATTTCTTCAGCCTGAACTTGGTGGCTTTGTAACAGGTAGGCCACTCTTGCCATTAACACGCTGGTTTTACCCGTACCGGCTCCTGCAAGAATCAAGTTGTGATCATTATTTAGCAATACGGCTTTTTGCTGCGATGGATTAAGCGGTGAGTGTTCAATTTGATTAAACAGCACTTGCCAGTTGTTCACTTCGTTTTCTAACCAGACATCATTACGCGCCGTCACCACATCTGCACTATCGGCAAGCCATGCATTGACTTCCTGCATGCCGTCCGACAAACGTTGGTTGGCGTCATTGAGGCTGATGTTCATTTCTTTAAGATCGCTCAGCACCATCTCTTGCCAAGCGAGACACTGTGAGTTGGCTAAGTATGCAGGTTGCTTTTGCAATAATTGTAATTTTTGCTGCCATTTAGGTAAATACAAATTGAGCTGACGACATTGCAAGCGATGCCATTTTTCATAATATTGCACCGCAGTGCGCCCAAACGATTTCGCTTTCCCCCACGGCAACCCCTGAACTCGCCAAGCGCTTCGCTCAAAATCACCACTAGGCAATTCTTGCTCATAGCCGTAAAAGGTAATATTCCCCCATACGACACCGCGCTCAATTGAAGTTTTGCCACTCCACTCAGAAAAAGGAATCAAGGTCTGATTTTGTTGAGAAGTAAGAATCAGCTGATCCTTTTCCAACTTAATATCAAAGTATTCGTCTTGTAAAAAAAACTGTGCCGAAGAGGTCGCTTGCAACTGCATGAGGGCTTTCTTGTCCTTGAAAATAGGGCTTAACCCACTCAGTTTACTATGATTCATCAACATAGCGCATCATGCGGGATATAAATTTGTATTTTTCTTTGTATTTCCCAGAATCTGGACACCCATAGTTAAGTCGATATCTAGTTATTCTTCACGTTTCAATTTGGCTTTGCCTTTGTTGTGGTTTGTTTGGCCTTATTAAGCTGGGTCATTATAAATGTGGACACCCAAGATAAAATGTAAGTGGGTCAACTCTCGGTATCCGCTATTAGATCGAAACTCGAGAGAAGAAGAAAAATAGAGACACCCATAGTTAAACTCATGAATTTAACTATGGGTGTCCAGATTAAAATTAGAAATGCGTGATCTATCTTATTCTCGTAGAAGGATCAGTTTGTGTATTTTTTGACTAAAAAGTGAAATATTCATGGGTGGCCTATTCAATTAAGTGCAAAACCGCACAAGCCTGTGTAAAGTATCCTTGTATTGCATAAGGTTAGCGTTAAATGTCAGTAAAGACTCTTGTCTCTTTTCGTCAAATGTTGGCGAGTAAAACAATCAATTACAGCCTACTGATCTTAGTGACAATGCTAGGGGTGGTGGTGCCATGTTGGTACATGGAACAATATGCGGAGATCACACCTTTAGTTCTGGGGGTCATTGCGGCAGCTCTTGCAGAGACCGATGACAACCTCTGGGGTCGCTTCAAAGCTTTGGTATTAACCTTCATTTGTTTTGCTATTGCCAGCCTTTCTATCGAGATCTTATACCCCTACCCGATTTTATTTGGTCTAGGTCTTTGTTTATCGACCTTCGTCTTTATCATGCTAGGCGCTATTGGTGCTCGTTATGCAAGCATTGCCTTTGGCTCTTTGCTTATTGCGATATACACCATGCTCGGAGCAAGTGAAAGCAGCAGTATTTTCACTCAGCCAATTTTGCTATTAAGTGGCGCTGCTTGGTATTACTTGCTGTCGTTGATTTGGCAAAGCTTATGGCCAATGCAACCCGTCCAATTAAGCTTGTCACAAACCTTTTTACAGATGTCTTATTATCTGCAAGCTAAAAGTAGTCGCTTTCATCCTTCGCTAGGTAATCACTCTCAGTCTATGCGCATCGAAGAAGCCAGGCTAAATGCAAATACGGTTACCGCATTGGACTTATGTCGAGATACCTTTATCAAGCGTTCGAAAAAAGGGCATGTTGATGGCCCTAGCGATCGTTTTTTGCGTATTTACTTTTTAGCTCAAGATATTCACGAACGTTTGAATTCCAGTCACTACCGCTATAACGATTTAGCCTCACACTTTGAGCGTTCTGACGTCTTATTTCGCTTTAAGCACTTGCTGCAAACTTATGCCAAAGAATGTCGAGATATTGCAAAATCGATACGACTAAATCAACCCTATGTTCGTAGCCAAAGCTCTGTGTTTGCATTAGATGAACTGCAAGGGGCAATGAATCACCTTCAACAACAAAATAATCCGCAATGGCAGCATTCATTAAGACAACTTCAATACTTGTTTGATAACTTATGCACTGTTGACCGCCTACTAAATAACGTCAATAACCCTGACGCTCCCTCGAGTGATAATGTGCTTGATGATAAGACGGCGCATACAGCCTCTCAGATGTGGCAACGAATTCGCGATAGTCTGTCACCTTCATCGATGTTATTTCGTCATGCAGTTCGGCTTTCTCTCGCATTAACAGCAGGTTATGCAATTATTGAACTGTTCTCTATCGAACATGGTTTTTGGATACTGTTGACGACCTTATTTGTTTGTCAGCACAACTTCAGTTCTACCAAACAGAAGTTATTTCATCGAATTAGCGGGACATTTGCCGGTCTAATTATTGGCGTGATCATGCTATCTCTGATCCCTGATGTGGAAGGACAACTGTTTGTTATCGTGATTTCTAGTGTGCTATTTTTTGCGTTCCGCTTACAAAACTATGCCTATGCAACGGCTGTCATCACCGTACTTGTGTTGTTTTTATTCTCACAATTAGGCGCTGGATATGCCGTAATTGTACCGCGTTTAACCGATACTTTGGTTGGTAGTTTACTGGCAGTTAGTACCGTCTATTTTATATTGCCTGATTGGCAGGCTAAAAAGATTCCGTCTCTGATGGCTAATACTGTTCGCGCCAATAACCGCTATCTCGGACAGATTATCGCTCAATATCGCGTTGGCAAAACCGACGATCTGACTTATCGAATTTCTAGACGCGATGCTCACAGACAAGATGCTAACTTAAGTGCGGCAATCAGTAATATGTTGGCTGAGCCTGGGCGCTATCAAAATGCCGTTGACGAAAGCTTTCGCTTTTTAACATTAAGCCATGCGCTACTCAGTTATGTTTCGGCTTTAGGCGCTCACCGAACTCAGCTTAGCGATGCCACAACACATAAGTTGGTCATTGATGCTTATCAAGAAATTCATGTTAAGCTCGATGCTATTGATAAAGCACTGCGTAACGAAACTTTTGACCCAAATGTATTTGATAGCAACTCAATTCAACATAAATTGTCTCAATGGCGTGAGAGTGATGGCACATCTGCACAGATGATCTTGCAACAATTGCATTTGATCCACAGAATGTTGCCAGAGATACAAACACTCAGCCAAACGTTTTCAAAACCAAACAAGTTATGATGTAATTTTGAACCATCGAATGCTGAATTAACTCAATTATTAAATGACGACTAACAGAGAAGCCCTATGTACAAGAAAATTTTGCTAACTGGACTAGCACTTTCATTTACATCACCGGTATTTGCTGATGTAAAAATCGACCTACCAGAGTATGTAGACTTACTGCTCGTGAACGGCGCAGAGCCCGCGGTTGATGGTGGCTTCTTCTCATCTAGCTCAACAGCAATATTACCTGACGGCGAAAACCAAATTGTCTTTCGCTACCAACCTAGCTTTAAACGAGGACAAGACTTCGAGAAAATGACCTCGGATGTCGTTATGGCTAAATTTACAGCTAAAGACAAAGAGTTAGAGTTTCAATTCCCTCATTATAAGAACATTCGCGAAGCAAAACGATTTGATAAAAATCCAGACTGGAACCTAATTGATAAATCAGGTAACAAAGTTGAAATTGCTCAAGATAAGCTCATTCACCACGGTGTTCAGTTTGGTCGTGACTACGAAGCAGAAGTCATGAAGTTCAACGCGACAAATAGCGCAGCCGCAATTGCTACAGGCAACAGCTTAGCTTACGCCGCAGTGACCGCAGCCCAAGCTTCCGGCACCGAAGTTGTTGTAGTACCCGTCGCATCAACTCAGGTTGCAAAAGATGGCACCGTACCACAAACAACATCGGCAACCACTGAAGAAGAAATGCTAATGTTCTGGTACAGCAAAGCAGACGATGCCACTAAAGCCCGCTTTAAAGAATACGTAAATAGCCAAAAATAGCGGTTCAATATAACGTTGGGTGTTTTGGTTTTTAAAATCTGGACACCCATTGTTATTTAAAGGCTTTTTATAATCTGTTGAACAAGCAGAATACATTTAATATAGATATTTAATCTGGACACCCATAATTAATCCTTTTCGGTTCTAACATAAATAGGGCCACCCATGTTAAATTCCATTATCGTTATCGTCATCATCGACTAAGCTAAAAGAGTTACCGATGATGGAAGAATACTATGCCTCGTCCTCGCAGAACTCAGATAAGCATTGAAGATACCCCCTACTACCACTGCTGTAGTCGTGTTGTTCGGCGAGCATATTTATGTGGTGATGACCATTATTCGGGAAAAAATTATGACCATCGCCGAGGTTGGGTTGAATCATTACTTCTAAAGCTTGAAACTGTTTTTGCTATCGATATAGCCGCTTTCGCTATTATGTCGAATCATTTACACGTGATATTGCGAATTGACATTGATACTGCAAATACCTGGAGTGATAAAGAAGTCCTAGAGCATTGGCATAAGATATTTAAAGGTAACGAATTAACTCATAAATTTGTAAAAGATCAGGAAATCAGTAATTTAGAATCAATCAAATTAAACCATCTAGTCGCAACTTACCGAGCCAGACTATGCGATATTAGTTGGTTTATGCGCTGCTTAAATGAACCCATTGCAAGGCAGGCAAATAAAGAAGATAACTGCTCAGGTCGATTTTGGGAGGGCCGTTTTAAGTCACAAGCTTTACTTGATGAGGCAGCACTTCTTACGTGCATGGCTTACGTAGATTTAAACCCTATTAGAGCTAAAATGGCTGATACGCCAGAACAATCAAGCCATACTAGTATCCAGCTCCGTATTCATACAGGTTTACATGGGAAGCAACCTAAAAACCTTCTACCATTTATTGGAAATGAGCAGAATAACCAACCTAAAGGAATCAATTTTTTATTAACTGATTATCTCGCACTAATTAAAGAGACCGGACGAATCATTCGCGATGATAAACAAGGAACTATCAGCGAACATAGCCAAAATCTACTGACTACGATGAGTATCCCACATGCTAATTGGATTGAACTTATTACCAAATTTGGATCGTTGTTTCATGGTCCAGTAGGCACAATTGAAGAGTTAACCTCTTACTGCGAACATCTAGAAAAACGACGACGACATTTTTCATCTTGCTGTCAGTATCTAAAAACGGGTTAGCCCTTTTTTCTGTATTCACTTCACTCTTTACCAACTTTCAAGCCAAGCATTGAAATAGTGCTTCTATTGCCAATTGGTGGTTACATCCGTTAATTAGGCTCGGTTTACAGTGCAAATGACTATAATCCATATCCCTTTTTGTGCATTTCAATCTTAAAAACTCATAAAACCGAGATTAGTGTGAGGAACATTGAATATGGGTGGCTTCATTTTATCTGAAAATTTAGCTATGGGTGGCCTGATAATATAGTTGGGCAATATTACTACCGCCTTGCAGTTATTCGATTGCCTGCAATACTTCATATCAGGCTATGATTAAGAGTAAACCCTGAGAAAGAACATTAAGTTATGTGCACACTCTTCACTTTTATAGTCAAGGGTATGTCGAGTAAATTAATGTGCAGAAACTAAAAGTAAGTGTGCACTTTTTATCATATTAAACGGCCATATTAGAGCTTATAGTCTAGCCCCTTAAATTCTCATCAATATTTGTAGTCAAATTAGGTTGGTCATGAAGAAATACTTAAAAGGGTATATAACTGCTATCATTCTTTTAGCCATTGGCGGTGGCGTAGCCTATTACTGGCACTACAGTGACCTTCACCCTTCGACTGAAAATGCCTATGTACATGGCAAAACGGTTTCAGTAGCACCTCTTGTTCAAGGCCGTATTACTCAAATTTCTGTTGATGATTTTCAATTTGTTCATATGGGCGATCACCTGATCTCTGTTGATGCTCAGCCGTATAAAATTGCGGTAAAAGAAGCACAAGCGGCTTATCAAGCTGCGCTGCAACAAAATAAATCTCAAGAATCTGGCGTGAATGCCGCTATTGCTCAATTAAATGAAGCTAAAGCTAACCTTCTCAATGCTCAGAAAACGTATAAACGCACTCAAGTATTAGTCGCTAAACGTTTAGTGCCTATTCAACAAGGCGATACAGACCGCACTCACCTTGCCGATGCTCAAGCACGTTTGCACGCTTCTCAAGCCGCACTACAACAAGCCATTGATACTCAAGGTGGTAAAGGCACCGCCTCTGCGGCAGTACAACAAGCGGCAGCGCATCTTGCCAAAGCTGAACTGGATCTTAGTTACACTGACATCAGTGCGCCTTTTGATGGCTACGTTGGCGATGTGAAAATTCATCTAGGTACATTTGTTACGACTGGTCAGCCGCTATTTCCTGTTGTAAAACAATACAGTCAATGGGTTCAAGCAAACTTTAAAGAATCGCAAATGCCAAGACTTGCTGAAGGTCAAACTGTTGAGATTAAAATTGATATGTACCCAGACCAAGTATGGCATGGCAAGCTTGAGAAAATATCTCCTGCCAGCGGTACTAGCTTTTCACTGCTTCCTCCAGAAAATGCGACGGGTAACTGGGTGAAAATCGGTCAACGCTTCCCAGTTAAGATTGTTATTACCGATGACTTATCAACGACACCGCTACTAAGAATTGGCTCAAGTACCCAAGTGACTGTGGATACGACGGCTGGAGAATAGTCGTGGAAAACATAACACCTTTTAAACGTACCATGATTGTGATTGCAGTAATGACCTCTGCAATCATGGTTTTGCTCGACATGACCATAGCCAATGTAGCACTCCCTCAAATGCAAGGGGCGCTAGGCGCAACATCTGATACGATTACCTGGGTGTTAACTGCCTATACTATGGCTGAAGCGATTTTCATTCCTCTCACTAGCTTCTTCGCGAGTAAACTGGGTGAACGACGCTTATTGTTGACGGCCATTTCTGGCTTCATGGTCTCATCTATATTGTGTGGTCAAGCCCAGTCTATTGAAGCTATGGTATTATTTCGCATCATACAAGGGATGTTTGGCGCGGTCGTTATTCCTCTTTCTCAATCACTGCTTATCTCTGTTTTCCCCGCTAATGAACGCGGAAAAGCAATGTCGATTTTTAGTATTGGCATTTTGTTAGGTCCAATTTTAGGCCCTACCTTAGGCGGCCTAATTACCCAAAACATGGATTGGCGCTGGGTATTTTATGTCAATGTTCCGGTAGGCTTATTTTGCCTAACAATGATTTACCTATTTATAAAAACCTCCAATAAACGTGAAGCAGTTATTGACTGGCCAACAATGATTTCAATGGCTGTCGGCATTGGTATGCTGCAAATGGTCTTAGACCAAGGCAACCAATTAGACTGGTTTGAATCCCGAGTCATTCAAGTCAGCATGATCATGGCTTTTGTTGGTATAGGATTCTTTGTTTATCGTAGCTTCAAAACTCGCAGCCCTGTTGCACCTATCTGGATGCTGAGTAATCGTAATTTAGCCTTAGGTTCATTAATGATGGCTATTTTTGCGAGCGCTTTATTCGGCTTGACTGCGCAGTTGCCTATGATGCTTGAAGGTGTCCTAAACTACCCGGTCGATACAACAGGCTTGCTAATGGCTCCTCGAGGAATAGCGGCAGCGATCACCTTAATAGCGACCGCCAAATTTATGAATAACAGTCGATTACAAGGAATGGTTGCCTCTGGAGCTGTTCTATGTGGTGTTGCCGGCATCATAATGTCGCAATATTCAGAAAATATCGATTTCTACTGGCTAATCATTCCAAGCTTAATTCAAGGCTGTGGTATGGGACTGGTTTTCTCTAGCTTGTCATCAATTGCCTATACTACCCTCAAGCCTGATCAAGGCGTGGCAGGTGCCAGTATATTCAACCTATTTCGAACCATAGGTAGCTCGTTTGGTATATCCATTGCAACTACTTATCAGTTTAGAAGCTCTCAAGAGCAATGGAACTCATTAAGTCAATCTATTAGCCCATACAATCCTAATTTACAGCAGTGGCTCAGCGATACAGGGCTAAAACTAAGCGATCCAACAACCCAAACTATTCTACAAGAGCAAGTGCAGAAACAATCTGAGATTATTGCTTTTGTTCATACATTCTCATTCATCACTATGATGTTTGTACTCATTATTCCAATATTGTTTTTACTTAAAATCCCTAAGAACAAGACAAATATTAGCGAAAAATCCCCCGCTCATTAAATCCTGTCAATCAACACTTAAATTACCAGAGGAATTAAACTCTGGTAATATCAATCCATTACGTCAGCAATGCACGGGTATCTCAAATTTTTACGACTAATATTTATCGAGACACCCATAATTAGTTACCGAGTTAAACGCAAAAATCTAGGGTATCCATTTTTAAAATTAACTATGGGTGTCCTTATTAAAAGAGGGGCTGACCTTTTAATTTAACTATGGGTGTCTCGATTAAAAAGAGGGGGATTAATTATGGGTGTCCACATTTTGGAGGGGGATGTTTACAGGGTATGAAGGAATCGATTTTAATTACTGGGTGTAGCAGTGGGATTGGGTATTACTGTGCTCAGCAGTTGCATCTTGCTGGGTATCGGGTGGTGGCTAGTTGTCGTGGTGAGGATGATGTTGCGCGGTTAAATCGCGAGGGGCTCACTTGTGTTCAGTTGGATGTGACTGATACTCAGTCTATCCATGCCGGCCTTGAGAAAACATTGCAACTCACTGGCGGACGCATTGATGTGTTGTTTAACAATGCGGCTTATGGGCAATGTGGCGCTCTAGAAGATCTGCCTACTGATGCGCTGCGAGCTCAACTGGAAACAAACTTATTTGGTTGGCATGAACTGACTAAAGCGGTAATTCCGTTAATGCTGAGTCAAGGTAGCGGAAAAATCATTCAAAATAGCTCGGTACTTGGCTTAGTAGCGATGAAATATCGCGGCGCTTATAACACCAGTAAGTTTGCCCTTGAAGGATATACCGATACATTGCGCCTTGAACTGATGGACACCAATGTCTCGGTTAGCTTGATAGAACCAGGACCGATTGTCAGTCAATTTCGTGCAAATGCATTGATTGCCTTTGAGCAAAATATTGATACTTCCGCCTCAAGGCACAGTGAAAACTATCGTAATACCGTCAATAGATTAGCAAAAGAATCATCATCAAATCGCTTTACCTTATCGGCTGAAGCCGTGCTAAAACCGGTACAAAAAATCATTAATAGCAATAAGCCTAAAGCAAGATACTACGTGACTCAGCCGACTTATATCTTTGGTTTTCTGCGCCGAATATTGCCGACTCGCTGGCTAGATAAGTTGCTCGTCAAAAGTGATTAAAACAGATCTACTGTAACCATAACTCATTGTTTGGATCGTATTGTTCGCACCAGTTAGAGTCATCTCTGGCTTCTAAATATACCTGAAGCCCGTGATACAACTGAAATGCGAGTACGCCACCTAAATGTTCATGTTGATCAAAAAAAGCATCCTCACATTGCTGTAATTGAGCTAAGTTTTGAATACCATGATTGATTGCCCACACAATCGCTTGCGGCGTGACTTGCTCATTCGCTATCGTCACTGCCGTGACTCTCTCTAGAGATACGGTTCGGGTTGCAACAAAAGACCTAGCAGAATCTGCAATCACATTTTTATCTGTTTCTTGCTGAGTAATTTCAGACAACACTTTATCAGCAGAACGCTTTTGTATCGACGGATGCAAACGAGCAATACGCAAAGCATAAGCAAATCGTCCCTGCCCGACAATTTCAACAAGACCATCTAGCAGATATTTATTTAAAGACTCTGATTTTTGATAAAACTCCAATGCAGCATCAAAATTAATAAAACGTGTACCATCAAAATCAAAGCCGTAACTATCATCAATGATATCCAAAGGAACACCATTAAGAGACAAAGGCCAGCCTAAAAAATCCACTCGTCCTTTAGCAATTTCATACATCATCCACGCACTGTCAGTGAAACCCTTAAATGAAGTCCCCTCTAGTGACGTGTCTTGCAGCTCTTGTTTCGTCCAATTAACTCCAATACCTAAATGCTTGGCGTAGCGCTTCATTAATGCATTGTTGATTTGTAATTGCAGATCCCAAATGGAATCAGTGACACAAGATTGACTAATGATCTTGCACTCTTTACAAGCCGGTATCGTAAGCGGTGTATGCGCTAAATAAGCACTCTCGACCGTTGGAAAATCCACTGCATCATTACTTGGCTCATTACAAAACCAGCAACAATGGCGATGATTAAAGGGAATATCAATAGTCTGATAATTTAACACGGTTTTTGCTCCAAAACCTGATGTAGAATGCGCACTAGATTATCTTCTAATATTGGTTTTACAAGCACTGCATTCGCTCCTGCGGCCATAAATGCCAGCTCAGTCGATTGATAACCATCAGCGGTACACGCCACAATCGGTGTGGTGATTTTCAGTTCACGACGCAATTTATCGGTCACCTCAATGCCATCCATATTAGGCATTTGATTATCCATTAAGATCAAATCATACGAGCGCTGCTGAACCTTTTGTAAGGCTTGCAGGCCATCCGTTACCCAATCAAATATCAGATTATGTTTTTTACCTAGCGCCTGAATAACAAAGGCATTAGTTTTATTATCTTCAACAAGTAACACCTGTAAGTGCCTATTAGATAAAGACTTATCAGGCACACTCACAGGCAATGACGTCACTTGCTCTTCGACTGTTAATATTGGCAACACAATTAAAAAACAGCTACCGTTACCAAGTTGACTATCCACACTAATACTACCGCCAAGGTGAAAAACTAAGCTTTTAACGATGCTAAGCCCAAGCCCACTGCCTCCATACTGCCGACTGATATGACTATCCGCTTGAGTGAAGGAAGAAAAGACACTTTCTAGCTTGTCATGAGCAATCCCAATACCAGTATCGGTAACGGAAAAACTCAGCTCCGCTCGATCCACCAAACGGTTACGCAGCTCGACATCAACAATAACTGCGCCACTAGACGTAAATTTAACCGCATT
The DNA here is from genome assembly GCF_001676025.1 of Vibrio sp. UCD-FRSSP16_30. Classification (GTDB taxonomy): domain Bacteria; phylum Pseudomonadota; class Gammaproteobacteria; order Enterobacterales; family Vibrionaceae; genus Vibrio. Next base: position 66,232 of record NZ_LZFW01000014.1, read on the forward strand.
AGTCAAAAGATTGAGGAATATTTGAGTAAGGCGCATTTGATCGCTACGCACAATGATATCTTGTTCAAAGTGCTTATTAACCACAAACTTCAAACCTTTTTGCTGACAAGTGGGCTCAGCAAACGAGTCCACCGTATCTAACATTTGATTCAAGGAGAAATCAGAATATTCTATCTCAACGCCTTGTTTATCAATGCGTGAAAAATCTAAAATATCATTCAATAACCCCATTAAATGCTCACTGCTTTGGTAGAGAACGTGCGTTTGCTGCTTTTGATCATCCGTTATCGCATTTTGTTTGAGAATTTGCGCCATTCCTAAAATACCATTTAACGGAGTTCTGATTTCATGGCTGACTTTAGCTACAAATTCGGCACGAGCGGCAGCGGTTTGTTCCGCTTCTTGGCGAGCTCGTTCACTTTGTCGCTCCGCTTCAATAAATTGAGTGATATTTCTGCCCTGCACCACAAGTGTTGGCGCGGCTCCTTCAACCACTATCGGTGAAATATTCCAGCGGTACACTTGGTCGCCAAAATAGGTATCCGCTTCAATATTTTGCTGGGTCGCTAGAGCCTCATCCAAGTATTCATCTAAGCTCTCTTTAAGGGTGATCGCACTGCGATCATTGGCAAATGCTTCTATCGACGCTGGATTAATCTCAAGAATTTGCTTGCTGTTACTCATCAGAACCGTCGGCAAAACAGAAAAATTCACTAAATTTTTAAATGACGTTTCTCTTTGTTTTTCTCGTTGAATACTCTTAAATAAAGTGTTTCCTAAACGGTCAAACTCAATAATATTTGACCCCTTAAAAGAGATTGTTTGTTTAGCACTATCAAAGCTATCAGCCAGATACATCAGCCCTTTAATTTCTTGCGCTATTCTGCGCTGGATTGATTTAGTAATGATAAATGCGAGTGCCGTAATGGCCAACAGAGCAAACAATAGCGAAGCGGCAAAACTAAACTCGACCCAATCTAACTCACTGGTATCTTGCAGGAAAACCGCTTGCAGTGGCGTAACCACTCCCCCAACCATCACATCAACTTGGCTTATCATTTCAGGATTCAGATGAACTTGGTCTGATAATTTAAGTCCCGGGTTTCTATCCAACTTTTCACTCACTTCAGTAGAAGAGGAAGCAATAATCTCACCACCTTCCACCAGCATAATTTCACTGATATTGGCATCAACCACCACATCTTGTAGCAGACGTAAGTTGTTATCCAACACTAAACCCACATAGTAATGACCCACTACTTCACCAGTTTCAAAATTAATCAAAGGTGATCGGCGGATCATAATGTGTTTACTGCCAAGATCTTTCGATGGCGATAAGAAGTACCAGTTATTATTAAAATCGACCTCATGACCCAGTGCGGCTAACTGAGATGGTGTCAGTTCATAAAAAGCGGCATTACCATCATCCCAAACCAATTTTCCATATTGATACATAAAGCGAAAATCAGAAACACCATTGGGATCCACCTGCTCCAATTCAGCCATATAATGATCAATAGCCAGATAGTTTTTCTTATCAAATAAATCGATTAAGGTGCGCGAGCGTGAGGTGATATCTTGGGTGACCTGTATAGTATGCAGGCGAATCTCGACCAGTTGTTTTACGATACGCGCGGTTTGGTTAAAGTTTCGCTCTAACTCTGTTTCAAACGTTTTAGTGCCAAGATGATAGTTATAAAAGAAAAACACTACGATTACGACAAACCAAGACACCCAAGCGGTCTTGATAATCTGTCCTATCAGAGAATTTTTTCTAGCCGCGAGTTTCATAATGACCTTTTACTAACAAAGAATGACCTTGGATTAAAAATTAGAATATCGAAATGCTTTATTACGTAAAACATCGACCTCTTCACTGCTATCAGATTTACTAAGAATCTTAAAATCTCCCGAAAAAACTTGTGGAACTGGCGAACCTTGCAAATCGAGCTTAATGGCCTCTGCCATTGCAATGCCTGTATCATCAGTCATGCGCACAACCGTAAAATCCAGATCACCATTTTGCACTGCTTGTATTTCTGATCCTCCACCCCAGCCATTTACCACAATATCTTGTCGATCAAGCTTGGCTAATGCATCGGCAACACCAAACGCGACATCGGTTGAACAAGCATAGATAAATTCGATATTCGGCTCTTTCTCCAACATTGACAACGTTGCTTTATAAGCACTTTCACGATTAGCATCGGTAAAATAAGCTCGCTTTAAAGAATAATCCCCATGATGTTTTACATACTGAACGAAGCTATCACCGCGCGCTTCACTGATATAGCCAGGCGAAAAATACATCACGCCAAAATCGGCTTTTTCAGGGAACCTTTTAAGGTATTCTTTTGCTAAAAGTTGGGTACCGTGAACATGGTCAAACCCAACGTACATCAATGGCTGATTCTCATGCCACTGCTTAATCGGTGTGGTGATGTTGATAAGAATAAGCTTAGTATCACTACTATTTAATATCGTCTCTGCAAACTTTTTCTGTCGACTCGTGTCTAGAGTAAACAGCAGATAATCCGGTGGGTCTTGCAGTACCGTCTGCAAGCTTTCGCTCTCTTGACGGTAATCAAGGCTTGGGCGAGACGAGTACTTACGCAGTCGATAATCGATATCGAGCTCATTAAGCCTTAGCTCTAATGCTTTTATGTTCCGCCACCAATAATCTGACAGCTGTGAACCTGGGTACACTATATCGATATCAATCGGTTTATCTTGCTGAGTTTGAATAGGCACTGGCGGCTGATAAATACGCAGCGACATGTCACTAATCAATTGTTTTTGCTCGGGATGTTGCTCGATATAAGCATCGTATTCCCAGTATTCTCGCAATACTGTACTGGCAAAACTTTGACTGGCGCACAGAGCCAGTGATAATGCTATTAAGGTATTATTTCGCATACAGTCAACTCCAATTGTTCGAGGCTTTCATTAGCCACCAAACGTTCCTTTTGTTTTTTGCTTAACTGTTTAATTTTGTATTCTAGCTTCAGCGCTTGAGATTTGTTCGCTACCTGAACTGACCACTCAAGGCTTAACGGTCCTTTTCCTCTTAACGCTTTTGCGCCTGTTCCTTTGACATGTTGTTGCAAGCGTCTTTGCAGATTATTAGTCACGCCACAATACAATGCATTGTGGCGATTTCGAATAAGGTACACAAACCAATATGAGTCGGAAGATGTCACCTTGCTATCACTTAACTATCACTTAAAGTACCGATTCGATTAAAGCTCTCAGCTCGGCAACTTCAGATTTAAGTGCGCTAACTTCTTGCTCTAATGCATGCAGTTTTTCTGCTGTCGGGGTAGTGATTACCGTAGGCGCGCTACTGGCTAAGGCTTCGATATCAATTTCACCACAAAATAGGTGCTGATAACGAAAATCTCGCTTACCTGGTTCTTTTGGCAATTTAACCACTATGGGTGAATCAAGTGTTGCCAATTTGTCTAATGTCGCTTCCACTTCTTTTACATCAGCAAATTGGGTCAAACGATTAGTACGTGTGCGAAGCTCGCCCGGAGTTTGCGCTCCGCGAAGCAGCATGACACACACAATTGCCTTATCTTGAGAGGATAATTGTAAGTCACCAAACTCGGTATTACAGAATCGATGGCGGTATTTTGCGGTGCGACTGTTAAAGCCACTTTCATCGTTGACAAGGCGACGTTCGATTAGAGAATTGAGCCCGTCAAGCACCTGCGCATCCGTTAATTCCATCACAGGGTCACGATTGCTTTTTTGATTACATGCCGTTGTTAAGCTATTCAAACTTAAAGGGTAATAATCAGGAGTGGTCACTTCTTTTTCGATCAGACAACCAATAATGCGTGCTTCTAATGCAGATAATTGCAATAACATTCTCAAATTCCGTCTTAATATTTTATTTACTAAGATTGTATGCAAGTATTGGTTAGGTTGCGATAGTTAGTGTATGAATTTATGCTCATTTTGCTTCGAATGTAAGAAAAGCGAACAACAATTAAAAATGGATGCTTTTCCCTCTGTATGTTTACCTAAGCTTGTGGTTTAATTTCCTCAGTGAATATTAGCTTTAAGGACAGAAAATGAACAATGTATACGAAATTGTAAACTTGGCTCGTCAGAAAAATAAACTTAAACGCGAAATCATCGATCACGAAAATAAAATTCGTGATAATCGCAAACGTGCTGATTTGTTAGATAATCTGATGGATTACATCAAGCCAAACATGAGCCATGATGAAATCATCGGTATTGTGAAAAACATGAAAGCTGATTATGACGATCGTGTTGATGACCATATCATCACTAGCGCTGAAATCTCGAAAACTCGTCGCGATATCAGCCGTAAAATCCGTGAACTAACGGTAGAAGATAAGCAAAGTCACGGTAAAAAATAACCGTCACTGTTTGTTTACTAGATAGCGCGAAACCCAGCCCGGTTTCGCGTTTTTATTTGCCTATCCATCTCTCACTTCCACCCATTATTGATAAAATATCCCTCTCACTTCAGCGCGATAACATATACTTTTTGCATCTCTCATTTGCTAGGTTGTTTATCATTTACTGCTGATGATGCGCCAATTTATACTCATATTATTTTTGTTTCTCACTACGCTGCTTTTTGGAGGGCAATGGGTGTGGCAACAAACTAAACAAGACCTCATCGATAAACAAAAAGTACAACTGGAAAAGCTTTCTCATTACATTAGCAGCGAGCTTGATAAATTCAGTCACATTCCCGAGCTTATCTCAAAAGATAAAGCATTAATTAACGCGCTACTCTCTCCAGATAACAGCGCGCAAATTGAAATTACAAATCGGTATTTAACGCACGTCAATCAAGTAGTTTCTGCTACCGACACCTACCTTCTCAACGCTTATGGCACCACGATTGCGGCAAGTAATTGGTCACTGCAACGTTCATTTATCGGCAAAAACTTTGCCTTTCGCCCTTATTTTAAGCAAGCCATTCAAGGTGATAACAGTGAGTATTTCGCGCTCGGAGTAAGCTCAGGCGTTAGGGGCTATTATTATGGTTTTCCTGTGGTGTACGCCGCTGAAATAATCGGTGTCATCGTCATAAAAATTGAACTAACGGCGATAGAATCAACATGGCAACAAAGTCAGGGAATATTTATTGCCACCGATGATAACAACATCATTTTCATGTCCAATCGACCCGCTTTACTGTTTAAAAGCTTAACCTCACTATCCGATGAGACGCTAGGGAAAATAAAACACAGCAGACAATATCTTAATGCCGATATTCAGCCCTTAAATACCATTGGCGATCTAAATCTTAAATCAACGACTCTTACTCTAAAGGACTCGCATATTAGCGGCGAGTTTATTACCTTAGTTGAGCAATTTCCTAGAGCCAAATTAAATCTCAGAAGTCTTCTACCTACCACTCACATTTATTGGGCATTAGTCAATTACTTAGTGATTATTAGCTTAGTGTTTGGCGTAATTTTATTGCTACTGCTATTGATTCGCCATCAGCACCTGAAGCATCAGCAAATAGATAAAATTCAGGCTCAAGCAAAACAAAAACTCGAATTTCAAGTCCTTGAAAGAACTGCTGAACTGCATGTAGAAATTCGTCAGCGCAGCGAGGCAGAAACTCAGCTGAGACAAACTCAAGATGAGCTTATTCAGGCCGCTAAATTGGCACTGCTTGGGCAACTTTCCACCAGCATTAGCCATGAGTTAAATAATCCACTGGCGGCTATACGCAGTTATGCAGAGAATGGCTTGCGCTATCTTGTAAAAGGCAAATCTCAACAAGCATCTGAAAATTTTCAGCGTATTTCTGCTCTCACTCAGCGAATGGCTAACATCAGCCAACAACTACGCTCTTTTGCTAAAAAATCAGGACGTAATGATCTCAGCTACACACATCTTGAACCCATATTATTATCCACCCAAGCTCTATTAAAACCGCAATTTAATGCACTCAGCCTTACGCTTAATCTTCCTTTGGATCGGTCTGAAACGCCGCATGATATGCCGCTATCAAAGATTCAAATTTGGGCAAACCCAATTCAACTTGAGCAAGTGTTGGTTAATTTACTGACCAATGCGATGCAAGAAATTCGCACCTTAGATAACCCTCAACTTTGTATATCACTGGATAATAACGCTAGCGGCACGTTATTTATTCATATTGATGACAATGGATGCGGCGTTAGCAAAGACCTACACAATCAATTATTCGAGCCTTTTTTTACCACTAAAGACAATGGTTTGGGATTAGGACTGTCTATTTCCAAACAAATTATTGAAAGCTTTGATGGGCAACTCACCTATGAGACCAGCCCTATGGACGGCGCTCGATTCACCATTTCATTACTGACCAAGAAAAATAACACCATGGCTAAGGAGCAGACTTAATATGACCGTATGCGATGCCTTTATTATTGATGATGAGCAAGAGATTCGCAGTGCTCTTAAACAAAGCTTTGAGCTCGAAGAAATCGAGGCGCAGTTTTTTGAAAATGCCGAGCAAGCACTCAAGGCATTAAGTACATGCACGCCACATGTAATTATTTCCGATATTCGATTACCGGGTATTTCAGGACTGTCTCTACTCGAAAAACTCAATCAACAGCGTCCAGAATTACCAGTGATATTAATTACTGGCCATGGCGACATCTCTATGGCCGTTGAGGCGATGCACAAAGGCGCTTATGATTTTATCGAAAAGCCTTTTGCAACCGATCGCCTGCTCGATACAAGCAAACGGGCGATAGAAAAGCATCAGCTGACGGTCGAAAATAAACGTCTGCGCGACTCATTAAAAGCCAGTCAAACTTTAGGTCCGCGCATCATTGGCAACACGCCGAATATATTGCAGTTAAAACAAACTATTACCCAAATTGCCGACACTTCTGCTGATATTTTAATTTTTGGTGAGACAGGAACAGGTAAAGAATTAGTCGCGCGCTCTTTACATGAACAAAGCGCTCGCCGAGACAACAACTTTGTGGCGCTCAATTGCGGCGCAATACCGGAAAACCTAATTGAAAGTGAGCTTTATGGTCATGAAAAAGGCGCGTTTACCGGTGCGGAAAGTCGGCGTATCGGCAAGTTGGAATACGCTCAGAACGGCACTTTATTTCTGGATGAAATCGAATCGATGCCAATGCAGGCACAAATTCGCTTATTAAGAGTATTGCAAGAGAGAAGCATTGAGCGCGTAGGATCAAATACGTTGATTCCTATCGATATTCGCGTGATTGCCGCAACTAAGGTCGACCTTAAACAAGCCGCGCAACAGGGCCATTTTCGGGAGGATTTATACTATCGCTTAAATATCGTCACCTTAGATCTGCCGCCTTTACGTGACAGAAAAGAAGACATTGCCACTTTGTTTCATCATTTTTTACTGGTCGCCGCTTCGCGATACGCTAAAACCCAGCAAGCCCTCAGCCCTCACGATCTCAGCTTATTGCTCAATCATGACTGGCCGGGTAACGTGCGAGAACTGAGGAACATGGCAGAAAGATTCGTCCTGCTTGGTAAGCTAACCTTAGAATCATTGACTGAAGACAATCAGTCGGAACTCAGTCAGTCAGAGCTAAGTCTGGCGCAACAAGTGGCTGAATTTGAACGCTATACCCTTGAGCAAGCCTTGATAGATAATCACGGCAGTATCAAACATACCATGCAAACGCTGCAACTTGCCCGTAAAACCCTTTACGACAAGATGCAGCGTTACGAGCTAGATAAAGACAGTTATAAGGCTGATTAGTCATTACCTAGTCGCTATTTATCTATTCGCGATTATTGAGTCACCATTATCTAGTCACGATCTCCGGCCCCATTAATAGGGTCGGAAGCCAAGTCGAGACCCATGGTACGTAAGTAACGATAATCAAAAACAAAAACATCACACCAACCCAAGGCAGTGCGGCTTTCACCACCCCGAGCATGGACATTTTTGCAACCCCTGCTGTTACAAATAAATTTAGCCCCACCGGAGGGGTGATCATCCCGATTTCCATATTCACCACCATCATAATACCAAGATGGATTGGGTCGATGCCCAGAGCAATGGCGATTGGGAACACCAATGGCGCGACAATGATCAGCAGCCCCGATGGCTCCATAAATTGCCCGCCAATCAACAGCAGTATATTCACTACTATCAAGAAAGTGATCGGCCCAAGGCCAGCTGAAAGCATGGACTCGGTAATGAGCTGAGGTATGCGCTCTTCGGTTAAAACGTGCTTTAGTATCAATGCATTAGCAATGATAAACAGCAACATAATGGTCAGTTTACCGGCTTCAAACAAGGTCTCTTTGGTATCTTTGTGTACCAAGGTTTGCATCACTTTGAGTAGCAGAGGTTTGCGGTTCGATTTATCGGCAAACGGCCCCATGTCTTTATAGACAAAGTTAGCAATTAAAAACGCATACACCGCCGCTACTGCGGCCGCCTCTGTTGGAGTAAAGACTCCGCCATAAATACCGCCCAAAATAATGACAATCAGCAGTAAGCCCCAACTGGCATCTCGCGCCGAAGCGCCAATTTCTCGCCATCCGGCAAAGGGTTGTGCGGGCAATTTTTTGATTCTAGCGGCAATATAAATGGCAATCATGAGCATCACCCCCGCCAGTAAACCCGGTATGACGCCGCCAAGAAACATTCGCCCTACCGACACATCGGTTGCCGCCGCGTACACCACCATCACAATCGATGGAGGAATTAAAATGCCTAATGTCCCCGCATTACAAATCACTCCTGCGGCGAATTCTTTGCTATAGCCATTTTTCACCATGCCGACAATAACAAGGCTACCAATGGCAACCACTGTGGCAGGAGATGATCCAGAAAGAGCGGCAAACATCATACACGCCACCACCGATGCCATGGCTAAACCGCCTCTAAACCATCCGACCAATGCGATAGCAAAACGGATAATTCTACGAGCCACTCCACCTGTCGCCATAAAGCTTGACGCTAGTATAAAGAAAGGTATGGCCAGCAGTGTGTAGTGCCCTTCAAAAGCGTTAAACAGCGTTTGCGCTACGGAAGCCAGTGAGGCATCGGAATGAATTAATAAAAATAAAATACTGGCAAGCCCTAGTGATACAGCGATAGGTACGCCAATCAACATAAATAGGATCACCATGATAAATAGCCCTAAAACCGCCATCGTCTACTCTCCCTTTTCAGCGATGTTGGCGCTGTCGTGTTTTAGTTGCTCTAGCTCTTCTTCCGCTTCATGCCCTGCGATCAGGCGGTCTGTTTTACCACTGAAAATTGCAACTGCGGCTTGAACAAAGCGAAAGGTCAGCATTACCATACCAATCGGCAATGCCATATAAGGAATGAATCTTGGCAGCTTCTCGTAACGCTCCCCTTCATTAAGCCAATCAGACATAAACTGAAGCAATTGCAACATCGGGATATCATCTGTTTCATACCATGCACGCTCGGTGGCAAACGGGTACCAATATTTCCAAGAACCAATTAATAGCAATAGCGCAAATGCAAGACAGGAGATGACCGATAACATGGCGCACACTTGGCGTGCTCGCTGAGGAAGGATATTTATGAAGGCATCAACACCAATATGAAAATGTTTTTTCACGCCATAGGAAGCACCCACTAACACCAGCCAAGCAAATAAAAATACTGTTAGCTCTAATGCCCATAAAATATTGTCATTAAAGACATAACGCATCACGACATTGGCAAAGGTCAGTAGCGTCATTGTTCCAAGAAAAAACGCTATTAAGGTCTCTTCAAAGTTATCCGTTACTTTGCCAATGCGCGCCCACGCTGATTGTGTTTGATGTTTATCTTCCATCATCAGTTACTCACGTCCATAGCCTAATTTTATTGCTTAATTGCTTAATTGCTTAATTACTTAATTCCATAAGCCGTTCTAATACCGTAAACCAATCTCAATAGGGAAATGAGCGCCTATCGAGATTGGTATAGGTCACCTTATTTATTAGACGCTAAGGCCGCATCAATCAGCTCAGAGCCAATGTCTTTTTCAAATTTCTTCCACACCGGTTGCAATGCCTCCACCCAAGCTTGGCGCTGTTCTGGTGTTAAGGTTCTCACAGTGCCACCAGCGGCAATGACATTCTCTTTGTTCGCTTGGTTGACCTTGGCCGATTCTGAATTTCGAGCCATGGTGACTTCGGTTAAAATGGTATCTAGCTGACTGCGCACATCATCGGGCAGTTCCGTCCAAAAATCATTTGATGTCACCACTAGGTAATCCAAAATGCCGTGATTGGTTTCGGTGACACCATCTTGCACTTCAAAAAATTTCTTACCGTAAATGTTCGACCACGTATTTTCCTGACCATCAATAACCTTGGTTTGCAGACCGCCATACACTTCTTTAAATGACATTTTCTGAGGGTTAGCACCGAGCTGTTCAAACTGCGCCACCAATACATCCGATGCCTGTACACGGAATTTAAGTCCTTTGGCATCTTCGGGCATCAACAAAGGTTTATTTGCCGACATCTGCTTCATGCCGTTATGCCAAAATTGCAACCCGACTAAGCCGCGGCGTTTCATGGCATTTTTCAGCTTCTCCCCCGCGTCAGAGTTCTGGAATCTGTCTACAGCATCAACATCTTCAAACAAAAATGGCAAATCAAAAATTCGGTATTTCTTAGTAAACTTCTCAAATTTTGATAGGGACGGTGCGGCCAGATGAACATCACCGTTAAGCAAAGCCTCTAGCACTTTGTCATCATCATAAAGCGTCGAATTGGGGAAGACCTGCATACACGCTTTACCGTTCATTTCACTATTCACTCTCTGTTCAAGTAGCGAAGCGGCAATACCTTTTGGGTGTTTATCAGTATTGGTTACGTGGCTGAACTTGATGACAATTTCTCCGTCGTCACAATTTGCACTGGCATTAAAGCTGGCAAGCGTTAACGCCGAAACGGATAACAAAGTGAGGGGTTTAAACATGTCGAATCTCCTTGAGGGTCAATCTGCCCCATCTATGGGTACAGTTGCCAACCTAGTAGCAATCCCTATGCCACAAACAATAAAAAGACATGAATTGATTACATATCAGCCGGTTAGAGCGACAGGTCATACTTAGTTTGAATATAACGATGAGAAAATGGGTGATAAATGACCCATAGAAACAGACAAAACGTATCGATATTGACTCATAAAACAGACACATTAAGTGTTCCTTTGTAGACACTTTTTTGTTTAACAAGTACTGTTCACTGTCACTAAAAGCAGACATTGGATACTAAGATGAAAAACCACCAGCAATACTATGATGAGAGTTTTAGCAAAGTGTCACTTGTCGATGAGGCTTTTGATGATATTGAATTTGAAGAGTGTGAATTTATCGACTGTGATTTATCGCAAACTCGCCTCAATAACTGTCGATTTATTAATTGCTCGTTTGTACGCTGCAATCTAAGCCTGCTAAAAATCCCCAATTGTCGTTGGTATCAAGTGAGCTTTGAGGAAAGTAAATTGGTGGGGATTGATTGGACAACAGCGCACTGGCCAAGTTTTCACGCCGATTGTGAACTGTCGTTTAAGCAATGCATTTTAAATGATTGCTCATGGTTTGGTTTAACCTTGCAAGAACTCACTATGCTTGAATGTAAATTGCATGACGCAGATTTTCGCGAAGGGGATTTTTCTCAGTCCGAGATGACCTATTGCGATTTTAGCCACAGCCTATTTATGCGCACTAATCTTGAAAAAGTCGATTTTAGTGAATCATCAAATCTTTCCATCGACTTAAATAACAATCGCCTAAGCGGAGCGAAATTCTCACGCCATGAAGCGCTCAATCTACTGCAAAGTCTAGATATTGAGCTTGTTGATTAGTCATACTTCAGCACTTAGCGGGTATTGAAATCAACTGAGTTCAACATTCGCTAGTCTAAAAACAATAACCTATTGCCAGATAACGTTTACGAATGTGCTCTATGAGCAATTTCACTTTATTGGGTGGTTGACGGGTAAACGGATACACCGCATAAATGCCTAACTTCTTGCCTACCTGCTCAGGGAAAATATCAATGAGATCCCCATTTAGAAAATCTTGATAAACCAAACATCTCGGAACATAAGCAATGCCATGCCCTCCTAATGCTGATTTTCTTAGCGCCGTGGCGTTGTTGGTCGTAAAACCACCGCAGACCTTAATCATATAATTGCCATTGTCACCTTTAAATTCCCATTCGCTGGCTCCCGTTGTCTGATAGGCGTATTGCAGACAGTTATGCTTGACCAGATCTTGCGGATGAGTCAGTGCGCCATTTCTGGCGATGTAGGAGGGCGATGCACACACCACCCACTGCGAGTCAATAATATGGCGCGCGATTAAGCTTGAATCCTCAAGGTGCCCTGTGCGAATCACTAAGTCGTAGCCATCTTCTACCAGGTCGACAAAGCGATTTTTCAGTGACATATCTACCGATAAGCCGGGGTTTTGATTACAGAACTCGGCAACGGCATCCGCTAAGATTAATTCGCCAGAGATGGTCGGCACCGACATTTTTATGTGCCCTGAAATCTTTTCACCAAAACCCGAAATGGCGTCCTTGGCTTCTTGGGTGGCTTGTGTCACATTTTTCGCTTTATTTAACAACACCTTACCCGCCTCAGTCAGAGTGAGTTTACGTGTGGTTCGATAGAGCAGCTACGCTCCTGCATTCTCCTCTAATCTGGCAATTCTTTTGCTAACTACCGAATTTGTAAGGTTATTTTTATCTGCGACCTTACTAAAACTTCCCAACTCTACTACTTGAGAAAACAAAATTAAATCATCTGCTCGCATCGTATTACGTCATTTTTGGAAACAATTATTTTCATTATTTCTCTATATCAACAAAAAATAAAGGATTAAATTCACGGTCAGTTAACAAAACCATTACAAGATACTTTCATGACATAGCGAAACCGTTCGCTATGTCATGCAAACGTACGAGGAAGTATACCTATGAGTGAAACCGTACTGGCCCTGGTGGCCTTCTCGCCAATTGTTATCGCGGCGATACTACTTGTCGGCCTTAACTGGCCCGCAAAAAAAGCAATGCCAGTGGCATTTGCCCTGACCGTTGTCATCGCCCTACTTTGCTGGGATATGTCGGCAAACCGAGTCATTGCTTCTATTTTTCAAGGCTTAGGCATTACTGTCTCGGTACTTTGGATTGTCTTTGGTGCTATCTTCTTGTTAAACACTCTTAAGCACACAGGCGCAATCACGGTGATACGAAATGGCTTTACTGACATTTCTTGTGACCGACGCATTCAAGCGATCATCATTGCGTGGTGTTTTGGCTCATTCATTGAAGGCGCTTCAGGATTTGGCACACCTGCCGCCATTGCAGCGCCACTATTAGTTGCCATTGGTTTCCCAGCTCTTGCCGCGGTACTGATGGGCATGATGATTCAGTCTACGCCCGTCTCTTTTGGCGCGGTCGGTACGCCTATTATTGTTGGGGTAAACCGAGGTTTAGATACTCATAACATTGGTGAATCACTGCTTGTGCATGGCTCTACATGGGATATTTATCTACAACAAATCACCTCCAGTGTTGCTATCATTCACGCCATTGTTGGTACGTTAATTCCAGTATTAATGGCCGTCATGCTGACACGCTTCTTTGGTAAAAATCGCAGCTGGAAAGAAGGCTTAGACATTCTGCCGTTCGCAGTCTTTGCCGGCCTTGCATTTACCGTTCCTTACGCGTTAACGGGTGTTTTCCTTGGTCCTGAATTCCCATCTCTAATTGGTGGCATGATTGGTCTAGCCATTGTGGTCACGGCGGCTAAAAAAGGCTTCTTAGTTCCTAAAAAACAGTGGGATTTTGATAGCGAAGATAAATGGCCAGCAGAATGGCTAGGCTCTTTAAAGATTGATCTAAAAGAGAAAACTACCGGCACGCCTATGAGCCTTGCAAAAGCATGGGCACCTTATGTGATGCTTGCGCTCATCCTAGTGGCGAGCCGTGTTAGCCCTGAATTTAAAGGAATGTTACAAAGCGTCAGCCTTTCGTTTGGCAACATCTTGGGTGAGACTGGCATTAGCACCTCTATTCAGCCTCTTTATCTACCGGGCGGCATCTTAGTCTTTGTGGCGCTACTGGCGGTACTCCTACAATCTGGCGGCGTTAAAGCTCTAAGTAATGCTTTTGGCGAATCCAGTAAAACCCTGATTGGCGCAGGTTTTGTATTGCTGTTTACCATCCCTATGGTGCGTATCTTTATTAACTCAGGCATTAACGGTGCTGACCTTGCTAGTATGCCAGTCACCACAGCAAACTTTGCCTCAGACATTGTAGGCTCAGCCTTCCCAATGCTCAGTGCCACTATTGGCGCGCTAGGGGCATTCATTGCAGGTTCGAATACGGTTTCTAACATGATGTTCAGCCAGTTCCAGTTTGAAGTGGCGCAAACATTAAATATCTCGAGCGTAATCATGGTTGCCCTGCAAGCCGTTGGTGCGGCGGCAGGTAACATGATTGCCATTCACAACGTTGTTGCCGCATCTGCAACAGTGGGGCTACTTGGTCGCGAAGGCGCGGTATTGCGTAAGACCGTTATCCCTACCCTCTACTACCTCATCATGACCGGCATTATCGGCATGCTTGTGATCTACGGATTCCAATTTACCGACATATTGGTGAAGTAGCGACTGCAATCAATTAGGGCGCAATATTTGCGCCCTAAACTGTTTACTATCAGTCACTTTCTACAAGTCAGTTGCTACAAATAAGTGACTACAAGTAAGTACCACCAACAAAAACAGAACCACTAAAATAAAAGCCAATACAGCTTCACCTTTCAATCACGAAGACACGAGAACAATAATTATGATCATTTCCTCTTCTACTGATTACCGCGCCGTTGCCAAGAAAAAGCTTCCTCCATTTCTATTTCACTACATTGATGGTGGCTCTTATGACGAGCGAACTTTAAAGCACAATACTCAAGATCTTGGTGAAGTGGCTCTCAAGCAGCGCGTATTAAGAAATATGTCTGACCTCAGTTTAGAGACTGAATTGTTTGGCGAAAAACTGGCGATGCCCATTGCGCTTGCCCCGGTTGGGCTGACCGGTATGTACGCTCGTCGCGGTGAAGTGCAAGCGGCCAAAGCGGCAGCAAACAAAGGCATTCCTTTTACCCTATCGACCGTTTCTGTATGCCCTATTGAAGAAGTCGCCCCTGCCATCGAACGTCCAATGTGGTTTCAGCTTTATGTACTAAAAGATCGCGGATTCATGCGCAATGTATTGGAGCGCGCTAAAGCCGCCGGCGTAACCACTTTAGTCTTTACCGTGGATATGCCCGTACCGGGGGCGCGTTATCGTGATATGCACTCAGGAATGAGCGGCCCTAATGCCAATATCCGCCGCATCTTACAATCGATGTGTCATCCAAGTTGGGCGTTAGATGTTGGCGTTTTAGGCAAGCCTCACGATCTGGGCAATATTTCAACCTATCGCGGTGAACCCACTAAACTTGAAGATTATATCGGCTGGTTAGGCGCGAATTTTGACCCTTCGATTTCATGGAAGGATCTCGAGTGGATCCGCGATAGTTGGGACGGTTCTATGGTCATCAAAGGCATTCTTGATGAAAACGATGCCAAGGATGCGGTTCGATTTGGCGCAGATGGCATCGTGGTCTCTAACCACGGCGGCAGGCAATTAGATGGCGTGTTATCTACCGCCAAAGCATTACCTAGCATTGCCGATGCGGTGAAAGGTGACATTAAAATTCTTGCCGATTCTGGGATTCGCACCGGACTTGATGTGGTACGCATGCTGGCATTAGGCGCTGACTGTACGTTACTGGGGCGCTCTTTTGTTTACGCACTTGCCGCGCAAGGTGGCAAAGGGGTGGAGAACTTGCTTGATCTGTACGACAAAGAAATGCGCGTTGCCATGACCTTAACTGGAGCAAAATCCATCCAAGATCTATCCGCGGATTCGCTGATTAACCGCTTATAAATTGCGAAAAAGCAGTACATAAAAAGTAATACATAAAAAAGCAATTCATAACAAAGCAATACAACATCATCAAACCGTAACCGTCATTCACTAGGAAGTATTCAATGACCAAGGCACTCTCAACAGCGACTTATCAACACCTTGAAACGCGATTGGCAGAAAAAATTGATGCTAAACGCATTATCACTCAACAAGCAAAACGACTGGCTTACGGTACCGATGCCAGTTTTTATCGATTGGTTCCCAAAATCGTGTTACGACTTAAAAACCTAGATGAAGTGACTTTTGCGATCAATAGCTGTCGAGAGTTCGGCATTCACTGCACCTTTCGCGCCGCAGGCACCAGTCTCTCAGGACAAGCTCTGTCAGACTCGGTATTAATCACCTTAACCGATGACTGGCGACAGCATGAAATTATCGATGGAGGCAATAAAATCGTGTTGCAACCGGGCGTTATCGGCGCTGATGCCAATAAATACCTCGCCCCTTATCAGCGTAAAATCGGCCCTGATCCTGCGTCCATCAATACTTGTAAAATCGGAGGGATTGCCGCCAACAATGCCAGTGGTATGTGTTGTGGTACCGCGCACAACTCCTATAAAACCGTGGATAGCATGAAGCTTGTGTTTAGCGATGGCACGCACCTTGATACCAGTTCAAAAGAGAGTATTGCTGAGTTTATTGCTACTAAACCAGAGCTGATTGAAGGCATCCAAGCCTTGTGTGAAAGCGTGCGAGATAACCCAGCCCTTGCTGAGAAAATCAGACACAAATATCGTTTAAAAAACACCACTGGCTATGCGTTAAATGCCTTGGTGGATTATCACGACCCTATCGATGTAATTCAACATTTGATGGTGGGTTCTGAAGGCACACTCGGCTTTATTGCTGAGATCACTTATAACACCGTGATTGAACACGCCAATAAAGCCTCCGCGTTGTTGGTCTTTTCAACCATTGAAGAAGCAAGCCTTGCAGTTACCACCCTCTCAAAACTGCCGGTTGCAGCTGTGGAGTTAATGGATGGACGCGCGCTACGATCGGTTGCCGATAAAGATGGCATGCCAGCGTTCATCAAAGATCTCGACCTTGATGCAACGGCTATCTTGATTGAATCACACGCCAGTAGCCAAGCTCAGCTTGATGCTCAATGTGCCACGGTCATGCAAACGCTGGCTGATTACACCATTACTCAATCCATTGCATTCACCAGTGAAGCCAAAATGGTGGCAACGCTGTGGGGCATTCGCAAAGGGATGTTTCCTGCGGTTGGCGCGGTGCGTGAAGTGGGCACAACCGTCATCATTGAAGATGTGGCGTTCCCTGTCGAAAATCTCGCCAATGGCATTCGCGATCTGCAAGGGTTGTTTGATAAATATCAGTACAGTGAAGCGATTATTTTTGGGCACGCACTGGAAGGCAACCTGCACTTTGTGTTTACTCAAGGCTTTGATAAACCATCCGAAGTTGAGCGATACGGCAACTTCATGGATGACGTGGCCGAATTGGTCGCGGTTAAATACCAAGGCTCATTAAAAGCGGAACACGGCACAGGGCGTAATATGGCGCCGTATGTGGAGCTTGAATGGGGGCAAGAAGGCTACGCCTTAATGCAACAAATCAAAGCCTTGTTTGATCCGCAAGGTCTGTTTAACCCCGGCGTTATCATTAATGATAACCCGCATTCGCACATTGAAAACTTAAAGCCGATGCCTGCGGCAGATCCTATTGTCGATCGCTGTATTGAGTGTGGCTTTTGTGAGCCAGTCTGCCCATCAAGAACCTTAACCTTATCCCCTAGACAAAGAATTGTATTGTACCGAGAGTTGCAACGCAGAAAAAATGCAGGCGAAACCATCGAAGCCTCGGAGCTTGAGAAAACCTTTAACTATCAAGGTATTGACACCTGCGCCGCTACAGGCTTATGTGCTGAGCGATGCCCTGTCGGCATTAACACTGGCGATTTGGTTAAGCAGCTGCGCACCGCCAAGTATCAAAAATTCACTCCGATTGCCAAATGGACCGCCGATCATTTTGCAAGCACAGCAAAGCTTGCCAAAACCGGACTTAAAATCAATCAATCGGCCATAAAAATCACCAGTGAAAAAACCGTTGGCAAACTGGTTAATGGCGTGCGTTCTATCACCAAACAGGCAACGCCAATTTGGCTAAAAGAATACCCGCAAGCCAATAACTTTGATGTAGAGAAAGAGACACAAAAGCGCGCTTTTACCGCAGATAAAAAAGTGGTGTATATGCCTTCGTGCGCCAGTCGTAATATGGGACAGCAAAACGACGCCCAAGACCAAAGACCGCTTACCGAAGTCACTCTTTCACTGCTAGATAAAGCAGGCTTTGAAGTAATTATTCCTAAACAGTTAAACGAGCAGTGCTGCGGTATGCCTTATGACAGCAAAGGGATGAACGATATTGCCTCATCAAAGGCCAACCAGTTAGAGGCCGTGTTATGGCAAGCCACTGAACAAGGCAAATATCCCGTACTGATGGATACCAGCCCTTGTGCTAAACGCAGCATTGAGCAATTTACTCAGCCTCTTGAAATACTGGAGCCGGCGGGATTTGCCCAGCAGTACTTGCTAGAGCATTTGGCCGTCACGCCACTCGATGAGCCTGTGATGCTGCACGTGACTTGCAGCTCCAGACGCATGGGGCTAGAACAAACCATGTTAACCCTTGCCAATGCCTGTACATCAAAGGTGATTATACCTGAGCATATTCAATGTTGTGGCTGGGCGGGTGATAAAGGCTTTACCACACCAGAGCTTAATGAAGCAGCGGTACACCCTTTAAAAGAGCAAGTACCAAGTGATTGCAGTCGCGGCTTTAGTAACAGTAAAACCTGTGAAATTGGTCTGTCTCATCACAGCGGAATACCGTATCAATCGATTTTGTATTTGCTTGATGAAGTGTCACAGGCAAAATAGCTTTCTCTTCATAGAGAAGAAACCCTAATAAAAAAGGGTCATACCGTAACGTATGACCCTTTTTTTACTTTAGACAATAATTACACAGCAGTATTATTCGTCATCAAGATCCACCAGCTTAGTGCTACCGCCGTGGGCTTTTTCTCGCAGCTTTTGAATCATGGCGTAGAAGCCCGGAATCAATAACGTACCAGCAAGTAGCACACATAACAGGCCACCAATCAGAGAAATACCCAGTGAGTTTTGACTAATATTGCCCGCGCCACTGGCAAATACCAACGGGAAAATACCTAAGATAAAGGACCATGAGGTCATGTTCACCGCTCTAAATCGTAGTATTCCGCCCATTACTGCCGCTTTGTCGATTTCTAGGTTATTTTGTTCGCGCTCATTCTTGGCAAATTCAACAATCAAGATTGCATTCTTTGCCGCCAACGCTATGAGCAGAACTAATCCTATCTGCGCATATAAGTTAAGGGGGATCCCTGCCAAATTCAGCGCAATAAATGAGCCTAATGTGGCCACTGGCACCACTAAAATAATCGCAATCGGAATGGTCCAACTCTCATACTGCGCCACCATAAACAGGTAGATAAAGATCAGAGCCAAGGCAAATGCGTAGATAGCCTGATTACCTGCCAGCTTTTCTTGGTAAGCCATACCTGTCCATTCGTATTGATAGCCTTGAGGCAGCATTTCACCTGCCACGCGCTCCATTGCTTCAATGGCGTCACCACTGGAGAAACCCGGAGCAGGTTGTCCTTGGATCACCGCCGAGCGATACATGTTATAACGCCACGCCACATCAGGCTCAAATACTTGCTCGTAGGTAATCAAAGTGCTCAATGGCACCATCACCCCGTCCTGACTGCGAACAAAGAATCGCCCTAAATCATCCATAGATGAACGATACTTGCCATCCGCTTGCATAGTAACGCGAAAGTTCTTACCCAACATGGTGAAATCATTGACGTACATTGAGCCTAAATTGCCCTGCAACGTTTGGAAAATATCCGTTAGAGAGATCCCTAATTGCTTAGCTTTATTGCGGTCAATATCCACGTAATAATGAGGGACATTGGCGCGAAATGTACTAAACGTGTGAGCAATTTCTGGCTGCTTATTGGCCTCAGTGATCACATCATTCATAAGCTGAGCTAAATCACTGCGACTGCGCCCTAGCGTATCTTCTAGAACAAATTCAAAGCCTGATGCAGAGCCCATACCCGGCACTGCCGGAGGCCCCAATGCAAACACTACCGCATCAGGGATCTGCGCTCTAGATTTGGCATTAATCCGCCCAGAGATTGCAAATGATGAATGATCACCTTCTAAAGCAGTACGTTCATCCCACGGTTTTAGCTTAATAAACAGTGATGCACCGTTAGATGCAGCCGCTCCAGTCATAAAGGCATAACCTGTCGCAACCGTTATCCCTTCCACGCCCGGCTCTTGCTCAAACAGCTCAACCAGATCCTCAACCACTACTTCGGTACGTGATAATGATGCAGAATCGGGTAGCTGAACGTTAACCAACAAAATACCTTTATCTTCTTGAGGCACAAACGCTGTTGAGGTGGTTTTGCCAAGATAAGTGACTGCGGCAACCGCCACCATAAAGAAGATGACCAGCAAAATGCCTTTTCTTACTAAAAACCCCGCCAATCGCCCATAACCCGCGGTCACTTTATCCAAACCTTTATTAAAGGCTTTAAACCAACTTGCGGTATTGCCACCACCTTTCTTTAGCACCAACGAACACAGCGCAGGCGATAGCGTTAACGCGTTAATTGATGAAATCACCACCGAAATACAAATGGTCAAGGCAAACTGGCGATACATGATGCCGGTAATGCCGGGGAGCATAGAAACAGGCAGAAATACCGCTAGTAAAACCAAAGTGGAAGTCACAATGGGGCCAGTCACCTCTTTCATCGCCTTTAAGGTCGCTTTGCGCGGTGATAAAGAGGGATCTTTTGCCATGGTGGTATCGACATTTTCAATCACCAAAATGGCATCATCCACCACAATACCGATGGCTAGAATCAGACCAAACAAAGTCACTGTATTGATGGTAAATCCGGTCATTTGCATCACCGCAAACGTACCAATCAATGACACCGGAATCGCCACCACAGGAATCAAAGTCGCGCGCGCACTGCCAAGGAATAAATAGGTGACGGCGATAACCAATAAAATGGCTTCAATTAGAGTTTTGATTACCCCTTTTATCGACTCTTCCACAAATAAGGTGGTGTCATAACTGCTCTCATAGGCCATGCCATCTGGGAAGTTAACACTCATGTTATCCAGCGTTTGCATCACTAATTCGCCGCTTTCTAAGGCGTTAGCATCCGACTGCAAGCTAAGAATCACAATTGAGGCATCTTCACCGCGAAACTGCCCTGTTCCATCGTAAAACTTTTTGCCTAACTCAACACGAGCCACATCCTTTAGATACACCGCTGAACCATTATGATTCGCGCGCAGCATGACGTTTTCAAACTCTTCAACGCTTGCTAAGCGCCCTTTAGTCACAAGATTAAAGGTAACATCTGTGGCTTCGTCATAAGGGGGAGCGCCCACTTTACCTGCCGCCACTTGAATGTTTTGTTCAGACAATGCGCCATATACATCCGAGGTCGTCAGACCAAGGCTTGCTAGCTTTTCAGGATCGAGCCAAACACGCATGGCAAACTCGCCGCCGCCGATGACGTTGACTTCACTGATGCCCTTCACTCGGGTCAATTGGTCTTTGATATTTAAGTTGACGTAGTTAACTAAGAACTGATCATCATATCGACCATCAGGCGCATAAAAGTTCAGCACCATGAGCATATCTGGAGAGCGTTTTTTTACCGTGACTCCCACTGTGCGCACTTCTGGAGGAAGCTTAGATTCTATTTGCGTGACTCGGTTTTGTACGTTCACCTGCGCCATGTCAGGATCAGTGCCAACATCAAAGGTCACATTCAAGTTATAAGAACCGTCATTCGCACTTTTAGAGGACATGTAAATCATGCCTTCTACGCCATTAACCGAGGTTTCTATTGGGTCTGCGATTGCTTGTTCAACGGTTTCCGCACTTGCGCCCGTGTAGTAAGCGGTCACACTCACCGAAGGTGGGCTAATTCTTGGGTATTCTGAGACAGGCAAAACCGCCAATGAAATGGCGCCCGCAAGGGTTAGAATAATAGAGATAACCAGCGCAAATTTAGGGCGCTGGATAAAAAATCGACTCAACATATTATTGCTCCGACTCTTTTATTTTGCTATCAACTTTAGCTGATGCAACTTGCACCGCGATACCATTACGAACGCGTTGCAAACCGCCAACAATGATCTGGTCGTCCTTAGACAGACCTGTTTTCACGATAACGCCAGAGGCGGTTTGAACGCCCAACTCCACATTACGTCGCTCGGCAATATTGCCATCGGTTTTTAGCATCACAAAGTCCCCAGCAATATCGGTTTGCACCGCACGTCGCGGAATGACTACCGCAGGCTGAGTTTGCGCGGAAGCAATCACCAAGTTAATGTGCTGCCCCGGTAAAAGCGTATGCTCGGTGTTGGGCACTAAACTGCGCACCGCTAATGTGCCAGTGGTTAAGTCGATGCGATTGCCGACAAAATCTAAGCGACCTTTATAGGGATGCTGCTGACCGTTCTCTAGCATCACCGATACTTCGACTTCACCGTTATTGGATTCACCATCGCCTTCGTATTGATCAAAACCAAATTGTAAACGCTCTCGTTCACTGAGCTGAAACGAAGCATGTACTGGGTCTAAACTGACCAAGGTGGTTAAAGTGCCCGATGAAGGAGAAAGCAAATCACCAGTACTGACTTTAGTATCGGAAATTCGGCCACTAAAAGGGGCGGTGATTTTGGTGTATGACAGGTTAACTTGCGCTAATAACAGTTCGGCATTTGCCGCTTCAAGTTGCGCTGAGGCAGCCAATTTTTCCGCTTGCTTACTGTCGTATTCCGACTGAGAAATACTGCCCTTTGGCAACAGGTTTTTCGCACGTTTATAATCATTTTCGGCGCGTTTTAATAGCGCAGATGCTTGAGCAACCGATGCTTTGGCACTGGCTACTTGCGCTTTAAATGAAGACGGTTCAATGGTGTAGAGCAACTGTCCTTTTTCGACTATTTGCCCTTCTTTAAAATGGCGTTGCTTTAAGTAGCCTGTGACTTGAGCGGTAATATCAACATCTTCAATCGCTTCTATGCGACCTACATAAGATTTGCTGGGTTGATGAGAAATAACGGTAGCAGGCTCAACCACCACCGTTGGAGCCTCGCCACCACGCTGTGTTTTTTTTGCTTCGCCACAACCTACTAAAAAGAAGGCACTCATTAAGCTCACTGCCAGTAAAGATTTTTTCATTGAACAACCTTTGTTAAACCAATGATACCAATCATTTGCTTACTACGATTGGTATAACCACTCAATATCGAACAGCGTTCGTACATATCAAGATGATGAATAGTCAGGCAGTGTATTCTTGAAAAACGCAGAGATTAACCACACAAATGTAAGCAATCATTAAGCGTGTAGTTGCATGTGAAAATCGTCAGATCTTTTTAGAAAAATAAAAGCTAAAAAACTATAAAAATTACGCTCCAGTCGTTTTAAATCAGTCGATTTGTAGCTCTTTAACCAGATCTAGCCACTCTTTCACCTCCTCTCTGAAATGCTGCTTTTGCTCATCAGAAATAGTGGCAAGTAGCTTTACAATGCTTTGATTGGCTAATTCTCGGTTGATTTTCAATCTATTAGTCAGCTCGGTTGGGTAGCCATTTTCTGGATGGTTAACAAGGGCGGTTAACTCTTGTTGATAAAAGAAGGGATTATCTCGGCGCACAAATAAGGTCTTAATTCGATCGCGAGTAGTGATTCGATACAGTGCCCACAGCTGATCGTTTCTTTGTATATTATTGACCCATTGCTCGACGATGCTTTTTTGTTCTATGGAAATAGTTCCCAGCCAGCGACGCAAAATTTTCTCAATTCGCTCGACATATTGGGCTCGAACCTGTGCCTCTGTCCTTTGAGAATATTTTTTAGTGAGCTCTTCATGTTGCCGCGTCAAATTTCCAACAAACTCATCAATTTGGGCTTGATTCATAGATCGAGAAACTAAATATACGTCCGAAGTGGCCTTTTGGGTAAAGCGAGAAATATGCCCGCGGAAGGTCAGTTGCTGTGCATCTAGAAAAGCCATATCGACTGTTGATAAGTCCGTATCATACAAACTTTGCAGCTGCGCTTGATAATGAGGAAGCTCTTGCGAGCGGTGCCATGTTGCCAACTGTTGCAGTTGGAATTCGAGGATTTCTTCTTGCTCAGAGTTTAACGTAACATAATCATCAACGTACTCAAGGATGACCCAATCGATATTCTTGTACATTAACTTGGCAGTGCACGCCGTTAATGCCAACAATAATCCACCAACTAATACTCCTTTAACTAATATCCCTTTAACTAACACTCCTTTAAAAAGGTTAGCTCGCCTGATTAAACCTATCTTACTTTCCAACATAGTTGAGAATCCTAGGGACAAGGCCCCAGAAATCCAGGGCCTATTTTTATCAGCTCATTTTATGGCACGCCATGACCTTTAGAGGCAACCCACACTCGATACCATTGCTCGTTAGTTAATGATAGCTCAAGCGCCTGCACAGCCGACTGTACGCGCTCAATATTACCAGAACCAATAATTGGCAAAGGCAGACAAGGTAACTTGCGTACCCATGCATAGATCACTTGATCAATGCTGGTTGCGCCAATTTCTTGTTTAATCGCCTCTAGTTCTTCTCTCACTCGAGACACTTGTTCATTATCACCATGAAAAATAGCGCCACCCGCAAGGCAAGACCATGCCATAGGCCGAGTGCGCAGAGTTTGCATGAGATCTAACGTACCATCATCAACAGCCGCAAAGTTAAGCGGATTAATCTCAACCTGATTGGTCACAAGAGGTGAATCTAAGCGTGATTGAAGCAGTTCAAAGCCACGAGGGGTAAAGTTAGATACGCCAAAATGTGACACTTTGCCAGATGCTTTTAAGCTTGCAAATGCATCGGACACTTCATCAGCATTCATTAAAGCATCGGCGCGATGCAGTAATAACACATCAATATTATCAACTTGTAAGTTACGCAGTGAATTTTCCACCGAGGCAATAATATGCTGTTTCGACGAGTCATAATGATTCACTTTACGCTGAGGGTTTTTATCCCCACACAGCATAATGTTGCACTTAGTCACTATCTCAATTTGATGGCGAAGACTTTTATCCAATGCCAGCGCTTCACCAAATAAACGTTCGCACTCATAACCGCCATAAATGTCCGCATGGTCGACCGTCGTGACACCTAATTCAATGTGCTTTTGCATAAATGAAAGGCGCTGACTGGCCGTCATGCCCCACTCTGCTACGCGCCAATACCCCTGAATCAATTCAGATAAATCAGGGCCATTTTTTACCAAGGATACTTTGTTCACCATTTTGTGCTCCAAGCGTCGTTCAATTTATATGTCTACTTCTCACCCTAAGCCACTTTAAAGCCGCCTCAACATACACAGCGCCGTAAATCAGAGATCCATCACAATGTGTACGGCAATTAGTATCACTCGATTAATAACAGAATCTGTTGGTGGTAACACGCATGGGGATCACTTGGTAACTTGGACATAAGTTAGTTGCCAAGTTTCTCTAGATACTTAACGAACGAGGAAAAATCACCTTTGTCAGCTTCCTTAAGACAAGAGACATAAGCTTTACGCTCTTCACTCACTTTCTCTAAATTGCCCTCAGCCCAGTTAAGCGGTGGCTCATTTAGTAGAACTATACGGACAACGTCGGTAAACATACGCGAGTGCCTACCGTTCCCATTTGGGAAAGGATGAATCTCAACAAGCTTGTGCTGTATACGAGCACTGAGCTCTAAACTTGAGAAATGATTGAACTCCACCCAGCACTTGGCATCTTCTAGAAAGTTGTGGAGCTTGGGCCTTATTTGGAAGGGATCGCAGCCAATGCTTAACTCTTTGTTTCTAATAGTCCCAGCCCAGGTCCAGACATCACCAAATAGGTTTTTATGGAGGGCAAGAACAAATTCAGCTGAGAAAATAGAATCCAGCGTTAGATCAGAGATACCAGTAACCCATTGTTGACCTGCTAGTATATTGGATTGTTCAAGTTCGTTAAGTTGCTCTCTTGTTGTTACGTGTGGGTGTTTCAACCCTTCCATATCATCAGGGTCAAGAGGTGTTGCACCTTCTGGATCATCAATGATCAAAATACTTTTTCTTCCTTATTTTTACCCCATAGCTTACGTCCACCAGCACGCTTAATTTCTTCGGCTAGTTCACTTATTAAAATATTTTCTTTCTCTTTGTTAATTGATTGAGCCTCTAGAAACATATTTTTAGATGCTTTCTTTACTTCTATTTTCGCAATCTCAAGCGCACGATCTTGTATTGTGTCAGAGACCGACTTTTTAGGTTTTAGAGTATATGAGAAGTCACAGTCTAAAGCTTCTGCTAGTTGCTTTAACTGATTTAGAGTGATATCACCATCAGCCTCGCGCCTTTCAAGAACTGAAATTCTATTTCTTGTCATGCCGACTCTATCTGCTAACTGGGCGCCTGACATATCAAGAGCCTTTCTTATCGTTCTAATCCAACCCTCTTTAGGTATTGAGGGGAGTCGTGTTCCCTTAACTGCATCAACCAGTTCTCTGTACTGTCTTAAAACCATTTTCTTAACAGATTGTTGCTTGTAAGAGTTGCTTTGAAAAGAGTACATAGTAATCTCGCTTTCTATTGAATACACCATAAGTGTAATCAAAATAATATACAACTTCCATCTTATTGTATTTCGATTCGATGACACAAGGCGCTATCTGTATATAATTACAAATACACAACCATCTATATTGTATTAAAGTTAATATACGAAAAATATTTAACGTATTTGATTATAGGTACAAATAACGACTAACTCGACTAGAAAATAGATGTAAACCTTTATATAGTGTAATCAATTTAAGATACAAAACATCATTTAGTAGCGACCATTTACGTTTGTAAGCTAGTTGAGATGATTAGCTAGCGTAGACTATGGGCCTCTTACCATTCATTATTTTGTATATCAAAACCAGTACATCACCCGAAATAACAATTCTATCCGTAGCTTGTTTTAGGGACATTCCGTTTTAGCTGATTGCTCCATCATAAGGAGAATCTGGATAAAATTAGTTTAGAATGATCGCTTTGGTCAGGGTGACCCGCACCAGCAAAAAGCCAAAAGGCTAGCAGATTGATCTACTAGCCTCTTTAAACTAATCCAACTTCAAGAACTGCCTAACCCTTGGTGAATCAGGGTTGGTAAAGAATTTCTGCGGTGAATTCTTTTCTATCAAGATGCCCTTTTCAAGAAACACTACCTGGCTTGATACATTTCGAGCAAACTCCATTTCGTGCGTGACCACCACCATGGTATAGCCCTCTTTTGACAGTTTTTGCATCACTAACAGAACCTCATCCACCAACTCAGGATCAAGTGCTGACGTAGGTTCATCGAACAATAAAACCTCTGGCTCCATCGCAAGAGCACGAGCAATAGCAACGCGCTGTTTCTGGCCACCAGAGAGCATGCTTGGGTAGCTATCGAGCTTGTGTGACATGCCTACTTTCTCTAGCTGCACTTTAGCAATGGCTTCAGCCTCAGCCTTCGGCATTTTCTTCACATGCAATAAGGCTTCCATCACGTTCTTAAGCACAGTGAGGTGTGGCCATAGGTTAAACCCTTGAAAGACCATGCCGATTCGCTCACGCATCTTTGCCAAATCACGATACTTAAGAGGCTTATCGGTGTGTGGATTAATGCCTATACGTTCATCGCCAAGGTGAATCGTGCCGCGTTCAGGTTGCTCAAGCCAGTTCATGCAGCGCAGAAGTGTTGATTTCCCCGAGCCTGAAGAACCAAGAATACTCACCACCTCCCCTTTCTTAATGGTCAGATTAATATCTCTCAATACCTCAATACCATCAAATTGCTTGGATAGGTTCACAACCTTCACGATATCTTCTGCATCACTAACAACTACTGGCTCAGAGTGCTTGATGGGCAGTTCAACAACGGCCGCAACCTCTTGATAGGATTCAACAGTTTTGTTTTCTAACGTTTGATTAAGCATGGCTTAGCCCTCTTTCCTGAACTTTGTTGAGCGTAATTTTAGTGATCTGTTCAACGACAATACTGATCAGCCAGTACAGTGCGATAGCGACAATAAACGCATTCAGCGGAATGAAATAAGTCGATTGGATGCTATTGGCAGCCGCGGTGATTTCTCCTACCGTGATGATGCACAAGAATGCAGTGTCCTTTAGACAGATAATCAGTTGGTTGGCAATTAAAGGCACCGATTTAAACAGCACATTGGGCACGACTACGCGAGTGAATATCTTAAACTTAGAAAAGCCACAAGCTTCGGCGGCCTCTATATACCCTGAATCTAGTCCCTTTCTAATACCTCGAAAGATTTCACAAAAATAAGTGCCGTGATAAAGGCTTAATGAAACCAGTCCTGCTGTAAAGGCATCCATGCGAACGCCCACTTCTGGCAGCCCGTAGTACAACAAATAAGCCAAGATCAAAAATGGTAAAGTTCGCATAATATTAATGCTGAGTACCACACCGCCTTTTAGCCACTTAGTGCCATTTTCCAAAACATACAACAGCGCAATACCGAGTAGAAAACTCACTACAGAGGCAATAATAAATAATAGAAAGGTATTGCCAAATCCCGAGACAAACACGTCTTTTTGCTGCCAGATGATTTCCCATTCAGCCATAATTACTCCTTAATGTGATGGTATTAGCTCGCTAGATAGTCGGCTTTACGTTCGGCTATTTCTTGCAACTTAATCAGCACTCCGATGATGAACATGTACAAGACACCTGCACATAAGATTGGAACTAAAGGCTCGTAAGTCACGGCAGAGATACGATTGGTTACGCGGGTTAAATCAACAACTCCAATGACCGCAATAGCAGGGCTCCCCTTAATCAAAAATGACATCTCATTCACTAGCGCAGGAAGACTCATGATCACCATCTGCGGGAACATGATTCGCCTAAAGTAAGTCAGTCTCTGCATGCCAAGTGCTTCGGCTGCCTCTTTTTGCCCATTAGAGAAGTTAATAAAGGCGTTTCTCCATATCTCGGCGTTAAACGCGGAAGTATTGAGGGTTAAGCACAAGATGGCAGAAAAGTGTTTGTCGAGATTGATACCGAAAGAGGGAAAAGAGAGAAAGATAAATAATGCTAACGTCACTAACGGAGTGGCTCGCGCCCAACTCACATATATCCCTAACACCTGGTCAATGATGGGTAACTTAGCCATTCTAACAAGGGCAATCACAAGCCCAATGACAACTCCTAAGGCAATCGACACCATCGATATCCATGCGGTTGTCCACGCCCCTTGAAGCAATTGCATCCACGCGTAGTAATCCATATACACCTACTTGTCTGCTTGAATAATTGAAACGATTTTTGAAAGTAGTACCAAGGCTAAGGCAGTGTGTGCTCTATTTGGGCCTTGGTCGCTACTGATCTACTGACGTTTTACTGCTTTATTTTTTACTGCACGGCTGTCAATTTGTGGTATTGCTCAACAGAGACAATCGCTTCCGTAGGTAAGCCTTCAAATGACTCCCCAAACCATTTCTCTTGCAGCTGCGCTAAACGGCCAGTCTCTTTAAGGTGAGCAAAGAACTCGGTTAGGTACGCAAGCAGCTCAGGGTTATCTTTTGGAACAGGCCAACTGACAAAGCCAGGGCCTGACACGGCTTCGCCTTTCTTAAACATCTTAGATTTTGCTTTCACGACTTCATTAACCGATACAACACTATTGATGACATAATCCACTCGGCCATTAGCAAGATCTGCGTAAGCCTCTGGATAAGATTGATACTCAACGACCTTACCTAGATCTTTACCCTGCGACTCAAGCATTTCTTTAAGCTCAGGAAGTCTTTCTAAAAGTGCACTCCCTGCCTGTAAACCCACTGTTTTACCGTCAAGATCGCCAATCGTATTGGTGCTGTCATCCTTTGCTCTTGCGACGAAATAGTGTTGTGCCGAAGCGATAGGTGGCGTGAAATCAAAGGCTTTGAGTCGGGCATCGGTAACAATTGCCCCTGTTAACGCCAAGTCATACTGTCCTGCAGAAACAGAAGCTAATAAACCAGTCCAAGGTAGGATGTCTTGCTTAACCTCAAACTCAGAATAAGCGCGAAGCTCATCTAAAAGATCCTTATTAATGCCACTCGCCTTGCCTTGAGCAATGAAGTTAAATGGAGAGTAGTTATCTTCTGTAGCCACCTTCAAGCCATTACTAGCAAACGATGGAATCCCATCTGCGAGTGCCAAACTCGACATACCTAGAGTCATCGTTGCTGCTGCGACTGCTACCCATTTTTTCAGTTTCATTCCCTGTCTCATAATTCATTCCTTGCTGTAATTTGTGGACACCTTCACTTTAGAGACAGGACAAGGAGGTGAGTTAGAGCCAATTTTGTAGGCCGATTGGGACAGCCTTGTAAAACAACAAGATAATACTAAAGAGGTAGTCTGGCTTACTTCTTGCACAAGTTAATGAAATACCGTGAATAATAACTACAAAGAGGTTGGCTCTATGGCAATCAATTACAGCTGTTTCATTGAATTCGATTCGAAGAGAAGCCTACAAGAACAGGTACGGGAATACTTAGTGAAGGCGATACTTGAAGGGGTGTTCTCTGCTGATGAGGCTTTGCCCTCTTGCCGTAAGCTCTCTAGCCAGCTAAAGGTGTCACGTAATACGGTATCTCTAGTCTACGAAGGCTTATCTGATGATGGATACCTAATCAGCAAGCCTAGAAGTGGCTACTATCTATCTGAAAAATATCGATTAAGAATGCAAGAGGTCGAAGATGAGTTGGATCATTTTGAGGCAGATAACCCAGCCAACGCACCAAACTGGGCTAACCGATTAAAGGTATCTACCGAACGCTTTCCTCGTATCGTTAAGCCATCACATTGGAGTTGCTATCAATATCCCTTCATTTATGGGCAGCCTAGTATTAACGACTTCCCATTATCTCAATGGCGTGAATCGGCACGCAAGGTCATTGCCGACCCGCACGACCATAGTTGGCTTTGTGACAAGGTAGATAAAGACGTTGAATTGCTTGTAGAGCAGATACGCACACGAGTACTACCGCAACGAGGCATCCACGCCAAGAGTGATGAAATACTGATCACTATTGGTTCTCAAAATGCCTTGTACCTCGTATCACAACTTTTAATGGATAAGAAAACTCGTGTCGGTGTTGAAAATCCGGGCTATAAAGAAGCGAACAATATCTTTGGTTTAGCTGGTGCGCAGCTACACCCGCATGCTGTCGATGAAGATGGCTTGAAGTTGAATGAGCTCTCTTCCATGTGTGATTACTTCTATGTCACCCCTAGCCATCAGGCGCCAACAGGGGTAACCATGAGTAAGGCACGGCGTGATGAACTACTGCAACAGGCGAGAGCCAACGATGCCATCATCATTGAAGATGATTATGACTCGGATAGTAACTCTGAGTGGGCTCCTCTACCTGCACTCAAAGCGTTAGATAAAGACAATCGTGTTATCTATGTTAGTAGCTTCTCTAAAATACTTGCTCCCGGATTACGCCTAGGCTACATAGTGGCACCTGAAGAGCTAATCTACGAGCTTCGTACATTACGCCGTCTAATGTATCGTCACCCACCAAGCCGGGTACAGATGGAAATGGCACACTTTATCTCACAAGGTTACTACGACAGCTTTCTTCGTCGCTTTAAAAATAATACTCGCCAGCGATGGCAAACCATTAATGATGCCGTTGAGCACTATCTTCCTGACTGCGCACGACTGGCAAAGGGCAACTACAGCAACGCTTTATGGCTTGAAACCCCAGATAAAATCAGCAGTCAACGACTTGCCTCTAGAGCCTCATCACAAGGTGTGCTAATAGAGACTGGCTACTCTCACTTTATGGACAACCAGCAATCTCATCCAGAAACCAATACCTACTTTAGGCTTGGGTTTCATGCCATAGATAAGGCGCTAATCACCCCAGGAATTGAGCAACTTGCAAGAGTGATACAGGGTTAACCTCACACCGTATTAAGTTTGATTGGATGCGCCAACGCCAAGACAATTGTCTTGGCTTTTTTTTGACTGCTTTTTCTGGGCTAAGGGTTTCAAAAAAGATTAATCAAACTCAGCCAGTACTTGACTGATAATTGCCACACCTTGAGCAATCTCATTTGGTTTAATGATCAATGGTGGCGCGACATGAATTCGATTGTTCACGATAAAGGTCAGTAGACCTTTCTCTGTAAATTTAGACTTCATTGATGCAATTTTGCTGTTGCTCAATGGCTCACGGGTTGCTCTGCTTTCAACTAGCTCTAGCGCCCAAAACATCCCTTTACCGCGAATATCTCCTATGGTTTCATGCTTCTCCATTAATTCAATCAATGCAGGCCCCAGAACATTATTTCCGACCTCATCGGCATAGCGAACAATACCTTCTTCTTCCATTGCATCTAGAGTGGCTACAATGGCAGACATCGCCAGCGGATGACCAGAATAGGTTAAACCTCCCATAAAGAAATTACTCTTGAAGTATTCTGAAATTGGCTCGCTGACTACAACGCCACCAGCAGGTACATAACCCGAATTAACCCCTTTAGCAAAGGTAATAAGATCGGGCACAACATTGAAGTGCTCAAACGCGAACCAACGGCCAGTACGACCAAATCCCACCATAACCTCATCAAAAATAAGTTGTATGCCATGCTCTGTGGCTAGTTCTCGTACGCCTTGCAGGTAACCCTCAGGTGGCAATAAAAAGCCTGCTGTTCCCGGAATGGTTTCTAGAATAATCGCGGCTATTGCATTGGGTCCTTCACACTCAATGACGCGTTTTAGGTGCTGCAATGCTCGCTCGCACTCCTGCTGCTCTGTTTGCGCATTAAACTCGGTGCGATACAGATAGGGGTTAAAAAAGTGCACATGCCCGCGGCTGTATTCATTGGGGATACGGCGAAAATCGCCAGTAGCCGCAATCGCTGATCCCGTATTACCATGATAAGAACGGTAAGCAGAGAGAACCTTATCTCGCCCGGTAAACTGTCTCGCCATACGAATAGCGTTCTCATTGGCATCCGCACCCGCATTGGTAAAAAACACCTTTTTAAAATTATTCGGTGCTCTATCTAGAATACGCTTCGCCGCTTCGCCACGAGTCACGTTTGCGGTAGCAGGAGCGATGGTAACTAAGGTTTCTGCTTGAGCCTTGATAGCATCAATCACCTTAGGATGTTGATGACCAATATTGGTATTAACTAGCTGGCTACTAAAATCAAGGTACTGCTTTCCTTCAAAATCCCACAAACTGCACCCTTGCGCGCTCGCTATCGCGATAGGTGGCGCTGACTCTTGTACAGACCAAGAGTGAAATACATGTTTGTCGAGATCCACGACGTATTGATTTGATATCTCGGGTGCAAATCCATTCATTTAATTTCTCCTATGCGAACTCTAAGTTGTACTGTTGATGTAGAGATATCTTGTCGATAAACGTAGGGATAGGCGTAGGGTCAGTTTAAAAAAAACCTTGGGCCAGACAATGTCATTTCCTCTGCCTCAAGCAATCTTAAAAACTGGCTCTATGGCGAAATCGAATGCCTGATTACATTGATGTCATCAACGATTGAGAATGGAATTTAAAATGGGATTAGCGGCAGTATTTGTATTCTTTGCCGGAATGATAAGAGGCTACAGTGGCTTTGGCTTTGCCATTATCGCAGCTTTGTGTCTCAGCTTTATTTATTCTCCTTTTCAGTCTATTGCTATTGCCCTTACCCTAGATCTCCTGAGTAGCCTTTGCTTACTTTCAGGGATCA
The DNA here is from genome assembly GCF_001676025.1 of Vibrio sp. UCD-FRSSP16_30. Lineage (GTDB taxonomy): Bacteria > Pseudomonadota > Gammaproteobacteria > Enterobacterales > Vibrionaceae > Vibrio. The sequence continues at coordinate 100,160 of NZ_LZFW01000014.1, forward strand.
AACGACAAATCAATAAACGACTGTTGGCTCTACTCACCGTAGGTATGTTAGGGGCAATCCCTATTTCTCTGTTGTTTATCTCTCAGATTTCTGCCCATCAACTAAAGATGATGATTGCGGGCTTCTCTTTTATTGCGGGCACTTTGATTATGCTGAACCTAAAGGTGTCTTGGCTGAATCAGCGCTATGCATTGCTCGCCGGCGCTGTATCAGGGTTTAGTATGACGACAGCCTCAGCGGGAGGGCCACCACTGGTGTTATACCTTTTAAATCTATCCCTAAATGCTCGCGAATTAAGGGCGACTGCCATTGTATTTTTTATCTTCAGTTCATTGGCATCGCTAACTGGACTACTGTATGTGGATGCCATTTCAGCAGAGTCTATCCAATTTAGCTTATTGCTTTTTCCCGCTGCGGTCATTGGCAACATGGTCGGCAAAAAGCTATTTAGCAAATATCCAGACCCATCACCAAGAAAAACAATAGCGCCCATTCTCGTAATGTTGGCACTACTCATCATCGTATTTTAAGAAGGAACTCAGAATGAAAAAAATCGCATTTATCACTGGCGCAACCTCAGGTTTTGGCAAGGCCGCCGCACACAGATTTGCACAAGAAGGATGGTCATTGTGTAAACATCCCTTTTTTAGTGGCACTCGAAATTAGAGTCTTCTCCCTGCTGTGATTTAGCCAAATATTCCCATGGAGTAAGATCTCCAAGCGAGTCATGTGGCCGCTCACTGTTGTATTCATTTATCCAACTTTTTGTGAGTTCACGAACCTCACGCAGTGTTTTAAACATGTACATATTCAAAATGGCATCGCGATAGGTTCTGTTAAAACGTTCAATATATGAGTTCTGTGTAGGCTTTCCTGGTTTAATAAATTCCAGCTCAACCTGATTTTCTTCCGCCCATTCAGCCAGTTT
>NZ_LZFW01000015.1 GCF_001676025.1 Vibrio sp. UCD-FRSSP16_30
AACGTATAATTTAATTCGATATCAAATGGTCGAACTCTGCTTAAATTTAAAGGGGAATTACCTTCCTTATCAGTTGAGTTTTAATGGAACCTTGGCCCATATATCGGCGTTACTTGTTGGCTTACCTTACTCAACGCCGGGCGCAATTCCAAGGCAACTAAAAGGCTTCCATAACATGGCAGAAAGCTTAGTGCTGGAGAGGCGAAGGGAAAGAACATTCCCAAGGGCAGTCAAACCTAGACCGCAGCGATATGCCAATAATAAAAAAGCCGTTCACACTCTTAAGTGAACGGCATTAGAGCCTTTGCTCTCGTTTTTTATTGACCCAATCACGGCTAGCTCTATGCTAGCACTTGATTTAACCATTGCTGAAATTGAGATTTTGGTAGTGCGCCATTAATGCTATCCAGCATTTTGCCGTCTTTAAAAACCATCACGGTTGGAATACTACGAATTCGGTATTGAGCCGCCAAGCTTTGCTGATCTTCGGTATTGATTTTAACAAATCGTAAGCGCCCTTCACTTTCCGCTGCAACATCAGAAAATACTGGAGCAAAGCCAACGCAAGGATTACACCAAGGTGCCCAAAAATCGACAACCACCGGTTGTTTACTTGCTATAAGCGCCGAGAAGTTATCTTGTGTACCTTCTATTGGAGAACCATCTAAAAGCAAGTTTTGGCACTTACCACATTTAGGCATTTCACCAAGTCGCTCGGTAGGAACTCGGTTTAAACTTTGACATGATGGACAGCGAGTTTTAAATGACGTCATTGGCTTCCTCTAATAACAAATTAACGATTTCGCTAGAATACCGACCTTAAACCTAGCGAGCAAAAGATAAAATAGATACCGTTCCACAGCATAATGAAAGCTCTGATTTTAAAGCCTTACTCATTACGGGTAACAACACCACCACCGAGTTGCTTTGGGCTTGTTGTAGCTCCAACTCTGTACTGAGCTGTGCAATGTGTTGCCAACTTTTTCTTTGCGCATCACGGCGACAGCTTTCAATGAACACCTCATCAATACCCTGATAATAAAGCACCATTTCAGCTGACTGCATCAGCCTTAATGCTTTTAAGGTTAGCATTTCAAAATCTTCACCGGTTTCAATCCAGGTAACAGAATAAGCAGGCTCGAATTTGCTCTCGCTTAACATGCTTTGATAATAATCATCCAGTTGCTTGAGGCTACTTGCCGACTTAACCGTTTGCGCTTCAAAGAACTGCTCCCAAAATAACCGTCTACGAGTTACATCAGGCAGTGATTGTTTAATGTCATTACGTTTTGAGGTGGCAAAATCGGCCAATAGCCCCAGATTTTGTGGTAATACCGCCTCAAACGTTCTGCGCAAATTGCGAATGAGCACCGGCGATCCACCACCACTTGAAAAAGCGACTTGGATTCTGCCTCGATTGATCATTGATGGGGTAATAAAATCACAGTAGTCAGTATCATCGACCACATTGACCATTATGCCCGCCAATTTCGCGTCACGATGAACACGATGATTGAGCTCTGGGTTATCGGTTGTTGCCCAAATCTGCACAAATTCATCAATTAAATGCTGTTGATAAAAGCCTTTAATCCAATGAATCTTTTCACTGTGCACCAAATTGAGCAGACATTCTTCCAATGTTGGAGACACAACGGTTATGTATGCACCTGCGTTTAGTAAGCTCTCTACTTTGCGGCTGGCAACTTCGCCGCCACCAACAACCAACACTGGTCTTTGATTCAGATCATAAAACAACGGGAAATAACGCATTACCTTCCTTATAAATTTATATCCATAGCCAACCTTATTTCACTCTTTTGGTGCAGTAAAATATTTTATAAAACAAACGGTTAGCGATATTATTTGATTTTGCCACAAAAACAGCGATAGATCACAAAATAACAAGTTCCATTAGCATAAACATCTAGATCAGTCACAGTTTTAGCGTGTTCTGCCCGTTTACCTAAAGTTAAGCAATGTTGCACTATTTACAAACTAGCAACATTTAGTCATTCTAAAGTGGTTCGTTACAAGTAAATCATAATTTGCAATTAATTGAGATACTTAGCAACGTCAGCTACTTTATATGAGGGCAAGGCAAATATGCCCCAACTTGGTGAGCCCTATATTGAGTTTACATTTACTTAATTAATGTAAACTTTACTATAACCCGCGACACCATTCACGGACTAGACAGAAAGGATACAATTAGATGGCGAATAAACTCACAATTCTAGCGTCTGTAGTTGCAGCATCTACCGCAGCAATGTCAATGTCAGCTTCTGCCGCTGATAGTACGTTAGACAAAGTTTTAGCATCAGGATCTCTCACTTGTGGTGTGAGTACTGGTCTTCCCGGTTTCTCTAACCCAAACTCAAAGGGTCAATGGGAAGGTATTGATGTCGAATACTGTCAAGCACTTGCAGCTGCAGTACTCGGTGACAAAACGAAAGTAAAATACGTTCCTCTAACAGCAAAAGAACGCTTTACTGCCCTTCAATCTGGTGAGATTGATGTCTTGTCCCGAAATACTACCTGGACACAGCACCGTGATACCGCACTAGGTTTAAACTTCGTAGGGGTTAACTACTACGATGGTCAAGGCTTCATGGTCAAAAAAGACCTTGGTGTTTCCAGCGCTAAAGAACTTGATGGCGCAGCCGTTTGTGTTCAATCTGGTACAACAACTGAACTTAACCTAGCCGATTACTTCCGTGCAAGTGGTATGTCATATAAGCCTGTAGTATTTGATACTGCGGCGCAAACATCAGCCGGTTTTGATGCAGGCCGTTGTGATGTTCTTACTACCGACCAATCAGGTCTATACGCACTGCGTTTAAACCTTAAAGATCCGACAACTGCCATCGTATTACCTGAGATCATTTCTAAAGAGCCGCTAGGCCCTGTTGTTCGCCAAGGCGATGACAAATGGTTTAACGTGGCAAAATGGACGCTTAACGCAATGATCAATGCCGAAGAGTACGGTATTTCATCTAAAAATGCCGATCAAATGCTTAAGTCAACGGATCCAAACGTAAAACGTATTCTTGGTGTTGATGGTCCTAAAGGTACCGCTCTAGGTCTTAAAGACGATTGGGGTTACCAAGTGATCAAGCAAGTGGGTAACTACGGTGAAAGCTTTGAGCGCACTGTTGGTACTGGTTCTCCACTTCAAATCACCCGTGGTGTTAACGCACTATGGAACGCAGGCGGTTTCATGTACGCGCCACCAATGCGCTAATCCTTGTGTTGTAACCGAAGGGCGGCCTCGCCGCCCTTTTGTTTAAATGGTTTTTATTAAAGGTTAGTTGTATGACCCCACCAGACGTCAGCCCCACCGGATCAAGTCCGGCATCAAAAAGCTCAAATATTTTTTATAATCCAACGTTTCGAGCCGTAGCCTTTCAGGTGTTCGCTGTTCTCGGATTAGTTTGGTTCTTTTATACCATCGTTAACAATGCCCTAAGTAATCTGGATGCGCGAGGCATCGCCACTGGATTTGACTTTTTATCAAGAGAAGCTGGTTTTGGTATCGGCTTACATCTCGTCGAATACAATGAAACATTTAGCTATGGACGTACCTTTGTGGTTGGCTTGCTCAATACCGCGCTGGTTTCTGTTCTTGGCATAATTCTAGCGACTGTCCTCGGTTTTGTTATGGGTATCGCTCGATTATCCAGTAACTGGTTGGTCAGCCGTTTAGCCGCTGTCTATATCGAAATATTCCGAAATATCCCTTTATTGTTGCAAATTTTCTTTTGGTATTTCGCTGTATTGCAGGCGCTCCCGTCTCCTAGACAAAGTTTAAGCCTTGGCGAAGCGGTATTTTTAAACGTGCGCGGTTTGTTCTTCCCAGCGCCAGTCTTTAATGAAGGTAGTGGCCTAGTTATTGGCGCATTTATCGTTGCCATAATCGCTTCTGTTGTTATCGCCATTTGGGCGCGAAACAAGCAAAAGCTGACAGGTCAACAAACACCCGTTGGACGTATTGCGGTTGGTTTGATCCTTGGTCTAACACTGATTGCGTATTTTGCTGCAGGCATGCCAATTTCAGCAGAGTTTCCAGAGCTTAAAGGATTCAACTTTAGAGGAGGGATTAGTATTATCCCTGAGTTAGCGGCACTGACGCTAGCACTCAGTATTTATACCGCTGCCTTTATTGCCGAAATCGTACGTTCTGGTATTAATGCGGTAAGCCACGGCCAAACTGAAGCGGCAATGTCTCTGGGACTACCCCGCAGCCGCACTCTTCGTTTAGTCGTGATACCACAAGCATTGCGTATCATTATTCCACCGCTAACCAGCCAGTATTTGAACCTAACCAAAAACTCATCTCTTGCAATGGCAATTGGTTACCCTGATTTGGTATCGGTATTTGCAGGGACAACACTCAACCAAACCGGACAAGCCATAGAGATCATCGCCATGACAATGGGTGTATACCTCACCTTGAGTTTACTGACCTCTCTGATCATGAATATCTACAACAAAAAAGTTGCGTTGGTGGAGAGATAATATGAGCATACATCAATTTCAGCCCGATCTTCCACCACCGTCAAACTCTGTTGGCGTTGTTGGATGGATGAGAAAAAACCTCTTTAGCACTCCTGTTAACTCGGTGGTCTCTATTATCTTGGCTTACATCGCTTTTCTACTTGTGAGTCAAGTAATTAGCTGGGGATTTGTTAACGCCGATTGGATAGGCACTACAAAAGATGATTGTACTAGTGCTGGCGCATGTTGGGTCTTTATCAGCGTACGCTGGGAGCAGTTCATGTATGGATTTTATCCAGAAGCAGAACTGTGGCGCCCTCGCCTATTTTACGCCACTCTTGCAATTTTCATTGCCGCGTTAATCTACGAAAAAACACCTAAGCGTACTTGGATATGGTTGTTCTTCGTTAACGTTTATCCTTTTATCATTGCCGCATTATTGTACGGTGGTGTATTTGGCTTAGAAGTTGTCGAAACCCATAAATGGGGTGGACTACTGGTTACGCTAATTATTGCATTAGTCGGTATTGTGGTGTCTTTGCCTATTGGCGTGATATTAGCATTAGGCCGCCGCTCTGAAATGCCGATTATTCGCAGTATGTGTACTATCTACATCGAAGTATGGCGTGGCGTGCCATTGATTACCGTACTGTTTATGGCCTCGGTAATGCTGCCGCTATTCCTATCAGAAGGAATGGAAACGGATAAACTGATTCGCGCCCTAATTGGTGTGGTACTCTTTAGTGCCGCCTATATGGCCGAAGTGGTACGTGGTGGATTGCAAGCCATTCCAAAGGGGCAATATGAAGCGGCTGATGCGCTCGGCCTCACATATTGGAAGAAAATGCGTTTAATCATTCTTCCTCAAGCACTTAAAATTACTATCCCTTCGATTGTAAATACTTTTATTGGTTTATTTAAAGACACCAGTCTGGTACTTATTATCGGTATGTTTGATGTATTGGGCATAGGTCAATCGGCGAACACCGATCCCGAATGGCTAGGCTTTGCTATCGAAAGTTATGTATTTGTCGCGTTAGTGTTCTGGGTATTTTGTTTTGGCATGTCGAGATACTCGATATGGCTAGAAAACAAACTTAACACCGGTCACAAACGATAATTATCAAGGACGTATTATGACGCAACAACAAGATTACATGATCCAATTGAAGGACATGAACAAGTGGTACGGCGAGTTTCACGTACTAAAGAACATTAACCTTAGTGTTAAGAAAGGCGAAAAGATCGTTATCTGTGGCCCATCAGGCTCAGGTAAATCAACAATGATTCGCTGTATTAATCGCCTTGAAGAGCATCAAAAAGGCCACATTTTTGTTTCGGGTACTGAACTGACCGAAGATCTGAAAAATATCGAAGCAGTGCGCCGAGAAGTGGGCATGTGTTTTCAGCACTTCAACTTGTTCCCTCACCTAACGGTATTAGAAAACTGCACTCTTGCGCCAATTTGGGTGAAAAAAATGCCTAAAGAAGAAGCTGTTGCGGTGGCAATGAAATACTTAGAAAGGGTTAAGATCCCCGATCAAGCCGACAAATACCCAGGACAACTGTCTGGTGGACAACAACAACGTGTGGCGATTGCTCGCTCATTATGTATGAATCCACAAGTGATGCTTTTTGATGAGCCAACATCGGCACTGGATCCAGAAATGGTTCGTGAAGTACTCGATGTTATGGTTGAGTTGGCTGATGAAGGTATGACCATGCTTTGTGTGACCCATGAAATGGGCTTTGCCAAAGAGGTCGCTGACCGCGTGATCTTCATGGATGCGGGGGAAATTATCGAAGAAAACAACCCTGTCGACTTCTTTGAAAATCCACAATCGGACCGTACTCAAAACTTCTTATCGCAAATACTTCACCATTAATTGGATTGTTACTTACAATTAAGGGTAGCAATGCTGCCCTTTTTTATTGCTAAACTCACACTAATACACTAAATGTTACACATTACAGTTCACTCTGTGCCGGTATTTGCTTACTATCAAGGGGCATAGGCGAACGCTGTACTTGAAAAATGGAACTTTTCGCCGCATATATATACTAATTATTTAAAGGTCTTTGAGGAACACTATGAACAGTCCAATGGTATCACGCACTCGCACCCAAGAGAGTGTGTTACAAACCAATAAGGTTTTGCGTAACACCTACTTCTTGTTATCACTCACATTACTTTGGTCTGCTATCGTTGCCGGCTTCTCTATGGCTATGAACCTACCTCGTCCAGGGATTATCCTTATGCTGGTTGGTTTCTACGGTCTGCTTTTCTTAACTGAAAAGAACAAAAACAACAGCATGGGATTGGTCTTTACCTTCCTATTCACCGGCTTCTTAGGTTATACAACAGGCCCGATTCTAAACATGTACATCGGTGCTGGTATGGGTGATGCCATCGTGACGGCACTTGGTGGTACAGCATTGGCATTTATGGGTGCTTCTGCTTACGCTCTTACGACTAAACGTGACCTATCTGTTTTAGGTGGCGTACTAATGGCAGGTTTCGTCGTACTACTTATTGGTATGGTAGCGAATATCTTCCTACAAATGCCGATGATTCACCTTGCGATGAGCGGAATGTTTGTTCTGTTCTCAACCGGTATGATTTTGCTAACTACGCAGCAAATCGTTCGTGGCGGTGAGACTAACTACATCTCGGCAACCATTAGCCTTTATGTTTCAATCTATAATCTATTCATCAGCCTACTAAGCATCTTAGGCATCATGAATAACGATTAATCGGTAACCACTTACCTATTTAAAAGCCCGCACTAGTTGCGGGCTTTTTGTTTTTTATTGATAATCACTGCGACTCATCTTTATTTAGGAACTTGTCATGTTTGAATTCAACGGTAAAACCATCAACACTGATGCTCAAGGGTATTTACTTAATCATCAAGATTGGCAAGAAGGTATGATTGAAATATTGGCGCAAGAGGAAGGAATTGAGCTTACTGAAGCTCACTTGGAAGTGGTGCATTTTGTTCGCAATTTTTATCTAGAATTCAATACCTCACCTGCCGTTCGTATGTTGGTTAAAGCGATGGAAAAAGCCCATGGGCCAGAAAAAGGCAACAGCAAATATCTGTTTAAGCTCTTTAAGAAGGGGCCGGCTAAACAAGCAACTAAACTCGCTGGTCTGCCAAAACCGGCCAAGTGCCTATAAAATACTAAAGTCAGCGTAGTGCCTAAATTCCGTTTTTAATGATGTTAAACTGTCAACAGAAGCGGTTCTAGGCCCTACTTCTAACCAAGCCGCCAACTTTTCTATGGCAAGTTCATTGCCACAAGCGACGACTTCAACACTGCCATCATTCAGGTTTTTAGCATAACCTGTCAGCCCAAGTTGCGTCCCTACGTGTGCGGTGTGATAACGAAAGCCCACCATCTGTACTATGCCTGTTACGTGAAACTTTTGACACATGGATTGCATCACAAACTCCTATTTGAACAAATATCACGCTAATGACATAAAGTATAATCTCAACTGATTTGCTTTTGCAGTGAGCTTACACGACAATGTCACAAAATTTTCTTCGAGATACTGATTTCTTATGAGCGCATCCATCAAACTAGCTAAAGGTCGAGACAAGTCTGTTCGCCGTCGTCATCCTTGGATTTTTTCCAGAGGCATTGAAACTGTTTCAGGTGAACCAGAACTTGGTGAAACCGTCGATGTGTACGCTAACAATGGTCAATGGTTGGCAAAAGCGGCGTACTCTCCGCACTCTCAAATCCGCGCTCGTATTTGGAGTTTCATCAAACAAGACATTGATACTGAGTTTTTCATCGGCAGAATCAAACAAGCTCAAATGCTACGAGACGAAAGCATTGCTCGCGGTGAATTGACGGGCTACCGCCTAATCGCGGCAGAATCTGACTCAATGCCGGGCGTGACCATTGATAAATACCAAGATTACTTGGTCTGTCAGCTGTTAAGTGCTGGCGCAGAGAACCAAAAGCAAAACATCGTAGACGCTCTTAAGCATTGCTTCCCTGAATGTTCTATCTATGAGCGTTCAGATGTTGCAGTACGTAAAAAAGAAGGCTTAGAAGAACGTACAGGCCTATTACATGGCATAGAGCCAAGCGAACCTATCGTGATTGAAGAAAACGGCGTAAAGATTCAAGTTGATATTAAGACAGGTCATAAAACTGGCTTTTATTTAGATCAACGTGATAGCCGTGATCAGTCAATGAAGTATGTGAAAAACAAGCAAGTATTAAACTGCTTCTCATATACTGGCGGCTTTGGTCTTTACGCTTTAAAAGCTGGCGCAGATCGAGTGATTAATGTTGATGTTTCTCAGCCTGCATTAGATATCGCCAAACAAAATGTCGAACTGAACGGCTTTAATGTCAAAAAAGCGGTCTTTTTAAACGCCGATGTATTTAAAATCTTGCGTGAATATCGCGATCAGGGCACTAAGTTTGATGTGGTGATTATGGATCCGCCGAAAATGGTAAGTTCTAAAAATAACCTCACTAGCGGTGCTCGTGGTTACAAAGATTTGAATATGCTTGCCATTCAAATCCTTAAATCAGGTGGTACGCTTCTTACCTATTCTTGCTCTGGCTTAATGGAATCGGGATTATTTCAAAAGATCATTGCCGATGCTGCGTTAGATGCAGGTCGTGAAGTGAAGTTCGTGGAATCTTTCACACAAGCCAGCGATCATCTATTTGATACCGCTTATCCAGAAGGTTTGTACCTTAAAGGGTTTGCCGCAAAAGTTATCTAACTAAATTTGCTACCGATAAAAAAGAGCCTCTAACAGTGATAATTCATCATGTTAGAGGCTCTTTTTTTTAAGCTCATGCTTAATTATACCAATCGTAGTAAATCTCTGATCAGCCTAGCTGGTTAAAACACTTGATAACCGCGTTGAAATTTTTGATTGTAGAATAACTACTTATCAAAAATATTCGCCTTGTTCTCGAGTGTTTTTCCTGCGCTATTTCTGATCATTTACTTACTGTGATTGGTATTACATCAACATATAGTCACTTGATTTGTCAGGTATCACTCATTTTTGACGACTAACTGGTCAAGGATTTCTGCCGCATTAAAACTTCCGTTATCACCAATTAAATCACCCAATTGATCCCTAGAGTCCTGAATCACAATGGTTTGAGTGCCGCCACTATGATCAATATCTAAAGTAATATCTTGCCCAACAAGATTCACTTCTATCTTAGCTAAAAGCTCATCCAAATTATCACTGTCTGTTGGTTCCAAAATATCGGTTAGAACAATCAAATCTTGACCGATTTCAAAGTCAGTTATTAAATCAACGCCATTATCAAGACTGTTACTCTTCCACACAAACTGATCTTGCCCATCGGTTGCGAGCAGTATGTCCTCGCCTAGTGTAGCAAGCTGTTCATTGTTATCCTGATCTGCAATAAAGAATGGCACTATTGCGGGAGTATCAACGATAGTGACATCAATTTCATCTTGAGACTCTTTCGGTGAACCAATACTGGCGGCAACCAGATGCAAGGTAAAAGACTCATCGCCTTCGATCTCGATATCTGGATGAGCTTCAACTTCAATAGACAGCAACCCATCATCGGAGTTTCCTCGTCCAACTACAATGTCAGCGCCGGATACATTAGTCACAGAGACTTCAATATTGCCATCACTATTCACCGATGAGCTTGAAACATATTGATCAGATGTGGTCATGTTTAAAACAAATTCTTCAGCGCTTAAACCTTCACTAAAGCCAATCAAAGCGAAAGTAAAAATCAGGGTTGAATTGTCTTTTATCGTAACATTACCACCTTCAAGAAGTTTCACCGCGATTGAGCCACTGATTTGCCCTTCTGCAACAGTAAGACCTCGTTTAGGTGTTAATCCCCACGCCCCATAACTGTCATCATCGGGTTCATTATCGGGCTGCTGTGCTTGTCCATCTAAAATGATCAAAGGCAGTTCAATTGATTTGCTTTGAGCATCACCATTGCTGGTTTCGGTGGCGGTGGCGGTCACTTCAATAATGTAGTTTCCAACCTCTGGTACATTCGCTTTTAGACTGCTCAAATCAAACTGCGATACATCCGCAATTTCATTGCTGCCCACAATTAAACTGTGTCCAAAGTCATCTTTAACTACAGTGCCCTCTGGTAGTCCACTCAGCTGAATCGTGAGCTGTTCACTGCCATCAGTATCATTTAAGCTGCTGTCAATACCCCATAATTCAACAAAGGTATCGACTTCACCATAGGCATCACTCGACTGTAAAATTAGATTATCTATCAAAGCGCCATAACTGTTTGAGTCTGTAGATTGCAGCAGTAAACGATAACTTCCTTCTTGTTCTGATGGTAAGGAAATTTGAACTTGTCGCTGCCAACTATTGTCATCAGGTCTAAATTCATAAAGCGTCTGCGCTTCATCCATTATCGGATTGCCTTGCGCATCTAACTTAACCCAAATAACATCTAAATCACTATCTCCATTGGCCCATCGTCGCGCTGCCACATCAAAGGTAAAGCTGTAATAACGACCTTCTTCAACCTGAATATCGGTGTATATCGAGTTATCACCTCTATCACCTTCTATTTCCATGACTAAGTTAGTCTTACTAGCCCCTTTTCTATAAACAGACTCTTTGCCTATCTCGACTCGGTTATCATCATTGGCATACCAAGTGCCCAAAGTATTAGCGCCAAACAAACCACTGACATCAATATTAGAACTCCAGTTTTTACCCGCTAAGTCTGTATCTTGAAAATCAATAGAGGCTTCTTTTTGATGGTTAATTACCGCAAGGTTTGGGGCATCTGCCTGAGCTTCTATATCGATAGTGATGGTTTCTACACTACTTTTCTTGTCACCATCGCTAATCGAAAAATCAAACTGAGCATAATCAGTTTGCTGATCACCTAAGCCTTGATTATCAAAGTCATCATCTCCAGATTGATTATCAGAAGGTAGGAATCTAAATTGCTCGCTGTCAACAGCTGACCATGAAATCTCATCTCCTAACTCAACATCAAGCCATTTGTCACCGACATATAGCTGCAACACACCAGATTCCGGTAATACTTTAATGACAATGGATAAATCCTGAGTAGCATTATCAACATCAATTACGCCAAAATCAGACCAATTAAAGACTAAAGCACTATCTTCAACGCCATTGAGCATCGCACTTTCTGCGCTCGGTGCATCGTTAATATTAGTCAGGCAAACGGTCACTTTAGCGGTATCTTCCCCGCCATTACCATCTATGACCTTCACGTTTAGCTTATAATCACCTACATAAGCATCGTCGATGTCTTGGTTAACCGTAATAGATCCCGTCTCAGGGTCGATATCAAATAGACCGTTCGTCGTCGTACCATCATCAAAACTGTAGATTAAGTCGTCACCATCCCCATCAAAGGCACTAACAATGCCCACTTGACTGCCTGCTACGATCCCTTCTGGCGTGGTAAAATGATATTTATCACGGTTTGGCGCACTATCTTGAGTGTCGTCACCAGATAAAAATTCGGGCGCATCATTAACATTGGTTAACGCGATGCTCACTTGCGCGGTATCTTCTCCGCTATTGCCATCGGTGACTTTAACGTTAAGCTCATAATCACCAAGTTCTGCATCGTCGATATCTTGATTGACGGTAATTGCCCCTGTTTCAGGGTCAATATCAAACAGGCCGTTTGTGGTAGTACCATCTTCAAAACTATAAGTTAAGTCGTCACCATCCTCATCAAAGGCACTAACCACCCCCACTTTGCTACCTGCTAGGCTGCCTTCTGGCGCGCTGAACTGGTATGCATCTTGATTAGGTGCACTCTCTTCATCATCGTCACCGGATAAAAACTCAGGAAGATCATTAATATTGGTTAACGCGATGCTCACTTGCGCGGCATCTTCTCCGCTGTTGCCATCGGTGACTTTAACGTTAAGCTCATAATCACCAAGTTCTGCATCATCGATATCTTGATTGACGGTAATTACCCCTGTTTCAGGGTCAATATCAAACAGGCCGTTTGTGGTAGTGCCATCTTCAAAACTGTAAGTTAAGTCGTCACCATCCCCATCAAAGGCGCTAACCACACCTATTTCGCTGCCTGCTAGGCTGCCTTCTGGCGCGCTGAACTGGTATGAATCTTGGTTGGGCGCGCTATTTTTATCATCGTCACCAGATAAAAACTCAGGAATATCATTAACAGGCGTGACACTAGGATCAACCTTGGTGGGTTCACCGTCTTGCGTGCCGTCGTTTGGTGTTAGAAAAAATGGGGGAAGCTCATCACCTTGATTAATCAGATCAACGGCTTGCTCGGTAAGGATAACCTCACCTTTATCATTTAGCTGATAGTGTATTTCATCTGACAAACCTACCGTGACACTGTCACCATCAGCATCATTTGTAGTAAAGATGGCAACCACATCACCGCGGGTAGTACCGCTATCTTCTATGAAATCATTGACTAAAGTAACTTCTAGGGTAGGAATTGCGTTTTGTGGCTCCTCATCAACGGGCTCGTCATCAACCGGATCGTCGATATTGGGTTCATCAGTATTCGAAGCTTCAATAATAGGAATAAGATCTAATACTATCGCTTCAATGGCTTCATTTTGTTGCGCAGTAAATTGATCAGAAAACAAAGCCTGCGTATCAAAATTAGTACTGGCGATAGTTTGCGCACCGTCTCGTTCAACCGCGCCTGTTGTGGTAAGACTTGAACCGTCTTCATCTTCATCGTCTAATTCATCATCTTGTTCACTTTGCGCAACTGAACTTAATACACTTTGAACACCAGATTGAACATCGACAGATTGGATAGACTGTTGCTCTGCAATGGAAACACGTATTTCGCTGACCAGATCCTCTGGCACGGTAAGTGGTTTATCACCAACAGATAAGATGACATCCCCTGGTTGTGGTTCATAACCTGGTGGCGCTATCTTAAGATTACCTTGAGCGTCGATAATCAACCATGCATCACCAGAGGCAACGTCTTGAGCAAACGAGATACTGTCCATGTGTTCTCCTCAGCATGCTATTTCTAGCCTGCAATAAACCGTAAACTTTCGTTTATGATTAAATTTTACACTACTTTGAAGATGACAGAGCAATAATTGTACAGAAAACACACACGGAGATTTGTGGTAATTTTGTTTAATTGGTTATGGTAATTGTTTTTTTATTAACTATTATGTACTTATGTAACCAATGTTTTTTGAAACGCGAATGATCGCTTCATAATTGGTTAAACCAAGTAACGGAATACTAGGAGCATACATTGAAAAGGATTAAGCTAACCGCGATCGCTGTAGCGACTATGCTGTGCAATCCAGTTTCAGCCCAGTCATTAGAGCAAGCAATTTCTCATACTCTACAAACGAACCCAACGGTTAAGAGCTCATACAATGAGTTCATGTCATACATTTATGATAATAAAGCAGCAGTCAGAGAGTATTACCCCAAGGTAGATCTTACTGCAGGTGTAGGTTGGGAGAATTATCAAAACGATCAAAGTCGAGACGAGGATTATACTGCGATAGATGCCTCTATCCGGTTAACTCAGCTTTTATGGGACGGTTCAAATACTTTAAATAATATGGACCGCACAGCGGCAGAAGCTGAATCACTTCGTTATAAAGTACTCAGTGATGCTGCCGATACTGCGCTAGAAGTATCAAAAGTGTATTTAGATGCGCTCAAAGCCTATGAAATATTAGCGCTGTCAGAAAGTAATCTTGCCACTCATAAGAAGATTTTTAAGGATATAAAAAAGCGTACTGATTCCGGGATCGGCTCTACTGCCGATCTTTCTCAAGTTGAAGCTCGCGTAGCCAAAGCGCACGGTAATCTTCTTGCCGCGCAAAACAACCTTTTTGATACACACACCCAGTTCACTCGCATTGTTGGGCAAACACCGCAAGGTTTAGTTTTCCCCCGTGCAGACGTTACTCGTATCCCACTTACCTTGACAGATGCCATTGATGTTGCTATCGATAAGCACCCGGTCATTAAGACTGCCATTGTAGATGTGGACGCTGCAAAATTTCAATATAAACAAT
Source organism: Vibrio sp. UCD-FRSSP16_30 (assembly GCF_001676025.1). Classification (GTDB taxonomy): domain Bacteria; phylum Pseudomonadota; class Gammaproteobacteria; order Enterobacterales; family Vibrionaceae; genus Vibrio. The sequence goes on from NZ_LZFW01000015.1 coordinate 14,555, forward strand.
CGAATAGCCCGAACCTACCCAGTTTCACTATTGATGCAGGCTACGACTACTATGACGATGCCGAAGGCGTTGACGGTCGACGTGACGAAATGAACGCCACCTTGAGAATGCGATATAACTTGTTTAACGGTGGGGTCGATAGCGCTAAAAAAGACAAAGCAGCCTATCAAATGAACCAAGCAAAAGATCTAAGAGACAGAGCCTACCGCCATGTAGAAGAGAGTCTTAGATTATCTTGGAGTGCATTGGATTTAACCCTGCAACAAAAAGAGTTTCTCGCTGACCACGTTGATGCCGCTTCCGATACTGTCGTCGCTTATGATAAGCAGTATAAGATAGGTAAACGAACGCTACTTGATTTGCTCAATACTGAGAACGAACTGTTCGAGTCGCGTAAAGGTTATGTCGATGCTCTTTATGCAGAGCAATACGCAAAATTTCGAGTGCTGAATGCAACAGGTACCCTACTCGAATCTTTATTGGTTGATATTCCAGAAGAATGGAATACGGCGGTGGAGTACTAAAATGAATAAATTAATTTTAGCTTCAATTATCTCATTTACGATTGTCGGTTGTGCAAACGACACCGATGAATACATCACTACACCATTACCCGAGCAACAAGCCGACCTTAGAGATTTTGATAGTGATGGTGTGGTTAACGCTAGAGACAAGTGCCCTGCAACACCAAGAGGTGCACGAGTTAATAACGATGGTTGTGAAGAATTAATTGAAGTGGCTCAAGAGCAAACACTTAAAATACTGTTTGAGAATGACTCAACTGAAATCAATCCTGTTTTTGCAGGTCAAATTGAAGGTATGGCAGACTTTCTCAACCAATACCCTGAAACTTCTATAGAGATTCAAGGGTTTGCCAGTAACCCAGGTGATAGAGAGTACAATCTAACACTCTCAAGAAACCGAGCATTGTTTGTGCAGGACAAACTCATTGGCTTTGGTGTAGCACCAAACAGAGTGACTATTGTGGGTTATGGTGAAGACGAAAACGAAACTCACAACCCAACAGATGAAGCTTTAGAAAGACGTGTTGAAGCCACTGTAATTGGCTTTAAAGGTGACTTTATTAAAGAGTGGACCATCTTCACCAAACTGCCTAAGTAAGATCAGCAACACCTTTAAATCAATATGAGCCGAGTATCAACACTCGGCTTTTTCATTTCTTGTAAGCTAAATTGTGCCATAGCGCTAGCAAGCGTGCTAATATAGCGGGTATATCATACCGTTAGGAAAAAATCATGAGCCAATTAAGCAACGATACTCAGAAGAATTTAGAACAATTCATCGAGCAGAGCAAAAAAGACAATCGTGTTTGGGGTCTTAAAAATGAAGATGGTTGGCTAGCATGTGACTCAAGTGAGTTTGAAGAGTGCGAAGTAATGCCATTTTGGTCTGACCGTGCTGATGCCGAATACCACAACGTTGAAGAATGGTCTGATTTTGAAGTAATGGAAATCCCTCTGGATATTTTTGTAGAAGACTGGTTAATTACCCTTTCAGAAGATGGCGTTCTTATCGGTACAAACTGGAACGCACAACTTGAAGGCGAAGAAGTAGAACCAGAAACTCTCGCTAAACTATACCTTTAATCTTTATAAAACCCCTATCATATCTATGATGGGGGTTTTCTTTTTTGTTGGGTTCAAACTATGTATAAGCTCATTGCCATCGATATGGATGGTACCTTACTTGATGATAATAAAATTATTACAGCAAGAAATAAGCAAGCAATAATTGATGCTAAAAAACAAGGTGTTACTGTTGTTTTAGCCTCTGGTCGTCCATTACAAGGAATGCTTGATAGCTTAGAGCAACTGCAAATGAACACCAACGAAGATTATGTACTTTGCTATAACGCAGCCCTTATTAAAAATGTGGGTTCTGGTGATGTAATCAGTCAAAGCTTAGTCTCTGGTCAAGACGCTAAACGTATCGCAGATTACGCTAAACAACAAAATTGTCATTACCATGCTTTTAGTCAGCAACATGGTTTAATCGCACCAAAAAATAGTCACTACACGCAACACGAAGCCAATATCAATGGCCTTGATCTTACTATCATGGATTTTGATACCCTTGATGATAAACACCCTATTATCAAAATCATGTTGGTCGACCCTGTGGAAATTTTACAGCCCATCGTTGATGCCATTCCCCAGACCTTTAAAGACGACTACTCTGTTGTTCGTAGTGCACCGTTTTTTCTAGAATTTAGTAATCCAGCCAGCAACAAAGGAACGGGAGTACAAGCTCTAGCGCAACATCTAGGCATAAAGCAAACTGAAGTGATGTGTATTGGTGATGCAGGAAATGACCATGCCATGCTCGAATATGCAGGTCTTGCGGTTGCAATGCAAAATGCTGATGCGCAAACTCAATCGTTAGCGCAATACATTACAGATAGTAATAATGACTCAGGGGTAGCTAAAGCCATTGAGAAATTTGTTCTAGCCTAGATTTTTTGGCTAGTGTTTTAATTGGCTATTTTTGGTTAGGCTTAAAGTGTTAAGGTTTTCGTCATACAATGAATATGCGCTTTAAATCCTAACCGTTTATAAGCTTCAAGCGCATCGATATTAAAGCCCCAAACTTCGACATTGATACGTTTTGCGCCACAATCGATAAACTCACGTTCAATACAATTAAATAACGCCTTTCCTACGCCATTATTACGTGCATTTTCCATCACAAACCAATGATCAACAGTGCCAATCAATTCAGTTTTAATCAGCGGTGATTCCATCTTGCACAGCTGACCGGTAATAAAACCGCATAATTGATCGCCATTTTCTATGGCGAAAATATAACAATCTGGCGTCGATAAATAACGGTCAATTTCCTGTTCAAGCTCAAACAGGCATGGCGACTTTATCATGGCCGGACAGTTTTGATGATGCCATTGATAAAGAGAGTCCCACACAAATAGCAAACTATCTGTGTGCGAATGATTAGCTTGGATTAGATTAAAAGTATCCGACATTTTGCCACACAACCCGTAAAGCCAACGCGATAAGAATAACCCCGGAAAGCTTATCTATAATTCGGCCGTTCTTTTTTAGTCGTTCAAATAACATCGAACTGGATAAAATCAGGGTAATAAATGTGTACCAAAGACCATCAACCAGTAATGGGGTAATCACCACTGTGGCCTTGGCGCTGATGCTATTGCCTACTGCGACATATTGGCTAAATAATGCGATAAAAAATAATGCAATTTTAGGATTAAGTAGCGAAATCAACAGCCCTTCTTTGGCAGAAGTGGCAATCGAAACTGCCTCGCCCGCTTCCAGAGTGCTGGCAATGCCACCTTTAGAGGTCAACGATTTCCATCCTAAATAGCCAAGATAGCTTGCTCCGGCAAGAGAGATGGTCACAAATAACAGTTCAGACTTATGCAGTACTACCGCAAGACCAATCACAGTGATAAAGGCGTAAAAGCCAATACCTATCGAGTGCGCCCAAGCAGCAGCAAGCCCATTTAAACGCCCGCCCGCTAAAGTATGTTTACTTACCGTGGCTAAACTCGGACCGGGAGACATTGCGCCGAGTAAACAGATGGCAAACAATGAAAGCCAAAGATGAAATGACATTGATGATTTTCCAATAATCGAAATAAGGCCTTATGCTATCCCTTTTTAAAAATAGGTAAAGGTTCTATATTTATTTTTTTTGTAGCCCGGCGTCTTTATCCGTTTTATCAATGACCACTATCTGAGATAGCTTTTCATCAATCGTTTTATCAATTTGTTTTAATTGATCCGATGCCTTTTGTTTTCTATCACAAGAGTCTGATTTTGCTTCCCAGCTTTTACCTTCGGTAAAAATGCGACATTCTTCAACTAAGCCATTTAAGGTACTGATCAGCTTAATTCGTTCTTTATTTAATTTTCTCAATTCGCGCTGTAAGATTGCTTGCTGTTCAAAATGAGCTTTAGACTCTAGCAATAATGCACTTTGCGTATCAGAACGATGCTGTAATTGCTCATTTTTCTCGGTTAGCTGCGTTGTTATTGCTTTCTGATCAGTCACTTGCTTTTGTAATTGTTTAACTTGCTCGCCTAATTTATCGTTTTTAGATTTCAAATCTGAGCTTTGTTTTTGTTGCTGTTTGTCTTTTTCTAGCGTCGATTTTTCGAGCTTCTGCTGCGCAGTAATATGTTCTATTTGAGAGCTTTTAGCTTGTTCTAATTCTGACTTCAACTGACTATTCTCAGATTGGAGTAGCTTGATATCATCCGTTAATTGCTGCTGATTTTGTCGCTTGGTTTCATTGTGCTGAGAAAAATGATGAGACATCACTACACTCGTACCAATGGCGCCAATACACAAACAAACGATCCCAGTTAAGACGTGAGCTTTAGTTAACCCTAAATTATTCATTCTATTTAGGCTCTTTAAGCGAACTATTGCGACTTTATTACCCACAAGCTTCCCCATTAGCGAATTAACTCACTGACAACCAAACTTACAGTGTAGAGCGCAAACCCACTGCACAACACAATAATCACCCACTTTTGCAGCTTTTCACTGGCGTTGTAATACACCAAGAAAAAAGCAAGGGCACCTAATATGGCAATAGCAAATAAACGAGTCATTTACACTCCAAAATCCATATAGAAACATTCAGCTTTCAGTTTAACAGTTAACTCTTTGTTTTAGTTATCCTAAAGTAAAAGAAATTTCGAAAGCCTCTTGAATCTGTAACTATTTATGTTAATTTAGCCACCTGTAAGTAAATTACTTACACACCTAGCGTTTTTACGCTAGTTCCGATGAAAACTGCAGGAGAGTGACGTTTTATTACGTCCACCGAAGAAGTAAATCTTTCAGGTTCTTGTGATACGTTCTTGTTTCAACAAGTGAGGACTGCAGTTGGAGGAATCTCTGGAGAGAGTCATTAAATTGGCCGCCGAAGGAGCAAGCCCTTTTAGGGTGAAACTCTCAGGCAAAAGGACAGAGGAGTGAAATTGCGTTTAACCATTTTTTTGTAGTTAATTTTGTTCTTTTGATCCGCATTCACTCTTCTCCTTATATGTAGTTTTTTTAAGGGGAAACCATGCTTTTTTCACAATCTTCGCTTCACTCTATTTTACAATCCATCGACAGTTTTGTCTGGGGACCACCTCTTCTTATTTTATTGGTCGGTACCGGTGTTTATTTTACCTTTAGTCTAGGTCTAATTCAGTTTAGGCATCTTCCTACTGCCCTAAAAATGGTATTTAGTAAATCAGGAGACTCGCAAGCTAAAGGCGACGTTACTGCATTTGCTGCTTTATGTACTGCCCTTTCCGCCACCATTGGTACAGGTAACATTGTAGGTGTTGCGACGGCTATCAAGTTAGGTGGTCCAGGCGCATTATTTTGGATGTGGCTTGCCGCTCTGTTTGGTATGGCAACCAAATACGCCGAGTGTTTGTTGGCTGTTAAGTACCGTACTACCGACGATAAAGGCGGTATGCTAGGCGGTCCAATGTACTACCTACGTGATGGCGTTAAATCGCCAGTACTCGCAACTTTGTTTGCGGTATTTGCCTTAGGCGTTGCGCTATTTGGTATCGGTACATTCCCACAAGTAAATGCAATATTAGACGCATCAGAGGTCACTCTTGGTGCTAACCGTACCTATGCAGCAGTCGTGCTTACTATCCTTGTGGCTTTGGTTACTTTAGGTGGCATCAAGTCTATCTCTCGTGTGGCTGGCAAAGTTGTGCCTACCATGGCTGTGATTTATGTGGTGGCCTGTCTTAGCATCTTAATTAATAACAGCCATCAGATTCTATCTGCGGTTGAACTTGTTATTGTCTCTGCCTTCACCCCAACAGCGGCAAGCGGCGGCTTTTTTGGTGCTAGTGTCATGCTTGCCATTCAATCGGGTATTGCCAGAGGTGTATTCTCTAACGAATCCGGTTTAGGTAGCGCGCCAATGGCAGCTGCGGCTGCTAAAACAGATTCATGTGCACGCCAAGGCTTGATCTCAATGACGGGTACATTCTTTGATACCATCATTATCTGTACCATGACAGGTTTAGCTCTGATCATTACAGGCGCATGGCAAACGGATTTAGCGGGCGCAGTAATGACGACTCACGCGTTTGCGGTTGGTCTTAATGCGGATGTATTTGGCCCTATCATTGTCTCTGTTGGTTTACTGTTCTTTGCTTTTACCACCATCCTAGGTTGGAACTATTACGGCGAGCGTTGTGTGGTTTACTTGTTTGGCACTAAAGCTATATTGCCGTACAAAGTCGTGTTCATCGCATTAGTATTTTCTGGGGCGTTCATGAAGTTGGATATGATTTGGCTGATTGCCGATATCGTGAATGGCTTGATGGCAGTCCCTAACTTGATTGGACTGATTGCCCTGCGTCAGGTGGTTATAGCGGAAACTAAACTGTTTTTTAATACCACGTTACCGGTAGGGCGAACGCATGAGTAAACAGTTTTCGACCAATCATGTGCATCATCTCCACAAGACGCCGTAAAATCATCCTTGATGGCTTCATTGTGGCATCCATGCCACAAAGACTTGTTCCGATAATGCACATGATTTTGTTCAAATAACGTTCGTGATCTCACCCTGACGTTACCGACGAAAGTAACTGGTAAGTAGTTAATATTTAATTACCCTAATAGGTTAAATCAATAAAGGTCGCTGTATACAATAGCGACCTTTATTTTTATGTAGATTAGAGAATATTGGCTTTAGTATACAACTTGAATTTGAGAGTAAAATTAACCTTTCTTTATCGCCAGTATATTAGGATTACCGGTACTTGAATTGGTTGACACTTTTACTTCAAATGGATAAATCCCTTCGATTTGCTGTTGAGTTAATACCTTTTGCGGTGTGCCATCGGCGATTAATTGCCCTTTATTTAGCAAAAGTAATCGGTCACAAAATTCTGCGGCGGTATTTAAATTATGCAGCGCGACAATCACCGTCTTCCCCTCTAAAGCCAAGCTATACAAAATATTCATCAGCTGCGCTTCGTGGCCTATATCTAAACTGGCACTGGGTTCATCAAGCAAAATAACGGGGGTGTCTTGCAATAAAATTCGAGCCAAATGAACCAGTTGTTGTTCACCACCTGATAACTGATCGACCTGACGATCTTCAAGGGATTCAATATCAAGCCTTTTAAGCACTTGCTGTATCTTTTGCTTTTTGCTGTTTTTATCCAAATGCTCACTGTTTAACAACCCTAATGACACCATTTCGGTGACCTTATAAGGAAATTCAACTCGATTAATTTGTGGTAGATAGCTGAGTAAACGTGCTCTTTGTTCTGAAGGCAGCGAAAAAACCTCCTGCCCTTGAATGAGTACCTGTCCTTGCATCGGATTAAGGTAACCACTAATGTGTTTGAGTAAACTCGACTTACCAGCGCCGTTAGCTCCGATAATACCCACTAGAGAACCTGCATTAAGCTGAAAGTTAACCTTGTCTAAAATAACAGACTGATTGAACTTAACGTAGAGATCACTCACTGTAACCTGGGCGTGACTCTTATCTATTTGCTCATCTATTTGCACATCTAAGTTCATCTACAATAACCTTCCTTGCTTTTGCACTCGAACCACTAACCAAAGGAAATATATCCCACCAACAATGGCGGTAATAATGCCGGCTTTGATCTCATAAGGTGCAATTATATAGCGTCCAATCAAATCACAGATGAGTAAGAAAATAGCGCCAAATAACGCAGACAGTGGCAATAAACTAATATGGTTTGCCCCTGTAAGCATACGCACTAGGTGTGGAACCATTAATCCAATAAAACCAATCGGTCCAGCAATCGCGATAGACATTGCGGTTAATACTGACGCGCAAAGTAGCAGTAAAAAACGACTTCGCCCCACGTTCATGCCAAGTCCGTGTGCGGCCTCATCACCAATTGATAAAGTATTTAACCATTTACTGTGTCTTAGTAGCCAAGTGGCGCACACCACAATGACAGGCAGAGGCCAAATAATTTGTGTCCAAATTCGACCTTCAAGACCGCCCATGGTCCAAAATACAAACTGGCTCACTTCATATTGGCGAGCAAACAGTAAAACCGCTAAGGTTGCGCCGCCAAGCAATGAAGATAAAGCAAGGCCGGCCAAAATGAGATAAAGAGTCTGCCCAGTTGAAGAGTTTCGCGCTAACACAAACACAAACATGGCGCAGGTTAATGCGCCAATACAGGCGATAATAGGTGTCCATAATGGATGGGTAATAGATAAGCCTGAAGTAATTGCAATCACTGCGCCAAAACTGCTTCCGGCGCTAACGCCTAGAATGTCCGGACTGGCCAATGGATTACGAAATAGCCCTTGAGTACACGCCCCCGCTAGCGCTAATGCACTGCCTGCGGCAATGGCGGCAATCACTCTTGGCAAACGAATGTGCACTACAATGGCCGATATCATAGGGTATTGTGAAGCGGCAACAGTTTGCCCTTCTGTTATCAGCAGTTTTAAATAAGAAAACAGATCGATAATAGAAAGATCAACCGCGCCTAGTATTAGCGCCGCCCATATAGAAGCGATTAATGCAATGACCCCGCCATAACTATACCACTTCAGCTTTGCGTAGCTGGAGTCTGCAATCATGGAGCTGGCGCTCCAAGCACACTTTGATTTACATACAAAATAGTATCCACAATATATTGGCTATAAGTGCTTCTTAACGCCTCTGGAATTGGGTATACGCAACCTTGTTTAACGGCTTTAACTTGACGTAATGCAGGATCAGTCATCACTTGCTGTAATAACTTGCTATCACCTTGCTGTTCATTGTCTAACCATCCAGGGATAAACATGACATCTGGATTAAGAGAAATAAGCAGCTCTTTTGACATGGGCGTTTGACCATATTTATCGGCATCAAGATCTTCCACCAAATTAACAAAGCCTGCCTGCTTAACAATCAACTGCCATGTGGAATTTTTAGTGCTGGATGTGCCCCAATTATTGTAATCAAGCAGTTTAAATTTATGTCTGGTTAGAATTAACCCTTCTTGAAGGCGGTGTTCCATGTCGATAACAATGCTTTTTGCGTTGTTATCTTCTCCAACAATTTTGCCGACAAGTTTTATTGTATCTTTAATGCCATCGAGCGTTGTGGGTATTGGCAATAGGAATACTTTAATTCCCGAAGAGCGTAATTGCTCTACTCGCCCTGCATCGGTCCAACTTGCGGCAAAGACAATATCAGGTTGATTAATCAAAATGCGTTCAACATTGAGATCCAATCGCGGTACAGACTTTGGAACTTTACCGACGATAGGCGAAAACTGTTTGTCATCCACTAGATTAGTGACCGAAGTAAAACGTTGCGGTTCAATAAGATCTAATAACACCTCATCACTAAATAGAGTTTTTGACGATATTTTTTGCGGTGCAGCAGACAGAGTGATAGTCGTACCACCGGCATCCGTTACTGTTAGAGGAAATTGAGCCCAAGCAAATGCGGAGAAAAATAGTCCAAATACAGACAACGCTCTCAATAAACTTCCTATGTTTTTCATCTAAACCCTTTACATACATCATTAAATACAAGCATGTTGCATCAGCCTAAAACTTAGGACTCTCATTGTTTATTTAACTATTTTTATTTAAGAATAGGGTGATTTTAATCAGTAACAATGATTAGATGGCAACTAAGGCTATAGAATAGCAATCTTTGACGTGTAACGCATTGAAACCTAGCCTGTTTTTTTTAGTAAAGTACAACAAAGGAAGCATTATGAAATTCAGCGGCAACATTGATGAGCTGGCCTACCCTTTTATTTTTGAAGAAAGCCCTTTATGCGACTTTGAAATACTCACCGATGAATTGTGCACTATTGTAGGTTTAGCCCTGAGTAACATTGAAAATGTTGAAGTTCGTCAATCACTTGAAGATCTTCAACCAAAAATATTTCATCTTAATGGTTCTATTCGTGGCAAAAATGGCATTTTTGAATCGGATATCGAGTCATTAGCAAAAGAGTATCATTTGTTTAAAGATAAAGTGACCGATGACAACAAGCGTTTTGTGCTTCCTAGAGGGACAGGTCCTGTTATCGTTCTTCATCAATGCCGAAGCTTGTCTAAAAAAGTGGTTCGACAACTCGTGCTAGTAGAGAAATACGGCAAAACAGTGCCAGAAACCCTACCAAGATTTGCTAACCTGCTAGTGAATTACTTTTTCGCATTAACTCGCGTGCTTAATCAAGAAATGGGCATCATCGAGCCGGAGTACACCAGCATCAATTACCCCGGCAAAAAATAACACTCAGCCTAATTCCAAACCATAACCTCTGGGTTCAATGCGGTCTAGATACACTCAAAAACCAGCAGCGCACCCAGAGCAAGCAACACCAAACTACTCATCATTTGCAGGCGATAATTAACTTTACCGCTTGATAGCCACTCTTTTGCTCTATCTAACATACTCGCCAAACCACACTGCCACAGCATAGCAATGATAAAATGAATCGAAGCAAGCACTAAAGACTGTAGCCATAAATTACCCGCAGCATCGATAAACTGTGGCAAGAATGCCAAATAAAATACCGCCGTTTTGGGATTTAAGACATTCGATAAAAAACCCTGTCTAATCGAGGTCATAACTGAAACGTGAGAAGCGTTAGTAGAGACATCAATCAAGCCTGAGCCTGTTTTAAGTGAGCGAATGCCGGAGATCCCAAGCCAAATTAGATAGAAAGCGCCCACCAGTTTAATGCCGTTAAACAGCTCCGGGCTTTGGCTAATGATTGCCGCAACGCCAATTGCTGACCATGTTGCATGCACATATAAGCCCAAACAAACCCCAAGACTGGTTGCGTAACCATCAAGCTTTCCACCACGACTGGTGTTACGAATGACTAATACGGTATCAAGGCCCGGAGTAATTGTCAGAAGGGTCATTGCGCAAATGAATGTATATAAGTCGTTAATCTGCATTGAGTTTTCTATCTGTAAGCTAGGTATGAAGCAGGAAGTTTGTTAGTCTAAACCAATTCAATACTGTTAAGGAAGCGATATGTCTGCTTTTCAATCACTCAAAGACCATTTCCAAAAGATTGATAATTTCAATCACCTTTCTGCTATTTGTGGATGGGACGCTGCGGCCATGATGCCAAGCGGAGGCAATGAATCTCGCGGACGCGCAATGGCAGAACTCTCTGTTCATGTTCACCAACTCAAAACCCTTCCTCAACTTGAAGAGTGGTTTGGTAAAGCATCAGAGCAATCATTAACTACGCAAGAATCCGCGCAACTTAGAGAAATGAAGCGCAGTTGGTTAATGGCCAATGTCTTACCGACCAAGCTTGTTGAAGCTAAATCACTGGCTGGCTCCAAATGTGAGCACGCTTGGCGCACGCAAAGAGGCGAAAATGACTGGAACGGTTTTGCTAAAAACTGGCAACCGGTTGTGGCCCTTTCACAAGAAGAAGCGCAAATTCGCGCGCAAGCAACAGGGTTAACGCCTTATGACGCCATGCTCGATATATTTGAGCCAGGCACCAATTGTGACTCGCTAACCGCACTCTTTGACAATGTGAAAACTTGGCTACCGACTCTTATTGATGACGTAATTGAAAAGCAAGCGACAGAATCGATTATTGTTCCTAGTGGCACTTTCTCAACAGAGAAACAAAAAGCACTTGGCCTGCAAGTAATGAAGCTTTTGCAATTTGATTTTAACCACGGACGCTTAGATGAAAGTGTGCATCCTTTCTGCGGTGGTGTGGCCCAAGACGTCAGGATCACTACTAGATACGATGAGCACGAGTTCATGCAATCGCTAATGGGCATCGTCCATGAAACCGGTCATGCACGATACGAACAAGGGCTACCAAGTTCTCTTTCTGGCAACCCAAGTGGCGAAGCTCGCTCCATGGGGATTCACGAATCTCAATCACTCTTTTTTGAGATGCAACTTGGACGCAGTAAGCCATTTATTGATCACCTAAGCCACCTAGCAGGTAAGCAATTTACCGATCATAATCCCGCTTTATTTGAAGCCACTAACCTAAACAAGCTATACACACGAGCTAAAAAAGACTTCATTCGTGTAGATGCTGATGAATTGACTTATCCCGCTCATGTCATCTTACGCTTTGAAATAGAACGAGATCTTATCAACGGTAAGATTGCCTACAATGATGTGCCCGAACTATGGGATGCAAAAATGCAATCCTACTTAGGCTTGTCTACTGCCGGAAATTATAAGAACGGTTGCATGCAGGATATACACTGGACGGACGTCAAGGGTAAAATGTCGCCTACAAAAACACATAATTATCGAGACGGTTGTATGCAAGACATACATTGGTGTGATGGAAGTTTTGGGTACTTTCCTAGTTACACATTAGGTGCCATGTATGCAGCACAATTTATGGCGACGATGAAGAAGACTATATCCGTTGAAGATGTAGTAGCGAGTGGAGATTTGTCCCCTATTTTCACTTGGTTATCTGAAAACATCTGGAGTAAAGGAAGTCTTCTAAGCACTGATGAATTGGTGAAGCAGGCTACAGGGGAAACACTTAACCCTCAGCATTTTAAAGACCATTTGATCAATCGCTACTTGTAAGCTTGGAAAATTATCGGCTTAGATTCATCAAACAAGATATTTAACTACTAACTCCTTTTGGGACATAAAACGTTTTAGAGTAATGACGCTAAGTCGATTTTGTCCCAAAGCATGGATTGATAACACATCTCTTGACGAACTGAGCTACATAGATTGCTAAATTAGCGTTTAACGGTTTACTTTGGGTATAGCAAAACCTCAATTTAATGGCCAAACTCACTTACTTACTACAATTCAATCACACCTGCACAACTAATACGATTAAATCTCCTAACATCGATATACTTAAGGCTTTGAAGAAGCGCAAAATCTTCCTAAATGATGAGGCCGCAACCAAAATGGTGTACCTAGTAATCAGAGATGCCAGCAAGAAATGAACGATGCCCATTCAAAACTGGCGTCAAGCTATGAGTCTATTTATTGTCTAGTTCGAGGAACATCTTGACAAGCACGTTAACTGAATTTTGGTCTGAATTAGCACATGTCAGTAATAACAATATTCATTGAACTGTTGAACTTACCCTTTAAGTATAGAACTTCAGTATCTTCATCTGAATCTTTAGATACAAACTTTAGGTTTAACTCTACTGTATCTAATAGAAGCAATAGTTTGCGGACTATTTGTTTATCCGTAAGTTCATCAAAAATCAATGTCGCCATCATTTGCTTATTACCTGTTTTAAGATCCGCTACAGCTTTAAATTTCCTGCCAATTACCTCTGTTTTAATGCTCGTATTACCTGACCATAAATGTGAGTTTGGATCTTCAAAATTACTGGTTTTATCCTCTATCACTCCTAGATATAATTGAAGTGTATTATATAGTTGCAAAGCCCCTACTCCTCCTAGATGGTAAAAGTCTTCAAAAAAGAGGTCTTCGAGTTCACTTAGTTTATCAAAACTATCAACGCTATTAATAAACAACCAATGTATATCATCAGGTTTAAGAGTGCTGCTATTAATTAATACTGGCGAAATTTCTCCAACATCAATATCAACAGACTCAATATTGAAATGTGAGTTTCTTTTCTCTACTTTCCTGCTATCACTCTCTTGCTTCTCCACTTCATTTAAAATTTGTTGCCGCTCTTTTCGAGTCAAGTTTGTATTAACTCTTGCTATTAGAAGTGTATCTTTAAAGCGCGTTTCCCCAAGTAGGTCAGAGAGTAACGAAAGTAATTCCTTGTCTAATCCTTCTGCATCGCAATAGTAGTCAATTGCCGACGAAACATTTAAAAATTTGACACCTTCACTTTCGAAAAAATGAGAATCATCGATCAACTCTAAAGGAATTTCATCGTAGGTCAAAGGCCAACCCTGGAAGGCTATTCTCTGTCTGGCAATCTCATACATACCCCAAGCGCTCTCATTAAAGCCAACAAATGCTGCACCACTTAATTGCTCACTTTCTAACTCTAATTTAGTCCAGTTAATCCCAATGCCGAGCACTCTTGCATACTTTATCAAGTTCTTATGAGTGAGTTTCAATTTCAAATCGTATATTGAATTGGAAGATTCTTTCGTTGCTAATGAATTGCACTCATCACAAATTGGTAGATTAATAGACAAATGACCCTTAGCTTCAAAATCAACCCTTCTTGGGTAGTCCAATGATATTTCACTTGGTTCTCCGCAAAACCAGCATTGATGTCGATTATTGAATGGTATATCTATTTTAAAATAATCCATAGATCATTACTCGCTTAAAATTTAATCTAAGTATTGAGAGAAGTGTGTCGAAGCAACAGCCTCCAGTTGAGACCATTGATGTCTTAGTGCAGCATTAGATTTAGTACTCATTTTTAAATTAAACGGAGCATTTTCAAGCCACTCCAAAAGCCTCAATGCCTCCGATTCAAGACAATTTTGCGAGTAATTGAGAACATTTGATAGTGAACTTTCATCATACTCAAGATTATTAACGTCTAGTTTAACTTCAATGTCCATACTTCTGGAACTAACGCTAGTGTCTTGTGCTAATAATGTGGCAATCCAGGTCGCTTCGATATATTTCGCTGATATCTTGTTCCAATCTTTTATATTAAGAGAATGTGACAACAATGCCCAAAATTTCCAGTCTTGCTCAGAGCTAAAACCTGGAGTTTTTAGTAACAAGGGTAGAAACTCAGTACCAAGATCTGCTATACCCGGCCAATCGAATTCAAAAGTATCAAATGCTTTCATATTCTCGCAGGACTGTAGTATCACAGCTTTCATTACTGCAACAATTACTCCGCTAGATACTACCTGAGCAGATACATTTCTAGCACGGCTTAAATCTATGATTTCATACCATTTTTCTTCTTTTTCCAAAATCATAAACTTTAGCGTATCTTTGTTTCTTCTATCAAGATCTTCGCATTTCTGAATCGATTCAAAATTAATTCTCATTGATTCAAGATCATTCGACTCATATGCTTTTATAAAACTTTTAATTAGCACACCAACAGGTATTGAAGTTTGAAGATCAATATTGGGAGCTATATTGAATCGCGCGATCATTTCATCCAATGCTGCTTGAACCTGATTCACTGCAGTAGGAAGAAATTTGCGGTACTCATCACTACCAAAACCAGTATGAGATTGACTCCAAATAACTACCTTCAGAAAACCATGAGGCCAGTGATCAAGTAACCCACTTTCAAAGTCAAACTCTGCACTCTTATATGGTTTAGCATATTGGCAAAAAATCCTTGGCAGAGAACAGTTCAACCAGTCTTTCGTGTGCTCCGTTAACTCATCAGAATCACACAAGACATAAAATGTAGGCGTAGATCCTTGGGGATAGCCTAAGAAATACTTTATGCGGTTACTTGTCTCTAACTGCCTTGATGCTAGTTCAACCTTCGCATTCCATTTACTCTGCTGAGTTATTCTATTTTTTCCGCTAAAAAACGAAGATAAAAGACTGCTAGAATATCCAGTCATCATCATCCTCCTCAACTGACTCTGGTTTAACTTCAGTGAAATAAAGGTCGTTGTAGGTATTTTTCTTCTCTGCTATCGCCGCTGCATTAGTGGTGTAAGTAATACCTTCATAGTTAATTGAAGCCCCAAAGTAAGTGAAGTTCATCGAACCACGGATCAAAGCACATTCAGTCAATAGTCCTTTTTCATGGAGATCTTTGAGTTCCACAACCATAAACTGAGTCGGGTAGTTTTTTAGTGCTTGCTCCAACTGCAAAATTTTGTCTCGATTTTCCCTGATTGCTAGTTTCAAAGTCGCTCCAGATTCAACACAGTTTTGTAGCAATTCAAAAAAACTCACGCTTCTGTGCCCCCAAGAGGGGTTAACCGTATCAAAATTACCGGTCGTATTATCTAAGACAGGGAAGTCAGAGATCCAAGGGCTCAATATATATATTTCTCCTGGGTTGAGGCTCTCGGCAATTAACAGAGAGCCAAGCAAGTCCTTTACATGAGCTCTTCCTATTGCCTCTTTAGTTTCAATAGAGCGTTCGATTTGGATTCTCATTGAAGAATATCCCTCACTTGGACAGTAACCTCTATCGCAAATAAACGTGCTTTTACTTTGGTTACCCGCGGATAAAACAGCATCTTGTTGTATTCAAGTATACTGAGGTTAAGTTCACTCACTACAGACTTAATGTCAGCTCTATCTGAGCCACTGAAGACCAAAATACACTTGCCAGATAACTTTAACTCTGCAGATAGTTTTTCCCTCCAGTCTCCTTGTACCTCATAATCAACCAAGACTTCTTTTGCCCTAATGACTTTTGCCAACAAGAGTCGCTCTGTCTTATTCTTGTCCGAACTAAACTGGTTATAAAAACCTAGTTCTTGCTCACGGATACTGGCCCCGCGTTGCCATAATTGGGATTGGATTCGATTTTTATCTCGATAGACATCTGTGAAGCTACCACTCTTGTTTCTTGCTGAGAGGTACGACATCATGTGCAAAGGAATTTCAATACCGATACGATCTTCACAAGAATTCCACTCATTGAGAAGATCTGCAAGACGTTGGTCAGTGATAGCACTTGCACCTGTTTTCAGAATTCGAGAATAAAGCACGCTATTCCAAGCATGAGTTGGTAAAATCCCCATCCGAGATATCTGTTGCTTTAATACCTTCGTTGCTTGAGAACGAGATTTCAGACTGCTCGCAGAGCGCACATCTTCTAATCCTGACCTTAACTGTTGGTCTTCACTAACCACGATAAGAAAATGTTGTAGATCGAAGTTTACCTGTTCATATTCGCCAGTCTCGAAAGCATGACTAAGGTAACCTAGGGTGCGCAGAGGATCCTCTTTATACGCATCTCTAAATTTCGTGATGTAACCAATTCCACCAATCTCATTTTCATTTAGCCAGATATTGAGACAGTTTCCGTCCCATCGATGATCTAGGTTGAATGATTGTTCGGAAACATCCGAAATGAGGTTTAGGAACATGGCATTGATGCCACCACACAAAGTCTGACCGAGTAAGTTCTTACTCCATTCAATATATTTTTCTGAAAGATGGTACTCAGGGTCAAGATCAAGCGCATTCTTTACAACTATCAGATTGTCATCATCTTCAAAATAACCGGTAAGGGTACGATGGAGGTCTTGCTCTTCATCGCCAGATTCTGTACTTCTGCGCTGGAACATTCCATTAACCACCTCATTCAACAGTCGCTTGCCTTCAGAAGTAAACAAGTGTTCAAACGATTTATGCAAAGGTCCCCGCTGAGTTTGGGATACAGCGAATAAAGCAGACATTACACATTCAAATATCCATCCTGCGAGAAAATACTCGTGCTCATATTCTTCTGCATTAATGAATGTGTGTTGAAGATACTGATAGTAAAGAGCTTTTCGATTATTTTCATAGTTGAGCAAACTCAAGATATTTTGTTTTGAAAAATCAAAATTGAATTTAATGCTATCCACCCACAACTTTGTACCAATAGTCGCTTGAGCATTGTTTTGCTTCCAAATGAAGTTTACATTTGCCTGATCATTACCAGATGAAAATGGAATGCTCGCTTTTGCTCCAGTACAAAACCTTACTAATTCTATCGGTTTTGAATGTTCATGAGTGAAAAAGTCGATAGATTTAAGTACACCAAACCATTCACTATTTTGCGGAACTTTAGTCACATTTGCTGAGTGCGGTTCTCGAATAGAGAAGTCCCACTGTAAAACACTACCGCTTTTATTCGTCAGTTGCTTGCTAAAGGAACGTTGGGTTTGAATAAATCTTGGTTGGTAGACCGGCACTTGTTCGCCATTGATTTCAACATGGTCTTGCAGTACTAGTTTACTTATATCACCAAAAGCCTTTTCGATATCAAAATCAATATCGCCTCGCATACCTGGTGTTGGCTCAAACCCATAAGGAACCAACCAATCAGGAACGTTTCTGGCTTTTACTGTATATCGCTTTGACATGCGTCCTGGAGCAAACTCTTTTAGAGCTTGAAAAAATGCCATTTCTTCTCGTTCAAACTCTTGTTCTTTCTGCGTAGAGCGGTCCAGCATTATCGTCAACCCCTGGGTGTTTAGTTCAGAGAAAAGTTGTGCTGAAATATACTTTGGCATTGGACCAGAATTTGAGTCTCCTAATCCCAACCAACTATGACCTCGAGAACCCCAACTGTACTTCAGGTTCTGTTCGAGTTCGGGTAAGAAAGACATCATAATTGAACGTGGAGGGGCCCACATCACCGTATTTATCTGGTCGTCATTGAGATCAAGAGTAGATTTAAGGTGACTTGCTAATTGCACCTGGCGAGTCTGACTACGAAGTAAATCTGAAACTGCATGTTGTAACTTTTGGAGTTTAGACGAATGTTTTTGTGGATTTTTAAGTGCTGTCCAGACGTTCAACCACCTTAGTTTATAGGTTTTCACCAACCATTCTAAGGTTGCTAAGGCGGCATGCATTTTGTGTATATGAGAGTTTGCCGTCGGCAGTTTAGTTGTATTAACCTTTGGATCGATCAACTGCTCATACTGCTGGAACGCTATTCGATCTCTTCCAAAATCAGACAAAATCGTATACATCCATGGCCTCATTCCACGACGGCGCCCCGCACGGCCTTTCCTTTGCAAATATGACGCAACATTACGTGGCGCTTTATGCTGAATAACAGCCCCAACTGTCGGGTCATTGTAACCAACTTCTAGGGAAGCAGTCGCTACAACCACATTTGCTGATTGGTTAACACCACTGTCCTGACTGGAGGTACGTTCTACAACGTTGGCTTGCTCTAAGTCGTGACCAATGCTTTCTGCGGATGACCAATCCTGACCTAATTCTCGTTTTAGTGCCAAATCTATATTTAAATTGTTTGGAGAGCGCAGGTAAGCCAGTGGGTGTTCATTTCGCGTACTAGGACGCAATTGTCCAAAGTAGTCTTGCTTTCCTTCCGCATCCAAATAATCGTTATAAAGACGGTTGATTACATCAAGATCATCAGTAAATACAAAGGATTTTTGACCGAATACATTCTGAGATATATTCTTTTTTGGACCCACATGAGTATCCATCATACGACTTCCAAGTATCGTTGCCTGGATAGTTGCCGAAAGTAAACCCGTCTGAGATGCAGGGTCACCACGTAGAGCAAGGAGATATTCAGCCCCCTCCTCTTCTAGTTCTCGTTCGAATGACTCGACCAATTCGGTATATTGAGGCTTAGTTCCGGTCAGGTCTGAAAAGAAATTTTTGGCGTCCGCGAGTGTCGCTGATAAACCAACGAAATGCGGTTTAATGCCACTAAAGGTCATCCATCGCTTCAATAAATATGATGTTTGGGCACCAGTGCTACCCTCATAAGTATGCACCTCATCCAGAAGCACTAGTGGAATAGCAGTATTACCAGTATTTACCCCGAAAAGATGATTAAAACCCTCATCACTGATACGTTGGTTTAACATCTCTGTCGTCGTAAACAAGATGTCAGGGGGGGTGCGCTTTGCGCTCTCTCTAGTGGTCAGGACTTCTTGTGGTGAAAGAGTAGTTTTACAATTCGCACAGACTATTTGTTTCGAAGTAGCATTGAACTTTAGTACACCACCGCAACCATCTTCAGGACACACCATGGGCTCGAAAGTACTTCCATCTTTAGCAAAACCTTCAGAAAAAGTATCGCCGTAGAACGTGCCTATGGTGATCTTTCTTTTGCCTTGCGAACCCAAAAATTTATCAAGTTTGCGAGCTTCTTTGTAGGTTTCAGAAAACTGATCCTTAAGAAGTTCCTTACGCGGGTATATCGCTAAAATTCGTACTCTATTGCTGTCATCGTCAAGAATGTCAGCAGCAAGTTTTGTCATCGCAGGTAAATAGAAAGAAAGAGTTTTACCACTACCCGTGCCGGCACAGACTATCGTAGCACTTGCGTTAAAAGATGCTTTCTTTCTATGCTTCTCATACTGTTTAAGAATGCGCTCCGTAGAGCGCATCTGAAAACCCGATAGTTGGAACCAGTCATCCCCGTTTCTGAGCAAATCGCTCAAAATAGTTTTTTCGCTTGGAGAGCGGAATAGTTTATTTTGTTCCCACTTAGTTACTAATTCTTGGGCAGGGTTGTCTCGCTTGGGGTATTGCCTAGGTCGCTTCAAAAAGCGAAAGTCAGATATTAGCGGCTTGGCGTCTTCTACGCCTTGCTTGGAAAACCATTGACGAGATAGTACTTGCAAACGAACTGTCTCGGCCATTCGAGTACGATAACAATCGTTACCAATAGAAAAGATAAAACACCGCTTTACAAGAGCTTCAAAATAATCGTCTGTGTAATAATTTGAAACTCCTACCTCTGCGAGACTAGATTCTATTTCAGCACGACTTGAAAAAACCTCAACGTCCCCCCAGGCTAACAACTCGGATTCTTTGTTTTCAATTTTATCTAATGCTTCGATGAGCTTATCTTTATCGATAGTTGTCATTATCTTTGTTTTACCATCAATGTATCAAGTTTATTATTCTTGTCTAGCCAATCCATAACTTCAGGTGTCAGCATAGATACGAACGCAACAGCACCAGGGTTTTTTAAAGCATCAAAAAGCTTCCTTACTCCTTCTGGCAATGCTTCTGTATTCATTTGAGATTTGAATTCCACACACTGTTTTGCAAACTGTTGAATTCTAGCTAACTGCCCTTGGTCAAAAGTGAAGCCATCCATTTGGCTATCAAACTCTCTTTTTGCTCGTGTGTATTTATTATAAAGTTCGATATTACGGTGCACGGATTTCTGCTGTTCCAAGATCACATCGTTAACATTGGCTAAGCCTTTTTGCTCTTCGGCCCACTCTTGCCAAACTGTCTCGTGATTATTGGCAAACAAATCAGCAGTTTTTGCAATAGCTTGGGTCATTTCATAAAGAGTGTTTGCTTCATCAGACAAGCTCTGGTCTTCAATCTGTTCCCAAAGAGTCTTGAATGTCGAGTATTTAACGTAAGCAGTTTCAAGAACTTCATTACTACCCTCACAAGTAAGATCGATTCCATCTATTAGCTTTAGACATTGGAACTTCTTAGCTTCTTGTTCTATTCGCGAAGTGGGATTCGCTATACGCGTAGAGATAGTCTTCAGTGCATTCATTTGGTCTTCCAGGTTTGCACTGTTATGGTAATACTCTATTTGCTTGTTCAATTCTGCCACTTGCCTTTCAAGACTCATGTGTTGCCCCCAGTTTCTTTAAAGATTCTTCTACGCTCAAGAGACGGTCTTTTATAACTTTTTTATAGGTCTCTATTTGGTTAACACCATTCTTATCATTAAACTCTCTGATGTTTTTATTTACCTTTGGGGATATTTCTTTCCAGTCATTGAGAACTTTAACCCAAAGGTCTAGTTCGTCTCCGCTAATCTTATTAAGTAACTTGACAGGATCGTCTTGAGTTCGGTTCAGAGCAATTACAGACTTAGGGGTATGCGAAGTGACTATCTCGCTCAATTGTTTAATTCTTGAACGCACTGTATTTTTACTCACGTCATAAGTCGGCATCATCTCTGCTGGAACATTTTTATAACTGATGGTCAATGATTCCAGTAGTTCCTGCAATTCATCTTTTGTTTCTGAACCTTCCAGATACTCTTGCAATGAAGCACTGGTAGTCTTAACTTCTCGAATTACCGGTTCCAGTTCCCTGGTAGATCTAACAACTTTATCTCTTTGTCGGAACGTGTTACTGAAGGTAACTGGGTGCACAGCATTGTTTGTACCGATTAGCATGGTATTCAACCATTTAGTCCGTAACTCATCCCACTCTATAAGCCACTTGTCGAACACTGCTTCATGTTGTGGATTGATCGGGGGAGGCAATTCACTTTTAACCTGGCTGGACGTTTTTACTAGTTGATTTAACGCTTTGTCGATACCTGATACATCGAAACCCATGCTAGTTGCCAATGCGACATGTTCGCTTAAGGGGTTATGGGCCGTTTGCTTCGCCAACTTCACACATCTTGCCATAGCATTTGGTACCCATTTCTGAGCAAATTGCATATATAGCGCGTAGTCTTCTAATCCCTGGGGGTATGACCAACCAACCCTAACGGTATTTTTATCGTTATTATCTAGTTTATTTAAGGTTGCAAACCGCAAGATCGCTGTCATCTGCTTTTTTAAA
The DNA here is from genome assembly GCF_001676025.1 of Vibrio sp. UCD-FRSSP16_30. GTDB lineage: Bacteria > Pseudomonadota > Gammaproteobacteria > Enterobacterales > Vibrionaceae > Vibrio. Next base: position 36,727 of record NZ_LZFW01000015.1, read on the forward strand.
ACCAAAGAATCCGTAGAATTCGATAGTTCCTTGTCACCAAAAGCATTAACTTTCCACTGTTCAGGGTTCGTGCGAGAACCTGGTAGTTTAATTAATGTCAGTTTATTTTGTTTTAGCATTGCTTGAATTAAGCTTTCTTTACCTTTGCCCCATACAGAGTTTGAATTCAACGAATAATCAGTAAAAGCCTTTTGTTGTTCAAGCATCTGATAAAGCGCTAGTCTCAAGAGATTACTTGGTTTTTGCTCCAATGTAGACACTCCAGAGAACCATTGATTTACCCACGTAACAACTTCGTCAGAAGATGAGTTAGGATTAGGCTTACTTTTAGCTTCTGTAGATCGTTGCGCGTTTTGAGATCCTTGACTCTCTGCAGTTTTATTAGTATTTCCGTCTAATGGTTCACGTGAAACAGGGCGTTTCACAACAATCACTCGACCTGTCGCCTCCAAAGAGATCTCTTGAGGTAGCAATGACGAATCTAAACCAAAGGCTAGCGCCTGCCTTTTTGATACTTGCTTGAAACAATCGGCACTAGTTGATGCATCTGTGTATAAAGACATGAAGGCAATTAAGCGCCTTGCCTGCTCTTTATCGTGAGGGAAATTGCGCTCAACGAGCAACGCAGTATCATCGTTACGGAACTCCCTTAGTTGATCTTCAAACCAAGCGCTAGGGTAAGCGTTTTTAGAATAACGTCCTCGGTGATCGCGAAGGATAGCTAAAAGAACTTCCTGAATAACGACACGAGGATTAAATCGAGTATTGTTTCCTCTAAATACATGCTTTTGTGTTAATTTGGCTATCGCCTGCCTGTTATAAGGAAATAGAGGGATTCCAATTTTGCCAGTACTGCCTTGAGATACTGATACTTTTGAATAACCAAAATCGTCTAAAACCTTCAAATCCGACTCTTCAAGGTCTATATTCCATGCCATCAATCCAGTCTCAGCATCCTCAACATCGATCAACGTCTCAATACCTTGGATACCGTGACGAGCAGCATTGACGTAACGCGCGCAAAAATCAACTACGTCCTCTGTTGAAAACTTGAGTTCAGGGAATTTATCAACATATTGATCAGTTGGAAGATGCCACTCGAGACTAGTTCGTGTCCAGATTGTGTTTCGGTGGGATTCATAACTAGCAAGGTCATCTGTAGTTGCGATTACAGATTTCATGGGGCAAAGCACCTGCACCCCATCGTCTTTATCCTGCTCTAGGAGACTTTCTATCAATACATCATCAATAGATGAAATTGCTGCTAAATCTTCCACTAGAACGACTAAAGTCCTATTTTGTTTTAGCAAATACCTTCGAATCTCTTTAAACAAATCTTGGAAGTTACCAGTACTAAACTGAAAAAGACGATTGAACATTAACTTACAAGCGCGCTCAATGGCTTTGTTAGTCATCTCTGCAGCCATTTGACGTTTTGCTGCATCAGATTCTAATTGGAGATTGGCGTAAGCTCTTCGCGCCCTTGCCCCCAACTGAGTAGAGATTTCGTCTCCACTGGAAAATTTAAAGTCTTCGTCAACAACTTGAAAATTATCATCTAAAAGCTCTGCATAAGATCTGATTTCAATCAATCGAGCAACACGACTTCTCACAGCAGTATTTTTTCCAGAAAAAATTGCCTTTATATGGGGGTCATCAAAAAAATGCTGAAGTTCACCAGCAAATGACATTTCAGCCATAAACTGTTCCCCTTTTTCTTTCGTCATCTTCCCTTCAGACTGAAGCGCTTGATGCTGTTTTTCCAACCTACCAGGTATTTCACGAAAAGCCTCTACAATGTGTGCGAACATTAGGCTTGTAGTGGTTTCATGGTCCATTGAATTAGCGACTTTCCCAATTTGATCACGCGCATTGTCAAAGATGTCACCCTCTAAATCGCGAAGTATTATCTCTAGAACTTGGGACAAACTTGCGTTCTTTGGTATTCGAATGATATGCCATTGCTCTTGCTTAGCTTTTGGGTGATTGTTAGCCACAGCATGTAACCAACGAATCAAGTGTGACTTACCGCTACCTGACTCCCCAACGAGAGGGATTATATTGTGGTTAGCCAACAAATGACCTAACAAATCCTGCTGACTTTTTACCACTGGGTCCTTTGTACTGTAACGAATCGCAACTAAGTTCATTGGATGGTGGACTGAAAGGAGCAATTTGTCACTCAATCGCTCTGCCTCACTCAGGATGCAATTTTCGATATTCTCGAGACTTGGCCAGTATGCTTGTATGCTCATTTGTGCTGCACCTTGTTGTATCTAATGTGAGTCACTTCTGTGATGGTTGTCATAGGTAATGTAAGCTCAAAACGCCGGTTACTATCCGAACGTGCTTCTAAACGAAGAACATTCGAAGACTCCAAACGGAAAAGAGCATGGCTCATTGACGAAGATAGGCGAACGTTACCACCACTTGACACAAGTTCTGGTCTCTTGGTATTGAGGTACTGTGGTAATTCATTTTGATATGCTCCGGTATCAAAGATGGGCAAAATACTGTTTAGGTCATCAAGAAATTCTTGTAGTGACAACTCAGTTGAGGATTCAAAAATACTATCTAAGTGCCACTGTATAAACCTTGTAGGATCAGGTATAAAAGTTTCATTACCTATCGACTCTAGCAAACCTAGCATGTGCCCGAAGTTAATAACACCTACGCCTTCGTTACTTCTGTTGTAGGTAATTTTTGCTGCATCCGGAATGACACTACTAACCATCAATTCATACGCATCATTAACTGTAAATGGCGTATGCTTTGCAAACGTTAAATCTTCTTGATACAAGAAAAAACACATAGATAACACAAATAGAGAAAAATCTTTAGATAACTCATCGTCTTTGAAATAATCGTTCAATGGAACAATCAACTCGCCATCTTTAACATATTGACTTGAGATAATATCTATAATTCTTTTGGGTAAATTTGAAGAGTTGCATAGAGGACTAACTGCGGAGTATGCTCTTTCCTCCTCAGAAACAAACACTCCCCACAAACCGTACTTCCCCCAAAAAGATAGAGATTCCCGCATTTTTTTCTGAGCATTCTGATTTACTTTAAACTCACCTTCTGAATCCTCTTTCAAATAAAGTGCGTCCGGCATTGCAGAGCCTAACAATTTTGATTCAGGTATTTTTGTTTCACTATTTTTTATTTTTTTTCTGTTCAGCAGTTCATCGATGAGTTGTAATGTCGATATATGACTGCCTGGGTGTGCGTTGTTTATAATTGCCATAATTATTAATTAACCAAAGTAGTTATATTCTTAATATTATTGCTGGACTCCCACCATTTTCTGTGAGTGTTTAGCGGATCTTTTAATTCTGAGTTCCCAAAATAATAATTAGGAAATTTTTCCATAAACGTAAGGGGGATATTTAAAGTTGAGTGTATGGTCAATTCATCCTGTACGATGAATTTTCGGTACTCATAGACCAACTGTTCGCTTTCATCGTAAGTACTAAATGTCATATGAAACCATATCTTATTTGTGAAATTATCTAGATAAGGTTTTGACTGTTGTAAAAACTTCTCACTACAGACAAGGGTTGTAACTTCACCTTCATTCACTTTTTGTTTGAATATGTTTATTAGAAGTTCGACAGAGTTTTGTGTTGGCTCAAAATAAAACTGATGAAGGTTGTTCAAATTATCAGTAGGTTGAGAAACTGAATAAACATCACCAACCAACGTCTTACTATTAACTCTATCGTTTTCAACATCGCTTCTACCACATACTTTCAAAGGCATGAAGTTGTCCAGTCTAAAACTTTCCTGCAAGATTTCTCCTAAAGGTCTCTTGTCAGTGGCCCACTCGAGCAATAATTCACCACGTTTATTGAGCACTCTGCTTTCTTGAACTCGATGAGCATTGACCTGCTCTTCCCATGTAGACTTGATTACATGTCTATCTTGGAGCACTTCTACAAACACTTTGTTTGTAAAGTTAGACCAGAAGTTAGCCCAACACTCTTCACTATCAGGCACTAGAGAAGCATCTGGGTATGATAAACGAACCAAACCTGCTCTTTGCATCAATAGTAGTGTTTTCCAGTTCCATGTTGCGTTAGCATCTGAATTCCTCTCTATATGATTTGCTTGAGTGTTTACCTTTATCTCGAATAGGTTATCAGTTACCTCAGAACGCTGCTTCCACATTGAGTTCCAACGTTCAAACCCAAGTTCGATGCCTATTGTATTGCTACGACTTCGATTGATAAGTTGGCCACGGTGGTAAATCAGTTCACAGTAAGAAGCCTTGCCGTCACGGCCACTTCGGCCGATTTCTTGATAGTACCCATCGATATTCTGACTAAGCCCGGCATGCAGTACCGTTCTTACATCTCCTTTATCCATACCAACGCCAAAAGCTGTTGTAGCAACTATGATATCTAGAGCATTAGCATCCCATTTTTCGATAATATCCGATCGTTGGGTGTCTCCTGTATCACCAGTGAACAATCGAACTCTACTCACGCCTTGTGACGCCAGTTGATGGTAGATATCAGAGCATTCTTGCTTGGTGGACGCGTACACAATTAAAGGTTTTGGCGAACTAAGTGCCTTATTTACTACCGTTGGAATATAGTCTTCAAATGAAACCATTTGCTTTAGGCAAATCGGTTCCGGGCGCAAGAATGCACCATTAATCAGAGTAGGTTTAGTTTGAGCATCGCCAAATAATGAGCGTATGGTGATTAATGACTGATCTGTGAATGTAGCTGAAAGAAAAACTTTCCGAAAACAACCGCCTTTGTTTTTCAGAGACTCGAGCAGTGCACCAAGTTTCTGGAATTCAGGCCTAAAGTCATCGCCCCAAGTGTCAATAAGGTGCGCTTCATCAAACACAACGTTCTTTAATATTTTTGATTCAGCTGCTTTGAATAAAGTAGGAAGTATCCCACTCACCATAGATTCCGGTGAAACAAACAACACACGTTGCTTTCCAGACAATATATCCGACTTGATCTGTGCTTTCACGTCTTGACTCAGTTCACCTCGCCAAGCATATTCCGCACAAGGTTGATAACCCATTCTAGAAATAGACGCTTTCATACGTTTAGCCTGATCAAGAGCCAACGCAGTGGTAGGAATGACCACTACCGTTAGATCATCCGCGCGACTAAAACCGGTGAGTGTTTCCGTGACTAGCGTTTTTCCGCAACCCGTAGGTAGATTGACTATTACCGTAGCATCTGGCTTTGATACTAGAGTCAAACGGACAGCCTCTCGCTGCGCTACAGTTGTGTAAGTATTAAACGGCAAGTTAAGTTTGGCCAATATAGGGTCATGTAACGGTTGCTCTGAATAACGCTTAACCACCTGTTTGTAAACGGGACAGATGTATTTGCTGACGGTATCAGTCTGCAAACCTACTGAATCAGAAATTGAATCAAACTTTAAGCCCACGCCAATTCCAGTTGTAAACTCTTCTTGAGTCGGTCTTTTGCCCAATCTCAATCGAGCGTTATCTAAATCTTTTTCTGTAGACAACAAGTCCTTGGTCAAATACCAGAACTCCGTAAGCGTTAACTCCGGAGAATCGAGTGCCTGCAGAAAACGACTTTTAAATTGAGAGTCAAAGAAAAACTCAGCTTCTGATTTGAGTTGCTTTATCATATTGTTTGGATAGAATTCACAAAATTTCATATCTAGGCACCAATTAACAATACATACTTCACTGTAAGCAAATTAGCTTTAGGTATTACGTGCGTGAGTTCATTTTGTTGCATGAATTGCTCAACAGCAAGCTCACGACTTTTCGCAAGTGCAAGTTCTAATGCACTGTTAAATCGGTTTTTACTAACTAGAGGTTCAACCAACTGCCATACATCCGTATTACTGTCATCGGCTTGTATCGTAATATTGGTATCTTGATATGGAACCTTGTTTCCACTGATATCCACTTGCGCACTGTTGGAACTATAAGTTGCATTTATTAGTGTCGCCATATTAGTTGGAGTAGGCTCACCGTTTTCTCCAAATACGTTTTGGAAAACGACTGGTGGATGCACTGCATCTACGTTGATTTGCTTAGATGCAGAATCAGCCTCTCCTTCCACCAACCACTGGGGTATAAAAAACAGTGTAGGTTCTTGCTTAATCGGGACTTTGCGAATGATTGCGCTACAGTTTCCTAACGTAGACTGACGCGAAACATCTGCGATAGCGTCAACAAACGGTTGCCCATATCGAAGTGGATAGCTACCATTCCTCACACTATTTATCCTAGATACCGACAGTTCTTGAGTTACCGGAGATATATAATCCGATGCCTCGATATCTAACCCTACAATACATTTATCGATCAAGGTCGAAGAGCGCATTTTTGTTGAGCCTGATGAATACTTAAAACGGTATAGGTCGTTGCTTTCGCCATGTTGACGTCTGAATAACATCCCCTCTTTGATCCAATTAATGAGCGCAGATGACTCTTCAAATGCTTCGTCATCCTCACGCATTTGCGTGAGTAACTTTTCTGCCTCTTCTGCATCAATATCGACCGTTGCGAGTTTCGCAATGATATCTAAGTGGTTGTAGGTACTTTCGGTTTTATCTCTAAGCTTTTCTTCTGCTTCTTTTAGTGCCAAATAGCCTTCTTGCAAGACAGCAGGCCAGATTTCTTTCTCTAGCAACTTATCAATCTCGTCTTGAATATTTGCTCTGTAATGAGAGAAGCAACCAACTCCTCCCATCAAAGATTGGATCCACTTGCTGTAGAAAGAACTTCTCGCTGTAACGAGAATTATAGTGTCGATAGGGTTTACACCTGTCGACAAAGCACTATATCGGTTTAAGCGACCGTTGCGCTGCTCAATTCGACTGATTGACATTGGCATGCTGTAGTGTATTGCCAGTCGGTTTTGTCCTTGGAGGTTAAGTCCATCTTCTCCTCGTTCGTCACATATCAACACTCTAGTAAGTTCATCAGAATTAAACTCCGGAGTTACGCCCTGCTGATGACGTTCAACAACAACGTCTACCTTCTCAGATAAATACTGATATGCATTGTCTGCAGTTAGACGGTCGCCACAAAAAACAACTGCTTTGCCTTCAGGCTTTGAAACTAGCCATGTTGACAAAGCATCACTCAACGCACGGTTTTTGGTCAATTGTTCGCTTTCAACTTGCTCCAACATGTGTTGCCAATGAGAGGTCTCAGCACTATCGATTGAAATTTCTTTTAGATAGTTCTCGATACTTGATGCAAAACTAATGGGACTAGTTAACAGTGCTTCAACCATTCGCTTAAACTGATTTAAATTCATTTGATTGAAATCGTCACTAGCCATCATTTCTGAACGATACTGCTCAAAATGTTCATCGAGATAAGCTTCATCTTTTGGAGCATCCCAAGTTACAATTTGAACCGGGTTTAGGCCTGGGAATAGGTTTTCGATTTCACAAACCTCATTTGGAACCAACCCTGTAGCCCTAGAAGTACGAATCATTCTGTAATCAAAAAGGTACTTGTTGTTTAAGTATTCCGATAGTTGCTTAATCAACGACTCACGAGCATCTGGATCTTTGTCCATGGCAAACATATTGACCTGGGGCATAAGTGCTTGAACTAATTCCTCCAGAGTAGGATCTTCGATATCCAAATTCAGCAAATCATTTAATGAAGTGTAAAGAAGGTAATCTTCATTTTCTGGCACGAAAATACGGCTTAACTCTCGGATTCTGCCCTGAAGTGGAAGCAATTTGTTAAACAGATCTATAGTCCTATCCGTCAGTGGAAAGTTCTCAGCGTTGAGTAAGTGAAGCAACGCAAGATACGCAGAACGGTGCCCCGCCATTGGAGTACCTGTCAATAACAGGGTTATTTCCGACTGATTTGTAAGTGCTGAGATAGCACTAAATAGTTCGCTTTCCATCCAATTTTCATTGAATGGATAACTTGAGATCTGATGTACTTCATCGATTACTACCATGGTAGGTGAATGCTCATATGTCAGAGCTTGGCTAAACGAGAGAATATCGATATTTGGTTCATCGTTATCTTCGTCTGTGTTTAATAGTGCACCTAGATGGAAACGATCGGAAAGTTCTTGTTCCCATTGCTTAGTAAGAGAGTCAGGCACCAATACCAATACTTTTGAATCTCGACCCTTTTCAAGTACATGCTGGCGAATGATAAACCCAGCTTCAATAGTCTTCCCAAGGCCAACTTCATCACAAAGTAAGTATTTTTTTTCAGTATCTTTAAGTACTTCGTAAACCGCTGCTAACTGATGCTTTTCCAACTCTACGGAGCTTGACAGCAATGCCGATATTGAACGACAAGAACGACGTTGAGCGTAATATTCTGAGTAAAAATCAGACAGTAAGTTACATAGAAACGGTGACGAGGTTCCCTGACCTTTCAAAAACTCTTCTGCATCAAATTGTTCTTTGGGATAAGCATTGGGTACATATAATTCGGAAAAATTATAGGCATCTTTCATTTTTCTTGAAAAAACAACCAGTGCCTGATCTCCCGGTCTTTCTCCTTGATAATAACCCATTTTCCAGGAGTGTGTGCCCGGAAACTGAACATACACTTCCGTATTTAAACCTAGAGAGGTAACAGATTGCAGTTCTGTAGCAGGGACATTAACACTGTTCGCCAAAGGTTTAATAGGAGAAGCAAAAAAACCTACTTCTGCAGATAATGTTTCCTTATTTATCGAAATTATCTTACCAATCCCGGTAAAAGCACTATTACTTTTAACTAGTGAACCCACTCGAACAGATGACATAAGTTACTCAACCATATAAAAACAAACAGAACCGCATTCTCAAAACTAAAATACGACATTTACTCACTTAAAAATTTGAACAATATCCGATATTTAATATTGCTCCACATTTAATATTGCTTCACATTGATACTAAGATTACATTCAACAGTCTAATCTGCATCACTATTTTACGCTTACCACTTCCCGCCAAACCATAAAATACAAATACGCAAAGAATGGTAAAAGGAAATAGAGTGCAAAAAAGGTTTTAACATGCAGAGCAGCAAAAGTTCAACCTACTCACACATTCAAAACAAGAAGAGATACTAAGCATTATAAAGACAAAAACTGTCTCCAATTATACATTGATCACATCCTATACACGTGGAATAAGCCTAACTCCCAAAAATAGCGAAAGAAAGGTCTACATAATGCGGGTAGATGAGTTGTTGGTTGGTTATTTTGAAGACTAGATATTAATACGGGTTAACTGTGACGTTAACCCTAGGATTCTTATTCTGCTTAGAACTGAGACTTCTTGAATTGACCACCAGTTTTAACGGTAGTAGTACTGCTCGATGAATCTTTTACGCCTCTGCTTTTCACGCAATAATGCGTAGCCTCTAATTTCACGTAAACATCGTCAACCCCTAGCAGTGTTTTCATAGCTAAGAATATCTGTGCTGTGAGCCTTTCTTGGACCTGCGGTCGTTGAGCAAAAAAACCAACCAAACGATTTATCTTCGATAACCCAATCACTTTGTCGTTTGGTATATATCCAACAGTGGCCATCCCATCAAATACAACTAAATGATGTTCACAGGTACTAGTGAAGGCGATGTCTTTAACAATGATTTCCTCATCAACATACATTTTGTTTTCAATAGTCGTAATCTTTGGAAAGTTCGCGTAGTCCAAGCCCGAAAATATCTCTTCAACAAACATTTTCGCAATCCGATTAGGGGTCTCTCGCAAACTATCATCGGTTAAATCTAGCGATAGTGCTTTAAGGATAGTCGTTGTGGCATTTTGAATAATACGGTGCTTTTCTTCTTGAAGAATGACGTCGTCAGACATCGGAGTTTCAAGTCCGTGCTCAAGCAAAGCGTGCTTTACTAAGTATGCCTCATGGCTAATTTCGCTCATTTCTATATTACACCTTTCTGCTTAATTTGAGACTGATACGCTGACTGACTACCTATATAGTCACTTAACCCTGCACTTCTCAACGAGCATGATGGGCAGTCACCGCACCCTTCCCCAATAACTCCGTTATAACAAGTCAGTGTTTTTTCAAAGATAAATTGAAGTGAATCATAAGAATCGGCTAGAGCCCATGTTTCAGCCTTATTCAACCACATCAAGGGAGTTTGTATCTCCAACTCATAGTCCATTCCTTTACATAATGAGTCATTCATGGCTTTTATAAAATCATTTCGACAATCGGGATACCCTGAAAAGTCGGTTTCACAAACACCTGTAATCAGAGTCTTTGCGCCAACTTGATATGCATAAATTCCAGCTAAAGTTAAGAACAGGATATTCCTTCCTGGTACAAATGAATTGGGAAGGCCATTCTCTTGGAGTTCATGTGAGACCTGAATGTCTTCGCGGGTCAGTGAACTTATTGCAAGTTCATTTAATAATCCTACATCTAACACTTTATGACTAACGACATTTAATTCTTTAGCTATAGACTTTGCAACTTCAATCTCAGCTCTATGGCGTTGACCGTAATCAAAAGTGATCGCGTGAACTTCATCGAAGTGGTCTAGAGCTTGTATCAGACATGTAGTTGAATCCTGGCCACCACTAAAAACTACAACTGCTTTTGTTTTCATAATCATCCCTATGCAATATTCAAATACTTATGTGTTTGTATCGACAATCTCCAGTTGTTATCAATACAGGTCTGAATACATAATTCTGTTGCTCTTTTTTTTTGGCTGATCGGTTGCAAGGAAACAATAACATTTTCTCTAACGTCAAAACTGTTAAGTAAAGCTTTTAAATTATCGATATCCTTGTCTGTACCTACTGGATGTTTAAGTTCATTCGCTCTAGCCATGGCTTGTGAGGAGATCTTCAGTCCACCACGCATATCAACCTTTGGAGAAACAGTTACCCATGTATCATCAGTTGCTAAGATCTCGAAAGTACCGCTCGTCTCTATCTGGCAACTATAACCTTCTTTTTGCAATCTTTCTGTCAGATCTGTTAGATCATAAATACAGGGCTCCCCACCAGTGATGACCACATGCTTTGCAGAATAGTTATCCAACAGATAATTAACCAACTCTTGTTCAGAGTATTCGACCCAGAGATCATTTTCTTCTTTTTTATTCACTACAGAACTAAAGTCAATACTCTTGCTTGGATCTACTTCCCACGTATGCTTTGTATCACACCAAGCACAACCAACCGGGCAACCTTGCAGGCGTAAAAATACTGAGGGTAATCCTGTGTAGAAACCTTCACCTTGTATCGTCTCAAAAAACTCATTAATTTTTAACAATTTCTACTCCTCTTTCTTGGCTATCATATATTCTCAAAAGATATTTGGTAACCATTGATATATCCTGTGATAGATTTTGAAGTTGGTTCCATTTCCTAGTTATAGGCTCCCCATCGATATCATTGCCAAAAAACCAACTACCACTACTCCAATGGCAATAAGGTTTAATCATAAATAACTTTGACACGGAATAATCAAGAAAACTTTCATTAATATTATTTACTTTATATGAATAATATATTTCATCAAACAATTGACCTAATGATATTATTCCTACGCCATGAAACAACCTAGAGTACTTCGGTTTTTTACCCCAATCATCAAAAAACACTTCTTTCACTGCGCTAAAATATGAATAAAGTAAGACAACAGCATCAACTCTATCTACATCTTCAATAAAACCATTTTCTTTATTTCTATATTCATATAATGCACCTTCTCTTAAACTATTGTCTATTAACTTCATCAAGGAGTTGTCTGCAATAATACCTGAAGGGTTAGTTGTTAACTTGATTAATCCAAACAATGGAGATTGCTTATCAAAGTTCAAAATTTGCGTGATCATTGATGGTTGCTTTTTCTTCATGAGTTCTTCACTAAAGTTACCGCTCGCATGAGGAAGCAATTCATAGATCAAACTTCTAGACAATGGTTTAGCTGAGTTTATCAGCAAGAACTGCTGTCTTTCAAAGTTGGTACAATCGTTTATAAATACGGTCACTGAAAAATGGTAGTCTTCTTTTCCTGATAACTTTAACGCAGCTACCCTTTGCTGACCATCAACAAGAACACCAACATTCTTATCATTAGGAAATCTCAACTCAAACAAGTTACCTTCTTTCTCTTTTACTTGAACAGATGACTTAAGTCCGATGATAATCGAGTTTGGAACAATCGAATCATCACTGCATATGTAATTAGCTATATTATCCACATGATTTTTTATTTCTGAACGCTGATAACCATTAAGCATATTGTTATCATCTCTAAATATTCTAGAAATAGTACATATACTCTCTATTTCTAGAATATTCATACTCAACACAAATACTCTAACATTATTATTTTGATTTACCTCTAAGGCTAACTTATTCATTGGTTTTCTATCCTTTGCATCTCAGAGTAAAAATCAAGCAGATTATGGAACCCTCTTCTTTTATTCCTTTCAGAACCCCTATATATAATAACTTCCACTCCTATATCCTTGCATATTTCACAATTACAATTTTCCCAAGGTTTATCTAATAACGTTTTCTTATATTTATCATAAAGAACGTCCCTTTTATTCGATATTAGACTTTCATAATTAAATATATGTTCTAACGTATCTTCTATATTAGTAATACCTTTTGCATACTTTCTAATTGCGAGCAAGGCTAAGTTTTCTTTTAGCTTTAGTTCTCTTTGAGGAATTTTCCCACTCGATACTCCTTGCCTCAACTTCAAGTTCCCATATGATTGAGGAATACGTATTGCACAATAATTTAAACCATTTATCTGATAGTTTTTACTACTATTCATAAACGACTTTTTAAGAGGAGTAGTACTATCCATACTAATCAGGCGACTACCTACAAATCTTTGTGCTATATCTATTCGTCCAACTCCCAGTATATGAAACTGAACATTCGAGTTCGACACTCTAAGGGCATCTTCTAATAAGTCACATATCTGATCTGTTTTTAAACTAATCACTCCACCAATCGTTATATATTGATACCCCATTTTTTGAAGGGCGAGAATCGAAGACAAATAAGATTTTTTATCCCATCCATGAGCAACGCCATATGGCATAAAACTATATTCACCCTTATGCTTAATTAGGTATTCAGCGTTATCTAGAGTTACCTCCATCCGATAGTGTCTATCAGTTTGTAAATGTGTACGGTTTTTATTCTTTTTATCTTGGTAACCAAAAATAATGTGATCCAACGATACACCAATATTAACCCCCGCTTTTTCATAGAACTCAATAAGTTCACTGTTACTATAAGGTGGCCTTTCTTCATTTACATAAGTAAAAGCCCCACTATCTCCCATAACAGTAAAGCTCTTATCTAGTCTAAAAAAGCGATGAGCACCCTCTCTAAAGAACCGATATCTTTGCCCTTCAGAATATCTAGTCTTGCTTGAATGACCTGGTACACCGTCAACGACCGCCTTTGAGATTAATATTCCATCATATGGCTTCTTTGCAAACAACTGATGAGCATAGACGTCATCTCTTTGACGAACTCTCAAAGAAGATTTTTTCTCTGTTATAAAATCAAAGTAAGGGTCTACGAAATCCTGGCTATCTGGGAAAAAAAATTTCATTACCACCTCCATGTAAGATAAGCATATACGAAGTTATTCGATTCAGCTAGACTACCTGTGCTTGATTTGAAGCCTTAATGAAAACTGTTTGATTTGAGTTGGAGGATAAATGACAAAAATTCGCTTACTCGTTCCTTGCACCGCGAGAAAGAGTCAACCGACACATCCGAATATGGAGATGTGTCAATACAACACTGAAGATCTTAATTGCGCTCTGAAAAACTGGGAACACATCTTTAAAAACTCAGAGTTCGAAGAAAGAGTCTTAGCAAAAGACCTGTATGTTGGCCAAGCCTATTCAAAATTAAAACAACTCGCTCATCGAGATGAATTAATCTTAGACATTCTATCCGCCGGATATGGTTTGATTAGTGGAACTGAAAAGCTTCCTAGTTATAACGCTACTTTTGCTTCAAATAAAAACCACGTTCCTAGGCCAAATCATCAGTGGTGGTCATCGGTGACTCATTCAAAGTTGCCTGGTCGATCATTTGAAGGTGTGTTCGAAGAAAATCAACAGGATTTTTACATTTTAACTGTTAGCAATGCATATTTAGGTGCCATTGAGTATGATTTATTGAATACTTTAAAGCGCTTTAACGATGCTAAGAACAGAATTGCGATAATTTCCACATCCATACCTAGAAAACTAGAACATTTCAGTCAATGTTTTGTTCAATGCTCCCGTAATGTGCTAGGTCACGTATCAGGGGCAAGTGTTGGGTTAAGTCTTACTGACAGAAACATTACCGCTATCGCAACTCACCTATTTGTGGAAAAATTAGAAATTACAAAGCCTGACTTCAATGCTACTATTCGCGATCTCAATGAAGAGTTTGCTTTAGTAACTTCAAATACTGCAAAGAAACGAACCAAGCGTAGCGATGAGTTCATAGTTTCGTATATAGAAGACAAACTTCTTAAACAAGGCAAAGCCCCTCCTTCTATCAACTCTGCTTTCAAGCAGTACAAAACTGATGGGAATGCTTGCCAAGACAAGCGCTTCGCCACTCTTTATAAAAGAATAAAATCACAAAAAGGTTTATCGTGACTAAGTTTCGTTTTTACTTCCCAGACAACAAAGATTTTGTCGATCCAAACTTCGATGGAAGAGATAATAGTCGTACCAAGTACCATCGTCCATATGACGACGACAATTACCCTCATGAGATTTTGCATGAAATGCCTTATGACGGAATGCTGGTTTCTTTAGCTGGTGTTGGCACAATGCAAAAACGAGGGAAATACTATGAGCAAGAGCTGACTGAAGACTTCTATTTTTTAGGTGCAAGAGAGTTTTTACGCCTGAACAAGCCTAAATATTCAAATGTTAAATTAATGGGGGACTGTGGTGCTTTTGACTATCACAATGAAGATGAACCACCATTTACAGTCGATGAGTTAATTGAGTTCTACGATAGAGGTCAATTTGATTATGGTATTTCTCTCGATCATATAGTATTTCCTTACTTCAAGGATGAGACTGCAAAATGTGCCGCTGCAGAAAAATGTGATTTACATGAGTTAATTGCTGAGAGTGAACGACGTATTGATATAACTTTAAAAAATGCAAAAGAGTTCTTTGAAAAAGCAAAGATGTATCGCTTTGAAGCTTATGGTGTTGCACATGGTTATGATAAAGCATCTTTCATTCGTTCAGTAAAAGAACTACAAGATATAGGCTATAGAAAAATAACTATCGGCGGTATGATCAAGTCTAAAACAGATGAATTATTAGACTTACTAGAAAGCCTGAAGGAAGTAAGAGAAGCTGATACTGAATTCCACCTACTGGGAATATGTCGTTTCGAAAACATCCCTGCGTATGTAAAGGCAGGTGTTACAAGTGCGGACAGCACCTCTCCGATGATGCAAGGTTTAAAAGGTGGAAAGTACTACACCCTAGATCCTGAAGATCACAAGTATCAAGAATCACTCATGATCCGGGCTAGGCAGTGCGATCATGACAACGTTCAAAAGCACATAGAGAAGCACCGTGACGAACTCCGCCAACACATATCAAACATGTCAGAAAATAATGAGTTTGATATCGATTTATCGAACACTGCTTTGTCAGTCAACGAATGTGTAAAGCGCCTAGAAAAAGATTGCCTTATAAAACTTCAGCGTTTTGACGAAACGGGAATGGATCTAGAGGGTACTTTCAAAGCACTTATTGCTTACGAGAAGGTGAGTAATGAAAGCTATTTACCCTCTAAGCTCACCCCATCAAAAGAAGGTCCATTAGCGCGAAATGAATCCAAGTATCGCGACTTCTTGAACCAACGAGCTTGGCGACAATGTGGTTGTGGAATATGTGAAGGAGGACTAATGAACATTATCTTCCGCGCTAATCAATCAAACCGACGCCGAGGTATCCACAATTTAGCTATTGTGACGAAGCATAAAGATCGTGTTATTAAATCATTACAGTCAACACTAAAGTAAACAACCATGTCAGAAATATTAAAAATTAAAGTAATTCAAGAAGTGGTAAATGGTGTCACTGTTTATACTGGTTGGGTTGAAGGGAAAAAAGTACGCGACGTAGCAAAAATTGTTCACATAACTCGCGAAGGTGAATTTATTAATGGCTATCAACGAAACGAGTTGCCAAAACATATTGAGTCGATTACTGATTATGTTGAGTCCAAGAACTCAACAATTCTTGCTAACCTAGTTATTGGATTTGATCAGTCTGTTAAATTTGAGCCAATACTTGAAGGTTCGGAGTTCGGCCACCTGCATGTACCCTATGATCCAGAGAAACCATCAAGCGAGTTACCTGGTGCTATCGTGGATGGGCAGCAGCGTTCAGGTGGGGTAAAGAACAGTCACCATGAAAGTTACCCTCTTCCTGTTTCGATTTTTATCTCTGAAGATGAGAATGATTACATCCAACAGTTTCTAATTCTTAACTTAGGTAAACCACTAACATCTGTTCAACTAAATGCGTTAGCACTGTACGACGATATCTATAAACCACCAGCATTAGCTGCAAAAGCTTTCCCTCTATCCGTTTGCGAAGAGCTTGGATATAGACATATTTCTTCTCCACTAAGAGGCCTTATCAAGTCTAATGGAAACAAAGATGGGATTATTGCAGAGTCTTCAATAACTGAGTTTATAATCAATGTAGAACGCCAACTATTGCAGATTATTGGTGTACGTGTTTATCAAGAACTCGATGAACTAACCAAAGTTAAGTTCGTAAAGATAATTATGAACTTCTGGGACGCAGTAAGAATAGTATTCAACGACGATTGGCAAAAAAAATCTCGTGATATGAAAAGTTCTTATATAACGCATGGAACATCAATTATTGGCTTCTCATATCTTTGTCGTCATATGTTGAGAGTTTTCCAAACCCCAAGTAAAAATACGAGCAATGAATCAATATTAACGCATGAAACCCCTTCTACTGGCTTTTTTGTGAAAGAATTATCATTGATTAAAGAAGACTGTAAATTCAGCAAAGGCTATTGGATACTAGGCCTTGCCAACAATCCTGATGTTAAAGACCTTCCTTATAGTCGACGTTGGAACGACTTTCAGAATACCACATCTGAAAAACAGCTTTTTGCTACGAACATATTGAGGCTATATGAAATCAAAAAAGAGTGGCGAAAAGAATACGATATCTATGTAGGCTAAAATGTTAAAAAGAAGGCTCATAGCCTTCTTTTTTAATTTTCTAGTTCATCCATAAACTCATATACTAGTGCCAGTGGTTCATAAGAACTCATTTCGACCATCATTCGAATATCGCTTTCTGAAAGTTGGTTCGATTGAGCCTTACGCTTTAGTTCTAACCAGTCCGGCGAGCATGTTACAGGCACTACTCTTCCGCTAGAAACACCAATTAAAAACTCACCAATTTCATAATTGAATAATTTCTGCCCAATATTACTGAGCTTTTCTGCGTCCATGTTACTCTCCTATATAAATGCATCCAGCTGTACAGGTTTCCTTCACTTCAACTTTAGATAACTGTGGCAGCACCGCTTTTGTTTGCTTCCAGATCCACTCAGCAAGAACCTCACTAGTTGGATTTTCTAGACCGGGAATATCATTAAGATAGTAGTGATCCAATTGATCATAGATCGGCTTAAAAGCGGATTTCACATCACCAAAATCAAGTATCCACCCGGTATTAGAGTCAACCTCACCAGTCAAATAGAGCCTAACTAAAAACGAATGCCCATGCAATCTGCCACACTTATGTCCCTCGGGGACATTTGGTAATTTATGAGCAGCTTCAAACATAAATTCTTTATATATTTCGTGTTTCATTGCGTTCCTTGTTAGTTAGCATTCTTATTACAAATCATACCCGAACCCAGTAATTATAGGGAGGCATTTCATCGAAAATCAGCACGAATTGTTATGTTCGCTTGATCCCATGCTCACACTTTCGACGAGTCGATATTTGTTGAATGTGTAGTTTGTTAGTACCTCCTCTAAGATTCGTTGGCTCGAAATATCTTTAAGTTCAACTTTCTGCTCTAGCAATTGTTTTGTAGCATCAATGATGTGTGATTCTAAATCTTTATTTGACATGATATGGCCTAATTATTTTTGTTTTACAGCCGCTTTACAGCTTATACATAAGGTTTACGTAAACTGTAAAGGCAATTTACTTATCTAGATCGTAAGAGCGTGTCGATGTGGTTTTATTTTTCGTCACAAGCTCTTTCCAACGATTATAAAATTTGGGCGTCGAGATTATCTGGGAAACGGAAGCTTTAACTCGCTCAACGAAGTTTCTAGCCCTTTGAACAAACTCATTAAATTCAACACGTCTTGTTCCACGTTCTTTATCCTGTCGTTTTGCTTCTCTAGCTCGCTGTTTTGATTGTTCGATTGCTCGAGAAACCTTGATCCCAACATCTCTAGCAATTCGCCCAACATTAGGTAATTTCTCTTGATTGTCTGATAATCCGCCTCGATTATCTCTAATCGCTGATTGTCGTGTTTGTCCTCTAACTGTTGTAGTGCTGTTTGTGCCTGCGAGAGTAGTGTTTGCAATTGGTCTGCTATTTGTATTGTTAAGTGGCTCATTGAGTACCTCTTTATTATTGTTATTATGAGTGAGCGACTCATACGTTAAGTGCAATTGTTTAACACTTTCGTGTAAGTCACTGATGAGTTGTTTCGTGCCCGTACTTTCAACTTTCTTATCCAAATTTTGTTTAACATTCGAAGAGTTTGGTTGAGGAGGTTTGAGGTCTAATTGCTCAGTAATTATGAGCTCTTTGAAACTCGAATCACCGTTGAATCGTTGGTTGAAACGACGTCGTCGCTCAACACATTCATCAAACTGCTCTTTCAGTTCAGCAACCGAGAGCTCTTGAGTTAACGGTTGAGATTCACTTCGATATAGTGCTTCAAGGGACGTAAATTGGTCACTAAAAACAAACCCTTTGAGACGAAATGCTTTTTTCTCTTGTTTCAACTTTATTGAAATATAATTTTTCGAGACCCTGACGGTTTCGATATCGGTGTAGTTTTTCCAACTTTCTTCTCTAAACAGAGTAATCAACTCATCGCGGTTCTTTACGTCAAAGGAATTGATGGCTGCGTTGACATACACTTTAAAAACGTTGATGCGTTCACTTCGTGTTTTATTATCAAAAGCACCCGTTAGGTTGATGTCTTTCCGACGTTTTAAGTTGGTTGGTGAGGCAAGCTCATATTTTGCATTGAGGTAGTTACACAGCACGGAAAAGTCATGAACATGACTCGGTGGAGCAGGGTTAAAATACTTCCCTGTAGAGAGATGAATCCGTGGCACAATGAAATGGTTTTCAACATTGCCTTTATCACGATGCTCAACCCACTCAATCAGCATTTCATCCTCAACACCCGCGAAGATAAGAGCTTCAAAACAATCACGCCACTCTTGTGTGATTTCAGGGGACTGATTAAGTGTATGAGTATCTTCCAAGGCATGAGCGATAACACCCGACACATACTTTCTCTTATGTGGATTATTCGCTATCGCATCGACGACCAATTCACGGTTAGCTGTCAGAGCTTTCGGTGTATGCATATTTCGGAGCATTCCGATCACCCATTTCGGGATTATCCGATCACCCATTTCGGTTTAAACCGATCGCTGATTCCGCGATTATCAGATCACTTTTAACCTAACTCCGAAATCGATGATCGGAATAGCGAAAACTGCGATCGTAATGGCCGAAATCCTTCCTTTTTCTCTTTTAAATCAATRGCTCGCTATCCTTTACTTCTAAAACAAGAAGGAAAGGAAGCGATAATGGCCAAAAAGAGAACTCCAATGAATAAAATCAAAGAGGTATTACGCCTTAAATACGACTGCGGTC
>NZ_LZFW01000016.1 GCF_001676025.1 Vibrio sp. UCD-FRSSP16_30
CGTAGCGGGCGGTGAGTTCACTCAAAATCCCGTTGTTGTCTATGATTACCAGCCAAGTCGAGCGGGTGCTTGCGTACGTGAATTCCTAACGGGTTACTCTGGTTATTTACTGTCGGATGGGTACAGTGCTTACGACACGTTAGAAGGTGTGACTCAAGCGGCTTGCATGGCTCATGCTCGTCGTAAATTTACCGATGCTCAAAAAGCATCGCCGTCAAAGAAAGCAGGTAAACCTGAAAAAGCGTTGAACTATATCGCCAAACTCTATGGGATCGAAAAGCAGGCGAAAAGCTTATCCTCTGCAGAGCGCCAAGCTTTAAGAAGACAACAAGCGCAGCCGATCCTAAGCGAGTTCAAAGAATGGTTAGATGCGCAAAATGTTTTGCCGAAAGGGTTGTTAGGTAAAGCCATTACTTACACTCAAAACCAATGGCCGAAGCTACTCACTTATTTAGAAGATGGCAACATTAGCATCGATAATAATGTAACCGAGCGGGATATTCGGCCCTTTACCACGGGCCGAAAAAATTGGATGTTCTCGATATCCGTTGGTGGAGCCAAAGCAAGTGCTAACTTGTACAGTTTAGTGATGACATGTCGTGCCAATGACATTAATCCCTACTATTACTTCCAACATCTGTTCACTGAGTTGCCAAAACGAACTCCAACCGATGACATGTCGGATCTCATGCCGTGGAACATTAAAATCGGTGAAGCTGATTAAGACTTCACTGGTTAATTAATCGCTTACCGGAGAAAACTATCAGGAACTATAGCTCTGCTATGAGGCAATACGTTCGAATGGTGAATCTTCAGCAGCTAAAAGACTGAAGGGCGGCTTTGCTGATTGTCCATATGTGACAGGCAAGCTTCGATGTGAAGTGTATCGAACCCTTGTTCGTGTAAAGCAGTAGAGGCAATGGCTCTTAATCCATGTGCAACAAGTTCATCTTTAAACCCTAAGCTACGTTTTAATGCTGCATTCGCCGTATAGATGCATATATGGCTATCCGGATTGCGTTCTCCGGGGAAGACAAATGAGCAGATGCTAGGATTTTAACACTATATTGAGAAAGGGCGAAGTTTCTAAAGAGAGAGAATAGTTATTGGTATTAGAAACAAAAAAGCGGCGAGCATTTAGGCTCGCCGCTTTCACTATTAACTCAAGCTTACTTAGTTTACTTAGCTAATTTAGTGATGACACTCATGAGTAGCTTAATGCGTGGTTCAATAGACTCAAGCAGTAGATATTCATCAGCACTATGGAAACCTGCGCCAATCGGGCCTAAGCCATCAAGGGTTGGTACGCCTAAAATAGCGGTGTTGTTGGCATCAGAGCCTCCGCCCACTTCTTGCCAATTAATATCAATTTCAAGCTCTTGAGCCGATTGTTCAACAATGGCCATTAAGGCTTCAGTTTGCACCGAAGGCACCATTGATGGTTTATAGGCTCCGCGTTCTACCGAGATAGAAACACCATCCACAAAAGGGGTTTGCGTCATGGCATTGAGTGCAATATCAATTTGATCGTATTCTGCGTTATCCCAGAAACGAACATCAATCACAGCGGTCGCTAAATCAGGAACGATATTTGCGCCAGCGCCGCCAGAAACAACACCCACGTTTAGGGTTGTGCCTGAGTCAAAGTTAGTCATAGCATTAACCGCTAAGATCCAGTTCGCCATTTCAGTGATCGCACTGCGACCCTTCTCAGGTTCATTACCGGCGTGAGCGGCTTTACCATTAAACGTCACTTTGTAGTTGGCCATGCCTTTACGCGCTTTAACTAAACCGCCATTGGCGCGCGCCGCTTCGGCAACTAATACATTGCGGGCTTTCTTTGCCGTGTTTTGTAGCCACTCAACTGAATCTTCAGAACCTGTTTCTTCATCAGGGTTCATGCAAACACAGATAGAGAGTTTTTCTAATACCGCTTGGTCTAGATGACGAAGTGCGTATACCACGTTCAGCAATCCAGATTTCATGTCAGAAACGCCAGGGCCATAAGCTTTTTCAGCATCGATAGACATTGGACGTTCAACTGCTGTACCCGCAGGAAAAACCGTATCCATGTGGCCAATCATCATGACATCAATATGCTCTGAATCTGGCTTATTGCGAACTTCAAGCCCAACGCCTGCTTTACCACAATCGATATGTTTGACTGACCAACCGTTCATTGCTTGGTATTTTTCGGCCATTAGTGTTGCGATGACTTCGATACCTGCGACGGTGTAGGTTCCACAATCCACATCAATGAGTGGGCGTAGTTCCTCTAGATAATTGTTTAGAGAAAAATTCATCTTCAGTCCTTATACAATCATGTTCATGACAAACATTGCGCCAAAGGCGTTCAGTATAGAGATAGCAATCATTACTGGAATATAGCGGCCTTCAGTGCCGATAGGTCCTAAGATACGACCCATGTATTGTACCTGTGAGCCCATTAGATAGATTGCCGGAGCAAGAATCGCAATGTGAGTACCGTTTAGAATACCTTGGTCAAATAGTGTGATAACAACGCCCACAGCGCCGCCCATCGACATCCACGCGCCAATCAATACTGCGGCCGCTTCACCTGGCAAGCCAAAGACAGCCATGATAGGGGAGAAGACTGAGCCCATTAAATCTAGCGCACCAGTAATTTGCAGTGCTTTGATGATAACGAACGCCATCAATACGTTAGGAACCGTTGAAGTTGTTGCAATAACCCAGCCTTTCTTAGCGCCTTCAACGAAGATGTCTGTCACCATTGGTTTTTTCGCTTTAACTTCGCTCATTATGCTGTCTCCGCTGTCATTTTTTTGTCTTGTTTATCATTGTCTTGTCCTTCTTTTCCTTCCGTTACATTTAGGTAAATTCGGAATAAATTTGCGCCAACAAATTTGAAAGCAAACATCACAACAACGGCAAGGCCAATAGAAGAAGGTACGGCTATAGAACCGTCAGGATTGGTTAACGTAAATAGCACTGCGCCTGAAGAAAAGAAGTTTACAATTGCAGCGCCTGCTGTGAATTGGAACATAGTGAAAATATCAGTTTCGCGCTTAGTTAAATGCTTTTCGTCTTTTAGCTGACGGGTCATTGCTGCCCCAGCATCGGTACTTTGCAATGAGCCAATTAATGCAAGACCAGAGTTACCAGGAATACCCATTAGAGGACGAAGAAGAGGAGTAAGCAGTTTACGAGCCGCATTTAGTGCGCCGTAATGCTCAAGAACATTAATCATGCCTAATGCAAACATCACTGTTGGGATCAGCGTTAGTGCAAAAATGAAACCGTCTCGAGCACCGCTACCGCCTTTACCGCGTAGTGATGTTGTCGCAGCTTGAACACCATCTGCAGTTTCAGAAACAGAATAAGCCACTTTACCAAAAGAACCGTTCAAAGTAGTAAAATCGAGAACACCGTACCATTCACTAGATTGCATTAAGCCTGAAAAGAAAACCACAGCAAAGGCTAAAGCTAAGTAGCTGCCAATACCGACCTTTTTAGCTTTATCAGCTGATTGAGTCATAAATACCTCGTTTGATTAATGAATTGCGATTGTTATGTAGTAACTATTTGCAGGTATTTTGCGTGAATGAATTTCAAAAAGGTGTGATTCTTATCAATAACTATTTATTTATATAAAAAATTATATAAATAGTTTTTTATATTGTGATCGAGCTGAAATTGTGGGTTTTATGTTGAATTGTTGTAACCTAAGGTTGCTGAACATGAGTTCTAGGCTGCCCCAGAACCATAAGATATGAGTGTTGGATTATATAATCGCTTATGTATCGAGCGACTTCGGTGTAAAATATAACCAATTTAGAGTTTGTTATTAAACAGAACGTTTTTGTGTGTGTTATAGAAAGTGCGCTTTTTACGAAGTTAAATCATTGCTGGTCTAGTGTTGATATCAAATAAGTGGCAGTGACTCGTGTTGAGATTTTAATATCATTTGTTGATTACTTTGAATGATTCGATCGGCATCAAATAGCAATCTAGCAATCAGTTTCTTGCGACCAATATTGAAATATAGATGCAACTCATTGCCCATACACTCAACTACATTAAGTTGAGTATGGATAAAAATTACTATCGAGAGTGGTGTTTCTCTCGATAGCATAAATAGGTTTTTTACAGGCTAGCAGAGGTTCTTTGTCCGCCATCAACATGTATCACTTCGCCAGAAATGTAGCTGGCTTTGGGGGACGAAATGAAGGTGACAACATCGGAGATTTCTTCGGCTGTTGCCAGTCTTTTCATTGGATGGCTATTGGCTTTTTCTGCAAATAACTCAGGTTCAGCAACTCTAAATTGGTCCCAACCGCTACCGGGAAATAGGGTTGAGGCAGGCGCAATAGTATTAAAACGAATTTTTCCTGCGTGTTCTTGGGATAACGAATGAATGTACTGCGTGAGTGCTGCTTTAATGGAAGCGTATGAGCTGCTTTGCTCGCTCATTATTGCGCTGACCGAGCCAATAAAACTCACCGCAGGTTCTGTGCCTGTCATAGCTGGAATCACCGCTTCTACATTACGGATAGTGCCGAGTAAGTCGGTTTCAATGGTCTTGCCCCAATCGCCACTCATTGCACTGACATTAGGGATAAAAATATCCACCACACCAATTTCTGTAATCCAAGCGTTGAAATCAGCCTCAATGGTGACATCTAATTGCTTTGCATGGACTTGAGATAAGTCATCTAATTCATTTAATAGAGCGGTGATCTTCTGTTGATTACGACCACAGAAATAAACATTGGCACCCTCATCTAAAAAGCGCTTAACCATAGCCGCGCCTATACCAGTGCTGCCTCCAGTAATAACCACATTTTTGTCTTTTAAACCTAGGTCCATCTATCACATCTCCGATTAGATTGGTATTAACTGATGAAAGTATTGAATATTATCCTAACATAGCCTCGAAATAAGGACTTTGCTATCACCTTAGTTCGCATGCGGTGGCAATTTACTGACTGTAGGTGATTTGAATGGCATTTAGTTCGACAAAACCAATGATTACGTGATTTATAGCCGACAAATGAGTGAGTACTTATTCAGCTTCAACGCTTGGTAAAAGTGGCTTTTTTACGGATGCGTGATAACATCCCCTCAATTTCTGGCAATAGCCTATGCTATGTCCATTCATCTGTTTCTATTGAGTAATCTATGTCATTTTCCAAACTGGGTTTAAGTACTCCTCTTCTTAATGCGATAAAGAAGGCGGGCTATGACAAACCAACTTCTATTCAGCAAAAAGCCATTCCAATTGTATTAGAAGGTAAGAACTTAATTGCCGCAGCGCAAACCGGTACCGGTAAAACGGCAGGCTTTGTGTTACCTATTTTGGAAATGCTAAGCAAAGGTGAAACTCAACGTAAGAAACGCATTCGCGCTTTGATCGTGGTGCCAACGCGTGAACTGGCGATTCAGGTTGATGAGAAAATCAAAGAGTACGCCAGTGAAACAAAGCTTACCTCTATGGCGATGTATGGTGGCGTGGATTACCAACCTCAGAAACAAGGTTTGGTCGATGGTGTCGATGTACTGGTTTCAACACCGGGTCGCTTAATTGATTTATACGGCCAAAAGGCGGTTTATTTTGAAGAAGTAGAAGTACTGGTTCTTGATGAAGCTGACCGTATGTTAGATATGGGTTTTATTGAAGACATCAACAAGATCATTGCTCGCTTACCGCAAGATATTCAAAACCTACTGTTTTCTGCAACCTTGTCTAATCCAGTGCGTGAATTGGCAAAAAGTGCCATTGATGGTGCGGTAGAGATTTCTATTGGCAAACACAATGCATCAAAAGCCAATATTGAACAGTGGTTAGTGACCGTAGATAAAGATAAAAAGTCTGCTTTACTGGCACACATGATTAATGAAAATCAATGGGAACAAGCATTAATTTTCATTCAAACAAAACATGGCGCGGCAAAATTGGCAGCGCAATTAGAAAAACGTGGTATCCACGCAGAAGCTTTCCACAGTGGTCGCAGTCAACCTATTCGTGCTCAGCTTCTAGCAGACTTTAAAGCCGGTAAAATTCAGTACATGATTGCAACAGGAGTTGGCGCGCGCGGTATCGATATTGATAACCTGCCACGAGTGATCAACTACGATTTGCCTTTTCCTGCTGATGAATACGTGCACCGCATTGGTCGTACAGGACGTGCGGATAAAAACGGTGAAGCGATCTCATTTGTATCAAGAGATAACTTCAAAAACCTATGCATGATTGAAAGCCGTTTGGGACATTTAATTGAACGTCGCCAAGTAGAAGGTTTTATACCAAGTAAAGAAGTGCCAGTTTCTGTGCTTAATTACGTGCCAAAGCATAAGCGAGAGCCTAGAGACTAAGAAACAGATTTAATCTTGTTATTTTAGTTAATAAACGGTCGCCAGTGATTTCACGGCGGCCGTTTTTGTTTTAACCCGCTAGGATAAAGCGACTATTCTCTAATTGTGTGGTACTTGCTATGGTTAGTGGGTTATAGGTGCAGGGTGAGATCACGAACGTTATTTGAACAAAATCATGTGCATTATCGGAACAAGCCTTTGTTGTATGGATTTGTGGCATGGATGCCACAATGAAGCCATCAAGGATGATTTCACGGCGTCTTGTGGAGATGATGTATATGATTGGTCGATAAGTGTTCACTCATGCGTTCACCCTAGTTATAGGTGTGAATAGAGATGTTAATAAGGGCGATAAAATGATAATTCCTCATGACTTTATCAATTACAAAAAGACGGATATCTTTTCTAAAGATAAGATCCCAAAGATGTTTTTGTTTGAACACAATACAAAAGCAGGGGTGTACGGAAAAATTAACGTACTGACTGGCACATTAAAGTTTACTGGTTTTACTGAGCGTCGAGGTGATGTAGAAAATGAAACTTTGATTAATGCTGGTGACTGTTTGGTATCACCGCCGGAATATTGGCATAAAGTTGAATTTATGACAGACGATACGCAATTCTTTGTCGAGTTTTATGCTCAAAAAGATTCAGAAATAGCCATTCAAAATCTCAGCGAACGTAACTAAGCCTAGTATTTATTCAAATTTATTAGCGGCTAAGTCTAAGTCTAAGTTACTCAATACAAATACAAAAAAGCGCTTCATCGCATATACGGTGAAGCGCTTTTTTATTATTTGAAAGGCTGATTAAAGACTTACTACGATGTTTATTAAGCGGCGATTTGCTTCGCTGCTTCAGTCTTTGGAAATACTGGGCGACCAACAGGTAAGATAGTACGACCGTATTCAGCGTTTAGCAGTTGCGCCATTGCAAAGTAGATTGCAGATGCGCCACAGAAGATACCTTCGATACCAGCAATGAAGCCAATAGTGTGGTTGCCTGTGTAATCGTGAGCGGCAAGTAAGAAGAACAAAATGGTTAATGAACCAAAGATCACTTGCTTAGCAAACGGGTAGCGTAAAGAACCAATGAACATGAAGCCTGTGAAGATACCCCAAAGAACAAGGAACCATACCATGAAGCCTGCAGGGCTTGCTGGTAGCCCCATTTTTGGCATAACGATAATACCCACTAGTGTTAGCCAAAATAGGCCATAAGATGTAAATGCAGTTGTACCGAATGTATCACCACGTTTAAAACACATAATGCCAACAATGACTTGGCTTAAACCACCGTAGAAGATACCCATAGCTAGGATCATAGAATCCATTGGGAAGAAACCTGCGTTGTGGATGTTAAGCAAGACGGTGGTCATCCCGAAGCCCATGAGTCCAAGTGGAGCAGGATTGGCCAGTTTGTTTGACATATGATTACCTTATTCAAAATAGTGCGTAAAAATTAGCCGAGAATTTTAATTGAACGAACATGGATTACAAAACACTTAAAGCAAAAACTAAGATTGCGTTTTTATTATGAAATCTGTGGGTGTTGTTTTGGAGGCGGTGGGGATGGTGTTACAAAGATAGAAAACAATAAAAAAGGGAATCTGAGTCGATTCCCTTTTAAGCAAATAGAGGTATTAGCGCTACTCTCTAGGAGACGAGGTTGCGTATACCACTAAACCAATACCAGCAAACGCGCATGATAATACAAATGAGGTCACGTGTGATGGAATGAAGCCATACAACGCATAGCCTGTACCACTAATTGCCAGAAGAACAAACAATGGTAGAGCAGGTACGCGAATCAGTCTTTTTACATCCGGTTTAGTGATACGTAAGCGCCATACACCGATAAATAATGATGCATAGATGATCCACATAATTGCGATAGGTAGATCGCCATATAGGTCAAAAATATTCTTATCGACGTCAGTACCAGCAATCACAAAACCAATGATCATGTAGATGGCTACAACCGTCAGCATGGTTAGCCCTGAACGTACCGGAAGGTTTGTTTTTGGTGAAACAGTTAATAGCGCTGCTGAACCCTTAAAGTTACGACGCATTGCTAAAGAGTAAGGCATACGCATACCAAGCAACATAAGGCCGTTAAAGCCACCTAGCGCTGAAATAACAATGAAGAATGATAGAGTTCGACCGATATTGTCACCAAATAGCAAACTAGCAACTTGGGAGACGCCCATTTCGTTGGCTGCGTAAGCTGTGCCTTGAGATACCGAAAGTAGCCCTAAAGTGAAAATAACGTAAACCAGTCCAATGATCGCGAGACCGCCTACCATTGCTAATGGCAAGTTACGTTGAGGGTTCTTAATTTCGTGAGCAACAGTCGTTACATAAATCCAGCCGTCAAAAGCAAACAAAACCGGAATTAATGCAGCTGCAATTGCAGTAGCAAAGCTTACTTGTGTAATAGAAGCAACAGCGTCTGCTGAAGCATTAACCACATCACCGTGATAGAACAAACCAAAAATTGCGATACTTAGCAAAGGAATCAGTTTGATTAGGGTAGAGATGCGTTGTAACAATCCACCTAATGATTCGGCCAATAAGTTAGCGGCAGCAAAGACAACAAAATATAAAGCGGATAGGCCTGCTAGCATTGGGATGGTAGGTTCTACTTGTAAAAAAGCACAAGTGAATACCGCTGAGTAGTATAAAATCACACATAAAATCAGTGGGATATAAAGAAGAGTTTGTACCCAACCTACGAAAAAGCCAAAGCGTTCGCCCCAAGCCGTTTCACTAAATGACATCAATCCACCGGTTTTTGAACCCATGGACGCAATTTCAGAGATTACAATTGCCGCAATTGTGGTCAGTAAAGCGGCGAGAACCCATGCAATAACAGCATAAGCACCATTACCACCTGTCGCTTGTAAAACCGGTCCTGTTTTAAAAAATATGCCGATCCCTACTACGATCCCGACAACCAGTGACACTGCGGTACCTAAACCGTATTTAGGCTGTAACTTTTCGTGCACTTGCATTCCCTCTATGTAACTTCTAGCAAAAAAACATCTAGCAAAAAATCTCGAACTATTGGTTTCGAGAACTTATTAAGGCGTGCAGTGTAGACTAATTGAAAAAAAATGAGAACTACAATGCCTTTCGTGTGAGCATACATAAAAGTAAAGTGATTTCGCGTAGGGTAAGCTTAGATTGCAATTATTTTTATTTGAAATGAAAAGGATTGTTTTGCAGATAAAATAACGAGCACAACAGGGTTAAATAATAATTAATTGTCATCAGCCCATGCTGAGGTTATGAAGAAGAATTACTAAGAAATGCTTGTGCCTGTTTGATATGCGTGATGATCTTTACTCGATCAACACCTAAGTGATTAGAGTCTAAAATCATCGTCCAGTGAGTGATCGCTTGTTGGTACCTTGCACTTAGAAAATGATCCGATGCGATGAGTTGTAACGCAGTTTCATTAAAAGGATCCATCTCTAAAGTCATGTTGAGTAAACGCTGAACTTCGGGGGTGATGGTTTGTGAGTGTTGGTAGTAAAGAGCGCTGGCAAGCGCGGCAAATTGTCCCCCGTAAGGGGCGTTTGCTAAGCGAATCGAATAGTTAAAACAAGTCGCAGCGGAGTCAAACTGATATTGCGTCATATACAGTTGGCCCAGTTCAAACCATGCTTTTTGATCGTTTCGGTTCTGGGTAAGGTGCTGTTGTTTTTGTTCCATTATTTGTTGGATGGTCTGAGGTTTTGATACTTCAGCCATAGCGGGTGGATTGTCTCTTAGAGCCTGCCAGAGGCTTAGAGTCAGGATAAATAAAACAGATGTAGTGGCAGAGGACAGAATAAGGCTTTGCTTGTTTGGCAACCTAGCGCGCAGTACGGCATAACTGATGCAAGCAGTCAGTAGTAATAAACCGATAAGCAGTGAATAGGTGGTTAGCATGCAATGCCTCATTGATAATAGGGCTCCAAATCAGTGGAGCCCTAGATTATACCTATCGTGGTAAGTCTGCGTCAGTCTAGCGACTCTCAAGAGTTTTTCTTACGCTATTTCTGACTGTGATAGGGACTACTTATTATTGTTAGTAAGTTGCTTCTCGTTTTTCAGCTGCTTCATCCCATTTTGGTGCGAGCGTCTTTAAGAAGTGTTCTTTTTCAGCTTTCATTGCTTCCATATCCATTCCCAGTGCGGCTTGCGCCTTCTCTTTAGTCGAGATATCAGGAATTTGTACAGGATCAGTGATGCCTTTCTTCGCTAACAGACGAATCAGTTTAGTACGTGCATCTGCCGCTTTATTAATGGCAGTACCTAACTCCTCTAATGCAATTTCAGGGGCGTGCATGTGAATACCATGAGAGGCAATCGCATAATCCCAGCGCCATTGTGCATGACGAATATCTTGCAAGATGTCTTTCATTTCCTGTTCTGTTGCGCCAGCATCCCAAGCCGCTTTTGCTTCAAAGTGAGCGGCAACAATTTGTCTTTCTGCCGTTAGTTTCAGGTTAAGTACCTGCGCTTTACGGGTTGAAACAACTTCTTGAAGCTGATCTTTGGTTTGGGTGTGACAATTTGCACAAGTATCTTCGAAGCGATCAAATGGGTTACCAATCTTGTGGTCGGTAAATACCGTACCATCTTCGTTTTCAACTTTAGGCATATGACAGTCAGCACAGCCGACGTTGTTTTTGCCGTGAATGCCATCGCGCCATGTTTCGTAGCCTGGGTGCTGCGCTTTTAGCATAGGTGCTTTAGAAACAGCGTGGGTCCAATCAGAAAAACCAATTGCGTCGTAATAAAGCTCCATTTCGTGCGCTTTAGTGCCCATATCCCAAGGGAATTTCACGGCATTTTTCGCATCTTTTACGAAGTAGTATTCAACGTGACACTGAGCACAAACACCGGCTTGTTGTTCAACGCGTGATTGGTCTTCAAATGGTTTACCAATCGTATTAAAAGCACGCTCAACATAAGGACGGGTTATCGCAAGCTCTGGTTCGCCATTCTTGAATTTTTCACTGCCTGTATCGTGACAGTCAGAACAACCAATAGAATTGACGACTTCATCGCCGCCACGCGCCCATTTGCCGTCAAAATAGCCGTCTTCGCCGTGCTCATCAATGAGACGTGCAACATCTGGGCTTTTACAGCTCCAACATGCCATAGGCATAGGGCCAGACTTTTCATCGGTAGGACCGCCAGTACGTAGGGTTTCTCTTAAATCATCAATGGCGTAAAAGTGACCACGTGCTTTGTTGTAGTCTTTGGCAAAGCCATAGCCTGCCCAAAGGACAACCATTTTAGGGTCGCCTGCTAAAGCATCGTCTATTGATTCGCTTTCACTGGTGGCTTTCCAGGTATGAAATTGATCGGGGTGTGCTTGTTCGAACGCTTGATTACGCGGATCAATACGCACTTTATTTTCGTCTGACGCCGATGTATTGAAGGTCAATAACCCCAACAAAGCTATAGGCGCAAGCAGACCTAATTTCCACTTACTATTCACCATGTTATCTCCAAACTCTCATTTTTATGAATTGCGTTGTGGGGCAGGTTCCTAAAAAGAATTGGAGGAGTTGGCTACAGGTGATGCAATATAGCCAACCCTGTCACTATAAATGAAAAAATAGATTTCATGTTTGTGTGAATTGCATGGCGTTGATCTTAATCAATATTCGCTATCGATCGCGGTCACAGATAAATAATGTTCTTTTTACGCTGCTTTAAATATTAGATTGAATGATATCTATTACTATTTAATCGTATTTTCACCATGCAATAACATTGATAATAATTATGGATGCTGGTCACTAATATGCATTAATTTGCTAGGTAACTAGCTGTTTAAACATTATTATTATGGAAAGCGTTGTGGCTTATCCTAAATAAGAATTGATTACACTTAGTTTTGTATATTTACAAATCTAAGAGTTGTTAATTGATAGTCGAAATAATGTAAAAATATTTTGATTTAAGGAAAGGATACAATGGGCAATATTAAATTGACCATAGCCACATTGCTGAGAATATTTATAGCATCGTGTCTATTTGGTTATTCAATTAATGCTTTGGCCAATGATGGTGTCCCGAGTAATTCAGCGACATCTGAACGCTTTAAAGTAGAGTTTACCCGTGATAAAGATTACAAATGTACTCAATGTCACAAAGACTCTAAACACACTTTAGCTGGATCTCATGGGCAAAACGTTATTGATAAAATCGGCAAAGAAGTTAACTGTACCGATTGTCATAGCAATATCGGACCAGATCATAGAGACGGAGCCTCAACCGTCACTAAATACTCTGATGCACAGTCTCAAGCTGGGACAGATAAGCATCAACTACCCACCGATCAAATTCTAAAAGCTAACAGCATGTGTACCGATTGTCATACACCAGAACGCTTGCAAAAAGCGAACTGGACACATGATGTGCACGCCAAAAATTTGACCTGTACTAACTGCCATACCGTTCATGCAACTGATGCCAAAGTGCTTTCCTTTGACCGTAAGGCCAAGATTGGTACGTGTGTCGACTGTCATTCTGACATCAATCACCAGCGTGAAGAGTAGGAGGGGCTATGAGTTGTTCTAGAAGAAACTTTATCGCAGGTACTGGCGCAGTCATTTTTACTACCGGTGTCGGCACAAGTGTTGCTTTATCAAGTGGCCGTTCGTTTGCTGCCGCTGAAGAGAAAAAAGCAATTAAATACGGCATGTTACATGATGAAAATGCGTGTATTGGTTGTACAGCATGTACTGAAGCATGCAGCGAAGTGAACAAGGTTCCTGAGGGTGTCAGCCGTTTGAATATTAAACGTTCTGAACCTATTGGCGAATTTCCTGATGTGGAATATCGCTTTACCCGTGACTCTTGCCAACACTGCGAAAACCCGCCGTGTGTGTATGTTTGCCCTACAGGGGCGGCTTACAAAGACGAGAAAACCGGCATTGTTGATGTTCATAAAGACAAATGTGTCGGCTGCGGTTATTGCCTGGCAGCTTGTCCTTATCAAGTGCGCTTTTTCCATCCAGAAAACAAATCTGCAGACAAATGTAATTTCTGTAGAGATACCAATCTTGCACAAGGTAAGTTGCCTGCGTGTGTTGAAAGTTGCCCAACCGATGCCTTGGTATTTGGTGACTTAAATGATGCAAATAGCAACATCAATAAAGCGATCATGGCACAACCTGTTTACCGTGACAAAGTCACTTTAGGTACTAAGCCACAAATGTATAAAGTGCCGTTTGATAAGGGAGAGGTGTAACATGAGTAGTGCATTTCATTTCGACTCCTTAGTATGGGATTGGATCATTGCGATCTACCTATTCTTAGCGGGTATGTCAGCAGGCGCTGTA
The DNA here is from genome assembly GCF_001676025.1 of Vibrio sp. UCD-FRSSP16_30. Taxonomy (GTDB): domain Bacteria; phylum Pseudomonadota; class Gammaproteobacteria; order Enterobacterales; family Vibrionaceae; genus Vibrio. Next base: position 13,703 of record NZ_LZFW01000016.1, read on the forward strand.
TTAGTTGGTTTGTATTTAAAGCGTAAAGTGATAATTGGTAATGCGGCAAATAATGGCATTATTAAAGCCATCGCTTGGCTTGCGCCGATTGGCATTATTGCGGGATTAACCATATTAATCTTCCATTTAACAAAACCGCTGACCTTTTGGAAAATCATGATTTATTTCAACCCAACATCTGTGATGTCTATGGGTGTGATTTTATTCCAAATTTATATGGCGGTATTGTTTGTGTGGATTGGTATTATTTTCCGTACAACCATTACTCAATACATCAGAAAATACTTGGGAGATCGTTTTTCCTTTGTGGAAGGGTTACTGCTTAAATTTAAACAGTTTGAAAACTCTTTAGAGCTGTTTTTAGGCATTTTAGCCGTAGCGTTGGCCGCTTATACCGGATTTTTATTATCGGCGCTGCAAACTTATCCGATGTTAAATAATCCGGTACTGCCGATTCTGTTCTTATTCTCTAGTTTGTCATCAGGCGCAGCCGCGTGCTTGTTGTTTGGCATTTTAGTGTTTAAAGAAGATTCGCGTAGCCCAAGTGTTGCATGGATCCACAGTTTTGAACGACCAGTGGTGTTGTTCGAGCTGTTTGTGTTAGTGACTTTTTTCACCGGTCTTATCTTTGCTGGCGGACAAAGTGAACTTGCCGCATGGAATGCCATCGGCGGAGGCTTTTGGTCTAACTGGTTCTGGTTTGGCGTGATTGGCTTGGGGATGTTAATGCCTCTTGCTATGAACTACTTTACTCCATCGCAAACGAAACATAATCACGGATTTATTCTTATCGTGACCAGTTTGAGTTTGATTGGTGTATTAATGCTACGAACCTTTGTTCTTTACGCAGGACAAATGACGGTTGTATAACGCACGTTGATAACCGAAGCCCTAGGTAGTATGACGTTGCATGCTACCTAGGCAATATTTTTAAGGTATAAAATGGTAGCGAATTTAGGGCTATTTTGTTTAATTTTGACGGCAATAGTCAGCAGCAGTGGTGCTGGCGTCGGTGTGTATTCCCTAATTAGTGGCGCAAAAGCTCAGGGTACAAAAAACAGCATACTGACCTCTTCTATTGTGCGCTCGTTTTCGCTTGTGACATTACTGGCATCTATTTTATCTATTGCGGCATTAGCCTTTGCTTTTGCCAGTGATGATATGTCTCTTCGCTATGTGTCCGATAATTCTAATCTTGATCTCGCCTTACCTTTCAAAATCGCTGCCACATGGGGCGGACATCAAGGTTCAATGCTGTTTTGGGTTGTGGTGCTTGCATGTTGGAGCGTCGCAGTCTCGAAGTTGAATCAAAAAGCGGCTGATTATCACGCCAGTTGGATCATGCTATTGCTGGTGGCGATATTTAGTTGGTTTACGCTACTTGCGTCTAACCCGTTTGCATTAAATGAGGTATTGCCTATTTATGGGCGAGATCTCAACCCAATGTTGCAAGATATCGGTTTAATTATTCATCCTCCTTTGCTGTATGTGGGCTATGTGGGTTTTGCCTCAGTACTGGCGCTCACTTGTGGTTCATTGCTTGCTGCCGATAGCAACGTAGACAAAACAAAAGAGGATCAAACCCATAAAACCTTAGATAAAAACAGTGATCTGTTTTATCGCCTGACACGTCATACGCTGTTTGCATGGATCTTTTTAAGTGCAGGGATCGCCGTCGGAGCAGCTTGGGCTTATTATGAATTAGGTTGGGGCGGTTGGTGGTTCTGGGATCCGGTGGAAAACGCCTCGTTATTGCCTTGGTTAACCGCAACGGCTTTATTGCATTCTGTGATGGCAAGTCGCAAGCAAGGTCAACTCAAACTGTGGACCTTTTCATTAGCGATTATCACCTTCTGTTTGAGTATTTTAGGGACTTTTATTGTACGTTCGGGGATCTTAACCTCAGTGCATGCCTTTGCTGTGGATCCGGGAAAAGGTCTCACTTTATTGGGCATGTTAAGTGTGATTTTTATTTCAGCTTATGTGTTGTTAATTTGGCGAATACCTCACTTAAAATCCAAGCCCATTAGCCGCTTCTCTAGCAAGAATTTCTTGATTTTGTTATCGCTTAATCTTTTGCTATTGGCGACGATCATTGTATTACTTGGTACGTTTTACCCGATGCTTTATCAGCTGTTTGGCTTAGGTAATATTTCCGTCGGTGCGCCGTATTTTAACCTGTTGTTTGGCCCTTTAACCATTGGTGCATTAAGCGTTATGGGGTGTGCACCACTGCTTAAATGGCAAGCGCAGTCCGGTAATTTTCCGATTAAAATGGGCTTAACGTGCGCTGTGGTCAGCGGTTTACTCGCCATTGCCTTCATCTACTATTACACACAGAAAAACAGTGAAGTGGGGGCTTCGTGGTCAATGTGGGCGTTCATCACCACTTGGGCTACGCTCTGGATGAGTATTACGCACCTATTACGCTGCATTCGCGTTCGCAAGCAGGTGTATAAATATAAAGTGTATTTAGTCTCTCTGGCGCATGTTGGGGTGGCAATTATGGCATTTGGTGCAAGTATGAATAGTGATTATTCTTATGAGCTTACCGCAAAACTGGGGCCAAATAGCGAAGTGCAGTTTGGCAATTATCAAATTAAATATTTGCGTAGCCAATGGCATATTGCGCCTAATTACACCGCAGAGCAGGGCGTGATTGAAATAATAAATCAGACACAGCAATTGCCACAAACGATCTACCAAGCGTATCCAGAAAAACGTCACTACCCAATTCGAGTCATGAATATGACCGAACCGTCACTGACTCCTTTTTGGAATGGTGATGTTTACATTACTCTAGGTGAAAAGATTGATACTCAGCATTATGCCGTCAGAATTCAATTTAAAGCATTTGTGCGTTGGATTGCCTTGGGGGCGTTATTGATTATCTTTGCCTGTGTTGGATTATTGTGCAGAGAAGCTTTGTGCCGAAAAGAGTTGTGCAGAGAAGCGTTGAGCAGAAAGCGCAGTCACCACTTATCGGTCAATAATCGAGACAATGCATCCGAGCAAGACAGCAAGGAGTGTCAAATATGATAAGGCGAATCAACGCTGGACTGATTATGCTGCTCAGTGCGCTGTTTTGTTTACCGACATTTGCATCGGGCTACCAATCAATTTCCCATCCGGTGGATCTCTTTCAGTTTGACTCTGTAATTCAACAAAAACAGGCCATAGAGCTTGCCAAAACATTGCGCTGCCCAATGTGTCAAAACCAAAATTTGATCGAGTCTAACTCTGCGGTTGCTAAAGACATTCGGCTACGGGTTTTTGAATTGATTAAGCAAGGTAATAGCGATGAGCAAGTCAAGCAGTATATGGTGGCAAGATATGGCGAGCATGTATTATATCGGCCGATGTTTAGTTGGAAGAATAGCTTGCTTTGGGGAATCCCAATACTGGTTGCCTTACTATTGCTAGGCTTTAGTGTTCACTACATTAAACGCTCAAGTTAAACAAAAAAAGCTCAGCCCGAAGGCTGAGCAAAGTCTCTTAGAGGAAGAGATAGAAACTATTTTTGCATCTGATTGATTTGCTGTTGCATCGTATCAATTTGGTCAAGTTTCGCTTTTACACCCAAAGACGTTTGGCTAATTGCCGCAGGGTTTATAATTTGACCTTGCTGGCGTGGGAACTTGTCTAAAGTGACAAAGAACTTACCTAACTCATCTTGAACTGGGACAAATAACCACATGTTATCGGCCATCCAGCGCAGGTACATGCCTGATTCATGCGGTGCTTTTTCAAATGGGTCAGCACGCAAGTGAATGATTTTAGGCCAGTTTGATTCAAAACGAACCGCATCGGTAATGTTGCCTTCTAATGTTGCAAAGTGCAGTTTCCAGTCTTGCCAACGGATTGCATTCAACTCGCCATTGGCAGTGAAATACAGCAGTGACTCACGAGGGCCTTGCTCTTCTTTACCTTCAAAGTAAGGCATAAAGTTGTGACCATCGATGTGTACGCGCCATTCTTTACCATTGGCGTTATAGCCTTTAGCTAGCTTCTCTTTGACATCTGGAACTCCGGCCGCTGCCATGATGGTCGGTAGCCAATCTTGGTGCGCCATCATTTCGTTAACTTTAGTGCCAGGTTTAATGACGTTAGGCCAGCGAACCAACTGAGGAACACGCATACCGCCTTCCCAAGTGGTGCCTTTCTCGCCGTGGAAAGGTGTTGCGCCGCCATCAGGCCAAGAAACGGTTTCTGCGCCGTTATCGGTTGAGTAAATTACGATAGTGTTGTCAGCAATGCCAAGATCATCGAGTTTATCCAACAAAACACCAATGTGGTCATCATGCTCTAACATGCCGTCAGCATAGATACTGATGCCTGATTTACCTTGGTATTTTTCTTGTAAGCGGGTCCAAACGTGCATACGAGTGGAGTTATGCCATATAAAGAAAGGTTTATCTGCTTTAACCGCTTTTTCCATGAACGCGAGTGATGAATCTAGGAACTCTTCATCGGCCGTTTCCATGCGCTTACGAGTCATTGGCCCCGTGTCTTCAATGCGCCCATCCGCGTACGATTTTATGACGCCGCGCGGACCGTAGTTCTTACGAAACTCAGGATCTTTCGGGTAATAATATGTTTCAGGCTCTTCTTCAGCATTTAGGTGATAAAGATTGCCAAAGAACTCATCAAAACCGTGTTTAGTCGGTAAGTGCTGATCTTGATCGCCCAAGTGGTTTTTACCAAATTGCGCAGTCATGTAGCCTTGATCTTTAAGAAGGTCGGCAATGGTTGGAGCCCAATCAGGAATGCCGTGAGTCGATCCTGGCATACCAATAGTAAGAAGGCCTGTTCGGAAAGGTTCTTGACCTGTTATGAAAGAGGCGCGTCCTGCGGTACAAGATTGTTGTCCGTAGTGATCGGTAAAGAGTGCACCTTCGTTAGCGATACGGTCAATGTTTGGGGTTTGGTAGCCCATCATGCCTTGGTTGTATGCGCCTATATTCCATAGACCAACATCATCGCCAAAGATTGCGAGGATATTGGGCTTGTCAGCGGCCACAGCAGATGCTGAAGCGGCTATCATTCCTGCAGATATCGCCAGTTTACTTAATTGATTAGTCATAGAGACTCCATCACATTGTAGGGAAAAGGATTCCGACAGTTCAGTGACGTAGGCGGCGGCTCTATAGAGACTATTTTCAGAATAAATAATGCTCAATAGATATCATGCCCAGTCGCAAGTGATAGCAAAACACTTATCCAAACTGTTGTTGGGCATACTGTAAATTCTTAATCTAGTGATTGTCGCTTTATAGAGACTATAACCATTAGTAATGTAGGGTGATTCATGCAGTAAAATTCCCCTGCTTGTAGTCAATATATAGGCAAAATAGAGTCAGTATTAGATCCTCATTTTGCCTATTCAATATCGCAATAACGATGATCGTATATAACCTTTTGTTATGTGAGAGTGACGTAAAATAGACCTATTCAATCGTTGAGGAGGGTTTATGAGTCAGTCACAAGAAGCAGTAACAGCGTTAATTTCCCAAGTCGAGAAAGCCGTTGTTGGACAGCGACATGTTGTTGAGTCTTTGGTGCTCGGTTTACTCACTAATGGGCATGTTTTATTAGAGGGACTTCCTGGGACTGCCAAGACCCGCTCAGTAAAAGCGCTTGCTGATGCGCTGAATACTTCTTTTGGCCGAATTCAATTCACTCCCGATTTATTACCATCTGATGTCACAGGTACACAGGTCTATCAAGAGGCAAGCGATCACAGTGGAATTGCCAAACCTCAGCTTCGTTTTCAAGCCGGCCCTATTTTTAATAGCATCGTATTAGCCGATGAAATTAATCGCGCTCCAGCCAAGGTTCAAGCCGCACTGCTAGAAGCAATGGCCGAAGGGACGATTACCGTCAGTGATGAGACCCACCAACTGCCCGAATTATTTATGGTGCTGGCCACGCAAAACCCCATAGAGCAAGAAGGCACTTACCCTTTGCCAGAGGCGCAAATGGATCGCTTTATTGTTAAAGTCAGCGTTGATTATCCAGATGATGAGGCAGAACTGGACATCATGCGCTTGGTGCGCTCTGAAGAAAGCCTATCGACTAAGCCTCAAGCGGATAAGGCATCTGATATAGCGTCTGAAACTGACGCAACGATTGATCCCAAGTGGATTCTTCAAGCCCGTGAAGAAATTGCCGTAGTCGAAGTGTCGCCAATGGCGGAGCATTATATGGTGGCGCTGGTCATGGCAACGCGCTGTCCTGAGCGTTACCCGCACTCACACTTATCTCGCTGGATTCAAGTTGGCGCAAGCCCTCGTGCCACTATTGCTTTGGATAAATGTTCACGTGCTTATGCGTGGCTCAAAGGTCGAAATTATGTCGAACCGGATGACATTCGCGCCGTTGCTCATGGCGTATTGGGTCATCGACATACTCAAAGTTATGACGCTTTGGCAGAAGGGATTTCTAGCCGTCAAATTATGGATGAATTGCTTGATCATGTCGTCATTGGCTAAAGACGTGGAGACAGTGATATGAGCTCTAACCTATTAACGGATTCACGTATTTATTGCAGTTACAGTGGCTTGGTCAAACTGCAAGGGCAGGTTAATGCCTTTTCATTTTTGCCTCAGCTTAAAGCGGGCACCCTTTTATCTGGTCGTCACCAATCGCTGTTTCGTGGTCGAGGTTTAAATTTTGAAGAATTGCGTCACTACCAACGTGGCGATGACATTCGGAACCTTGATTGGAAGGTCACCATGCGTACTGGTAAGCCTCATGTACGTGCCTATACCGAAGAAAAAGACCGCAATGTCATTATCTGTGTTGATCAGAGATCAAGCTTGTTTTTTTCCTCTGTCGAGATCATGAAATCGGTGGTTGCGGCAGAACTGGCTGCGTTAAGTGCATGGCGAGTGCTTAAAGACAGTGATCGTGTTGGGTTTGTGATTGCCAAACCGACCAGTATTGATTGGCATAAACCTCAGCGAAGCCGGGCGCACCTTCTTCATCGATTACAAGGTTTAGCGCAGGCGAACCAATCCTTAAATGTCGCTTCTCAAGATTCGAATAATGTGTCTTTTCAACAATTTATGAAGGTATTGACACAAGTGGCGAGTAAGGGCTCAACCATTATTGTATTGAGTGACTGGCAAGGCGCGAACGAGTCAGATCTTAACCGACTCAAACAGCTGCAAATCCATAATGATGTTTTGACGGTATTCATTTCTGATGCTCTAGAGCAACAATTACCGAGTCAAGCAAAATGGGTGGTAGGGGATGGCAGTCATCAGCTGGATATCAGTGAACAACGAAAGATAAAAATCGCCAATCACAGCTTGCAGCAATCTCAGACAATGAAACAAAAACAATTGCTGAAACTGATGGCGACCAAGGGTTTACCACTGCTACAACTTGATACCTCAGGTGATCATTTAGCGCAGTTTCAGCGCGCAATGGGGGTGGCTCAATGACAATTCATTCGCCTCCCCAAAGTTATATGCTGCGAAACATTGTCGATGTCGCAACGCCGTCATCGGTGAGTTGGTATCCGCAGACTTTAGGTTGGAAAATACTGGCATTCGTTTTCATCGTTTTTGTGATGTTTTGGACAGTCAAACGGGTCAAAATTTATTGGCACAATCGTTATCGAAGAGAGGCGCTAGTAAGCCTTAGATTGATAGACAAATCCCTTGCCAATAACGCGGATAATAGCGCGGCGTGTATGCAGATCTCGTATGACATGCACCGGGTAATGAAGTCAGTGCTGTGCATTGTAAATAGTGATGCGCGCTCGTTTCATGGTGATCAGTTTCTTGTGTCGTTAGATGCACAAATGCATTTAACGAATATGAAATTTGCCGATAAATGGGCTCACTGGCCTCAATCACTTCTTGTTCAGCCGGCGTTAAGCTCTGTTGATCTGCATGAGGTCGATCTGCATGAGTTGATGCAAGATTGCCAGTTTTGGCTGAAAAATCATCATAGTGATGGGGCTAATCTCAGTGCGGAGGTTAATGGTGTTTGATTTTAATCAGCTGCTTAATTCGACGGTAGAATTTGCTCATCCATCATGGCTATTGGCTTTACCGTTACCACTCTTGGTGTTGTGGTTCATTCCAGCATATCGCACGTCTCAATCGGCAATTAAAGTGCCATTTTTTAATTTATTAATCAAAGCATTAGGCGAAACGCCTACACAAGGGGCGAGTCAACTTCGCCCTTCACTTTGGCAAAGATGCACCTTAGTCCTGTGTTGGTGTTTGGTGATTATTGCGTTATGCAAACCTACGATACTTGGCGAGCCACAAACCCGAGAGCAACTTGGGCGAGATGTGATGGTGGTGGTCGATCTTTCCGGTTCAATGCAAGAGCGCGATTTTACTTCACAAAATGGCGATACAGTCTCAAGGCTTGATGCGGTGAAAGAAGTGTTAACGACCTTTGCATTGTCGCGCAAGGGTGACCGATTAGGTCTGATTTTGTTTGGTGATGCCGCCTTTGTACAAACCCCTTTTACTGCTGATCAGAGGGTATGGTTAGCGCTTTTACAGCAAACAGAAGTGGGCATGGCAGGCGCTAGCACTCATTTAGGCGATGCGATGGGCCTTGCGATAAAAGTGTTTGATAGCAGTTATCAAGAGCAGAATCCGCAGCAAGCGCAAAATTTACAACAAGCGAAATACTCAGCACAAGCACAAGCACAAGCTCAAACAAAAACAAAGCGGGAACGATTAGTGATTGTCTTAACCGATGGTAATGATACCGGCAGTTTTGTTGAGCCTATTGATGCGGCTAAGGTTGCCAATGCTAAGCAGGTTAAAATTCATGTTATTGCGATTGGCGATCCTACCACTATCGGTGAGCAAGCGCTGGACATGCGCACGATTGAGCGCATTGCCAGTGAATCTGGAGGTGAAGCATTTCACGCAATAGACAGGCAAGCCCTTGATCTTGCATACCAAAAAATTGATGAGATAGAACCAGAGCTGTACGAAAGCACGACGTATCGACCTAAAACCAGCGTACATGCTTATCCAATCATGTTGCTGGTCTTTTGGTATCTGTTGGCGTTTTTGATTAGCACTGCGCATAGGTTAATAACGGAGCACAGATTAATAACAGGTCCTAGATTAATAACGGCGCGCAGGGTAGCAGTAGATAACAAGCAAAAGCAGGAGAAGCCTCATGCTTGATTCTATCTCTCTCGATTTGGATTTATTTGATTGGTTAGCGTGGCAACAGATGAGCAGCCAATTTCATTTTATTAGGCCACTATGGTTACTGGCATTAGTGCCACTCATAGCCGTAGTTTGTGCGCGCTGGAAACTCGATTCGGCTGATCGCCAACAGGGGCACTTACCCAAGCATTTAACCGAAGCATTAACCATTGATGATTTAGGTTGGCGCAAACAGCTTCCGCTGAAATTTCTATTTGTGGTGATGTTACTTGCCATCTTGATATGCGCAGGACCGACATGGCAACGTAGCCCATCTCCCTTTGGAGAAGATAAAGCTTCGCTGCTGATTGCGCTAGATAACAGCAGTTCCATGCTAAATGAGGACTTGCCGCCAAATAGACTGGAACGCTCAAAGCAAAAAATACAAGATTTATTAAAACTGCGTAGTGGCGGACAAACGGGGCTGGTGGTGTTTGCTGGCTCTGCGCATTTGGCCATGCCGTTGACCAAAGACAGCTCGGTATTTCTACCTTTTTTAAACGCCATTGATCCCAGCATTATGCCCATTGCCGGTAAAAATGCCGCTAGCATCATCGATCTAGTGCAGACACAGCTTATTGATGAATCGGCAAGTACGGTATTGCTTATCAGTGACGGCGTAACCCCAGATAGCCTAGATGCGTTAAGTGATTACTTTGCTCAAAGCCATCATCAGTTATTGATATTAGCAGTAGGTAATCAACGGCTACAAAGCAATAATCCGATGGATCTCAATTCCTTAAAACGTTTGGCTCGGCAAAGCGGTGGCAGTATTGAAGTTGTGAGCATTGATGATGCCGATGTTGAAGGATTAAACAAAGCCATCGAAAGACACATGAGGCTTAATAGTGAATCGGCAATGCCTTGGCAAGATATGGGTTACTACTTATTGCTGCCTATCGCCTTACTGTTGTTATTGTGGTTTAGAAAAGGCTGGCTAGTACAGTGGGTATTGATTGGGTTTATCGCCACGCCATTGCTGTCACTGCCCGTTTATGCGACGACGCAAACTCATTTTGCTGACACTACGGTGCAGGCAGAGAAAATCACAACCTGGGATACGCTTGCACAATCTTGGATGAACCTTTGGTTAACCCCAGACCAACAAGGGCAGTGGTACTTTAACCAACAAGACTACCTGCAAGCGGCCATTCATTTTCAAAATCCTTTAAGTAAAGGCATCGCCTATTACTACGCAGGGGAATACCCACTGGCTCATGCTCAGTTTATTAATGTTGAGTCGGCATTATCGTTATTTTACGCCGCTAACGCGCTAGCAAGGCAGCGTGAGTATTTAAAAGCAAGAGATGTGTTTCAGTACTTGTTAGAGCAAAAAACATGGCCGTTATCCATAGAACTTAAAAGTGATATTCAACATAATTTGCAGGTTATGCAGGGTATTATCGATGAAGTTAATAGGTTAAGTGAAAGTCAGGCAGGCACGACAGATGGCGCGGAAGATTCCATCGAACTTGGGGATAATCCGCAGACAGGAGATGGAGCAGAAGATACTGCGGTTGAGCAAATGATGCTCAAAGAAACGCTCAATGCGAACGAAATTTTAGGCAGTGATGAACTGGCGGATAAATGGCTGCGCCGCGTCGAGTCTGATCCAAAATACTTTCTGCGCGCCAAGTTTTACAGCCAACTCAACCAGCATAAAACGAAGGAGTAGCCGATGATGAATCGATTGTGGTATTGCGCCGCGCTTGCTTTGGCGGTGGTTGCTTTAAGTTTTTCCTCACTCAGTTACGCCAGTGACATGCTTGCGTTGCAACGAAGTGGTGACATTAAGATAAAAACGTGGCTTGAAAAGCAAAATGAAGGCGAGCAAAACGTCAATACCCGTTTAGAAACTTCAGTCAATCAGCCAGTGACTTTGTATATCGAACTGTCCACACCAAGATGGTTTACCGCGGGTACTAGAATAACGCTTCCTGAAATACCGAATGTGATTGTTAAGCAGCGCTCTCAATTAGCGGTGAATTATGCTGAACGTAGAAATGGACAAACGTGGTCAGTACAGCTTTGGCAGATCAACTTATTTGCGCAAAATGTTGGTAGCTTTGTTGTCCCGCCTGTAGCCGTCAATGCTCAAGTTTCAGTGGATTCTAGGCATAATGTGGCTGGAACACTGTATAGCAAGGCTTTGAAGTTTAATGCCAGTTTACCGAGCGGGCGCTTGACGCAAGATTTGCCATGGATAAACAGCCCCAATGTTGAAATATCACAAGATTGGCAGCAGTCGAGTGATGCGCTTAAAGCAGGGGATGTGATTACGCGAACCCTTGTCGTTACGGCCTCTGATACCTTATCCGTGTTACTTCCACCCATGTTAGTTCCAACTGTGTTAAATGAGCCTAATCAGGGGCAAGTTACCGCTAACAACCGCGCTACTGCAACGCAAAGTTATCAAGTTTACTCGAAACCCGTGCAGTTATTTGATGAGCAAACCCGTACTCAATATCATGCTAAAAGAGTGGAAGAGCAAGTCTATGTATTACAGCACGGCGGGGAAGTGCATTTTGCTGATTATTCAGTGCTTTGGTGGAACTCAAATACTGAAAAATTACAAAAGCTCACCTTTAAAGGAAACACATTTAAAGTCGCGCATACTCTAAGTTCTTGGTTGAACTACTATAAAGGATACCTTTTAGCTGTTTTAATAAGCATAAGCTCATTGTTGGCTATCAGTTGGTTTATATGGCGCTATTATCAAACAAGGCCACGACCAAGCTGGTGGCATTTTGCTTGTGTATTAAGCCAAGGACATAACAGTGAGGTGAGAAGTGCATTGTACTTGCATCTCAGAACAAAAAGCGGCCATTTGCAAATGGGAGCGTTATCTAGCTCTGATGAATGGCAAGCGTTAGCTAAGGTGATACAAGCGCCAACGACTTGCTTTCACTCTATCGGTGGTTTTTTTCGAGGCTGGATATTGTGGCTACAAATTAGCCTTCTGAGTCAACGCCAATACTCAAGGCTGTCCTGTGGTGGATTGCCGTGTCATGGTTCGATTCGCTATTTATGGCATCGTTATCGCGATCGCGCGTTACCACAGTTGGATGAAATTAACCTACGTTATCAATCAGTTAAGTTTCATGCAGCTAAGTTTCATGTACTTAAGCTTCAAAAACATAAGTTTCAAAAGCATAAGTCTCAAATAAAGGATAAATAAAACCCAATGAAAAGTACTGAGCTTAATTTGATTCCTTTCTTTGTGGCGGTTTATGAAGAAAGCAGTATGTCAAAAGCGGCCAACCGTTTAGGGGTGAGCCAACCTGCGGTAAGCAAAGCGCTGAAACGTCTTCGTGAGATTTATGATGATCCATTGTTTCATCGAAGCCCTGCCGGGGTTAAGCCGACGACTTTTGCCACCGATATTTATCCAGCGTTATCGGCGTCATTTAAAAACTTCACTTCCACTTTGACTGCTACTCGCGATTTTGACCCTAAAGTGTCGGAGCGTATTTTCTCTATTGCTTGTATCACTTTGGTCGGTTATCAATTGATGCCAGAGCTGCTCAAAAAAGTGAAAAGCCTTGCGCCAAACATCGATCTAGACGTACATCCTCTGTTTACCGAAGATCATGAATCTGATTTGCGTTTGCAGCGTTACGATTTAGTTCTGGATATGAGACCGACCGAAAAGACCTCTTTAAAAGTAGAAAAGTTAGGCACGGAAAGTATCAGAGCGATTGTAAGAAAAGATCACCCACGATTAAGCGGCGCGATAACAGTAGAAGCGTTTTTACAAGAAGAGCATATTGCCGTTTCTCGCTGGCAAAGTCGCAGCTCGTTTTTATCCAACCATCATTTTCCAGAGCCCAATAAACGCAAAATAGTGTACCGCTCACCAGGCATATTAGAGGTATTACCCGTGGTATCGAGTACCGATTATATTGCTTTGTTTCCTAATTCGATGCTTAAACAGATGGAGTCTTTGTATCCCATTCAAGTATTGGAGGCGCCGTTTGTGGAGATTTCAGAAGATATTTGCATGTTATGGCATGCAAGCCGTACATCAGAGGCGGGACATAAGTGGTTAAGAACGCAAATACTGTCAGTATCAAAAAATATGTTTAATGATTAGCCTTGTATGACAAGTTGACGGTTTTTGCTGTGATTAATTTGACGGATTTTGAGCTTAGTGCCATTAATCTCTTGGTATTATCACTATGAATAATACCAAGAAGACAACTTTATTTGGCAAGAATAAATGGATTATAGGCTAGACCAGTTTTTAGCAGTTTGATATCCAACAATTGATGACATGCGTTCTAGATAGATAGCAGGGATAGGTTGAATCGCTTCAATTTGATCGGTGAACTGACTGAAAAAAGATTGGTAACTAGATAGTGTTGCTTCGTCAGTGCCATTGGTACCAGTCACTCTGGCGATCTTTCTTGCTTTTTGAGAGAGGTAGCTTTCAATAATACTTGCTTCACCGCGCAGTAATGAACGTGTATTAATCCCGCTTAATTCATCATTGGCAATATCGTTTTTGATTGAATTTTTAAGCATTGCTAGTTTTGAAGTGTCCATTGATAAATTCCCCTTGATAAATTGTAGAGAGTGAATGTTAAGTTATTTGGCTTATAGATGGTCAAATAACCATCTATAAATAATTACAAAGCATCCTAGATCTGGAATTTCAAAACGTCCATACAAATCAAAAAATAATCATACAAATACTCACAAAGTAGTATATGAAACTGCGCTTATTTCATTGTCAATCTGCATAATCTATGACTTAGATTGCATATTTGTGAGTAAAGCTTCTCTTCCCAATTTAGTCTGGTTATACTCGCGTTACTTGTCGGAGTGCCATAAGGCTGAGACCGTTAATACGGGATCCGTTGAACCTGATCAGGCTAATACCTGCGAAGGGAACAAAGAGTAGAAATCATGACATCATCGATTTCTATCATCAGATCATAACTCTAAGCTTTTGCTTTAATAGCAAATTGTAACTAGCTGAGCTAAATAGCGAATGTTAAACCGTTGGGTTGAACCATCGACTTGATACACGTTATTGACCGAGATGATCTGTCTTGTTGCATCCTATCCGCCAAGCATTTTATTAACTTATATTAATGGAAAATGCTATGTCGACACGTAAACAATCTAGGCTAGAAGCTCAACACTTTATTGAGTCGTTATCTGTTCAGCCATACCCAAATTCAAGCAAGCTTTATATCCAAGGTTCTCAGCCGAGTATCCAAGTTCCCATGCGAGAAATTACTCTTGCAGATAGCTTGATTGGAGGCAGCAAACAGGCCCCTGTTTATCAACCTAATGAGCCAATTCAAGTCTATGATACTTCGGGTGTGTATACCGATCCCGCGCATACGATTGACCTCTATACTGGACTGCCTAAATTGCGCGAGCAATGGATTGAGCAGCGCCAAGATACAGAGCAGTTAGAAGCAGTGAGTTCAAGCTACAGCAAAACACGTTTAGAGGATGATACTCTTGATGATTTGCGTTACGGAAATCTACCTATAATTCGCAAAGCGGTGGGGGATAGCTGTGTTACGCAACTGCATTATGCTCGCCAAGGCATTATTACCCCTGAGATGGAATACATTGCGATTCGAGAAAATATGGGGCGTCAAAAATTTGCCGATGAACAGCTTAATCATCAGCATGCAGGTCAGCACTTTGGTGCGAATCTGCCTAAAGAAATCACCCCTGAATTTGTGCGTAAAGAAGTAGCGGAAGGTCGCGCCATTATACCGGCCAATATTAACCATCCAGAAGCTGAACCTATGATTATTGGGCGTAATTTCTTGGTTAAAGTTAATGCCAATATTGGTAATTCTTCGGTGAGCTCTTCCATTGAGGAAGAAGTAGAGAAATTAGTTTGGTCGACTCGTTGGGGTGCAGACACGGTAATGGATCTTTCTACGGGGCGAAACATTCATGAAACTCGAGAGTGGATATTGCGTAATAGCCCAGTGCCCATTGGCACCGTACCTATGTATCAAGCCCTAGAAAAAGTAAATGGAGTAGCAGAAAACCTTAATTGGGAAGTGATGCGTGACACCTTAATTGAGCAAGCAGAGCAGGGTGTCGATTACTTTACTATTCATGCAGGCTTGTTATTGCGTTATGTGCCAATGACGGCAAAACGTGTGACGGGTATTGTGTCTCGCGGCGGCTCTATTATTGCTAAATGGTGTCTTGCGCATCATCAAGAGAGCTTTCTTTACACCCACTTTAGAGAAATTTGTGAGATTTGTGCCAAGTACGATGTGTCATTGTCTCTTGGTGACGGACTGCGCCCGGGTTCCATTGCCGATGCGAATGATGAAGCGCAGTTTGCCGAGTTACGCACCCTTGGTGAGTTGACTAAAGTCGCTTGGGAATATGACGTGCAAGTGATCATTGAAGGCCCCGGTCATGTCCCAATGCATATGATCAAAGAAAATATGGAAGAGCAACTTGAGCATTGTCACGAAGCGCCATTTTATACATTAGGCCCACTTACGACCGATATTGCACCCGGTTATGATCACATTACATCGGGTATTGGCGCAGCGTTGATTGGTTGGTATGGCTGCGCAATGCTGTGTTACGTGACGCCAAAAGAGCACCTTGGACTACCTAATAAAGAAGATGTAAAAACCGGTTTAATTACTTATAAACTCGCGGCGCATGCCGCCGATCTAGCCAAAGGTCATCCGGGCGCGCAAATTCGAGATAATGCGCTATCTAAAGCGCGTTTTGAATTTCGCTGGGAAGATCAGTTTAACTTATCTCTTGATCCAGAAACCGCACGTTCATTTCACGATGAAACCTTACCCCAAGAGTCAGGAAAAGTAGCTCATTTTTGCTCCATGTGTGGCCCTAAATTCTGCTCAATGAAAATCTCACAAGAAGTGCGAGAATATGCCAAAGACTCTAAACAGGTCGCAATGGATCAAGCTCTAGAAATCAAAATGCTGGATAATCCATTAGAAGGAATGCGTCAAAAATCTCAAGAATTTTTAGACACAGGCTCAGAGCTATATCACGCTAAACCAGAGCTTGAAGGCAGTAATAACTAACTGAGAGCCAGTGCTTTAATTATTGATATTAAAGTGAAACTTTAAAGTGATAAAAGCTAAGGCGACTGACTTGTTTGGCAGTCGCCTTTAGTGTTAAAACATACGCAGATAACGTATATTTTTGCTATCCATACGTTACTTGCGTATAATTCGATAATGAAAAGCGTATTTGTTGAATCAAGCATATTTGAAAAGTACCGAAATGAATATCTTAGCGATGAGGAGTTTAGGCTTTTTCAGGCTGAGTTGATGTCGAATCCTAAACAGGGTGACGTCATTCAAGGTACGGGTGGTTTGCGGAAAATTCGAGTTTCTAGCAAAGGAAAGGGAAAGCGAGGTGGCTCACGAGTTATCTATTATTTCCTTGATGAAATGCGACGTTTTTATTTACTGACTATTTATGGGAAGAATCAAATGTCAGACTTGACCGCAGATCAAAAGAAACAATTAAAAAGTTTTATGGAGGCGTGGCGATATGAGCAGTCGTGATTTGTTTACAGAATTAAGTTCAGCTCTTGTTGAAGCCAAAGAACATTCACAAGGCAAACTTACATTAAGGACTTATGAAGTCAATAATATGAGTGAGTTGGATATTTCACCAGACGAAATTGTCACTATCCGTGAGCAATTTAATATGTCTCGTGGTGTATTTGCTCGTCTACTACACACATCATCTCGTACATTAGAAAACTGGGAGCAAGGCCGCAGTGCACCAAATGGGCAAGCTGTGACCCTTCTTAAATTAGTACAACGTCATCCAGAAACGCTCTCGCACATTGCTGAACTTTAACAGCAGTAAGTACCCTAATCCCTAGAAAACGTCACTTCTTTTAACACCTCACCGGTGCTGCCACTGGGATGAGTAATGCCGAGTGTGTTAGAGAGTGTTGGTGCGATGTCATAGGGAGTTATGGCCCTTGAAACTTGCTGAGCTTTCATATTGTACCCAGCAAAGATGACGGGTACGTGCGTATCGTAGCGCCATGGCGAGCCATGAGTGGAGGCAACGGTTAGCCCATCCATATCGTTAATGTAAGTACGAGGAGCAAAGACTAAATACACGTCGCCAGAACGGTTGGGGTGATAGTTATTGCTGACCAGTTTATTGATATGAGAATCTACCAGTCGACCGCTAGCAACATCATTACTGGTTATCGCGTATGCCACGCCTTCAATCTTCATCACTTCTTCAGCAATCGCGGTTTGCAACTCGGCGAGATTGAGGTTGTTTTGTTTAATTAAATCATGATTAAGATAAACGTATGGCTGTGCGTATAGACGAATGATCTCTTCATCCACAGAGAACTGCTTGGCAAGTCGTTGTTTTAATTGCTCGGTCAGCAAAGTCTTCTTATCAAAATAGTTTGCTCGTTTTAAGCCCAGTGAAGCGGCAACGGGTGAGGCTTCTGGCGCGCCGTGATCGGCGGATAATACAATCAATGTGTTATCCAAACCGATAGAGTGATCAATGTGCTCAAATAGGTCTGCCAAGGTTCTATCAAGGCGAACTAAATTATCTTCTGCTTCTAGGCTTGAAGGGCCATAAAGATGCAGAACATAGTCGTTAGATGAAAAGCTAATAGCTAGGTAATCGGTGACATTGTTACTGCCCAGTTGCTCTTGTTGGAGTAAAGTTTTCGCAAAGTCTGCGGTAATTTCATCACCTGCTGGGCTAATGGTGAGCATAGTCGAGTAATAGGGGTAGCTTGCCGGGCCATAAGGGTGCGGGAAGGTTCGTTTAAAGCCGGCTAAGTCAAATTTATGTTGTTGGTCTCGCTCTTCTAGCGTGTAGTTATTTCTATCTAACGAAAGCTCCCAGCGTTTTTTTGAATACGTTTCAGGCAGTTTCTTCTCATTCCATTGATTAACCCATGTAGGGTACTGCTGATAATAATAATCACTGGTGACAAACTCAGAGCTGCCTTTTGAGAGCCAGAATGCTTTACCAGTATGTCCGGCTAATGAAATCGCGCCTCGGTCTTTGACTGAAACACTAAACACTTTAGATTGGCCGTTGTTAGAAACCGACAACTCATCACTAAAGGTGGAGACTAACATAGGCACAGGAGAGCGACCGTCTTGTTTGGCAGTACGCTGAGTGGGATCTATTTCAGTTTCTTGATTGACGCCAGCATTGACGCCAGCATTGCGGCTGAGCATTTGGTAATCGCCATCTTCTACATTGTAAACAAGGCGCTCAAGTCCTCTGTCGTACCAAACATTGCCTACCATGCCATGCACCGATGGCGGCGCACCTGTGGCAAGGGAGACATGTCCGACAATCGTTTCAGTATTGCTGTGTTGATAGTGAGCGTTATTGTAGTAAACACCCTCATCCATTAGATAGCGAAAGCCACCTTGAGCAAAGTTGTGCTTGTATCGCTCAAGCAGATCGCCTCGAAGACCATCTACGGTAATTTGTAATACCAGTTTGGGCGCGTTGTCTCGGGCAACGGCTATTGTGCTAAGAACGCTTAAACTTAAAGCCGTTAATCCAATCATCAAGCTAATGGAACGTTTGTTCATAGGAGCTACTCACTATTAAAAGGATTAACGTGCGTCTCTTACAAGGCGTAAACCCATGTCAGACATAATGATGGTTTGGCTGGCAAAATCGCGTCTAAAATTCTCAGACTCATCTTGAGCATAAGCAAAGCTGCCACCACGTACTGACTTATGAGCGAGTTTGATGTCGGTGTGCTGCTCGTTACTTGGGTTATGGGTAGGAGAGTTGCGATAGAAGGTGCTCTCAAAGGCATCAATGGTAAATTCGCCAACATTACCGGTCATATCATAAAGACCTAATTCATTGGGTTTCTTTTGTCCAACGCGGTGTGCTTGGTTATTAGCATTGCCCGAAAACCACGCCACATCATCAATATTGTTTGAACCACTATAAGCATACCCTTGTGACTGATTGCCCCCAATGGCGGCAAATTCCCACTCCGCTTCTGTCGGCAGGCGATAGTGTTGCCCCGTTAGCTCGTTAAGTCGTTCAATAAAGAAATACGCTTGTTGCCAACTCAAGTTATTGACGGGAATTTGAGGGTCTTTAAAAAAGCTTCGCGAAGGTCCCATGACCTCTTCAAATAACGACTGGGTAACTTCAAATTTAGAGATATAAAAGTCATCAACAGTGACTTCATGAGCCGGTTGCTCTGAGGCATTAGCATGTTGCGAATTTGACCCCATAATAAAGCTACCACCTTCCACTAAAATCATATCAGCTTCTATTTTTGCCACGATTGGGTGAGGCGGGGCTATCGAACATCCTGTTAATACTACTATGCTGGTTGCCAGCATAGTGATAGTTACTAGCGTCCTTGCTAAAAGCGGGCGAGCAGTCTTTAAAGGCAGGTTCATAGTCAATCTCAAATCAATGCTAGTCAGTCGCCAGTATAACAATTAACCACTTTCCAAATGGTTATAAGCGCAATAACAAGCGCTTTGTATAACCAAAAGTTAAAATTAGGCTGTTTTTGGCAATCAAAATAACGGTATCGATATGTTGTTGACTCAAGGCCCACAATTTAATGGCAAACCTTCAAAAAGAATGCACGTCATGGCAAAGCCTATTGGCGCCGCCTGTAATATTGACTGTAATTACTGTTACTACTTAAGTAAGCAAGATCTTTTAGAGTATAAAAAAGGCTGTTCACCACAGATGAGTGAGCAGGATCTTGAGTTGTACATCAAGCAATATATCGAAGGACAAAATACCCCAGAGATCATTTTTTCATGGCAGGGTGGAGAGCCGACTTTATTAGGACTCCCTTACTTTGAAAAGATCGTTGAGTTACAAAAAAAGTATCAGCCTGCGGGGATTCGCATCGCCAATGATTTGCAGACCAACGGCACTTTACTGAATGCTAAATGGTGTCAGTTTTTAAAAGAAAACAACTTCTTAGTCGGCCTGAGTATTGATGGGCCGGCAATGTATCACGACGCTTATCGCACCAATAAAGCCGGGCGTGGTACGCACAAACAAGTGATGCAAGCGGTCAAATTACTGCATGAATATGAGGTGCGCTTTGCAACGCTTACCTGCATTAATAACCTGACGAGCCAAAATCCATTGGAGATTTATCGCTTCCTTAGAGATGAGGTGAAATCACCGCAAATGCAGTTTATTCCGATTGTGGAACAAAAAACATTTCGTGATACTGCGCCGCAAACTTGGCAAGCTGACTCAAAGCCTCGTCAGGGGGATAAACGCCTTATTCCGGGCTCGAAAAATTCGCTGATGGAGTCATGGTGCGTGTCAGATGAAGCATGGGGAAACTTCCTGATTGCGGTATTTGATGAGTGGGCCAGTCGCGATGTTGGCAAAGTGTTCGTGCAATATTTTGAAGCCTTCATTGAAACTTGGATGGGTCGTAAAAACCCATTGTGTACATTGAGTGAGTTTTGCGGCAAAGGGCTTGCGATGGAGCCAAATGGCGATGTATTTGCTTGCGATCACTATGTCTATCCAGAATACAAAATCGGCAATCTGCACACCGATAAGCTAGATGATATGGCGCTATCGAGCAAACAACAGCAGTTTGGTTTTTCGAAAACTAAAAACCTGCCCGAGCAGTGTAAGCAATGTGATTACCAGTTTGCCTGCTTTGGCGAGTGTCCCAAAAATCGTTTTGTTCGCACACGCTCAGGCGAAGAGGGATTAAATTACCTGTGCGCAGGTTGGAATAAGTTTTATAAGCACGCCGATCGTTCCATTGCTCATATATTGCGCGTGCTAGGTTACCCTGTCGCGCATGGTAAGTTTAGCGATGAAATCATGCGTCAGGCATTAGCCCAGCAAGTGCCAAGTAACACTTTTGGAGCTAAATTCTGATGAGAACAGTAATCGGTAAAGGGATGCAAGCTTCCAAAATATTTGTGCAGCTAATATTGCTATTGATGACGATTATCGTGCTGAGTCCGCTAGCATTTGCTCAACAAAAAAGCGCTGAACAACTGTCTTATATTGCGCAAGATAAGAGTAATAACAAGGCAACACGAATAGAGGCTTTTCAGCAATTGGCGACATTGCCTAGCCAAAGTGCGTTAATTGCGGTGGCACGCGGGCTTAAAGATCCTCAACATGAAATTAGGTTGGCGGCCGTTGAGGCTTCGACGTTGTATTCATTTACTCATCGCTGGCGTTTACTTTCACCGCTGATGAGTGATTTGGTATTTGATGTGAGAGGAGCAGTAGTCGAAAATTTAGTGGTCGACTACCCACAGATGAACGCGGTACAAAAACAGCAATTCTTGCCATTATTTAATGACTGGACTGTAAAAATGGAGCAAAACAACAGTAATGAGTCGTTATTAAAAGCAGGGCATGGTTACAGCGCAATAGAGGATTATGACTCAGCAAGACGAGTGTATCGCCAGATCATTGAGCACTGTCTACCTAATAAATATTCCGATGAGATAGAACAAGCTTGGGTTGGGATTTCTGAAACTTATCGTTTAGAAAACAAGGATCAACAAGCCCTGTCAGTGTTAGAAGATGTGTTGCAATCTGTGCCTGATGAGCCGCAGATCTTGTATTTAAAAGCACTGGCCTTGGTAAGATTAAGCCTAAATGAGCAAGCAGCAGAGGTAATGAATACCGCGGCTAACATAGCTGAAGATAACAGCCATTATTGGTATGTGAACGGGATATTACAAGACTCTGTGAATAAGGATGAGGCTAAGCTATCACTTAAAAAAGCCTATCAACTGTCTAATAGCTCTGAGCATTTATACGCTTTGTGTGATTTTAAAATTAGGCATTCGGATAACCACGCCAAACAATGTGTTATGCAGCTAAAATCTGTGGCGCCAGCACCAGTGATTAATGACCTAATGAGTCGTATTGACAACCGGAATATTGTTGCGAACTAAGGCGCGTTTTACATTTTTGCATAACTTACCAAAGCGTCTAATATCATCAAAATTAGGCGCGGTTCCATCTGAGATGTAGTGTTCCCAGTAAGTTAACTCACTATCCACCATCTCAAGCAGCTTTTTAGGGCAACCGACACAGTTGGTTCCCGTACCACAGACAAAGGTTTCTTCTTCATACAGAGGAAGCTCACGCTTGGCTTGCTGTATAATGTTATGCATAGCGGTAGTGCGATCGGGTTTATGTGTCATTGTGATGATATTCGCTCATTAATTCGGCAGGGATATAATAATACAAATGAGTTGGCTCTGTACTATCATTTTATGAAACTATCATTGAACTTTTTATCAGTAATGCGTGTTCATTTTATCGATTTAGCGTAGGAGACTTGCATGTTACATAATAAAGTTCCACCGCCAATAATTATGCTATTTTGCGCGATAATGGGTGGAATGTTCGAGCAGTTTTCTATTTCTCAGCAACCTATTATTTGGTTATTAACTCTGGGTTTAATAACGATAAGTTTAGGGATTGCTTTTGTTTCCATTCGAGCGTTTAGACAAGTTAAAACAAGCATTAACCCTCTATTACCTGCCAAAACAACGGTATTAATTACCGACGGAATATTTCGTTATAGTCGCAATCCAATGTACCTATCATTGCTGATACTACTGCTCAGTTGGGCGTGTATATTAACTTCTTGGATGGCGTTATTCATGTGCTTATTGTTTGCGTTATATATCACTTATTTTCAAATTAAACCGGAAGAGAAGGTGCTGACTGATAAATTCCCTGAGATGTACTTACAGTATTCGATGACAGTCAGAAGGTGGCTATAGAGCAATTTTACTTTTGGTCAGTCATGAAATTGGTGATACGGTAAAGAGATATATCTATCAAGTACCAATTTCGATGTAACAAAGGATAGAAAGTGAATAGTTACCAAATTTTATGTAAAAGCCAGGTCGTGTTAGCGGTTAATCTGGGCAACGACAATGCGACAGAAGAGATAGCAAGTCTAATAGAGCAAGGCTTTGTTGCTTTTAGTCGTGTTATTCAGGCGGTATCTGAAGAAAGAGCACTTGCGATCTATCGAGCAGAAAATCCAACCGCGATCAACTCGCCTGAAGCGAATATCAAGAACATCTTTTTCTTTAAAACCAACCAATTACAGCGTCTGGCTTATGTTGGTTATTCACTAGCAAGTTTCTTATTTGTTGCGGTTTGCCTCGTGATATTGTTTGAAATTGTCAACGGTAGTGCCAATGGTTCATTGATGATTTTGGCATTTCCGGTGCTGATAGCGGCGGTATGGTTTGGCGGTGGTTTATCTATTGCGAGATGGAAAAACTGTGGTAATAGAGGCTGGGTGTATTGTGTCGTCGCGCTGGTGGCGATGCTAATGGATATTTATTTAATGGGGCTGGCAAGTACATTGCTTTGGCTGTATTTGATTTTTTGGCCTCAATCTAAAAATCTTAGCTGATACTTTTGTTATTGGTTGCGAGAAATCCGCGTAATAATAACTCTAGGTAATAACAAATCCGCAATAATATGCCCCGTAAATGGGGCATTATTGATCTTAATGTCAGGTTTATTCTTTAAACAAACTGTTGGGGTTAATAAAGCTACGGCTGCTGCTTGGTGGGTGCTAACGCTATTTCTCGAATACAAACGTTTTGTGGTTGCTGAAAAGCAAAGACGACAGCGCGAGCCACATCATCAGCGGCAAGAACGCCACCCATATCGTCTTTCCACGCGTCATAGCCGTCTTTAATATCTTGAGATGAAGTATGAGAAAGTAACTCCGTTTCGACCGCGCCAGGGGCAATGGTGGTTACGCGAACATTGTCTGCTGCGACTTCTTCACGAACGTTTTCTGAAATTGCATGCACCGCAAATTTAGTGCCGCAATAGGCGGCGTGATTTGGAAACGTTTTCTTGCCTGCGATTGAGCTAATGTTAATGATTGTACCGCTATTACGTGCTTTCATCGGAGCAAGAACAGCTTGCATGCCGTTTAACAGGCCCAACACGTTCACATCAAACATACGCTTCCATTCATTGGCATCTTGAGTGTCTATTTGCCCAAGTAGCATAGTGCCAGCATTGTTGACTAGACCTTCAACAGGCCCAAATTTCTGTTCAGCTTTTGCGATAGCAGCAGCAAATGATCCTTGCACCGTCACATCGACTTTTTCGCAAAGTGTATTGGGCAATTGCAATGCTTCAAGTTTATCTACGCGACGAGCAAGCAATAATAGAGGATGGCCTTCATCACTCAAGCGACGTGCTATTGCTTCGCCAATACCTGAACTTGCGCCTGTTACGACAATCAATTTTTTCATCATTTCTCTCCAAATACATTTTGCTTTGACACTGTATGTGTCGATGAGAGAAGTCTAATCGTTCTGTCTTTGTTGATAAATATCACTTTACTTAAAACACTATTGCTATACTGCAACAATAGATGGAATGCTCAATCACTGGTGATGGCTATGTTAGATAAGATAAACCTTGCCGATCTTCGCTCTTTTGTCTTCATTGCACAGTTAGGTAACTTTACTCGTGCAGCTGAGGCGCTGAAGGTATCGCGATCGCATGTTTCAAGACAAATCAGTCAATTAGAGTCTGATTTAGGCGTGACGTTACTGTTACGAACAACCCGCACATTGAAGTTAACTAAGGCCGGACAGCAATTATTTGAGCAATGCCAAACTGCTTTTAATGATATTGACCAAGCACTATTGGCGGCAATTGATGCTGTGGATGAGATCCGTGGGCATATAGCGATCAACTGTGTTGGTGGGGTAATAGGAGAGGATGTGCTAGTGCCGATGATTAATGAATTTATGGCTGAGTATCCAGAGGTGAGCATAAGTTTAGATTTTAGTAGTCATCGCGTTGATCTGATCCAAGATGATTTTGATGTGGCTTTTCGTATGGGGTCATTACCAGACGCCAGTTTTGTGGCACGAAAACTGGCAGACATTGAAATGGTGACGGTTGCGAGCCCTAGTTATCTAAACAAATCAGCTTTAATAACCCATCCCAAGCATTTAGAGCAACATCGCTGCCTCACCGGATCAGTGAATCGTTGGAGTTTTATAAACAATAAAACAGCTGATAGCGCAGACGTTCAAATAAAGGGTGATTTACAGTGTAAAAATGGCCGTGCTTTAGTCAACGGTGCACTGCTGGGCAATGGTGTAATTCGGGTGCCCTTGCTCTATTGCCAGCGTGACGTAGAAGAGGGGAGACTACAGAAGGTATTCTATGATTGGCAGATACCGAGTGTCGATTTTTCGCTGATTTATCATAAAGATAGATTTAGACCTGCACGCTTAACAAGATTAATTGAGTTTTTCATCAGTAAATTTGAGCACAAATAATCGTCGTCTAACAGAAGTAAAAGTAAAGAGAGTAACTAACCTATGTTAGTAACCTATGTTAGTAACCTATGTTAGCTGAAATTCATTAGCTTCTTCTAGATTGGCACAATAGAT
This sequence comes from Vibrio sp. UCD-FRSSP16_30, assembly GCF_001676025.1. Lineage (GTDB taxonomy): Bacteria > Pseudomonadota > Gammaproteobacteria > Enterobacterales > Vibrionaceae > Vibrio. Next base: position 39,333 of record NZ_LZFW01000016.1, read on the forward strand.
CGACCCCATAATCATGATAGGATCTATTGTGCTAAATTATCAATGTTTTGAATGCTAGAATGTCGAAGCTAGGAATTGCAGGTGTACGAGTCGTAGGTGGTTTTTTCTTGCCGCTAGGCGAGGAATGCCTTATCACAATTTAATAGTCTTGCTAGTTGTTCAGTAAAGTTAATACGCTTAGAGAGCGTTAATCGGCCAGCATCATACAATTTAATCAGCGTGTTGCTGTTAATACTGTCGGTTTGGTTTGTATAACGAATCTCTTCAAGGAACGCCTCCATTTTATATGGGGATAATTTGAATCGTTCTATTTCGCGCTCTTGTTCGCAGTTGAATATAACTACTTCCATCATTCTCTCCTAAGAGCTTCATATTTTCTACAACAACTATCGTTTATATTTGCGTATGATTTTTAGGGATAAATCACACATTTAAATCTAGCCAATATAGATGTGAAATAGATCAATAAATGCGCGGTCAACACCTGAATATATGGGAGATTAGTCACGGTTGCCTTTCTGTTAATCAATGTTGTAAATAATACAATATGATTAAAAATGTAAATTTTAGAAGGCTAATGAAGAGGGGAGGTTTCTAAGTGTGGGGTGGTTTGTGAGGTTTAATACTAAGTTAGGGATTCAGTTTTGTACTGCTGAATCCCTAATTGAATTGAGCTTATGCCGCCGCTAGTTGGGCTGCTTTTTCTTCGTTGATTGGACGTGTGATGAGTGATAATGCCACACAGACTCCCATCATTACTGCAGAAATAGTATACGCCAGTGCGTAGTTATCACCGTGAGTCATTGAGAAACCAACCACTGCCGCGCCAATTGCGCCGCCAATACCCCATGCAGTGTAAAGTACGCCATAGTTTGTGCCGTAGTTCTTTAGACCATAGAATTCAGCAGTAATTGATGGGAATACCGCAAGCAGTGTTCCGTAACCAACCGCTGCGATAGCAGTACCGATAATGAGAGTTACTTCTGAATTAAACGTAGCGAACAGAACCATATTGATGCCTTGCAGAGCAAAAGCGATAAATAGAGTACGTAGACCACCGATTTTATCAGAAAGGATACCAGCGCCAATACGACCGCCAGAGTTGAAAATAGCCAATATAGAGGCTAAATAAACTGCGTTTGGAAGGTTCGCTTGTACGCTGGCAATAGTTGTAATGTTACCAATGATCATTAAGCCTGTTGCAGAAGCAAACGCGTACATAATCCACAGTGAATAAAACTGCGGTGTTTTCAGCATGACTTTCCAAGAAATATCGTTGTTCTTTTTAGCTACTAGTGGTGCTTGACCGGCTTTTACTTTCGGTGCTTCTGGAACGTAGTCTGCTGGTGGGTTATTAATTGTTGCCGCTAAAGGCACCGCGATAACCAATACACCAACACCTAAAATTAGGAAACTTTGGTCAATACCATAATTGGTAATCAAGGCTGAAGTTAAAGGTGCTAGGTAAACAGCTGCAAGTCCAAAACCGGCTGCGATTAAGCCATTAACCAGTCCTTTCTTCGAAGAGTGAAACCATTTCATTGCAGCAGGAGAAAGACAAGCATAGCCAAAGCCAATACCTGCGCCAGCAACCACACCAAATGTCATGCTAAGCATTGCAGGAGAAGTTGCAAAGCTTGAACCAATCATGCCTAGTCCGGTAAGCGTTGCACCCAACATAAGAATGTTTCTAGGGCCCATACGATCTTGAAGAATACCAGCAACTAAAAGAGCAATAGAGAAAGTGATTGTTGCGATAGCGTAAGGTTGAGATGCATCGGCCGCATTCCAGCCCAAGTCGGTCACAAGCGCTTTGTTAAATATGCTCCACGCATAAAGAATACCTAAGCAAAGGTTGATACAGAACCCTGCAATTAGGATACGCATCGCTTTATCTATCTTTTTCATTGTTTGTTCTCTGTGCCAAATGGGCGTTTCAATTAGTTAATGGTCTTAAAAGCTGAAAACCTTTAGTTTCTTCAAATTTTTCAAGAGCGAGAATCGCGAATTGTACAGAAGTTTATTGTGATTTAAATCCCTTTTTATCAAAAATGAAAAATAAATTTCCATTCCATTTTTTGAGACTGATTCTTTCTCTCAGTTGGTAAGGTTTGCTAACGTTTTAGCGCTGTATTTCTTATGAAATGTGATGTATTAGCCATTTAAGGAATTAAATGACATTTATCATTTGTGTAACATTTGAGCGTAAATAAAGGCGTTTTTTATTATATGAGTTTGATAATTCGGGCATTATTGATTTACAACAATGTTAAAATGTTATTTTTTTGTAAAATAGAAAAAGAACTAATGGTTTTGCTTAATAATCGAACAAAATTACAGCTTGCATTTGATTGTTTTTAAGTCAAAATGCTTTGAAATCTTAGATTCCAAATCTGAAAGGTCGCTTAATTAAGCTTTTGTAGGATTCGATATGAAAATATTTTTGCTGTTATTTATTTCTGTTTCTGCAGGCGCGGCATCTGCTGAGCATTTAACTTCGTTTTTATACGGGTTAAGCACTGCATCACTCGCAGTAGGTGTCTGTTTTTGGTTGGCTTTTCGCACTTCTCGCTGGCCACAGCTAGCGGTATTTCTGCTGTTAACCGGAATGTTATGTAAGCTGACTATTACCGTTGTTTCGACAATTGTTGGTGTTAAGGCCGGTTTAATCACATCACCGTTTATTTTCTCGCTCTCTTATTTGTTTTTCGCCATTGCGACGACCTATGTGTACTTTTACTTTAAAGATAAAAGCACCAATCGTAAGCTGGGGTTAAACTAAGTTTATATAAACAACAGCCCTATGAATAACAGCATTAAATAATAAGATCTTCTGCATTTTCTATTTATAAGAAGCCGCTACAGCATATGCTGTAGCGGCTTTTTTCATGCCATAACCATTGATATTTGGTCAGTTGTGATTGATAAGCGCCCGCACTATGATGAAGATTCAATCGAAAGGAAAAATCAATGAAGCCTTTATATTCTGCAACGCAAGTTCTACGCAGTGAGGGACTGGCAGCTAAGAGTGCGGGACTGTCGCTCTATCAACTAATGGAGCGGGCAGGCCACGACGCGTTTTTACGCCTAAAACACTATTTATCCAATGGTGGCAAAATACTGGTTTGTTGTGGATCGGGCAATAATGGTGGTGACGGCTTTGTAGTGGCGAGATTGGCACTAGAATCTGGCTTTGAGGTGGATGTTTTTCAGCCCCTAGGTTGCCGTTCAAATACAGCCGATGCTCAACAAGCACAGCAAGCATGGCAACAACACAATAAGCCGATTCTGAACCATATAGACAGTCAGCAAAAATATGACTTTATTATCGATGGTCTATTAGGCACAGGGTTACAAGGAAAGGTTCGCTCAAATCTCATATTGGTCATCGACGCCATTAATGCGTTGGCGACACCCATTTTAAGTTTAGATATTCCATCAGGCCTTGATGCAGATACCGGGGTTATATTGGGCGCTTGTATTCAGGCCCAAGAGACAGTGACTTTTGTGGGGACTAAAAAGGGCTTAATGACAGGGAAGGCGCGCAATGTTGTCGGTCATCTTTATGTCGCAAACTTAGGCATTGCCTCTGAGTTTTCATTATTAGAACAAGCTGAAGCTTATTGCTATGAAACCTCAGATGCCTTGAGCGCAAGACCACAACGAGACAATACTTCACATAAAGGAAGTTGCGGTCGTGCTCTGTTAATTGGTGGTAATCAAGGTACAAGTGGCGCAATCATCTTGGCAACACAAGCTTGTGCTCGGGTTGGAGCTGGCTTAATCAGTGCGTTAACTCATCCAGATTCAATCCCACCTATGTTATCCAGACAACCGGAAGTGATGCCGATTGCGCTAGATAAAGATCTAACGACTGCTGTCTTGCCCAACTTAGACCCATTTAAATCCGCAATAGGATTAGGCCCCGGTTTAGGCACTGATTCATGGGCAAATCACTTGTTTGACCATGCGATAAATGAACAGTGCAGTAAAGTCATTGATGCCGACGCGCTTAATATATTAGCCAAGCGTATTGAGCGTTATGATCTAAGCCGATGCGTGTTAACGCCTCATCCCGGAGAAGCGGCTAGATTACTCGGGATCTCTATTGCGAAAATAGAGCAAGATCGATATAGCGCAGTGGCTAAGTTGCAAGAAAAATATCAATGCGTGGTGCTGCTAAAAGGCGCTGGCACTTTGATGTGTAATGGAGAGCAAACTTGGGTCATTTCTGCGGGCAATAGTGGGATGGCCAGTGGCGGAATGGGAGATGTACTAACGGGCGTTATTACCGGATTACTTTGCCAAGGGTTAACGCCAACTCAGGCTGCGTGTTTAGGTGCATGGTTACATTCCACAGCAGCAGACAACAATGCCCAGCAGTTTGGCAAAATAGGCATGTTAGCATCGGACTTGTTAGTGGAGCTTCGTCTATTAATGAACGTTGATGTCTCTGAAACACAAATTGTTACTTAATTTTCGTCAATTAAATCAAAAAACAGAAGGGGTTTTGGCTCGTTTAAAGTGCATGTTTATCGCCTATTTATGATATGGATCACAATAAAAAGCTAATAAAAACAATGTATTATTTTTAGGTTATTAGTCACTTTAAAGTAAGTGTTTGTTTTGTCGAGAGAAGTGTTGAACTGCGCGGTGAGGATTTGCAAGTTTCAAAATAGTAGCACAAAAAAAACCAAAAAATCAGTCTTGCGACTAATTTATCTCGCCCTATAATGCTGAAAACCGGAGCGTCTGCCAACGCTCCGGTTTTTTTGTGTCCGAAGAATGGTCAACGCTTCTGCCAAAGCACGACCTGCATTGTAATTGGCACATCTTCTATTGAATAAAGGAAATGCAACAATGCGTATCGAACAAGAACTTAAGTTAGGCTTTAAAGATGTATTATTTCGCCCTAAGCGTTCTACACTAAAAAGTCGTTCTCAAGTAAATTTAGCCCGCGATTTTACATTCAAGCATAGTGGTCGTCAATGGTCTGGTGTGCCTGTCATTGCCGCTAATATGGACTCTGTGGCAACTTTTGAAATGGCAGCAGCCCTTGCTGAGCATGACGTAATGACCGCAGTACACAAGCACTACTCAGTAGAGCAGTGGGCGGAATTTGCAAAAACAGCCAACTCAAAAACGCTAAACAATGTCTTTGTTTCAACTGGCACATCTGATGCTGAATTTGAAAAAACAAAGCAAATTATGGCGATGAGCGATGAGTTCATTTTCATCTGTATTGATATCGCAAACGGCTACTCCGAGCACCTTGTTGAATACGTGCAAAAAGTGCGAGCGCACTTCCCTGATAAAGTGATTTCAGCAGGTAACGTAGTTACTGGCGATATGTGTGAAGAGCTTATCCTTGCGGGCGCTGACATTGTTAAAGTAGGCATTGGCCCTGGCTCTGTATGTACCACTCGCGTAAAAACAGGTGTGGGCTACCCACAACTTTCAGCCATCATTGAATGTGGCGATGCAGCTCACGGTCTAGGCGGCGTGATCATCGGTGACGGCGGTTGTTCGTGCGCGGGCGACGTATCGAAAGCCTTCGGCGGCGGCGCAGACTTCGTGATGCTTGGCGGTATGCTAGCAGGCCACGAAGAATCAGGCGGTGAAGTGGTTGAAAAAGACGGCAAGCAATTCATGAAGTTCTACGGCATGTCATCAGAATCAGCCATGGAGAAACACTCTGGCGGCGTTGCTAAGTATCGTGCAGCGGAAGGTAAAACCGTACTGTTACCATTCCGTGGTAGCGTCCATCATACTATCTCAGACATCCTTGGCGGTGTACGTTCAACTTGTACCTACGTAGGCGCAGCAAAGCTTAAAGAGCTCACTAAGCGTACAACGTTCATCCGCGTACAAGAGCAAGAGAACAACGTGTTTGGTAAAGAATAAGCCGAATATTGTTTAAACTAGCATTTGAATTTAACTGAAAATAGCCTCTAGATTAGAGGCTATTTTATTACTGAACTTAATAAGTGTCGGCATGTAGCGGCCAAATTCATTATGCCGCTATATAGCCCAAATAATTGAATGCCTCAGGCATAAGTGATGTTGTGTAAATGTGTTACTTTAAGCAGCCATTGGTTTATGAACGTAGTTTCTACGCTCAAGTAGGAAGCTCTCAAGGTGAGCGTAAGAATCAAAATTACGGTGTGAAGGGTAGGCCATGTTGCCCTCTTTAATGATATTTTTTGCGATATTAGCGACGTCTTCTTCTTTCAACATATCCAGTTTTGAATCGATGTCTAACGTACGGTTCAACTCAAATACAGCATCAACGACAGCTTGAGCTTTCTCTTTGTCTGTTGACCCTTGAAGGCCCAATGCATCCGCAATAATAGCCAGACGGTCAGTCGCTTTTGGAAGAGCAAACTGAAGTACATGCGGCAATGAGATCGCACAGCCTAAACCGTGCGGAACTTTGTAAAAAGCGCCTAGTTGGTGTGAAATACCATGTGCCCAACCCAATAGTGTTTTAGAAAACGCTTTACCTGAATCAAATGAAGCTAATGCCATTTCACTTCTTGCTTCATCGTCTTCTGCTCCATTTTTATAGGCTCGTGGAAGGAATTCGAATATACGCTTTATGCTTTTTAGGTTCATTTCATCTGTTTGTTTTGTCGCGTAGGTACTCATGAATGATTCCATAGCGTGTGTCAGTGCATCCATACCGGTTGAAGCTGTGATATGAGGTGGTAGCGCCATGGTGAGCCTTGAATCGAATACTGCTAAGTCTGGCACTACGCCATAACTTACTAATGCGTTCTTTTGGTTGGTTTTTTCGTCTGTAACTACGGTTACTGTTGTTGCTTCAGAGCCTGTTCCTGACGTTGTTGGAATGGCGACAAAGTAAGCCCCTTTACGACGAAGCTGCAGCATGCTCATCAAACCATGGGTGATCTTACGAGGATCCAAATTGTGTTTAGCACAGCCGTTGATCATCTTGGTACCATCAATTGAGCTGCCACCACCAATTGCGATTGCGCAGTCATAGTTGTGTTCATGACACGCAGCAATCCCTTTTTCTACAATGGCATATGAAGGGTCTGGCTGGATCTCGTTGAAGACTTTATAGTCGATATTTTTCTTCTCTAGTGCATCAATAAGTAGTTGGAATGAGGGTAGAGTTGCAAAAAAACTGTCCGTAAAGATAACAGGACGTTTGATCCCTTTGTCTGCCAAATGTACTGCAAGTGTATCGAGTGATTTGTCACCGTTCAGTACATTGGGTACTGGAACTGGCATACGAGGAAAAGCGGTACTCGCAATCGCGTGGTATGTGTTTACAAAAAATCGTTCAGTTTTATATAGCATTGAAGTTACCTACTGTAAGTTAAAATTGGGAGTAAAGTGGTTAGCTTTTAATAAGAGCTAAGCTTCCATTTTGTTGAGCAAGTTCCATCATTTTCTTTACTGTATGCATTTACCTTACAGCAATGCAGACCGGTCGGTCTAGTGTTTTTTGTGTTTATTTCGATTGTTTTTTCATCTCATAAATTAATCAGATTAAATAGAATCAATAAAAAATAAAACGGTCATCTCCCTAAGTAATTGTAATCATGAATTTTAATTTATATTTGGTGTCTATGAGGTAGGAGAAATTCACCTAACCAGGATCATTTCTTTTAAAAAACACTAGACCGACCGGTTTGTTTTGTTTATTGTGTGATCAACTCAATAAGAAAGGTAAACAAAATGAACAGCATTACGTCACTAAACGAAATGAAGCATCACTACACAAATATGAAAGACGCCTACAACTCATACCCAATGCCAAAACTCGATGAGCGAGTTGTAAAGCTTAATATGCTAAGAAGTGCGCTAATTGATTTCAGTGACGCTATTTGTGAAGCAATGAATAAAGACTACGGCCAGCGTAGTGTACAAGACACTCTTATCGCTGATGTACTGCCATGTGTGGCGAATATTGATTACAGCATCGAACATATTAGTGAGTGGATGGCACCCTCTGTTCGTGATGCCGGCGCATTGCTTTCACTGTCGCAGGTTGAAGTGGTTTATCAGCCGAAAGGTGTTGTTGGTATTGTGACCCCTTGGAACTTTCCTGTAATGCTGTCTGTTGGCCCACTTATCTCTGCTATCACTGCAGGTAATCGCGCCATGATCAAGATGAGTGAATTCACACCAAACACAAATCAAGTGCTGAGTGAGATGCTATCAACCATTTTCAGTCATGACGAAGTTGTTGTTGTTGAAGGTGAAGCGGAATTATCCGCTGAATTTACCGCACTTCCTTTTGATCACCTGTTATTCACGGGATCGACGGCTGTTGGACGCTTAGTGATGAAAGCTGCGGCCGCGAATTTAACACCGTTAACTCTTGAGTTAGGTGGAAAATCCCCCGTTATTGTCGCTGATGACGTTTCAATGGAGCTGGCGGTAGAACGCATTATTTACGGCAAAAGCTTGAACAATGGTCAAGTATGCGTAGCGCCGGATTACGTGTTAGTTCCGGAAGGTAAGAAAGAAGCATTTGTCAGTGAATATAAACGCCAGTATCAAACATTGTTCCCAGAAGGCATTCACTCTGAAAACCTGACCTCAGTGGCGAACGCTCGTCAGTACGAGCGTATTACTTCTTTGTTGAATACAGAAATTACCAATGGCACGCGAATCGAACCTTGCCATACGGATAGCATCGACGAGAACGCACACAGACTCGTGACTCACCTAGTTATCGAGCCAGCACTTGATTCAAATATTATGGATGAAGAAATTTTCGGCCCGTTGCTTCCTGTTATTGGTTATCAGCAAGTTGATCAAGCTATCGAACTGATTAACAGTAAGCCACGACCATTAGCACTTTATTTGATGACGTTTGATGAAGCGTTACAAATTAGAATTAAACAAACGATCCACTCTGGTGGTATGTGCATTAACGATTGTGTATTCCACTTAGCCGTTGATGATGCACCATTTGGTGGTATCGGGGAGTCGGGTAAAGGTAATTACCACGGCAAGGAAGGTTTTATTACTTTCTCGCACGCTAAGACGGTAATGACCAGTGGTCAAGATCACCAAATCAAACACTTGTTCTCAAAGGAAGATAACGAATTTAAGTCTGCGGTTTTAGCCATGCTTGGAAAGTAAGCCCTAACCGTTAATTCAATATCTAAGAGGAAGATAAATGTTAGAACGTTTTTTTGAAAAAACAATACGTGGTTATTTGTTGATTACAGGCTTATTAACGGCGAGTGCATTTGCTACGTTTATTGCGCCTGAGTGGAGCATGATAAACCTATTTTTCTATGACCAGCAGATGATGGAGAACAAAGAATACTTATTAGCGACTTACCAACACTGGGGTGTCATGGTGGGCTGTATAGGTGTGCTTTTAATGGCCTCGGCCTACATTAAGCCTTTGCGAACCTCAACCATGATTTACAGTGGATTTGAAAAAGCGATGTTTGTCGGCCACATTAAATATAGACCGGTCGGTCTGCTTTGTGTGTTGTGTATCCAATATTTCGAAATAACATCTCGAAATAATATAGTGAAATAACAGCGAGACACAGCTAGAGAAGGAAACTCTTCAATGATTGGGAGCAACTATGACAACTATCTCGGCACCACAGTTTAATGGTAAAGCACACAGCAAAATTCAAGCGTTAGCAAAACCTATTGGCGCGGTTTGTAATATCAATTGCACTTATTGTTATTACTTGGGAAAGCAAGGTCTATTAAATTACTCGTCACGACGCTCACCAACGATAGACAAAGCAGCAATTGAGAGTTACATCAAACAATACATTGAAGCTCAAAACACACCTGAAATTATCTTCTCTTGGCATGGCGGTGAACCCACGCTGCTCGGTGTTGAATACTTCGAATACGCTGTCGAACTGCAAACCAAATATTGCCCAGACACATCAACCATCACCAATGATATTCAAACCAATGGCACGTTATTAAACGACCAGTGGTGCCAGTTCTTTAAGAAACACAACTTTGTCGTTGGTGTGAGCATCGATGGTCCAGAACACATCCATAATCACTACCGTAAAAATAGAGCAGGTCGAGGCACATTCGACAAAACCATGCGCGGTGTTGAGCTACTTAAAAAGCATGAGGTGCAATTTGCGACGCTTACTTGCGTAAATGATGTGAGTAGTGCCCGGCCACTACAGGTGTACCAGTTCTTGCGAGATGTGATTCAGCCTTCTCAAATCCAATTCATTCCAGTGGTCGATAAGTTATCGGCCCCAACAAATAGCCAATGGCATACCTACGGTGACTTAGCCATTATTCCTGTTAAAGGTGTGGTTGAACCTTGGAGTGTGACAGCCAATGGTTGGGGGCATTTTCTTACTACGATATTTGATGAATGGTTAACACACGATTTTGGCCGTGTGTTTATCCCTTATTTTGATAACTTTTTCGGAGTATGGATGGGGCACGAAAGCAGTATGTGTACCTTAAGTGAAATCTGTGGAAAAGGACTCGCTGTTGAGCCAAATGGCGATGTGTATTCTTGTGATCATTACGTATTTGATGAGTTTTTATTAGGGAATATTGAAGAAGTTCCACTGGGTTCTCTCGCGCTCTCTTTTATGCAGCAACAGTTTGGTTTTGCAAAAAGTAAATCGTTACCAAGGCAGTGCCGTGAGTGTAATTACCGGTTTGCATGCCATGGTGAGTGCCCTAAAAACCGTATATTAACCACCGATAGCGGTGAAGTCGGCCTTAATTATTTATGTTCCGGCTGGATGGATTTCTTTAAGCATATCGATCCCATAATTACCGAGATTTTAAAAAGAAATGGCAAACCATTGAGAGGAGATAAAGCATGAACTTAGCATTAGAAAGCTATTTGGCTATTGGTTTGTCCATGGCGTTATTGAGTCTCTGGAAAACGTATTCTGGGCCCGCAATTGCTGCGTTCCTATCTTATTCTTACCCAGAAATGTTGATGTTTAACTTAGTGCCAGCCTTGATTGCAGCTTATGCGGGTTGGAAGATAGCACCGGTTTACTCAAGCTTCTTTAGCAAGCGACAGCCAGTCGTTTTTAAGCCTAAGCTTAGAAAGTTCATGAAAAGGTGGAATCAATATGGTCAACTTTCAATGGCGATATTAGCGCCGGTTTTAGTTGGTATTCCCAGTTATACCTTTGTATCGAAACGACTGAATCAAAGCGGTTTCAAAACATTCGGTATGCTAGCGCTATCGATATTGGGTTGGAGTAGTTTGGCTTATGGTTGTTTCGCGCTTCTCGATGTTGATCAATACATCACGATTGAAAACATTATTCCGGCGTCTGTTATCGAGCAAACTCAGCAATAGATAGATTTGAAATCAAAAAAGCTCGCATAAGTTGGATTAGTCTGGACTTGACCTGTCAGTGCTAAAATTGCGGTGCTATCAGAACTGACAGGTTACCCTAACTTGCTTCTACCCAGAACATCACAGACGGCACTTCGTAACTCGGAAGCGCCCCATTGTATTTTAAGTTGGTTTTTCTACATAGCATTCAGTTTGGTAGTTGACTCACTTTTCCTTATGGAAACTCTAGTCATAGGGGCAAATTTTCTCAGCTACTCACAGAACTTCCTATCTGCACAGTTTATTGGGCTTATCTGACTGCAAAAGTATTAAATGGCTTGTTTTATCAGGAGCAGTGCATTGTTTTTCAGCAGAGCAATTAGTCAGTTTTTGTTAATAGGTAAGTTGATGCCAAAGCTCCCCAAGATAACATCCCACGTCAAAAAGTGATAACAGGCTGGCTCGTTTTTATGTGACGGTGAAATAAGAATTATATATATATTCTTTAATTTTTAGTGGGTTATGGTAGGTTTGTTGTAACTTAGGTTGGCGGAAAAACGAGCCGGCCTGTTATTAATAATATTATGTTTCCGCTCTATGTGAGTTTTGCTAATCCATAGAGTACGGTACGATGTAGCTTTCTTGTTGTGTGAATCGTTTAATAGGTATGAAATGAAAAAAACGGTATTTTTCAACGACTATGAGTCTTTTTTTGATGATACGTTTACTGTCAATGCTGAATACGCAGATGAAAATGATAGTGCATTGTTAATTGTCGGCAAAGTAGGTTTTGACTCGATTGAGCATGTGCTAAGACGCGGACATCGTGTGGTTGTCTCTTTCGAGAAAGACTTTGAGGTCAAGTTACTTAAAACATCACCAACGCAGGTTGAGGTTGATGTTCGCGAAATAGAAAACCTCAAGTCAAAATACACGTTATTCCTAGACTATTCAGTAGTTGCTATCCCTGAATCTGATGAAAATTTTTCATCTCAAGAGATAGATGAATTAACAGAGAAAGTTACGCAATTGCAAAGCGATTTTTCCGAGTATAGAAGACTTTCCAGAGAAGAAGCAGAGTTTTTAAGAGCTTCTGTTGAACTTTTAATTAAGAAGTTAGATAGCAGTAGTAAATCCGCGTGGAAATATACTGCAACGGGTGTTGTTGCTAGTTTGCTAATGACTATTTCCCCAGACACATACGTAGAAATTGCATCTAAAGCTGGAGTCGCAATTCAAAACTTGCTACCTAAATAAACATAACAAATAAGGATCAGTGTCGCCCAGCCGATACTTTATCTGGGTGTTGAACAAGCCCAATCGTGTCGTTGTCTTCTATTAGTAAATTGCTCTTTGGTGAGTAGCTTGAAATGAGCCTCATCTACTTTCTACCAGTCGCACGAGGCTATCGAGGCGAATCCGCTATGATTGACCCTGATGAACTCTAATTATTGTGACTTTAAGATTCTTTACCTCCTCAGTGTGTTCTCGCATTATCAAATCTGAAGTTTATCGCGATAAATGGGTCATGTAGGCTTGGTGATCCCAACACATGTCATGTTGACAGTGCCCCACGAGTGAGATTCGATGAGGTTAATAAAGAAAGCCTTTAAGTCATCTGTGCTTAAAGTGTCTGGCGAGCGGTCAAAATAGTGAGTAATCCGACGTACCGTGCGGGAATAAGTATCAATTGTCGCAGGCCGTTTACCTTGCAGTTATATTTTTATCGACGAGTGATGCGCATCGCGCTACACTTGTGTCATGATTAAATCTTTCAAACATAAAGGCCTTAAAAAATACTTCCAAACAGGAAGTGTTGCTGGAATTCAGGTCAAGCATCAACGCAAACTGCGCATGCAACTTACTGCAATAGATACCGCACAAGAAATTGAAGATATCAATTTACCCGGTTTTAAATTACACCCTCTCAAAGGGGATCGTGACGGGATTTGGTCTATTACTGTAAATGGTAACTGGCGCATTACTTTTGAGTTCATCGATGGTAATGCATACATTCTCAATTATGAGGACTATCACTAATGACTATGCATAACCCACCGCACCCAGGCGAGTTTATCTACGACGTATATTTAGAGCCTGCGGGTTTCAGTTGTCGTTATTTAGCTAAACAATTAGATGTTGCATCATCTACTTTAAACCGAGTTCTTAAAGGGCAAAGTGCTATCTCACCAGAAATGGCACTTCGCTTGTCAAAAGCAATAGGTAGAACTCCTGAAAGTTGGTTAGCGATGCAACATAACTATGATCTGTGGCACGCTAAACAACAAATTAACCTTACAAATGTTCATTCTGTAAATTTTTCAATTGCATAAAAAATATTACAAGTTGCTTAAAAGGAAAATTACAGTTGGCTCGCGCTTCGCGCATTATAGCCAATCCGTAATTTTCCTCTTAGCAAGGCGTTTCTTTCACATACTTACGTTAATCCGTTATATCCTAATTTAGTAATATAACTGACAAAGTTCTGTCCAAAAGTAATTTTGGTGGCACAAAGAGTAGCCCTGTACGACTAGGTCACGCTTCACCATCAAAGGTGCAGATCGTGTATGAGTCAGTACACATAAGTGAGCATTTTAACAAGCTAGAATGACCCGCAATTTAGTACATTGGTATTACTGTTTGATTAGTTTTAATGTTTCATTCATCGCGTTATCTAACAGCGAACGGTCTTTTTGCATCGCGGCCAACAGCGTACTGCCTAGCCATAAACCATAAAGGGTTCGTGCTGTTTGATAGCCATCTACCATGTCGAAGTCGCCATTTTCAATGCCTTCTTTGAAGAAATGTCCCATTCTCCCAATGATTTTTTCTGCACCTTCATTCAGCACTTGCTGCATTTGGTTTGAAGTCCCCGCAACCTCTCCAGACAATTTAACGACCAAACATTTGATTTGGAAATCTGCAGTCAGTTTTTCTGAGCACCAATGCTCAAAATACTCTTTTACTCTATTTTGGCATGATAAAGAGGTATCCATCAGAAAGCTGTCTAGCGTTTCTAGGTGTTCTTCAAAATAGTTGGTTAATAGTATCGAACCAAAATCTTCTTTTGATTTGAAATGGTGATAAAACGACCCTTTGGTTGCTTCTGCACCATTAATGATTTTCATCAAACCCAGACCAGCAAAGCCTTGTTCACTGATAAGGTCAAAGCCTACATCTAAGAGTTTCTGTTTTAAGTCTTTCATCGTTCTGCTCTGTACTTCTATGAATAGTTTGATTATACGCCCACAAAACAGACCGTCCAGTCTAATCCGAACAAAATCGATAATTTAACTAGACCGGTCGGTTTGCTTGATCTATTATACATACAGAGTCGAGACAACGTATGTGTTGAACATAAATTAGACGGTGGATTTAATATGAACAAATCAATAATGATCGCTGGAGCAAGTGGCTTGGTTGGACGAGAAACGTTAAGTGCTTTGTTGGATAGTCGCCATGTAGATACCGTTTATGCGCTTTCTCGACGTGAACTGAATACCCAGCATAAGAAACTGATTCAGTTAATCGATAACAACTTAAGCGTTTCTGTGAGTGCTTTGGACTCTTTTGTATTACCTGTAGTAGGTGTCATTGCTATAGGTAGCACAATTAAAAAAGCCGGTACAAAAGAGAAGTTACGCGAGATTGATGTTGACCTTGTTGCCTCCACTGCGAAAAACATGAAAAAACTGGGCGTGAAGCACCTTATTGTTGTCTCTTGTTTAGGGGCTGACATCAAAGCTCGCTCGCACTACCTTCGCTGCAAAGGGGAAATGGAAGCCAAAGTTGAGCTGCTTGATTTTGAAAAAACGACGTTCTTACATCCGGGACCTTTAGCGGGAGATCGTGTTGAAAATAGAAACGATGAAAAGATAATCCAAGGCGTTTTAAAAGTACTAAAACCTTTGATGTTAGGGCGCATGAAAAAGTACATCCCAATTCAAGCGTCAAGTATCGCGGAATGCATTTTAGCTCACTCAATCTCTCCAACATCAGAAAAGGTCGAGAGGTTAGATTGTAGTGGTTCAACAAATACCGGACACTGATTTAAGCCGATTTGCAGCATTAACAGGTGATAGCAATTGCCCCGACGGTTCATGCTTTTTGTTTTACGATATCGCCTAACAAATTGCTTTACATGGACAAAAAACGTATGACATTTTCTGCTTAGTTACAAAGTATGGCACACTGGTTTATTACCCGTTAATAAGGCGTTGATATGCCTTAATAGAGAAAAATGAACATATGAAAGTATCATTGAAAATGATGAATAGAGAAGCATTCTCTGAGTATCTTAAAATTGCTATTCCATCCTATGCCAAAGCTAATATCGATTCTGGTCGGTGGGATGAATCAGAGGCATTAGAGAGATCTGAAAAAGCACATGAAACACTGTTACCTGACGGTGAAAGGACGAAAAACCATTACTTATTTAATATTACGGAAAACAATAGCCAGAATCGAGTCGGTCATATTTGGGTGAAAATTGAAGATAATTGTCATACAAAGTCTGCTTTCATATATGACATAGAGATATATGAAGCTCACCGTAGAAATGGATATGCTAAATCGGCCTTTGAATGTATTGAAAAAAGAGTAGCTGAGTTAGGGGCAACCAGTTTAGGGCTTCATGTTTTTAAGCAAAATGCCGCGGCTATCGCTCTCTATAGCAGTATTGGCTATCAAATAATAAGCCACAATATGCAAAAACCAATCGTAATTGCACCTTAACTCAAAATACTAGGGTGTGATAATTATCGTAGATGGTTTTGTGGCAGTTGCAGCTTCGTGCAAAACGTTCAATTTAATTTTATCCTGATAAATAGGTCATACAGGCGTGGTGATCCCAACGGATGTCATTTCATGCTTGCAGAAAGTGCATGAACGTTTCTCTTTGTTTGGTGAGTTGAACTGTCACGAGTGAAATGAGCACATCAATATAATACTCTATCTTATTTCTGACTGGTGTGTACAACAGGGCAGGTAACAGGCTTCTATTAGGTTTAGAACAAAAGCCAGTTACTTTGGATATAGTATGTTGCTTAGTCATCGATTTCACAGGAGTGGTTGTCTAGGGTGAACGCATGAGAGGCTGTAACAGATTCTGTGTAACTGACATTTAGTTAACGTGCTTCTCGACACGGTCTTCGAACTCGATGATAAATCGACTCATCGCCTGACGCCAGTTTTGAATGGGCATCGTCCATTTTTTACTGGCATCTTTAATCGCTAGATAAACCATCTTAGTTGCCGCTTCATCATTTGGGAAGATTTTACGCTTCTTCAAAGCCTTACGTATCACGCTGTTGAGTGATTCAATCGCATTGGTTGTGTAAATGGCTTTTCGAATATCTTGTGGGTAGTTAAATAGCGTATTCAAGTTTTGCCAGTGATTACGCCAAGACTTGGTTATTTGAGGGTACTGGGCGTCCCAGGTTTCACCGAACCGCTCTAATTCAAGTAACGCTTCGTCTTCTGTTGCCGAACGGTATACTCGCTTCAAGTCAGCCGTGACGGCTTTATAGTCTTTCCAAGAGACGTATTTCAGAGARTTGCGTACCATGTGAACGATGCATAGCTGAATGTGTGTTTYAGRGAACACGGTATTGATRGCATCAGGAAAACCTTTGAGGCCATCCACGCAAGCTATAAGTATATCCTCAACGCCACGTTGGTTAAGCTCTGTCAAAACATTGAGCCAGAACTTTGCGCCTTCATTTTCTGCTATCCACATGCCCATCAATTCTTTTTGCCCGTCAGTATTAATTCCAAGGGCAAGAAAGATGGATTTGTTGATAATACGTTTATCTTGACGCACCTTAATCACAATGCAGTCAAGGTATACGATGGGGTAAAGGGCATCAAGCGGACGGGACTGCCACTCAACAATTTCATCGATGACGGCG
>NZ_LZFW01000017.1 GCF_001676025.1 Vibrio sp. UCD-FRSSP16_30
GTTCGAACTCCCCATCTTCGGTTTTGATCCGCTTGCTGCTCTTTCCGTTACGGCTGTTTTTTGATTTGGATTGTTGGTGTTTTTCGTAGCCAAGATGCTCATCCATTTCAGCATTGAGAGCTGCTTCAACAGTGATCTTTTTGAGCATCTGACTGAATTCGGTTAAATCTTCAGGGCTTTTAATTCCTTTTGCTGCTTCTTTAGCAAAAGCTTCAAGTGCTTTCTTATCCATGTTGCCTTTCCTTAGCCATTACGGCATTAAGTGTAGGCAGTTACACAGAATTTAGGACAGTCTCTAAGTGTTCACTTATGCGTTCGTCTTACACTATACCACTTTCAATGTTCGTATTAGAAAATCTAGCCGTAACTAATCTCTTCAATATACAAATCAACCATCTAATAAATAATTAAATAAGATCGATTACCCCACACTTTTAACAACTATTTAGCATCCCTTTAAAATCTGAACCATAGTTAATCCGAATTTGTAGACATTTTGGCTGCACAAGGAGCAATTGACATGGTAGTAAAATCAAAATGGGTTAAAGCCTGTGTACGTAGTTTAGCTGTCCTAGTTGGGGTCGCGAGTATGAGCACGGCGGTAGCCGCGGATAAAGTATATCGTTTAAAGCTTGCGGAAACTTGGGGTCCCAATTTCCCGATTTTTGGTGACGCGACCAAAAATATGGCGGCAATGGCGGAGAAAATGTCTAACGGACGTTTGCAGATCCGCGTTGATTCATCTAACAAACATAAAGCACCGTTTGGCGTGTTTGATATGGTTAAATCTGGACAATATGATATGGGGCACTCCGCTTCATACTATTGGAAAGGCAAAGTACCCAATACCCTATATTTCACCACAATGCCTTTTGGTATGACTGCCGAAGAGCAGTATGCATGGTTTTACCATGGTGGCGGAATGGAGTTGATGGCTGAAGTGTATGGCCCTCATAACCTAATGTCATTCCCTGGTGGTAACACCGACGTGCAAATGGGTGGTTGGTTTCAAAAAGAAATTAACAGCGTTGAAGATCTACAAGGTCTGAAAATGCGTATCCCGGGTTTTGCTGGGGAAATCCTTGCCAAAGTGGGGGCTAAACCGACCAATATTGCGCCGGGAGAGCTTTATACCGCACTGGAAAGAAAAACCATCGACGCACTAGAGTGGGTAGGTCCTTCATTAGACTTGCGTATGGGCTTTCATAAAATCGCACCTTATTACTATACCGGTTGGCATGAGCCAGCAACTGAGTTGCAGTTCTTAGTGAACAAGCGTGTATGGGAAAAATTACCTGCCGATCTGCAAGAGATCTTACGCGTTTCAATGCGAACTGCCGCTTATGATATGTATATCCAGTCAACTCACGAAAGTGGTAAAAACTGGGCAAGCATCAGAACAGACTATCCAGATGTGCAAGTAAAACAGTTCCCACCTGCGGTAATGAAAGAACTGCGCGCAGTTAATGATAGCCTTCTTGCAGAGCATGCCGCGAAAGACGCAATGGCGAAGAAAATCCAAATGTCACAAGCGCAATACCTAGAGCAAACCCGCTCTTGGAGTGATATTTCAAAACGAGCTTACCTAAACAGTTCAGCTCAATAAGAAGCGTAACCAATAGTGACTCGCAGTGTTAATCAACATTAAAAGGTTAACTGCGAGCACTATAACCAACATTAGTGTTCCAGTTTCAGCAGACAGGGAGGTCAATTGCTGACGATATTAGAAGGGATATTTAATAGAATAAGCAACACACTAGGGCATATCTCTAGTGTGTTGTTTCTGCTTTTAGTGGCAAACGTTGTTTATGACGTGCTGATGCGTTATGTCTTTAACGATGTATCGATTGCCTTTCAGGAAATGGAATGGCACCTATTTTCAGCAGTATTCTTGCTCGGCGTACCCTACGCCATAAAAACCGGTGGTCATGTTCGCGTTGATATTTTTTATGAACGCTTTTCTCCACGAGTGCAGGCCTTAATCGATATTTTTGGCACACTAGTTTGGTTATTACCATTTAGTCTGCTTGTAGCTTGGTATGGTATCGATTTTGCTTATCAGGCCTATGATATGGGAGAAACTTCCGGCGATCCTGGTGGCCTTCCTTATCGATGGATCATTAAAGCTGTGATACCTATTTCATTTTTGTTCATTGCGATAAGTGGCTTAGGGCTATTGTGTAAGTCATTGAATCAATTTCTCAATCCAAACACCCATAATAAGGAAGAAGCATGATAGGGATTATTATGTTTGCGGTCGCTTTATTTGCGCTCCTCCTCGGTTTCCCTGTCGCATTCACCTTTGGCGGCATTGCGTTGATCTTTGGCGTGTGGGCCGAAGGCTGGGATATGTTCGCATTCATGCCTTATCGCATCGAATCGATAATGCAAAATACCGTATTAATGGCTGTTCCTTTGTTTATCTTCATGGGCTTAGTGCTACAAAAAACCCGTTTAGCAGAGCAATTACTTGAAGCAATGGGACGATTATTTGGCGGTATGCGTGGTGGTATTGCGATATCAACGGTATTAGTTGGCGCATTGTTAGCCGCTTCAACTGGTGTGGTGGGCGCATCAGTTGTGGCGATGGGCTTAATCTCTTTACCTGTCATGTTGAAGTATAACTACGACAAAAAATTAGCCTGCGGCACCATTTGTGCCTCGGGCACATTAGGACAAATTATCCCACCTTCGATAGTCTTGATTTTATTGGGTGACGTATTGGGTGTTCCCGTTGGGGATTTATTTCAGGCAGCATTGTGGCCGGGGCTGGTTCTGGTGATTGCCTATGTTTTGTATATTGCAATTTATGCCTACTTCAAACCAGAAGCTGCGCAGGCAATGCCAAAGCTTGATGACCAAAGTCGTAAACAAGAAATCATCACCGCACTTAAAGCCATTATTCCACCATTGGCCCTTATTATCGTAGTGCTTGGTTCTATTTTTGCCGGTGTTGCGACCCCAACCGAATCCGCCGCATTAGGCGGGGCAGGCGCCATCGTATTAGCGCTACTCTATCGCCAGTTTAGTTGGACATTACTGTATGAGTCATCTAAAGAAACCATAAAAGTGACGGCGATGGTATTTGCTATATTGCTTGGCGCAACCGCGTTTTCAATGGCGTTTACCTATACCGGTGGTGACTACATTATTGAAGAGTTGTTGCTGGCACTTCCGGGAGAGAAGTGGGGCTTCTTAATCTTAGTGATGCTGGTTATTTTGTTGCTGGGTTTCTTTATCGATTTTGTCGAAATCTGTTTTATTATCGTGCCGATGATTGCGCCTGTGGCTGAGATGTTAGGCATTGATATGGTGTGGTTTGCCATCTTAGTTGCGATGAATTTGCAGACCTCATTTTTAACCCCTCCGTTTGGATTTAGTTTGTTTTACCTAAAAGGTGTCGCCCCCAAAGAGGTGACGACAAGGGATATTTATTCAGGTGTTATGCCCTTTATCGCTATTCAGATTGTTGTTCTTGCATCTTTATTGCTGTTTCCTGGGATTTACGGCTTGTCGATGTAAGTTAATTTCTTGATATATCGAATTATTTGGCTAGTTACGTTATAATTGAAAGTTAATTACATGAAGTAATAGTAATTCGTACGATTTTGTACATAAAGGAGGTCAAATGACCAAGGGTATTGATAAGTACAGTATAGACAGTACTGACTATCAAATAGGGCAGGATAATGTCCAAAAATGGGGTTTTGATGTGCACAATGCGGTATTCTCCGCCAGTGCCGGTCTAACCATTCTCTTTCTTCTTGCTATGGTGTTTCTTGATGCAGATACTGCAAAGGCAGCACTAGATGGCTTAAAGTGGCAAATCATTGGATCTTTCGATGCCTTGTTCATTTGGGCCGGTAACATTTTTGTTATCTTCTGTTTAGCTCTTATCGTCTCACCTTTCGGTAAAATTCGTTTAGGTGGTAAAGGAGCAAAAGCTGAATACTCAATGATGTCTTGGATTGCAATGTTATTTGCAGCAGGCATGGGTATTGGTTTGATGTTCTGGAGTGTTGCAGAACCGGTTGCGTATTATACTGGTTGGTATGAGACTCCTCTAAACGTTGTTGCAAATACGCCTGAAGCCGCTAAGTTAGCACTTGGTGCGACTATGTATCACTGGGGTCTACACCCTTGGGCAATCTACGCTGTTGTTGCTTTATCTCTATCATTCTTTGCTTATAACAAAGGTTTACCTCTTTCTATTCGTTCTATTTTCTATCCTATTTTAGGTGACAGAACATGGGGTTGGCCTGGGCATATTGTTGATATTCTTGCCGTACTAGCAACGCTATTTGGACTGGCAACATCATTAGGTCTAGGAGCGCAACAAGCTGCAAGTGGTATTAACCATGTCTTTGGGATCACCTCAGGACTAGGCTTGCAAATTGGTGTTATTGCATTTGTTACTTTATTAGCAATCATATCGGTTATTCGCGGAATAGACGGTGGCGTAAAAGTCATTTCAAATATCAACATGATCATTGCGCTTGTGTTGTTACTTTGTGTTGCATTTATCGGCTATCACGTGACCTTTAGCAGCATCTCAACAACCTTCTTGTCTTATGTTGAGAATATCATTCCATTAAGTAACCCACACGGCCGTACTGATGAAGCTTGGTTCCAAGGTTGGACTGTATTCTATTGGGCGTGGTGGATTTCATGGTCCCCATTTGTTGGTATGTTCATCGCTCGTGTTTCAAAAGGACGTACAGTTCGTGAATTCATGGTAGCGGTATTGCTTGTTCCTACAACAGTGACTCTTCTATGGATGTCGACTTTTGGCGGTCTAGCGATTGACCAGGTGATAAATCACGTTGGTATTTTGGGCAGTAAAGGCCTAACTGATGTGTCTTTAGCTATGTTTGAAATGTTTGACGCAATGCCATATGCGAACATGCTATCAATCATTGGTATCGTGCTTGTCATGGTATTCTTTGTAACATCTTCGGATTCTGGTTCACTGGTTATCGACAGCATTACTGCTGGTGGTAAATTGGATGCACCTGTACCTCAACGTGTTTTCTGGGCATTTATGGAAGGTGCTATTGCAGTTGCAATGCTTTGGGTTGGTGGTTCTGAAGCCGTCCAAGCACTTCAAGCCGGCGCTATTTCCACAGCATTACCATTTACCTTTATCCTGCTTGCCATGTGTGTGAGTTTGTTGATGGGTATGGCAACTGAAGAGCGTTAAGCTTTAAGTTAGCCAATAATGACCAACCAAAAGGACCTGTTTTTCAGGTCCTTTTTTGTTGAAATTTTATAATCGATAAGAGGGTATTATGCCTTTAACAACACCTGCACCATTAACTGAAATGACCTTTTTTGAGCGTTTTGAAACAGACATTTTATCGGGTAAGAAAACCATTACTATCCGAGACAGCAGTGAGTGTCACTATGCACCTGACTCTATTGTTGAAGTGTCTACCTTTGAACAAGGTCGACGATTTTGCGCACTGCGGATTACTTCGGTTACACCAATATTGTTTGACGATTTGACCGACTTTCACGCCGAGCAAGAGAATATGACCTTGACTGAATTAAAAGAGGTTATTGCGGATATATACCCAGGGATCAAACAATTGTTTGTGATCAAATATGAATTGGTATAACGAATAGAAAGGGTAAGCTTGTTGTGAAATGAGTTATCTATAAAGGGCTAATCGCCTTTATAGATAACTTAATAATGATACCAATCGTAGTAAATCTCTGACCATTTACTTACTGTGCTTGGTATGACTCGCTCAAAAGTATGATGCGATTAAAGCCATAATGTATCTACTGGATCGTTACCGTCAAAGTGATGAGCTATTTGCGCTTGTAATAGTTCTGCGGTTGCAATCGCATCAACTAATGCGTCATGAGGGGTATAACTCGGTAGGTTATAGCGTTTGCGACTTGCGCCTAGTCGAACAGAGCCGGGCCTATTACCTTTTAAACGATTCATAAAACCTGCTGCAAATTCTTGCTGAACATTCCATTCAATTTGCAAAGTATCGATGACGGGAAATTGTATCCCCTCATTGAGCCGACGCTTTAAGATATTGTCTAAAAATCCACGTTCAATTTGTCGATAATGCACCACACAGACTTTTCCAGCGATTGCCTCAAGGATCTCTGGTAATACCGTCATAAAATCAGGCGCATGCTGCAACTCTGTGTGAGTAATACCATGAATCACAACCGAGTCCGCTTTTAGTGCTTTCTGCGGTTTAATTAGCCATTGCTGACTCTGTCTAAGATAGATTCGATTCAAATCAAACGGCACTAGACCAATTGATATGATCTCATCTTTAGAAGCATCGAGACCGGTAGTTTCAAAATCTAAAGCGAGAAAGGGCGTTTCTTTAAGAGGCGTGGTTTCACTAATCGTCCCTGCCGCATAAAAGCGTTTTAAGTGCCCATGATTACTATTAGCCAGTAGTGAGGCAAAATGTGATTGCCAATCATTTATCGGTAATGTAAATACATCTTTTGGTGTGCTTTTTTTAAACATAGGCTACTTAATCGATGTCCCTTGATAGCGGAATTTCAAGAAGTTCTGTGCATTACTTAATATTTGAAATGCGTCTTTAAGGTTACGACGTTCAAAATCAGAAATGTTCTCAGGCTCGATATTATTGTCGGCCTCACGCTCTTCTTGAATATCAATTGCTTGGTGACGAATACGAACCAGAGAGATAAACTCCAATGCATCTTTTAGATCTTGTGCGCGTCCTCTTGGCAAGATACCTGCATCTAATATGTCATCTAAACGTTCAAAAGAGTTTTGCTGTGTTGAGCCAACGGCTAGCGCGTGCACACGAATTAGATCGGCAAGCGGTGCTGTGCCTCGACGTTTTAGGTTAATCGAATTTTTGTGCTTACCATCTTTTTCCATAACAAAACTTTTGAAAAAGCCAAGAGGTGGAGTGCGGTTTAGCGCATTACGTGCAAGGCAGTACAAAAATTTAGAGTTGTTTTTCACTCTGTCGGTAATGAAACGATTTAATTTCTCCGCCCATTTTAATTGGCCATGAACACCCACTAAGTCAAAAAATATCGAAGCATTCAGTAAAGCTTTCGCATTCGGCTTATCTATCCAATCGGCAAAACACTCTTCCCATTCGGTTTGTGTCATGCGCCACATTGGGTTGGTCGCCATAATGCCGCCAGTACAATACGGATAACCACATTTGTCTAAACCGTCACTGACTTTTTGCGACAAAGTAGCAAAGTACTCATCATGCTTATCTTTATCAAAACTGTTAGATAAAATGATGGCATTGTCTTGGTCTGTGACAATCAATTGCTCATCACGCGCCATTGAGCCTAATGCTAGGAAACAATAAGGCACAGGGGATGGGCCTAATTCTTCTTCTGCCAGTTCTATAATTCGCTGTTTAAAACTCTTACCAATAATGGCCATTGCACTGCCAACCATGTGTGAGTTGGCATCTTCATTGACCATTCTGACAAAGCTATCACTGACTTGCTCTGATAATACGGCAAGATCTTCGATGGTATTTTGCTGGAAGATGGAACTAACTAATAGCAAAGAGTTTTGCGACTCGTAACGTACAATATCACTGGCTTCAATAACCCCGATAGGTTTGTTCTTTTTAACAATCGGTAGATGGTGAACGTTAAAGCGCTGCATGGTGAGCAATGCCTCAGAAACATAGGCGTTACTGTCTAGTGAGATAACTTCCAGAGTCATCACCGATCTTACCGTGTCATCGGGTGAGACACCTTGCGCAATCACTCGGGTACATAAATCACGGTCGGTGAGAATACCGCGTAATCGATCGCTGGTATTGGTTTGTTCATTATCCACCACCAGCAAACATGAGGTGTTTTCGTCATCCATAAGCACAGCCGCTTCTCTAATGGAGGAATCCTCAGAGATGGTTGATGCAGGATGATTGATTAATGAGGTGACTTTTGCTGTGGTAAGTTCATCATTATTGGCGATGGCACTGCGTAATCTTTTACCGTCATCTAAGGCGACAAAATCAGCAAAGGAGTCGTAGTTGTCATACAGAGTTTGAAAACTATCGGCAGGAATACAATAAAGAAGGCAGTCTTCAATCGCGGTTGCGGGAAACATGACTTTACCGTTACTCAATAAGGCCATTTGCCCAAAAACAGACCCTTCATCAAGGCGGTTAAATAGAGAACCATTACGTCTTGATATTTCCACAACGCCACTGCGCACCACAAAGAAATCTGAAATCGCTTCCCCATGACTGACGACGACTTCGCCTTTGCGAATGTAAGAGATCTCAGTTTCTAGTGCAATATGACTGAGCACATCGTCAGGTAACTCTTCAAACGGCGGGTATTGCGCGAGAAACTGTTTTATCTCAAGTAATTCAACTTCCATGATCTGCCTTAATGTGTGTATTTTTTGCTTTTTCAATCATAAAACGAAAACCTGAATATCCATAGTTTAGATTGACTAAAAACGTTTAGTTTGATGAAAAATAACAATATATCCATAAGACCCAGCAACTGATGGACTATGATTAATAGAGAATCGTTGATGACTGTTAGTAGGTTATGGAGTAATAATTTATGGTTAGATATTCATTAATAACATTACTCAGTATAGGGTGTCTTTTCACAACTGACATACTGGCTGAGGGCTCCGATTTTACAGAGGCTGATTCTGAAGAAGCTGCTTCTAAAGCCAGCAACGCCAAAGTGGCAAGCATCCCTGTCAATTATGATTACATTAGTTTGGCGATCGGCGGAGGAAAGCTAAATTCAGATTTGCTGGAAGGGCGCGATGGCGTCACCGTCAGTGATATTAATGCTCGCTGGTTAATCCAAGACTGGTGGATCAGTAATTTGCAATACAAGGCTCGCTTTACCCACTTTGGCGATGAAAATGACCGCGCGGACTACATTACCTTTTCTGTTGCAAGACGTTTCGCCATTATGCAAAAAGGTGATTTTTATACTGGCGCAAAACTGGGTGGGGTAAAGGTCAAACTTCGAGATCAAAATGGTTCGACAGTTGAGTCTGAAAAAGGCTTTCTGCTTGGCGCGTTTGCGGGCGTAAATTATCGTCTGACGGATGCAATTCAAGGCAATATGGTACTTGAATATCTAGATTACGATATTACCCATGAGGCATCGTTTGAGATATCAGCAGATTACTATTTTACAGAGCACTTTTCTTTAGGCGCTTATGGACGCACCATTTGGAATAATCACAGTACCTTAGATCAAGGTGGGGCTGTGGTTAAGTACGCTTTCTAATAAATAGAAAAGGGCTTGTATGAACAAGCCCTTTTTGAATGCTAACTATTTAAAGCTCTATCAATTCAATCTCAATGAATTAAAGAACGGCAGCGATGCCTTTACACAAAGGCAGCATGTTCGTTTTAGTCATGCCTGCAACGCTGATACGGCCAGAGCCCACAATGTAAATTGCAAATTCATCTTTAAGACGTGTAACTTGTTCTTTGGTTAAACCAGAGAAAGAGAACATGCCATTTTGACCTTCAATGAAGCTAAAGTCGCGATCCACGCCTTGCGCTTTTAGTGTCTCAACAAACAGAGTACGCATTTCTTGAATACGGTCACGCATCTCTTTTACTTCTGCTTCCCACTCTTGGCGAAGTTCAGCATTGTTTAAGATGTACGTCACTACTGCCGCGCCATGTGCTGGTGGGTTAGAGTAGATTGAACGGATAATGCCTTTTACTTGAGAAAACGCTGTTTGTGCAACTTCTTCACTGGCCGCTACTAGGGTAAATGCACCCACACGCTCGTTGTACAAACCAAAGTTTTTCGAGAATGAGCTCGCCACAAGAATTTCACTGTTTTGCTCAGCAAATGCACGCAAGCCTGCCGCATCCTCTTCAACGCCTTTAGCAAAGCCTTGATAAGCAAAATCAAACAGTGGGATAAGTTTTTTGTCAGCGGCAAGTTTTGCCAGTGTTTGCCACTCTTCAGCTGTAGGATCAATACCGGTTGGGTTATGACAGCAGCCGTGGAAAAGCACAACGTCGCCTTCAGATGCTTGAGCAAGGTCGGCTAGCATAGCGTCAAAGTCTTTTGCTTTGGTTTCTGCGTTGTAGTAGCGATACTCAGCAATTTCGATGCCCGCTGCGCTAAATACACCTTTGTGGTTTGCCCAAGTTGGGTTACTCACCCAAATTTTAGCACTTCCCAAATGACGCTTAATAAACTCACCAGCAACACGTAGAGCACCGGTACCACCTGGCGCTTGTGCTGTTTTAGCAAGCTTATTAGAAACGATAGTACTTGTTTCGCCAAAGAGTAGTTTTTGTACTGCTAGACCGTATTCAGCTGTACCTTCGATAGTCAGGTAAGACTTAGTGGTTTCAGTATCTAGGATTGCTTGCTCTGCTTTCTTTACAGTGGCAAGAACAGGGGTAGTACCTTGTTCATTTTTGTAAATACCTACACCAAGGTTAATCTTTGTATCGCGAGAGTCTTTTTTAAACTCTTCAGTTAAACCAAGGATAGGATCGGCAGGAGCTGCGACTACTTTTTCAAACATGAGAATCGTCCGTGTTAAATAGAATTAATGGAAAGTGACAATACTCTTTTATACCTGTAGAAAAACGTCAAAACAACAGATTTGTGATTAATTTGAAGCGGTATCGTTTATCTGCTGTTTGATATCAAGTTTTTTTGAAATTTATGCATTAAAAACCGCAAACAAATCATACAGAGCAACTTAAACAGGAGAAGGTTAAGTATTCAGGCAGAGAAATCCACCTTGTCTAAGCCTTATGTACCGAAACAATTGGCGAAGATGGGATTGACCTTCTGATTTGTACAGGGTGACAAGTTCAAATAGTAATGTGAATAAGCATACAGAACTCATCGCAACACCTGAGTTCAACTGTATGCATACACAGTTGAATTTGTGTTTTAAAATTTGCGATAAAAGTGAGCATAAGATCACCTATTTTTGCTCAATACAAACCATAAAATATGATAAGCTATTGAAATAAAAGAACTTAGAGAATGTTGTCGAGACATCATATATTATGACGCTCATTTTTGTGAGCTTAAATTAATAAAATTGGTTTAGAACTATACATTTTTTTTTAATAAACAGTTGTTTGGAATAGTATGGTGACCACTTAGTTGAATTTAAGCTGGCACATTATCGAGCTGCTACATAATAAGTTGTTATGTGCTAACAGGAAATATAAGAAAGCTATGAGAAACAAATTTGAAGTAACAGGCTTATTTTATCAGCAAGGTGACTTTAAGTGTCGAAAGTACCTCGACATAAAAAGAGTCGACTCTTTGCAGGCTTTGCCTGATGTTATGGTGGTAATGATGAACCCTGGTTCTTCATATCCACTAGATAGTATTGATAACAACATGGTTGCTTCGCCAGCAGTACCAGACAAGACTCAAGATCAAATAATGAAAATCATGGATAATTTAAATTTTGATTATGCTCGTATATTGAATTTATCTGATCTTAGAACACCTAAATCCAATGAATTATATAAGTTCATTAAATCATCACAATCAGAGACTTTTCCTCACTCAATTTTTGACGGAAAACGTAAAGAAGAACTTAAATCCCTATTTGTTCAAGGTGTACCTGTCATTTACGGATGGGGCGTTAATAAAGCTCTTGAACCATTGGCAAAGTTGGCAATCGAAGCGATCAACTGCTCTGACCCAGTAGGTTTGAAAAAAGCGGAAACTCTGCATTCTTACTATCATCCGTTACCTCAAGTATATAAAGACCAAGTTGAATGGGTAAAAGTTGTGACGGAACAGTTGAATCGCAAATAACAAAACCATTTAAGATTGATTCGCAACGCTTGGCAGTTTCGCTTCGCTCAAGTATAGCTTAGCGTCGCTTACACCTTCATGCGGCGCTATGGTTCTTCAAATAGGGAGCGATTTATGCGCTCCCTTGCTTGGTGGCCTTGTTGCGTATTTGTCATTAAAGTATGTACTTATTATAAGGTTATCTATGCTGTCATACTATGAGCGCAATATTGACTATCTTGAATTAGAACTTAAGTCAATCCCGACTAAAGGAAATGTTCGTTTTCAATTAAATAAACACATCATTCCTCATTTAAAGAAAGCTGCAGATGAAAAGACAGCAGTATTTTCGACAAAGAATAACACTGCCTCTCTACATGTCCATTCTGTCGATGTAGACGATGTGAATGAAATCGCTGTTATTCTTTTCCATTACACAGACACGAACCTCACCGATCCAGCATTTAAGAATATGACATCTGGTTCTGTTCGCATTGCAGGAAAGTCAAAGGGGGAAGGAATTGCTGTTTCAGCTCATCTAGTTGTAGATCTGAAACACTTTAAAGGGCAGCGAGCATCGGTTCACTTAGCTTTACTAGAGGTTGTTCCAGGCATAAGCAAATCACTAGTTGAACGTGCTTTAACTAGCTTGTTTAACAAAATAATTAGTCGCCCTGAATGGACGTTTAAACCTAGCGGCGAAGAGAAAAGTAAGTTATGTCGCCCTTGTTTTTGCTTGAATAACTTAGCTTCAGAGAGCTTAACGGAAGGGTTGAAAACTCGCCGCCTGACAGGTGTCACACTTGTTAATAAGAAAAGTGAGGATGACTTTGATGAAGATGACCTCATTACTAAGGAAACTCAAGTCAGTTATGCAATTGGTGCTAACATGAAAGAAGAGGCTGCAGAGCAGCTTCTTTATCGACTTTCTAGAAAGGCGAAAGACAAAGGGTATTCAACCCTAAAAGTACAGTACGATGATGAAAATCGTGGTATCAGAACGGGTAAGTTTGACTCGTTAGAAGAAGACGTGATTAAACGAGCAGC
Organism: Vibrio sp. UCD-FRSSP16_30; assembly: GCF_001676025.1. Lineage (GTDB taxonomy): Bacteria > Pseudomonadota > Gammaproteobacteria > Enterobacterales > Vibrionaceae > Vibrio. The sequence continues at coordinate 12,814 of NZ_LZFW01000017.1, forward strand.
AGGTGTATTTAGTAAACGTAGTAAAGTTTTTACCGAAAACCAAATTCATCAATGTCAGGAAAGTCAGCACAGCCAACTAGTCAGGAAAATTAAATCCTTAATATGTAAAGAGTGTGGGGTGGAATATGTTGAAAGCAACAGCGAAGAAGTTACTGAAGCCACTTTACTATCTCAGAATTAAGCATGAGCAAAAGCTATTTATAGACATATATATGCCACTAATAGTGGCTGCATTATTCTTATTTTTGCTTTCTCGTGCTCCTGTTGAAATCGCTTTTGTAGGCAAAAGCGGTTTAGTGCAACTGGTTAACGGTTTGCTTCAAATCCTAGTTGGATTTTTTGTTGCATCTTTAGCGGCAGTAGCAACTTTTCAGCGTCCCGGTATGGATGAAGTAATGAGAGGTAAGGCTCCAACTTTGAACGGAAAAGATGTTACCCGTAGGCAGTATCTTTGTTATATGTTTGGTTATTTAGCATTCATGAGTATTGCTGTTTATTTTGGTAGTGGTGTTCTTGAGTTAACAATGAAAATCTGGAAAGGCACCTTTGGTGACTATTTTACACAAGTAAAACTGATAGCTATTTTTATCTACTGTACATTGGTTAGTAATATTATATTTACAACATTACTTGCTTTGCATTTCCTTACTGACCGTATAGTTAGAGACAATGATGTTGAGCCTCACGAGGAACCAGCACCATAACAAACGACTATGGCGTCAATAACTAAATTTTAACGTTGTTTTCATCCCACATAGTATTATCTGTCAGCATAGAATTTAAGACCAGCACCATTTTTTTGACGTATGCAATGATTGCGACTTTCTTAGGCTTACCATAGGCTAATAGCCGTAGGTAAGTGGCCTTTAAAAAAGGATGTTTACAATCCCAACGCATACCTCTCATGTTTGCAACAAAGGTATGAACATTTCGCCTTGATTCGCTTTTGGTTGATGAGCCAAGTGTGAGGTGAGAGCATCAACATAATGAACCATCATAGCCTAAATATCTTTTAGCTGGGGGGAATGATGCTTTCAGACAATGAGAGCATGGCCTCACAAAGCTTTCAGGCATAAAAAAGCGTACACACTATTTACACAGTATGTACGCTCTTAATATTCATTTACGGGCTATTTTTCTACTTTAATTAGAAGTTAGCGCTACGTGGTGTACGTGGGAATGGAATTACGTCACGAACGTTACCCATGCCTGTTACGTAAGACACTAGACGTTCAAAACCAAGACCAAAGCCTGCGTGTGGCACAGTGCCGTAACGGCGAAGGTCACGATACCAGCTCATGTGCTCAGGTTCGATACCCATTGCAATCATGCGCTCGTCAAGAATGTCTAAACGCTCTTCACGTTGTGCGCCGCCGATGATTTCGCCAATGCCCGGAGCTAGAACATCCATAGCAGCAACGGTTTTACCGTCGTCGTTTAGGCGCATGTAGAATGCTTTAATGTCTTTCGGGTAGTTCTTAACGATAACCGGTGCTTTGAAGTGCTCTTCTGCAAGGTAGCGTTCGTGCTCAGAAGACATATCAATGCCCCATTCAACATCGAACTCAAACTTACGGCCAGAGTCTTGAAGAATCTTAATTGCATCGGTGTAATCAACTTGCGCGAAATCGGCATCAACAAACTGCTCAAGACGAGAGATTGCTTGCTTATCAATACGCTGAGCAAAGAACTCAAGATCGTCACGACGCTCTTCAAGAACCGCTTTAAACACGTATTTAAGCATGTCTTCTGCCAGTTTTGCTGCGTCATCAAGATCAGCAAATGCAATTTCAGGTTCAACCATCCAGAACTCAGCAAGGTGACGACTGGTGTTTGAGTTTTCAGCGCGGAAAGTCGGGCCGAAAGTGTACACTTTGCTTAATGCACAAGCATAAGCTTCTGCGTTTAGCTGACCAGATACTGTAAGGAAAGTCTCTTTACCAAAGAAGTCTTCGTTAAAGTCTACTTTACCTTGCTCAGTGCGGGGTAGGTTTTCAAGATCCAACGTAGATACGCGGAACATCTCACCAGCACCTTCTGCATCAGAAGCGGTGATTAACGGAGCTGATGTCCAGAAGAAACCTTGCTCATGGTAAAAACGGTGAATTGCTTGAGACAAGCAGTTACGCACGCGAGCAACCGCGCCAATCACGTTAGTACGTGGACGAAGGTGGGCAACTTCACGAAGGTATTCAATTGAGTGACGAGTCTTAGCCATAGGGTAAGTGTCTGCGTCTTCAACCCAACCCACTACGTTGACAGCGGTAGCGGCTAGTTCAAAATCCTGACCTTTTGCCGGAGATTCAACGATAGTACCCGTTACTTCAACAGAACAACCTGTTGTCAGCTTAAGGACTTCTTCGTCGTAATTATGCAAATTATTTGGGACCACGGCCTGAATCGGGTCGAAACAAGAGCCGTCATAGATGGCGAGAAAAGAGATTCCAGCTTTGGAATCGCGACGTGAACGGATCCACCCACGAACAGTGACTTCACTGTTTACTGCTAGTTTTCCGTTTAGTACGTCTGTTACAGGCGCGTAAGTCATTTGGTATAACTCTCCAATAGATGCTATTGAGAAATAGAAAAGAAATAGAACCTACCAGTTTACCCGCCAATAAAATTGCATCAAGTATTGAGTGCCGATTTATCTAGAATTTTTTTTAAGCGCTGTTTATTCGACCAAAATGAGACAGCTGCCTTTGCACTGCGTCAATAATTTGTGCAGTAACGCCCCAAATAAAATGCTGACGATAAGGAATAGCAAAGACTTTATGCGTGACAGTCTTTAACTCAAAATGAAAATGAAACAAATTAGCCGAAGAAAAAAGAAATTGTGCGGGGACTTCAAACACCTCTGCCACTTCGTTTGGGTCTATCTTTGATTGGTAATTCGCATCAATCATGGCAATAAACGGCGTGACGGCAAATCGGCTGATAGTGGGAATGGCAGGCAAAGCGCCGATAATGTTGATCATCGAAGGTTCGATGCCCACTTCTTCATGGGTTTCACGAATGGCGGTAAGACTTAATTGCTCATCGCTTTGTTCAAATTTGCCACCGGGGAAACTCACCTGACCGGGGTGGTGCTTTAAATGAGCGGCTCGCTTTGTCAAAACAACATATAGAGAATTGTTGCGCTCGACCAAACCAATTAACACCGCGGCAGGGCGCAATTGGCTTTGATCAATAAAGCCTAATCGTTGCAAGCTCAGAGAGTCATAGTCAAAAGGCTCAACAGCAGTAAACGCGAGTATAAATTCGTTTTTGGTCATGCAGTCCTCTAATGTGAGCCGATGGATTTAAGTCATTCTAATACTGGCAGAATTTTACCAAGTTTGTGCAAGGTTTCTTCATACTCTAACTGACACTCACTGTCAGCCACCAAGCCACCACCGGCCCATGCGTATATTTTCTGATCCTCAGTAATTAACGTTCGGATAGTAATACTGGTGTCCATATTTTGGCAGCGGCTAATGTAACCAATGCTACCGCAATAGACACTGCGGCGATGGGGTTCTAACTCTTCAATGATTTGCATGGCGCGAACTTTTGGCGCTCCGGTAATAGAACCACCGGGAAAACACGCTCTTAAAAGATCGTACACGTCATGACGGGCATCAAGCTCACCCGTTACCGTGCTCACTAAGTGATGGACTGCGGGAAAGCTTTCAATTTCAAATAAATACGGCACTTTTACTGTGCCTGGGGTAGACACTCGACCAATATCGTTACGCAGAAGATCAACGATCATCAGGTTTTCTGCCTGATCTTTTTGCGCATCTTTTAAATCATCAATTTGCTGTTGATCGAGGATAGGGTCTTTAAAGCGAGGGCGCGTACCTTTAATCGGTTTTGTTTCTACTTGCTGGTCATGACAAAGCAAGAATCGCTCTGGCGATACACTCAAAATAGTGTGTTGAGGCAGTCTAATAAAAGCGGAAAAAGGCGCTTGGTTGGCGTTCTCAAGGGTTTGATAAGCTTGCCATTCACTGCCTTGATATTGAGCACTAAAACGTTGCGCCAAATTGATTTGATAGCAATCACCGGATAACAAATAATCTTGCACCGTTTCAAAGCGAGTTTGGTACTCGTCTTGGGTCATGTTAGCTTGCCATTGGCTCCTTAACTGAAATGGCGAGCTTGCTTGTTTAGAGGCGTGCTGGTCATTGATAGTCAGAGAAGTAGGCAGTGCTGCAAGGTTTTCTCCCACCCAATAGGCGCATTTTAGCTGATGATCCACAATTAAGGCTTTATCGTACAAGCCTACCGCCATATCAGGGGCCGTTAAATCATGCTCGGCAATGCTATCGATGTTTTCAATACAGCGACCTAAATCATAAGCAAAGTAGCCAAGCCATCCGCCAATAAAGGGCAGTTGTTGTGGGTTCTTGGCATCAGCAAGATGTTGGCGTTGAAGTGTCCGCAGTAGCTCAAAGGGATCGTCTGAGTTTTTAGTTACCGTGTCACCGATTGTGATTTCATTGATATTGCCGAACGTTTCGACAGTCAAAATAGGGTTAGCAACCACTATGTCATATCGGCTATTAGGATGGTCATTGGAAGCTGACCGAAGTAACATGGCGTAAGGGCGCTGTTCGAGTTGTTCAAATAGCTCTATGGCAAGATTTTTTCGGTAGCTAAGCGCTAAGGTTTTAATATTTAAATCAGACATCTATCAAATTGCTTGAAATGTGACAACACCATAAAGGTGAGTGTGGTTTGATAATCATCGCAAGGGTATCATACATTTATGTTAAGTTCAGAGCGTGTGTAAACTCTTTGGCTTATACGCAATATGAAATGGAATTAGACTGACTACAAGGAGCTCGACGAATGACTGTAATTCGTAAGCAAGATCTAATCAGCAGCGTGGCTGATGCACTTCAATATATCTCTTATTATCACCCGCTTGATTTTGTTCAAGCATTGGAAAAAGCTTATCACGCTGAGCAAAGTACTGCCGCCAAGGATGCGATTGCGCAGATACTTATTAACTCCCGTTTATCTGCCGAAGGGCGTCGACCAATCTGCCAAGATACCGGCATTGTTACCTGTTTTGTGAATATCGGTATGAAAGTTCAGTGGGAGGACACCGACGTTACCGTACAAGAAATGGTAGACGAAGGGGTGAGACAAGCCTACACCAATCCAGATAACCCGCTGCGAGCGTCAATTTTATTAGATCCTGCGGGTAAACGAATCAACACAAAAGATAACACGCCCGCGGTTGTGCACATCAACATGGTGCCGGGTGATAAAGTCGATATTCAAATTGCGGCTAAAGGCGGCGGCTCTGAAAACAAAACCAAAATGGCCATGCTTAACCCATCTGATGATATCGGTGAGTGGGTTGAAAAAACATTGCCGACGATGGGCGCAGGATGGTGTCCACCGGGAATGATAGGGCTTGGTATTGGCGGTACGGCTGAGAAAGCGGCGGTATTGGCAAAAGAATCCTTAATGGATCCGGTTGATATTCATGAATTAATGGAGCGCGGCGCACAGACCACCGAAGAAAAAATGCGCTTGGACATCTTTGAACGTGCCAACCGCACCGGTATTGGCGCGCAAGGTCTAGGCGGTTTAACGACCGTTGTTGATGTGAAAATAAAAAGTGCGCCAACGCATGCGGCGTCAAAGCCGGTGTGCATGATTCCAAACTGCGCGGCCACGCGTCACGTACACTTCACTTTAGACGGTTCTGGGCCGGCTAAATTAGTGCCGCCAAAGCTTGAAGATTGGCCAGAGATCACTTGGGAGGCTGGCGCTAAAGCTCGCCGTGTTAATCTTGATTCTGTCACACAGCAAGAAATTGAAACCTGGAAAACAGGAGAAACTTTACTACTCTCAGGTAAAATGCTCACCGGTCGCGATGCTGCGCATAAACGCATTCAGCAGTTGCTTGAAAGCGGCGAGGGCTTACCTGAAGGCGTTGATTTTAATGGTAAGTTTATTTATTACGTTGGGCCTGTCGATGCGGTGGGTGATGAAGCGGTTGGGCCTGCAGGGCCGACAACATCAACGCGCATGGATAAGTTCACCGATATGATGCTATCAAAGACTGGTATCGCAGGCATGATAGGTAAGGCGGAGCGCGGCGCGCAAACCGTTGAGTTGATTAAACAAAATAAAGCCGTTTATTTAATGGCGGTAGGCGGCGCGGCTTATCTAGTATCAAAAGCAATCAAGAGCGCTAAAGTGATTGCCTTTGAAGAACTGGGAATGGAAGCGATTTACGAGTTTGATGTCGAAGATATGCCGGTAACGGTGGCGGTCGATTCAAATGGCGTGAATGCTCACCAAACTGGGCCGGATATTTGGAAAGTAAAAATAGCTGAAATGGAATAGCTATTTGTCTTAAGCTTAAAGTGCAGTTGTTGTGTGAATGACTAGTGATGGAGTATCAGAGCTAGGTGAAACCAAAGATTGCGCTTTTTGCCGAAAATTCAGCGAGATAGCTGATACAATTAACCGTGACTATATTTAACAGGGGATGTTATGCCACGCTTTGTACAAATTCTTCAAATGATTGTTGCTATCGTTATTGGTGGCTTTCTTTGCTATGACCTAATTCTTAACGGAATTGCTATCTTCCACGAGAAATACATCACTATAACGATTGTACTGACGTTACTTCTCGAACTGTCTCTATTTGTTATCTATAAACTCATCGCCGATGATTAAATCTTGTTAATGTTGCGCTCTAACGCTGGATATTTGGAGATTAATTCAATATCTTGAAGCTAGGAGCGTGATATGAACAAAATAACAAACGAAGCAAAACAACTACTTAATAGAGGGCTGGATGCACACCTAAGAATTGGTGTCACCGGCCTTTCTCGTGCGGGTAAAACCGCCTTTATCACCTCATTTGTCGACCAATTACTGCATACTTCGACCCATGATAATTTACCGCTACTTGCGGCCAGTCGTGACGCAAGGTTACTTGGCGCAAGACGTGTCCCGCAAAAAAACTTACTGACTCCTAGATTTAATCTTGATGGCTCTTATGAGTCGTTACGCGCGTCACCACCGCAGTGGCCAACACCGACGCGTGACGTTAGTGAAATTCGTATCGCAATTAAATATAAACCAAATAACAGAGCACGAAAGTTGCTCAGTCGTACCGCCACTTTGTATCTCGATTTAGTGGATTACCCGGGGGAATGGCTACTTGATCTTCCAATGCTGGAGATGGACTTTACTACTTGGTCGCAGCAGCAACTTAAACGTCTCAAGCAAATTGATTTATCCGAAGTTAAAGCTTGGATTGAGCGCGCTGCCACGTTGGATTTAGCGTCTGAGCACGATGATAAGCTGATTAATCAAGTGGCAACGGAGTTTACTCAACTATTACTGAGCTTAAAATCTCAAGGCTATCAGCTCATTCAACCGGGCCGTTTTGTACTCCCCGGTGAGCTTGCCGATGCTCCGGTAGTGTTGTTTTTCCCTTATGTGACAGAAGAAAAAGTGGCAAAGGGTAGCGCAGTTAATTTATTGGTGAAGCGCTATAAAGAATACCAATCTCAAGTGATAAAGCCTTTTTATCGTCATTATTTCTCATCGTTTGACCGCCAAATTTTGCTGGTGGATGTTCTGACACCTCTAAATCAAGGTGAACATGCTTTTTGTGATATGCAGGTTGCCTTAACTGAAATAATGAAAAGCTTTAGTTACGGAAAAAATGGTTTGATGCGCCGTTTGTTTGCGCCGCGTACAGATAAACTATTATTTGCCGCCACTAAAGCCGATCACATTACCCCTGATCAACACGTCAATTTAAGCTTGTTGTTGCGCCATTTAGTTCAGCCTATATGGCAACACGTCTCGTTTGAAAGTGTTGCTATGGAATGCATGCCTTTTGCTTCGATTCAATCCACGGATATGGGCTATGTTGAGCAAAAATCAGGTTCTACTCCGGTGATCCATGGCACCACATTAGAGGGGGAGTCGGTGACGCTATACCCCGGTGAAGTTCCTGCAACCTTACCTAAAGCCGATTTTTGGCAAAAACAAGGTTTTGATTTTTCAAGCTTTAGACCTAAAAACTATGTAGAGGCGAACCCATTACCACACCTTGGTATGGATAAGATCATGCAGTTTTTATTCGGCGATAAGTTGAGGTAGCACTGTGAGCGAATATAAACAAAAACAGGTTTTTACGGACACGTCTAATTCATCGACGGTTAATGATGACAAAGCGCAGCAATCTGAGTCTGCTCACTATTATGAGCAAGAGTCTGAACTAGGCGCAAAACAAACATTTTCCGAGCATCAGTTCGTTAAAGCCGAGCTATTAGTGACTACTGAGCAACAACCGATTGAAGAAAAAGTGCAGACCTTGTTTAACAAAAAGAAGGTGCCTTTAAAGTGGAAATTGCTATTTGCTACTTTAGGCTCTCTGAGTTTATGGCAGTTAGTTGATTCTTTTATCACTTCGTTTCAATCACTTGATTATTTGTCGCTGGCATGGACTGCGCTAGTCTGTGGCGGCGCAATCATCGGTGCGGGAGCTTTGCTTCGCGAACTGATAAAAATGCGCCGTCTGCGCCGTCAAGGGGACGTGCAAGTGCAAGCCCAACAAATATACGATGATAACGGCTATGGCAATGCGAAACGTTTTTGTGAGGGGTTGTCGCACTCTTTGGCATCAAAAGGCGTTGAAAATATCGGTTTATCTAAGTGGTCACAGCATTGTACTGACAATCACTCAGACAGAGACACCCTCGACCTTTATCAAGGCTACGTGTTATCGCCCATTGATCAAAAAGTTAATAGAGCCATTGCCAAATATTCCTCGGAAGCGGCTGTGATGGTATCGGTGAGTCCATTGGCGGCCGCTGATATGTTGCTGGTGGCTTGGCGCAACATTTCACTGATCAATCGCATCGCCAAAGAATACGGTGTTGAGTTGGGTTACTGGTCGCGTATTCAGTTATTGAGATTAACCTTAATTAATATGGCAGCAGCCGGTGGCACCGAATTAGCACTCGACGCAGGGATGGATCTTGTATCGATGGACTTAACTGCCAAACTTTCAAGTCGCGCAGCGCAAGGGGTTGGGATCGGGCTTTTAACCGCTCGATTGGGCATTAAAGCGGTGCAGTTGATGAGACCGATTCCATTTTCTGAGGGAAATCAACTGAGGCTAAAAGATGTTAGAGATCAAATTTTCCTCTCTGTTAAACATCGTTTACAAAATTCTGAGCGCTCAGAGTAGCGCTAAGCCCTTATATAGCCTGATATTGCTTGACTGAGGCACTCTTCTGCTAGACACTCTTGTAAACATTAATGAACACTAGAGAGTCGGACGTGCGTTTAGAAGTATTGTGTGAAGATCGTTTAGGTTTAACTCGTGAATTATTAGATATCCTGACCTCGCAACAGATTAATTTACGAGGCATTGAACTTGATCCTAAAGGCATCATTTATCTAAATTGCCCTGAACTCGACTTTGATTCCTTTAGTGCATTAATGGCTCAGATTAGACGTATTGAAGGTGTGTCTGATGTTAGGCGAATTCAGTTTATGCCTAGTGAAAGAAAGAATACTGAACTGACTGCCGTGCTTGATAATTTATCAGAAGCGCTGTTGTCGGTCTGTCCAAATGGACAAATCAATATGGCAAACCAAAAGGCAAAGCAGCTTTTCCATAGTAATGACGAATCACTGCTTGGCAGTTCTATTATGCAACTTTTGCCTAAATTTGCTTACCAAACATGGCTTGAAGAGTCAGGCGAGCGAGAAAAGCATACGCTAGTGATTAATGGTATTGATTACCAAATGGAAGTCATACCGGTGCATTTACAGCAAAACAGTGACACTTTGGTTCATGCCAGTACGGTTTTTCAGCTAAGACAATCTGGCAGTAACGCCGGATGTGCTGAATCGGTGGCCGATCATGATCCGTTAGGCTTTGAGCATTTTGTTGGTATTTCCAATAGACATAAAGCGTTAATCACCCAAGCCAAGAAATTATCTATGCTTGAGCAACCTTTGCTTATTGAAGGCGATACAGGGACAGGTAAAGAAATGTTAGCTCGCGCTTGTCACGCTCGTTCGCATCGTGCCCACAACCCCTTTATTGTATTAAGTTGTGCATCGATGCCTGATGATGTGGCAGAAACTGAACTGTTTGGTCATGCAGAAAGTGCTTTTAAACAAGGTAAGCCCCATAAAGGCATTTTTGAAAATGCTGATGGCGGCACGGTTTTTCTAGATGAAATTGGTGAAATGTCGCCTCATCTGCAAAGCAAGTTACTGCGGTTTTTACAAGACGGCACTTTTAGACGTGTTGGTGAAGATAAAGAAGTCAGTGTTGATGTTAGAGTTATTGCCTCAACCAAGCACACATTAGAACAATTGATAGAGTTGGGTACATTTCGTCAGGATCTTTATTTTAGGCTCAATGTATTGAACTTAAAAATCCCACCATTGCGAGAGCGCACAACCGATATTGCGCCACTGCTTGATATGTTGTTATTAAAACACAGTACGCAATTAGCTCTAGAAAAACCCACTTGCTCAGCAACCTTAATGGATGCACTAATTAGCTATACATGGCCGGGTAATATTCGTGAGTTGGATAATGCCGCTTTACGTGCTCTGACTGAATTAGAAGGAAATGAGCTTTCTACTCAGCATTTTCATCTGCCAACGCTAGACAGTTTACACAGTACCGATGCAAAAATTGATATGGACGGGTCTCTTGACCAAATAATGAAGCGTCACGAGTCTCAGATTTTAGATAAGTTATATCAAGCATTCCCATCAAGCAGGAAACTGGCAAAACGATTGAATGTTTCTCATACCTCGATTGCGAACAAGCTTCGTGATTATGAAATTGGTAAAAAATAGGGTAGAGATGTTTTTTAGTTTTAAACCCACCATAATTAAAAAAAGTGGTTCATCAAATGAGCCGACTATCCGCTCGGTGACTCGCGCTGATGCGCAGTTACTATCGGACTATTTTGTACGAAACAAAGCTTTTTTAGCTCCGTGGGATCCATTGCGAGATAATAGTTTCTACACAGAATCTGGCTGGAAGTATAAAATCACGCGCCTAGAGGAGCTTGAAAAGCTCAGGCAAGGTTTGTATTTACTGATTCTTGATGCAAGTGAGAGTAAAGTTCTTGGTGTGATTACCTTTAGCAATATTGTCGGTAATCCATGTTATACCTGCAATTTAGGGTATTCTCTTGATGAGAGTGAGCAAGGCAATGGTCTGATGCATTACAGCTTAGATCTTGCGTGTCAGTATTTATTTTCCACGTTCAATATGCACCGAATTCAGGCCGCTTTTCTTCCTCATAATGAACGAAGCGCCAATGTGTTATATAAGCTTGGCTTTGAAAAAGAAGGCTTAGCGAAAGATTACCTATTAATTGCAGGCCGTTGGCAAGACCATGTGCTGACGTCACTGACAAATAAAGATTGGAAAGAAGTATGCAAAGACTAAATCAACAACTTGATATGTTGAAAGAGATCGACCAATTAAAAAATGTATTAAGACGTACCAGAGTCAAAAGCGCACAGGGCCGTTTAGAAAACAGCGCAGAGCACAGTTGGCATGTCGCGACAATGGCACTGTTAACTCAAGAGCATGCCAATAGTCAGGTTGATATCAGTCGCGTGCTAAAAATGTTACTTTTGCATGACATTGTGGAAATTGATGCAGGCGATACGTTTGTTTACGATGCGGTTGCATCCAAAGAGCAGCAGCAAAACGAACTGCTCGCTGCCGATAGACTGTTTAGTTTTTTGCCTGACGATCAAAGGCTAGAGCTGCGCAGTTTGTGGGATGAGTTTGAAGCCGCAACGTCTGATGACGCCAAGTTCGCTAAAGCATTAGATCGTTTTATCCCGATGTTTTTGAACTATCATAATCAAGGTCAAAGCTGGGTTGAGCATCAAGTTAAGCGCAGCCAAGTAATCGCAGTGAACAGTCGCATTCAACAGGGGTCAGAAACCCTTTGGCAGAAAGCGCTGCAAATCATAAACGAAGCTGTCGAAAACGGCTGGTTAAAAGACGAGTAATATGGACTATATATCTTTAGATGACTATTCACGTAAGTGGATCTTTACCCACCAATCAATGCCAATTCCAGAGCAGGATTTAGCTGCGATTCAGCCTATGAGCCAAGCTAAAAGTGCGCAATTCTGGAAAGACAATGTCAGCAAGCAAAGCCCAGATGCCGAGCGCATGAGCAGCCAAGACTGGCCAACCACAGATGCAAACTGGCCCAACTCAGTAAATTGGATGAGCCGATGGGAGTCGGATAACGAAGAGCTGCCAACGGAAATCACCGAACACATTGATTGGCAAGATGATGTCACCATCTATTTTTGCTACGAAAAATACAATGTAGTACAAACAACTTGGGCTACATTCAAAAAACATTGGAAGAACTTCTTATTCTTCGATGATGGCCCAATCCTACTCGGCCGTCGCCGTAAACAAGCCTTGTGGTTTAACACTGACGGGCAAGTTAAATTAGGTAACCGTCCTTAGTTTAGAATCATTTGAATTGATTTTCGGAGATTCAAATTGAAACGGGCAGTAAGCTAACAATTAGCTTACTGCCCGTTTTTTATGCTGAGCTTATAGACTACAGCTTGCTCTAATTTTGGCAGTTAATGTATAAAACCTCGGTTACTGTGTTTTTATACAGTGCTTTGTGGTTTGAGTACATTGACGCTAAAACATCACATACTTATGTTACCGATGGTTGGCTAAATGCAGTGCTAAAACAGTGATGTATACTGCTCATATCCCATTTCAGCTAACTTCTCTTTAGGTATGAATTTTAAAGAAGCGGAGTTAATACAATATCTTAAACCGGTTGGTTCAGGGCCGTCTTCAAATACATGTCCTAAATGGGAGTCACCAAAGCGACTTCTTAGTTCTATGCGAGTGTAAAACAGAGACTTGTCTTTGTGCTCGGTAATAAACTGCTCGTCTATTGGTTTGGTAAAGCTTGGCCAACCTGTACCAGAGCGGTATTTATCGGTTGAGCTAAACAGTGGCTCTCCGGAGACAATATCGACATAAATACCTTGTTTCTTATTATCCCAATATTGGTTTTTGAATGGTCTTTCAGTCCCTTCTTCTTGGGTGACGTAATACTGAAGCTCAGTCAGTTGTTTCTTTATCTGCGCATCACTGGGTTTGTTGTATTGCTGAGTGCTAGAAGATTGAGTTTGCGCAGATGAAGCATCAATCATTGAAATTAAGGTGACGCCATTGGTTTCTCTGTCTTCACCAAAAATTGCATCTAGATAATCATCTCGGCCTGACGCATTGCGATAGTATTTATATCGGATTGGGTTTTTCTTGTAATAATCTTGGTGATAATTTTCCGCATCCCAAAATGTGTTGTATTGAATCAGCTCAGTTTTTAAAGGCTTTTTAAATACACCTAATGCATCAACGTCTTTAATAAATTTTGAGGCAATATCGTATTGCTGCTGATTGTGATAAAAGACAGCAGGGCGGTAATGGCGACCTCGGTCAACAAACGATCCTTGATCATCGGTGGGATCCATATGACGAAACAGTTGATCAAGCACTTGTCGGTAACTGACTTTATCAGCGTCAAACGTGAGCTGAATAGCTTCGATATGGTCAGTTTTTCCTGATGATACTTGCTTATAGGTTGGGTTTTTCTGTGTGCCACCGGCATAACCCGACACGACATTGATTACGCCAGGTAATTTTTCTAAGTCAGATTCTGTACACCAAAAGCATCCACCAGCCAGAGTTGCGGTTTCAATGTTGCTGGCTGTGTCCATTGTTTGCGGTGATTTATTGTCTTTTGCTAAAGAGGATGCAGATACCATCCAAATAAAGGGGGAAGCAATCACAATCGCTAAAAGTGCGCTATACAGTCGTTTCATACAAAACCTCGTAGTCCTTACCAGAGTTGTCTTCCTATTAGAAAGTCTCAGCACCAAAAAAATTTCATGGCAATAAAATTATTATTAATTTTAGGATATACGAAGGGAAGAGAGGATAGGGTGAGATTACGAACGTTATTTGAGCAAAATCATGTGCATTATCGGAACAACTCTTTGTAATATGGATTTGTGGCATGGATGCCACGATGAAGCCATCAAGGATGATTTCACGGCGTCTTGTGGAGATGATGCGCATGATTGGTCGATAAGTATTCACTCATGCGTTCGCCCTAGAAGGGAGGATAAGTTTAAATGAAGGGTTATACAGTGAGTTACCCTGTCACCATATCAGGGTAACCACTGTCTTTATTAGCCATATATGTGAGGGCTAGTACCCATTAAAGAGTGAGAATCACTCGTCTCGAAGCAGTTGTAAACCTGCTGGCAGAGTATCGCCAAAGGCCTTTTGTGCTTCTTCTTGATTAAAGTCTTCTCTAGTTTCTAATAAATGAAGCCAAGTTTGTGGGACTTTACTTTTAGTTACTTTAGCCACGATCTCAGCGCGAAGTTCGGCTGAAATGTCTAGGGTTCTATCGCCTGTCTTACCGCCAATCATTACTGCTGCAAACGCTGCCATACTTTGTTTATTCCAATCAAGCTCTAGCAGACGCACCACCCAAGCTTGCACGTCCTTAACTGGAATGACATTGTGCTGACTGCCATATAATGGACGTCGATTGCCTAGGCGAGCTAATGCCCACCAGTGTGCATCACGATACTGTTCGTTATTGGTTGCTTTGCTAATAAACCAATTTGCCAGCAAAGTTTTATCGTCGAAATGCAGTCGCTCTAAGGAAGCGGACAGACGCACCATCGCTTCATATCCGTGTTCATGGGCTGTTTTTGCCGATTGCGGATTTTTTAGCGCGCCTGGATGAAGATACTTGGCAATATCACCTAGAATAGTCTCTTGTTGCTGTTGATTTAATCCACCGCTCACGCGACGCCAGAATATCCACCAATCACTCCAACCTTGCTGATTTTTAAACTGAATACCTTGTTGGTATAAAGGCCATACTTGTTCCATACGCCATGAATCGACAGGATCGCCAAAACCCGGTCGTAAGCTAAATCCAGCCAGTCTCAGCCAATTTTTTTCGTGTGGCTCTGAGCGGCGACGGCGTTTTTTACCTAAAGCAAAAGCATCAAACAGATGACGAGAGGTGCTGAGATCCCACTGTTCACGCTTACCTAGGTTACGCTCTAACTGTTTAGGTAACAGTTTGATTTCCTTGGTGTCGGTTTGTTTTTTACTGCCACTATAGAGTGTGGAAATCAGCGTCTTAGAGTGTTGTAAACTAACAGAGATTTCCTGCTCTTCTACCGTTTTTTGATTGCGTACTTCAAACTCAACTTGCCAGCGATTTTCATCGTTATTGATGTCGACACATTCAAGTTGCAAAGTACCAACTTCGGTAAGTTTACTGCTTAGCTGTACTTCCACTCGGCGTTTTTGATTTTCCGACAGATGATCATCATGACCACTATCAAGTGACGCGACATACGGCGGCAGGGCTTGCATTAAATCGCTATCAACGGCGTGCAGTGAGCCATTGTTAGGAATGGAAGAGTCACTTAACGAGTCTACGGTGGTGGTGAGCAAGTTAAAGCGCACAGGCTGATCTAAGGTCAGAGCAAAGCGTCTTCCGGTTAGGCGGATTTCAGTGCCTTCTTCTGCGCCTTTACCAAGTAAGCACAATGCTTGGCTCTTTTTACTTGGCAGGTGTAAAAAGTAAGAGCGGGGGCTACCACCCCCAATTTTTAACTGTGCACCGCGACGAGCTTTGCTGTAAGCAACCGCGCCATAAGCAACCGCATAATCTGGATGAGGATTATCCAACAGGGTGATGGCATCACCACGCCAATGCTCTAGTACCGATTGCATACGCTGTTTGATTAATGGGCTATTAAATGCGCCGCCATTGACCAATAGTGCGACGGGTATCGCGTTGCCATTTTGGGTGTTAAGAGCATCTTCGCAAGCTGACTGATGCTGGGTAAGAAACTGAGCCACATGCTTAGTTACCGCAGGATCGGCAACATACGGCAGTCCAAATTCAACAACCGCACTTCGTTTTTGGCTTGGTAATTGGTCAAGTTCAACACTTGGGAAAAACCCTTCTAACCCTAGTTGTTGCACTTCTGTTTTGCTGATGGCCACGCTGCGCGCACCACCAATTAAACGTGAGCCGCCGCCAAGAATGGTCACTTTGCCTTCTTCTGGCGCATCAAGTCCGAGCAAGGTTTCTTTTACCGCGCGGGTTTGCGAGATGAGTTTGCCTAATGCTTGGGCTTTCATCGGCGTTTTACTATTGAGTTTTTGCTCGCTGATGTGCGCCAGCGCTAAATCAATATTGTCACCCCCTAACATCAAGTGCTCACCCACACCAATACGGCTCAGGCTTAACTGGCCATCGGTATAGTTGGCTTTAATTAAGCTAAGGTCAGTCGTACCGCCACCCACATCACAAATTAGGATCAGTGGAATATCGGAAAGATCGGGATTATCTTGTTGTTCAAAGCGGGCATACCAGTCATAGCAAGCCGCTTGTGGCTCTTCAAGTAATAACACTTGACCTAGATTGGCCAGTTTTGCCGCTTTTAGCGTCAAGTTACGCGCCGTTTCATCAAAAGAGGCTGGGACGGTAATCACCACTTCCTGCTCTTCTAAAGGGTGGCTTGGGTTGCGGTGATTCCACGCATGTCGAATATGATTTAAGTAACTGGCACTGGCAATCACAGGGGAGACTTTTTCTACATCGTCTGCGCCTGCCCAAGGTAAAATCTCAGACTCGCGATCAACATTGCTGTGCGAGAGCCAACTCTTGGCACTGCAAACTTGTCGACCTTCTACTTGAGAGCCCAACTCGCGAGCCCATTCACCGATGATCACATGTTCGATATCACCGTCAATGGCTGTCTGCGTCCAGGGCAGTTGCAGAGCATCTTGGGAAAATTGCTCAGCAGTTGCATGAAAGCGAAATGAAGGCAATTGCGGGCGACGAGCGACTTCTCCTTGACCGACTAATTGATCAATTTCAAACAGCTGTAACGGTGATTCTTTGAGAGGGTCACTGTTTTCACAAAAGGCGACCACGGTATTGGTGGTACCAAGATCGATGCCGACGAGAAAGCGAGATTTTGTTGAGGTTGCCATAATTAACTCAAAGCCAGAATAGAATAAACAGCACTGAATGACTCAGTGCTGTTGCAGGATTGTCGATTAAAGAGAAGGGGACTCTTCTCTGACGCTAAATTCTACGTGCCATTTCTGGCCATTGTCTTGGGCGATAGCTTCAAGATATAAGGTGCCAAGCTCGGTGACGCGAGATGCCAGTTTTACCGCGACAATTTCGCCCACTTGTCGGCCTTCTTGAGCATCCAAAGTAACTTGAATTTCCGGCAGTTCATCCAGTTCACTATCTTGCCAGTAATCTAGGTGTGTACCTGCGCTGTCATCACGGCGCACACTAGATCCATAAAACTGAAAATGCACAGGTTGACCAATCACAAGGCCAAATTCTTGACTCGGTACATCTGCCGCAGAGCCTTCTTCCATACCAAATGGCGCGACACAAAGCGCTTCCATAGGCGGAGCCATACCTGGAATAGCCGGCATGGCGCTTTCGATGCCAACATAATAGCTCGATGCGATACCGCCGCGAATGCGAACCCCTTTACCAAGGCGCACTTGACCGTAATAAGCCGCGCCTGATGACACGGCTAAATCCAGATCAGAACCAAGTAGAAGTTTCGCTTCCGGTGCATCAGCGCCTGACAGCCAAAGGTTAATCACTTCAAATAAGCGTTCTGATAATGTGTCCGCTTTGAGTACGCCACCATTAAATAAAATCGCGGTTGGTTTAACAAAATCTGGTTTATCAGAGCCAAACATACCGCCAAACACATCTGAGGTAGATTCGGCTTGCTTGCTAAGGAAAGCGGCAATATGACGAGTGACACCAGCGTCTTGCGCGTAAGGTAAACCCATTTGAGTTAATGCACCGCGACGAGCTTGTTTTGGATGCTCATTAATGTCCACCACAGGGAAGAAACCATCAACCAATGTTTGTTGCACTTCTTCTGCTGTCAGTTCTGTTTTTAGCGTACTGCCCATAAGCTTTGAGCCGCGACTAGGAATCACGATCGGTACTGAGCTCAATTCTTTATCGTTCAGCAGCGCTTCTTTAGCATCACGACAAGCGTGTACTATGGTTTGAATTTGCCAAGGTTGCAGTTCTTTACCTTGCTCGGCCATCTTCATTTTGATGCGATAAGCTAAGGCAAGATCCATGTTGTCACCGCCAAGCAATATATGCTCACCGACCGCGACACGATCTAGCGTTAAGTTGCCATCTTCTTCCGTAACAGCTACGAGTGATAAATCGGTCGTACCGCCACCCACATCAACCACTAACACCACATCGCCTAAGCTCAGTTGGTTGCGCCAATCATCACCGGTTTTCTCAATCCAGTTATACAGCGCCGCTTGTGGCTCTTCTAACAAGGTCAGATGGTGCAGATTAAGATTACGCGCCGCCTCTGCGGTAAGATCGCGCGCCGCAGGATCAAACGAAGCTGGGACGGTGATGGTGACATCTTGATCTTGTAATAAGTTGTCTGGGTGCTGATGATTCCACGCCTGCATTAAGTGCTCTAAATACAGCTCTGTCGCGCGCAGTGGCGAGATTTTTGTGATTTCTTCTGGGCTACCAGCTGGTAGGAAGGCTTCACGGCGATTAACCGCTGAGTGACCAAGCCAAGACTTTGCGCTAGCAACCAAACGAATAGGGGTCTTGCTGCCTAATTTTCTGGCAATCGAGCCAACCAACGCTTCTGGTGATTGCGTCCAAGGAAGCGTGCGAGAGCCTGCGCCCATTTCGTGCTCACTGGGTTGGTAGATAAACGAACCCAGTTGATTTAGGCTTTCCACCTGACCTGGCGCACTGAGTTGGGCGATAGGCATTACTTGTACTTTGGCATCTTGTTGTTGTTTATCAACAAATGACAGCACACTGTGAGTCGTACCTAAATCGATACCAACGATATATTTTGAAGATTCAGTCATTAAAGCTCAACCTCAGCTGGCGCAATAATTGTTGCGTTATAGTTTTCTGCAAGTTTTGGAAGCTCAATTTTATCAGCCTTCCAACCTTTATGGATGAGTACGCCGTTAAAAGGTGCATGACCTGTTACGTTACCCACCAAGCGAATTTGTTGAGGATCAAAGCCTTCAACAACTTGAATGTTACTTTCTTCTGATTCGTCACGTACTGGAGAAAGTGAAACATAATCTTTCAGTACTTTTTGTCCGCCACTGTGAATAACACGTGCAGCTGCGCCCACTTCGTCATCGGCAAAAGAGGAGATGTCTTCTTTTAGGAAGTCGATAAGGCGAGCTTCTTGTTGCAAAAGAGACAACAGTTGTAGCGCGGAATCCGTTGAGGCAGTTTTGAGTTTTGACTCTACTTCAACGACTTTCTCAACCACTTTTTCAACTTCAACAATTTTCTCTACTTCAATGATTTTTTCGACAGGCTTTTCAACTTCGACGATTTTCTCAACCGGCTTTTCTACAATTTTTTCGATGGTCTTTGGCTTACGTGCAATTGCGATAATCAGCAGGACTACACTTGATGCGGCCAAACCTGCATGAAGCATATCAAACGTGGTCAGTGGCACGGATAGGTCGATGATCATGATTTCAGTCTCGTTAGATAAGGTTATGGAAAAAGGTAATTGCTCTAAATGTGCGGGCTAATAAAGAGAAATTCAAGGTGTTAAATGAATTTAGTTAGTGTTTGAGTGTGTCAAATTAAGGTAAACTTAGCGACAATTAAACCCGCTTATGAACAAGATTTAATGAACTATAACCGAGTTGTTTGTTTTGATTTAGAAATGTGTTGCTGGAATGAAAACGGCAAGGGCATAACTGGTGAAATCATCGAAATTGGCTTAGCTGAGATTGATCTCGCTAAGCAAAAAATTGTTAAACGTGCCCAATATTACGTGAAACCAGAGCAAGACGAAGTGTCTAAGTTTTGTGTGGAATTGACGGGCATCACCCCGAGAACCGTTGAAAAGCAAGGGCGTCCATTGCAAGCGGTGATGCAATCAATGATTAAAAACTTTGGTGGCCCAAATAAAATCTACGCCAGTTGGGGACGTGACGACATTATTTTTAGAAATGAATGCCTTGCTAAAGGCATCGATTTTCCGTTTGTTGAGTTCGTCAATTTAGCGACCTTGTATCGCATGCAACATCGCCTAAAAGAAAAACGCATTGGGCATAAAGCGGCGCAAGAAGCGGTCAATATTGAGTGGGAAGGTCGACAACACTCAGGTTATGCCGACGCTTATAATTTGGCAAAACTTGCTCTTACGATGCTTTAAGCTGTCTTTTAATCGCTAATCTTTTAATTGCGTTTCTTGGATCTCTAGCTTGGTTTTCACAAAGTCACTGTGATCGACATAAATAAGCTCTGCCACTTTTCGGATGACTGACTCTTCAATAGGGTCAAGCACACCATCAGCGTAGGCAACTGTCCACATCGCTTTAATCAGCTCATTTCTTTGTGGGCGAGGTAAGTCTCTTAGCTGAGACGTGAAATCATAGAGTGACACAGATTGTGTTGTTTGTTGCCGAGCATTGTCTAACAATTTGCTTGCCTCTTCCTTTGTCATATCAAGCAGTTTTTGCAGCATTTGAACTTCAGCCGTGAGCTCCTGGGTTGTTTGTGCATGATCGGCTGCGGTAACTTCACACAATAAAGCGGCAATCGCGAGCTTTGGCTGAGCTTGAGTATGACTGGCGAGATCGTTGCCATCTAATAGCTTTTTAAATAGAGATTGAAGCGTATTGAACATGCGATTTACCTTTGCGTTGTGATTTAACTCATCATTTTATGCAGCAGGAGAGGCTATGAAGTCAATAACGAATTTTGCAAAACTACTTTGGAGTTGCCATGCACACGCTTGGTTTATTTGAAACCTCAACCTTATTAGCCATGTTATTAATCTTCCTTGGCTCGTTTGTTCAGACTAGCATCGGCTTTGGATTAGCCATAGTTTCAGCGCCGTTACTGTTTCATATTTCTATGGATTACATTCCTGCGCCCATCTGTTTGGTGGGGCTGTGTATCTCGCTGTTTAATGCTCTCAAGTATCGTACTGATATTAGTCTTGGCGGATTAAAACTGGCGTTATATGCACGAGTTCCTGGCTCTGTATTAGGAGGCATGATTCTATTGTATGTCTCTGCCAGTATGTTATCACTGGCGCTGGGTATCTTCGTTTTATTAGCCGTTATGATTAGTTTATTACCGTATCGCTTAGAACCAACACCAAATCGAATGTTAGTTGCCGGCTTTTTGTCGGGCTTCATGGGCACAAGCTCGGGGATCGGTGGCCCGCCAATGGCGTTATTGCTACAGCATCAGGAAGCCAATAGCCTCAGAGGCAATTTATCCGCATTTTTTGTGTTCAGTTCGTTTATTTCTCTGGCAGTACTGTTTGCGGTTGGGCGATTTACCATGCTACACGTAGGGTTAACTTTACCGCTTATTCCCAGTGCCATGCTGGGCTATTGGGCGGCAACGCGCAGTGTGGCGTATTTGTCTAAACAGTGGATGAGGCGCATTTCGTTATTATTGTGTTTAGTCAGTGGCAGTTATGCGATTTGGCAGGGTATTTGCTAACAAAAAAATCATCTTAACTTGCAATAAACTGTCACATTTCATAGATGTAAACCTATAATAAATAGTGGTTTTTAGTTTGAACACTACTTATTTATGAAAGGACTCTATGAATACAGTTAAACCAAGGGTACTTGCGGCCTCTTTATTAGTTGCTCTTTCACCTGCCATGGCGGAAAACAAGGCAGAAAAAACGGTTGAAGAAAAGCCATTAGCAACCGCGGCGCGAGCACAAACACAAACAGAGCCCCCATTAGAATCTCAAAACCCTGAACAAACTTGGGGTCTTGCCGGGGTGGTACGCTCCGCTTCTGTCCCTTATGTCAATGGGCTCGATCTTGATGATGCCGAGCGTGTCACCACCTTTATCCCTATGCTTTATTTTGAAAATGATTATGTGTATGTAAAGGGACTCACCATTGGGGGCTATGTTTATAACCCTAAAGACAGTGATTGGAATGTATCGTTATTGGGTCGCCTTCGATTTGTTGATATCCCCGCTGAAATTCAAAATGCGTATGGCGCCGATGCCTTGGATATGGGGCTTCGCGGCGAATATCAGTATAGTGAGGATTGGTTTGCCTATTCGGAGTTAATGACGGATAAACACGGTAATTGGTATACCACGCTAGGCACAGAAGGCGAATACGCATTTGGCAGT
The DNA here is from genome assembly GCF_001676025.1 of Vibrio sp. UCD-FRSSP16_30. Classification (GTDB taxonomy): domain Bacteria; phylum Pseudomonadota; class Gammaproteobacteria; order Enterobacterales; family Vibrionaceae; genus Vibrio. The sequence continues at coordinate 35,128 of NZ_LZFW01000017.1, forward strand.
TTAACGCTGCAACCCCACGCCTCACTTCGTTTAAAAAGTAGTGATTTTAACAGCGCTTATTACGCTCTAGGTTTTGAAGATATCGATGCAGGGGTGGATTACTTTGCTGGTATTCGCGCCAATTATCATGTTATCTCAAATCTGTATCTGCTTGGCGCTGTAAATCTGCATATGTTGGATAATAACGCTGAACATTCTGCGGTTATTGATGACCAGTTACAGACGGAATACTACTTAGGGATTGGTTTTTTCAATGATCCTGATAAAAAGCGTAAATCTCACCTATCGAATAAACCGTATTTAAGAATTGCCCATGGCTGGGGTACGCCATCCAATCTTGGCGATATCATCGGTGGAGAGATTGAAGATGATCCATACAACAGCCAACTGACTTCGTTATTTTATGGTCATCCACTGACGGATAGCTTGTTTGGATTGCCACTGGATATTTACTTAACCCCAGGTTTTGCTTGGCATTGGAGTCATCAAGATCAAGCTTCTAGCCAAGAATATATCTTAGCCATCAAAGCTTATTATACTTTTACATGGCCGTTTGATTGGCGCTTTGGTGTTGCTGAGGGGATGTCTTATACCTCTAAGATCAATTCACTAGAGAAGAACGAATTTGCTACTAAAGGCAAAGAGCCAAATAATTTCCTCAATTACTTGGATTTCTCTTTGGACGTCAACTTAGGCTCAATGTTTAACGCGCGCTCAATTGATAATGTATGGCTTGGTTATTCCATTCACCATCGCTCGGCCATCTTTGAAAAATCGTCGCAATATGGACGCATTAAAGGCGGCAGTAACTACAACTCTGTGTACGTTCAATTTGATTTTTAGTGTGAGTTAATCGTTTTTGAATACAACAAGTAAAGCGCAGGCAAAATGGTCTGCGCTTTTTTTATGGTTGTTGTGATACAATTTATCCAGTTCTACCTTTCAATCGTTATCAGTTCGGAATTGTTTTGACCCAATCTCATCCTCAAAAACAGACAAACACCGCTTCTTCATTAAAATCAGCACTTAAAGAGTGCATGATTAAAGACCGTTTTCGCCTCTCTAAACGCATTCAAGGTGCCAGTCGCATCAATAAAGAGGGCGCTAAAAATGCCGTATTTGATGAAATAGCCTTAGATATTGCTAAATCAATGATGACGGTGCAGGCGCGTTGCGCCAATATGCCGACCATTGAGTACCCAGAAATTTTACCCGTCAGCCAAATGCGTGACGAAATTAGCGAAGCCATTGCCAATAATCAGGTCGTGATTGTCGCCGGTGAAACAGGCTCGGGTAAAACCACTCAGCTGCCAAAAATTTGCGCCGAACTGGGTCGTGGTAAAACCGGGCTGATTGGTCATACTCAGCCAAGACGTTTAGCGGCGCGCTCCGTTGCCAGTCGTATTGCCGAGGAAATGGAAACCCAGCTTGGTGAGTTTGTTGGCTATAAAGTTCGTTTTAACGATAAGATCAGTGAAAACACACAAATCAAGCTAATGACCGATGGTATCTTGCTGGCCGAAATCCAACATGATCGTTACTTAAACCAATACGACACCATCATTATTGATGAAGCGCACGAACGCAGTCTTAATATCGATTTCATATTGGGTTACCTGCGCAATATCTTGCCAAAGCGCCCCGATCTAAAAGTCATCATCACCTCAGCAACCATCGATCCTGAGCGATTTTCAAAGCACTTTAATAACGCGCCAATCATTGAAGTCTCGGGACGGACTTATCCTGTGGATACTCGCTATCGTCCATTATCGGGTGACGATGATGAGGATAGAGATCAGCTGCAAGGTATTTTTGATGCAGTAGATGAGCTGTGTGATGAAGGGTTAGGGGATATCCTGATCTTTATGAATGGTGAGCGAGAAATTCGTGATACCGCGGATGCGTTAACCAAACGTAATCTTCGCAGCACGGAAGTGGTGCCGTTATACGCAAGGTTATCCTCCTCTGAACAAAACCGTATCTTCCAGTCTCACACTGGTCGCCGTATTGTTCTAGCAACCAACGTGGCAGAAACCTCATTGACCGTACCGGGTATTCGCTATGTTATTGATCCAGGTAGCGCCCGTATTAGTCGATACTCGTACCGCACTAAGGTTCAGCGATTGCCTATTGAACCTGTATCTCAAGCCAGTGCCAATCAGCGTAAGGGTCGTTGTGGACGTGTAGCGGAAGGTATTTGTATACGTCTGTACGATGAGGAAGATTTCTTATCGCGTCCAGAGTTTACCGATCCGGAAATTCTGCGAACCAACCTTGCCTCGGTTATCTTGCAAATGACCGCACTAGGGCTTGGTGACATTGAAGCGTTCCCCTTTGTCGAAAAGCCAGATCGTCGTAATATCCAAGATGGTGTGCGTCTACTTGAAGAGTTAGGCGCAATTAATGGTTCGGTAACCGATCCTCGTAAACGCTTAACAGGCATTGGTCGCAAATTAGCTCGCCTACCTATTGATCCTCGTTTAGGTCGCATGGTGATTGAAGCGCCTCGTTTGGGATGTGCAAAAGAGGTGATGGTGATTGCGTCTGCTTTATCGATTCAAGATCCAAGAGAACGCCCAAGTGACAAGCAGCAAGCGTCTGATGAAAAGCATCGCCGTTTTGCTGATAAAGACTCAGACTTTTTAAGTTTTGTTAATCTTTGGGATTATCTGAAAGATCAGCAAAAAGAGTTGTCTTCCAATCAATTCCGCCGTCAGTGTAAGCAAGATTACTTGAGCTATTTGCGAGTGCGTGAATGGCAAGATTTGTACTTCCAGTTAAACCAGTCACTGCGTGAATTAGACATTAAAGTAAACCAAGAACCGGCAAATTACGAAGCGGTGCATTGCGCTCTGCTTAGTGGCATGTTGTCGCATATTGGTGTTAAAGATCAAGAGAAGAACGAATATCAAGGGGCGCGTAATGCGCGTTTTCATATCTTCCCAGGCTCTGGGTTATTTAAGAAACAGCCTAAATGGGTGATGACCGCAGAGCTGGTGGAAACATCGCGTCTATGGGGGCGAATTGTTGCCAAAATTCAGCCTGAATGGATTGAACCCCTTGCTGGGCACTTAATTAAGCGTAGCTACAGTGAGCCTCATTGGGCGAAGAAACCTGCCGCAGTGCAAGCTCACGAAAAAGTGACTTTGTATGGCATTCCAATCGTCCCTAAACGTACGGTTAATTACGGCCCAATTGATCCACCTTTATGTCGTGAGTTATTTATTCGCTCGGCTATGGTCGAAGGGGATTGGGAAACCAAACACAGTTTCTTTAAGCAAAACCGTAAGTTATTACGAGAAGTGGAAGAGCTTGAACACAAATCTCGTCGCCGTGATATTTTGGTTGATGATGATGAGTTGTTTGATTTTTACGATCAACGTGTCTCTACAGAAGCGATTTCTGGGCGTCATTTTGATAGCTGGTGGAATCAAGAGCGTAAAACCAATTCAGAGTTACTTAACTTTGAAAAGGAAATGCTGTTTAGAAGTGATGCTTCTCATGTTACCGAGCTTGATTACCCTAACTTCTGGCATCAAAACGGCTTGAAGCTCAAGCTTAGTTATCAATTTGAACCCGGTGATGATAGTGACGGTGTCACGGTACACATTCCGTTACCGGTATTAAACCAAGTACAACCGGAAGGTTTTGATTGGCAAATCCCGGGCTTACGTCAGGAGCTTGTGGTCAGCTTAATTAAATCACTGCCAAAAACTTTACGTCGTAATTTTGTGCCTGCGCCCAATTACGCGGACGCCTTTTTATCAAGAGTGACCCCATTAGAAGCGCCGTTACTCGACAGTTTAGAAAAAGAACTGCGCCGTATGACCGGTACTGAAGTGTTAAGAGAAGATTGGAGAATTGAACAAATCCCAGATCATCTTAAAGTAACGTTCCGCGCCGTTGATCATCGTCACCGTAAGCTAAAAGAGCACGCGGATTTATACGAGCTAAAAGACTCGCTAAAAGAAAAGGTTCAGCAAACACTGTCTAAAGTGGCTGATGACGATATAGAGCAAAAAGATCTACACACTTGGAGCTTTGGCGAAATACCCAAAGTGTATGAGCAAAAACGTGGTGGCTATCAGGTGAAAGCTTATCCTGCCATCGTTGATGCAAAGCAAAGTGTTGAGATCAAGCTGTTTGAAACTGAGTATGAGCAGCAGCAAGCAATGCAAGCAGGTCAGCGCCGCTTAGTGCTTTTGAATGTGCCGTCACCGGTTAAATATTTGCATCAAAATCTACCGAACAAATCAAAGCTTGGTTTGTACTTTAACCCATACGGTAAAGTCTTAGATTTGATTGATGATTGTATTGCCTGTGGTGTGGATAAACTGATTCAAGAGCGTGGCGGATTGGTTTGGCAAGCCGAACAGTTTGAAGCCTTAAAAGAACATGTTCGTGCAGAGCTTGGTGATACAGTCGTGGATATCGCTAAACAAGTGGAAACCATTCTTACCACTGCATTTAGCATTAATAAAAAGCTGAAAGGTCGCGTTGATTTAAGCATGGCTTTTGCGCTATCGGATATTAAAGCGCAACTGGAAGGGCTTATTTATCGCGGTTTTGCCACCGATTGTGGTTGGAAAAAATTGCCTGATATTTTGCGATACATGCGCGCAATTGAAAGACGAATGGAAAAACTGCCAATCGACCCTAATCGCGACCGACTGCATATTCTAAAAGTAGAAGCGGTGGCTAAAGAATATCAAGAATTGAAGAACAAAATACCCAAAGGGGCGGTAGTACCTGAGTCTGTTAAAGAGATTCATTGGATGCTACAAGAACTGCGGGTGAGCTTTTTTGCTCAACAATTGGGTACTCCTTATCCTATATCGGATAAGAGAATACGAAATGCGATACAAAATGTGTAAATCTTTACTGCGAAACTCTCATTTGTGATACATAATAATATGATTCAAAAGCAGTAACAAAACAGGAAGTTAGAATGAAGTACGTTAAATATGCACTTGCAATTGGCCTAATGGGCGCGTCATCAATGGCCGCTGCGGACTCATGGCTATACGCAGGTGGCTCAGTAGGGCAGTCTTCTTTTAAAAGTGATAACAACACCACCTTCGGGTTTCATGTTGGTACGGGTATCTTACCTATCATTGGTTTAGAAGCCGGCTACTGGAACCTAGGATCATTTGATGATTCAGTAGGAAACTATGAGCTTCAAACATTCTATGCAGGCATTAAACCAAGCATTGATTTAGGTCCGGTTCACCTTTACGGACGTTTAGGTGCTCACCAATACGACTTGAGTGGCAATGCAGGCGCGCAAGATGATGATGGCTTCAATATCATGTACGGCGTAGGCGCTGAGTACTTTGTTATGGATATGATTTCTGTTGGTGCAGGTTACCAAAGATTTGAACTAAGCCATGATGCTGTTGATACTTATACGTTAAATGCGACTTTCCATTTCTTATAAGAAATATTGATCAATCAGTCTTTAATTTAAATGCCCCTAAATGGGGCATTTTTTGTTTAATGTTTTGTATTTAGCACATTTCTCTTATCTAGCCCTTTTAGCCGTAATTATTACCGAGTAAAAACGGCTAAAAACCAGACTCTATTTGCACTTATACTTATGAAACGATATGCTCATTAGGTATTGTAAATTATTGTAATACAGTGATTTCCATAAAATTATTATGTGTATTATTTCAGTCTCGATTAGTCAAGGAGGTGACCTGATATGAGCTACCTTCTTATTTTGCCCACTATTTGCATTCCAATATTTATCTTCTTTAGTTTCGAGATTATAAACCTTACTGATTTTTTACTTGAGTCCTTGTCATTTACTCTAATCACCGGAATTGTCGTTTTTGGCCGCAAAACATTAGATATCACCATTACACTGGGTTTATTGTGTATCTTGATTCGAGAGTTTTTTGAGTGTCTTGAGCAAGCTGCAGAGCTGCAACATATTCTTCATGACAGTGCGTTTTTGGAGATATTTGTGGGTGATATATTGTCCATTAGCGGGTTGATTTTAGCGACCTTTGGCGTTCACAAGATGTTTGTACATCAAAATCGTATTGCTGAAATTGAACCTCTGACAAATACATTTAATAAGCGCGCGATTGAGAGCCTATCTAAAACGGAGCTTTCTCGCGCAAAACGAAACAAAGCCAATACCTCTCTTATTTTGATTGATATCGATTACTTTAAAAGCGTTAACGATAATTATGGGCATCAGGTGGGTGATAAAGCCTTAATCGCGGTTGCTGATCACTTGCGAAAACAAGTTCGTAGCTATGATTTGCTTTCGCGCTGGGGAGGGGATGAGTTTATTATTCTTTGCCCAAACACCAATAAAACCGAAGTGATTGAGGTTATGACGCGATTGCAAAAACCGGTCAGTTTTGAGTTAGAAACCACTCATGTTGACGTCACTTTGAGTATTGGCGCAACCACGATAGATCATACTGGCAAGGCGGAGTTTAATGCCTTATTTGTTGAGGCAGATAAAGCTTTGTATTTCGTTAAACAAAGTGGCAGGAATAACCGCTGCCACTTTGATAGTCTTTCTTTTGATTAATAGCTTATAGATAACGGTTCTTTAAATGATCTTTAAAGAACTGAGCATTAAGTGTTTCACCGGTTGCTTGTTTTACCAATTCATCCGTCGTTAATGAACTGCCTTTACTCCAGATATTATCCGATAACCATGTAAAAATAGGAGAAAGGTCTCCGCTTTCAATTACACCATCAACATTGACTGTTTTCTTCATTGCCGCCATAAATTGCGCTGCATACATCGCGCCTAGGGTGTAGCTTGGGAAGTAGCCGAAACTTCCATCGCCCTAGTGTTAAATGTATCCTGCATGTATATTGGTTTTGTTAAAATGGATAATGGATTTCAGATGGCAGCTCAAGTTTATTTATACAATCGATTCTCAAGTGTTGAACAGAGAAAAGGAGGCTCACTCGAACGTCAGGCAGAATATGCAAAGAACATCGCCAAAAAATATGGTTTGAAAATAAATGATGAATTGATTATGACGGATGAGGGATTATCTGCGTTTCATGCTAAGCATCTTAAACGGGGTGCGTTAGGTCTGTTTATGAGTTCAGTCGAAAGCGGTCTTGTAGATGAAGGGTCAGTCTTAATTATTGAATCTCTTGATCGCCTTAGTCGGGAAGACATTTTGTCAGCACAAACTTTGTTTTTGAGTCTGGTAAATCGCGGGATTACGATAGTCACCGCTATAGATGAACAAGTTTATAGCCAACAATCTCTGCGAGAACAACCCTTACAATTTATACAACCTCTTGCTTTGATGATACGTGCTCATGATGAGTCGTTGACTAAACAAAAGCGCTCTGTAGCTTTTATTAAGCAACAAGTTAAGAAGTTCAAGCTCGATGGTAGTGGTGATGTAGCTGGTTCAACTCCGTATTGGATATCAAAAACCCCAAATGGTTATGAGCTCAATGAAAATAGTGATTCCGTTAAAGTGATAGTCGAACAGTATTTAAATAACAAAGGCTTGAATCAAATAGCTCGTTACTTAACTGAAAATGGGTATTCGACACCTTCTAACAAACGCGATTCATGGGGCGTGACAACTATACGCAAAATTCTTGATAATCCTGCATTATACGGGCTTAAAGCCTTCAAGATGAAATCATTACTAAATGGCAGAGAGATAATTGAAAAATTTGAATTAGAAGGGTATTACCCATCTATAACAACAAGAGCTAACTTTTTGTCGATTCAAGCAGCAAAAGCTTCAAGGACAAACAGCAGGGAATCGTACGGAAATAATACATACTTTCTCTCATCATATGGAAAAAATAAAGTGGTTTGCAGCGTATGTAGAACAACGGTTCGCTCCCAATTGCAAAAACAGTATAACCGAAAAGGGGAGTTTACAAAAACGGCTTATAGACTTCACTGTGGCAAGCACAAGGAGACTCTTGATTGCTGTAAGAGTTTTGAAGCGTCTGAATTGGAAAAAGCCTTTTTATCTGCTGTTGCTTCAAATATTTCAGCATCTGAAATAAAAGAGAAGAGTATAGACTTAGACAGCATTGATTCAAAGAAAGCTGAAATAGGAGATTTAAAAACTCAGTTGACGAAAATGTTTGAAATACTGTTAGATATAAATGATAACGATTTCTTAGTTCAAGCGAAAGATAAGATACAGAGCTTAGAAAAAGAAAAGATTAAACTCGAAGATGAGCTTGCTGAACTAGAAACAGAAACCCCTCAGCTTAGATGTGAAGATCATATCAAGCTCAATCAGTTAGTCGATGAATGTCAGGACATTAAATCAGGAGATTTGAGAGTTCAGCTGAAACAAATGTTATTGAAAATTGTCGACCAGATCATAATCGATTTTAAGGCTAAGTCACTCGCAGTCATTTTTAAAAATTCTGACCCAATTACTATTACCTATGACAGAAAAAATAAAAGTTATATAAGTGAAGCATTTATTCAAATTCGACTAAGAAAAGATAGATTTCGCTAGTGTTTAGTTTAGAGGTTCAAACAACCTGCTGTAATTTGTAAAGAAATGATGGAGGCTATCTGAATATTTAGGATGTTGCAGCTCGGAGTTGAAGTAGGGCATTGCATGAACTAATTTGAGTTGGATTTCAATTGTTGGGACTGATTGCGTTATATTAACTGGAGTCTGTAACAGTTTACCTGAAGTGTACCATCAGTATTTGATCCCTGATCCTGATTAAGCATTTTCCCATACTTGCCGTTATTCATGAATAGCTAATATATATTTTCCTTAAGTGATTTTGTCCAGAACCGTGATAGTCAGCATAACTCCAAATTTGTGATCCTACAGGCAGAGCAGCAGTCCTTCGCCACAAAAACTACTTTTTAGTGCGTTATTTATCTTTAGAGCAAACTTCATACAACTCTCCAACATCAATAGACAAATTTATACAGATTGCCGAAATTACGTCTAAGTCGACTCGATTAGCCGTCTCGTTATAGATACGGGTTAGGATGTTCCTGTGGACCCCTGTCTCTCTTGATAAATCTGAAATCTTCATTCTCCGTTCACCGAGAATTCGAGATAGGTTGCATTTAATGTTCATTGTGTACGTTTTCCGTGTAAAAAATACTTGTAATGAGCTTCTGTAGTGTTACTATAAATACACGGTAAACGTGCGTTTAGCTCATTTAATGGTAAATAATGATGTGTAATGTACTGCAACTTTCCTTTTTTTGCTACAGAGAAAGGGAGAGAATTCAATCAACTTAACAGATTTGTAAGGGATGTTATGACTACGACAAATTATGCAGGCCTGGTAGTACATTGCTCTAGTTGCATTCTAGATGTACTAGAAACCCCCAACCAATTTAAAGAATCAAACTATGACTGGAAGCATTATCAAAATGAGCTAAGGCAGCTTATTTTTATGCGTTTACAACAACGAAGCATTCCAAGACAACAATCGTTAAAAACGGCTTACCATATGTCTGGTGCGATGACGGTGTTTCTTCAGCGTTGTGTACTCTCGGGGTATGAAAAAAATGGTCTCGCGACGAACGCTTTGGATTATCTTCAATCCAAATATGATGCTTTACACTAAGCTATTATCGTATCAAAAATGGGTGACGAGTATTCGTTGCCTATTTTTATTCTGTTCTCAATGAAGTGATTTTGAGTGGGTAAGTCGTGTGAAATACTGGAGAATTGCCACCTACTAAATTGACATTTCTGTCGTTAATATTTGATGCTGAGATTAAGATAAAAGCGAACAGCAAGGTTACTCTTTCGCCGTACAAATTTTTCAAATTTCTCCGTCTTCAGACCTTGCTTAGGTTGCCACCTAAGAACCGCCTGAGCTACGCGCCCAGACCGCGTAATCTCGCACATTCACACTCAATAACGTGGTTTACAGGTCTAGGTAAGCTGTAAAGTATTTGGCTGTATTGCATAAAATAATGTATAAATTAGGATTATATTCGATATCGATAGAGAGTAAAAAGTTTTTATTAAATGTTGAGTTCTTCTGTTCAGTATGAGATAACTTAATCAAATAAGATAAAAAGTTTCATGCTAATAACGGAAAAAACTAGAACTAAACTAGACTCAATATCACATCGTTTCACCCTTCAATTTTGCGAGAGTTTTCTCGCTAAAACTCTGCCATTAACAAGCGCACTTCATTATTCATCACATCTACATTGTGATATTACCTCTTGCGTATCGCTTGTTTTTCAATCAAACCGTTCTATTCAGTCTTTGCGTCAAAGCTGCAAGCTTGATGCTGACTTCGCATGTCACTTTGTGCTGTCGCTATTTACCAATAATAAAAAAACAAAGGTAACGCTTATGTCCACAACTCCAAGGGCAGTTGCCCTTTCACTTTTAAAAAATGAATCCGACCATGAGATTTTTAGCGCTGCATTGCATTCGTTAATTATCTCCAGTAAAGCAGTCACAAAGAGTGCACTTAAAGAATCGACACAATTTGAAGATGCAAAGTTTGATGCTTTCTGTCAGTACTATCTTAATGACAAAAAAGCGCGCATTGAACTTCGTACATCGATAGAAAACAAAATGCTGTGGCAGCATAAATCGGACCTAACTACTCGAAGTTTATCTCAGACTGTCGAGTCGGCAATGACACGAGTGAATATACATGTCATGCCAACAACTGAGTTGAATGCCATAGCACAAGAATTAGTACGCTTTAATTCTTTGGTTAATCAACTCGCTAAGTGGTGTAACACCTACAAGTCCGCAGCGGACGCTATTGCTGTTCTTACTCAACTTGATGCGTTATCGACAGAGTTTTCGACATTGCAAACGTCGCTGAGTACAAAGTTGTTATTAAAACGTCTGCGTGAGGATTCGACGTTATGACGGTGATTCGAGTATTTGCAAACGACGGTAGCAGTGGCGCACATGCGGCCAGTGCTACAGATTATGTGCACTCTTTATATCAAGCACAAACAGATGAGCAACGCGAAGAAGCTGTATTAGCAAGGCAATTACTTGCTACAGCTCAAGAAAGAAATGACGCGGAGGGCATAGAAGAAGCACATGCTATGTTGAAATCAACAAAAACGCGTCGCGCAGTTACACTGCGTATTCCGGTGATTGCGATCAGCTGTTTCGGTTTATTCCGATCACCAGATCCTGCCGTTTTTCTCTCTTCTTATTTTTACTCTAAGTGATCGGATTGCGCCAGTTTTCTCATTGATTCACCTCCCAGTTCTATTCGATGACTATTGTGTACGAGCCGATCCATTAGCGCGTCTGCAACGGTAGCGTTACCGATCATGTTGTACCACTCCTTTACGGGTAATTGGCTGATGACGATTGTGCTGCTGTTTTGATAACGATCTTCAAGCACTTCTAGTAAGTGACCCGCATGCTCTTG
>NZ_LZFW01000018.1 GCF_001676025.1 Vibrio sp. UCD-FRSSP16_30
CAAAAGTCTGCGTTATGCTATTTTTTCCATCGATAAAGCAATGTATATGACTGCATAGATCTTCGTGATCGAGTCGCTCATCGCCATGAGTCACTGCTAGCTTAATCGGGTGCTCGGGTAATACACGAGCTAGGAAACCTTTTAACAGTTTGTAGTTGTGTTCAGAGGTGAATGTTTCATTGTTGACTTGCCATTGATTCGGTATTTTAAAAATCACCTCTTGATAGCGCGTGTGCTGACCTGCTCGTTCCGTATCAGTAAGCGCATTGTGAGCGTGGATGTATTTCTTAAGCATATTTAAACGTTGTTTTGCCCGTGTTTTTAAAAACGGCTGTATCACTTCAAGAATACTTTCATCAATTATGTCTTGTTGGGTATAAGTAAGTAGCGACTCTAAGTGTGTCACAAGGCGTAGATTCTGTTGTTTTTGTTCAGAGACTATCGTCTTTTTTATTTTGGCGCGATAGTTGCCAAGTTGAGTTTGTTTTTGTTTTTTATTGATGACGGTGGGGCTAGTAAAGCGCTCGATGAGAGATTCTTTCTGCTCATTGGAAAGGCTTTCTAAAGGTATCATTTTATCATCAATATAAAGGGTATTTTGGTCGAGTAAGTTTTCATTCCACTCAATCGATTTCATCTCATGTTCTTGCAGTCCAGGCAAATGACGCAGAGTATGAGCTAATGAACGCTTTAATGTTGCTTTAGACTTAGCAGTAATGGTGTAGTTCTTTTGCCCAGCAAATATTGGAATTTCTTTTCGCATTATGTGCACCTAAGTGACAAGCGATTAAACTGCTAAGTTTGCCAAGGYTGATATGCATTTTTTCGAAGAAAAAGTGTAATATCAGCATACTTGGTTACGAGAGAGCGTCCTTTTCTACCAAAGTGACATCTTGGCAACTCTCTATAATGGTAAACACTTTTAAGTGATGTTTACTCTCTCGCATCATAGACCTCCATATCTTCARACGACTAGCATTAGAAATCGCTTTGTATCATTTTTGAGTCACGGAGATACCGCAACTCTCATCGGGCGCAAAGCATATTAAATAGACGATACTTTAGTTTACTGAGCCCTTATAAATACATTACGGAGGATTTTCAGAAATCTTTCATTTTTTGTTATCCGCCGTACTGACTACGCTAAACAGCTCGCCCCAATAAACTCGAAATAGAATTTCCTAGTTTTTTAAACCATTGAGGCTTTTGTGTTGAGGCTATATCTAATGTATTTGGCGGTGAAAATTTATGGCTGATTGTGGCCGTAAAACATTGACGAAGCTTGTCTTCTGGTGATATTTCGCTTGTAGGTACCCATTTAGCGTAGTGTCGCTCAATGATCTGTGTCGTACTGTGCCCCAACTCATTGGCTACCCACTTTAGCGATAAGCCGTTTGATATCGCCATAGATGCGAATGTTTTACGACATTGCACAACACCTCGCTTTGCAATGTCATTCTGCTTTAAGAACGGACTAAAAAATGATTGGTCAAAATCTTTTGTGTGCTTATAGTGCTTCCCTGTTTTTTCATTTATGAAAATAGGCGTAAACATACGCTTGATCTTCGTACGATTATCCGCGAGAACCACTTCAATTTCATATGTCTCTAGATCACCAAGGGTCTTAATATAAGCTTGAATCTCAGCGCAAAGTTCTTTGTTGAGCGTCACAACACGTCTAGACATTTCAGTTTTTGGGYATTTGTATTCAAGTAATGGTTTAGACAAGTCAACCAAATAAGTACTCGCTTCAAAATCAAATGACTCAAGGTTAACAACCACACCTTCACACGGACGTAACCCGTTTTGGATCATAAATTTGGTCAACATCTTTCCTCCGATACAATCGGTCTCAGCCAATTCGATTTTTTGAATTTCTGGGAGTGTGAAAGGGACTATTTCTTTAGTCGCTTTTGCCTGAATGACACTTTTAGGGGTGACTGGGTTATTAATCTCATCCATAGGATTAACATTAAAAAGCCCATCAGAGGTTGCTAGCCKAAAAATTTTACGCATAACGGTAAGATAGTTACAGACTGTCTTGTTACTTTTGCCACTTTGTTGCCATAGGGTAATGATAGTTTTGATATCACTGTGTGTGACTTCTTCAAAAATGAATGATGCTAGTGCTTCGTTGATGGTTCTCAAAAAAGACATGTTTGATTTATACGTTGATTCAGCTCCATTTTGCTTATATTCAGCTTCAATAATGTTGGAGTATTTAGTAAGTAGAGTTGTATTCATGATGGCCTTATTATTATTTTTATTGGGTCTCACTTTTTGATTACGGAGGATTTTTGAAAATCTTTCGCATTAATTTCCAACTCTGCATAGAAGTGTTACTGGCTTCACAAAAAAGAAAAGCCCCTTAAAGGGGCTTTGAGCATTAAAGAGGGAGGATGATAAGCCCTTTCATCTGCCTATCTTCAGCAYTTTGAATGGTAAGTTGGTAGCTCACCCCACTTTTTCGTACGTTCAAACATGCCTGATGGCTATCGATACCTTCAATTATGTATCCGTGCTCTGCTAAAGCTTTCATCGCGTACCCCATTGCTTTCTTTGAAAGCTTTTCCTCCGTTTTAGGCTCTGCAATTTCAAGTACCTTGAATATGTCCTGCMGCCAACGTGAAGGGAAAATATCAAGCTGTCTTGGTTCAAGACTCGACTCATTTATTAGGAGCCTTAGTARCTTAACGAGTCGTCTYAGTTCCTGCTCAGACCATCCACAGGCTAAATAATGACTCAGATCTAATTGATGATTACAGGGCTCATCTTGAAGGTAGAGATATAAAGMCCGCACAGCTTCYTGAGTTCGATGTTTCATAACGACACCTCCTGTGGAKAGAGGGAGAATAGAGACACAATACGCAGTCGTTCATTAAGATTCAGGCGCTTACCATAGCGTCCGTAGGTCATGTTGTGATTGGTGTGCCCTACAAGTTCAGCCACTTGCACCTCTTCGATGCTTTGTTGTTTCAGCGTATCAATGAAAGTATGACGTAATCCATATGCYGTGGGTCGAGATCCTGGAAGCATTCCCATAGTGCATTGAATACGTCCAAACTGAGTGCGGTACTGTTTAGACCAATCTTGATTCTTGCCTTTSGCACGAYACTCAAACAACTGAACGGTTTTGCAATCTTTGACATACGCAATAAAGCCCATCTCGATTAAGTCAGGGTGGACGGGGACTTTTCGAATTGCGTGTTTATTTTTAACGTGTTGGTGCTCTCCTGCATCGGTGATGCTGATACAAGGGATAGGCTCGTTATGTCGGRCATCAATAGTTCGTAGTTGGCACGCCTCTGATGGTCTAAGCCCCATATACAATTGAAGAAGTGTTATCCAAAACAAACTCTTTGAGGCATTGTTGAAAGCAGGGTGATGGATCAATGTATGAAGTTCACTCTCTGACCAACGAGAACGTTGATCCGAAGCGTGCTGATTAGATTTGAAAGTATAAAGTAGATTTTGAGTCGGATTGGACGGGATTTTTTCCATCGCAGTTAACCATTTAAAGAATTGCTTAACGGAGGCAAGAAACCCTTTATTTGTTTTAGTACTACGCCCTTCTAAATTTAAACGCTCAATGTATGACATAAATAGAGCGGTATTTAGCGATTGACTTTTTAACTCTAAATAGAATGTAATGAAGTGATGAATGCGTTGTTTTAGTTGATGAATGGACAGTGGAGTAATGTTTTCACTTTCTTTGTAGCTAATGAATTCATCTAACCATTGATTTAAGGGAGGAGCCCCATTGCTTTTTTCTTTTGGGGGCGCTGTTGCCTTGGGTGTTGTAGCCGATAGTGAGCTTGAGTTGAAATCAAGATGATTAGAGAGTGACGACCATGATTCTTCAATGTGCTTTTTAAGCTCAGATTTGAATTGACCAAGATACTCACTACTGAACTCCCTATCTAATGGCATTTTATCTAGGGATTGAACCACAATTGGTGCAGTAGCCAGGTTTCGTCTCAGTGCTGTAGGACGAGATTTAGTACGAAGACTTATCTTAAAGTCGAATGGGAAGCCCAGTTTTACTAGCTTCTTAGGGGTGCAGATTCGGGTGTAATAGACCGAATTGGGATGTTTATAAAGATACAATTGACTCACCTCATTGGATTTGAAGTGACTCCCTAGTTCCTAAACGTAAAAAGCCCCTGATAAATCAGGGGCTTAGATATGGCGGAGAGATAGGGATTTGAACCCTAGAACCGCTATTAACGGTTGCCGGTTTTCAAGACCGGTGCTTTCGACCACTCAGCCATCTCTCCATGGGCGCTATATTATAAAGCTTCAGGTGGCTTGTAAAGCCCTAAGTGGTTCGTTTGATTGGTTTTTAGGCAAAATGACTTATTTTATTGGTATTTGTTCTTTTCTATAGAAAGTCGTTCCGGTTTTATTGTGAAATGGATGTTTTCTATGAGGTTTTTTGTTCGGTCATATAAAAGCTTTAGGTTCATATTCGTTCTGATAAACACAAGATGGTTGAAGCGAAGCTATGATGTTTTTTAAGACAGACAAAAGGGTACTACTCAAACTTAAGTTTTCGGTCATGGCGGTACGACTTGGTTGAGTAGCTACTTTTTAGCGATCTTGATACGTGCTTTTCTATCGAATCCTTTAATCCATCAAAGATCTTAATCTCCGCAGATAGTGTGAGAAAATCAGAGATTAAGTCCCCTAATTCTTCAATGATATCTTTGCGATTCCTGATGTTAAATGTTTTGCTCTCTCCAAGTTTTAACAGGTGATCTCGGTCAGGAAATACTTTGCTGTTGGCCATTTTGAGAGCCATTTTGTTATCAATGGAGTCATAAATGAGTGTATGGGTAATGTCGAATGGGGGAGTAACTCGAATATTCTTCATATTCTTATCGTATTGCAGGGCAAAATTCTTGAGATGCGCATCACCGTTGCCAATTAAGCAATTGAACACAATGTACCGATACATTTTCTCAACTTCGGACATATCATTGGTGTAAAGATGTGTTGCCCTCAATAATGTCTCATAGCTTCCCGTATATTTGGCATCCGGATCATTGGGTTTCTTGAGAAGTGTTGTGAAGTCTTCATACCCTAATTTATTACCGAGTTCATCTGAGTCGAACCGTTCAACAACAAAGGTTTCTAGAGACTCGGAGAGGTAGGTTTTAGGTGGTTCCAGACCGCAAAACTTTGCGGCTTCCATGCAAACGTATTCATTAACTGTGAGTAAGGGAAACTCACTATCGAAGGATTTTACAATTAAATCTTTTTGTTCGAGGGTCCGGTCTATTTTAGCTGGAACGCTTACTTTAGGCTGTACGCCGGCTAATGAATTGCGTAGGTAATATTTTTCTAAGAGCTGAGGGAAAAGTGGTTCTTTGCCCTTGTAGTTCAGGATATCTTGCAGGCCAACTGTTTCGATATTAGGTAATTCAAAATCACCTTTGTAAGACAGCCTCCCAATCCCGTTGTCACCTTGTAGTGCCAGCAGGTACATATCATTAACCTTCGCATACCTTGCTAGTTTTTCTGCAATGAATCGACGGTTAAATCCCTCTGGGAGGTTTTGTGCAAAAATGGGGTGAATTGAACCGGATGAATAACTGTCCAATTCCTTTTTAGTCATGGTCAGTGAGACGTATTGTCCCTCTTGAGTTGGGGTGTATACATGGGTAGAGCCATGTATCAGTAGGCCAAGTTCATCACCTTGTGCTAATACAGACAATTTAGATACTTTTTTGGGTAATTGAATGCTCACTAATCTTAATCCTCTAAGAATAAATCATCTATCTCATTCCAATTGGGCAACGTGTGCTCTTTAGCTACAACATCAAATCGTAAGTCAACGGCATCCAGTAACCTTTCGAAAATATCAAACGAACCAGTGAATCGTCCGTTCTCAATCTCAGATATGGTTGTTTTGTTAATACGAGTTAGCTTAGAGAGTTGAGACTGGGTTAGGTGCCTATCTTTCCGTTGTTGTTTTATCTTTAGTCCTATTTGCTCACGGTTTGCCATAACTTATCCATTCATCTGTTAGCTATATAGCTAACATTGTAGGGTAAAAAGCAAAACATAGCCATATAGCTAACTTTTTATACCAATTACTACAATTGTATAAAAAGTGATGAATAAATTTGAAAGTATAACAGGGGTATTCGTCAGTTTATTAATTCAGTGGATCTGAAGGGCGGGGTTTAATTATGAGTGAAACAGATGGTTATTGCTTAGGAAGAAAAAGAATCTGCTGAGCTCAAGGGTTACGGTTTTGACTAAATCAATATTTAAGCGATTAGATGTAAAAGGCTAGAACGTATTTTTGTTCTAGCCTTTTTGGTCTGATCAGATGTAATGGTTAAGCTAAGCGGTTAGTCGACACTAATAAAGAGCAATACCTTTCGCCGAAGCTCTCTTTTATCAAGATGCTGCAATCAAGGTAGAGACCTACGCAAAACTCTACCTAGTTTTGGTCATAGAAACGTTTAGTTTCTGATAACCCTTGCATAATAATGGATAGCTTTGGTTTTGCTTCACGCTGTCTACGGTAATTTTGGTCATAGACTTTGTAGTTGCCATAGCGATCTAATACGGTCACACCATTGGTAGAGATCAGCGCAAATTCACGAGCATCACCTGCCATTGTCCAGCGACGTTTTTTGGTATCAAATAAGTTTTTACCACTGCTAAAGTCAACTGGGTTTGATGTGACACCTAATAGGTTTTGCATCAAAGTGACGGATAGGTCGAAGTGACTGGTTACATGAGTATATTCATGAGCCGGCTTATTTGGCCAATGAACGACCATTGGAACTTGCAGTTGATAGTTACTGTAATTGCTATTTGCGCCCCAGCTATTGGTTTTGGTTTCGTTAAATTCCCAACCGTGATCAGAGGTGATAACGACAATGGTTTTATCGAGTAGTTGCTGTTGTTTGAGTGTATCGAGTATTTGCTCGATATTACCGTCAACTTTACTACTTGATGTGTTGTAGGCTTTTTTCAGTACCGATTTCGCATTTTTACCGGATATGTCATCAACATGGTCCTCAAAGTATTGCATTTGAGTAAGATGAAGCACGCTAAACCAGTTTTTATTCGCTTCGTTGCTAAGCCACTGCTGCCAGCTTTTAACTGCGCCCCTATCGGATTTGCTGCGAACTTCTATGATGTCATCTTCATGGCCATTAAAGATGATGTCGTCATAGATATTGGCAGAGGCATCGTCGCCACTAAATAGCCCTAAATCGTAGTTACGATATTTTAGTTGCTGAATAAATAGCGGTTCGGTTTCAAAGTGACGAGCACTGGCCGAATAGGTTGCAGGAATACCATAAAATAGGCCAAAGGCTGCGGAATTATCATTTCCAGAGCTAAGATGGTGGCTAAAGTTTTGGTTATCGCTAGCAAACTGAGTCAGCGTTGGCATCGTTTCTGAGTTCATGCTATCGGCACGAAGGTTCTCTGCCATGATGATCAACAAGTTATAGTTTTGGCTTCTGTCATTGTTGATCTTCAGTGTTTCTAGAGGGTAGGTCAGCACATCACTATTGGCATCACCACGCTCTATGCGCTCTTGGTATTCTTCTTTATCAAACCAACCTTGACGCTCTAAGAAGGTCTTAGCAGTCATTGGATAAGAAAGCGGGAAGTTTGCTCTTTGGTTTGTGATTGGATTATAGAAAGTCGCATCTGCCCAAATATAGATCAGATGACTAAAGATAAAGCCGACAAAGAATACCGCCGCAATTGGGCGACCAATGCGTTTGTGAGACAGTTTTCGTTGTTTGCGCCAAACCCACTCAGCTAGAGCAAGTTGCACAAAGAAAATAATAGGAACAAGAACGAATAAGGTTTGCCATTTTGCGTTAATGGCATTTTTATCGTTACTTAACAGCAACTCCCAAACAATAGGGTTAAGGTGCAAATTAAGCTCTTGATAAGCTTGTGTATCCAGTAGTAAAACGGTTAGGCCAATGGTACTTGCTAACACACCAACAATTCTAAACAGTTTAAAGTTTGGAACGATAAAAGTGAGAGGGAATAAGCAAAGTACATATAAACCAAAGACTAAAAAGCCGAAGTGGCCTACCCAAGATGATGCTAGGTACAGTTGACCAAGAAAAGTCTCTGGCCAGGGAGATTCGGCGATGTAACGGGTACCAATCAGCATAGAGATGATGACATTGAAAAAACTGAACCAATGTCCCCAACTAACTAGCCTTGATACTCGTTCTGCGTAGGAGTTGCCGCTATTTACCATGAATAATCGTTCTTGTTATTAAGTGTTAGTCATTAACTGATGCAATTAATGCATCGGCAAAAGTTTTCGCAATGACTTTTCTTTGTCCTTTAGCGACGTTCTGATTAAGAACGTTTGTTGCGATATTGCCAACCAACATCAAGCTGAGTTCTGGAGTAGATTCGTGTCTCTCTAAAACGGTAGCAATTTCAGCTAACATGGTTTCAACTTTTTCGTCACTGTATTTTGATGTAATAGGCATAGTTACTCTGCTAATGATAGTGTAAACGGCTTATGATAACCTACTTAGAATCACAACTGAAATCACAAGAGATAGAAATCTCCTATGAGTTTACAATTATCCAATGTCATTTTGCATCAATTAGTTAAAGATTCCGAACAAGAGTTAGCAATTAACTATCGAGAATCGGCTTTAAATAACGATGCGTCCACTGAAAGTTTAGTCGCGGAATTGCACAGAGTCTTTAATGCCAAGGCAGGTAAAGGGTTTGGGACCTTCTCTGAAGAGAGTGAGTTCAAGCTTTGGTTAGACGAGTCGCTTTCGCAAGATTTAGACTTTTACACTTTCTCACAAAATAGCGCTAAGCGCTTGCTCTCTGAAATCAGTAAATATTCATTTGCTGAGGAAGGTTTTCTGGTACTTGCTCATTATCAGTCTCTGGCAACAGATTACTTATTTATTGCGCTTGTGCCATCTAATGAAAGTTTAAAGGTAACGGAAGGGCTAGAAATTAGTGCGACCGATTACTTAGATATTTCTAAAATGGACATTGCTGCTCGCATCGATTTGTCTACTTACCAAACGGATAGTGAATCAAATCGCTATCTAACGTTTGTTAAAGGACGAGTAGGGCGCAAAGTAGCGGATTTCTTTTTAGACTTTCTTCAAGCAGAAACCGGCCTTGATACTAAGCAGCAAAATTTAGTATTGATGCAAGCGGTCGATGATTTTGTCGCCGATGCTAAGTTTGAAAAAGAAGAAGCCAATACTTATCGCAAACAAGTTGCCGATTACTGTAACGACCAGATAAAAAGTGGCGACGATGTAGAAGTGCGCGAGCTTTCTCAAGAGTTGCCAAAAAGCGATGATGGCACCAGCTTTGTTGAGTTTACTCAAGAGCAAGGCTATCAGCTTGAAGAAAGCTTCCCTGGCGACAAAACTACAGTGCGTAAATTAACTAAGTTTGTCGGTGCTGGTGGCGGCCTCAATATCAGCTTTGATGCGATGTTAATGCAAGAACGAATCTTCTATGATGCGGAAACGGATACCTTAACAATTAAAGGTACTCCGCCTAATCTTCGTGACCAGTTGGTGCGAAAAGGTTAAGTTGCTATTGAATGTATTAAAGACGTAACCCGCAAAGGTTACGTTTTTTTTACACTTAACACATAAAACTCTTGTCATTCGCGTCAACTTTTTTAACTATGACAGAGAACAATAAATTTTGATTAAGCATTAATAATGATTTTTAGATGCTTAATCCTCTCAAATTACATGGAGTGATAGATGATGCGAGTAGGTTTAGTCGGCTGGCGCGGTATGGTTGGCTCAGTTTTAATGCAACGCATGGTAGAAGAACGCGATTTTGATTTGATCGAGCCAGTATTTTACAGCACCTCTCAAGTAGGTATTCCTGCCCCTGTTTATGCAGGTAAAGAAGCAGGTATGTTGCAGGATGCTTTTGATATTGAAAGCTTAAAACAGCTTGATGCGATTGTAACTTGTCAAGGTGGTAGCTACACCGAGAAAGTTTACCCAGCATTAAAACAAGCAGGTTGGAAAGGGTACTGGATTGATGCAGCGTCTACGCTACGCATGGATAAAGACTCTATCATTACTCTTGATCCTGTAAACTTATCGCAAATTCAGCAAGGCATTCATTCTGGTACATCTACTTTTGTTGGCGGTAACTGCACAGTTAGCTTGATGCTTATGGCGCTTGGTGGTCTTTATGAAAAAGGGCTGGTTGAGTGGATGAGTGCAATGACTTATCAGGCAGCATCGGGTGCGGGCGCTAAAAACATGCGTGAACTTATTTCGCAAATGGGTGTTGTGCAGCAGTCTGTTGCGACAGAGCTTGCCGACCCTGCATCATCTATTTTAGATATTGATCGTAAAGTGGCTGAAACGATTCGCTCTGATGCATTCCCGACCGATCAGTTTGGCGCGCCACTGGCAGGCTCTTTGATTCCTTGGATTGATGTCAAACGTGATAACGGCCAAAGCAAAGAAGAGTGGAAAGCCGGCGTAGAAGCGAACAAGATCTTAGGTCTGGATGGCAACCCGATTGCTATTGATGGCACTTGTGTGCGTATTGGCGCGATGCGCTGTCACGCGCAAGCGTTAACCATCAAGCTAAAACAGAATGTCCCTATGGATGAGATTGAAGAGATTATCGGTACACATAATGATTGGGTGAAAGTGATTCCAAACGAGCGTGATATTACCGCTCAAGAACTGACTCCTGCAAAAGTCACTGGCACCATGTCTGTACCAGTAGGACGCTTGCGTAAAATGGCAATGGGCGATGACTTCCTCAATGCCTTTACGGTTGGTGATCAGCTATTGTGGGGCGCAGCAGAGCCGCTACGTCGTACATTAAGAATCATCCTAGAATCAAAGTAATTCATTTAACTTAAAGCGTTGAATGAATAGATCTTAAAAAGCGCCGATTGGCGCTTTTTTTATGTCTGTTGTATAGCAAGTTATTCAGCCCAAGATAAAAGTTTAATCATAATCGCTGGTGGCATTGGTAATTTTTACTACACGCTCTTCATGTGCCGGAAGCTCACTACCACAATGCTTGCAATGAAAAGCATCGGGTTCATGGTCGTTTTTCATGCAATTTGGGCACATTACTAAATTACGATGGTCTTGGTAGACTTTCTTTTGTTGCTTTACCTCTTGGCTGATTTCTGCGGTGATGATTCCGGTAGGCACAGCAAGAATGGAATAACCCAGAAGCATGGTTAAAGAGGCTATGGCGCGACCTAAGGTGGTGACAGGGGAAATATCACCATAGCCTACGGTTGTAATGGTGACTATCGCCCAGTAAATACTGGTTGGAATGCTAGTAAACCCATTTTCTGGGCCTTCAATGATATACAGTAAAGCACCAAAGATGGTGACTAAGATGGCAACCATACTAAAGAATATGAAAATCTTACGGCGAGAGTTCCATAGCGAGCGCATGATGACATTAGAATCTTGGATATATTGCACAAGCTTGAGTATTCGAAAGATTCGCATAATGCGTAACAGACGTACTACGCCTAAAAAGTGGGCGTTCGGAATCAGCAGTGCAAGATAAAACGGCAAGATAGCCACTAAATCAACAAAGCCGTAGAAGCTTTTTGCGTAGGCCCAAGGTTTAGGGGAGCAATAGAGGCGTAGCAGATATTCAATCGTGAATAATGCAGTAAAAAACACCTCTAGATAGTTGAGATGCATTGACCATTTATCACTCACTGACTCAACAGAGCCCATAATTAGAACCAATAGCGAGCTGAGAATCGACAGAATTAAAGCGATATCAAATCCGCGCCCTAAAGGGGTGTCTGTCCTAAATATGATGACATAAAGTTTGTGCTTTAATCTTTGCTCGCTAGGTTGCATATCCGTTCAACTTAAATCAGTAATAACAATAGGATAGCACGTAGTTTTCAATTGATTTGGAAAATGAAAAACAAGATATTAGAAAGCTTAAACAAAAAAAGCACCGTTTAGCTTGATGGCTACGGTGCTTTTTTGTTTGATAAATTTGTATGAAATTGTAACGGCTTAGACCATTAACCCTGGAAATAATGCACCAATTCCACCGGCAATAAATTCGATTCCAAGTGAGCCAAGAACCAAACCCATAATACGAGTAATCACGTTAATTCCGGTTTGCCCTAGAAAACGTACGATGAAGGGAGCAGAACGAAATAATACCCAACAACAAAAAGCGAACACTAAAACAGTAATCGTAACCGCCAGATAATCCATTGGACCGGTATGGTTTGAACCAAATACGATGGTTGAACTGATTGCACCAGGTCCAGCCATTAGAGGCATTGCTAACGGCACAACACCGACTTGTTGCTTACTGACACTCTCTGCTTTTTCTTGCTTATTTTGTTTTTGTTCACCTAGTTGCCCATTCATCATTGAAAACGCAATACTGACCAAAAGTAACCCGCCCGCAATACGAAATGAATCCAAAGAAATACTGAAGGCATCAAGCAGTATCTGACCTGCAAATAAAGACACTATTAATATTACTGCGACGGCAATATTGGCTGTAGAGGCTGTTTTTATGCGTTCTTCAGGCGATAAGTGACTGGTTAAGGTAACAAAAACCGGCATGATACCGACCGGGTTTACGATGGCGAATAAGCCTACAAAGAACTGTAAATAAACAGTGATATCGATACTTTGCATTGAGTGCCTTTAATAAAAAAATAGGTGTAAAAAAATGTGTCGCTACTTTAATCAAGGATAGGGTATTAAGCCAGTAAAAGTTCTAATCTCACACCTGAAATAATCTAAATCTAATGCGCGTTTGCATTAGAAAAACTAATGCAAATGTCAGGTGCGCTTAAACGTCTATTTTGAGCTGGATACCAAGAAGCATTAATGTCTTTTAGATTGCAAATTACGACATTTTTTGGAATGGAA
The DNA here is from genome assembly GCF_001676025.1 of Vibrio sp. UCD-FRSSP16_30. Lineage (GTDB taxonomy): Bacteria > Pseudomonadota > Gammaproteobacteria > Enterobacterales > Vibrionaceae > Vibrio. The sequence continues at coordinate 12,912 of NZ_LZFW01000018.1, forward strand.
TTTAAGATTGTTCTACACGTAACTCTGATTATACTAGGATATGGTGTGTTTTCGAGGCACACTGAGTGTAAAGGTCGTTTTTGATTATTGATATTACTCACATAACAAAACAGATTTTTTGCAGGTTATGTTGAGGTCAATGCTGGCTTTATTTGTCATACAATATGGCATTTGAAATTAGCTGAGCTAATAACTATTTAGTGGTAGTTCTTTCCATCAAAGTGATCTGCGTCAATTTTTTTCACGGAGTGAAATAATATACTCGTTGTGAAAGCTGTTTACTAAGCTATGTTGTTTGAGTAACAAATCTTACTAAAAAGTTTTTAATTTTAAATATCTAGGAGATTATTATGCCTGTAACTAATATGGCTGAACTGGACGCTCTGGTAGCTCGTGTTAAAGCGGCTCAAGAAGAGTTTTCTACTTTTTCTCAAGAAAAAGTAGATGCGATTTTCCGTGCAGCATCATTAGCAGCGAACCAAGCTCGTATTCCATTAGCGCAGCAAGCTGTTGCGGAATCTGGCATGGGTATCGTAGAAGACAAGGTTATCAAAAACCACTTTGCATCTGAGTTTATCTATAACAAGTATAAAGATGAAAAGACCTGTGGCATCTTAGAAGAAGATGACAACCTAGGTACTATGACTATCGCTGAACCTGTTGGTATCATCTGTGGTATCGTTCCAACGACTAACCCTACATCAACAGCAATTTTTAAATCTCTAATCTCACTTAAAACACGTAACGGCATCATCTTTTCGCCACACCCACGCGCTAAAAACTCAACGAATGACGCGGCTAAACTTGTTCTTGACGCAGCAGTAGCAGCTGGCGCACCAAAAGACATCATCGGTTGGATCGACCAACCATCTGTAGAGCTTTCTAACGGTCTGATGAAGCACGACGGTATTGCACTTATCCTTGCAACTGGTGGTCCAGGCATGGTTAAAGCGGCTTACTCTTCAGGTAAACCTGCAATCGGTGTTGGCGCGGGTAACGTTCCAGTTGTTATTGATGAAACAGCAGACATCAAACGTGCTGTTGCTTCTATTCTTATGTCAAAAACATTCGATAACGGTGTGGTATGTGCTTCAGAGCAGGCTGCAATCGTAGTAAGCGAAGTTTATGACGAAGTTAAAGAGCGTTTTGCTTCTCACAAAGCACACGTACTAAGCAAAGCTGATGCGAATAAAGTTCGTAAAGTGCTACTTATTGACGGTAACTTGAACGCTAAGATCGTAGGTCAGCCTGCGCCAGCTATCGCTGAAATGGCGGGTGTTAAAGTTCCTGCTGATACTAAAGTTCTTGTTGGTGAAGGTCTTGGTAAAGTGTCTTATGACGACGAGTTCGCTCATGAGAAACTGTCTCCAACTCTTGGTCTATTCCGCGCTGACAACTTTGAAGATGCGGTTGAGCAAGCTGAAACTATGGTTGAAATTGGCGGTATCGGTCATACATCTGGCCTATACACAGACCAAGATACTAATGCAGACCGTATTCGTTACTTTGGTAACAAACTAAAAACAGCCCGTATTCTTATCAACATTCCATCAACTCACGGTGGTATTGGTGATCTTTACAACTTCAACGTTGCACCTTCTCTAACTCTAGGTTGTGGTTCTTGGGGTGGTAACTCTATCTCTGAGAACGTAGGTCCTAAGCACCTTATCAACAAGAAAACTGTAGCGAAGCGAGCTGAAAATATGTTGTGGCATAAACTACCTAAGTCTATTTACTTCCGTCGTGGTAGCCTTCCAATCGCACTTGGCGACCTAGAAGGTAAAAAACGTGCATTCCTAGTAACTGACCGTTTCCTATTTAACAATGGTTACGCAGATAGCGTAGTGCAAATCCTGAAATCTCAAGGTATTGAAGTTCAAACTTTCTTCGACGTAGAAGCGGATCCAACGCTATCTGTTGTTGAAAAAGGCGCAGCTGCAATGCAAAGCTTCCAACCAGATGTGATTCTTGCTCTTGGTGGTGGTTCACCGATGGATGCAGCGAAAATCATGTGGGTTATGTACGAGCACCCAGAAACTCACTTTGAAGAACTGGCAATGCGCTTTATGGACATCCGTAAACGTATTTACAAGTTCCCTAAAATGGGTGAAAAAGCTGAGCTTGTATGTATTACAACAACCTCTGGTACTGGTTCTGAAGTGACACCATTTGCGGTTGTTACTGATGATGAGACAGGCGCTAAATACCCACTAGCGGATTACGAGCTAACGCCAAACATGGCTATCGTTGATGCGAACTTGGTTATGAACATGCCTAAGTCTCTTACTGCATTTGGTGGTTATGATGCAGTGACTCACGCACTAGAAGCTTATGTTTCTGTTCTTGCGAATGAGTACTCAGATGGTCAAGCACTTCAAGCACTTAAGATGCTTAAAGAATACCTACCATCAAGCTACAAAAATGGCGCAGCAGACCCAATCGCTCGTGAGAAAGTACATAACGCAGCTACTATCGCTGGTATCGCGTTTGCACAGTCTTTCCTTGGTGTTTGTCACTCAATTGCTCACAAAATCGGTGCTGAGTTCCACTTACCACACGGTCTTGCGAACGCATTGATGATTTCAAACGTTGTTCGTTACAATGCAAACGACAACCCAACGAAGCAAACAGCATTCTCTCAATACGACCGTCCGCAAGCACGTCGTCGTTATGCAGAAGTTGCTGACCACCTAGGCCTAAGCCAAGCGGGTGACCGTACTGCGCAGAAGATTGAACGTCTACTGACATGGTTAGAAGAGCTGAAGAAAGAGCTAGATATTCCTCTATCTATCCAAGAAGCAGGTGTTAACGAAGCAGACTTCATTGCAAAACTTGATGAGCTTTCAGTTGAAGCGTTTGATGACCAGTGTACAGGTGCGAACCCTCGTTATCCTCTAATTACTGAGCTTAAAGAAGTACTAACAACGTCTTACTACGGTAAGCCATACGTTGAAGGTGAAACTTTTGAAGGCACTACAGTAATCAAGAAAAAAGCAGACCAAAAGCCTGCTAAAGCGAAGTAATTTAACGCTTGATTAGTGGGTTTAGATAAGCCCACTTTAATAAAAAATCCCAGTGCTATTTAGCGCTGGGATTTTTTGTTATCTGGAATAAAGATAGGGTTAAGCTAACGCTAACCTTTTATCTTTACCACGACATTACCCGTCCATTGAACGAATCATTAGCCACGATATATTCAGTGTTATTAATTAAGTCGTCTCTAACACTGGCAAAACTTTGTTGATCGTCATCTTTAGAGTAGCGGTGAACACTGGGCAAGATCCCAGCCACACGAATATCAAAAGGATTGAGCTCTTTAGCCCAGCTTTTGGTTAAGCCACTGACCATTGAACTGGTGCTTTCCGTACCCAAAATGGAGTGTACGCTTTCATTACTGAGGATATTAACAATAACGCCTTGGCTATGATTCTTTCGCATTTGTTCTGCGCAAGCATGTCCATAGCTAAAAATAGATTGCACAATATCGGAAAGCTTTTCACCAAATTCTTCCGCCGGAGAAGTGCTGACTAAGTTAGGAAGGGCGCAGTTTTCCCAATTGTTGATCAAAATATCAACGCCTTGCTGATAAAAACTTTCAATGAATGAAAACATCTCATCAACGTTATGTTGAGTATCGTCGGTAAGGGAGTAGGGGCAAACATTGAAGCCTGCTTTGATGCATTCACCATAGGTGACTTTTAGTGCGGCTGAATCTTTGTCTGAAATAACGATTTTTGCCCCCAAAGAGGCAAAGTGCAGTGCAAGGGTTTTACCAAGTACTGTTCCTGCGGAGGTAATCAATATCACAGAGTTATTTATAACCATCTTATCCCTACCCAACTTGTTAAGCCTAATTTCATTTAATATTTAAACTGCTACTGACATTAAATATGTGCGTTTTTAATATTTGTAAATTAAATATAGTGAACAAAAATTAAGCAAGTGAGCGGTTTGACTAATGATTAAATACAATTGCACAAACTAGGATGCAGGTCACATTTTACAAGATGATGTAAGGTAAGTTGCTGTTGGTTTTGTCTTGTTGAGCAGGTCGGTGTGGTTTAAAAGTAAGCAGAAAAACGGTGAGAGACAAAAAAGGCTGTCTTAAAGTGACAGCCTTTCAATATCTTAGCGAATAAGGCTAATTATTTAGCTAGGTTCGCAGCAACGAATTCCCAGTTAACAAGAGACCAGAAGCCATTCATGTATTCTGGACGAACGTTACGGTAATCGATGTAGTAAGCGTGTTCCCATAGATCAACAGTTAGAAGTGGAGTAACACCTGCTTCTGTTAGAGGAGTCGCTGCATTTGAAGTGTTAACGATGTCTAGTGAACCGTCAGCTTTTTTAACAAGCCAAGTCCATGAAGAACCGAAGTTGTTAATTGCAGAGTCAGTGAATTTTGCTTTGAATTCTTCAAAAGAACCAAATGCTGCATTGATAGCATCAGTTACTGCGCCTGTAGGCTCGCCACCAGCTTTTGGTGCAAGACAGTGCCAGTAAAAAGTGTGGTTCCAGATTTGAGCTGCGTTGTTGAACACACCACCAGTCGAAGTCTTAACGATCTCTTCTAGTGTTTTGCCTTCAAATTCAGTACCAGGGATAAGACCGTTTAGCTTAACTACGTAAGTGTTGTGGTGTTTACCGTGGTGAAAATCTAGAGTCTCAGCAGAAATATGTGGTTCTAGTGCGTCTTTTGCATAAGGAAGAGCTGGTAATTCAAATGCCATTTGCTCGGTTCTCCGTTTGTTCGGGCGTTAGCCCTAAGCTTCCAGTTAAATATGCAGTAGGTTAAATATTAATCTAACCCTTACATGTGACAGCGCCGCTATAATGCGAACTACTGCTTGAGTTTATTTTAGATTTGGTTTGCATTCTATCAATTTTTTTTATTAATGAAAGGTTAGGTTAGAAAAATCTATTATAACCGAATGGACTAAGAGCAATGAAAGCAACATATAGATGAGCTCACAGAAAAACCATAATCAGTTTATGGTTTTTATTCTAAACTAGTAAGGTAAACTATCGAAATTACATCAAAGAGTACACGGATTCGAGGTCCTAAATGGAAACCCTAGATAAAATTAAACAGCAGATTGAACAAAACACCATTCTTCTATACATGAAAGGCTCACCTAAGCTACCTAGCTGTGGTTTTTCTTCTCAGGCTTCTCAAGCACTGATGGCATGTGGTGAGAAATTTGCATACGTTGATATCTTACAAAACCCTGATATTCGTGCAGAGCTTCCAGCTTATGCGCAATGGCCTACTTTCCCTCAATTATGGGTTGAAGGTGAGCTTGTTGGTGGTTGTGATATCATCATTGAAATGTTCCAAAAAGGTGAGTTGCAGCCTCTTGTTAAAGAAGCCGCAGCACGCTCAGCAAGCGAAGAATAAGGTGTTTGTGCTCTAGGGTTAAAGACTCTAGGGTATAATCTCTAAAACGCAAAAGGCTTCCATTTGGAAGCCTTTTTTAGTACTCAACATTTTGATAACGTTGATTAGATAACGGCAGTTAAAGCACCATAGCCGCAATCCAACCAAAGATAATCAGTGGGATGTTGTAGTGTATAAATGTTGGCACGACGGTTTGCCAGATATGTTCATGTTGACCATCTGCATTTAGACCTGATGTTGGACCTAAAGTAGAGTCTGATGCTGGAGAACCGGCATCCCCTAGAGCTGCCGCAGTACCCACTAGCGCGATAACCGCCATCGGTGAGAAGCCAAATGCTAACGCTAAAGGAACATAGATAGTCGCAATAATTGGAATGGTTGAGAATGACGAACCAATGCCCATTGTCACTAACAGACCAACAACTAACATCAATAGTGCTGCTAGAGGCTTGTTATCACCAATCGAGGTTGATAAAGCTTGTACTAGCGTTTCAACACCACCGGTTGCTTTCATTACCGCCGCAAAGCCTGCCGCCGCAATCATGATAAAACCAATCATTGCCATCATGTGCACGCCACGAGTAAATACATCGTGCGTTTCTTTCCATGCAATCACGCCACCAAAAGTAAAGACCATGAAGCCTGCAAGCGCACCAATAATCATTGAGCCTGTATAAAGCTGCACGGAAAGCGCGGCAATAATACCAAGCACAGCTACCAGAATGTGCTTCTTATTGATGTGAGTTGGTTCAGGGTCAATATGGGTTTGCTCTGTTTCTTTATAAACGCGAGGCTTGCGGTAACTAATGAATATCGCCACTAATAAACCGGTCACCATACCAAGTGCAGGAAGCAACATAGCCATTGGTACATCAGATGCGGTTACAGTAGGTAGACCATTCTCATGCAGGTTTTTTAATAAGATATTATTAAGGAAAATACCGCCAAATCCGATAGGCAGCACCATATAAGGAGTGACCAGACCGAAGGTTAGTACACAAGCAATCATGCGGCGATCAAGGTTGAGTTTTGAGAACACAGCTAGCAAAGGTGGAATAAGAATGGGGATAAAAGCTATGTGGACAGGAATGATGTTTTGCGATGACATGGTAATCAAAACAAGGATCACCAAAACGCCATATTTTAGCGCAGTCGATGCAGAATCATTTTTTTGACCATTAATACGTTTGATAACGCTTTGAGCCAATAAATCTGTAATGCCAGATTTTGATATGGCAACGGCAAAAGTACCTAACATGGCATAGCTAAGTGCAATGGTTGCACCGCCACCTAATCCGCCTTCAAAAGCGGCCACTGTATCGGTAATGCTCATGCCAGCGGTAACACCACCAACAATCGCACTAAAGGTCAGTGCAACAACAACGTTCACACGCATCAATGCCAGTACTAGCATGATACAGACGGATATGATTATGGGATTCATGAATCTTCTCTGTTTATTAGTTTAAGTTTGGTCAACTAATGGCCAGCCGCCGAGGGCTTTCCATTTATTTACTATGCTACAAAAGAGTTCCGCTGTTTTTTCTGTGTCATAGAGTGCGGAGTGAGCCTCTTTGTTGTCAAAATCTATTTGTGCAACTTTACAGGCTTTGGCTAATACTGTCTGACCATAAGCAAGACCACTAAGAGTTGCCGTATCAAACGTTGCAAAAGGATGGAAAGGGACTCGCTTTAATTTAGAACGCTCACTGGCTTGAGAGACAAAGCCATGATCAAATGCCGCATTATGAGCTACGATAATTGCGCGGCTACAGTCAGCTTGTTTTTGCTCTTTGCGAACCAGCTTGTAGATTTCTTTGAGAGCTTCGGATTCTGGAATTGCGCCACGTAGTGGGCTAAATGGATCAGGCAGACCAAGAAAGTCCAGAGCTTCTTTTTCAATGTTAGCGCCTTCAAAAGGCTCAACTTGAAAATGAATAGTGCTTGCGGGGTGTAAGTCACCATGCTCATCCATTGCCAGCGTTACCGCGCAGATCTCCAGTAAGGCATCTGTCGATGAATTAAAACCTGCAGTTTCTACATCAATAACTACAGGGAAATACCCTCTAAATCTTTTTTTAAGCGTCAAAGCTTCGTTTTCTACAGTCATAACAGGCAAAGCGTAAGAATAAGGATGGGCATTATTGCAGATTCACAAGTTTTTCTAAACCTAAACCTGTTTTTGAGGCTATTTGGACAAAAAAGGCGCTAGTGACAAAAGCCACTAGCGCCGAGAATTTTAAATATGATAAAACCAGATTAAGCGTTTAAACCCGCAGAGGCATTGCTGCGTTGAATTAGCTCAATTTTATAGCCATCAGGGTCGGTAACAAAAGCGATATGAGTAGAACCGCCTTTTACTGGGCCAGGTTCACGAGTTACATTGCCGCCAGCGGCTTTGATGGCATCACAGGTTGCGTAGATATCTTCATAACCAATCGCAATGTGACCAAAAGCATCGCCTAAGTCGTATTGTGTTGTGCCCCAGTTGTAGGTTAGTTCAATTACCGCGCCTTGCGATTCATCGCCAAAACCAACAAATGCTAGAGTGTATTGATACTCTTTATTTTCATTTTTACGCAGCAGTTCCATTCCCATTACATTGGTATAGAACTCAATAGATTTATCTAAATCACCCACACGTAACATCGTGTGTAAAACGCGACCTTGAGACATGACACTTCCTTAGTATTTATTTAATTAGCAATGGAATTAATCAATCAACTTATCTTTGTACTCGCACAAATCTTCAATAATGCAACTGCCACAACGTGGCTTACGTGCTATGCAAGTATAACGACCGTGTAAAATAAGCCAGTGATGTACATCCAGTTTAAATTCATTGGGTACAACTTTAAGCAACTTTTGTTCTACGTCATCAACGGTTTTACCCATCGCGAACTTGGTGCGATTTGAAACTCGGTAAATGTGCGTATCAACGGCAATTGTCGGCCAGCCAAAAGCGGTATTGAGTACCACGTTCGCGGTTTTACGGCCTACGCCAGGTAGCGCTTCTAGGGCTTCTCTACTTTCTGGCACTATACCGGCATGTTGCTCAAGTAAGATCTTGCATGTTTTGATGGTGTTTTCAGCTTTTGAATTAAACAGGCCAATGGTTTTGATGTACTGTTTTAGCTCATCGACACCAAGATCAAAGATCCCTTGCGGGGTATTGGCAACCGGAAATAATTTGTCGGTTGCTTTATTGACACTCACATCGGTGGCTTGCGCTGAAAGTAATACCGCAATTAACAGCTCAAAAGGAGAGTTCCAGTTGAGTTCGGTTTGTGGGTGAGGGTTTTCCTCACGTAATTTTTCTAATATGAGCCGACGCTTATCTTTGTTCATTAGGCCTTTTAAAAGTAAATTAGTGGTTGGTAACTCGAACTCGTTCTATTTGTTTTTTCTCTTGCTTAGGTGCACGTTTTGCTTGGTAGTGATCGATACAGTTTTTAGCGGCGATAAGAAAGCCGACGCCAATAAAGGCACCCGGTGGCAACATAGCAAGAAGGAAGTTGCTGTCGACATGATAAACTTGAATTCGTAGTATGCTAGCCCAATCACCGAGCAACAAATCTGCGCCATCAAATAGTGTGCCGTTACCAAGAATTTCACGAAGAGCGCCAAGTACGACAAGCACGGCGGTCATGCCTAAACCCATCCAGAATCCATCAAGTACTGCTAGTAATGGCGTGTTTTTAGAGGCGTAGGCTTCAGCGCGGCCGATGATGATGCAGTTTGTCACAATCAAAGGAATAAAAATACCAAGTGAAAGGTACAAGCCATAGGCATAGGCATTAATCAGCAGTTGGACACAAGTTACCAACGCGGCAATGATCATCACAAAAATAGGCAGACGAATTTCTTGTGGAACATGGTGACGAATCAAAGAGATACTTAGGTTTGAGCTTACCAATACCATCAAGGTCGCAATACCTAAACCCATGGCATTGGTGACAGTCGCGGATACCGCTAACAGAGGGCAAAGACCAAGTAACTGTACTAGGGCAGGGTTGTTGTTCCAAAGGCCATTTTTTAACAGCAGTTGTTTCTCTGACATTATTTCACCTCACATTGTGGTGAGCTACTCAAGATCTGTTGCTGATTTTGAGTAAAGTATAGTCCGGTATTATAAATCGCTTTTACCACCGCTCTTGGGGTAATTGTCGCGCCGGTAAACTGATCAAATTGACCACCATCTTTACGCACTTTCCAACTGTTATGATTATCTGCGGTGATGATTTTGTCAGCAAACGCCAAAATCCAATCAGAGACTCGAAGATCAATCTTGTCACCAAGCCCCGGTGTTTCATGTTGCGATAATACTCGCGCACCTAAAACCTTACCTTGCAAATCAACACCGACAAGCAACTTAATAGCGCCGCTGTATCCGTCAGGGGCAATGGTTTCAATCGCCACTGCGGTAGGCTTGCCATCAATCGTAGCAATATAGGCAGGCATGTTTTCTTGAGAGCCTAGCGCAAGGTTGTTTAGATCTACACAATTCGCATACAGCTCATTGTCATGCAAATTGGTTGGAATAACTTGGTTAAGTTGTCCCTGTAATTGAGAGATTTGTTGCGCCTTAATTTTATCTGCGGTTAACAGATGAGTGATTGAAACAACACCCGTGGTAAGGCAGGCAAACATGGCAAGTACTAAACCGTTTCTTTGTATGGTTTTAAACATGATATTACTTGTGACCGTAGGTTCTAGGTTGGGTGTAGTAATCAATAAGTGGTACACACATATTAGCAATAATTACCGCAAATGCGACGCCATCAGGGAAGCCGCCAAAGGTGCGAATAATGACTACTAGTGAACCAATTAGAGCGCCAAAAATGAGTCTACCTTTTACAGTAGTGGCCGCTGACACCGGATCAGTGGCAATAAAGAATGCCCCTAACATGGTCGCGCCAGAAAATAGCTGAAACAGCGGTGATCCTAAAGACCCAGGCGCTACAATGAACAAAAATAGACTGGTTACAGTCAGGCCTGCTATTACGCCTGCTGGGATATACCACTGAATCACTCTCAGTTTTATCATCACCAAGCCACCAATTAGGAACATGATATTTATCCATTCCCAACCAAAGCCTGCAATACCCGAAAATAATGGGCTATTGCTAATTTCAGTTAACGTTTGACCATTGCCTAGACCCGTTTTAACGGTATCTAGTGGGGTTGCCATGGTGATGCCATCAACGCCGGTACGGATTTGTTGCAATGACATACCATCTAAATTAAAGCCACTAAAGATCAAAGATAATGCATCAGTTGCGCCAATAGGCGTTGATGATATTTGCGCAGGTGTTAGCCAGCTGGTCATCTGCACTGGGAATGAGATCAATAGCACCACGTATGCGACCATTGCAGGGTTAAATAGGTTTTGTCCTACTCCCCCATAAAGGTGTTTAGCCACGACTACGGCAAAAAATAGACCAATGACGGTTATCCACCACGGTGAAAGGGGAGGGATCGCTATCGCAAAAAGCAATGCGGTGACTAATATGCTGTTATCACGCAAAGCGCCAAAAGGCGATCGTCCGCGCAGCAGCATAATGATCGACTCAAGACTCCAAGCGACCAAAATAGCAAAAGCCACTTGAATGATGGTGCCAAGCCCAAAGAAATAGGTTTGTGCCAAAATACCGGGGATCGCACAGATTGCGACCAATAGCATCATAGTCGGTAATGAGCGACGTTTTTGAGTGTGTGGTGAGCTGGCGATAAAAAATGCCACTAGTTATTCTCCTTAGAGTCGCTGCTATCAGCTAGTTGAGCTGCTTTGCGCGCTTTCGCACGAGCAATAGCGGCGGCCACGGCGGCTTTTTTGGGGTCATCAGTTACTGCAGTTGGTTCCGAGCTTGGCGCAGAATCTGCAGTCTCTTCTTGTTTAGCTTTACGTGCTTTAGCGCGAGCAATGGCTGCGGCCACGGCAGCTTTTTTAGGCTCGTCAGTTTCTGCAGTTGGCTCAGAGCTTGGCGCAGAATCTGCAGTCTCTGCTTGTTTAGCTTTACGCGCTTTAGCGCGAGCAATGGCTGCGGCCACGGCAGCTTTTTTAGGGTCGTCAGTTTCTGCAGTTGGCTCAGAACTTGGCGCAGCATCTGCGGTCTCTTCTTGTTTAGCCTTACGTGCTTTAGCGCGAGCAATGGCTGCGGCCACGGCAGCTTTTTTAGGGTCGTCAGTTACTGCTGTTGGCTCAGAGCTTGGCGCAGAATCTGCAGTCTCTTCTTGTTTCGCTTTACGTGCTTTAGCGCGAGCAATGGCTGCGGCCACGGCGGCTTTTTTAGGGTCGTCAGTTTCTGCAGTTGGTTCAGAGCTTGATGCCGAGTCTGCGGTGTTTTCTTGCTTGGCTTTACGTGCTTTAGCACGAGCAATAGCAGCCGCTACCGCTGATTTTTTAGAGTCATTATCAGATTCAGATGTTGCATCATCAGAGCTTGGATTCGCTTGCGCCGCTTTTTTAGCTTTGGCGCGCTCAATCGCCGCTTTTATCGACTCTTCTTTGGAAGGGGCAGCTTGGTTTGTGGCTAGTTGTTGTTTTTTAGCTTTAGCGCGAGCAATAGCGGCCGCTACAGCGTCTTGTTTAGGATCGGCTTGCTCATTGGCAGTGCCAGATAGTTCTGCGCGTTTTAAACGTGCTTCCTCTTTACGTTTTTGACGCAATTCACGCATTTCAGAATTGTCAGGTTCAGCGGCATCTCTTGTTTGAGAATTTGATTCAGCCTCAGCTTGCTTTGCTTTCGCTCTTGCAATGGCCGCCGCAACAGCTGGTTTTGGCCCTTGCGCTTGTTTTTGCTTAACTCGCTCTATTGCCGCTGCAATCGCATCATCACCGCCTTCCGCTTTCATTTGGCTGCGACGCTTATCTGCGGCTTGCTTGTATTTTTGTTCTCGTTCTAATTTATCACGCTCAAGACGTTCGTTACGTTGCTCAAAGCGAACCTTAGCGCGCTCTGCCGCATCTTGTTCGGCATTACGAGTTTTTATCTCAGCTTTCGACTGTCTATAGTACTGCACCAGCGGGATATTACTTGGGCAAACATAAGCGCAAGCGCCACATTCGATGCAATCTTTTAGATTATATTCTTCGCACTTATCGAGGTCTTTATCTTGTGAGTACCACAGCATTTGTTGAGGAAGTAATGATGCAGGACAGACTTCGGCACATTGACCACAACGTATACACGCCATCTCATGATCATCAAACGAAATTTCTCGTTTACCCGGTGCTAACACGCAGTTACTGGTCTTAGTGAGAGGTGCTTGAATTTGTGGCAGAGCAAAGCCCATCATAGGGCCACCGATAATGACCGCTTGTTTCTTAGTCGGTTTAAAGTTGCCTTGCTCTAATAGGTGAGCCACAGGTGTCCCGATTGGAACCCAGAAGTTCTTAGCCGATTTAATGCTTTTACCGGTCAGAGTCACCACACGTTCAATCAAAGGTTCGCCATCAATCACGGCGCGTTTTACCGCAAATGCAGAGCCGACGTTAAACATCGTCATGCCGATGTCAGCAGAATAACCGCTACTAGGGATTTCTTTATTGGTCAGAATTTTTATAAGCTGTTTAGATGCCCCAGAAGGATACCTTGTTGGAATCACTCGGATCACCACATCGTGATCTTTGCCAGCGATATTTAATGCTTCAATCGCTTCGGGCTTATTGTCTTCAATGCCAATAATGGCAAGTTTTGGTTTGAGGATATGCTTAAGAATTTCGATGCCTTGCATGATCTCATCAGCGTATTCACGCATTAAAGTATCATCGGCCGTAATATAAGGCTCACACTCGGCGGCATTGATGATCAAAATATCAACGCGGCCTAGTCCTGATTGAAGCTTTCTCGCAGTTGGGAAGCCTGCGCCGCCCATACCTGAAATACCCGCCTGACGAATGATGTCTAGCAGATGCTCTGGATTACACTCGGTGTAATCTGGCGTACCTTGATGTGAAATCCAGGTATCTTGATGATCCGGTTTTAGCACAATCGACAATTCTGGAATGGCTGATGGGTGACAGCTAGGACGAGGTTCAATGGCGATAATTTCGCCAGAGGTCGCCGCATGTACCGGAAGACTGATACTGGAGTTATATTGAGTTAAAGGCTGTCCCTTGAGCACTTTGTCGCCTACGCGAACAATGATGTCTCCGGTTTTACCTATATGTTGCTTAATCGGTATGATTAATTCATCAGCGATACTCGAGCGCTCAATTTTAGATGATAGCGATTGAGATTTGTTCTCTGGTGGATGAACACCCCCAGGGAAATCCCATAGGTGACCAGAACGGATTTTTTCAATTAAAGAGAGCATGTTCGCTACGAGTTTCCGTTAGTGCTAGATGTAGTATTAAGATTAACTACAGGTATAGAGTTAAGCTGCCATTTCCAAGTATCGGTTGTATCTTGTACTGGGACCATTTCAATGCACTCGGTTGGGCAAGGGGAGACACATAAATCACAACCTGTGCACTGATCGGAAATAATAGTGTGCATTGCCTTTGTACCACCAACAATGGCATCAACAGGGCAAGCTTGAATGCATTTCGTACAACCGATGCACATGTCTTCGTGAATAAAAGCCACTTTTTTCACATTCTCTGATTGCTCTTGAGTCGCATCAGGAACATCCACACCCATAAGATCGGCCAGCTTCTTAATTGTGGCTTCGCCGCCAGGGGCGCATTTATTGATATCGTCGCCGTTGGCAACCGCTTCCGCATAAGGGCGACAGCCGGGATAGCCACATTGACCACATTGGCTTTGTGGCAAAATAGCATCAATTTGTTCAACAATAGGATCTGCTTCTACTTTAAAACGAATTGAGGCAAAGCCTAGTAGCCCACCAAAAAACGCCGCTAAAATAACCAGTGCGACAATTGCAATAATAATGGCTGCCATTATATTTTCACCAAACCAGTAAAGCCCATAAAGGCTAGCGCCATTAAGCCCGCGGTAATCATCGCAATAGAAGCGCCTTTAAATGGAAGAGGGACGTCAGATGCGGCAATGCGCTCACGCATAGAGGCAAATAAAATCAGTACCATAGAAAAGCCAACCGCCGCGCCAAATCCATAAATAATCGATTCTACAAAGCTGTGGTTTTCATTTACGTTGAGTAACGCGACACCTAATACCGCACAGTTGGTGGTAATAAGCGGAATGAAAATACCTAATAAGCGATACAAGGTTGGGCTGGTTTTATGCACGACCATTTCAGTAAATTGCACTACAACTGCAATCACTAAGATGAAACTCATCGTTCTTAGGTATTCAATCCCTAAAGGTTCGAGCAAATACGTTTCGACCAAATAGGCACAAACGGATGCCAAGGTTAATACAAACGTCGTGGCAAGCCCCATCCCAATCGCCGCCTCAAGTTTTTTTGAGACGCCCATAAATGGACATAAGCCTAAGAATTTAACTAGCACAAAGTTATTGACCAGCACGGTACCAATCAACAACAAAATATATTCGGTCATACCAATTTTTTACTCACCTAAGTTGAGCTGAACATTATCCTAATTTGTTGCGTATATAACAACATAACATCTGTAGGGTTTTAGGGTATTTCTAGAAAATATAGTCGTTAATCTCTGTCTATTAATAGCAAGAGTCGATAAAAGTGACGTATAAGACGGTTAGGAGATGAATATTTGACCAGTTTGCTAGTGATTTATGAAGACTAATGTTTCGCTCTACCTAAGCAAAATAAATTTTAAGCATAAAAAAAGCCGTATCCTAAGATACGGCTTCTAAAAATTTGGCTCCCCTTGCAAGACTTGAACTTGCGACATACGGATTAACAGTCCGCCGTTCTACCAACTGAACTAAAGGGGAATTGCTGTAAAGCGAAGCGAATATTACTGATAAGCCCATACAGTGTCAACATTAAATCATAAGAAGTCGTTAAAAAAGTTATCTTTTGCTATTGCAATAAGTATGAGGCCAAGTAGGACAAGGCTTGCCAGTAGTTATCCACTGTTTTTGTGGATAAGTATGTTGATGACTTCGGGGCAACTTTTTTCTATTAACAACCTGGCAACTTTTGATCGTTAAACACAAAAATAGACAACGTCAATTAAGACAAGGTGTTGTACGAGAATAACGTGCTATAAAAGGGCTGAAATAGCCAAAAGAGTACTTGGTTGATATTTAAACATAAATGTAACGAATGGCGGAAATTGGGGAAAAGCTGTGAGTTAAATGATTGTAGCTGAAATGTGGGTTTTTCTGTAGGGTTGGAGAATATAGCAAATGTTAAAATCGAGTGCTAGCACTATTAGTGATAAAATTGATATAACTACCCCTAGAGATATTTCCGGTGAAGGTAACTTATTGTGAGTGAAGAAAAAAGCAGTAAAACATTTGATTTAGTTTCAAGCTATAAGCCCTCTGGAGATCAGCCAACAGCCATCAAACAGTTATTAGAAGGTTTGGAGTGTGGCTTAGCCCATCAAACCCTATTGGGGGTGACAGGCTCAGGTAAGACCTTTTCATTAGCCAATGTCATTGCCACCGCGCAGCGTCCTGCGATTATTCTTGCGCCTAATAAAACCTTAGCCGCGCAGTTATATGGCGAGATGAAGTCTTTCTTCCCCAATAATGCGGTAGAGTATTTCGTCTCTTACTATGACTACTATCAGCCCGAAGCGTATGTCCCTACAACTGATACCTTTATTGAAAAGGATTCGTCGGTAAATGCACATATTGAGCAAATGAGACTTTCTGCGACTAAAGCGCTACTTGAAAGAAAAGACGCCATTATTGTTGCATCGGTATCCGCTATTTATGGTTTGGGCGATCCTGAGTCGTATTTAAAAATGATGCTACACGTAAGACGAGGCGACTTTGTTAATCAAAGAGACATTTTACGCCGTCTAGCAGAGCTGCAATATTCACGTAATGATGTGGCCTTTGAGCGCGGGCAGTTTCGTGTACGTGGTGAAGTGATTGATGTTTATCCTGCCGAATCAGAACATGATGCCGTGCGCATTGAGATGTTTGATGATGAAATAGAGTGCATTAGTATTTTTGATCCTCTCACCGGCTCTGTGACTCAGCGAGATTTACCCAGATTTACCATTTACCCTAAAACGCACTATGTAACGCCGCGAGAGCGAATGTTAGAAGCGATAGAAAAAATCAAAGTTGAGCTGGTGGATCGCAAACAGTATTTGCTAGAGAACAATAAACTGCTTGAAGAGCAGCGCATCAGTCAGCGAACTCAATTTGATATTGAGATGATGAACGAACTGGGTTTTTGCTCTGGCGTCGAAAACTACTCAAGACATCTAAGTGGACGCTCTGAGGGTGAGCCGCCGCCGACCTTATTTGATTATTTGCCAAAAGATGGCTTATTAGTGATTGATGAGTCTCACGTTACAGTGCCACAAATTGGCGCTATGTATAAAGGGGATCGCTCGCGTAAAGAAACCTTAGTCGAATTTGGCTTTCGTTTACCCTCCGCACTTGATAACCGCCCATTAAAATTTGATGAGTTTGAAGCGCTTGCCCCGCAAACCATTTTTGTTTCCGCCACCCCCGGTGATTATGAAAAAGAAAGCTCGGGCAGTGATATTGCTGAGCAAGTCGTGCGCCCGACAGGATTATTAGATCCGATATTAGAGGTGCGCCCTGTCGCGACTCAAGTTGATGATTTACTCTCTGAGATTCGTATTCGAAGTGTTAAAAATGAGCGAGTGTTAGTGACCACCTTAACCAAGCGTATGGCTGAGGATTTAACCGAGTATTTAAGCGAGCATGATGTCAAAGTGCGCTATTTGCATTCTGATATTGATACCGTGGAACGTGTTGAAATTATCCGCGATCTGCGTCTGGGGGAGTTTGATGTGTTAGTGGGCATTAACTTACTTCGAGAAGGTTTAGATATGCCCGAAGTGTCGCTGGTGGCTATTTTAGATGCCGATAAAGAGGGCTTTTTACGCTCAGAACGTTCGTTAATTCAAACCATTGGTCGCGCCGCTCGACATTTAGAAGGTAAAGCCATTTTATAT
Source organism: Vibrio sp. UCD-FRSSP16_30 (assembly GCF_001676025.1). GTDB lineage: Bacteria > Pseudomonadota > Gammaproteobacteria > Enterobacterales > Vibrionaceae > Vibrio. Next base: position 30,332 of record NZ_LZFW01000018.1, read on the forward strand.
GCTGATCGCATTACCAAGTCGATGGCAAAAGCGATGGGAGAAACCGAACGTCGTCGAGTAAAACAGCAACAATATAATGAAGATAATGGCATCACACCGCAAGCTCTGAAGAAAAGTGTTAAAGACATTATGGAGCTTGGCAGTGTTGCTCAAGCAGGTGGCAATAAGAAGTCGAAGGCTGTACCTTTATCTAAAGTGGCAGAAAATGACGAGCAATATAGAAACTTGTCACCACAAGATCTCGAAAAACTGATATTAAAACTCGAAAATGAAATGTATCAACATGCACAAAATCTTGAGTTTGAAGAAGCCGCGGCGAAGCGAGACCAAATGGAAGAATATCGCCGACAATTTATCGCAAATAGTTAATACCAAGCGTAGTCATTAACTGATCATTCTAGCTTGTTAAAACACTGATAACGGCGTTGAATTTTTTGAATGTAAAATAACTATTTATCAAAAATAGCGCCTTGTTCTCAAGTGTTTTTCCTGCGCTATTTCTGACCACTTAATCACTGTGATTGGTTAAATACCCTTATTCGGTATAGGTTTGACACTCGATGCCCAAAAATAAAATAGAAAATAAACCCTTAAAGCTACTGATGGTAGAAGACACTCTGTCTGTGGCGACTTTGTATAAAACCTATCTTGCAACGTTAGATTTGCAGATACATATCGTCGATACTGGCGAAGCCGCTTTAGAGTATCTTGAGCAACATGCAATTGACTTAATGCTGCTCGATTTACGTCTGCCCGATATGACAGGCATGGACGTGCTGAAAAAAGTGCGCACGCAAGCACCTAAGTTACCGGTGATCTTCATGACCGCTCATGGTTCTATTGAAGTTGCGGTCAAAGCAATGAGAGCGGGAGCGCATGACTTTTTAATTAAGCCCTGTGAAGCCGACCAACTGCGAATTACGGTGTCTAAAGCCATTCACCAAACGCAAAATGCCGGGCAAGATATATTGCATGAAGGCACGCAATATCAAGGTTTTATCGGCTCAAGCCCGAGCATGCAAAAGGTGTATAAAACCATAGATTCTGCGGCATCGAGTAAAGCCAGCATTTTTATCACTGGCGAAAGTGGCACCGGCAAAGAAGTCTGCGCTGAGGCTATTCACTCGGTGAGCCCGCGCAGTACGCAATCCTTTATTGCACTAAACTGTGCGGCTATCCCTAAAGATTTGATTGAAAGTGAATTGTTTGGTCATGTAAAAGGCGCATTTACTGGCGCTGCAACCGACAGAAAAGGGGCGGCAGAGCTGGCTGATGGAGGCACACTGTTTTTAGATGAACTGTGTGAAATGGATCTTGAGTTACAAACCAAGCTATTGCGCTTTATTCAAACGGGCACCTTTCAAAAGGTCGGCTCCTCAAAGTTAAGTCGTGTGGATGTGCGTTTTGTCTGCGCAACCAACAAAGATCCGTGGCAAGAGGTGCGTAAAGGGCGTTTTCGTGAAGATTTGTATTATCGCTTGTACGTCATTCCTTTACATCTACCGCCGCTTCGTGAGCGAGGCGATGATATTGTAGAAATCGCTTATTCGTTGTTGGGCTTTACTTCCCTAGAAGAAAACAAACACTTTGGTAAATTTGAACAGCAGGTATTGCGTCATTTTGTCTCTTATCCGTGGCCGGGTAATGTTCGTCAGCTGCAAAATGTGATTCGTAATATTGTGGTGTTAAATGAAGGGGAAGAGGTGACATTAGAAATGTTACCGTCGCCTTTAGACCGATTTAAAGTGGCCTCTTTTTCTGAAGATACTATTGATAATTTTCTCGACCCTGAACATGTTGAGGATAGCCGAAGTATTGTGCCACTTGCGCAAGTGGAAAGACGCGCGATTGAACGGGCCATTGAGTTATGCGGCGGAAGCATTCCTGCTGCTGCAACAGAGTTGGATGTCAGTGCATCAACACTATATAGAAAATTAGAAAAATGGGAGAAAGGGCGTGGATGAGCTGAATTTACTGCAAAACGATAAGATAGTCAGTTTGAGCGCTCAAGTGGGCGAAGAAGCAATGCCTGCATTACTGGATATCTTTAAACAGGAGCTTCAGCAGTATATTGGGCAAATAGATTGCGCCGATCTGTCTGAACAAAGCCGAGAGACCATTGCGCGAATATGCCATGCGATAAAGGGCAGTGCGCCAAGCTTTGGTGCTATTCTGCTTGCAGAAAAAGCTGCGGAAATGGACTCGCTTTATAAACAAAGTCATCTGCAAGAGTTTGATACACAATGCGCGGGGTTAGTGACATTATTGCAGCGCACTGTGTATAAATTAGACCAATTGCAAGCTCATTTACTTTGAAGATAACTGCTCTAATATAGCAATGCTTAATTTGTCGCGATCATGACGCCACTCTCTATTTAGCGAGGCAAGATCGCGAGTCACAATATTCCAATTCTCTTCCAGTTCAGGGTGCGGTACACCGCCTAATACGGTGTCGATTTTTCGCCCTTGGCAGGCGCGCTCTATCCAACTAAGTTTTTGTTTTAATTCCATTCGGCCAGCAGGGCCGTATTCGGGACTTAAATTCTCAACCACAATTAATTTAGCGTGTTTGTTGCAGTTAATCGCTCGCCCTATTTCTGGCAATAGTAGGGGAGGCATAATACTGGTTAAGAAGCTTCCCGGGCCTAATATGATGGCATCAGCTTGTTTAATGGCATCAATGGCTTCGCTGATCGCGGGGACTTCAGGGTCAAGATCCAAACGCAATAGGTCTTCTTGCATTTCATCAACACTGGTTTCACCTTTTACCCAGTGCCCTTTGGTTGATAACGCTTTTAAATCCGATGGATGCTCAGTCATTGGTAGGATATTGACTTCTACTTTGAGCATTTCTCGAACTAAGTTGATTGCCTGTAAGGGGCGAATCGAAAGGTTATCCATGGCGGTTAAGATAAGATTACCCAGATTGTGACCATCTAATTCACCAAGACCACGAAAACGATACTCAAATATCATCGAACTGACCGAAGGTTCAGTGATTAACTGGTTAATACAGTTGCGAGTATCACCCCAAGCTATTCCGCCTTGGCAATGACGAATTCGCCCTGTTGAGCCGCCGTTATCTGTGGTGGTAACAATGCCAGTCGCATTGCTGCCAAAGTCTTTTAATGCGGCCAGCATACGTCCCAGACCATGCCCACCGCCAATTGCGACCACTTTACTTGATGAATAGGGTTCCATGTGATTATTTCTTATCATTAGAATTACTTATTAAATGTACCTGAAATTAACAGCTAGACCAAATATGACGCCACTGAAGTTGATAGAGTGCTACTTTTAAGGTACTAACCTTGGCAATTGAAAGGACATTCCGTTAGGCTTTGTTATTCGTCTACGGAATATGGTTTATACTGTAGATGTAAAACTCCGAGTCTTCTTCACTAAGTTTGACGCGACACTCTCATAATTTGAGTCTCGTGAATAATATGTGGTTTAGGCCGTGGCATTTTGCCACCAGGGCTGCTCTAGAAATGGCGTTGCCTCCCGTATTTAGGAAAGGTGTTTTGTGACTCAACAATTTGAAGATAACTTTCATCGCAAGTTTTATTATTTGCGACTTTCTGTTACCGATGTCTGTAACTTTAAGTGTAATTACTGCCTGCCTGATGGTTACCGTCCTGAAGCCAGTAAACGCCCCCCATTTATTACTCTACCCGAGATACAGCGTGTAGTGAGAGCCTTTGCGCATTGTGGTACGACAAAAGTTCGTATTACTGGCGGTGAGCCTACTTTACGCAAAGACTTTACCGATATTGTGCACAGCGTGGCGCAAACCCCAGGCATTGATAAAATCGCCACCACCACCAACGGCTATCGTATGGCAAAGCAGGTCTCTGATTGGAAAGAGGCAGGTTTAACCCATATCAACGTCAGCTTAGACAGTTTAGATCCCAAACAATTTTATCAGATCACCGGTCAAAATCGTTTTCATGATGTGATGGCGGGAATCGATCGTGCTTTTGAAGTGGGATATGAACAAGTTAAAGTGAATGTGGTGCTTCTTAAAGACCTCAATAGTCAGCAACTTCCGCAGTTTTTGCAGTGGATTAAAGACAAGCCTATTCAACTTCGTTTTATCGAATTGATGAAAACTGGTGAAATGGACGATTTATTTGATAAACGTCATGTGTCAGGTGTTGCCATTCGTAACCAACTGATTGCCAATGGTTGGTTATTAAAGCTTAGAGAAGCCAATGATGGGCCTGCGCAAGTGTTTATTCACCCTGATTATAAAGGTGAGATTGGCCTCATCATGCCTTATGAGAAAGGTTTCTGCTCTACGTGTAATCGTTTGCGAGTGTCAGCAATGGGTAAGTTGCATTTATGCCTATTTGGTGACGAAGGCTTAGAGCTAAGAGATCTGATGCAAGAGGATAACCAAGAAGACGCGTTAATTGAACGAATTTCACAAGGCTTACAGGTAAAAGAAGTCAGCCATCACCTTGATCAAAATAATCCTGGAGCAACGCCTCATCTTGCCTCCATTGGTGGCTAAGTAAAGTTGACCGTTAAATTAATGGCTATATTAGACAGCTAATTTTTGCCATTCAACATTATCGAATTACATTTTAATTTCAAATTCAGACAGTACATAGGAAATGACATTCATGGGACACGCTCATAACGATTTTACGCCGGCTAGCATTGCCGTATTGACCGTATCAGATACTCGTACGACAGAGACAGACACTAGCGGTGGTTACTTAGTTGACCAAGTTAAAGACGCAGGACATAAATTAGCGGATAAACAAATTGTTATCGATGATGTTTATAAGATTCGTGCGATTGTTTCAAAGTGGATTGCCGATGAAAATGTTGATGCGATCTTAGTCACTGGCGGTACAGGTTTTACTGCTCGTGATTTTACCCCAGAAGCATTATCGCCATTATTTGATAAACAAGTGGAAGGCTTTGGCGAGCTATTTCGCGCAGTTTCTTATGAAGAAATTGGCACCTCGACAATTCAATCTCGCGCTTTAGGTGGTTTTGCTAATCGCACGGTTATCTTAGCGATGCCCGGTTCAACCGGTGCGTGTCGCACAGCGTGGACTCGCATTATTAAAGACCAATTAGATTCTCGCCATAAGCCATGTAACTTTATGCCGCATATTGGGATGTAATGTGAGATGAATGAATTAACTCACATCAATCAAAACGGCGAAGCAAACATGGTGGATGTATCAGCAAAGGTTGATACCGTGCGCGAAGCAAGAGCTGAAGCCATTGTGAGCATGTCTGAGCAGACATTAGCACTTATTGTCAGTGGCGATCACCATAAAGGTGATGTGTTTGCTACAGCGCGTATCGCCGGTATTCAAGCGGCTAAGAAAACGTGGGATTTAATTCCACTTTGTCACCCGTTACTGTTATCAAAGGTTGAAGTTCAACTTACGCCATTAATGGAAACCAATCAGGTCCGTATTGAATCTGTGTGTAAATTAGCAGGTAAGACGGGCGTTGAAATGGAAGCGTTAACGGCGGCCTCGGTTGCAGCCCTAACGATTTACGATATGTGCAAAGCGGTGCAAAAAGACATTGTTATTTCGCAGGTGAGACTATTAGAGAAGAGTGGCGGAAAATCGGGACACTTTGAGGCCAAACTATGATTAAAGTTGTTTTTTTTGCTCAGGTTCGTGAACTCGTGGGTCAAGATGAGTTAACCATTGATAGCGATTTAACCTCTGTTAACGCCATTCGTCAGCAACTCATTGAACGCGGTGATAAATGGGCGCTGGCGCTGGAGTCAGGCAAGCTACTCGCTGCGGTTAACCATACGATGTGCCCGTTAGAGACCGAAGTTAAAACAGGGGACGAAGTCGCCTTCTTTCCTCCGGTCACGGGGGGCTAGCAATATGGATAGAATCTTGGTTCAAGAGCAAGACTTTGATCTTTCTGATGAATACGCTTTGTTAGGTGAATCATCTTCTATCGGCGCTGTAGTTACATTTGTAGGAAAAGTACGAGATTTCAATCTTGGTGATGATGTTATTGGTTTAAATCTGCAACATTATCCCAAGATGACAGAGAAAGCATTGCAGGAAATTTGCACAGATGCGCGTTCTCGTTGGCCTTTAGATAAAGTGACGGTAATTCATCGTATTGGCGATCTCAATATTGCTGATCAAATTGTTTTTGTCGGAGTTTCGAGTGCTCATAGAGACGCTGCATTTGCTGCGTGTGAGTTCATAATGGACTATTTGAAGACCAAAGCACCGTTTTGGAAGAAGGAACGGCTCAATAATTCATCACGTTGGTTGGATTCTCGCCAATCTGATGAAAACTCGGCAAAACGCTGGTAGTCATACCATATGACAAAATGTGATCTACTTCACAGATTCTTATGAAATCAAAAAGCCTCTATTTAATAGGGGCTTTTTTGATCTAAATCATAACACTTCACATGTTTTTACATTTTCTTTGAAATGCTGACTTTTGAATAATGTAACTGTATTGAGATATTAGTGATAATCCTATGTCATTTACGTTCTATTTTTGTTTCTTACAGGCTTTGATTTGGTGATCTGCATCACAAATTAATGCATGCGTTCATTGTGGTTACTTGTTTGTTTGAGTTTTGTGGGTTAGTTCACTGATATTGAATCTGAATGCGGTATTTAACTCTAAAATATTGAGCTAAGTAAGAGTTTAACGATTGCGTTATGACATTTTTATGGCAAAAACTTTCAAGGATTGGTAACTTTGTTTCCAATCTTTATGGTCTCTCCGTCTTTTCGCTGCTTTATGGATACAAAGTAGCTAAGAGTGGTGACTGAGAGTCAGAATAAAGAGTTCATGGATGCAACGATAAAAAATTGGAGTTTATTGCATGTATAAAAATAAGATCACCCAAGCACTAATCCTTGGTGCAGGCCTAGCAGTGGCGAGCACTTCTTTTGCAGCACATGTTCCTGCCGGCACTGAACTTGCACCTGTGCAAGAATTGGTTCGTGGTAATGGTACAGAAGTTGCTTCAATCGACCCTCATAAAACTGAAGGCGTGCCTGAATCTAACGTTATTCGCGATCTTCTTGAAGGTCTAGTAAACCAAGATGCAGATGGCAACACTATTCCAGGTGTCGCGGAGTCTTGGGAAACTAAAGACAACCAAACGTTCGTTTTCCATCTTCGTAAAGATGCTAAATGGTCAAACGGCGACCCTGTAACAGCAGATGACTTCGTATACAGCTTCAAGCGTGCGATCGATCCTAATACCGCTTCTCCTTATGCTTGGTATTTAGAGATGACCACTATGGTTAATGCTGCTGATATCATTGCTGGAAAGAAAGACAAAGATACACTAGGTGTTAAAGCGGTTGATGCAAACACTCTACAAATCACACTTGAGCACGCAGTGCCTTATTTTGTGAAAATGATGGGTCACACAACGGTTAAGCCTGTGCATCGTGCAACGGTTGAGAAGTGGGGCGATCAGTGGACTAAACCTGAACACTTTGTTGGTAACGGCGCATTTGTACTAGACAAGTGGGTAGTGAACGAGCGCATTGAGCTTGTACGTAACGCTAACTACTGGGATAACGAGCACACTGTTTTAAACAAAGTGACTTACCTTCCTATCGAAAACCAAGTTTCAGAAATGAACCGTTTCTTGTCTGGTGAAATTCAGATTACTAACGAGCTGCCAATTGAGCACTTTAAGCGTCTGCAAAAAGAGCACCCAGAATCTGTATCTGTAGTGGGCAACCTATGTTCTTACTACTACGGCTTCAACAACAAGAAAGCACCATTTGATGATGCGCGCGTTCGTAAAGCACTGTCTTACACGATCGACCGTGACGTTATTGCAAAACTGATTCTTGGCCAAGGTCAGAAGCCTGCGTATTTCTTAACACCTGAAATCACAGCTGGCTTTAACCCAGAGCTTCCTGAGTACGGAACATTAAGCCAGAAAGAGCGTATTGCAAAAGCTAAAGAGCTTCTTGCTGAAGCTGGATTTGACAACAGTCATCCTCTTTCATTCACGCTGCTTTACAACACATCTGAAAACCATAAGAAAGTGGCAACTGCCATTCAATCTATGTGGGCGAAAGATCTTGGCGTAAAAGCAACGCTTGAAAACCAAGAGTGGAAAACGTACTTAGATACACGTCGTCAAGGTGATTTCGATGTAACTCGTGCTGGTTGGTGTGGTGATTACAACGAAGCTTCAAGCTTCTTGTCACTAATGCAAACAAACAACAGCTCAAATGATCCGAAATATCATAGCGAAACTTATGATGCGATCATGGAAAAAGCGATGCATGAAACCAGTGATGTAGAGCGTGAAAAGCTTTATGTAGAAGCTGAGCATCAGCTAGCTGAAGACATGCCAATTGCACCAATTTACCAATACGTTAAATCTCGCTTAGTTTCACCAAAAGTAGGCGGCTTCCCAAGCAACAATGCTGAAGACAAGCTGTTCTCCAAAGATATGTACATCATTAAGTAACACCTACTTAAAATAATAATAAAATATGAAAGACCTGCATGTAGTAATACATGCAGCGTCTACTCTTTTTGTCACAGACTGGATGCGTGAGTTTATGCTTAAATTCATTATAAAACGGATATTCGAGGCAATACCGACTATGTTGGTGTTGATCACAGTATCATTCTTCTTAATGCGCTTTGCGCCGGGTAACCCTTTTTCTAGTGAGCGCCCACTTCCGCCGGAAGTAATGGCGAACATTAATGCTAAATACGGCTTAGATAAGCCTGTATTAACGCAGTACACCACGTATTTAACCAATATCGTTCAAGGTGATTTTGGGCCTTCATTTAAATACAAAGATTTCACGGTAAATGAGCTGGTTTCTAACGCTCTGCCTGTATCAGCAAAAGTAGGCTTTCTTGCCTTTATCTTTACTGTTCTGATGGGAGTCACCGTCGGCACCATTGCCGCACTACGGCAAAATAGTGGCCTCGATTACGGAATAATGGCCACCGCCATGCTCGGGGTGGTAATGCCATCCTTCGTGTTGGCACCCGTACTGATTTACTTGTTCTCTATTAATCTTGGTTGGCTACCTGCTGGTGGCTGGAATGACGGTTCATTTAAGTATATGGCACTACCGATTATTGGTATGTCGTTGCTATACGTTGCGACATTTGCCCGTATTACCCGTGGTTCGATGATTGAAACATTAAACAGTAACTTTATCCGCACCGCGCGCGCTAAAGGCCTGAGCTATCGCTACATCATTTTAAAGCACGCACTTAAACCTGCTTTGCTACCGGTTGTTTCTTATATGGGACCTGCATTTGTCGGTATCATTACCGGTTCGGTCGTTATTGAGACAATCTTTGGTCTACCGGGCATTGGTAAGTTGTTTGTGAATGCGGCGTTTAACCGTGATTACTCTCTAGTAATGGGCATTACAATTCTTATTGGATTCCTATTTATCCTATTTAACGCTGTGGTCGATATATTGCTAGCCTTTATCGATCCTAAGATTCGCTTTTAACAAGGACTCACTTAATGTTGATTAAAAAAGAAAACCTTGAAGCGATCGAAAAGATGTCTGAGAACCTAGAGATCGAAGGTCGCTCGCTATGGCAAGATGCTCGCGTGCGCTTTATGCGAAATAAAGCGGCAATGGTGAGCCTGATTATCCTAGTGCTCATTACATTAGCGGTCATCTTCCTGCCAATGTTTGCGCAGTACGCTTACGATGATACCGATTGGTACGCAATGCATGCCGCGCCTTCAATGGAACACATCTTTGGCACAGATAGCCTTGGACGTGATTTATACGTGCGTACCCTAGTGGGTGGACGTATCTCCCTCATGGTTGGTGTGCTAGGCGCTCTAGTAGCAGTACTGATTGGTACGCTATATGGTGCGACATCGGGTTTCATCGGTGGTCGTACTGACCGCATTATGATGCGTATTTTAGAAATTTTATACGCTGTGCCATTCATGTTCCTAGTGATCGTACTGGTAACCTTCTTTGGCCGTAACATTGTCCTTATCTTTGTTGCTATCGGTGCAATTGCTTGGCTTGATATGGCGCGTATTGTACGTGGTCAGACATTGAGTTTGCGCAGTAAAGAGTTCATTGAAGCTGCCCACGTTTGTGGCGTAAGCAAATGGAAAATCATTACTCGCCACATTGTACCGAACGTTCTAGGTATCGTAGCCGTTTACTCAACGCTACTCGTACCAAGCATGATCTTAACTGAATCTTTCCTATCCTTCCTTGGTTTGGGCGTACAAGAGCCTATGACGAGCTGGGGAGCGCTACTGCAAGAAGGTGCGAACACAATGGAAGTTGCCATTTGGCAATTGATGTTCCCTGCCGCATTCATGGTAGTTACTCTGTTCTGCTTTAACTACGTTGGCGATGGCCTGCGTGACGCGCTTGATCCTAAAGACAGATAAGAATAATAAGGAATAGGGTAATGACGAATAAATTATTAGACGTAAAAGACCTGAGAGTAGAGTTTACTACTCAAGACGGCATCGTGACTGCGGTAAACGATTTGAACTTCTCACTACAGCCGGGCGAAACGCTAGGCATCGTGGGCGAGTCAGGTTCAGGTAAGTCACAAACAGTATTTGCCATCATGGGCTTGCTAGCAAAAAACGGCATTATTTCAGGTAGTGCTAAGTTTGAAGGTCGTGAGATCTTAAATTTGCCAGAAAAAGAGCTAAACAAAGTTCGCGCTGAACAAATTGCGATGATCTTCCAAGACCCAATGACGTCACTTAACCCTTATATGAAGGTAAGTGACCAGTTGATGGAAGTGTTAATGCTGCACAAAGGCATGGGCCGCAAACAAGCATTCGAAGAATCAGTACGCATGCTTGAAGCGGTTAAGATCCCAGAAGCTCGTAAGCGTATTACCATGTATCCGCATGAGTTCTCAGGCGGTATGCGCCAGCGTGTGATGATTGCTATGGCCTTGCTATGCCGTCCTAAGCTGTTGATTGCTGATGAGCCGACTACAGCACTGGACGTAACCGTTCAAGCGCAGATTATGGATCTTCTTAACGAGCTTAAATCTGAATTTGATACATCAATCATCATGATCACTCATGATCTTGGTGTAGTAGCAGGATCATGTGACAAAGTGCTGGTTATGTACGCAGGTCGCACCATGGAATATGGTTCAGTGGATGATATTTTCTATCAGCCGAGCCACCCATATGCAGAAGGCTTGTTAAAAGCCATTCCTCGCTTGGATACTGAGGGAGACGTACTACCGACTATCCCAGGTAATCCACCGAACTTGTTAAAACTGCCACCAGGTTGTCCATATCAAGAGCGTTGTCATCGCGTGACCGATCGCTGTATGAGCGAAGCACCGATTTTGACGCCGTTTGGTACTGACCGCCAACGCGCCTGTTTTTCTGATCACGAGGCTTGGAAACGATGAGCACACCTTTGATGAATGATAAAAATGTCATGCTGGATGTGAAAGGGCTAAAAGTTCACTTCCAGATTGCCTCTAAGTCCGCTTGGCCTTGGAGCAAACCGATCCCACTTAAAGCTGTTGATGGCGTAGACGTTCGTTTATACGAAGGTGAAACGCTGGGCGTAGTAGGAGAGTCTGGTTGTGGTAAATCAACGTTTGCTCGCGCAATTGTTGGGCTTGTTGAAGCAACCGAAGGTGAAGTAGTTTGGCTAGGACAAGACCTAACCAAAATGAAAGATGTTCAGCGCCGCGAAACGCGCAAAGACATCCAAATGATCTTCCAAGACCCTTTAGCTTCCCTTAACCCGCGTATGACCGTGGGTGACATCATTGCAGAACCTCTACAGACGTTTTACCCAAGACTGAGTAAAGAAGAAGTAAAACAAGAAGTTAAAATGATGATGGATAAGGTAGGCTTGCTACCGAACGTTATCAACCGTTACCCACATGAATTCTCTGGTGGTCAGTGTCAGCGTATCGGTATTGCGCGCGCTCTGATTTTAAAACCTAAGATGATCATCTGTGATGAGCCAGTATCAGCCCTTGATGTGTCGATTCAAGCTCAGGTAGTCAACCTTCTTAAAGAGCTGCAAAAAGAATTTGGTCTGAGCCTTGTGTTCATTGCCCACGACCTTTCTGTAGTTAAGCACATTTCTGATCGCGTATTGGTGATGTACTTAGGGAATGCGGTTGAACTTGGTGAATCTAAGCAACTTTTTGCTGCGCCAAAACACCCGTACACCAGAGCGTTAATGTCGGCAGTGCCGATCCCTGATCCTAGATTAGAGCGCAACAAGAAAATTGAAATGCTAGAAGGTGACTTACCATCACCAATGAACCCACCATCAGGCTGTGTCTTTAGAACACGTTGCCCAGTTGCAACTGATGAGTGCGCTAAGAAAAAACCTGTACTAGAAGGTAGCGACGAACACGCAGTATCGTGTTTTCATTCCTACTAGTGAGTTTTGGCCTGTGACAGGCTCGGGCGTGTTGTGAAAGCAACACGCCCTTTTTTTGTGTCTAATAATTAAAAGTAACTTACTTCACTTCTTTAACTAGCGGCAGTAGACGATAGCCATCCATTACTTTCTTACTTGGGATGTAATGACGCATGGCAAGGTTAAATTTACCGGTGTCATTACCTTCGGTAGTGGTAATGTTGTTTGGTGCATCAGCGCCACAGCCAAAGCTTAGGGTTAACGTACCATCAGCGTTGTAATCTGCGGTATCGGTAGAGATGTTAGCGTGGTCATTGAACATAAAGCCTGCGCCGTTATAAACCGTCACTGAGGTGAACGCTAGGTTCTTAGGATCTTCAAAGGTTGCTTGGTAACATTTAGAGTTATCCATGTTTTTTGAGATTTCGTAGATGTTATCTTTAAGCTGAGCGCCGCCCCAACCAACCGCCGAGCCTACTTCGTATTTGTTCTGAACAAATAGCTCATCTGACGCATCATCAGGGCTTGTGAACATGCCAGACAATGCATTAGAACCATCACTAGCAATAATATCGAATATTTGGCCTTTTAATGCTTTCTCTGTGGCTTCAAACGCAGCGTGATCGTACGCCGGACCCTTGTAGACATAAGGGTTTGCCGATTTTGCATCAACACGAATCTTGTTGCGAATTTCCCACGCTTCTTCAACTGAGTAGCGAGCATCTAAACGTATAAGAACCTGAACGTGATCGCCAGTATGAGTATTTAACTCATAAGTACCCGCACCATATTGCATTGCCTGAATACGATGATCTTCGGTGATGACTTCCATTGACATATACATGCCTTCTTTGATCTCAGGTAGCGTCACTGTCGCGCCTTTACTGACGTCTACGGTAGAAAATGAATAGTAAGTATCACGGTTCATACGAACCACTTCTTGCTCATCGGTAGGCGTCAAAAAACGTTTGTGATTAAACTTATTTACACCTGCAATATCTTGTTGTTTTAGGAATTGGCGAGCAGTTTCAACGCTTGGATATTGTGCTTGTGAAACCGTTGCACCACCCTTAGCCCACATTTCATTTTCAGTTTTTGCGTCAGCAAAAGCGGCCATAGACATAAGAGAAGTAGAAGCGATACAAGTAGCAAGGATAAGCTTTTTCATATTTCGACCTTTTAATTGCGTATTCCGGTGATTGCGATCAGCTGTTTCGGTTTATTCCGATCACCAGATCCTGCCGTTTTTCTCTCTTCTTATTTTTACTCTAAGTGATCGGATTGCGCCAGTTTTCTCATTGATTCACCTCCCAGTTCTATTCGATGACTATTGTGTACGAGCCGATCCATTAGCGCGTCTGCAACGGTAGCGTTACCGATCATGTTGTACCACTCCTTTACGGGTAATTGGCTGATGACGATTGTGCTGCTGTTTTGATAACGATCTTCAAGCACTTCTAGTAAGTGACCCGCATGCTCT
>NZ_LZFW01000019.1 GCF_001676025.1 Vibrio sp. UCD-FRSSP16_30
GCCAAGTACTTGCTGGCCAAGTACTTGCTGCTAAAGGTTCAATCAACCCACACACTAAATTTGAGTCAGAAGTGTACGTTCTTTCAAAAGACGAAGGCGGCCGCCACACTCCTTTCTTCAAAGGTTACCGTCCACAGTTCTACTTCCGTACAACTGACGTAACAGGCGACATCACTCTACCGGAAGGTGTTGAGATGGTAATGCCAGGCGACAACGTTCAAATGACTGTTGAGCTAATCGCTCCAATCGCAATGGACGAAGGTCTACGCTTCGCAATCCGTGAAGGTGGCCGTACTGTTGGTGCTGGTGTTGTAGCTAAGATTTTCGATTAATAATTGACGAAATCTAAACAAAAGGGCATCATTTGATGCCCTTTTTCTGCGCTACTGTTTACGATAGGACGAGAAATTACTCTTTTTATCGATAACGAGCACAGAATTTTGAGAATTTTTCTTTCTATTGTGGGTTTTGTAGCCTGTACTAGAAAGAAAGTTCAGAAAGAATGTGTTGATTATCAACACAATTGAATAGGCCCTGCAACAGCGGGGTTATTGTCGTCTATAGTAAGACTTGTCACAGGTTAGTTTTATGAAAGCAAATGCAGAAACTCCTGATAGCTCAAGTGCAGCAGACATCTTCAAGTGGATTGTCGCTTTTGTTCTGCTGGCCGCTGCTGTTGTAGGTAATCACCTATATGGTGAAATGTCTGTAGTGATTCGAGCTGCGAGTGTTGTTGCATTAATTGCAATCGCTCTTGGTATCGCCGCTACGACTACGAAAGGTAAAGCTACGATTATATTTGCACGTGAATCCCGTATGGAGATTCGTAAAGTTGTTTGGCCAACTCGCCAAGAAACTATGCAAACGACATTGATCGTATTGGCTGTAAGTATTGTTATGGCTCTAGCGCTTTGGGGAATTGACGGTATTATGGTTCGTCTTGTTTCTCTAGCGACTGGGGTGTGAGGGTTTAGTTCATGAGTGAAGCACCAAAGAAACGTTGGTATGTGGTTCAGGCTTTTTCTGGTTTTGAAGGTCGTGTAGCTACTTCTCTTCGCGAATATATCAGAATGCATGATATGGAAGAATTTTTTGGCGAAGTATTAGTTCCAACTGAAGAAGTTGTCGAAATGCGTGCTGGTCAGCGTCGCAAGAGCGAACGTAAATTCTTCCCTGGCTATGTACTTGTTCAAATGATTATGAACGATGAGTCATGGCACTTGGTGCGTAGCATTCCTCGTGTTATGGGCTTTATTGGTGGTACTTCAGATAAACCTGCACCGATCACAGACAAAGAAGCTGATGCTATCTTGAATCGTCTTGAGAAGGCAAATGAAGCTCCTCGCCCTCGTACTATGTACGAAGCGGGTGAAGTTGTCCGTGTTAATGACGGTCCATTTGCTGACTTCAACGGTACTGTTGAAGAGGTGGATTACGAGAAGAGCCGTCTTAAAGTGTCAGTATCGATCTTCGGTCGTGCTACACCAGTAGAACTCGAATTCGGTCAAGTTGAAAAAGTTGACTAAAAAATAGGCTTTAGGGCTTGTTTGGGGCGTGAATTGTATCTATAATTCGCGCCTCTTTACTTCTATTTGTGAAGTAAAGCGTTTTTATACTACGGGGAGCTGGCCGTATGGCAGCGTTATTACCCAAAATTAGGAAATATCATGGCTAAGAAAGTTGAAGCTTATATCAAACTGCAAGTTGCAGCAGGTATGGCGAACCCGTCGCCACCGGTTGGTCCTGCTCTAGGTCAACACGGTGTGAACATCATGGAATTCTGTAAAGCGTTTAACGCAAAAACAGAATCTGTTGAGAAAGGTCTTCCAATCCCAGTTGTTATCTCTGTATACAACGACCGTTCTTTCACGTTCGAAACTAAGACTCCACCTGCTGCAGTTCTTCTGCTTAAAGCAGCTGGCATCAAGTCTGGTTCTGGTCGTCCGAACACTGAGAAAGTTGGTACTGTAACTGACGCTCAAGTTCAAGAGATTGCAGAAACTAAAGCTGCAGACATGACTGGCGCTGACATCGAAGCGATGAAGCGTTCTATCGCGGGTACTGCTCGTTCAATGGGCCTAGTGGTAGAGGGTTAAGACAATGGCAAAACTTACTAAGCGTATGCGCGTTATTCGCGACAAAGTTGAAGTTACTAAAGAGTACGAAATCAACGAAGCTGTTGCTCTTCTTAAAGAACTAGCTACAGCTAATTTCAATGAAAGTGTTGACGTTGCAGTTAACCTTGGCATTGATGCTCGTAAATCTGATCAAAACGTACGTGGTGCAACTGTACTACCTCACGGTACTGGTCGTGAAATTCGCGTTGCTGTGTTCACTCAAGGTGCAAATGCAGAAGCTGCGAAAGAAGCTGGTGCTGACATCGTTGGTATGGATGACCTAGCTGAGCAAGTTAAAAAGGGTGTAATGGACTTTGACGTTGTTGTTGCTTCTCCAGATGCAATGCGCGTTGTTGGTCAACTTGGTACTATCTTAGGTCCACGTGGCCTTATGCCAAACCCTAAAGTTGGTACTGTGACTCCTAACGTTGCTCAAGCGGTTAAGAACGCTAAAGCTGGTCAGGTTCGTTACCGTAACGACAAAAATGGCATCATCCACACTACTATTGGTAAAGCATCTTTTGAAGTTTCACAAATTCAAGAGAACTTAGAAGCACTACTAGTTGCTCTTAAGAAAGCTAAGCCATCTTCAGCGAAAGGTACTTTCCTGAATAAAGTAACCATCTCTACTACGATGGGTGCTGGTGTTACTGTTGATCAGGCTAGCCTGAACACGCAAGCAAGCTAATCTTGCTTTGGCGCGAAATTAGTATATAATCTCGCGCCTAATATTTGTGGTTGGGGCTGACTCAGACATCTCGATGTAAGAGTGAGTCTCCGTCCAAGACCGTAGGCGTTACAAGCTATTTTAGCGATGTAACTTAATAGTATACCTACGTAGATGGTGCCCGAACTGACAGAAAGCCAAGCTTGCAAAAGATTGCCTTTCTTCTGGGACTGCACTGTTTTTACTCTCACCAATTATGGTGAGTAGTGTAACGACAACCAGGAGTAAATCCAAAATGGCTTTAAACCTTCAAGACAAAAAAGCAATTGTTGCTGAAGTCAACGAAGCTGCCAGTGGTGCACTTTCTGCAGTTGTAGCTGATTCTCGTGGCGTTCAAGTTGGCGCAATGACTTCTCTACGTAAACAAGCTCGTGAAGCGGGTGTTTACATGAGAGTTGTGCGTAACACACTAGCACGCCGTGCAATGCAAGGTACTGACTACGAGTGTCTAACTGACACTTTCACTGGTCCTACTCTAATTGCATTCTCTAACGAGCACCCAGGTGCTGCAGCGCGTCTTTTTAAAGACTTCGCTAAAGAGAACAAAGATTTCGAGATCAAAGCTGCTGCATTTGAAGGCGCGGTTACTGACGCAGATCTACTAGCGACACTACCAACTTACGACGAAGCTATCGCACGCCTAATGATGTGCATGAAAGAAGCTTCTGCAGGCAAGCTGGTACGTACTATCGCTGCACTTCGCGACCAAAAAGAAGAAGAAGCAGCGGCTTAAGCCTTGCTTTCTACTGGTTGCAAAATAAACTTATTGTTGACTTAAAAGAGAATTGTTATGTCTATTACTAACGAGCAAATCCTAGACGCAGTTGCAGAAATGTCTGTAATGCAAGTTGTTGAGCTTATCGAAGCTATGGAAGAGAAATTCGGCGTATCTGCAGCAGCTGCTGTAGTTGCTGGTGGCGCAGCTGGCGGTGACGCTGCTGAAGAACAAACTGAATTTGACGTAATCCTTACTGCTATCGGCGGTAACAAGGTTTCTGTAATCAAAGCAGTACGTGGCGCTACAGGTCTTGGCCTTAAAGAAGCTAAAGGTCTAGTTGACGGTGCACCTGCACCGCTTAAAGAAGCTGTTTCTAAAGAAGAAGCAGAAGCTCTTAAAGCGACTCTAGAAGAAGCTGGTGCTTCTGTTGAAGTTAAGTAATTATTACTTAATTTCTTAGCCGAATGGCTAATGGCTGGTGGTTTATTAACCACCGGCCTTTTTGCGCTGTAGGGTACAGGTGTTTTTTCACTGTTTAGTCGCCTTTTACCCAAGCAAAAACATACTTCATAACCTCTGAAGTGTTATTACGTAAAACAGTTGTTAGTCTCTGTCTTTTATTTTGTGCAAATAATCGACAGTTGGGTCACTTATCAGCGAGCTGAGGAACCCCATGGTTTACTCTTATACCGAGAAAAAGCGCATCCGTAAGGATTTTGGTACTCGTCCACAAGTATTGGACGTCCCGTACCTGCTATCGATCCAGCTTGATTCTTTCGATAAATTTATCGAGCAGGATCCTGAAGGAGAACACGGTCTGGAAGCTGCTTTTCGTTCTGTTTTTCCAATTCAGAGCTACAACGGCAATTCTGAGCTGCAATACGTTAGCTATCGTCTTGGTGAGCCTGTATTTGATGTTAAAGAATGTCAAATCCGTGGTATCACTTATTCAAAACCGCTGCGCGTTAAGCTGCGTCTAGTTGTATTCGACAAAGACGCACCAGCTGGTACTGTAAAAGACATTAAAGAACAAGAAGTCTACATGGGTGAAATTCCACTCATGACGGACAATGGTACCTTTGTGATTAATGGTACCGAGAGGGTTATCGTATCCCAGTTACATAGAAGTCCGGGTGTATTCTTCGACAGCGATAAGGGTAAGACTCACTCTTCTGGTAAAGTTTTATATAACGCACGCGTTATTCCTTACCGTGGCTCATGGTTAGACTTTGAGTTCGATCCTAAGGATAGCCTGTTTGTTCGTATCGACCGTCGTCGTAAACTTCCAGCGTCTATTATCCTACGTGCGTTGGGTAAAACGACAGAAGAGATCCTAGATCTGTTCTTCGATAAAGTACGCTTTGAAGTTCAAAACCAAACTCTAATGATGGAGTTGGTTCCTGAACGTCTACGTGGTGAAACTGCTTCTTTTGATATTGAAGCGAACGGTACTACTTACGTTGAAGCTGGTCGTCGTGTGACTGCCCGCCATATCCGCAATCTTGAAAAAGATGGCGTTGAGTTCATCGAAGTACCGGTTGACTACATCGTTGGCAAAGTAGCCTCTAAAGACTACATTGACGAAAGTACTGGCGAAATCGTTGTTGGCGCGAACCAAGAGTTCACGCTTGAAAGCCTAGCTAACCTTGCGCAAGCAGGTCACTCTAAGCTGGAAGTATTGTTCACGAATGACCTAGATCATGGTCCATTCATGTCTGATACACTTCGTGGTGACAGTACAACAGACCGCCTATCTGCATTGGTAGAAATCTACCGCATGATGCGTCCTGGCGAGCCACCAACGAAAGATGCTGCTGAATCATTATTCACAAGCTTGTTCTTCTCTGAAGAGCGCTACGATCTATCAACTGTAGGTCGTATGAAGTTTAACAGCTCAATCTTGCGTGAAGACGCAGGCGAGCAAGGCATCCTAGACGAAACTGATATCATCGAAGTGATGAAGAAGCTTATCTCTATCCGTAATGGTAAAGGTGAAGTGGATGATATCGATCACCTTGGTAACCGTCGTATTCGCTCTGTAGGCGAAATGGCAGAAAACCAATTCCGTGTAGGTCTAGTTCGTGTTGAGCGTGCTGTTAAAGAGCGTTTGAGCCTTGGTGATCTTGATGCAATCATGCCTCAAGATTTGATCAACGCTAAGCCAATTTCTGCGGCAGTGAAAGAGTTCTTTGGCTCTTCTCAGTTGTCTCAGTTTATGGATCAGAACAACCCGCTTTCAGAAGTTACTCACAAACGTCGTATCTCAGCGTTAGGTCCTGGTGGTCTAACTCGTGAGCGTGCTGGCTTTGAGGTTCGTGACGTTCACGTTACGCACTACGGTCGTCTATGTCCGATCGAAACTCCTGAAGGTCCGAACATCGGTCTAATTAACTCACTATCTGCGTATGCGCGTTGTAACGACTTTGGTTTCCTAGAGACTCCTTATCGTCGCGTTGTTGATGGTGTAGTAACAGAAGACGTCGATTACCTATCTGCTATCGAAGAAGGCCAATACGTTATCGCTCAGGCGAATACAGTATTGACTGAAAGCAACACATTCAATGATGAACTGATCACAGCCCGTTTGAAGGGTGAATCAGGTCTACACCCACGTGAAAACGTGAGTTACATGGATGTTGCTACGAACCAGGTAGTATCTATCGCTGCATCTTTGATCCCATTCCTAGAGCACGATGATGCAAACCGTGCATTGATGGGTGCGAACATGCAACGTCAGGCAGTTCCAACTCTACGCGCTGATAAGCCGCTTGTAGGTACTGGTGTTGAACGCAATATTGCGGTTGACTCTGGTGTTACAGCAGTAGCTAAGCGTGGCGGTATGGTTCAGTCTGTAGACGCTTCTCGTATCGTTATTAAGGTTAATGAAAATGAATTGGTACCTGGCGAAGCTGGTATCGATATCTATAACCTAACTAAATACACGCGTTCTAACCAGAACACTTGTATTAACCAACGTCCTACCGTGCTACCTGGCGAACCAGTAGCAAGAGGTGACGTTCTAGCAGATGGTCCTTCAACTGACCTTGGCGAATTGGCTCTTGGCCAAAACATGCGTATCGCATTCATGCCTTGGAATGGTTACAACTTTGAGGATTCAATCCTAGTTTCTGAGCGTGTAGTACAAGAAGATCGCTTTACTACTATCCACATTCAAGAACTATCTTGTGTGGCGCGTGATACTAAGCTTGGTTCTGAAGAAATCACTGCTGATATTCCAAACGTAGGTGAAGCTGCTCTATCTAAACTAGATGAGTCAGGTATCGTTTACATTGGTGCTGAAGTTAAGGGTGGCGACATCCTAGTTGGTAAAGTAACGCCTAAAGGTGAAACTCAGCTAACTCCTGAAGAGAAACTACTACGTGCAATCTTCGGTGAAAAAGCATCTGATGTTAAAGATACATCACTACGTGTGCCTAACTCTGTTTCAGGTACCATCATTGACGTTCAAGTCTTTACTCGCGATGGCGTAGAAAAAGACAAACGTGCTCTAGAAATAGAGCAAATGCAGCTTAAAGAAGCGAAGAAAGACCTTACTGAAGAATTCCAGATTCTTGAGGGTGGCCTTCTAAACCGCGTTCGTGCTGTATTGATTGCTGGTGGTTACTCTGAAGCTAAACTGGATACAATTAACCGTAAACAGTGGCTAGAGCAAACTCTTGAAGATGACGCACTGCAATCTCAACTTGAGCAACTTGCAGAGCAGAACGACGAGCTTAAAGCTGACTTCGATAAGAAGTTTGAAACTAAGCGTCGTAAGATCACTCAAGGTGATGACTTAGCACCTGGCGTTCTTAAGATTGTTAAGGTTTACCTAGCGGTTAGACGTCGCATCCAGCCTGGTGATAAAATGGCGGGTCGTCACGGTAACAAGGGTGTAATCTCTAAGATTAACCCTGTTGAAGACATGCCTTACGATGAGAAAGGTCAACCGGTCGATATCGTTCTTAACCCACTGGGTGTACCATCACGTATGAACATCGGTCAGATCCTTGAAGTTCACTTGGGTCTAGCGGCTAAAGGTATCGGTGACAAGATCAACCAGATGATTAAAGAGCAACAGGAACTAGCTAGGTTCCGTGAGTTCTTACAGAAGGTTTATGATCTTGGTGATACTCGTCAAGACGTAGATATTGCTGAACTATCGGACGATCAAGTTCGTACGCTAGTTAAGAATCTACGTGGCGGTCTACCAATCGCGACTCCAGTATTTGACGGTGCTTCTGAGAAGAACATCAAGAAACTACTGCAACTAGGTGATCTACCTGAATCAGGTCAGCTTACTTTGTTTGATGGTCGTACTGGTGATTCGTTTGAGCGTCCTGTAACTGTAGGTTACATGTACATGCTGAAACTGAACCACTTGGTTGATGACAAGATGCACGCACGTTCAACTGGTTCTTACAGCCTAGTAACTCAGCAACCACTTGGTGGTAAAGCTCAGTTCGGTGGTCAGCGTTTCGGTGAGATGGAAGTATGGGCACTAGAAGCATACGGTGCTGCTTACACTCTACAAGAAATGCTAACCGTTAAGTCGGATGACGTGAATGGCCGTACTAAGATGTATAAAAACATCGTAGATGGTAACCACTCGATGGAACCAGGCATGCCGGAATCATTCAACGTACTGTTGAAAGAAATCCGCTCGCTAGGTATTAACATCGAGCTAGAAGACGAAGAGTAATTCTTTTCTTATAAAGAAAAGTAGTTACTTGGTAAGAGGGCGCTCCTCGAGCGCCTTTTAACTCCTTGCAGGAGCTGACAGTGAAAGATTTACTAAACTTTCTTAAAGCACAACACAAGACTGAAGAATTTGATGCAATCAAAATCGGTCTTTCTTCACCTGACATGATTCGTTCATGGTCTTTTGGTGAAGTTAAAAAGCCAGAGACGATCAACTATCGTACGTTCAAGCCTGAACGTGATGGTTTGTTCTGTGCGCGTATTTTTGGCCCAGTCAAAGATTACGAATGTCTATGTGGCAAATACAAGCGTCTGAAGCACCGCGGTGTTATCTGTGAGAAGTGTGGCGTAGAAGTTACACAAACTAAAGTTCGTCGTGACCGTATGGGCCACATCGAACTAGCGTCGCCTGTAGCACATATTTGGTTCCTAAAATCACTACCGTCTCGCATCGGTCTACTGATGGATATCCCTTTGCGTGATATCGAACGTGTTCTTTACTTCGAAATGTACGTAGTAACAGAATCCGGTATGACTGATCTAGAAAAAGGACAGATGCTTACTGAAGAAGAGTATCTGGACAAACTAGAAGAGTGGGGTGACGAGTTCACTGCTAAGATGGGTGCAGAAGCGATCAAAGATCTGCTTTCTACCATGGATCTTGTGCAAGAAGCTGAACTAATGCGTGAAGAGTTGGAAACAACTAACTCTGAAACTAAGCGTAAAAAAGTTACTAAGCGCTTGAAGTTAGTAGAAGCATTCGTATCTTCGGGTAACAATCCTGAGTGGATGATTCTGACTGTACTTCCAGTACTGCCGCCAGATCTACGTCCTCTAGTTCCACTAGATGGCGGTCGTTTTGCGACTTCAGATCTGAACGACTTATACCGTCGTGTTATCAACCGTAACAACCGTTTGAAGCGTCTACTAGAGCTATCTGCTCCGGACATCATCGTACGAAATGAAAAACGTATGCTGCAAGAGTCTGTTGATGCGCTTCTAGATAACGGTCGTCGTGGTCGTGCCATCACAGGTTCTAACAAACGTCCTCTGAAATCTCTTGCTGATATGATCAAGGGTAAACAAGGTCGTTTCCGTCAGAACTTACTTGGTAAGCGTGTAGATTACTCTGGTCGTTCTGTAATCACAGTAGGTCCATACCTTCGTCTACATCAGTGTGGTCTTCCTAAGAAGATGGCACTTGAGCTATTTAAACCATTCATCTACAGCAAGCTTGAGCTTCGTGGTCTAGCGACAACGATCAAAGCAGCTAAGAAAATGGTAGAGCGTGAAGAAGCAGTAGTTTGGGATATCCTAGACGAAGTAATTCGCGAACACCCGGTACTATTGAACCGTGCACCTACACTTCACCGTCTAGGTATCCAAGCGTTCGAACCAGTACTTATCGAAGGTAAAGCGATTCAGTTGCACCCGCTTGTGTGTGCTGCGTATAACGCCGACTTCGATGGTGACCAGATGGCGGTACACGTACCTCTAACTCTGGAAGCTCAGCTTGAAGCACGTACACTGATGATGTCGACGAATAACATTCTGTCGCCAGCGTCAGGTGATCCTATCATCGTACCTTCTCAGGACGTTGTATTGGGTCTTTACTACATGACTCGTGACAAGATCAACGTGAAAGGTGAAGGCATGTACCTTGCCGGCCCAGAAGAGGCTGAAAAGGCATACCGCACTAAGAGCGCTGAACTACACGCACGCGTTAAAGTTCGTCTTACTGAAACCATCAAAGATGATGACGGTAATCTGACTACTGAAACTAAGCTTTTTGATACGACTGTTGGTCGTGCAATGTTATGGCAGATCGTTCCTGCGGGCCTACCGTTTGAACTAGTAAACCAAAAGCTTGGTAAGAAGCAGATTTCTAAACTTCTTGATGAGGCTTACCGTAACCTTGGCTTGAAAGACACTGTAATCTTCGCTGACCAAATCATGTACACAGGTTTTGCATACGCTGCACTATCTGGCGTATCTGTTGGTATCGACGATATGGTTGTTCCACAAGCTAAATACGATGAGATCGAATCAGCTGAAGAAGAAGTACGCGAAATCCAAGACCAATACCAATCTGGTTTGGTAACAGCGGGTGAGCGTTACAACAAAGTTATCGATATCTGGGCGTCTACCAACGACCGTGTTGCGAAAGCAATGATGGATAACCTATCTTCAGAAACTGTTATTAACAGTAAAGGCGAAGAAGAAGTACAAGAATCGTTTAACAGCATCTACATGATGGCTGACTCCGGTGCTCGTGGTTCTGCAGCGCAGATTCGTCAGCTTGCTGGTATGCGTGGTCTGATGGCTCGTCCAGATGGTTCAATCATCGAGACACCAATCACAGCAAACTTTAAAGAAGGTCTAAACGTACTTCAGTACTTTATCTCAACGCACGGGGCTCGTAAGGGTCTTGCGGATACAGCACTGAAAACAGCGAACTCCGGTTATCTAACGCGTCGTCTAGTAGACGTTGCACAGGATGTTGTAGTTCACGAACATGACTGTGGCACCCATGAAGGTGTTGAAATGATGCCTCATATCGAAGGTGGTGACGTTAAAGTTCCACTTTCTGAGCTGGCACTAGGTCGTGTTGTTGCTGATGACGTTCTTAAGCCTGGTACTGAAGAAGTACTGATTCCACGTAATACTCTGATTGATGAGAAGTGGTGTCAAATCATGGAAGAAAACTCTGTAGATAGCATGAAAGTGCGCTCAGTAGTTACCTGTGATGCAGACTTTGGTTGTTGTGCATTGTGTTACGGTCGTGACCTAGCTCGTGGCCACCTAGTAAACCAAGGTGAAGCAGTAGGCGTTATCGCTGCTCAGTCTATCGGTGAACCTGGTACACAGCTTACAATGCGTACGTTCCACATCGGTGGTGCTGCTTCGACAGCAGCTGCTGAAAACAGCATTCAAACTAAGAACGACGGTACACCGTACCTTCACAACGTTAAGTTCGTTGTGAATAAAGACGGTAAGCTAGTTGTTACTTCTCGTGCGTCTGAACTAACCATCGTTGATGCGTTAGGCCGTACAAAAGAGAAGCATAAACTACCTTACGGTACTGTTCTTAACATCAAAGAAAGCGATATCGAAACTGCTAAGCTAGAGTCTGGATATGTAATCGCAAACTGGGAAGCGCATACACTGCCAATCATCACTGAAGTGGCAGGTCGCATCCAGTACGTTGATATGATTGATGGCGTAACTGTTGCTCGTCACACAGATGACCTAACTGGTCTATCTTCAAGTGAAGTAACAGACCCTGCAGCACGTCCTGCTGCAGGTAAAGACATGCGTCCAGCTATCAAGCTTGTTGATGACAAAGGTAACGATGTAATGATCCCTGGTACTGATATGCCAGCTCAATACTTCCTACCGGGTAAAGCGATTGTCAATATTGAAGATGGTGCTGAAGTTGGTGTGGGTGACACACTAGCGCGTATCCCTCAGAAATCTGGCGGTAACAAAGATATCACTGGTGGTCTACCACGCGTAGCCGATCTATTTGAAGCACGTAAGCCGAAAGAGCCTGCGATTCTTGCTGAGCACACTGGTAGTGTGTCATTTGGTAAAGAAACGAAAGGTAAACGTCGTCTAGTTATCACTCGCGAAGGTGGAGAAGCCTACGAAGAGATGATTCCTAAACATCGTCAGCTTAACGTATTTGAAGGTGAGAAGGTTGAACGTGGTGATGTAATCGCCGATGGTCCTGAGACTCCACATGACATCCTACGTTTACGTGGTATTCATGCTATGACTCAGTACATCGCTAACGAAGTACAAGAAGTTTACCGTCTACAAGGCGTTAAGATTAACGATAAGCACATTGAGACTATCGTTCGTCAAATGCTACGTAAGTGTACAATCACTAAAGCGGGTGACTCTGACTTCCTACCTGGCGAGCAAGTTGAATACGCACAAGTTAAGATTGCTAACCGTGCCCTAGAAGCTGAAGGTAAAGAGCCAGCAGGCTTTGAACGTGAACTACTAGGTATCACTAAAGCATCTCTAGCAACTGAGTCGTTCATCTCTGCGGCATCGTTCCAGGAGACAACTCGCGTACTTACAGAAGCAGCTGTTTCTGGTAAGCGTGATGAGCTTCGTGGTCTGAAAGAAAACGTAATCGTGGGTCGTTTGATCCCAGCGGGTACGGGTTTTGCTTACCACCAAAATCGTCAAGCTAGCCGTGAAGAGCAACAAGGTCCATCTGCTGAACAAGCAACGGATAACTTGGCTGCGCTACTAAACGCAGGTTTCTCTGACGAGTAATCGAGCTTTCTAGCTGATAGCAAAAAGGCACCTTAGGGTGCCTTTTTTAATGTCTGATATTTATCGAAGTGAGATATTGGGTTCTAAAGCAGATTTAAGATATTTAAGTCGAAAAAATCTAGGAAGCGTTAAACTCCCTAGATAATAGACGTGCCCAACAAATTAAGCGCCAGGCGGTATCGCTAAGCTATCTGCGATCAACTGAATGAGCTTATCTTCAACACTAAATCGAAGCTCAAGCACCTCCCCAACCTTAGACATATCGCTTTCAAAATTATTAAGATCATCATCTTTAATTTCTGCGTATTTATCGGTAAAGCTTAACAAGGGCTCTGTCGTGAGTACGATTTTTGCGTAAGTAAGGCTAATTTCTTCAGTAGATTGAAACCCAGTAGCACTCCACTTATCCATTACCATATCGTAAATTTTGAAGTGACCTTCAGAGATATAGTCGACAAGGTGTTGAGAGAACTTTTGAAGTTCTTCTTTCGTCGGCAGGGTCGCAACATTTGATGAAGCGGAAGCGGGTTGCAATGCGGCGAGCTTTACATACTCGACGAGCAGGGTTTGGCGAGTTTCTAGCCAATGGTCGATGACTTCACTAGAGCCACCCCATTCTTCTTGTACTTGTCTGAATTTCTTTAGCATGACCATGTCCTCATGATCCTTTACCGGTCAGGTAAAGCTCTCGAATACAACGAGAGGGTTCTATATTAATATCAAAATTATGTGTGACACCAATAGCTTCGAATCAATTGCTCTGTGCGACTGGCATAGATTTAGATTGCCAGTAAAATGATAGAACTGCAAGTAAAGAGGCAAAGAGATGTTAAAAAAAAGTAAACATCAAACTACGGCGTATTGGCTGGTGGTCAATAGTAGTAATGTATGGCTAAGCGATATGCAAATTCCATTTGGCAGTGCAGAAAGCTTAGGTCACGGGTTGAGCCAATCGGTTGATCATGCCATCAATATAGGCACTCATGAAGGCCATCCAGTTTATTGGTTAAATGATTGTGATGTTGAAGCTGAGTTACCGATGGTGTCATTACGAGAGCTACTGCACTACTCTGAATCGTTATTCTTACTCATTAGTAAAGCGGTACAATATGGTCATATGACGCAAACTATGCGTTTCTGTGGTCAGTGTGGAGGTCGAAATAACTTCAATCATAATCAACTGGCAATGCAGTGCCAGCAGTGCCGAACCTTACATTACCCTAGAATATTTCCGTGTATCATTGTTGCGGTAAGAAAAGAAAACCAAATCCTATTAGCCCAACATCCAAGGCATAAGGGAAACATGTATACCGTTATTGCCGGTTTCCTAGAAGTGGGTGAAACCTTAGAGCAATGTGTTGCCAGAGAAGTAAAAGAAGAGACTGGTATTGAGGTGCAAAACATTCAATATTTCGCCAGCCAACCGTGGGCATTTCCAAGTAGTATGATGATGGGCTTTTTTGCCGATTATAAATGTGGCGACATTAAGCCCGATTACAATGAGTTAAGTGACGCTAAATGGTTCAATTGTCACGAACTGCCAGAAGTTGCACCAGAAGGCACAATTGCTAGGGCATTAATTAACGCAACAGTAAAGACAAGCTCTCGTTAATTAATTCTCCGTAAATGTGGCTATGTTATTGATTCCATGTGGTTGCTGGAAACCTTAACTGACCGTATTATTCAAAGATCACAGATTATTGAAAATACTTTTTATTTGAGTAAAGAGCGTTATGTTTTAGTACGTAGAACATGATCAACTACTCAATCCTCCAATATTGCTGACAAGCGAAAAGTGTTAATATGACGCTTTAGTATTAAGAGACTATGACCTAGAAATGACTGAATTAAAAAATGACCGTTACTTGCGCGCCTTATTAAAGCAGCCAGTTGATTACACGCCGGTATGGATGATGCGTCAAGCAGGTCGTTACCTGCCAGAATACCGAGCAACTAGGTCCGTTGCTGGTGACTTTATGTCGCTGTGTAAAAATGCTGAATTAGCTTCAGAAGTCACACTACAACCTTTACGTCGTTTTCCTTTAGACGCGGCTATTTTGTTTTCTGATATTTTAACCATCCCTGATGCAATGGGCTTAGGTTTATATTTTGAAGCTGGTGAAGGTCCAAAATTTGAACGTCCAATTACCTGTAAAGCAGATGTAGATAAGATTGGTCTGCCAGATCCTGAAGGTGAACTGCAATATGTAATGAATGCAGTTCGTCAAATCCGTAAAGACCTACAAGGTGAAGTTCCTCTTATTGGTTTCTCTGGAAGCCCTTGGACTTTAGCAACCTATATGGTTGAAGGCGGAAGCTCAAAAGCATTCACCAAACTTAAGAAGATGATGTATGCAGAGCCAGCAACACTGCACTTGTTACTTGATAAGCTAGCAGACAGTGTGATCGAGTATTTGAATGCCCAAATTAAGGCTGGAGCGCAGTCTGTGATGGTATTTGATACTTGGGGTGGCGTGCTTACTCCGCGTGACTACAATGAGTTCTCACTGCGTTACATGCACAAAATTGTAGATGGTCTAATTCGTGAGAATGAAGGTCGTCGTGTTCCTGTTACCCTGTTTACCAAGAACGGTGGTATGTGGCTTGAGTCTATTGCAGCGACTGGCTGTGATGCTATTGGTCTTGATTGGACTATTAATATTGCTGATGCGAAAAAACGTGTAGGCGATAAAGTCGCGTTGCAGGGCAATATGGACCCATCTATTTTATATGCTCAGCCAGAGAGAATCCGTCAAGAAGTTGGCACCATTCTAGAAGGCTTTGGTGATGGTGGTACAGGTCATGTATTTAACCTAGGTCACGGTATTCATCTTGATGTTCCGCCAGA
Source organism: Vibrio sp. UCD-FRSSP16_30 (assembly GCF_001676025.1). GTDB lineage: Bacteria > Pseudomonadota > Gammaproteobacteria > Enterobacterales > Vibrionaceae > Vibrio. Next base: position 15,402 of record NZ_LZFW01000019.1, read on the forward strand.
AAATGCGGGTGTGTTTGTGGATGCAGTACATGAGTTGTCTAAGCCATATCATAAATAGAACGTATTTATAAAAGCTCTGAGAGCCACAAAATATTAAGGGTCGGAATTTGCTTATCGCAGATTCCGACCCTTTTGCTTGTGACTCTATTTATTTATGGAGTGTCTAGCCGTTATTTGTAGAGATAGCCTTTAGGTAGACTTTGATCCTTTGGCGTTTTAAAGCGCTTGTGAAGCCACATCCATTGATCCATTTTTCTTAGTATGGTCTTTTCTAAAGCTCGGTTCATATAGGCAGCACCTGCTTCAGTATCATCCTTTGGAAAGTGTTCATGGATAGGGTCATCAAAGTATAACTCCCACTTGCTATCGGTATCGCGATAGCCCGTCATCGGGATAATTGCGCAGTCGGTCATCTTGGCTAAGATATTAGCCCCAGTCACCGTACACGCTTCTTGAACCGCAAAGAAAGGGACAAATACTGCTTTTTTACGACCGTAATCATGGTCACCCAAGTAAAAAAGTCGCTCACCACTTTTTAGTGTACGAATCATTTCTTTTAAGTTCTTTCGATCAATGACCTTGTTGCCATTGTGAGTACGACCCCAATATTGAATTAAGTTATACGCTGCATTTGAGTGTGGGCGATAAACACCATGACCAGGGTAGCCCAATACCGCAAAAGCTCGTGCACTCACTTCTAGATTTAAAGCGTGTGGATGACAGACCAAGACCCCTTTCTTCTGTTTTGCATAATCCATTATTGGCTGTGCATTGTGCACTTTAATGTGTCGCTTTAGACGCCAAGTTGGCCAGAACCAAGTGATACCAGTTTCAAAAAGTGCAAAGCCAGTATTTTTGAAGTTCTCAATTACGATTCTTTCTATTTCATCTTGAGGCATTTCAGGAAAAGCCAGTTCAAGGTTTCGCTTAGCAACTCGGACGCGACTTTTTGCAAAGGGCATCGCCATTCGGCCTAAGCCTCGGCCAATAAATAGTAGGATACGAAAAGGTAATATATTGACAAGCGCAGCGAGTAATCCAAACCCTAACCAGACCCCCCAGTACTTTGGATGCATTAATCTTGCACTGAAGGTAGGGTTATCGTATTTACTCATAAAATCCTAATGAAGAGAGGGGAAAACTGACTATGAAAATCGATAGGCAATTAAATGGTTGTGAATGTAAGTGGTTCTATATTTAGAACCACTTGTAAAATAGCGCGTTAAGTTATGAAGTTTAACACTTCTATGCAGGGGAAATGCAGAAATTATATGAAGTATTTTTGATAAAACAGGAGGGCTATTTGTAACGTATACCTCTGGGTTGAGCTTCATCTTGCATCGTTTTATAGCGCTTATGTACCCACATCCATTGATCTACCTGACGCAATATGATCTTTTCATAAGCTTTGTTCATCATGGTAGCACCAGCTTCGAGGTCATCTTTAGGGAAGTGTTCATGAATCGAGTGCGCAAGGTTTATCTCATAATGTCCATGTTCATCCCTAAAACCCGAGACTGGAATCATCGCGCAATCGGTTAAAGAAAAAAGCATGTTCGCACCAGTTGTAGTGCAGGCATCTTTGACAGCAAAGAAAGGAACAAATACGGCTTTATTACGACCGTAATCATGATCGCCTAAGTAAAATAAACGCTCACCACGTTTAAGTACTCGAATCATTTCTTTTACGTTCTTACGATCAACCAGTGTATTACCATTGTGGGTGCGTCCCCAGTATTGAATAAGGTCATACACAGGATTATTATTTGGGCGATAGACACCATGGCCTGGATAGCCCAACACAGCAAATGCTCTGGCACTAATTTCTAAATTAAGAGTGTGCGGGTGGCAAAGTAATACACCTCGCCCTTGCTGTGCAAAGTCGATAGCGTGCTGGAGGTTGACCGCACGAATACGACGTTTAAGGCGCCATGTTGGCCAAAACCAAGTGATTCCCATTTCGACAAAGGCTAGGCCTGTATTCTTAATGTTTTCTATAACAGTGCGGTCTAGTTCTTCGGCTGACTTATCAGGAAATGCCAGCTCTAAATTTCGTCTTGCGACCTTTACTCGGCTCTTTGCTAGTTTTAAGCCAAGGTGGCCAAAACCATGCCCTACTTTAAGCAATAAAGAGTAGGGCAGTAGATTCACAAGCAATGCGAGTACACCAAAACTCAACCAGACACTCCAAAATTTAGGGTGCAGTAATTTGATTGAAAACTGAGGTGGGGCGTATTTATTCATATTTCTTCCAACAGGTTAAGCTAGTTGCTGGTTTAGCATGCTCCAATATTCATCAAAATCAGCTGATGGTTTGATTACAAAGTCACTGCGGACAAAGCGGTTCAAGCGGCCTTCTATGTAGCTTAATACAATAGAAGCAAGAACCTTTTCATCGCTAGCAAAGCCTTTGCCTTCACGAAGCATTCTTTCTCTTAAAATTTGTTTAATCTGACTTTCTATTTTACTAAACAGTTGATTAATACGATCTCTTAGTCGCTCATTCTCAAACATTAGTGCATGACCGGAAAGGATGCGAGAAAGTCCTTTATTATGTTCAGTGAATAGTAAAATAAAGCGCAGTACTTCATGCAAACGAACCATGGTGTCTTTTTCTTGATCCATGATTTGGTTGATGCGAGATAAAACAGATTGTTCTATAAACTCGATAAGTCCTTCAAACATGCGGGCTTTACTTGGAAAGTGTCGATAAAGCGCGGCTTCAGATACACCCACTTGTTGTGCTAATTTAGCCGTAGTAATTCTGGAGGTGCCATCACTGGATTCCAGCATCAAAGCAAGAGCTTGCAAAATCTCGTCACGACGATTTGAACTACGTTTGCCTGTCATTTATTACGTCCTTTTTTGTATGTACTTTGACTGTAGAGATGAATCTATAAATTAGTTTTTGCCTGAATGACCAAAGCCACCTTCACCTCTATCAGAGGTATTGAAGTCTTCAACAAGATTAAATTGAGCTTGAACAACAGGAACAAAAACAAGTTGAGCAATACGGTCACCCGGCTCGATAGTGAAAGTGTCTTGTCCTCTGTTCCAGACTGAAACCATTAGCTGTCCCTGATAGTCAGAATCAATCAAACCAACAAGGTTACCTAACACAATACCGTGCTTGTGGCCTAAACCAGAGCGAGGAAGAATGGTGGCAGCTAAACTCGTATCACCGATATGAATCGCAAGCCCAGTAGGCACTAGGTGCGTTTGTCCCGGTGTAACGATTAATGCTTCATCTAAACAAGCTCGCAGGTCTAAGCCAGCCGAGCCTTCTGTCGCATACGCTGGCAGTGGAAATTGTTCGCCAATACGTGGGTCTAAGATCTTTAAGTCAATTTTTTTCATTGCATCATGCTTATTGAGTGAGTTCATTAATTTGTTCTAGTATGCCTTTGGCTAGAGCTTGTTTGCTTTCCAGAGGGAAGTGCTTGTGACCATCTGGCCAATACAGACTCAGGACATTATCGTTAGAATTGAAGCCAATACCAGTTTGAGAAACATCGTTTGCACAGATTAGGTCTAAATTTTTTCTGACGAGTTTATCTGTGGCATATTTTTCAACATCTTGAGTTTCTGCGGCAAAGCCAACAGTAAAAGGTCTATTTTGAGTTAAGCCGGCAACTGTCGCAATAATGTCTGGATTTTTGACCATGCGAACAACCAATTCATCGGTACCCGCTACTTTTTTCAGTTTTTGATCAGCAATAGTTTCTGGTCGATAATCTGCAACCGCCGCGCAACCAATAAATATGTCATGCAGACTCGCTTGTTGCATCGCCGCTTCGTGCATTTGCTCAGCGCTTAATACATCAATGCGATATACATTAGTCGGCGTTGGTAAGTTCACTGGGCCACTGATTAATGTTACCTCTGCGCCCAATTTGGCCGCTTGCTCAGCTAAAGCAAAGCCCATTTTTCCTGAGCTATGGTTAGAGATAAATCGAACCGGATCGATAGCTTCTTGTGTAGGGCCTGCAGTAATGGCGATTTTTTTACCTTGCAAGATTTTAGGCTGAAACTGGCTAATACACAGATCGACCAATTGCATTGGTTCTAACATTCTGCCTGCGCCAATATCACCACAAGCTTGTTCACCAGAGGCTGGGCCCCAAATCATCATACCGCGACGTTGTAAAGTGGTGATGTTTTCTTGTGTCGCGATGTTTTTATACATCTGCTGGTTCATTGCTGGCGCGATAGCAATCGGAGAATCACTTGCGAGAACGACAGTTGTAAGAAGGTCGTTGCCCATTCCGGCAGCCATGCGTGCAATAAGATCGGCCGTCGCGGGTGCGAGAAGAACAAGATCAGCCCATTTGCCTATTTCGATATGACCCATAGAGGCTTCTGCCGCTGGATCTAATAAGCTTTCGGATACCGGTTGTCCGGATACTGCTTGCATTGTTAATGGGGTAATAAATTCTTTGGCTGCTTTAGTCATTACGACTTTGACTTGAGCTCCGCGTTCAGACAAGCGTCGAGTCAATTCAGCACATTTGTAGGCTGCGATACCACCACTGATACCGAGAACTATTTTTTTACCTTCAAGAGGTTGCATGCTTATTTTCTCTATAAAATTAATAAGGTAACCATACCATATAATGAACGGGAGTTAGAGTTTGACAAGCCGACTGATTGGGTGCGATTTCGGTGCAACTTTTACTCATTATAAAGTTGGGTATAGTGATTTTTCATCAATACTACATTGCTTAATATGATCAACAAGGAGTAGGGATGACGTTAAAACAACTGCCAAAGGAATCTCTTCCTCGAGAAAAGCTATTAAACCAAGGCCCTGATTCTTTAACGGATGCTGAATTACTGGCGATTTTTTTGCGTACGGGCTGCCAAGGTGTGAATGTTTTAGAGCTAGCTGATCATTTGCTTAAATCTTTTGGGTCACTGCGCCATATCTTAACCGCGACAGAAGAGGTGTTTTGCAACCATAAAGGATTGGGGCAAGCTAAGTATGTTCAGCTGCAAGCTTTCATTGAAATGACGCAGCGTTATTTAGCCGAAACCTTAGAGAAAGGCGATGCACTAACCAGTCCACAGCAAACCAAGTTATTTTTATTAAGCTTACTACGAGATAAACAGCGTGAGGTTTTCTATGTGCTGTTTCTTGATAATCAGCACCGAGTTATTAACCATGAGTCATTATTTGAAGGCACGATAGATGCGGCTAATGTGTATCCTAGAGAGGTGGTTAAGCGTTCGCTTCAGCATAATGCATGCGCTCTTATTTTAGCGCATAACCACCCATCAGGAATTGCAGAACCAAGCCAAGCAGATAGACGAATTACTCGCCGCTTAATCGATGCTTTAGCGCTGGTGGATATACGAATATTGGATCATTTTGTGGTGGGTGATGGCGAGGTGGTTTCATTTGCAGAGAGGGGATGGATGTAAATAAAACCGTTATTTACGCTGCATCTCGGCCCACCAATCTTGGTCTGCAACAATTTGCCCTTCATTATCAAGCATCGGATAAGGAAGCTTTTTACGTTTAGCTACTTTGGCTAATACAGGGTGTCCACGCTCAAATAGTGTTTTATGAATCACATCCGCAGGCAGTGAAGCCGAAGGATGGTTATACATATCTTTATTATGACGTTGGCGCTGTGCTTCAAACAAAATTAAAGCGCTGGCAACAGAGACATTAAGCGATTGCACCATTCCTAGCATAGGAATAACAATATCTTGGTCGGCCATTTGTATGGCTTGGTCACTCGTTCCGTATTTTTCACCGCCCAACACGATAGCGGTTGGTTTGGTGTAATCCACTTCTCGAAAATCAACCGCTGTATCAGATAAGTTAGTCACTAAGATCTGCATGCCTTGCGAGCGTAGATGTTGATACGCGGCTTCGGTGGTGGTATGAGTTTCAACTTCAACCCAATTTCTAGCGCCAGCTGAGGTATGAGTTAGGGTACGCATATTCTCATTTGGCCATACGGCGTGGATTTTGTGTAAGCCTACCGCATCTGCAGTTCTGATCACTGCAGATACGTTATTAGGTTTGTGTACCTGTTCTAAACAAAGCGTTAGATCAGGTTGACGAGCCTTTAGAACGGAAACAATTTTTTGATAACGCTCAGGACTCATTTTTACCTACGACGACGACGAACTTTTAAAGCTTGTGGCATAACACGAATTTTCTTCATGATACTAGCAAGGTGAATTCGATCTTTAGTGGTGAGTGACACAATCACAGTATACAAACGACCGTCTTTTTCCTCGGTAGAGATACCGTGGATGTTTGAACCAGTGCGTGAGATAACATTGGTTAGCTCAGCAAGGGCACCTTGGCTGTTTTGTAAGTCGATTTGTAGCGCAGTAATGAACTCTTGTTCATGACTGTCAGACCATTCAACCGCCATATACTTATCGGGTTCTTTTTGATAACCACGGATATTCGGACAGGCTTCTCTATGGATAACCAACCCTCGACCCGGTGATACATGCGCTAAAATATCGTCACCAGGAATAGGGTGACAACAGTTCGCATAATTCAGAAGAATTCCGTCTGCGCCTTTAATTGAAAGTTTCTTCTCAGAGCGAGGCTCTACAGAGCTAGTCTCAGTTAGAGAATCCACATCACCAAGCAGTCGACGTGCCACAATAATACTCATTAGCTCACCTAAGCCAATAGAAGCCAACATATCGTCGACGCTATCTTGCTTAAGATCACTGAGAACTTGAGTGACATTTTCAGGGTAAATACTATCAATGGAGTGACGGCCTAGCGCGTGATTTAACAAGCGACGACCCAATGCAACGGAGTCTTCTCGGCGCATTGTTTTCAGTACTTGGCGTATCTTAGTGCGGGCGCGTGAAGTCACCACATAGTTAAGCCAAGCGGCATTTGGTCTAGCCCCTGGTGCACTAATGATTTCGATAGTTTGACCGTTTTTCAATGATTTACTTAGCGGGTATGGATTTCTATCCACACGCGTACCAACACAGGTGTTACCTACATCAGTATGTACCGCATAAGCAAAATCGACCGCAGTAGCACCCACAGGAAGTTCTACAATACGACCTTTTGGCGTAAATACGTAGATTTCATCAGGGAACAGATCAGACTTAACGTTTTCGATAAATTCAAAAGAGTTACCGGCACTTTGCTGAAGCTCCAGCAAGCTTTGCATCCAACGTTGAGCTTTAATTTGAGCGGTAGTGCCTGAGCGTTGACCGTTATTTTTGTAAGACCAGTGAGCTGCAACACCTTTGTCCGCCATTTGGTCCATGTCTTCGGTACGAATTTGTACTTCAACAGGAACACCATGAGGACCCACCATAGAGGTGTGAAGGGATTGATAGCCGTTCGCTTTAGGTACTGCGATGTAGTCTTTCATTCGGCCAGGACGCGGCTTGTACAAGCTGTGAGCTTGTCCAAGTACTCGATAGCAAGTATCAACATCATCAACAATAACTCGGAACGCGTAGATGTCCATAATGGTATGGAAACGCTGTTCTTTGGTTTTCATTTTGTTGTAGATGGAGTACAGGTTCTTTTCACGACCTAGCACTTTAAATTGGATACCACACTCTTCTAAGCGTCCCTCAATTTCTGAGTGAATGCGTTGAATCATTTCCTTTCTGTTACCACGAGCAGTTTTCACTACTTCTTTAAGTACGCGATAACGATTTGGATAAAGAGCTTCAAAACCCAGCTCTTCAAGCTCAGTTTTAATATTGTGGATACCTAATCTATGCGCCAATGGTGAATAGATTTCAAGAGTTTCTCGTGCAATGCGGCGACGTTTATCAGGACGAAGCGCTCCAAGAGTACGCATGTTGTGCGTACGGTCAGAAAGCTTAATCAAGATAACTCGAATATCCTGAACCATCGCGAGAACCATCTTGCGGAAGTTTTCCGCTTGAGCTTCTTTACGGTCTCGGAATTTTAGTTTGTCGAGTTTCGAAACACCATCAACCAATTCAGCGACAGCTGTACCAAACAGAGCTTCGAGTTCACCTTTGGTGACTTCGGTATCTTCAATTACATCATGAAGTAGTGCTGCTTGGAGGGTCTCAAGATCGAGGCGCATTTCAGCGAGGATTCTCGCAACGGCCACTGGATGGATGATATAGGGTTCGCCACTAGAGCGAGTCTGCCCTTCATGGGCATCTTTTGCTACCGAATAAGAATGGCGCAGAGCCTCAACTTGAGGCTCTGATAAATATTCTTTGGCAACATCTTTAAGGCTATCAAATAGATACAAATTACGGGCCTAAAAGGTTACGAGGTGTTGGGCAGATTAGCGAGTGTGAGCGATGCTGCTTACGGCTGCTAGTTCTGCTGCGTCCTGCTCTTGTTGTTCTTGGCGTGCTTTAGCATCCAAGATTTCCTTAGTAATCAAACCTTCTTCGATTTCACGAAGAGCAATTACCGTATACTTATCGTTCTCTTCTGGCACTAGTGCATCTTTACCGCCAGTTTGCATTTGACGTGCGCGACGAGCAGAGATTAGAACAAGGTCGAAACGGTTACCAACTTTTTCAACAGCATCTTGTACAGTTACGCGTGCCATGAGGACTCCAATTACTAAATTACATTTTAAATGACGGGAAATTATACAGCTTTCTAGATTACTCTGCTAGTAAAGCTGATAGCATTCCACTGTATTTTGCTGTTTGTTTGTCTTGTTTAAGGCGTTCTGCACGCAGAATTGCTCTAAAATCCATCAAAGCAGCATCAAAATCATCATTAACTATGATGTAGTCATATTCATCATAGTGTGACATTTCTGATTTTGCCTCACTCATTCGCTTGGCAATAACTTCTGAACTATCTTGACCACGCACATTTAAGCGACGCTCTAACTCACCATTTGATGGCGGTATGATAAAGACGCTTTTTGCCTGTGGCATTTGTTCGCGGATTTGACGAGCACCTTGCCAATCAATATCCAAGAATACATCGATACCTCTTTCAAGGTTTTCTTCAATCCAGATACGTGATGTGCCGTAATAATTACCAAACACTTCAGCATGTTCCAGAAAAACGCCTTCTTCAATCAATGTTTCAAATTCATTTCGTTCAACAAAATGATAATGAACACCATTTTCTTCTCCCGGACGCGTACTACGCGTCGTATGAGAAACAGAAACCTTCATTGCGTATACCGGATTTTTTTCCAGCATGGCTGATATCAGACTAGATTTGCCTGCTCCGCTAGGTGCAGAAACGATATATAAGGTGCCTTGTCCCATTCGTAGAGCTCCGAAATAGTGTCAACAGTGTGATTGAATATGCATCAATAAAGATAATACTAGAGTTTACGTTGAAATAACCCTAGAAAAATGGTTGCGAAGAATAGCACGGAAAAACAGCAGATCACAACTTGTGATTAAAACTAGAAATGATCTTCTGTAAATATACTCTCCTAGAGCGCCCAAAATTGGAACCCAGATCGAAGTAAATCAGCCCTTTGGATTAATTCCAACGATGATCACTTTTCGTGAAAGGTATGAAAGTTACAACAATTAAACCGAATCTGGTGTTAGTTTGAATCATTAAACTTAGCCTTAATCTACGTTTAAATTAGCGAAGAAGATGGTCGATCTAACACTAAATACCCCTCATCTTTCCATAATGTAAATTCAAGTAAAGTAAATATCCTTTTTGATGCAGGTTGCTATTGTTTATTCAACGGAGCTAATAACAACCATCTAATTTAGGGGCATTCATGGCTTTTCCTACTAAAAAAATACTTCTTTTAGCGGTATGTAGCTTAACGAGTTTATCTTACGCGCAAGCATCACCAATGGTAGCCACCATTATTGGTTCAGGTTCTCCTGACTATAATCCAGAGCGAGTTAGTGCCGGGGTATTAATTACTCAAGGTGATACTCAGGTATTGGTCGATATGGGGGATGGTGTAAATCGTAATTTAAAAAAGTTTGGTGTTGATGCTCGTAAAATAGATGCACTGCTTTTTACTCATCATCATCTGGATCATAACGCCGACTTCTCTTCACTGCTAACCGGTGTATTGATGGGGCGTAGTGATGTGTTAATTGCAGGGCCGACTCAAACAAAAGACTTTACTAATAGTAACCTCAGTTTGTATGAGCAAGATTTAAATTATCGCCTTGGTAAGTCGAAGCGCTCTCTTGATCAAAGAAAAAAACACCTGACGGTTACCGATCTAAAAGGGGGCGACTCTTTTAAGATTGATGACATTAAAGTCTCAACCCTTTCTGTACCTCACACAATAGAAACCATTGCCTTTCGGTTTGATTATAAAGATCAGTCGGTTGTGATCAGTGGCGACCTTAGCTCTGGCCCAGGTTTTGCCGAATTCTCCAAAGATGCAAACTGCCTAATTATGGATTCTGGCGGTATGGTAATGAAAAACGGTAAAAAGAAAAAAGACAAGAAAAAGGGCAAGAAGTCTACAAAGCAGCGTGCGCATTTGAATCTTGATGACTCTAGCAAATTAGCGGGAGATGCCAATGTGGATAAGCTAGTTTATACCCATTTTGTTCGAGGGAAAATAGACGAAGAAGCAAGCAAAGAAGTGATAACAAAGAACTATAACGGTGAGATTATTTTTAGTACCGATCTCATGTCATTAGATTGTGGCAATACGGCGCAAACAAAGTAATTAAATTATAAGGATAACTATGTCTTCTATACTGCGAAATATGATGTTTGTGGCTGCGACGTTATGTACAGCAAGCACTTCATTTGCTAATACATCAAGCACCAATCACTATCCTGTTGTTTCGACACAAACAGGTCAGTACCAAGGTAATAATGACAATACGGTCACGGATAAAGTGACGGGTTTAATGTGGCAAAAAGATTATAAAGTATTGAGCTTTGATGAAGCGATGAAATACGCAGAGTCAGCCACTATTGGTGGACACAATGATTGGCGCGTCCCTAATATCAAAGAATTGTATTCGTTGATTCTGTTTACGGGGGTTGATGCCAGCAATCGAGATATGTACACGGTTCCAAAGGGTGCAAAGCCGTTTCTCGATACTGATGTTTTTGATTTTGAATATGGCACTAATGGCAAGCGAGTAATTGACTCGCAATACCTGACTACCTCAATTTATTCAGGCAAAGTCATGGGCAAAGATAAAGCGGTATTTGGTGTTAACTTTGCGGATGGACGCATCAAAGGTTATCCATTAGTTCATCCCCGAACCAAAGAAGACAACAAGTTTACGGTACGCTTAGTTCGTGGAAATGTGGAATATAGCCAGAATAACTTTGTCGATAACAAAGATGGAACCGTAAGTGATCTTGCCACTCAATTGATGTGGTCTAAACAAGATAGTCAAAAAGGGCTAGATTGGTCTGAGGCGAAAGATTGGGTAGCACAGCTTAATAAGGATAAGTATCTAGGCCATAACGACTGGCGTCTGCCGAATATTAAAGAGTTGCAAACAATAGTTGATTATTCTCGTTCACCGCAAGCGACAGATTCTGCGGCAATTGATCCTATTTTTTCAATCTCGACTATCAAAGATGAACAAGGTGAGCAGAACTATCCAGTATTTTGGAGCAGTACAACGCATTTAAAAGTCGGTCGAAAATCAGATTCGCAAGCGACATACTTTTGTTTTGGTGAGTGCCTTGGCTATATGAAGCAACGTAACTCTAGCCAAAGACGCTTGCTGGATGTTCATGGCGCGGGCTCTCAGCGAGCAGAACCTAAACAAGGTGATGCTAAAGACTACCCGAATGGCTTTGGCCCGCAAGGTGATGTTATCCGTATAGATAACTACGCTCGAGCAGTACGTAGCATGCCTTAGCGTATAGCCAATCAAGGAATGATTCTTCCGCGATATTTAGTATCTAGAAAGCTCTTATTAATAAGAGCTTTTTTTGTTGGTATTTTATATTTTTGGGTAGGGTTACTCGCTGTTGCTGTTTCTCGATAAAGTGAATGTCATGCGTAGGTATGGCTTAAAGCTATTTTTAAATGAGGGATACCATCACTTACCTATGATATAACAACTGACAATACTAGCAGGTTGCAAGCATGCTAAATGAATCATAAGAGACCCCATAAATGAAAAGTAAACATAGCTACAGCCAAGCGGAAAAAGATGCCGTTTACCGAACCATTGCAGAGCGACGCGATATGCGCCATTTTGTGGATGGGCAATTGGAAGAAGGTTTATTAGCACGTCTACTGACCGTTGCCAATCAAGCGCCTAGTGTTGGTTTAATGCAACCTTGGCGATTCATCCGCATCACTCAGCCACAGTTAAAACAATCCATAAAGTCGCTGGTGGAATCAGAACGAAACAAAACGGCTGAACTACTTGATGAGCGTAAAAAAGAATTTTTAAAACTGAAAGTAGAAGGCATTTCAGAATGTGCAGAGCTCATAGTCGTTGCACTGCCTGAAGGACGTGAAAAACACATATTTGGCCGCCGAACTATGCCAGATATGGACTTAGCCTCTGTTTCTTGCGCCATTCAAAATATGTGGCTAGCCGCTCGCGCCGAAGGCATTGGTCTTGGTTGGGTATCGCTATTTGACCCACTAGCACTTGCTGACTTATTAAACATGCCATCAGACAGTCGCCCAATCGCTATTTTATGTATTGGTCATGTTGAAAAGTTTTATGAAAAACCAATGCTAGTCGAACAACAATGGGCGACTCCGGAAACGGTTGAAACCTTCCTTTATGAAAACAGTTGGCCGCAATCAAAGTGATGTTTGAGTCTAGATAGCACTCCATATCACTAGGGAAGTTAGAGGAATATATGCAGCAAGTAGGGATTTATGAGCAACTGATTACTTCAGTGGTAGATCAACACCTAAATAAAGATCAGTTTTATGTGGGTGAGCGATTACTCACTAGCTCTGAAGCATCTATCTGGCTCTCTCGATTTTTATCTAACATCCTTGAGCATGCAATATCTCTAGTCCCATCAGGTGAAGACCAACTAAAACAGCAGATAGAGTTATCTAATGAGCTACTAATTTGGTTAAAAGACAAAATCAGAGATGAGGATGTCATTGAGGAAAATCTTCTCAATAGCCAAGGTCGAATACTCACAGCTTTATATGAATTTGAAAACCCGATAGCAGCTGATCTCAAAAAATATGTAGAGGATATTTTTCCTTTAACGGGTTTAACTCAGAGTGAGCTGTTTTGTGGAAGTAATGCTGGTATCTCGCTTGAGTCTGAAATAAAGCGGGAGATCTTGTCCTCTGATAGCATCTATTGGCTAGTTTCATTTATCAAGTGGACTGGCATTCGTATTTTTCGCAAAGAGCTGGAGCAGTTTGTTCGCAGTGGCCGACAGCTTAAAATCATCACCACTTCGTATATGGGGGCTACCGATGCAAAAGCGGTTGAGTATCTTGCTAGCCTGCCTAATACAGAGGTTAAGTTAAGCTACAATACGCAACGAGAACGTTTACACGCTAAAAGTTATCTGTTTTGTCGAAATACAGGTTACCACACGGGGTATATCGGCTCTTCCAATCTCTCTCGTTCAGCATTAACTAGTGGCTTAGAGTGGAACCTGAAAATAACCTCTCAAGAAATCCCTCATATAATTCAAAAATCTTTAAGTACTTTCGAAACATATTGGGCATCCAGTGAGTTTGAAGTGTTTGATGGAAAAGTAGAAAGTAAGAAAAAACTCAATCAGGCTCTCAAACAAGCCCAAATAGGAAGTGGTAGCGGTAGCACGAGTCCAAGGCATTTCTTCGATATAATTCCGTTTGCTCATCAGAAAGATATTCTAGAGCAGTTGCAAGTAGAAAGAGAAATACATCAGCGCAAGCGCAATTTAGTCGTAGCAGCTACCGGCACAGGCAAAACACTCATTTCTGCTTTTGATTTTGCCAATTTTAGAAAGCAAAAACCAAGTGCAAAATTCTTATTTGTCGCCCATCGAGAAGAAATTTTAAAACAAGCAAGAGAAGCTTATAGAGGCGTATTAAAAGACAGTGATTTTGGTGAGTTGTGGGTTAGTGGCTACAGTCCAGATCACTATGAGCAGTTGTTTGCTTCGGTTCAAACGCTTAATAATCAAGTTGAGAATATGCGGGTATCGGCAGAGTACTTTGACTATATCGTTATAGATGAAGTACACCATGTATCCGCAAGTAGTTACCGCAAGCTCATTTCCTATTTCCAACCGTCTATATTGCTGGGTCTAACCGCGACACCTGAACGTCATGATAGTAGTGATATCTTAGCGGATTTTAATGGCGTGATTGCCGCAGAAATACGTCTTCCTGAAGCAATAAATAACCGATTGTTATCCCCATTTCAGTACTTTGGTATCGATGATGATACCGACCTTCGAAATATAAGTTGGCGCAGTGGACGTTATGATATTGCTCAGTTAACGAGTCTTTATACTCATAACCAAGTCAGGGTAAATAAAATAGTTCAGAGCCTTGATGAGATAATGACTAATGTTGATGATATGAAAGCATTGGCATTTTGTGTGAGTAAAGATCACGCACAATACATGGCACAGCAGTTTTTATTAAAAGGCATTAAGGCTGATGTTTTAACGAGCGACAATAGCCATGAACGTCAGCCAAAACAATCTGCTCTGCGTTCTGGTCAGATCAATGTGCTGTGTGTTGTGGATATATTTAATGAAGGGATAGATATACCCGAAGTTGATACCTTACTGTTTTTGCGACCAACGGAAAGTTTAACCATCTTTCTTCAACAACTGGGTCGAGGGTTACGTTTAGCTGAAGGTAAAGAGTGTTGCACGGTTCTTGATTTTGTTGGTAACTCTCGCCCTGAATATGATTTTTCAAATAAATTCCGCTCACTAATCGGTAAAACAGAGAGAGCCATTGCTGATGAAATTAAGCAAGGCTTCCCTCATGCTCCATTAGGCTGTCGAATTGAGCTTTCTAAACGAACACAGGAGTTGGTGTTAACCCAGATACGACAAGCTACGTTAAATCTTCAGCGACTCAGAACTAAGATTCGACAGTTCCCACAACATTCAAACTTACCGTTGACGCTGAGTAATTTTTTGACCATTTATCCTGATTTAAATATCCATGAAATCTATAAGAAAGGAACGTGGCAAGCTTTAGTCTCTGATGCATTGGGTGTAGAAGAATCAAGTAAGGTTTCATACCCTGAAAAAATGAATGAAAAGGCAATCTATAGTCGTATTCTTACCTGTGATGATCATGCATACCTTAGTTATCTTTTAGATCTTTGTTCCGGTAATTATCGCTTAGAAGATGCCGATCAACGTAGAGCACTGATGTGTCATTATGATTTTTGGAAAGGTGTCGGTTCAGCATGCGGATTTCATTCCTTACAAGACAGCTTATTAGCACTGATGGATTCAGGATTACGTGAAGAACTCATCGATGCCTTGAAGTGGAAAATAAACCAGACTAAGCATCAACAACGCAACATGCCAAACTTGCACAATGTTCCGCTAGCACTTCATGCTCGGTATGCAAGAGAGCAAATTCTATGTGCATTCAATGCTTCGACATTTGCTCGTAAATTACCCGCAAGAGAAGGTGTTTTAGCTATCAAAGAGCAAAACATTGAACTGCTCTTTGTAACACTAAATAAGAACGAAAAACAATTCTCGCCAACGACCATGTACCATGATTACGCTATCAATGAAGAGTTGTTTCATTGGCAATCGCAAAACAGTGCGAGACCTGAAAGAGGGCGAGGACTGGAGTATATTCAACACCAACAAATGGGGAAAAGGCTGTTCTTATTTGTGCGCGAACAAACTAAAGATGAATATGGTCGGACAATGGGGTTTGTCAATTACGGTGAGGTTGAGTACGTATCGCATACTGGCTCAAAACCCATGAGTATAACCTGGCGATTGCTCTCTCCAATGCCATCATTTATGTGGCAACAGGCGGCAAAACTGGCTGTTGGTTAGGAAGTGATTATTTTTATTTTCACCATCTTTAATTAACTTGAGATGATGCTTGCTTGTTGGTGTGATAAAAAGTTTAAACGGTGCTGTATGAGACAGTATCTCTCAATAACATATATCTATGCTGGATGATAATTAGGTTAACCACCAGCTATCCATTTTGGCTACTTCTTGATGTTCACATATTGTGAACTAGACTTGGTTTAGGTATAGTGTTCACATATAGTGAACAAGCTGGATAGTACATGCACGTTATAAGTAAGCAACCTTTTGAAAATGCGAAAAAACTCTATCCAAACGATTGCGATGCACTAGATGCAACGTACAAGGTGTTAAAAGAGAGCAAAGCAAAAAGCCCAGATGAGCTACGAAAAGTCTTTCCGTCACTAGACAACTTTAAATATGTTGATAAGTGGTGGGTGATTGATATTGGCGGTAACAACTTAAGGCTTATTGCATTTATCGAATTTGTAGGAGGTCGATGCTTCATTAAGAACATTGTCAGTCATGCCGAATACGATCGCATTACAAAGCAATACCGTGAAAAGAAACTGAAGAGGTAACACTATGTTAAATATCGCTGTGTTAGACAAAGCTGCTAATCAACTGCACCAAGTTATGCCTTGGGTGAGTGGTATCTCTTCGCCTGAGCAATATCAAGAGTTGATTGCCACGATGGAAGTACTTATAGAAGATTATGATGCTCATCAGCCAGTGATCGATTTGATGTTTCCGGTGATTGAAAGGTATGAAGAAGAAGCGGAGCAGTTTAGTGAATTTAATCAAGCTATCGAAAAACTAGAGCCCGGTATCGCCATGCTAAGAGTTATTATCGATCAGCATCAATTGACGTTAAGTGACCTCAAAGAAGAGATTGGTGCAAAATCGACGGTATCAATGATCTTGAGTGGAAAGCGCGCTCTAACGCTCAACCACATTAAGGCACTATCGGCACGCTTTGGTGTGCCAGCTTCATTGTTTATAGGCTAGTGGCAGTTTTGGCTGTCGTTAATAAAAGCCGAGATACACATTTTAAAAGCGCAGCTCTTATTAATAGTTTCCCAGTTTTTGTCAAAGCACGAAGTGATAACAATACGCCAAAATTTAAGGTGTGATTACTTCGAAGAACTTGGCTGAGGTGATGTTAGTTTGTGATACAACGTCTAAACGGTGCTGTATGGGACTGTATCTACTAATAACATATATCTATCTGGATGATAATTAGGTTAACCACCAACTACCGATGGTTAACCTAGCATTAAATAATACAGTTTAGAGATTATTCAATATTCTGGATCTGCTCGCGCATTTGCTCAATCAGAACTTTCAGTTCAACGCCTGAAGCGGTGATGTCAGTGCTGATAGATTTTGATGCTAGCGTATTTGATTCACGGTTGAATTCTTGCATCATGAAATCTAGACGACGGCCACAAGCGCCACCTTTTTTCAGGATGCTGTTGGTTTCTTTTACGTGAGAGTCTAGGCGATCTAGCTCTTCTGCTACGTCTGATTTTTGAGCTAGAACGATAAGTTCTTGTTCAACGCGAGATGAATCTAGCTCGATAGACGCTTCTTCAAATTTATTCAGTAGGCGGTCACGTTGCCATTGTAGAATTTCTGGCATGCGAGCACGAACTTTTACAACTTCAGATGTGATGGCTTCTAGGCGCTGGTCAATTAGCGCTTTCATGTTTTCGCCTTCGCTTGCGCGAGCTTCAATGAAGTCAGCAATCGCACCTTCAAAGCCAGCAAGAAGGTCTTTGTTTACGCTGTCCATGTCTTGCTCTGGTGTTTCCATCACACCTTGCCATTGCATTACTTGGAATGGGTTGATGCGAGTCGTTTCACCGGTCATGTCCATGACTTGGTTAGCGGCGTTAATCACTTGCTTAGCAAGATCGGTATTGATGCTTAGCTCGCCTTTAGCGCTTGGGTTTGCTTCAAAGCGTAGGTGACATTCAACCTTACCGCGTGCTAGACGCTTACGAAAACGTTCACGAAGGATAGGTTCTAGGCCACGAAATTGTTCCGGTAGGCGGAAGTAGGTTTCTAAATAACGCTGGTTAACAGAGCGAATTTCCCATACTGCGTTGCCCCAGTCGCCTTTTACTTCTTTGCGCGCGTAAGCGGTCATGCTGTAAATCATCAAATTACCTTTATTCATTACATTGGTGCGTCTATATTGCGGGCAATCTTAGCACAAAAGCGAGCGACCCCATAAGGTCGCATCCTGATTCATGATCCTATATAATCTCGACCCAATCCCATACCCAATTATTTAGGTGACTTTCAATGCGTCCAAACGATCGTGCAGTAGATCAGGTTCGTCCTATTAAAATGACTCGCAACTACACCGCTTATGCAGAAGGTTCTGTATTAGTCGAGTTTGGCAATACTAAAGTATTGTGTAACGCTTCTGTGGAAGAGAACGTACCTCGTTGGTTGAAAGGCAAAGGTAAAGGTTGGGTAACTGCTGAATACGGCATGCTTCCTCGCGCAACTCACACTCGTAATCGTCGTGAAGCGGCAAGTGGCAAGCAAGGTGGTCGTACGATGGAAATCCAGCGTTTGATCGCTCGTAGCCTACGCGCTGTGGTTGATCTAGAAGCTATGGGTGAAATCATGGTCACTGTTGACTGTGATGTGATTCAGGCTGACGGTGGTACACGTACCGCTTCTATCTCTGGCGCAAGTGTTGCAATGGCTGATGCATTCCAAAAATTGGTTGCACAAGGCAAACTAAAAGCGAACCCAATGAAAGGGCATGTATCGGCTGTTTCTGTTGGTATCGTTAAAGGTGAAGGTCTGTGTGATCTTGAGTATGTTGAAGATTTAGCTGCTGATACCGACATGAACGTCGTGATGACCGAAGAAGGTAAAATGATTGAGGTTCAAGGCACTGCAGAGGGCGAACCGTTCTCACACGAAGAATTGATGGAGTTGTTGGCTCTAGCTCAAAAGGGCATTGCGGACATCATCGAAGTGCAGAAAGCAGCACTGGCTGAATAGTTTTTAAATAGCTCCTTGCGGGGCTATTTTTTTATCTCCACTGGAGATGCACAAATACAACGTTTTAATAATTTAGAATCTTATAAGAGAGAAAATAATGAAAGCATACCAGCGTGAATTTATTGAGTTTGCACTTGAGAAACAAGTTCTTAAGTTTGGTGAGTTTACTCTAAAGTCTGGCCGTACTAGCCCGTACTTCTTTAACGCTGGCCTGTTTAATACTGGTCGTGATTTGGCGCGTTTAGGTCGCTTTTATGCTGCTGCATTAGCAGACTCTGCTATTGATTATGATGTGCTATTTGGCCCTGCTTACAAAGGCATCCCAATTGCAACGACCACAGCAGTTGCACTGGCTGATCATCACGATACCGACAAGCCATACTGTTTTAACCGTAAAGAAGCCAAAGATCACGGCGAAGGTGGCAACCTAGTGGGTAGTGCACTGGAAGGTCGTATTATGCTGGTGGATGATGTCATCACAGCCGGTACTGCAATTCGTGAATCAATGGAAATTATCCAAGCTAATGGCGCAGATCTGGCGGGTGTATTAGTGGCCATTGATCGTCAAGAAAAAGGCAAGGGTGAGCTTTCTGCAATTCAAGAAGTAGAACGCGACTTTAACTGTTCAATCATTTCAATTGTAAGCCTGACTGACCTGATTACTTTCTTAGAAGAGAAAGGCGGTAACGCAGAGCAACTAGAATCTGTAAAAGCATACCGCGCTGAATACGGCGTTTAAGTATTCGCTGATAGCAAATTAAGATAGTTTACATATCTAAAGGAAAGCGCCACTTATTAAATAAGTGGCGCTTTTTGTTTTAGTAGCCTTTATTAAAATCTACTTTAGCTTGCAGAGGTTTCTCTTCTAACCAGAGCTGATAGTTCTTTTTAAATAATCTGACTACCTGATTTGGAAAGCTGTGCGCTGCTGTGTGTGGTGTGACGGTCACTTTTGGATTTTGCCAGTACGGACACTGCTGAGAGATAGGCTCATTGATAAACACATCTAAATAGGCATGTTCTACATGTCCGTCTTCTAGTGCGCTCAATAGGCCTTGGCTGTCTATCGCTCCACCACGTCCCACATTAAATAGTAGTGCTTGATTACAGTGGCTTAAGCTTTGTTTGTTCAACAGGCCATCGGTCTGTGATGTTTTAGGTAGTATGGAGACAATAATATCGCCTAGGCCCAAGGCATGATTTAACTGTGAGATAGGATAGACGTCATCAAATTGCCCGCCAGTGGGGGTTTTTCCACTAGAGTTCACCCCAATCGTCGTTAATCCTAAAGCTTTGGCTGCAATAGAAAGGTGCGAGCCAATAGAGCCTGTACCAAGGATAACGATGGTTTTTTCATTTAGGCAAGTGTACGGATGAGGTTGCCATAACTGGGCGCTTTGCTGTTGCTTATAAGTGTCAAAATGACGGAAGTGACTGATAGCGTACCCTAGTACATATTCCGCAATAGGTTGACCAAATATCTCTTTGATATTAGTCAGCAGATAATCTTTACGCACGTCCTGTTCCATTAAGCTATCAACGCCAGCATAGATAGACTGAAACCATTCTAGATTAGGAAATTGGTCAAGTTGGCTTGCCATCATGGTTGGGCTTGCCAGTATGATGTTTGCGAGGCGTTTATTTTCAGTGATTTCAAGTTGCGGAAGACTTTCTTTTTTCAGTCGCTCTAGGTATTCACCTTTGCTTTTTGATTCAACATATAAGTACTGGATATCTGTTTTCATCGGCTTGGCTTCCTTAAAAGTAAGTAAAACTATGAATAGCGTTCAAGAATTGTGTACACTTTTGCTGTTTTCCCACAATTGTGAGTCGTTATGTTACAGAATCCTCTTCAGGTTCGTATTGAAAAACTAGAACCTTGGCAACAAATCACTTTTATGGCCAGTTTGTGTGAACGAATGTACCCAAACTATGCCATGTTTTGCCAGACAACGGAATTTGCTGAAGCGCGAATTTATCGAGATATTCTCGACAGTGTTTGGGAGTTACTGACAATTAAAAGTGCCAAAGTTAACTTTGAACGCCAATTAGAAAAACTAGAAGAGTTGGTGCCTAGTGCTGAAGACTTTGATTTTTATGGTGTTTACCCTGCTATTGATGCCTGCATGGGGCTTGCTGAACTATTACATGCATTGCTTGACCGTGATTTATTGCCAGAAGCAGTACAAAACATCAGCCAACAATCTGTGATGACAGTGGCCGATCTTGAAGTTGCTCAAGGTAGTGAAGAAATCACTAACGATAATCAAAAACAAAATGAAGCAGTATGTGAAGAGTGGGATGTTCAGTGGGCAATTGCTCGTCCGCTACGTGAATGTATTGAGCGCAATGTAGAGTTGATTAAAGATTTACGTGCAGAGCTACGTGAAGACGGCATAAGCAATATTGGTGTGCAGCTTTAATCGAGCACTAGCAAGCAAATAGAAAAACAAACGGGAGCCTAGGCTCCCGTTTGTTTTATATGGTTATTTTATACCAATCGTAGTAAATCTCTGATCAGCCTAGCGAGACTGTCCTAAATTCTGTGTAACTGCCTACACTTAATGCCGTAATGGCTAAGGAAAGGCAACATGGATAAGAAAGCACTTGAAGCTTTTGCTAAAGAAGCAGCAAAAGGAATTAAAAGCCCTGAAGATTTAACCGAATTCAGTCAGATGCTCAAAAAGATCACTGTTGAAGCAGCTCTCAATGCTGAAATGGATGAGCATCTTGGCTACGAAAAACACCAACAATCCAAATCAAAAAACAGCCGTAACGGAAAGAGCAGCAAGCGGATCAAAACCGA
>NZ_LZFW01000020.1 GCF_001676025.1 Vibrio sp. UCD-FRSSP16_30
AATTTAAATCTATAGATTGTAGAATCTGTAGATATGGACGCTCACTTAGTGAGTTGACCACTGCGGAGTGGTAGTTCAGTTGGTTAGAATACCGGCCTGTCACGCCGGGGGTCGCGGGTTCGAGTCCCGTCCACTCCGCCACTTATTTTAGAGAACCTCGCTTTGCGAGGTTTTTCTGAATCTGAAGTATGAGAAAAATCGCTACTTCAGCGAAGATTTTAGGGGTGTAGCTCCAATTGGCAGAGCAGCGGATTCCAAATCCGCGTGTTGGGAGTTCGAATCTCTCCACCCCTGCCATGATTAAGGCTCTAACAGTAATGTTGGGGCCTTTTTTACGTCTGGATTTTATGCGAATGGAAAGCGCAGCGGATTCCCCCCACATAAGAGCGTACGTGTTGGGAGTTCGAATCTCTCCACCCCTGCCATGATTAAGGCTCTAACAGCGATGTTGGGGCCTTTTTTACGTCTGGATTTTATGGGAATGGAAAGTATAGCGGATGCCACAATAGAAATATGGTTCGCTCGAATTGCTTTTGCTTTTGATGTTCAGTATTTCCCAGAATCCCAGAATCCCAGAATCCCAGAATCCCAGAATCCCAGAATCCCAGAACCTTGCTCGGTTTAGCTTGTTGTGTAGTTTGCTACGGCCACATGCCATAGTGCTTTTATTAAAGGATTGCTGAGTTGAGATCGTTTACAGCAAACGCCTAGTTTGAATGGTTTGACAGGTTCAACGTCAAGCTTTTGAATGCGATCTTTTACGGGGCTGTTGTTAATGACTACATCTGGTGCGATACCGATACCACACCCTAGAGCTACCATACTCACAATCGCCTCATGCCCTGAAACTTGAGCGTAGATATTTGGCTTTATTTTACTGCGCTTAAACCAAGTATTGCATCTGTCTCTTGCGGTTCCTTCTGAAGGAATAATAAAGGGTACTTTATTCCAATCAATGGGTTCGGTAAGCATGCTTTCTATATTTGCGACGCCTTTAGGCGCAATCACCGATAAAGAGATCTCGCTAATATTCTCAAACGCAACTCTTGACGGTAATTGATCGCTTTCAGCAGAAATGGCAATGTCGGCTTTATCATTGAGAACTCGGTCGATGGCTTGAGCAGGATCGCCTGTACTGAGCTTATATTCTATTAATGGGTGGAGCAGACGAAATTCTGAAAGTAAGCGAGGCAGGTGACTGTAGCTTGCTGTAACTGAGCAAAATAGACGGATCTCGCCTTTTAATACATCTTGTTGATCAGAGAAATTGTGAGTAAATGTTTGCCATTGATTCACTATGCTATGGGCGGTAGGTAAAAGCTCTTTTCCTGCTGTTGTTAGATCAACACTTCGATTATCTCTAATGAAAAGCACCTGCCCGACTTCTTGTTCTAAACGCTTTATTTGCCTACTAAGAGCGGAAGGACTCATGTGCATCGCTGATGCAGTCTTGTTGAAGCTCTTACTTTCGGAAAGATGTAAAAATATCTGTAGGCTTTTTATGTTCATTTGAGTAATCTTCTTGTTGCACAATTTGCAATGATTAGTTGTGAATATATCACTTTAAGCAACTTTCAACCTGATTTAGTATGAAATCAATCGGCAAATAAAGCCGAACTATGGACAGAATTTTTAAGGAGAGCCCTCATGGCTAACTATTTCAACACGCTAAACCTACGTGAGCAATTGGACCAACTGGGTCGTTGCCGTTTTATGGACCGTTCTGAATTTGCTACAGAAGCTGATTACCTAAAAGGTAAGAAAGTGGTTATCGTAGGTTGTGGTGCTCAAGGTTTGAACCAAGGTTTGAACATGCGCGATTCTGGCTTGAATGTATCTTATGCATTACGCCAAGCGGCTATTGATGAGCAACGTCAATCTTTCAAAAATGCGAAAGAAAATGGCTTTGAAGTAGGTAGTTACGAGACGTTAATTCCTGAAGCAGATCTAGTTGTTAACCTGACTCCAGATAAGCAGCACAGCAACGTAGTTGAAACAGTAATGCCATTAATGAAGCAAGGCGCAGCTCTTGGTTACTCTCATGGTTTCAACGTTGTTGAAGAAGGCATGCAGATTCGTGAAGACCTTACTGTTGTGATGGTAGCGCCTAAGTGTCCGGGTACTGAAGTACGTGAAGAATACAAACGTGGCTTTGGCGTTCCAACACTAATCGCAGTTCACCCAGAAAATGACCCTAAAGGTGAAGGTTGGGATATCGCTAAAGCTTGGGCGGCTGGTACTGGCGGTCATCGCGCAGGTTGTCTAGAGTCTTCTTTTGTTGCTGAAGTTAAATCTGACCTTATGGGTGAGCAAACTATCCTTTGTGGTATGTTGCAAGCCGGTTCTATCGTATGTTACGAGAAGATGATTGCTGATGGCATCGATGCAACTTACGCAGGTAAACTTCTTCAATACGGTTGGGAAACAATTACTGAAGCATTGAAGTTTGGTGGCATCACTCACATGATGGATCGTCTATCAAACCCAGCTAAGATTCGTGCTTTTGACCTTTCTGAAGAGCTAAAAGACCTAATGCGTCCGCTATACAACAAGCACATGGATGACATCATCCAAGGTGAGTTCTCTAGCACTATGATGGCTGACTGGGCTAACGATGATGTGAACCTATTCAAATGGCGTGAAGAAACGGGTCAAACTGAGTTTGAAAACTACCCTGATTCTGATCTTGAAATTACTGAGCAAGAATACTTCGACAATGGCATTCTAATGATTGCTATGGTTCGTGCGGGTGTTGAACTGGCATTTGAAGCAATGACTGCATCAGGCATCATTGATGAGTCTGCATACTACGAATCTCTACATGAGCTTCCGTTGATTGCTAATACTGTTGCACGTAAGCGTCTATACGAAATGAATGTTGTTATCTCTGATACAGCAGAATACGGTAACTATCTGTTTGCTAACGTAGCAACGCCACTTCTACGTGAAAAATTCATGCCTTCAGTTGCAACTGACGTAATTGGTAAAGGCTTGAATGAAGAGTCTAACTACGTTGATAACCAACGTTTGATTGAAGTGAACGAAGCAATTCGTAATCACCCAGTTGAGTACGTAGGTGAAGAACTTCGTGGCTACATGACTGACATGAAGCGTATCGCAGTAGGCGGTTAATCACCGAATTTTAAGTGTTACTTTAAATTCAGTAGCACTTTTAAAAGAATATATTAAAAACAAAAAGGCTTGGTATGCATATACCAAGCCTTTTTATTTGATGTTTTCTCTGTGTATAGAAAAGGTGTTTAAGCGTCTTTGTTAGCTAGCTTCTCTTCTAGATCTGCCATTTTCTTTTCCATCTCATTTAGCTTTTGACGTGTACGCAGTAGCACTTGAGTCTGCACTTCAAATTCTTCACGGCTAATCACATCTAATTTATTCAATTGAGATTGAATCACCTGACGTACTTTTTGATCGACATCTGTGCCTAAGTTTTTGACTGGCTGAGGCATTGATTCATGAATTTGCTTTGCAATTTGTTCTAATTTCTTTGGGTCAAACATGTGGGTACTTCTCCATAATTTTTATTGTATTCTAAGCAATTCACTGCGCTTTGTCGCAAGCAAAATCAGCGCAGACATTCATTTTTACTATAAAAAAAGGGCTCATTGCTGAGCCCTATATTCGTTAAACAATTAACATCAGTTTGAACTGCTGTTTTCGGTCTCATCAAACACAGGCAGAGGTTTATGCACTGAAGCGATGAAGCTGTAAATGACAGGCAATACGAACAAGGTAAATATCGTACCAATTGATAGGCCTGCAACAATAACAATACCGATACTAAAGCGCTGAGCCGCACCTGCGCCGCTGGCATACATTAGAGGTATCAAACCTGCAATCATTGCCGCGGTGGTCATTAGGATAGGTCTTAGACGCACTTTAGCCGCCGCCATGACGGCATCAATACGGTTACGCTGATGATACAACTGCTCTTCTTTTGCGACCTCACAGATTAATATTCCGTGCTTGGTGATTAAGCCGACCAAGGTAATCAACCCAACTTGCGAGTAGATGTTCATGGTCGCCAGTCCCCACGCTAGAGCGACTAGAGCGCCACTGATTGCAAGTGGTACTGATACCATGATAACCAGTGGATCACGTAGGGATTCAAACTGGATAGCGAGTACTAGGAAAATAATCGCGATCGCTAGCGCGAAGGTGGTGTAAAGAGCACTGCCTTCGGTAACAAATTGACGGGCTTCACCCATGTAATCGTGATTGTAACCGCTTGGCAGTTTTTCTACTGCTGTAGATTCAAACCAAGCAATAGCATCACCCATGGTGACTCCAGGAGCCGGTACCGCGCCAATTGTGGCTGAATTCAATTGGTTAAAGTGAGGCAACGTACGAGGTTGAGGAACAACATCAATGCTGACCAAGCTACCAAGTGGAATTGACTCTCCATTAGAGGAACGAACATAATAATTATTCATTGATTCAGGGTTTAAGCGGTATTTACGCTCTACCTGTGGAATCACTTCATATGAACGTCCATAAAGGTCAATTCGGTTGACGTAACCATCGGACATCATAGTACTTAGAGTGATACCGATGTCTTGCATGGTAACGCCATACGCACCGGCTTTGTCTTTATCTATCGTAATTTTCATGGTGGCTGAATCGTAATTCAAATCCAAATTAGAATAGACAAATTGCGGGTTGGCTGTGACTTCAGCTAATGCATTCGTCGCAATTTGAAATAGACTCTCAAAGCTACTTGGTGTGGTAATAACAAACTGCAATGGAAGGCCAGAACCTGCACCTGGTAACTCCGGCATTTGGAAGGCGGTAATTGCCATGCCAGGAATGTTTGAAACCAAACCTGATACTCTATTGGTTACTTCAGATTGACTAGCTTCACGTTGGCTCCAAGGTTTTAATGATGCGATACCAAATGCTTGGTTAGAGCTTGGTACACCAGTAAAGATCTGCGCGTACGCAACCTCTGGTTGCTCATTAAGAGCCTTGTTAACTTCGTTCATACTGTTTTGCAGATAATCAAGGTTAGCGTTAGATGGGCCTGTACCCAGCATCATTACTACCCCTTTATCTTCCGAAGGAGCAAGTTCACTTGGGATAAACTTAAATAGCAATGGAAGGCTGCCAAATACAATCAAAGCAAACACAACCACAACCGATCTATGCTGCATGACAGATTTTAATGCAGAAGCATAGGCTTCACTTAGCGAGTCGAGTTTTTTATGTACAAACTGCTCAAAGCGATTCGGAGTTTCGTTTTGCTTGAGTATGGTCGAACACATCATTGGGCTGAGTGTCAGAGCGATAATACCGGAAACAAATACTGCACCTGCAAGGGTGAGGGCAAATTCTTTAAACAGTGAACCTGTAATGCCTCCCATCAAAGCAATAGGAGCGTATACTGCGCCTAGTGTTAACGTCATAGCAATAACGGGAACAGCAATTTCTCGCGTACCAATAATCGCAGCTCTAAACGGCGTTTCCCCTAGCTTAATATGCCGGTCCACATTTTCTAGTACTACGATGGCATCATCGACCACTAGACCGATGGCTAATACCATTGCCAGCAAGGTCATTAAGTTCCAGGAAAAACCAAGAACCTGCATGAACATCGCAACACCAATCAAAGACAGAGGAATGGTGACGATAGGAATCAGTACCGCGCGATAAGACCCCAAAAATAGAGTAATAACGATAAGTACGATTAATGCCGCTTCAATAATGGTTTTTGCTACTTCATAGATAGACTCATTGATTGCAACTGTTGAGTCATACATCACTTCCATTTTAATGTTACTTGGAAGGTTTTTCTTAAGTTGTGGTAATAGCTTCAGTACATCTTGTGCGATATTAATTGGGTTAGCACTAGGCGCACCATTTACCGCTACAACAACGGCTTCTTGACCGTTAGCGCTTGCTCTATAAACATCATGACTCTTTTCACGAGTCACTTTGGCAATATCACTTAGGCGAACAACTTGGCCTTTGTCTTGTTTCACGACTAGATTTTTTAGCTCTTGAACACTGGCAACTTGAGTATTAGCACTGCCGTTATATAAAACGAAAGTACCGGTTGCTTGTCCGGTCGCGGATTGGAAGTTATTAGCGTTTAACACACCCATGACATCGGTGGCAGTTAGCTGTAATCCTGCCATTTTTTCAGGATCTAGCCATACACGTAGGGCGTATTTCACACCACCGTATAGGTCAATTTTAGATACGCCATTAACCGTAAATAGCTGTGGATTGATCACCCGCTCAAGGTAATCGGTTATTTGACTAGAAGCCAGCTCATCACTGGTAAAGCCAATGTACATAACCGCCGTTGTTGAGCCCGTTGACATTGTTACTGTCGGGTCTTCGGACTCTTTTGGCAGTTGAGATCGTACGGCATTCGTTTTTGCCAATATATCGGCTAATGCAGCGTTAGGATCGGTATTGAGCTTCATGGTGACAGAAATGGTTGAACCACCAAGAACTGACTGAGATGTCATAAAGTCAATATTGTCAGCTTGCGCAATCGCCTGCTCTAGGGGCTGAGTGATAAACCCCTGAATTAAGTCAGCACTCGCACCGTAATAACTGGTTGATACTGTGACAACGGTATTGGTCATCTCAGGGTATTCACGCACCTGCATCTTAAAGATGGCTTGCAATCCAAGTAGCGCTATTAAAAAGCTAATTGAAAGTGCAAGTACGGGACGCTTAATAAAAATGTCTGTAAATCGCATTGTCTATCCCTTACAGCATTGGAATTTCAGAAGGAGGTGTAGTGGCATCACTTTCTACAATCTTCACTTTAGAATCATTGCTCAATCGGATTTGACCGGACGTTATAACGATATCGCCAGGTTTAACACCATCTAGAATACGGATTTTATCTAAGCTTCTTTCGCCAACCTTAATGACTCGTTGCGCGACTCGTTGAGTTTTCTCATCGAGTACAAATACACTGTCACCGTATAAGGTATAAGTGATCGCAATTTGTGGTAATACAACCTGGTTGGTCAGAGTAGGTAGCACTATTTTAGCTCGAGCAAACATACCAGAACGCAACTTACCTTGCGCGTTAGGAATATCAGCTTGTACTTGCAACAAGCCACTTTGATAGTTAATTGCAGGTTCTATGGCTGAAATGGTCGCGTTGAAGTGAACACCAGGGTAAGAATCCACGGCTACGTGAACTGATTGACCGATGTTAATGCGAGAAATATCCGTTTGTGACACAGTGAAACGCATACGCATAACACTAATATCTTCAAGCCTTGCAATGCGACTACCTGCCTGCATATATTCACCAAGATTTACTCCGCGAATACCTACGACACCGGTGAACGGCGCATTGACATCACGGCGATCAATGGTTGCTTTTAGGCCAATAATGTCAGCTTTCAAAGACAGATAAGAAGCTTCAGCTTCGTCAAAACCTTCTTTAGAGATAGCGCCTTTTTTGTATAAACCTTTGTAACGTTTATATTTTGCTTCTGCAGCTGGATAGCGAGCTTGAGCACTTTGTAGGTTGGCTTTTTCAACATCGGAATCCAGTTGTACTAATGAGTCACCTTTCGAAACTTGTTGACCCGATACAAAATTAATTTTGGTCACAATACCACTAGCTTCAGCTGTTAGAGTCACCCCTTGCAGTGGCTCGATAAAACCAATTGCATCAATACTCGGTGTCCACTCTTCTGCCGCCGTTTTCATGGTGGTTACTGGATATTCTGGCTCTGGACGATTGGCTAGGTATTCCGCGATCTTCTGTTGTTTGAACATGTTAAAGCCAATCACACTACCGAATAGAGCGATAGCAATAATAAGCATGATTAGTATCCACTTTTTCATGGAACTGTTCTCCAGTTATTTAAATGTAATAGCGTCCCAGCTTGCTTGGATTGCTAGTTGATAGGTTGCATTGTCGATAGGCTCTAGTTTTTGGAAATGTTTGCGTGTAAGAACCACACAGCTTTCCAAGCTAAGGCTATATAAGACAGAATCGGGTAAATTCTTAATTTCGCCAGATTGCTTGCCTTCGTCATAAAGGCTAACAAGCTGATTAAATAATTTTTTTTCTAAATTACGGACTTCAATACTGAGTGGTGTAGGTAAAGATTCGTATTGAATTTGAGTTTTTAGTAACCCCAAATGGGAATCCCCAATACTCCATACGTTGTGACACATCGTATTGTACCTCTCATAAAGAGATTGCTCAGATGACACTCCTTTTTGAATAATGTCCGAAAATAGTTTTGCCAGCCACAGCCTGACCTCTGCAATTACTCTATCCTTATCTTTGAAATAAAGATAAACAGTGCCGGTAGCAACGTTGGCTTCTTTGGCTAATTTTTGTATTGAAAGACCATTAAAGCCGTCTCGACCTAATATGGTCACAGCAGCCTCTAAGATATCTTGGCGTTTGTTTTTAGATGCCATGTAGTAATAATTTCACCCAAATGAATGAACGTTCATTCATTTTATGTAAGTAATCGATAAATGCAACTGTTTGTAAGCATAGGTAAGCTTGGTGAAAAGGAAAATTCAATTGGAAATAAAGAGGGTCGGCAGTATGATTGTAGCCCTTTTTATATCTCGGTAGTGTTATGAGACTGAATCCACAACAGGATCAAGCGGTAAAGCTTGTGTCTGGGCCATGCCTTGTATTGGCTGGTGCTGGCTCGGGTAAGACCCGTGTGATTACGAATAAAATAGCGTATTTAGTGCAGCAGTGCGGCTACAAAGCTCGTAATATTGCGGCGGTGACCTTTACCAATAAAGCTGCGCGAGAAATGAAAGAGAGGGTTGCACAAACTCTCGGTAAAAATGAATCTAAAGGCTTAATGGTTTCTACCTTCCATACATTAGGCCTCAATATTATTCGTCGTGAATACAAAGCGCTAGGTCTTAAAGCTGGTTTTTCCCTGTTTGATGACCAAGACCAACTATCAATGCTAAAAGAGCTGACAGAAGATCTTTTAGAAGGGGATAAAGACCTGCTGCGCCAGCTAGTTAGTACGATTTCTAACTGGAAAAACGATATGTTAACGCCAGCTCAAGCTAGAGCTTCTGCACAAGGTGAGTTACATACATTGTTTGCTGATTGCTTTGAAATGTATCAGCGTCAGATGGTGGCGTATAACGCGTTAGATTTTGATGACTTAATACTGATGCCCGTATTACTGCTTAAGCAGAATGAAGAAGTGCGAGAGCGCTGGCGTGCTCGTATTCGTTATTTACTTGTCGATGAATATCAAGATACCAATACTAGCCAATATGAATTGGTTAAATTGCTGGTGGGTGAGCGTGGTCGCTTAACGGTTGTTGGCGATGATGATCAGTCTATTTATTCTTGGCGTGGCGCGAAACCACAGAACTTGGTGTTGTTAGGTGAGGATTATCCAAACCTTAAACTGGTTAAACTTGAGCAAAACTACCGTTCAACCAGTCGTATCTTACGTTCTGCCAATATTTTGATTGCTAATAATCCTCACGTGTATGAAAAGAGACTTTTTTCAGAGATCCCTGATGGCGAAAAGCTCAAAGTATTAATGGCGAAGAATGAAGATCATGAAGCCGAACGTATCACTGGTGAGATCATTGCACATAAGTTTGTAAACCGAACTCATTATAAAGATTACGCCATTCTTTATCGTGGTAATCATCAATCGCGCTTGATTGAAAAGTCGCTAATGCAAAACCGAATCCCTTATCGTATTTCTGGTGGCACATCATTCTTTTCAAGAGCTGAGATTAAAGACGTAATGGCCTATCTGCGAGTTCTGGTGAATCCTGATGATGATAATGCCTTTTTACGTATCGTGAACACACCTCGTAGAGAGATAGGCCCAGTAACATTAGAGAAGCTCGGGAGCTATGCCAATATGCGTGGCAAGAGCTTGTTTGAGGCATCGTTTGAGATGGGACTAGAGCAAACACTATCAGGTAAAGGATTAGAAAGCCTAAGACGCTTTACCGAGTGGCTAGTTCGCGTGGGTGACAATGCAGAGCGTGGCAATACCGTAGATGCTGTGCGTAGCCTAGTTCGTGACATTCATTATGAAGATTGGCTGTACGAAACATCAGCGAGCCCAAAAGCGGCTGAAATGAGAATGAAGAACGTTTCGGAGCTTTATAATTGGATAGTGGCTGATCTTGAAGGTGATAACTATGACAAGGAAGAGAAAACTTTAAAAGAAGTCGTACAGCGTTTAACACTACGCGACATGATGGAGCGCGGTGAGGATGATGCAGAGGCTGACCAAGTTCAATTGATGACATTGCACGCATCAAAGGGATTAGAGTTTCCGTATGTTTATCTCATGGGAGCAGAAGAGGGGATCTTACCTCATCAAACTAGCATCGATGAAGATAACGTAGAAGAAGAGCGACGCTTAATGTACGTGGGTATTACTCGTGCTCAAAAAGAGCTGAACTTTACGGTATGCAAAGAGCGACGTCAGTATGGTGAATTAATTAAGCCGACACAAAGCCGTTTCTTAGATGAACTGCCGTTTGATGATCTTGAATGGGAAGTGAAGAAAAAAGAACAAACTAAAGAAGAGCGGATGGAGAAGGGCCAAGCCCATATCGCCAACCTTAGGGCAATGTTCAAAAAATAAAAGAAAGATGGCTTTGGCCATCTTTCTTCATTTATGACGGTCAGTATTAAAGATCTGAAATCATATGGTCGATAGCAGCAATGATTTCATCATCACTACAATCCATACATGCACCACGAGCAGGCATAGCGTTAAAGCCATTGATTGCATGACTTACAAGCGTGTCTTTACCTTGTGCTATACGGTCATTCCAGTCAGCCGCATTATTGGTGATTGGCGCACCGCCTACACCTGAGCTGTGACAAGCAGTACAAAACATGCCATATACTGCAGCGCCATCTCGAGGGCCAGTCGCGATAGCTTCTGGTTCAGGTGTCGCTCCTGCGACATAAACATTGCCTACCGGTTTAATGCGCTCTGCAATGGCATCATTATCGGTTTGAGTCGATGAGGCGAAGCTAGCACTAGAAAAAACAAGCGCGACTGTAAATAAAGTAATAAGTTTACGAGGCATATCCAATAATTCTCTTTTAATTCCTAGGTAAGCGCTAACCAGTTGAGTATTTGTATCTAGGTCGCACAAATGAAACAACTAACTGTTATGGTGTTGTAAATGCCAAGTGATTATATATCTTATGAATGTTGCATTAAACTATATCTTTTCTAGGGCGAGGCTTAAATCACATCTAGAAATAGAGAGTTAGTGTTCGTTTTCGTTGAAAAAAAGCGCAAACACAAAAAAAATCAAAAAAAGTACTAGACGGCAAACTGTGATATCCGTATTATTCCACTCCGCCGATAGGGCATGCGCCCGTAGCTCAGCTGGATAGAGCGTTGGCCTCCGGAGCCAAAGGTCGAAGGTTCGAATCCTTTCGGGCGTACCATCCGGAAGCTTGTTTTGAAACGGAATATTGGCAAAAAAATAGTGGTGGCTATAGCTCAGTTGGTAGAGCCCTGGATTGTGATTCCGGTGGTCGCGAGTTCGAATCTCGTTAGCCACCCCATTATTTAGGTAACTTCGGTTCCCTGTTTTGATTTTAATCGAAACGAAATTTGTCGGTGAATAGCGCAGCTTGGTAGCGCATCTGGTTTGGGACCAGAGGGTCGGGGGTTCGAATCCCTCTTCACCGACCACTACAATTAGTCATGGCAATAAACGCGGTGATTATAAAAAAATTGATGGTGGCTATAGCTCAGTTGGTAGAGCCCTGGATTGTGATTCCGGTGGTCGCGAGTTCGAATCTCGTTAGCCACCCCATCTTTTAGGTAACTTCGGTTTCCTGTTTTAGTTTAACTAAAACGAAACTTTGTCGGTGAATAGCGCAGCTTGGTAGCGCATCTGGTTTGGGACCAGAGGGTCGGGGGTTCGAATCCCTCTTCACCGACCACTATATAAAGCCCCACTCGAAAGAGTGGGGCTTTTTTACATTCTTAGGATTATAAAATACAAAAAAACGCACTCGAAAGTGCGTTTTTTGTGTTTTTACCCAGAACCTAATCCATCATATGTTTTCGGCGAATATCCAATAGAGCAAAGATGCCAAAGATTAATATGGACCATTTCTCCCAAGACGTTAGCTTCACTTTATCGCCAAAAGCACCTAAAAATATGGCAGATTGCAGACCGTGCATCATAAGTAAGAAAGCAGTCATTATGTAAAGTGCTATGGCTGCTTTTCCTGGAAATGGATGCACAATATTGAACAGCAGTACAAGCCATACGAATGCAATCGCAGCCTTTGCTAACATCAAAAGGTATTTCATTATTATTCTCTTATAAATAGTTGGAATCTAACCTGACCTGCCACTTTTTCTCGGTGTAACTGCCAGGTATCTGGCAAAGTTGGCATTTCCAATTCTTTCTCGGTTTCAATATAAATTAGTGCTTGAGGATTTAGCCAGCCGTTGTTTTCTAGTAGCTCAATACTTTCTGCTAATAAACCTTGTCTGAACGGGGGATCAATAAACACAATATCGTATGGCTTGGCTGGTTGTTTCAAGAAATTTAATGAATTTTGATTCAATACGTTGATGTTGGTCGCTTTAACCGCCTGTGCATTTTTTTGCAGTTGCTGAAAAGCGCTGCTATTGAGCTCTATCAAGGTTACTTCTTCTGCTTGTCTTGAGGCTGATTCAAAGCCTAATCCGCCTGAACCTGCAAAAAGATCAAGACAGCGTGCATTTGGAATGTCACTAGCAATCCAATTAAATAATGTCTCTTTCACTCTGTCTGTCGTTGGGCGTAAGCCTTCAGCATCATGAACAGGAAGCTTTCGGCCACGCCAAAGACCACTGATAATGCGAATTGACCCCGAACTCTTGTTATTTTTTGGTGAAGAGGAGTGTTGATGTTTTCTCATGCTATTTCTGGCCATGGAATAAGTGGTATCATACTCTATTGATTATTTTAAAATTGTACTCGTAAATACGAGATTAATCATCGCTAATTGAACGTACATTGCTGACTGGCAGTGTATATACGCACGAATCATTGAGTAATTGGGAAAGTCTCCGATGACGGATAAGAAAAAACGCGGCTTATTGTCTTGGCTTGGGTTTGGTGAAGAAGACCAAGCACAATCAGAGCAGAAAGGAACGGACGCTAATGACCAGCAAGCTGAAACTGAAGTTGTTGAACAACCAGTAGAGCTAGCACAAGAGTCTGATAGCCAAGTTGAAGAACAACAAACGGTAGAGATTGCTGCTGAAACTGAGTTAGTAGAACAAGACAGCATTGAAGTTGAAACTACCCCTGAACCTGAAGAGCCAGTTGAAGACGTTATTCAGCCAGAAGTACAAGAGAAGCCAACAGAAAGCTTTTTTGTTCGCCTAAAGCGCAGTCTTGCTCGAACTAAGGCTAATATTGGTGCAGGTTTCTTTGGCTTGTTCAAAGGTAAGCAAATAGATGATGATTTATTTGAAGAGCTAGAAGAGCAGTTGCTTATTGCTGATGTCGGCATGGAAACAACCATGAAGATCATTGATAGCCTGACAGAGAAGGCATCTAAGCAGCAACTTAAAGATGGTGAAGCGCTATACGATCTGCTTAAACAAGAGCTGGCTGATATTTTAGCTAAAGTAGAACAGCCTCTAGAGGTTGATGAGCAAAAAACACCTTATGTTATTTTAATGGTTGGTGTGAACGGTGTTGGTAAGACGACCACTATTGGTAAGCTTGCTAAGCAGTTCCAAGGACAAGGTAAAAAAGTCATGCTTGCCGCTGGTGATACCTTCCGCGCGGCGGCTGTTGAACAGTTGCAAGTATGGGGACAGCGTAATGACGTGCCTGTTATCGCCCAGCATACTGGCGCAGACAGTGCATCAGTAATTTATGATGCAATCGAAGCGGCAAAAGCTCGTGGTTATGATGTGGTGATTGCAGATACAGCCGGTCGCTTACAAAATAAAAGTAATCTTATGGAAGAGCTGCGTAAGATTGTTCGCGTAATGAAGAAAATTGATGACAGTGCACCCCATGAGATCATGCTGACTCTTGATGCAGGTACAGGTCAAAATGCGATGAGCCAAGCTAAATTATTTAGTGAAGTAGCCCCTGTAACTGGGATTACACTGACTAAACTAGACGGTACAGCAAAAGGTGGCGTTATCTTTGCCATTGCAGATAAATTTACTATCCCTATACGCTTTATTGGTGTTGGGGAGGGCATTGATGATTTACGTCCGTTTGAAACTAAGGACTTCATTGATGCATTATTTAGCAGAGAAGACTAACCGCTTAGAGCAAGGATGATTTCGTGATTAATTTTCAACAGGTTAGTAAGGTCTACCGTGGTGGGCATCAAGCATTACAGAAAGTAGACTTTCATTTAAGAAAGGGAGAACTTGCTTTTCTTGGTGGTCATTCTGGCGCAGGTAAAAGTACGTTACTTAAGCTTATTTGTGCGATGGAGCGACCAACTGACGGCAAAATTGCCTTTAATGGACACGATATCACTCGCATTGGTGATAAAGACATTCCTCTGTTACGACGAAATATCGGGATTGTTTTTCAAGAACACCGTTTATTAATGGATAGAACAGTATATGACAACGTTGCGTTACCAATGCGTATCGAGTCAATTGCTGAAAATGAAATCAAGCGCCGAGTGAGCGCCGCTCTTGATAAAACAGGCTTGCTTGAGAAAGCACGTTGTTTACCTACTCAGTTATCCGGTGGTGAGCAGCAACGAGTTGGTATCGCCCGTGCGGTTGTTAACAGACCGACTCTATTATTAGCCGATGAACCAACGGGTAACTTAGATCCTGAGCTCTCTAATCGTATTTTTAGATTATTTGAAGAGTTTAATCGTGCCGGTGTTTCCATTTTAATTGCGACTCATGATGTGGCAATGATGGAATCAAGAAAGCAATATCGTCGATTTGAGTTGAATCAAGGGTTTTTAAGTGAGGCGGCAGGTTATGGCCAATAAGAGTTCAGTACAAAAAATCGGTTATTTCCGCTCTCATTACATTGTGGCAAAAGAGTCTTTACGAGAGATAGCACAGCGCCCTTTAGGTAATTTATTTACTTTAGCTGTGATTGCTATCGTATTGGCTCTACCTTCTAGTTTGTATGTTGTAGCTAAGAATATTCTTAATGCTGCAGAGCAAGTTAGTCAACCTGCGGCGGTAAGTGCTTACTTACAAGAAGGGACACCAGAAGCGAGAATCATGCTGATTAAGGATCAGCTTGAAGGGGATGAATCGGTTGCTAAAGTTGAGTATATTTCCTCGCAGCAAGGTTTAGATGATTTAAGCTCTCATGCAGGATTTAACGATGCGATTAGCTTGTTGCATGACTACGCTTTGCCGGCGTTATTAGTGATCCATCCTGCGCAAGCATCAAATACCACTCAGCAGCATATTCTCGATTTAGCTAAGTCTATTGATGTGTTTTCTGATGTCCGAGTTGATCAAGATTGGCTACAACGATTTGACGCAGTTAAGACACTGAGTAGTTCTTTAGCGATTGCTCTTGCTTGCATGATGCTGGTGGCTGTCATATTAATTATTGGCAACACAATGCGCTTTAATGTATTGGCAAGAAAGGAAGAAATTCAGGTAATGAAGTTCCTTGGCGCAACCAATAGCTTTATTCTCCGTCCTTATCTTTATACTGGGATGTGGTTTGGTTTAATCGGTGCGTTACTGGCTTGGATTATTACACTGGCTTTATCGTTATTTTTAGACAGTACAGTTCAATCAGTTGCCGTGCTTTACGATAGTAGCTTTACCTTACGTGCTTTAGGTTTGGACGAATCAGTCATTCTTTTGTTGGTCGGTAGCTTCTTAGGCTTATTTGCTGCACAAGCTTCTGCTCGCCGTCATCTATCTGAAATTGAACCTGTGTAGAATCTACTGGTCATAATAAAGGGCAGGGGATTACTTAGTGTATATCTCAACTCTTTGACTAGAGCTTGCTCTAGAGTGATTTTTATGCATAATGTCCAGTCCACTATTCTTTTAGCAGTGTCTAATTTAATAGTGTTAAGTAGTAAAGTTCAATGAATGAGGATTTGAATGGCTAGTAAAGCGTTTTCAATGGCACTAGTATCTCAAGATAGTTTAGATAGCTACATCCGCTCAGCAAACGGTTACCCTATGTTAACTGCTGAGAGGGAAAAAGATCTTGCCGAGCGTTTACATTACAACGGTGAAATTGAGGCAGCAAAAGAGCTGATCTTATCTCACTTACGTTTTGTAGTGCATGTTGCCCGTGGTTATTCTGGTTATGGTCTTCCTTTAGCTGATTTAGTTCAGGAAGGTAATATCGGACTAATGAAGGCAGTAAAACGATTTAACCCTGAAGTTGGGGTTCGCTTAGTTTCATTTGCTGTTCATTGGATTAAAGCTGAAATTCATGAGTATGTGCTACGTAACTGGCGCATAGTTAAGATCGCAACAACTAAAGCGCAACGTAAACTGTTTTTTAATCTGAGAAAGAATAAGAAACGCTTAGGTTGGTTTAATAATGGTGAAGTTGAGACCGTCGCGAGAGAATTAGGTGTGTCACCTTCTGAAGTTCGCGAAATGGAATCTCGTTTAGCCGCTCAAGATGCAACATTTGAGTTCTCAGCTGATGACGATGATAGTGCTAACTTTAATCCAGTCGCTCCAGCATTGTATCTTGAAGATAAAGACTCAGATATCGCTGACAATGTTGAAGCTGATAACTGGGAGCGTCATACCAATGCTCGTTTAGCAAATGCTTTATCGACATTAGACGAGCGTAGCCAACATATAGTTCGAGCTCGTTGGTTAGATGACCAAAAGCAGACATTGCAAGATTTAGCTGACACATACAGCGTTTCTGCAGAGCGCATTCGTCAATTAGAAAAAAATGCGATGAAGAAACTAAAACTTGCCGTTGGCGACTTATAGTCAGAAATAAAAATTCTTAAAGGCCAAGATCGTGAGATCTTGGCCTTTTTTATTAGGATCGGTTTTTACTTTGTAAAGAATGATTTTTCTGTGGATAACTCTGTGGGATAAATTTCAATAGCATGTCTTTAACTCAAGTAAAGCAAGGGTTATCATCGATATCCTCGGTGGGGATAGATAATTTTAAATCAACACATTATTAAGGATCAACACTAGATGTTGTGGATCATCTTTTGTAAAAACACTTTATCAACGTAATCCACAGCTTTACCCACAGCTGGTGGTAATTTGATCACTATTATCCAGTGCTAGGGGATAAAATTAGTAACAGGCTTTGGATAGGATTTTTGAGGGAGCATAAGAAATGGAAGAAATACAACGAGTCAGCGTCAGTCAAGCACACCAAATGCTGCAATCAGAACAAGCACGCTTAGTGGATATTCGCGATATTCAAGCATTTACTTTGGCGCACCCAGTTGATGCTTTTCACTTAACTAACCAGACCATTGCTGATTTCATGGATTCAGTGGAGTTTGAAGATCCTATCTTAGTGATCTGCTATCACGGTATTAGTAGTGTGGGCGCAGCAGAGTACTTAGCCAATCAAGGGTTTGAGCAAGTATTTAGCATTGATGGTGGCTTTGAGGCTTGGCAACGACAACAGCTGCCAATAGAGGTTTATGAATGATTCGTTTAATACAACTCAATAACCCTCGTATTGCTCAAGCATTTATCGATTATATGGCTTCTAAAAAAGTCACCGTCTCGCAGATGCCGGAGGGTGATGGGCAGTTCGTATTGTGGTTACATGATGAAGAGCACCTCGATATTGTTCAGCAAGAGTTAGAATTATTCCTAAACGATCCTAACCATAATAAATACCAAGCTGCTTCTTGGGATATGGCAGAAACTCGCACTCAGAAGTTCTCCTATTCAACGCCAAGCTTTATGCAAATGATAAAAGCAAAAGCGGGTCCAATGACATTGCTCATTATGCTGATCTGTATTGTCATTTATGTATTGCGAATTATAGGCATGCAGCAGCAAGTCTTTTCGTGGCTTCACTTTCCAGCAATTGCCGAGCAGCAATGGCAGGTATGGCGCTATGTATCGCATGCCTTACTGCATTTTTCTATTCTTCATATTACCTTTAACCTTCTTTGGTGGTGGCAACTTGGAGGTGATATCGAGCAGAAATTAGGACGAGGTCGTTTAACGAAGATCTTCTTATTTTCGGCCTTATTATCAGGCTGCGCTCAATATTGGATAGAAGGGGCAAACTTTGGTGGATTAAGTGGTGTTGTGTATGCCTTGGTTGGGTATATTTGGGTAGTATCAGTTCGTACTCCACAAGTTGGACTGGATATCCCTAGGCCAATACTTGGCTTTATGCTTGTTTGGTTAGTATTAGGTTTTGTTCAGCCATTTATGGCCATTGCTAATACGGCGCATCTAGTTGGCTTGCTTGCGGGTTGCTTACTGGGTTGGTTAGACAGTATAAACCGAACGCAGAACACTTAATTGGCGATCATCATTACCTTATTAGGACTTCGATTGGTACAATTAGCCGGATACTTAAAGAAACCACCATTGCTTGATAAAGAGTTACGAAGTTAGTATGACAAGCCCTATTAGAGTATTTCAGCAGGCTTTGCATGATATTGATTGGCAAAGCCCTGATGATTTTCAATTTCCAGATACACACGCTAAACATTGGTTATTAGAGGAAGCGTCTCTTTCTCGCCGACTGTCCTTATCTTGCTCTGAGTTGAGTGTAGAGCTGTTCACCAGTAATAAAGTTGAATCTGAGTTACTTTCTGCAAAAGAACTCGATGTTCTAGACAAAGAGAGATGCCTTTTACGAGAAGTCATTCTTAGAGGGGACCGCCAAGACTGGGTCTATGGCCGAACTTTAATCCCTGAAAGCTCACTGTTATCTCACTCTCATGACTTTGAAAGCCAAGGTGAGTTGCCTTTAGGTGTGACGGTATTTAATTCAGAAAGTGCTTATCGTGATGCGCTGCAGGTTGGAAGCATAAGAGTTGATGGCCAGTGGCTATTAGCAAGGCGCTCTCGACTATGGATGAACAGCACACCGATGCTAGTTGCTGAATTATTTTTGCCAGAATCTCCC
Organism: Vibrio sp. UCD-FRSSP16_30; assembly: GCF_001676025.1. Taxonomy (GTDB): domain Bacteria; phylum Pseudomonadota; class Gammaproteobacteria; order Enterobacterales; family Vibrionaceae; genus Vibrio. Next base: position 19,066 of record NZ_LZFW01000020.1, read on the forward strand.
GTGTATTTAAAAAGGAGCACCTTTGATGGTCTCTAGAATGAAAGCCTACTATCTATTGATGAGAATGGATCGGCCTATAGGTAGTCTATTGCTTTTATGGCCAACCTTATGGGCGCTGGTTATGGCTTCGGAAGGCAAACCTCAATGGTCAGTTCTTATTGTTTTTTGCTTAGGTGTATTTCTAATGCGCTCCGCAGGGTGCGTCATTAATGACTTTGCTGACCGAGATCTTGATGGACATGTGGAGCGAACTCAATTTCGTCCGATACCTAGCGGGCTAGTTTCGGCCAAAGAAGCATTAGGTTTATTTGGTGTTTTGAGCCTAGTGTCATTTTTGCTTGTTTTGACGATGAACACTTTGACCATCCAGCTTTCTTTTATCGGGGTAGCTCTAGCGGCTCTCTATCCATTCATGAAGCGTTTTACTCATTTACCACAACTGGTTTTAGGGATGGCTTTTAGTTGGGCAATTCCTATGGCGTGGGCTGCTGAGTCTGGGCATATTGCGCCATTGGCTTGGTTATTATTTATTATTAACCTTTTATGGACTGTTGCCTACGATACTCAATATGCCATGGTTGATAGAGAAGATGACCTTAAGATTGGCATCAAATCTACGGCAATTTTGTTTGGCCGTTTTGATAAGTTAATTATTGGAATCTTGCAATCAACGACCATCATCTTGCTATTAATTGTCGGGACGAAAGCCGGTTTGGGTGAAGCCTTCTATTGGGGCGTTTTAGTCGCAGGAGCGTTGTTTGTTTACCAACAGTGGCTCATTAAAACCAGAGAGCGAGCGCAATGCTTTCAAGCTTTCCTTAATAATAATTATGTAGGAATCGCCATTACTCTCGGTCTCTTCATAACCTATCTATAAAAAAATCCCGGATATCGAAAGATTCCGGGATTTTTATTTCATGAGCTTTCTTTTATACCGCCTGAGCAATACCTTCTTTAATCGTAAGTTTTACCTCAGGAGACAGTATCTCAAGTAACCCTTGAGCTAATATCTCGGTACGTTGGGTATCACACTTACCTGCGACACTGATGTAGTTTTGTTCTTTTAGGGTATTAAATAGGGCCGTAAATACGCCTTTATCAAAAAACTCTGGAGCATTAATCCCGTGCAAGCGACCTAGACGCTGTGCAATGTCTTGGCTGCGAGCTTCTAAATCTGCAGGTGCAAGCTCTGGTTGAGCCGCCAATAGATTCAATGCAATCGTGTAGCGTTGCAGTGTCTCTGAGATAGTGCGAGATAGTAGCTGTAGAGTATGAATATTAGATTGATTTAGGCTAATGGTTTCGTCTTCTACTTGAATCAGATTGAGCGCAAAAAATTCTTTAATAATCAGCTCGATCTTTTCTTCTAGTTGTTCATCTGTATCAGAAAGGAATAGCTCTTTCTTTAAGAATGGGTACAGCTCCGAAATATTATCTTTTAACCTAGTTAGAGTGCAGTCAGGTAATTGGATAATTAATCGAGCAACTAATGAAGGTAGCGCCAGCATATGTATGATGTTGTTACGATAGTAAGTCATCAATACTGATTGATGACGATCTAATGAGATGATTTCTCCCATAGTATCGGAATCTACTACGAACTTATCTAAAGAGATGGCATGATTAACAAGCTCTTCAGCTGTCTCTGTTGGTACTGTTGCAAAGCTTGTATAGGGCACATTGCGCAGTATATGGAGATAACAATTTAGTTGGTTAATTAACGTTTCTTTGGTTAATGCTCTTTGTCTTGAAGCCAATAGCGCCGTAGCGGTTAAGGTTAGGGCATTAGCCGCTGCCGCATCATTGATATGCGTCATCATTTTTTCTGCGATGGCATTTACTGTCGGGCTCATCCAAGCTGGCTTACTACCGTCGGGAGCACCGATGCTTTCACGCCATTCAGGAACCTTTTCATTTAAATATTGGTTCAGTGGGATAGGTTCACCAAAGTTCACATAGCCTTGACCAAAGTTACGTAGCTTTCTAAGAGTGCGTAATACTTGCCCAGCATTTTCTTTTTCTTTACGTTTCCCGCGCAACTCTTTGGCGTAAGTAGACACTTCCATTACATGTTCGTAGCCTATATAAACAGGAACCAATGTAACTGGGCGGTTGAGGCCTCTAAGCATAGCTTGTACGGTCATGGCTAACATACCCGTTTTAGCTTGCAGTAGGCGACCTGTACGAGAACGCCCACCTTCACTAAAGTATTCAACTGAATAACCTTTAACAAAGAGCTCGGCAAGATATTCGCGGAAAATAGTAGAGTAGAGCTTATTACCTTTAAAGCTTCGGCGAATAAAGAAAGCGCCGCCTCTTCTAAATAGTGGCCCTGCGGGGAAGAAGTTTAGATTTACCCCTGCTGCGATATGCGGAGGTACCATTCCTTCTTGGTAGAGGATATAGGACAGTAATAGGTAGTCCATGTGGCTACGGTGACAAGGAACATAGACAATTTCATGTCCATCTTGAGCTAGTTTACGAACCGTAGAGGCATTATTAACATTAATACCTTGATAGAGACGATTCCATAACCAACTTAAAATTAAGTTGCCTTGTTTAATCAGTGAATAAGAGAACTTAGCGGCTATCTCATCCATAATTTTGAATGCTTGTTGTTCCGCTTTCTCGATACTAATATCTTTTTCTGCCGCTTCATTGGCAATTGCTTTATTGATTGCTTCTGACTTAATTAAGCGTTTAAAAAGAACGTCTCTACTTGGTAGGCTTGGCCCTGAGGCTGCAAGTTTTTGACGAGAAAAGTGAATACGTGCAACACGCGCAAGCTTTTGGGCTATGGTTTCATCAGAACCGCGAGAGTCAGCCATATGGCGCATGGAAACCAGCGGGCTAAAACGAACCATACAATCACGACCAGAAAATAGAACGGCTAGTCCTTTTTTCCATGACGGAAGGTTTTCTAAGTAGGGTTTATCATGCCCTTCTTTACCTGGCTTACGTCCCCACATGACGGTAGTCGGGATTAGTTGTACATCAAGTTCTGGTTCTTCTCTGTGTAATTTTAATAGTTGTAGAAACAGACTTTGAGATCCAAGTGAGTCGAGAGTATCTTTATCGGTGTCAATGACACTGGTTGACGTAAAGACATAACGTCGAAAGCTCTTTCCGTTTAATTCTAGTGGTTGCAGCGGATCTGGGAGACCAAGCTGAATAGCACGTCGACGAACAGAAAGAAGATCGACATTTGATTTAAATGGCAATACATAGACGATAGGTTTTTCTATATCAATGCTGAGATCGTTAATAGGAGAAGGGGGTACGACATTACCCTTAACTAGTACTTTTAACGGAAGACGTAAAGCTGATTGTGTCAGCGTATGACCAGAAGACATATTATTGATTGTCCCAATTTAAATTTGGTATCCAAGACTCTTTAAAGCTAGATTGTAAAATAAGCGTCGCAAGAATAGCAGAACTGGTCAAACCTTTTAACCAAAATTGCTCTAATGTTGAGTTAATCACTCAAAAAGCATAGTAAGAAAAAAGAATAGGTGAACAATGAAAGGTAATACAGGAATTAAACGCGTTATTAAGGCTGCTGGTTATTCTATTCAGGGCTTGATGGCCGCTTACAAGCATGAGGCTGCATTTCGACAAGAGTTATTATTAGCCGTCATCCTTATACCTATCGCATTTATTGTTGATGTTGGCCAAGCAGAACGAATGTTGATGATCCTGTCTTTATTTATTGTACTTATTGCCGAGTTAATTAATTCCGCTATTGAGGCTGTTGTTGACCGTATTGGTTCAGAGATTCATGAGTTAGCGGGCAGGGCAAAAGACATTGGCTCAGCATCGGTATTTCTCGCTTTAGGTTTAGTCTTATACATTTGGCTGGATGCTTTGTTCTTTTAACTTAAATTTCAACTTATTAGAATGGATCGGTTGATTATTTAACCATGCTGTATATACTCACAGTGAACTGTATAAAAGAACAGGTACCCTATGAGACCTTTAACCCAAAGACAGCAACAGGTATTCGATCTAATAAAAGCTAAGATTGAAGATACTGGAATGCCGCCGACAAGAGCTGAAATTGCTCGCGCACTTGGTTTTCGTTCTGCTAATGCTGCCGAAGAGCATCTTAAGGCGCTAGCTAAAAAACAAGCGATTGAAATTATTCCTGGTGCATCTCGAGGCATTCGGATTTTACTTCAAGACGACAGTGCTAACGATGCGGGTTTACCTCTGATTGGTAATGTTGCAGCGGGTGAGCCAATTTTAGCTCAAGAGCACATAGAGTCTCACTATCAAGTCGATCCTCAGATGTTCAAACCAAAAGCTGACTTCCTGCTCCGTGTACACGGGGAAAGCATGAAGGATATTGGTATTATGGATGGCGATTTACTTGCTGTGCATAAAACTCAAGATGTTCGAGATGGCCAAGTTGTTGTTGCAAGAGTCGATGAAGACGTAACAGTGAAAAGGCTAGAGCGAAAAGGCTCAACAGTTCTATTGCATCCTGAAAACCAAGAGTTATCTCCAATTAAAGTCGATTTAACACAGCAACATTTATCTATTGAAGGTATTGCTGTTGGTATTATCCGTAATAGCACTTGGATGTAATTTCATTCTTTGAAAAACTATGATTCACTATATGCAGCGCTCCTTTTATAGGAGCGCTGTTTTTTTTGTCTCAATTTTTAGGGTATCGGTATGCAATCCCAAGTTTTCCGCTCTTTAATGGATTTAAGCCTGCATAAGAAAATATTGGTACTGGCGATACCTATGGTTTTATCCAATATCACAGTGCCACTGCTAGGATTGGTGGATGCTGCTGTTGTTGGGCATTTAGAGCATTCTTGGTATTTGGGTGGTGTCGCACTGGGAAGTACCATGATCAGCATGGTGTTCTGGTTGTTTGGGTTCTTGAGGATGTCGACTACCGGACTTTCAGCTCAGGCCAAGGGTGCCACTGATCCTAGAAAATTAGCTCTGGTTCTTATTCAGGGAATCGTTATGGCGCTCTCTTTTGCCATTATTTTTCTGATTTTACATAGAGGCATTATTTCTGTAGCGCTTAGCGTTAGTGATGCCAGTGACAAAGTGCAGTTTTATGCCTTTGAATATTTCGCCATAAGAGCCTGGAGCGCACCCGCAGCAATGGTGAATTTTGTATTACTCGGTTGGTTGCTGGGAAATCAAAATGCCAAAGCTCCAATGTGGATGGTAATTGCGACTAACGTTACAAACATTGTGTTAGATGTATTATTTGTTGTGGTATTGCACTTTGGCGTAGCTGGCGCAGCTTATGCATCCGTTATTGCCGATTATACTGGCGCTGCCGTGGGGATCTATTTTTGTCACAAAGCTTGGTCTAGCGCTGTCGGATTGAACTTTCAGCAAGTGATGTCGTTGGGAGTGTCTAAGTTATTTACCGGTGTTTCGCGCTTTGTTCGACTTAATCGAGATATCTTCTTACGCTCGTTATGCCTTCAGGCTGTATTGGCCTTCATGACTTTTCAAGGTGCTAACTTTGGCGATGATGTTGTCGCGGCAAATGCAGTCTTAATGAGTCTAGTCCTGATGGTCTCTTATGCGATGGATGGATTTGCTTATGCGATTGAGGCGATGGTGGGGAAAGCTATTGGCGCAAAAGATAAAGCTGAGCTGTCTCTTTCTATACTCGGTTCATTTTTCTGGGGCTTAATTGTTTGCTGTGGCTTTGCATTGTTGTTTGGTGCTGGTGGCTCTTGGATTGTCAGTCTGATTAGTGACATAGAAAGCGTCAGGCTGACCGCGGGTGAATACCTTCCTTGGCTTGCAATAATGCCTCTGATCTCAATGTGGTGTTATCTATTTGACGGCATCTTTATTGGTGCAACGCGTGGTAAAGAGATGCGAAATAGTATGTTTTTGGCCTCTTTAGTCTTTTTCGCGCTCTACTTTGGTTTTGCCAGTTTGCAAAATCATAGCTTATGGATTGCCATGCTAGGGTTTATGGGAATGAGGGGAGCAACATTAGGTTGGGTGTTTATTAAATTATGGAAGAGTGGGCGATTTTTACATACCGCCCACGCTTAGGTACTAAAATAAACGATTGAGTCCGTTTAGAGCTGCAACTCGGTACGCTTCGGCCATAGTAGGGTAGTTAAAAGTGGTATTCACAAAGTAGTCAATGTTATTTGCCGGAGCAGGCTGCTCCATAATGGCTTGTCCAATGTGAATGATTTCTGCTGCCCTTTCACCAAAACAGTGAATGCCCAATATTTCTTTGGTCTCTCTATGAAAGAGGATTTTTAAGCTGCCAATATCTTTGCCTGAGATCTGCGCTCGGGCAAGGTGCTTAAAGGAAGCTCTACCGACCTCATAAGGTACTTTGGCTGCCGTAAGCTCTTGTTCTGTTTTGCCGACAGAGCTAATTTCTGGAATGGTGTAAATACCAGTTGGTATGTCTTCAATCAGTCGCTGCGTTGCCTCTCCTTCAGCAATGGCTTTAGCTACAAATCGACCTTGATCGTAAGCGGCGCTAGCAAGGCTAGGATAGCCAATCACATCGCCAACAGCGTAAATATGCTCTACATCCGTTTGGTAATTACTGTTTATTTTAAGTTGCCCACGAGAATCTGCGGCTAAGCCAGTGACTGATAGGTTTAGGGTGTCGGTATTACCGGTTCGGCCATTGGCATACAGTAAGCAATCTGCTCGCATTTTTTTGCCTGACTCTAGATGAACAATAACACCATCATGTGTCCCTTCTACTTTTTCAAATGACTCCCCATTGCGAATGACGATGCCACTATTACCAAAGTGATAAGACAAAGCATCAGAAACTTCTTTATCAAGGAAAGACAGTAGTTGGTCTCGAGTATTAATAAGGTCTGTTTTTACACCTAAACCGCGAAAGATTGATGCATATTCACATCCAATCACGCCAGCGCCATAAATAATGATATGTCTTGGCTGGTGGTGTAGGGACAGTATTGAGTCACTGTCATAGATACGCTGATGATTAAAGTCGACTGTATCTGGATGGTATGGTCGTGAACCTGTTGCTATGACAAATCGATCTGCGGAATACCGCTCAACACGCCCATCCTCTCCGGTGACATGTACGGTATTTTCATCCGCGAACTGGGCTTCACCAAAGATTAACGAACAATGGTTGCGATCGTAAAAACCCTGTCTAAGAGTCGTCTGCTTATCAATAACCGTTTTTGCGTGTTTTAAAATGTCATCAAAGCTAGCATCTAGACTGCGGTTATTTTTACAGAAAAGAGGATTGTTATTGAACTCAATAAAGCGACTTACGGCATGTCGGAGTGCTTTTGAGGGAATCGTCCCCCAGTGAGTACAGCCACCGCCTACACTTTTTTCTTTTTCAATGATGGCGACATTAAAGCCAGCTTTGGTTAATCCCATAGCTGCCCCTTCACCTCCAGGACCACTACCAATTACGATTACATCAAAATGCGATGAAGAATTCACAGAAACCTCCTTGTTTTGTTAACGGTATTTTAAACATTTGTTGTGATTGGTAAATCAGTTCATGGTGACTAAGTGGACGGTCTCACAATAAAGATCACTTTGTGAGCAGGGAGGGATTGCAAATTAAGAAGTAACTATGCTTTATTGTGGTCAGGTGAAAATATTCATGAAGCAAGTATGGGCGTAAGAGCAGAGCAAAAACTAAAAACTAGAAGAGCGATCATTGATGCTGCGCTAGGCCAGTTGTCTGCAGGTCGAAGCTTTTCAAGTATGAGTCTTAGAGAGGTCGCTAGAGAGGCGGGTATTGCACCCACTTCTTTTTATCGTCACTTTGATGATATGGAACAACTAGGCTTAGTGATGGTAGATGAAGCTGGCTTGCTACTACGCCAATTAATGCGTAGAGCTAGAGAGCGAATTCAGGTAAACCGCAGTGTTATTCAAACGTCGATTGAAACGTTTGTCGAATTCATTGAAACAAACCCAGATGTCTTTCGTCTCTTATTGCGAGAAGGTTCAGGAACATCGGAAGAGTTTCGCTCTGCGGTCGCGAGAGAAAAGCAGTTCTTTAGTGCGGAGTTAGCTGATTACCTTAGTACTCAGAAGTTACCAAGGGAAGTGGCGACATTACAAGCTGATGCGATTGTTACGCTTGTTTTTAGTTCCGGAGCGGAATTTATGGATGTTGAGCAAAGTCAGCGATTTGCACACAGGCAGAGATTAATTGAGCAGGTTCGAATGATTTCATTGGGAGGTCATGCGATGACTCAGTTTAAACAAAGTAAAACGTGAGAGGAGCTTATGAAAAATAATAAAGAAGGTAAAACTTCAGATAAAAAGTTACTTTTATTATCGTTAGTTTGTGGGATGAGTATTAGCTCATTCTTTTCATCATTATCCATTGTCGGTTATTCATTTTCGATTTTCCCTTTAATTTGCTTAATCTTAGCCGCGCAGGGGATGTATCAGAATTATTTAAACAGCCCGTTCGATGAGGATTTTCCTTTATTGGGTATTGGCAGTTTCTTGGTTGGTTTCTTTGGGCACTCTGCGTTTATTAAAGCTCAGTACCCAGACGCAGGAACTAATTTTTTCTCAATTATTTTCACGTTAGTGTTATTGGCTTTAATCGGTCGCAAATTGGGTTACTTAGGGAAATAAAAAAGAGCAGATAACCGCTCTTCTTATATATTGATTAAGATTTTCGTTCCAAGAGTATGCCCATCTCCATATGATGGGTATAAGGGAACTGGTCAAATAGTGCATAACGAGTAATGTCGTGTGTTTCACCGAGTATTGCTAAGTTGTCTTTTAGCGTTTCAGGATTGCATGAAATGTATAAGATACGCTCATAGCCTTGAACCATTCGGCATGTTCCTTCATCCATTCCAGATCTTGGTGGATCCACGAAGATGGTATTGCAGTCATAACTGCTTAAATCTACATTAGCTTGTTTTAAGCGGCGGAACTCTCGTTTGCCTTCCATTGCGTCAGTAAAGTCTTCAGCAGACATTCGAATAATTTGTACATTATCGATATTGTTGGCCTGAATATTAAACTGCGCTGAATCTACCGATGGTTTAGCCAGTTCTGTCGCAAGCACACGCTCAAAGTTTTGAGCTAATGCGAGTGAGAAATTACCATTGCCACAGTAGAGTTCCAGTAAGTCACCCTTAGAATTACGCGTACAATCAACAGCCCACTCCAACATTTTCTCTGCAACGCAGCCGTTAGGTTGGGTAAAGCTGTTTTCAACTTGCTGATAAGTATATGTATTGCCAAATACATTTAACTTTTCAATGACGTAATCTCTATCTAGGATAATTTTCATCTTACGGGCTCTGCCAATAAGATTGAGATTAAAACCTTTATCATTGAAGCGTTGCTTTAAAGCCTCAGCTTTCTGTTGCCAATCTTCGTCTAGTTGCTTGTGATAAAGCAAAGAAACCAAGATCTCTCCACTCAATGTAGAAAGGAAGTCAACTTGAAACAGTTTATGGCGCAGAACGGTATGTTCTTTAACGGCTTCAACCAATAATGGCATTACGTCATTAATTAATTGGCTAGCAACAGGGAATTGGTCAACACGATATTTCTCGCGTGTTTCCTGATTAAACATGACGTAATAAAGATCTTCACCTTCATGCCATACTCGGAACTCTGCACGCATTCGATAATGCTGTTCATTTGAAGTGAAGACTTCTAATGTTGGCATCGTATATTCGCTAAACATCTCTTGTAGACGTGCGTTTTTCTCGTCTAGCTGTAATTGATACGAATCAGAGTTTACATTTTGGTTGGTCATTCACTTTTCCTGAATTGAAGCAAGAGGCGCAGATTCTATACTTAACAGCATTGAGAGTATAGATTGCGAGTGCTAGATATTTTGCTGATAATCTGCGATTAATCATAAAGTATTGGTCTATTTTTATTTTGATGCACAGATTGTTGACATAACTATGCTGTGTATTTTGCTAAAGTAGCCCTAATCACACTGTTCAACCCACAAAGAGTGCCAATGTCAGAAACTAGAATCTTAATATTTGACTCCGGAGTTGGTGGTATCTCTGTATTTAAAGATATAAAAGCTAGATTACCTTGGGTGAGCTGTACTTATGCATTTGATAATGAAGCATACCCATATGGCGAGCTAGATCCCAACGAGTTAGTTGAGCGTGTTGAGCTTTATGTAAATCACTTTATAGAGACACAAAATATATCGTTAGTCGTAATTGCATGTAATACGGCAAGTACTATCGTGCTACCCAGATTGAGAGAGAAAATCAAAATTCCAATTGTTGGAGTAGTTCCTGCCATTAAACCTGCGTCACAATGCTCAAGCCTTGGGGTTGGGCTTATCGCAACACCCGCAACAGTCACCCGTGAATATACTCATGAACTTATAAGGCATTTTGCGAGTGATAAAGATGTCGTGATGGTTGGGACAACTAAACTTGTCGACATGGCAGAACAAAAATTACGTGGTGTACCGGTTGATCTAAAGGTTCTAGATAAAGTACTGAAGCCATTACAAACCACTGTTGATGTGGCTGTATTAGGTTGTACACACTTCCCATTACTAAGGGATGAGATACGAGAGGTATTGGGTAGCAAAGTATTGTTAGTCGATTCAGGGGATGCGATATCACGAAGAGTTGAATTTTTACTACAAAATGATTGTTGTGAAAAAGGTATCGATGAAGTGGCTTATGACGTGTATTGCAGCGCTGAGCCTTATGATAGGTCAGCACTGCAATTATCTTTTACCCAATTGGGCTTTTCAAATATTAAAATTCATCCGCTGCAGGATGCTTAGGTTCGTTTGCAATACGTACTTTTATTGTTCTTTGCATGTATTCGAATTCATTGAGCGCCGATATCATTGCATTAGCAGCTGAGTTCTCAACTTCAACAAATCCAAAACCACGGCGTTTTCCTGTGCGTTTATCTTTCATAAGACGAACGCTATATACCGCACCATATTCTTCAAAAAGCTCCTTAACATGAGATTCACTCGCTTTATAAGAGAGATTACCTACATATAGCGTTGTATTTTCATCGCTAGTAGTTGGTGGAGTAGGGTAAGAAGGCTTAGAGCTTGAAGATACTGCTTCAGCAGCAGGCTTTTGCCATAAGATAAATGCAGTGGTAGCTACGCCTAAACAGAAGACAGCGGCTGAAGGTAAAGTTATAAAACTTACTAATGCAGAACCAGCTACTGCAAGGATGAAGACAATCAATAAAGATTTGTTTGAGTTCATAATTCTTTAATCACTATATTGGTGAGTTGATGGGTGTGAGATTCTTTAACAAAACAGATACATAGATATTACGCATGCTACAATAAATTTTCCAATTTTATCCAGTGTTCCTGTTCAATTACGTCGGATAACGACATCTTGTGTATTTTATGACCATTTGAAATAAAACTTTAAAAAAGGTCTTGCTAACGTGATGCAGGTCTCTATAATGCGCCCCACTGACACGGCAACAGCGACAACGCTTCGCAGTGTTCCAGTAGGCCAATTAGCCGAATCAATTGAATTGAAATTCTCTTCGAAAATTAATTCAATAAAGTGTTTGACACTGAGATTCAAATCGCTAAAATAGCCGTCCACTTGAGAGGTAAGCCTCGAAAGTAAGCTCTTTAACAATTTAAACCTATCAATCTGTGTGGGCACTCGTTGATGATAATCGAAAAGATTTATCAATGAACTGAGTGACCAATACAATGATTTTTAATCATTGGCACAGTCAATTCATTACTATTCTGTTGGAATAGTAATAGCTTTAAAATTACTTCTTACTTTCGAGTAAGGAACAGTTTTGAAGTCAGTATTCATTGAGCCGGTCGCAAGACCAAAAAAACTTTAATTGAAGAGTTTGATCATGGCTCAGATTGAACGCTGGCGGCAGGCCTAACACATGCAAGTCGAGCGGAAACGACAACATTGACCCTTCGGGTGATTTGTTGGGCGTCGAGCGGCGGACGGGTGAGTAATGCCTGGGAAATTGCCCTGATGTGGGGGATAACTATTGGAAACGATAGCTAATACCGCATAACGTCTACGGACCAAAGAGGGGGACCTTCGGGCCTCTCGCTTCAGGATATGCCCAGGTGGGATTAGCTAGTTGGTGAGGTAATGGCTCACCAAGG
>NZ_LZFW01000021.1 GCF_001676025.1 Vibrio sp. UCD-FRSSP16_30
GATTGAAGGGGGCTGCTCCTAGTACGAGAGGACCGGAGTGGACGAACCTCTGGTGTTCGGGTTGTCATGCCAATGGCATTGCCCGGTAGCTAAGTTCGGAATCGATAAGCGCTGAAAGCATCTAAGCGCGAAGCGAGCCCTGAGATGAGTCTTCCCTGGCACTTTAAGTGTCCTAAAGGGTTGTTCGAGACTAGAACGTTGATAGGCAGGGTGTGTAAGTGCTGTGAGGCATTGAGCTAACCTGTACTAATTGCCCGTGAGGCTTAACCATACAACACCCAAGGGGTTTTGTGGACTCAAAAAAAGAACAGATTGAATGTGTATACGAACTTTTAAATAACAGTTTTCCGAATTTTAAAATTTGCTTGGCGACCATAGCATTGTGGACCCACCTGATTCCATGCCGAACTCAGAAGTGAAACATAATAGCGCCGATGGTAGTGTGGGGCTTCCCCATGTGAGAGTAGGACATCGCCAGGCTTTAAATTTTAAGAACCCGCTTTTAGCGGGTTTTTGTCTTTTATTAGACCTGCTGGTATGGCTCAGTTGGTAGAGCGCACCCTTGGTAAGGGTGAGGTCCCCAGTTCGACTCTGGGTACTAGCACCATTATTTTGTATTTTGATTTTTAATCTGAATACAGCACAAGATTTACTTGGCAACCATAGCATTGTGGACCCACCTGATTCCATGCCGAACTCAGAAGTGAAACATAATAGCGCCGATGGTAGTGTGGGGCTTCCCCATGTGAGAGTAGGACATTGCCAGGTTCTTATTTAGAAGCCTCGTCATTCGACGGGGCTTTGTTGTATCTGGAGTTTGTATTCTTTCCGGATAGCCTGAAATGTCCTTCCTGAATGTTGTTTTATGAGTATTATTGCTCTGCTTTATTTTTAATCAAATATTCTTTGCAATCTAAACTTTTAGATTATATCTGATTCATATGTTTGCTATGCTACTGATCTAGATCACATTATAGTCACTATGGTATCAATTGTAGTTAGCATAAGTGACACATGTAACGTTTCAAATCTAAGCAGATTTGCTGGGAGAATAGTACGAATGGGACAGTTTGCAACCCTAGGTTTTATCGCAATAGGCGGCGCTTTTGGTGCTTGTTCACGATATTTGATTTCTGAGCTTTGTGTCTTACTTTTAGGCCGAGGCTTTCCTTATGGTACTTTAACCGTAAATATTATCGGTTCGTTTATCATGGGGACACTTATTGCTTTATTCGAGAATGAAGTAATTGCTGTTGATCCATGGCGCCAAATTATTGGTTTGGGCTTCTTGGGTGCACTAACAACCTTTTCTACGTTTTCTATGGATAACGTTCTTATGTTCCAACAAGGTGACTATTGGAAGGCAGGACTTAATATCATGCTAAATGTTATCTTTAGTATCTCTGCTGCAATGATTGGTTTTCATCTAGTCTTCAAAAACTAACTAAGTTCACTTTGTTCTTTTTATAGTTCCTATATAATGAACTGGCTTGTCGGAGTGCTGAAGTGTTAATCACAAGAGGCTGAGACCGTGAATACGGAATTCGTGGAACCTGATACAGGATAATACCTGCGAAGGAAACAAGGTGGTCAATTTAACAAAGTATCAATTTTAAACCTGATACTACTGCCATCAATCTATCCGACAAGCTGTGTTTATTACAGAAGGATAGGGCGATGGAATCCCCGCAGAACAACGTTATATACTCCCCAATTAATACTGACTGTTTCCAACAAGCATTGAGAGCAGTATCAAATAAAGCTACGGATGTAGGCTTTACGAATGTTATTACTGAAGCTATCTGTGCTGATGAATTTTCTATTCATACTCCAAATAAAGTTTTAAACATCAGGCTTGATGAAACTGATCTTGAGCAGTTTTGTGTGCAGGTCTTTGATGAAAGTAATATCCTAATTGGCTCTATAGTCCACTTTATTGCTACAGGAAAGGATGTAGTTTCCCTTGAAAATGGTCAATGTTTCGAATGGGATTACCTTTCTTCAGACCACTCAACATCAATGGACTCATATCTAGCTTGGCTACTAGTTTCCCTCTCTTTAGACTTCACTATAGAAGATAGTGCTTTAATTTCTCGAAGCGCATTACATGTTTCATGTGAAACATGGCCGTCAGACATCACCCATTTCCCTAAGCTTTCTAAGCATCAACCTGAATCCGTATCTCGAAAAGTAAGTCATTGTGTTGGTCTATATCCTGTAGTCGACACTATAGAACTGGTAGAAGAGCTTATTGATACTGGGGTGAAAATCTTACAGCTTAGGATTAAAGATAAGCATTCTGCTGAGGTTTCTGAGGATATTAAGAGAGCGATTGAGATTGGTCGTAAAGCTAATGTCGACATTGTGATTAACGATTACTGGCAGTTAGCTCTTGAGCATGGAGCATCCTGTTTGCACCTCGGTCAGGAAGATTTAGCGGAGTTAAATGATAGCAGTGTACTAAACAGTAATATCGGTTTAGGCATCTCTACGCATGGGTATTTCGAAATCATCAATGCGCTGCAATATAAGCCATCTTACCTAGCCTTAGGGCACATATTCCCGACAACGACTAAAGACATGCCATCATCACCTCAAGGGCTAGTGAAGCTTAAACTTTACCAAGCTTTAATTACCTCTATTAGCACTAATAGAGGTGCATTACTTCCCACTGTAGCAATCGGAGGTATTGATTTAATGCGAGCCCCTATGGTTATCGAGACAGGCGTAACCAGCGTTGCCGTTGTTAGGGCCGTTACTCAAGCGAAAGACAAGCATCAAGCCGTACAGCAGTTCCAATCTTTGTTTAGTTTACAAAGTCAGGCGTGTGAGAAACAGCATGCTTTCTGATCAGGAATTTATACGATACCAAAGGCAAGTTATGCTGCCTGAAATCGGAGAACAAGGGCAGAGGTGCTTACTTGATTCAGTGGTATTGATTGTTGGATGTGGTGGCTTAGGCTCAGCAGTCGCATTACAGCTTGCTGGTGCTGGCGTAGGAAAGCTAGTGCTATGTGATGATGATGTTGTTGAGATAAGTAATTTACATCGCCAGTTAAGCTACAGAGAATCTGATATTGGAACAGCAAAATCTATCGCGCTATTCAAGCAAATTGCAGATCTTAATCCGATGGTGAGTGTAAGAACAGTCAACCGAAGAATGGCACTGGACTCATTACTCATCGAAGTTGGATTGGCAGATCTGGTGATCGACTGTAGTGATAACTTCCCAACCAGACAAGACATAAACAAAGCCTGTTTGTTAAAGAAGAAACCGTTGGTTTCTGGAGCTGCAATCGGCTGGGATGGACAACTGGCATTTTTTAATTACCAAGATAATACGCCGTGCTACCACTGTTTATATCCCTTCACTGAATCTAGTGCTTCGACTAAATGCAGTGAGTCGGGAGTAATGGGGCCGAATGTAAATATGATTGGTAGCCTGCAATCAATGTTAGCAATTAGAGCTTTAGTTGAACCCAAGACACTAAAACCTGGTGAACTAATTACATTTAATGGTCGCACAATGACTCAGAATAAATTTGAATTTGTTCAAGATGAGGCGTGTGACGTTTGTAGAAAGGAGATGATTGATGGCTGATATATCAGTAATTATTAATGATAAAACCATAACGATTAGTGCTGACAGTACGTTAGTTGATGTAATAAAAAGCCAAGGCTTACCATCTGACGGATGTGCTATCGCTGTTAATAATAAAGTTGTTCCACGCTCAAAGTGGGATTCTATTCAAATGCAAAAAGGCGATATCCTTTCTGTGTTTCGTGCCATTGCTGGAGGTTAATTGTGTTAAAAATTGCTGATAAGACATTCAATTCGAGATTGTTTACTGGTACAGGTAAGTATGCGAACAATCAGTTGATGACATCATCTCTTGCTGCATCAGAGTCTGAACTTGTGACTATGGCATTAAAGCGTGTTGATGTATTCGATAAACAAGATGACATCTTGAGTTCTCTCAACGAACTTGGTGTCAATCTTCTACCAAATACTTCAGGTGCAAAAAATGCT
Organism: Vibrio sp. UCD-FRSSP16_30; assembly: GCF_001676025.1. GTDB lineage: Bacteria > Pseudomonadota > Gammaproteobacteria > Enterobacterales > Vibrionaceae > Vibrio. The sequence goes on from NZ_LZFW01000021.1 coordinate 4,031, forward strand.
GATGATGCAATTTTTGCAGCTCACCTAGCTAGGGAAGCGCTAAATACCAACTGGTTAAAACTAGAAATTCACCCAGATCCAAAATACTTAATGCCCGATCCTATTGAGACTTTAAAAGCGGCAGAGCAATTAGTTAAAGATGGATTTGTTGTTTTACCTTACTGTCATGCTGACCCTGTATTGTGTAAGCGATTAGAAGAAGTAGGCTGTGCCGCAGTCATGCCTTTAGGTGCGCCTATTGGCACAAATAAAGGTTTAGTGTCGCTAGATTTCCTACAAATCATCATTGAGCAAGCTAACGTTCCAGTGATTGTCGATGCAGGTATTGGTGCACCATCTCACGCGGCTTTAGCAATGGAAATTGGCGCTGATGCAGTTTTGGTTAATACAGCAATGGCTACAGCCGGCGACCCAATTGCGATTGGACGAGCATTTAAGCTAGCGGTTGAGGCAGGAAGAATAGCGTACGAATCAGGATTGGGTGCTAAGCAATTTCAAGCCATTGCTTCTAGCCCTATGACTGCGTTTTTAGATTCGCAGTATGAGGCGAAGCTATGAGTTTTGTTGATGTCTTTAAATCAACGGATTGGAGTGATAGTTATCTTTCTATCATGTCCAAAACGTCAATGGATGTAGAGAAGGCGTTGAGTAAAGCCAATCTCGATCTGGAAGATTTTAAAGCCCTAATATCTCCTGCTGCTGAACCTTATTTAGAGCAGATGGCACAGCGCTCGTATCAACAAACCAGACAGAGATTTGGATCTACAGTGGGTCTATATGTACCGCTGTATTTATCCAACTTGTGTGCGAACGATTGTACTTATTGTGGCTTCTCTATGAAGAATCGAATTAAGCGCAAGATTTTAAATGCTGACGAAATTGATCTAGAGATTGCAGCACTAAAAGCTATGAAGTTCGATAGTGTTCTGCTTGTCACTGGTGAGCATGAGAACAAAGCGGGTATGGAGTATTTCAGGGCCGTATTGCCTCAAATTAAAAAGCATTTCAATTATCTCGCAATGGAAGTACAGCCTTTGGAAGAGCAGCAATATGCTGAGCTTAAAGGATTGGGCATGGATGCGGTTATGGTTTATCAGGAGACTTATAATCCGTCTACTTACGCAGAGCATCATCTAAAGGGCTCAAAAACGGATTTCTACTATCGATTAGAAACACCGGATCGACTTGCTCGTGCTGGAGTAGATAAGATTGGCATTGGTGCATTAATCGGATTGGATAACTGGCGCGTAGATAGTTTATTTGTAGCAACTCATTTAGATTATCTAGAGAAAACCTATTGGAAATCTCGCTACAGTATTTCACTGCCAAGGTTGAGACCTTGCGAAGGTGGGGTGCAGCCAAAATCAATATTAAATGATAAGCAAATGGTACAGCTGATCTGTGCGTATCGTCTGTTCAATCAGCATGTTGATATCTCTTTATCAACACGTGAGTCTGCGACATTCAGAGACAACATACTTCCATTAGGGATAACTACGGTTTCTGCCGCATCCAAGACTCAGCCAGGTGGCTATGCTACTGATACTGAAGAACTAGAGCAGTTTGAAATTTCAGATGAAAGAACGGCGGCTGAAGTTGAGAGTGCAATTAGAAGTCGAGGTTTTGAACCAGTATGGAGAGATTGGAACTCGGCGTATTCGGGCTAGTGTTTCACGTGAAACAAACCAGTAGCGATAAGCTACTGGTTTGTTTTTAGATTAGATAGCGCTTGTTGCGTTTTCTAACCACTGCTTTTCATCACCATCAACCAATGGTGATAGTTCATTCCAAACAGTTTGATGATAGTTATTCAGCCATTTGACTTCATGTTCAGCTAATAGTGATAATTCAATATTACGCTTATCGATCGGACAGCGAGTTAGGGACTCAAATCCTAGAACAGAGAAGTCGCCTTCAGTTTCTATTTCAACAACAATTTCTAGGTTTTCTATACGAATACCAAACTCATCTGTGCGGTAGTAGCCTGGTTCGTTTGAAATTACCATTCCAGCTTCTAAAGCAACATCACTGTAGCCTTTGCCTATTCTTTGTGGACCTTCATGAACACTTAAGAAGTGTCCTACACCGTGGCCCGTGCCGTGGTCGTAATCGAAACCATTAGCCCATAAATGCTGACGAGCAAGGATATCAATTTGATGTCCACAAGTTCCTTTAGGGAAGCGTGCTTGTGCAATACCAATATGTCCTTTTAAGACTAAGGTGAATTGCTTTTTCATTGCCTCTGTTGGTTGGCCAATAGCAACTGTTCGAGTGATGTCCGTTGTACCATCTGGATATTGACCACCGGAGTCAACTAGGTACATCGAATTGTTAGCGACAACACCTGGAGTTGGTTCATTTTCGTGGTTGTAGTGACACATTGCAGCGTTGTGTGCGGCAGCAGAAATAGTGTCAAAACTCAGATCAGCTAAAGAACTATCTTCGCGTCTAAATGCCTCAAGTTGATCAGCAAGTTGTGCTTCATTGAGGAACTCGCTTTGCGAATTCTTTTTATCGAACCAAGTTAAAAATTTAACCATTGCCACGCCATCGCGAACATGACAGTTTTTCATGCCAAGTGCTTCAGTGCTGTTTTTAGTCGCTTTAGGAAGTAAACATGGATCAGCAATCGCAAGTACTTCAGCACCTTGTTGGTTGAGGGTTAAGCCAAACCATGCATTGCTGGTTGCAGGGTCGAGGATAACCTTACTTCCTTTTAAGGTTGCAAGACGCGCCTTAAGCTGACTCGGTGTAAATAATGAAACACCTGCGCCAACGTGTTGCTGGAAGTTAGATGGTACTCGATCTGAATCAATAAAGAATTCAACGTCACTATTGCTATGAATAATGGCATGAGACAAGGCTACTGGTAGTCGAGATATGTCGCTACCACGAATATTCAATAGCCAGCAGATAGAATCTAGCGCAGTTAATACCGCACTATCTGCCTTTTGTTGTTTCAATATATCGGCAATTAATGTGCGTTTTTCTTGGCTATCAATCCCAACCCATTTATTTTCCATGAGTCGCAATGTTGATAAAGCGACATCAGGTCGGTTGCTCCAAAGAATATCAACAGGGTTGTGTTCAACATAAACTAATTCATAGTCATCAGCTAATGCGTTGATAGCTGCTTTTAACCAGCGGCCTGAATGCATTTTAGGATCAATCCCTATTTTGCTACCGTGCTTTAAGTTTTGTTGAATCCAAACAATGGGCGGTGTTTCGATTAGATGTTGATAGGCAAATACATCAGCTGGTGTTTGTTTGGTTACTTGAACGGTGTAGCGTCCATCAACAAAGATAGCGGCTTCTTCAGTCGAGACAATGGCTGCCCCTGCAGAACCTGTAAAACCAGTAAGCCAATGCAAACGTTCATTGTGTGCTGGAATATACTCCCCAAGAAACTCATCTTCGTGCGGAACAATAAAGGCGTCTAGGCCTTCTTTTTTTAACCAGTTACGAAAACCAGTAACACAGCTCTTGATTTCAGCTGACATAATATCTCCTGTCTTATAGTACCTTTGTACACATGGCGATTAAGCTACCCTTTTTACCCTCGGTGTGCAATTTTATCGTTTGCAATAGGTGTGACAGATAGGTAATTGAAAACAGTTCTAGTTTCGATAAAAAAAGTATATTCTATATACAGACACTATATTCGTCCTACCAAGTGTTTTGATTTCTACAAAACCTAATAACTCTTACTTAAGTGAAATAATATGGCATTAACGACTTACGAAATGGCTCGTCGATTGGAGCAACTTGAAGAGTCTCCAGAAAAAGTAATGTACGCAAAGTTACTTGTTGAGCTTGGCAATCAAAGTGAAGAAAGAATAAGAAGTGCAGCTAGCAAGTTACCTCTAGATACTCTCAAGGATATTGTTTACCAATTTCAAAAGGTTCTTGAATCTCGAAAAGGTGAGCAAGTAGACCTAATAGCTCAAGAGCTTATTAAAGATGGGATTTCTGTAGAAGATCTAAAAGCATTTTTGAACAAGTAAGCTCCTAGTTAGGAGCTTACTTGTTTATTTCTGTTTAAGTCTTTTACTTATTACATGGTCTATAGAGAATAAGCCTGCGCCCCAAATGAGGTTTATTAAAATCATCAGCCCCCAAAGTTGGTGATCATAGAATCCGCCTTCCCAAAGAGCAGGGTACGAAATAACGGCCATGATATTAAAGGCAAATAATATGACAGCAAAAGGACGTGTTGCGATGCCTAGTACGAGAAATACAGGCACAATCAGTTCTGTTGCTGTTCCAATATATGCTGCTATCTCCCATGGCAAAAATGGTACCTGATACTCATATTCAAATAGAAATAAGGTGCTATCCCAAGTGCCGAGTTTCACCAGTCCGGCATTGAAAAAGACCCAAGCTACCCACAGCCTACATATCACTAATAAGGCAGGAACTAATACAGTTTGGATATTTTCGACTAAGCCTAGATAGCTAGAATAGCGAGATTGCAATATAAGGTTCATATCTGATTACTCCTGTGTTGGGTTGCATTGACTCTTGTTATTAGGTGTTGAGAATCCAATAATGAGTTGTTTTTCTACTAGTAAGGGAAGTGTGGGTAATAATTGCGGTTCAATTTCTGATAATGAAAATTGGGATTCAATAGCAACGAGTAATTGGTAGCTATTGGCTTCTAACTCTTCAAAATTAATATGCCCATTAGGCTGAACAATTATGTACCCCTGTTGTGGGGCCGTTAAATCTAAATCATCAAATGATTGAGCTGTAATAGCGCTAATTAGATCAAAAATAGCAAAGCGAGATTCAAAACTAATCCCACCTGAAGCGATAACTAACTGAATATTTGGCTGTTGATGTTCATCAATATGACAAAGTGCAGATAATGGTTGGTATTGTTCAGTGGTGGTGTTTTGAGTTTTACAGCGTAAAAGATCGCACGCGGCTTCAAACCTAGCAACCTCGGTAAGGTAAGGTGCAATGTCTATTACTTTAGGAAATAGCAAAATGGTTTTATCAAAACCTTGTCCATAATATGAAACGTTGCCAGTTAGTGATGGCGTAGTTATTACATGCTGGCGTGCTATTTGTTCAAAACATTCATCACCAATTAAAGCGAGAGTATTTGGATACATCGCCTTTAGGACATCAGTGAAATTATGGATGACGTTGTTTCTATATATCTGCATTCGCAGCTCAGCACTAAAATGATCGCTGTGGATATCACAACTCGCGACATTGGATTGATTAATAAGAGTGTGAGCAAAATTCTTTTGTAAGTCAGCTAAAGAAATCATTACGCGACCTCTATGCGGTGGTTTTAAAGTTACTTGCTGCCAATGCTGCAATAGCAGATGCTTTTAAAGCTTCATCTAGCAGTATCTCTGGTTGAGGTATGTCGGTATCCCACTCAATCAAAGTGGCAGTGTTTGGTTTGCGTTGATTCCAAATTCGATATAACTCCCACACTTCATCACAAACTTGGCTGCCATGTGTATCGATCCATATTTTTTGATCGTTAAATTCTTTGACCGTGAATCCCGCTAAGTGAATTTCTTGTACTGTTTGATGGTTTATTGCATTGAGGTAGTGAAGTGCATCAAAGCCATGATTGAGAGATGAAACATAAATATTATTCAGATCTAAAAGTAACTGGCAGTCTGTTCGGCGCTGCACTTCATTTAAAAAGTCCCATTCAGCAATAGTGGAATGATTAAATCGAAGGTAGCTACTTGGATTTTCAATCAGTAAAGGCCGTTTAAGTGCATCTTGAACCTGAAGCACATTCCTAGTGAAGACATCTAGTGCTTCTTCAGTATATGGAAGAGGTAGTAAATCATTAAAGTGTACACCGCCATTTTCACTCCAACTTAAATGGTCAGAGACAAACATTGGTTCAATGTCATTAACTAAGTTAACCAGTGCATCAAGGTGCCATTGACTTATTTGACCAACAGATCCAAGAGACAAACCTACACCATGACAGGAGATCTCGTGTTGCTGGCGTATCTTTTGTAGTTGCTGACGAGCAGGGGAATAGGCTTCAAAAAAATTTTCACTATGCACTTCTAACCAAGATACATGCTCAGGGTTATTCTCAAAAAAGTTCATGTGTGGATGTCTTAATCCAACCCCGATACTGCTATGAATAGTGTGCATGATGTTTCTCTTTTTCGTAGTAAAAATAGGGGCACTAAACTTCGAGTACCCCACAGAAGGTAATAACCTTCAACTTACGAGGAAGACATACTTCCGCCGGCTAGCTTGCCGCATAGCCCTTTAGGAACCACAACAAAGGCATCTTTCTGGTTGTCCATTTTGGCTGTTCCAGCGCATGAACTGGTTTTTGTCGCACAGTCATTTTTCCCAGCTTTTGCAACGCCGTAGCACTTTTCTTTATCTGCTGCGACGGCATGCGTAGCAGTCAGCATAGTGCCACCTAGAGCTAATAAACCAGTAACTGCCGCTGTAACTGCAAGATTAGATTTTTTCATAATTTCGTCCTCGATATGATCCTTAGTTGTGTGGGCAATCGGCTTACACATTGTTAATGGTTTGTTGCGACTGCTTGATAAATAAGATGCGCTTGGCGGATAAAATATTTCAAATAAATTGAATTATTTTTCAATATCTATCTAATTTATTGAAAAGTATGGATAAAAATCGTTCAATTCTAGGCTTTAAATTGATTGCGACTGAAATTAGAGATTGTCTTGGGAACGCTGTATACTGGCAGTAATGTATAAATAAACAGTAATGCCAATCGCAGTAAGATCATTCTCAGAAATAGCGCAGGAAAAACACTCGATTATCAAGTGTTCAACCCCGTTAGACGGATCAGTGACTTACTATGATTAATGGTATAACAGATTGGAAAGGTACGATGGACGCATCATTATTACTCGATGGGCTGAACGACAAACAACGAGAAGCGGTAGCCGCGCCACTTGGCAACCTATTGATCCTTGCCGGTGCTGGTAGTGGTAAAACCCGGGTATTGGTACATCGTATTGCTTGGCTAATGTCTGTTGAGCAAGCTTCTCCATTTTCAGTTATGTCAGTTACCTTTACCAATAAAGCCGCAGCAGAGATGCGAGGTCGTATTGAAGAGTTGATGCATGGCACAGCTTCAGGAATGTGGAATGGTACCTTTCATGGTATTTGTCATCGTATCCTTCGCGCTCATTATCTAGATGCAAAGCTGCCTCAAGATTTTCAGATCTTAGATTCTGATGATCAGCAGCGTTTATTGCGTCGTCTGATTAAAGCGCAAAATTTAGATGAAAAACAGTGGCCTGCGAAGCAAGCTGCGTGGTGGATTAACGGTAAAAAAGATGAAGGATTAAGGCCTTCACATATTGATAGCTACCATGATCCAGTAACTAAAACCTGGTTACGCATCTACTCTGTTTATCAAGAAGCTTGTGACCGAGCAGGCTTAGTCGACTTTGCTGAAATCTTATTGCGATGCCATGAATTACTGCGTGATAAGCAACATATTCGAGAGCACTACCAAGCTCGCTTTAAGCATATCTTGGTTGATGAATTTCAAGATACCAACAACATTCAATATGCTTGGCTAAGAATGATGGCGAGCCCTGAATGTAATGTCATGATTGTGGGCGATGATGATCAATCTATTTATGGTTGGCGCGGCGCTAAAATTGAGAATATTCAACGCTTTCTCAATGAGTTTAAGCAAGCATCAACAGTTCGACTTGAGCAAAACTATCGTTCAACCAAAAACATACTAACCGCAGCAAACCACTTAATTGCCAATAATGTCGAACGTATGGGCAAAGAGTTGTGGACTGATGGCAGTGATGGCGAGCTTATCTCCGTGTATTCTGCATACAATGAGTTAGATGAAGCCCGTTTTGCGGTAAATAAAATTAAAGAGTGGCAAGAGACTGGTGGAGCGCTGAAAGACTCTGCAGTTTTATACCGAAATAACGCGCAGTCTCGTGTTATGGAAGAAGCTTTGATTCAGGCTGGAATGCCATATCGTATTTATGGTGGAATGCGATTCTTCGAGCGTCAAGAAATTAAAGATGCGCTGGGTTATTTACGCTTAATGTCGAATCGAAATGATGATGCGGCGTTTGAGCGAATTGTGAATACTCCAACTCGTGGCTTAGGTGAAAAAACCTTAGAGACCATTCGTTATGCCGCTAGAGATAGAGGCACAACATTGTGGCAAGCTGGTACTCAGCTGTTAGAAGAGCAAGTATTTGCAGGGCGCGCTGCTGGTGCATTAGGTCGCTTTGTTGAGCTGATAAATGCATTGGAAGATGATACTGCTTCACTAGAACTGCATAAAAAAGCTGACCATGTTATTAAAGCTTCTGGTTTGTTTACTATGTATCAGCAAGAGAAGGGTGAGAAAGCTCAGGCTCGCATAGAAAACCTTGAAGAATTGGTCACTGCAACTCGTCAGTTTGATAAGCCTGAAGAAGCAGACGAGATGACCGATCTTACTGCCTTTTTATCTCATGCCGCATTAGAGGCGGGTGAAGGACAAGCTGACGAATTTGATGATGCAGTGCAGTTGATGACTTTACACAGTGCTAAAGGTTTGGAATTTCCCTTAGTATTTATGGTGGGTGTGGAAGAGGGAATGTTCCCAAGTCAGATGTCTTCTGAAGAAGCGGGTCGTCTGGAAGAGGAGCGTAGGCTTTGTTATGTCGGTATGACCCGTGCAATGCAAAAGCTTTATCTCACCTATGCTGAAATGCGCCGTTTATATGGGCAAGATAAATACCATAAACCGTCGCGATTTATTAAAGAGTTACCAGAAGCATGTACTCAAGAAGTTCGCATGAAGGCTCAGGTAAGCCGACCAACAAATTCCGGTCGCTTTAGTCAGACGGTTAAGAAAGAAAGTTTTAATGAAACAGGCTTTGGCTTGGGTCAAAGGGTGAGTCACCCTAAGTTTGGTGAAGGTACGATCATTAACTTCGAGGGAAGTGGCGCACAGAGCCGGGTACAGGTTGCCTTTAATGGCGAGGGTATCAAATGGCTTATTACACAGTATGCCAAGCTTGAAATAATGTGATTTTTTAGCCCCAGTTATCTGGGGCTTTTTACATTTATAGGGTGTAGAAATCTGTAATACCGGGTAAAGATTATTGACTGTAACGGCTGCCAGTATTAATCCCATCACGCGGGAGAGGCAACTGAAGGTATTGCCAATGGATATTAGGAAGTAGAAGAGACTTGAATGTTTAATCTGTTATAAAAAGAAAAACCCCGAGAGCTTGCGCTCTTCGGGGTTATAGTCTTACTCGCAGCAATCCGGCTACTAAGTAGTGCTCCCTGCATCAAATCCTTGATAGTGTGCTGTTATCCTTCAGCGTATTCCTTTTCTCGCCATCCTAGCGGTGTCCATATGACCTTATCCTGGTCTGCCAACAATCCTCGTTAGCGCACTTCACTTATTCCCTGAGCGGTGTCCTTGACATCATCCTGATGTTTAGTCCTTGCCTCATCCAGAGGTGTCCATTGTCTTTCCTTAGTAGCAACCATCCTAGTTACTAAAAGCGTCCATTCAATGTCCAATTTGCTATCCATGCCGATTATTCATCCTGAACAACCGAATCTTCATCCTGAAGAACACCGAATCCTTGGTAATTTCCTTTTCCGTGTCAGCTTCCTTCCGACCCTTGTTATATTATGTCTTTCTCAAATTTACTCAATGGGGTAAAAGCATAATTATTTTCCTTTAAACTTCTACTTTTATGCTAATGGATTATAAAACAATAGGTTAGGTGTTTTTGTTATCCGTTTTTTGCATATATTCCCTTGGATTACTCACATTTTTGTAAGAGATCTCTTACAAAAATATAGCGGATGTCGTTATTGTCTGACTAGAGCTGGTAGTTTGTATTTATCGTTTTCGGCTTCGAGAATACCTAATACCGTCAAAACTAAACACCATTAGCGCAATCCAGATAAAAATAAAGGTACTGGTTTTATTGAAACTTAGCGCTTCTCCATAGACTGTTACCGCTAAGATAAACATCAAGCTTGGACCAATGTATTGGAAGAAGCCAAGTGTAGAGAGTTTAATTCGAGTAGCTGCACCGGTAAAACAGAGTAATGGTATGGTAGTGACTACACCTGCTAGCATCAGTAGGGAATTGATATGCCAACCATTGTTGAACATATTCGATGTTTCACTGTGCGTGAAAAGAGCCCAATATATGATGGCTAGAGGCAATAAGAATAGTGTCTCAATAAATAAGCCTGTTTGTGCGTCCAAATTGACTTTCTTTCGTAGTAGTCCATAGATACCAAAGCTGCTGGCTAGGGCAAAAGAGATGTAAGGCATCGAGCCAAAAGCGACCAATTCTATTGCAACACCAAGAAAGGCTAGTATCACTGCTACCCATTGTATTTTTCGTAGGCGCTCATTAAGAAACACCATCCCGAGGATAATATTAACAATAGGGTTGATGTAGTAGCCCAAGCTCGCTTCAAGCATATGATTGTTGTTCACCGCCCAAATGAAAATGAGCCAGTTCAAACCGATGAGAAAGGACGATATGAATAAATAAACAAGCTTGGTTTTATTTTTTAGAATTTCACGAAAAGAGTGCCATCCTTGGGTGAAATGAATCAAACCTGCTAGTAAAAAGAACGACCATACAATTCGATGTATTAGTATTTCAATGGCAGGAATAGAGGATAACGTTTTGAAATATATAGGACTAATGCCCCAGATGGTATACGCCATGATAGCAAATATCACACCTTGGCGAGTGCGTTGTTGAGCTTGGGTATTCATGGATTCTCGGTAGATGGGTAGCAAAAGAGCAGAGTATAAAGAGCGTTCAGTATAAGAGCTAGTAAAATGCAGTTTCCATCCTAGATCATCCCCATTACAATGTAGCGCTTATTTGCATTAACTAGTCACAGGTAATTTGCCTACATGTCCACCAATCTGTCTATCGCCGACGAATCTGATACTCAAGTAACACCACAACGTGTGCTAGAGGATGTGTTTGGTTATCCGTCGTTTCGTGATGGTCAGCAACAGGTGGTAGAAGCAACTCTTGCTGGTAGAGACTCATTGGTTATCATGCCCACCGGTGGCGGTAAATCTTTGTGTTATCAAGTTCCAATGTTGGTTTCATCAGGTATGGGACTGGTTATTTCCCCTCTTATTTCATTGATGAAAGATCAGGTTGATCAATTAAAAGCTAATGGTGTGGCGGCAGAGTGTATTAACTCAAGCATGAGCCGAGAAGACCTTTTATCGGTTTATAATCGTATGCATCAGGGCAAAATCAAGCTGATTTACGTTTCGCCTGAACGTGTGCTTATGCCAGACTTTATTGAGCGAATACAGCATTTACAGATCAATCTTATTGCGATTGATGAAGCACATTGTATCTCGCAATGGGGACATGATTTTAGACCTGAATATGCGTCACTTTGGCAGCTAAAACAAAAGTTTAGCCAGGTGCCTTTTATGGCGTTAACCGCAACGGCTGATGATACTACCCGTATTGATATAAACAGCCGATTACAACTCGATGATCCTCTGTGTTATCTAGGCAGCTTTGACCGTCCCAATATTCGCTACACATTAGTCGAGAAAGCCAAGCCGGTTTCGCAAATCATTCGTTATCTTGCTACCCAAAAAGGGCAGTGTGGCATCATTTATTGTGGTAGCCGTAAGAAAGTCGAAATGGTGACGGAGAAACTGTGTAATAACGGTATTCGAGCTATGGGCTACCATGCGGGGATGGATGCAGATGAACGTGCTTATGTGCAAGATGCATTTCAAAAAGATGATATTCAAATTGTGGTTGCGACTGTGGCGTTCGGTATGGGAATTAATAAGCCCAATGTACGTTTTGTGGTGCACTTTGATATTCCTCGTAACATAGAATCTTACTATCAAGAGACAGGCCGAGCCGGTCGTGATGGTTTGCCTGCAGAGGCAATGACTCTATATGATCCTTCTGATATTAACTGGCTTCGACGTATGCTGGATGAGAAAGAAGATGAACAGCAAAAGAAAGTGGAAATGCACAAGCTCAATGCAATGAGTGCATTTGCTGAGGCTCAAACTTGCCGTCGCCAAGTATTACTGCATTATTTTGGTGAATATAGAGAAAAAGCCTGTGGTAATTGTGATATCTGCATTGACCCACCAAAAACATTTGATGGAACAGAAGCGGCGCAAAAAGCGTTATCTTGTGTCTATCGGGTAAATCAATCTTTTGGTATGGGTTATGTCACCGAGGTTTTACGCGGTATGCAGAATATCCGTATACGTGAAAATAATCATGACAAGTTATCTACTTACGGAATAGGCAGAGAGCATAGTCATGACTACTGGGTGAGTATAATGCGTCAGTTAGTTCATAAAGGGCTACTCACTCAAAATATCGCTCGTAACTCTACTTTGCAGTTAACTGAAGAAGCCCGGCCATTATTGCGTGGTCAAATGAGCTTGGAATTAGCGGTGCCTAGATTAGATCTTACGGTGGCTTCTAAGTCTGATAAAACACTCACTAAACATTACGATAAAAAGCTGTTTGCTAAACTGCGTAATCTTCGTAAACGACTAGCAGATGCAGAAGGCTTACCACCGTATGTGGTATTTAACGATGCTACTCTAATTGATATGGCGGACATGATGCCAATGTCTTATGGCGAGATGCTCGCTGTAAGTGGTGTAGGGCAACGTAAACTTGATAAATATGCTGATGCATTTCTCGATTTAATTCAGGAGCACATAACTGGTGTCTAGTTTTACTGTACGTGATTTTGATGCACAAAGTGCTCGGCTGTCTCTCGTCGCGCCTTCTTTTGATCATGATAGCTTTCCTATCATTGGACAACGATTTATTGATTTGATCAGCGCAACGATAGTAGAGAAACAGCAGGATGCCGATCTTCACTCTTGGCTGATTGATTTTGAAGGCTGCAAGTTCATGCTACGTGCGGAGCACTATAGTGAATCTATGTGGTTAGAAGCGCTTTCGGTTGATCACTCTGTAGAAGAGTTGCAGTTTCTGGCGCAATTGGTCGCTAAAGGTATTTAGTTTCACTCAGTTTTTTAGATGAACGCTGTTTTTAAAATGAGTGAGGTTTCACATGAAACCAAAATACTGTCTATCTATTGCACTAACCAATTCGTTATGTATAATTCCGAGCCCGCCTAATAGGCAGGACTATAAATTTTGAGATGAAGCAATGTGCTTCGAATGGGTTCCCTCGCCCCCATCTATTAAAAAGGTACAATATGAACCGTTTTGATCCATCACAACTGCGTAAAGCGCTGTTTTTTTTAGCGTCATTCCACCTTATTATCATTGCTTCAAGTAACTTTCTTGTTCAATTACCCTTTACCGTGTTTGGTTTCCATACCACGTGGGGGGCATTTACTTTCCCGTTTATCTTTTTAGCCACTGATCTTACTGTGCGTATATTTGGCGCAGCAATGGCACGTAAAATTATCTTTTTGGTTATGCTACCTTCTTTGATTGTGTCTTATATCCTATCGGTGGTTTTTCACCAAGGGCAATTTCAGGGTTTCATTCCTCTCGGTGAATTTAATCTGTTTGTCGCCAGAATTGCCATAGCATCATTCATGGCTTATCTGCTTGGTCAGATCTTAGATGTGCATGTCTTTAACCGCCTACGTCAGATGAAGCAATGGTGGATAGCACCGACTTGCTCGACATTATTTGGTAATGCTTTGGATACGCTCGCATTCTTTGCCATCGCGTTTTATAACAGCCCTGATGCCTTTATGGCGCAACATTGGCAAGAGATTGCATTGGTAGATTATGTCTTTAAACTGATAATTAGCTTGGGTTTATTTGTACCTATGTACGGTGTGTTACTCAATTATCTAACACGAAAATTGACTGAGCAATCAAGACAGAGTGTTCCAGTACAAGCTTAAATAGATAAAACGAAGAAGAGCTCCTTATTAGGAGCTCTTTTTTTATGGGTCAATTTCTTTGTATTAATGCTGTGCGCAGTAGTCTTGCCAAAAGCGTACAGCCTGTTGCTTTGCTTCTTCTTTATCTTTGAATTGACTAAAGAGTACGGCAGTAAGAGAGGCGACAACATGATTGGCCATCTGCACTTTGTCACGGCTTGGCGTACCAAGAGGACATTGCTGGGGAGTCATAATCTCCTCATTGTACATTTCACGCCAGTAATGCGATTGTAAGCCCTTACTATCGCTTGTCCATATAGTCTGACTCACCTTAGGGTTGTATTCAGATTCACCTGATACACCTTTAAAAGAAACGACTGAACAATTGGAATGACCGATATTGGTTTCTATTTTAGCGTGCAGTTCTTGAAACCCGGGATGAAAACTCCCTCTTATTCCATACTTAGCACTACCTGGGTTTAACCCTCTTACCACGGTATTAATCGGAGTTCGCAATCCATAACGTTTTTTCCAGTCCAACATTTTCTCTGCAATTGGTGCAAAGTGAGTCAGTGGTAAATAAACAATATTTGATTGGCTAAGTAGAGCCTGCGCGTCAGTGATGTCTTTGGCTGTATTAATATCTAATGAAGTTAGGTAATGCTGGCTGTGAATGCGCTCTGAGCCGATATCTAAATGACCATGGATTAGGACTTTGTATCCTTGCTTAGCCAAAATAGAAGCGGCAATTAGATTCCATGGAAGACCTTGCTGGTGGCCATCATCATCTAATTTACTTTTCTTTCCTGCATAACAAGGCCAATCAATATCGACTTCTAATGTTGGCAGTCTTCGATGAAATGCTTTGGTGAAGCCTGCGATCTCTTCAGCTGTTTCATTATTGACGCGAATAAGCATCATCAACATCGCCATTTGATCATCATCGATCTTACCATCAAGGTATTGATCCATTACTTGATAGGCTTGATCAAAAGAAAGGGGCTTGCGACCTCTTTCTCCACGACCAACACAACGGATACATTCTAAAATTATACTCATGAATAAAGCTCTCCTTGCTCTAACTGCTAGAGATTTTGATAACCTAATATCTCTTAGAACAGACATATGTAAAAAAGCCCAACTCAATTAGTTGGGCTATAAATGGGTTATATTTGCTTAATTTGCAAAGGCCAATTTTGGTCACTTTGCCGATGTGCTTCGATTTCCAGTTCTGCTACGGTCAATGGGTTGGCTAGGCACCAATTCGCATCGATATATAAGCATAGCGCTTTACCTTGCGTCTTAAGCTCAACACTAGGTTGTAGGCTAACGTTACGTCGATGCGTAAGAAGGACAGACAGCCTTAAAATTCGAAGGATGTTTTCAGCACTTTGCCTACTGACTGCATGTTGCTCAGGTAAAGAACATAGGTTGTCTTTGTAGCGAAGGGTAACTTCGGCTAATAGTATTTTCTGTGCTCGGGTAAAGCCTGGAAGATCGAGGTGTTGTAAAAGGTAGGCATTGTGTTGCCCCGCCTTTTTAAAGTCTATGGTTAGCCCAATTTCATGCAGTTGAGCGGCTGTTTGCAATAAACTTATTGCGACAGGCTCGGCTAGGAAGTCTTCCTGGCATTGTGTCACTAGCTTTAAAGCGGTTTGTGAAACTTGCTGTGCATAGTCTTGATCGAGTTGGAAGCGTTGTTGGATACTGGATACGGTACGTTGGCGAATATCTTCTTGATGCAATTCTTTTAGCATCTCATAGACCATGCCTTCACGTAACGCGCCACCGGCTAACGTCATCTCGTCAATTTCTAGTAATTCAAAAATAGCGAGTAGGATAGAGAGCCCGCTTGGAAAGACCAATGCTCGTTCAAGGGTTAACCCTTCAATTTCAAGCTCTTCTAAAGCGTCCGCTCGCATTGCTTGTTTTTGTAGACGTTTAAGTTTGGAGTGAGTAATTACTTCGTCCATACCCTGCGCCAACATTATCTCTTGCAGTGCTTGTACTGTGCCACTTGCTCCGACACATAAATTCCATCCCAGCTCTGTGTATTCACTAAGAACCGGCGCTAGAGTCTGCTTGGCAGCTTCAATGGCGTTATGAAAGTTTTGAGGAGTAAGTTGTCTATCACTAAAGTGCCGTTCTAACCAAGTGACACAGCCCATTTGCAAGCTGTGCAATACTTTGGCATCAAAACCTTGGCCAATAATGAGCTCGGTACTTGCTCCGCCAATATCTACGACAAGACGCTTACCTTTACCACCAGAGGTGTGGGCAACGCCTTTATAGATAGTTGCCGCTTCTTCGGTACCAGAAATTACTTGAATGTCTTTACCGAGAATTTGATTGGCTTTGTCTAGAAACTCATCAATATTGGTGGCGACTCTAAGGGCCGCAGTACCCACAATACGGATGTTCTGCTCTGGAATATCTTGTAAGCGTTCAGCAAACAGAGACAAACAGTCCCATCCTCTTTGCATCGCTTCTTGGCTCAATGTATTGCTACTGTTTAATCCAGCAGCTAAACGAACTTTGCGCTTAATCTTCGCCATGGTGCGAACACTGCCATGAACGTGTTTAACCACGAGCATGTGAAAGCTATTTGAGCCAAGATCAATGGCGGCATAAAGAGGAGATGAGTCTGTCATAACCAGATTAGCTATTCCCTGATGGTTTATTGTAAGGTCGAGATGGTTTGTTGCGTCGCTGATTATTATTGCGACCTTGAGGTTTTCCACCAGGACGACGATTGCTTGATGAATGGCGTAAACGAATAGGCTTAGGTAGCTCTTGAATCAAGGCTTCAGAATCATACTCAGATGATGGAATTGAATGGCCAATATATTCTTCAATTGCAGGTAAGTTTATTGCGTATTCTTCACAAGCAAAACTGATTGAATTACCATATTCTCCCGCGCGACCTGTACGGCCAATACGGTGCACATAATCTTCACTATCATCAGGTAAATCATAGTTAAATACGTGTGTTACTAGAGGAATATGTAAACCACGAGCAGCTACATCAGTTGCCACAAGGAAATCTAACTCGCCAGAAGTAAATTGGCTTAGGATTCGTTCGCGTTTTTTCTGTGGAATATCCCCAGTTAAAAGACCTACGCGATGCTCATCAGCAGCTAAATATCCCCATACTTGCTCACACTTATATTTAGTGTTGGCAAAAATGATGGCTTTTTCTGGCCAATCTTGCTCAATCAGAGTCATTAACAGAGCCATTTTATCTTCATTTGATGGCTGAAATAGCTCTTCTTTGATGCGTACATTGGTACGACGTTCAGGTTCTACTTCAACATGCTCTGGCGTATTCATGTGTTCAAATGCTAATTCTTGGACACGGTAAGACAGAGTTGCAGAGAAGAGCATGTTCAAGCGATCTTTTGGCTCAGGCATGCGACGGAACAAAAAGCGGATATCTTTAATAAAGCCAAGATCAAACATACGATCGGCTTCATCAAGAACAACAGCTTGAATATGGTTCAAATTAAAAGCTTTCTGTTTAAAGAAATCAATAATTCGACCAGTGGTGCCGATTAAGATATCAACACCTTGTTGTATATCATTCAGCTGTTTATCGTAGCTTTCACCACCATAGGCAAGAGCAGCTTTTATACCTGTACTTGCAATCAAAGATTCAGCATCTCGGTGGATCTGAATCGCCAATTCACGCGTTGGTGCCATAATTATGGCTCGCGGTTGGTTCACTGCTCGAGACTCATCGGCAGGGTTTTTTAGTAGGTAATCAAAAGTAGCGGTTAGAAAGGCTAAAGTTTTACCAGTACCTGTCTGAGCTTGCCCCGCAATGTCTTGGCCAGTGAGCAGTACTGGCAGCGCTAACGCTTGAATCGGAGTACAATACTCAAATCCTTTTGCTTGCAACCCGGTAATAATAGTTGGGTGCAAATCGAAGTCGGCGAATTTTTGCTCTGTGATGTGTGTCTTTTTCATAAGCATAGAATATCAGCTTACGCTTGCATTAAGAAAGGAAATCCATTCCAATAGGCAATCTAATTGCTGATAATCATCTAATCGGCAACAAAATATTGATTTGGAGCTAAAGATGAGCGATAAGATTTTGCAGCTTGCTGACGACAGTTTTGAAAGTGATGTAATAGAAGCTGCAGGCCCAGTGCTAGTAGATTTTTGGGCAGAATGGTGTGGTCCTTGTAAAATGATTGCCCCTATTTTGAATGAGATATCTGAAGAGTACGCGGGTAAGCTTACTATTGGTAAATTAAATATCGATCACAACCCAGCGACGCCACCAAAGTATGGTATTCGCGGTATTCCAACACTGCTACTGTTTAAAGACGGTGCTGTGGCGGCAACTAAGGTAGGAGCGTTATCTAAAACTCAATTAAAAGAGTTCTTAGACGCGAACATCTAAAAATAAATTAACCGTGTATTTTTAGTACACGGTTTTGTTTTTTTTCTGAAGGTAGACTAGGCTTGTTTTTAGTGCTAGTTTATTGCACGTAAATCATACGATTTTTCATTTCTTGGTCGATCCTGAGACCAAATCTTTCTTAACTAACACATACAGATCCTATTTTGACTACTAAATCTAATACAAAGACCACCACGCAATCGACTTCTAAATCGACCACTATGAACTTGACTGAGTTGAAAAACAGACCTGTCTCAGACTTAGTGAAGCTTGGTGAGAGCCTTGGTCTTGAGAACCTTGCTCGGTTGAGAAAACAGGACATCATTTTTTCTACGCTAAAAGCGCACGCAAAAAGTGGTGAAGATATCTTTGGTGATGGCGTTCTAGAAATTCTACAAGATGGGTTTGGTTTTCTGCGTAGCTCAGATAGCTCATATCTAGCCGGCCCAGATGACATCTATGTATCTCCAAGCCAGATTCGCCGTTTTAACCTGCGTACAGGTGATAGCATTGCGGGTAAAATTCGTCCACCTAAAGATGGCGAACGTTACTTTGCACTATTAAAAGTTAACACTGTTAACCACGACAAACCTGATAACGCTCGTAACAAGATTTTGTTCGAAAACCTGACTCCATTACATGCCAATGAGCGTATGACTATGGAAGTGGGTAATGGTGCGACTGAAGATATTACAGCTCGTATCCTAGATTTAGCATCGCCAATTGGTAAAGGTCAGCGTGGTCTGATCGTTGCACCGCCAAAAGCGGGTAAGACAATGTTGCTACAGAACATTGCACAAAGCATTGCACGTAACCACCCTGAGTGTGAGTTGATGGTGTTGCTAATTGATGAGCGTCCGGAAGAAGTAACAGAGATGCAACGCCTTGTTCAAGGTGAAGTAATCGCATCTACGTTTGATGAACCAGCATCTCGTCACGTTCAAGTTGCAGAAATGGTCATCGAAAAAGCGAAACGCCTAGTAGAGCACAAGAAAGATGTTGTTATCTTACTGGACTCAATTACTCGTCTTGCTCGTGCATACAACACAGTTATTCCATCATCAGGTAAAGTTCTTACCGGTGGTGTAGATGCCAACGCATTGCATCGTCCTAAGCGCTTCTTTGGTGCAGCTCGTAATGTTGAGGAAGGCGGAAGCTTAACCATCATTGCAACAGCACTGGTTGATACTGGCTCGAAAATGGATGAAGTTATTTACGAAGAATTTAAAGGTACAGGTAACATGGAACTGCACCTGAATCGTAAAATTGCTGAAAAACGAGTTTTCCCAGCGATTGACTTTAACCGCTCAGGTACACGTCGTGAAGAATTGCTTACAAAAGCAGATGAGCTTCAAAAAATGTGGATCTTGCGTAAGATTGTTCACCCTATGGGCGAAACAGACGCAATGGAATTCTTGATTGATAAGTTAGCAATGACGAAAACAAACAATGAATTCTTTGATGCAATGAGACGTCAGTAACAGATTAGATAAAATCATTTAGTTTATTGAACTAAAGATAAAAAACGCCACCTAATAAGGTGGCGTTTTTGAATCATCAAAAAGTATGGTGCTAGGATGGCACAACAACGACACAGGGAGTGAAGGTATGCTTAAAAGACAATTAGCAACACTGTTAGTCATTGTGCTTAGTGGTCTAGGCACGGCAAATGCTATTGAGTTGAGCATTCAAGATAAACAACATTTGCTTGCTGATACCCAGTCTCATAAAGATGCTCAACATATCGCATCCCTAGCTTTATCGGATCAATCTGATAAGGCCAATTTCGATCTTCTTCGCATTAAGCAACCAGAACAAGAGGTCGTGAGGTTTCTTGCAATTAAAGCTATTGCAGAGAGTCACCCTAAATATACTTCTGATCTTGCGGTTTTTGTTGACTCACAACGTAAGCTTCCTTCTTCTTTGAGCCTTGTTGAACAAGGTGATGGTTTCCGTTTTAGAGCTCCTGCATTTTCCTATCAGCAAATGGCTCAGCGTTTAATGGATGACTGGAAGCTAAATGAAAAAGTCATTAGCTTGTACATTGGTGTTGAAAATGAACAGCTCGATTTACGTCGATGGCTAACCGAAAATCCAGAGCTCACTTCTCAAAGAGAAAAATTGCTTATTGATAATATTGATAAGTTATCAGAGCAGGGGCTAGGTTTTTTAACGAGCCAAGTAACCAATAATCATGTGCTTTCTTGGTTACCAAGTTCAGAGTTGATGTCCGTAATGGCATCGGCTTCACAAAGCCAAGACTTGTATGCCATTCTTTGGAAAATGAAAGCAAGCGGTGCAATGCATCGAGAAATTGAAAGATTGGGTAGTGATGGAAGTGAGTTTTCTATCCAGCAATTGATTCAGGCAAGTCAAAATCCATCTCTTAATCAGCGTAGCCTTCAGCTATTAGCTCGGTATGCGCCAACTTCACAGTCTGCAGATGATTTTTTGATCTCGAAGATGTCGAATAAGAATGATGCGCAAGTCATTACAAAAAGCATTCAAGAATACGGATATGGCAGTTGGTTGAAAGAGTGGGTGACCGAACACCCAGAAATATTCAATCGTTAAATTTGTTAGCTGAAGCCTACGCAGTTTTTGTTATACTGCGCCAATCTTTTTAGGCTAAATGGACTGTTATGAGCTGTAAAGACTTGCGAGATTTCCTTGCTCTTTTAGAAAAAGAGGGGCAACTAAAACGCATCTCCCATCCTGTCGATCCCGACTATGAAATGACGGAAATCAGTGATCGTACTCTGCGAGCTGGTGGTCCAGCACTTCTGTTTGAAAATCCTATTGGCTACGATATGCCTGTTCTGACTAACTTATTTGGTACCTCCAAGCGAGTTGCGTTAGGAATGGGGCGTCAACAGGTGAGTGACTTAAGAGAAGTCGGTAAACTATTAGCCTACTTAAAAGAGCCTGAGCCACCAAAAGGCTTTAAAGACGCATTAGATAAACTACCTGTATTCAAGCAAGTGTTAAATATGCCAGTCAAACGACTGCGCAAAGCCCGTTGCCAAGATATTATTTGGCAGGGTGATGAGGTCGATTTAGATAAAATCCCCGTAATGAGTTGTTGGCCTGATGATGTTGCTCCGCTATTAACTTGGGGCTTAACTATCACTAAAGGTCCAAAACAAAAAAGACAAAACCTTGGTATTTATCGCCAACAAAAGCTCAGTAAAAATAAAGTTATTATGCGTTGGCTTGCTCACCGAGGCGGCGCTCTAGATTTAAGAGATTGGGTTGAAGCCAATCCAGGTAAGCCGTTTCCTGTATCGGTAGCCTTTGGTGCAGATCCCGCGACTATTCTTGGTGCAGTAACGCCAGTACCAGACTCATTATCAGAATATGCTTTTGCAGGTTTACTACGTGGCAGTAAGACCGAAGTAACCAAATCTATTAGTAATGACTTAGATGTACCAGCAGGGGCAGAAATTGTTCTTGAGGGCTATATCGACCCTAATGAGTTTGCTGATGAAGGACCTTATGGTGACCATACTGGTTATTACAATGAGGTTGAAAGTCACAATGTCTTTACCATTACTCATATTACCATGCGTAAAGATCCTATTTACCACAGCACCTATACCGGTCGTCCACCGGATGAGCCTGCGGTATTAGGTGTCGCTCTAAATGAAGTGTTTGTACCTATCTTACAAAAGCAATTCCCAGAGATAGAAGACTTTTATTTACCACCGGAAGGCTGTTCATATCGAATGGCGGTGGTAACGATGAAGAAGCAATACCCGGGACATGCTAAACGAGTCATGATGGGGGTATGGTCTTTCTTGCGCCAATTCATGTACACCAAATACGTGTTGGTGTGTGATGAAAGTGTCAATGCCAGAGATTGGAGCGAGGTTATCGCCGCAATGACTGAGCATTTGCAACCTAAGCGCGACATAGTAATGATAGAGAACACGCCTATTGATTCTCTAGACTTTGCTTCACCTGTTGTGGGCTTGGGCTCAAAGATGGGTTTGGATGCCACGATAAAGTGGGATGCTGAGCTTTCAGTCTCAAATGACCAAGCTCATTCAATGACTGAGTTGAGTGAATCTAAAGCTCAACAGTTATGTGATAAATTAAAAGAGCAACACTCTTACCTATTAGATTGCCACCTTGCTCCAGAAGCCGGTCGTGGAGGGATGTTGCTCCTATCTATTGATAAGACAAAACCTCATCAAGGCAGTGACATCATTAAAGCGGCATTAGAGATCTTCTCTAATTATACGGCAATTAAATTTGTCATCGTGTGTGATGATGATGTCAATGTTCGAGATTGGAATGATGTTATTTGGGCGATTACAACACGTATGGACCCTTCCCGAGATAGCTTGTTTATCGAAGGCGAACATTCTCAACTCAGTATTTCTCAGCTGGGGATCGACGCAACTAATAAGTTGGGAAGTGAAGCAACGCGAGAGTGGGGCAGACCCATTCATAAAGATAAACACCTTGTTGCTCGCATTGATAGTATTTGGGATAAGCTCGATATTCTATGAGATATAAAGTCGAAATTTTACCTAGTGGAGTGATATTTGAAGTCAATGAACAGCAAACAATATTAGATGCTGCTCTAGCGCAACAAATAGCATTCCCAAATCGGTGTCAGGTTGGTGCATGTGGTATGTGCTTGTGTCGTTTGACATCAGGCACAGTCACTTACCAGTTGGAACCGATGTTGACAGAAAAAGAGCAAGCCCAAGGTTGGGTGTTTGCTTGTCAGGCATTTGCCACTACAGATTTAGTACTTACCTTCGAAGAGTAAGGATACAGAGGAAGATATGACCATTCGTTGTAAAGTAAAATCAATTAAGCCACTCGCAAGTAATACTTTTCGTATATTACTTCACCCTGAAACGCCGGTAGAGTTTAAAGCAGGGCAATACTTGATGGTCGTCATGGCTGAAAAAGATAAGCGTCCCTTTTCTATTGCAAGTAGTCCTTGTCGTCATGAGGGAGAGCTTGAGCTACATATTGGAGCAGCAGAAGAAAATGCTTATGCTTTAGAAGTAGTCGCGAGTATGCAAAAAGCATTAAACAATGATGGTGACATTATTATAGATGCACCTCATGGTGATGCGTTTCTCCAGCAAAGTGATAGAGAAATGGTGCTGATTGCTGGTGGTACTGGTTTTAGCTATGTACGTTCTATCCTTGACCATTGCATTAGCCAGAATGTTCAAAACCCTATTTATCTATATTGGGGTGCACGAGAAATATCTCAGTTATATGCATTTGAAGAGTTAACAGAGATAGAGCGGCAACATACCAATATTCATTTTGTGCCAGTAGTGGAAGATGATAAAGGTACTTGGACAGGCAAGACCGGTAATGTCTTACAAGCAGTGATGGACGACTTCACCGATTTATCCAGTAGTGATATTTATATTGCAGGTCGCTTTGAAATGGCAGGAAGCGCAAGAGAGCAATTTATCTTCCATAAGAAAGCGAAAGTAAAACAGATTTATTCCGATGCGTTTGCTTTTATCTAAAGCACAAAATTAAGCCGAAACACAAACAAACAGCCTGCTTTTCAAGCAGGTTGTTTGTTTGTTGAACGTTAAGAAAAAATGAGCGAAAAACTTTGAAAAAACGCTTGCCAATATGATGAGCATCTCTATAATGCGCCCCACTGACACGGCAACAGCGACAACGCTTCGCAGTGTTTCAGTAGGTCAATTAGCAGAACCATTTGAGTTTAACTTCTTATTAGAAAATAAATTCAAAAAAGTGTTTGACACTACGGTTCAAAACGCTAGAATGACCGTCCACTTGAGAGGTAAGCCTCGAAAGTACGCTCTTTAACAATTTAAACCTATCAATCTGTGTGGGCACTCGTTGATGATAATCGAAAAGATTTATCAATGAACTGAGTGACCAATTTGATACTTCGGTATCGAGCACAGTCAATTCATTACTATTCTGTTGGAATAGTAATAGCTTTAAAATTACTTCTTACTTTCGAGTAAGGAACAGTTTTGAAGTCAGTATTCATTGAGCCGGTCGCCTTTTTATAAGAGCGGCCAACAAAACTTTAATTGAAGAGTTTGATCATGGCTCAGATTGAACGCTGGCGGCAGGCCTAACACATGCAAGTCGAGCGGAAACGACAACATTGACCCTTCGGGTGATTTATTGGGCGTCGAGCGGCGGACGGGTGAGTAATGCCTGGGAAATTGCCCTGATGTGGGGGATAACTATTGGAAACGATAGCTAATACCGCATAACGTCTACGGACCAAAGAGGGGGACCTTCGGGCCTCTCGCTTCAGGATATGCCCAGGTGGGATTAGCTAGTTGGTGAGGTAATGGCTCACCAAGGCGACG
>NZ_LZFW01000022.1 GCF_001676025.1 Vibrio sp. UCD-FRSSP16_30
TGATGGGGTCGCAGGTTCAAATCCCGCAGTAGCCACCACTTACAATGTTATTTAGACGAACCATGAGTCTTCTTAACTATACTCTTCGCTAGAGTAAAAGCTTTGCTGCGGTCGTGGCGGAATTGGTAGACGCACCAGATTTAGGTTCTGGCGCCGCAAGGTGTGAGAGTTCAAGTCTCTCCGACCGCACCATTATTTAKATATCTTAAATGATATCACTGTTGGGCTATCGCCAAGCGGTAAGGCACTGGCTTTTGATGCCAGCATTCCCTGGTTCGAATCCAGGTAGCCCAGCCATCATTACAAAAGGATAAGACAAAGCACTTGATGCCACGTTCTTACCCTGGTTCGGCTCTAAGTAGCCTAGCCACATTACAACGTCCAGTTGATTCTCCAATCGTCGACTGTGACTATGCTCTTGCTAAGAGATTAAATTAGCAATGCGGACGTGGCGGAATTGGTAGACGCACCAGATTTAGGTTCTGGCGCCGCAAGGTGTGAGAGTTCAAGTCTCTCCGTCCGCACCATATTTAAAGATAGAGTTCTTAGAACTTTTTCTGTTGGGCTATCGCCAAGCGGTAAGGCACTGGCTTTTGATGCCAGCATTCCCTGGTTCGAATCCAGGTAGCCCAGCCATTTTACAAAAGGATAAGACAAAGCATTTGATGCCACGTTCTTACCCTGATTCGGCTCTAAGTAGCCCAGCCACTTTTAAGTGGATGTTCATTTATCATGAACAGACAACGTTATTGAGATTCACCAATCGTCTCTTTAACTACACTCTTGCTAAGAGATTAAATTAGCAACGCGGACGTGGCGGAATTGGTAGACGCACCAGATTTAGGTTCTGGCGCCGCAAGGTGTGAGAGTTCAAGTCTCTCCGTCCGCACCATCATTCAAAAAACCCATCTTTTTAGATGGGTTTTTTATTGCCTTTAGAAAAGTAAAATAAAGGGTACTTTTGTACCCTTTGTAAACATCTTCGAACTATAGTCCTAAAGCATATCTCAATGCTTGATGTTTCAGTGGTCCAGCGCGATCAGCCAATTTCAAACCAATATTTCTCAGCATCTTAATTGGTGCAATATCATTGCTAAAACCAAGATAAAAAGCGTCCATTGCGGTTTGCATCATTAAATTATCGGTCTTTCTCGCCTTTTGATACTGCAGCAAGTTCTCTAAAGAATAATCACCATCAACTAATACTTCTAATAATGCCGATACATCTTTAAATCCTAAGTTGACACCCTGCCCGGCCAAAGGATTGATGGTATGCGCTGAATCTCCCACCAATACAATACCTTCTTTGCAATAATGCTGAGCGTGACGACGTTTAAGAGGAAACGAAGCAAAGTCGTTTACCGTTACCTTACCTACTCGAGATGGAAAGAAAGCTTCAATCTCATTTTTTAGCTCTGCAGGACTTAATTGACTTAACTGCTTAATCCGCGAAGGAGAGTCATACCAAACTAAACAAGCAAAGCCTTCTCCAATAGGTAAGTAAGATCTAGGACCACTTGCGCTAAAACGCTGCCAAGTAACATCAATATCTTCGCAGTCCGTTTCGACATTAATCAGCATACAATCTTGTCGATAATCCCACGCGGTAACGCCAATACCCGCACTCTGTCTAACCTGCGAATTAGCACCATCGGCTCCAACCACTAAATTGGCAGTAATGGTTTTTCCAGAAGATAATTCAATCAGCTTTCCTTGATTATGATCTTTTATACTGACCAAGGAATCAGGACAATAAAATGTCACGTTGGATAATGGCTCAATTGCCTGCCATATGCCCAATTGTAAGATTCGGTTTTCGACCATATAACCCAATAAAGGCAAATCTAAAGAAGCAGCGTCAAACTTGGTATGGCAATTATCTAACTCCCATGTTTCCAAACCGGTGTAAGGATAAACACGCTTGCTTTGAATGTGAGGCCAAGCGCCAAGGCGCTGTAAAAGATCAATTGAGGTTTTAGAGATAGCAGAAATCCGAATATCATGAGCCTGCGATGGATCATAAGCTCGTGGCTGATACCCCTCAATAATAGCCACTTGCTTACCTTGCTTTGCCAAACCAAGAGCAACCGCGGCCCCGACCATGCCACCGCCTACCACTGCTACATCTACATGCGTTTGTGTCATCTTCTATCCTTTCACCACGTTCGCCTATGCGTTACCCTCAATTGTACTGAAAACTCTTGGCAAATTCCTGCATCATCACTTAGTTTACTTACCAATAAATCAATTCCATTTAATTAGCTTGCAACAAAACACCGCTACACTCCCTTGTAAGCCCTTTCCATTAAAAAGCGGCTTAGTACAAACAACGCCTTACCCCACAATGAATGGAATTTAAGCTTGAAAGCTAGTCACAGCCTCATTTAGTCAGTACAATACGCGGCTTGCCACCGCGATACGTGGCGAAATACTGAGCAATCTAGCCAGTTGAAAAGTGATTAATTAACACGAGTATGAATGCAATGAGTAAGAAACTTCTGATCAAAACCTGGGGTTGCCAGATGAACGAATACGATTCATCAAAAATGGCTGATCTGCTAAATGCCGCTAATGGATTTGAGCTAACAGAAGATCCTAAAGAAGCGGATGTATTACTATTAAACACCTGCTCTATTCGTGAAAAAGCGCAAGAAAAAGTTTTCCACCAACTAGGTCGCTGGAAAACCTTAAAAGATACTCGCCCACACGTAGTAATTGGTGTTGGTGGTTGTGTTGCGACTCAAGAAGGTGACCACATCCGTAAACGCGCACCTTACGTTGATGTTATCTTTGGCCCGCAAACATTACATCGTCTTCCACAGATGATTAAGCAATCTCAAAGCAACGATGCGCCAGTAATGGATATTTCTTTCCCTGAGATTGAGAAATTCGATAATCTTCCTGAGCCTCGCGCTGATGGCGCAACGGCCTTTGTTTCAATTATGGAAGGTTGTTCAAAATACTGTACTTACTGCGTAGTACCTTACACTCGCGGTGAAGAAGTTAGCCGTCCTATGGATGACGTACTTTTTGAAATCGCCCAGCTTGCAGAGCAAGGTGTCCGTGAAGTCAATCTACTAGGTCAAAATGTTAATGCTTACCGCGGCGCAACTTACGATGGTGATATCTGTTCATTTGCAAACTTGCTGCGCTTAGTCGCGAGCATCGATGGCATTGATCGTATTCGCTTCACAACAAGCCATCCGTTAGAGTTTACCGACGATATTATCGCCGTTTATGAAGATACTCCGGAGCTTGTCAGCTTCTTACACTTGCCAGTACAAAGTGGCTCAGATCGCATTCTAACCATGATGAAGCGTCCACATACTGCAATTGAGTACAAATCGATTATTCGTAAGCTGCGTAAAGCACGTCCTGATATTCAAATCAGTTCTGACTTTATTGTTGGCTTCCCTGGTGAGTCTGACAAAGACTTCCAAGATACGATGAAACTGATTCGCGATGTAGATTTTGATATGAGCTTTAGTTTCATATTCTCACCTCGTCCAGGTACTCCAGCTGCTGACTACCCTTGTGATGTTCCAGAGCAAGAGAAAAAAGATCGCTTATGGGAGCTGCAACAAACCGTGAACGGCCAAGCAATGCGCTTCTCTCGCCAGATGCTAGGCACAACACAACGTGTATTAGTAGAAGGACCGTCGAAGAAGAATTTGATGGAACTACGTGCTCGTACAGAAAACAACCGTGTTGTGAACTTTGAAGGCAGCGCTGAGTTAATTGGCCAATTTGTTGATGTGAAAATCACAGACGTGTTCACCAACTCTTTACGTGGTGAGCTTGTTCGCACAGAATCAGAAATGGACCTTCGTATTGCTGTCTCTCCAACTGAGATGATGACAAAAACACGCAAGGAAGATGAATTAGGTGTAGCGACTTTTACACCTTAGAGTACAACTCTCAATAAAAACTCATTTAAGCTGCTGAGCAGTAAACAGAGATTTATTGAGGTTGAACCCAGTACCCAGCTATACTGAAAGAGTCGATAGGCTCTTTCAGTTCAGCATATGCGAGGCACCATTGAGCAATAAAATTGTTACCCTAGACATCGATCTAGAACCTGCAAACAATCACCGTCTTTCTAGCCTTTGTGGCCCTTTTGATGACAACATCAAACATCTTGAGCGTCGTCTTGGCGTCGAAATAAACTACCGTGGCAACCAATTCTCTATTGTCGGTAAGCCTCATACAGCCACAGCTGCATTCGATATTCTTAAAAGACTCTATGTTCAAACCGCCCCTGTTCGTGGCAATATCCCAGATATTGAGCCAGAACAAATTCACTTAGAAGTGAAAGAAAGTGGCGTCTTAGAACAAATCGCTGAGGCTGAATTTTCTCCGGGTAAAGAAGTCTCAATTAAGACTAAGAAAGGGGTAATTAAGCCTCGCACGCCTAACCAAGCGCAATATCTAATGAACATGGTTACCCATGACATTACCTTTGGCGTAGGCCCTGCCGGTACGGGTAAAACCTACCTTGCCGTTGCCGCCGCTGTTGATGCATTAGAGCGTCAAGAAATTCGCCGTATCTTGTTAACTAGACCGGCTGTCGAAGCTGGGGAAAAACTGGGATTTCTTCCTGGTGACCTAAGTCAAAAAGTCGACCCTTACTTGCGCCCTCTTTATGATGCTTTATTTGAAATGCTTGGATTTGAGCGAGTAGAAAAGCTGATTGAGCGTAATGTCATCGAAGTGGCGCCTCTTGCTTACATGCGCGGCCGTACACTCAATGATGCCTTCATTATTCTTGATGAGAGCCAAAACACGACCATTGAACAAATGAAAATGTTCTTAACACGTATTGGCTTTAACTCACGAGCAGTAATTACGGGCGATGTGACGCAGATTGATTTGCCGCGTGGCGCTAAATCAGGGCTACGTCATGCTATTGAAG
The DNA here is from genome assembly GCF_001676025.1 of Vibrio sp. UCD-FRSSP16_30. Lineage (GTDB taxonomy): Bacteria > Pseudomonadota > Gammaproteobacteria > Enterobacterales > Vibrionaceae > Vibrio. The sequence goes on from NZ_LZFW01000022.1 coordinate 4,913, forward strand.
TTTTATCCGATGTGGATGATATCAGCTTTAACTTCTTTATTGCCGATGACGTAGTTCGTCACCCTGTGGTAGCACGTATCGTTAATGCCTATGAAAAATGGGAAGTACAAGATCAGCGAGAGAAGAAAGCTATCGAGCAACGACGACGCCAAGAACGTGAACAAAGAGAAGCGGAGCTGGTTGCACAAGCTGCCGTTCATACTCAGCAACAATCACCATCGGTAAATAAATAATGGCCATCTATCTGGATTTACAATTTGCTGTCGAAGATGACAGTCAACTTCCATCAGAACAAGAGTTTCAGTCTTGGCTCGATTTTACTCTGACTCAATTTCAGCCAGATTCTGAACTGACGATTCGCATTGTTGATTCAGAAGAGAGCCACCAGCTAAACCACGATTACCGCGGAAAAGATAAGCCAACGAACGTATTATCTTTCCCATTTGAGGCACCGCCCGAAGTTGAAATAAATTTACTTGGGGATCTTGTCATTTGTAAGCAGGTGGTTGAAGATGAAGCCATCGAACAACAAACACCATTAAAGTCTCACTGGGCTCATATGGTGGTTCACGGCTGCTTACATTTATTGGGTTATGATCATATCCAAGATGATGAAGCCGAAGAGATGGAATCTCTAGAAGCAGACATAATGCAAGGATTAGGATTTGAAGATCCTTATCTAGCAGAAAAAGAGTAGTTTTCATAAAAACTGCAGTGAGCTATTACACATCTGATAGCGCCAACCGTTGAGAAGCAATGAACAGCGAAGACAATTCGCCCTCTAAAGAGGGTTCAAAGGAAAAATCAGAAGGTCCGAGTAGGAAATCCTTCTTCGAACGTCTAGTCCAACTTTTTCAAGTTGATCCTAAAGACCGTCAAGAATTAGTCGATGTCATCCGAGATTCGGAAGAAAACGACCTAATCGATCATGACACCCGAGATATGCTTGAAGGTGTTATGGAAATTGCAGAGCAAAGAGTTCGTGACATCATGATCCCTCGCTCGCAAATGGTGACGGTTGAACGCACTGACAACCTTGATGAGCTCATTAACCTTATCACGGATGCACAGCACTCCCGTTATCCGGTGATCAGTGAAGACAAAGACCACGTTGAAGGTATTTTATTAGCTAAAGACTTACTTAAGTACCTTGGCTCTAAAAGTGCACCTTTTGATATTGAGCAAGTTATCCGCCCTGCCGTTGTTGTTCCTGAGAGCAAACGTGTTGATCGCCTTCTTAAAGAGTTCCGCGAAGAGCGCTATCACATGGCGATTGTCGTAGACGAATTTGGTGGTGTATCAGGCTTGGTCACAATCGAAGATATCCTTGAAGAGATCGTAGGTGAAATTGAGGATGAATTTGACGATGAAGAAGAGCTAGAAATTCGCCAGCTAAGTAAACATACTTTTGCTGTCAAAGCGCTGGCCACCATCGAAGAATTTAACGAGACCTTTCATACGCGCTTTAGCGATGAAGAGGTAGATACTGTAGGCGGTCTAATTATGACCCAATTCGGTCATCTACCTAGTCGAGGCGAAATTGTCGAAATTAAAGATTATATCTTTAAAGTTACCGCGGCAGATAACCGCCGCATCATTCAACTTCAGGTTACCGTCCCAGACAAAGAGTCTGATAAAGAGAGTCATGAATAATCCGTTCACTCTCGGATGAATAGTAACCCCTTTGGAAATAGACTCAGTACTTAGATGAAATCCTTGATGACTCATCGCCTAATGCGGCCGCTTGCGGCCGCTTTTGTTGGCGCTAGCACCACACTTTCCTTTGCACCATACGATATATGGCCAATGGCCTTTGTCAGTCCCCTATTACTTCTTTTATTACTCAATGGACAAACATGTCGCTCAGCGGCGGTTATTGGCTATGCTTGGGGCTTGGGGCTATTTGCTACGGGTATAAGCTGGGTTCATGTCAGTATTGATACCTTCGGCGGCATGCCCAAAATTGCCAGCATTTTACTGATGACACTTTTGGTAGGCTATCTTGCTATTTATACCGCTCTTTTTGCAGCGTTATTCAGCCGCTTAAAAGCCCACAACAGTTGGTTTGGTGCTTTATTGGTGACCCCTGCTCTATGGCTCATCAGTGAATGGCTTCGCGGTTGGGTATTCACTGGATTCCCTTGGTTATTATTAGGCTACACACAAATAGACTCACCACTGGCGGGGCTTGCACCTATTGCCGGCGTTGATTTCATTAGTATGTTGGTTGTTTCGATCGCAAGCGCCATCGCTTTCATCATTTTACGTCAGCAATGGAAACAGCTTTGGATTCCTGTTGCACTATTTTGTGTATCTGGACTCACTCACTACCTCACTTGGGTTACTCCCGATAATAGCCGCAAGCAAACCGTAGCTCTAATTCAAGGCAATGTTCAGCAAGAAACCAAATGGCTACCTAGCCATCGCTGGCCGACCTTAATGATGTATATGGATCATACCCGCGAAAATTGGGATGCCGATATTATTATTTGGCCAGAAGCGGCAATACCGGCTTTTGAGGGAGAGGTTAACTCCTTCATGATTAATCTAGATAAAGCTGCGCGACAAAATAACTCAGCCGTTATCACGGGTGTACTCACTCAGCAAAACCACACCACCTATTACAATAGTGTTACCTCTGTTGGCGTGACGCCATCTGGGGAGTACCACTATGAAACTCAACCACGATACTACAAACATCACCTATTACCTTTTGGTGAATTTGTGCCATTTGAAGACTTACTGCGACCACTAGCGCCCTTTTTTAATCTTCCTATGTCATCTTTCAATCGCGGAGATTACATCCAAGATAACGTGGTCGCGAATGGTATGCACATGGTGGTAGCACTGTGTTATGAAATTATTTTTGGTCAGCAACTTAGAGACAATGTCACTGACGACACTGACTATATTTTGACGTTATCAAACGATGCTTGGTTTGGTCATTCAAATGGGCCACTACAGCACATGGCTATTGCCCGAATGAGAGCGCTAGAATTTGGAATGCCGGTCATTCGCGCGACGAATAACGGCGTGACGGCAGTCACCGATTACCAAGGTAAGATTACAGCTGAGCTTCCGCAATTCAAAGAAGACGTACTTAAAACAACGGTAGTACCAACGAACGGCAAAACACCTTATGTTCAATTTGGTGGATTACCTCTAAAGATCTTGGTCGCTGTCATTATGATGATCGTCATCTTGCTTTCACTTCGAGACCGAAGAAAAAACAAAGATAGCGAATCTATTGTATAGAATAGTTCATATTACTAAGTAGAAATGCAGTGGGAGTACCGCCTCTCACTGCAACTTATTATACTTACCGAATTTGTGGACTCTCAGGTTCAGAGTCTATCGATTTTAAGACTATTGATTCTTAAGCTATCGACTCTAAAACTACAGTATCTATAGCTATAGTCTCTAAAGCTATGGATTAAGCGCCTGACGAGTAAATTCATCATGGCCACACTTAGCACAAGAGATGATTTCTGTTGGATGGTTATATTGTGTTTTATGACCACACTTCTCACACACTAGCGTACCAAGTCCGATCAATTCACCGACTTTATAGACACCTTGATGATCCAAGTCTTGAAAAAACTCAACCCATTCAACTTTGGTTTTATCGGTGATATCCAATAATGATTGCCAAACAGTATTCGTAATCATTAGATAAAATGGGCCAGACTTACTCTCTTCAAAACTGCTCGCAAATTCTTGCAGATCAGATTTCACATAAGCCGAAATCAAGGCCAGTTCATCTTTTGTCATATCATTAGCAGCTTCAACGACTTTCTCTGAATTGCTAATAACATGATTAATTTCATCTGGGCTATTTTTTAGCGTTTGAACAACATTTGACAGTAATTTTTCATACCCTAATTGACGCTTTGCCATAACAACTCCTCGCTGTATGTTGCATCGTTTTCGAGTTTAAATCGTTAAAGATGCTATTTGATTACATCTATTCTAGGCACTTATGATTAGTAAAATCAATAGCAGCATGAACATATAGCCTAAGGCTTACCTGGATGCATATCAGTTTGTCATCGACAGCTTGTGATCCGTTAGTTAAAGAAAAATGTCGACAAAAAAACGGATATCAAGACTTAAAAGCAATTATCCTCGTTTAAAGCTAGCTTTGTGGTTGTTGCTTTTAGCTGCATTAGGTATTCTAAGCGGATCTCTTATGAACTGTTTTAATCAGTCTCATGGTTTCCTAGAAAACGGATAGCGTCGATGCAAGAACAATACAACCCGCAAGATATTGAACAAAAAGTTCAAAAGCACTGGGATAGCAGTGAAACCTTTGTTGTAAGTGAAGATCCAAACAAAGAAAAATTCTACTGTCTTTCAATGTTCCCGTACCCAAGTGGTCGTCTACACATGGGACATGTGCGTAACTACACCATTGGTGATGTAGTATCTCGTTTCCAACGCCTACAAGGCAAAAACGTGATGCAACCAATCGGTTGGGATGCTTTTGGTCTGCCTGCAGAAAACGCTGCGACTAAGAACAACACAGCACCAGCGCCATGGACTTATGAAAACATTGAGTACATGAAAAACCAACTTAAGCTGTTAGGCTTTGGTTATGACTGGAATCGTGAATTCGCAACCTGTACTCCAGAATACTACCGCTGGGAACAAGAGTTCTTCACTAAGCTTTATGAGCAAGGCTTAGTTTACAAGAAGACTTCTTCTGTTAACTGGTGTCCAAATGACAAAACAGTTCTAGCCAACGAGCAAGTTGAGAATGGCTGTTGCTGGCGTTGTGACAGCCCAGTAATACAGAAAAAAATTCCACAGTGGTTCATTAAAATCACTGACTACGCTCAAGAATTACTAGACGATCTAGACAACCTAGACGGTTGGCCTGAAATGGTGAAAACCATGCAGCGTAACTGGATTGGTCGCTCAGAAGGTGTTGAACTATCATTCGCTGTTAATGGTCAAGAAGCACCTCTAGAAGTTTATACCACACGTCCTGATACTCTAATGGGTGTTTCTTACGTGGGTATCGCGGCAGGTCACCCTCTTGCAGAGCTTGCCTCTAACAACAACCCTGAGCTGGCTGCATTTGTTGAAGAGTGTCGTAACACTAAAGTTGCTGAAGCAGAACTTGCGACGATGGAAAAGAAAGGTATGGATACAGGCCTAACGGCTATCCACCCTCTTAACGGTCGTGTTGTTCCTATCTTCGTAGCTAACTTCGTTCTTATGGATTACGGTACAGGTGCGGTAATGGCCGTTCCTGCTCACGATCAACGTGACTACGAATTTGCCAATAAATACGGCATCGACATCATCCCAGTAATTAAACCTGAAGATGGTACTGAGCTAGACGTTTCAGAAGCAGCCTATACAGAAAAAGGCGTACTGTTTAATTCTGGTGAATTTGATGGTCTTGCATTCCAAGAAGCATTTGATGCTATCGCTGCAAAACTAGAATCTGAAGGTAAAGGTAAGAAAACCGTCAACTTCCGTCTACGTGACTGGGGTGTATCTCGTCAACGTTATTGGGGCGCTCCAATTCCAATGGTAACGACAGAAGACGGTGAAGTTCATCCAGTACCAGCAGATCAACTTCCGGTTATTCTTCCTGAAGATGTGGTTATGAACGGCATAACTAGCCCGATCAAAGCTGATCTAGAGTGGGCTAAAACCACATTCAATGGTGAACCAGCACTACGTGAAACGGATACTTTTGACACCTTTATGGAGTCATCTTGGTATTACGCTCGTTACTGTTCACCACAAGCTGACGACATTCTTGATCCAGAAAAAGCCAACTACTGGTTACCTGTAGATCAATATGTAGGTGGTATCGAGCATGCTTGTATGCACCTATTGTACTCTCGCTTCTTCCATAAATTGTTGCGTGATGCAGGTTATGTCACCTCTGATGAACCGTTCAAGCAACTTCTTTGTCAAGGCATGGTATTAGCAGATGCGTTCCATCACACCAACGACAAAGGCGCAAAAGAGTGGATTGCACCGACTGATGTTACGGTAGAGCGTGATGGTAAAGGTCGCATTGAAAAAGCAATCGACAAAGAAGGTCGTAACGTTGAGCACTCAGGCATGATCAAAATGTCTAAGTCTAAAAACAACGGTATCGATCCTCAAGAGATGGTCGACAAATACGGCGCTGATACAGTACGTCTATTTATGATGTTTGCCTCTCCTGCTGAGATGACTCTTGAATGGCAAGAATCTGGCGTTGAAGGTGCTAACCGCTTCCTAAAACGTGTTTGGAAACTGGTTCATACTCACTCATCAAAAGGCGCTGCAGAATCTGTTGATACTTTAGCTCTATCTGGCGATCAAAAAGCGTTACGTCGTGATGTTCATAAGACCATTGCTAAAGTAACCGATGATATCGGCCGCCGCCAAACATTCAACACCGCAATCGCTGCTATCATGGAGTTGATGAACAAACTGGCTAAAGCGCCTCAAGAGTCAGCACAAGATCGTGCAATTCTTGACGAAGCACTCAAAGCCGTTGTTCGTATGCTTTACCCTATGACGCCTCACATCTCTTACGAAATGTGGATTGCATTAGGTGAATCAGACGTTGATTCAGCAACATGGCCAACCTTTGACGAGAAGGCGCTCGTTGAAGACGAGAAGACAGTTGTGGTTATGATTAACGGCAAACTTCGCGCTAAGCTGACTGTTGCCGCTGACGCATCGAAAGAACAAGTTGAACAACTTGGCCTAAATGATGTCAATGTAGTTAAGTTCTTAGAAGATAAAACAGTACGTAAAGTGATTTATGTACCGGGTAAGCTACTGAATATTGTAGCAAACTAATCTACGCTTAATGTTGAGGGCTATTTATGTAGCCCTCACTTTTCGTTTTTTATCCTGCTTTTTTGTGCAGTTGCACTAGAGAAGCACGATAAGAGCCGAACTTCCTTAAGAGAGTATTCTGTTGATGCAAATTGCACGCCTTCCTCATTTACGCCTAGCTATTGCTCTACTTGTCGCATCACTATTGAGTGGATGTGGCTTTCACTTACGTGGTAATTATCTAGTGCCTGAAGAAGTGCACTCTATGTCACTGTCTAGTTATGATGACTTCTCTCAGTTAACCAGAGATGTGAAATCTGAGCTAAGAAATAATGCCATTACCCTTGTGACGCCAGCAGCGAATGTCACCAACTTACATCTAATGTCAGAAAGCATCAGCGATCGCACCCTTTCGCTCTACCAAAACAGTCGCGCGGCAGAAAAAGAAATTAAGTTGGTGGTTAAATACCGAGTGATTGTACCGGAACTATATTCAAAAACGTTTACCACTCAGGTAAGCCGAAGCTATCTTGATAACCCATTAACGGCGCTCGCTAAGTCTGTCGAGCAAGACATGCTTGAAAACGAAATGCGCAAGCAAGCCTCTCGTCAGATCATTCGACAACTTGCTCGTCTGCGTAACAATCTTAATCAAGAAAGTAATCAAGAACCTGCACCAATTGTGGGTGATGATGGCATGATTACCGACCCTTCTCAGCAGAAAGACGACCAGATAAGCATGGAAGCAGAATATGAGAAATCAGATCCTGCTCCAGTGCAGCAAAATGCTGAATCAGAACAAACGACAACCGTTGGCTCTGATGCTCAAGCAGCCCAAGACGACAGTAACAATGACACCTCTCAAGAGAACAGTTCTGCTGTGGCGGAATAGATAGCCATTATGCGTATTTTCGCCGACAAACTGACCGGTACTTTACAAAGACAACTGCATCAAGTGTATTTGCTGTTTGGTAGTGAAGCTCTGTTGATCCAAGAATCAAAAGCACAAATAGAGCAATGCGCTAAAGCCAAAGGGTTCAGTGAGATATTTCGATTTTCCATAACGGCGCAAACCGATTGGAATGAAGTATTAGATGCTTGCAACTCAATGAGTCTATTTGCCGATAAAAAGATTCTACAGCTGGAATTACCTGAGTCAGGTACTAATCAGGCCATCACTAAAGAGCTGCTCAATTTACATCAGATTCTCAACCTTGACGTTATTTTGATTATCTCTGGAAGCAAACTCACCAAAGCGCAAGAAAACGCTAAATGGTTTAAGGCTCTGAGTGAAAATGGACTATGGGTAAGCTGCTTAACACCCGATGCACAGCGCCTACCCCAGTTTGTACTGCAACGCTGCCAGCAACTTGGCTTAAAACCAGATCCAGAAGCGGTGCAGATGCTAGCTCAATGGCATGAAGGTAACCTTTTAGCCTTGAGTCAAAGCTTAGAGAAACTTTGTTTACTCTATCCTGACGGAGTATTGACGCTAGTTCGTATAGAATCAGCACTTAGTCGGCACAATCACTTTACCGCTTTTAACTGGATTGACGCCATGCTTGAGGGTAAAGCAAAGCGAAGCCAACGCATATTACGTGAATTACACAATGAAGGGGTTGAAGCCGTCATTTTACTGCGTACATTGCAAAAAGAACTCAATACAGTAATGAGCTATAAGCAAGCATTGAATCAACAAAGCTTACAACAGGTATTTGACCAGTATCGAGTGTGGAATAACAAGCGCCCTCTTTATACTTCGATGCTCAATCGTCATACACCTCAGTCTTTGTATTCGATGGTTTGCACTTTAGCTCAGGCTGAATACACAGCAAAAACAGATTATGACAGCAGTGTTTGGCCGACACTGACTCAATTAACACTCGATATGAGTATGCCGCAAAAAGCGTAATACTCTGCGCATGATATACTTTTCGTACATTTAATATTATTAAGGAATAGACATTGCAAGTTCAGGCATTAAAAGATTTTTTAGCTGATAAAGCTGACGATATGAAAGCAGAAAAAATAGTGACTCTAGACGTTCAAGGTAAATCAAGCGTTACTGACTACATGATTATCTGCACAGGTACATCAAAACGCCATGTATCATCTATCGCGGATCATATTGCTGTTGAAGCAAAAAAGGTGGGAATTGAACCTTTAGGTATGGACGGTGAAGTCGAAGGCGAGTGGGTTGTTGTTGATCTGGGTTCAACCATGGTTCATGTCATGCAAGCTGACTATCGCGAACTGTATCAACTTGAAAAACTTTGGGGTTAATCTGTGAAAATTCAACTCGTTGCTGTTGGCACTAAAATGCCAAAGTGGGTAGAAGAAGGCTTTAATGAGTACAAGCGTCGTTTTCCTAACGATATGCCACTTGAACTCATAGAGATTTCCGCTGGCAAACGAGGAAAGAACGCAGATATTGCTCGCATCTTACAAAAAGAAGGCGAAGCAATGCTCGCCGCTGTACCTAAGGGAAACCGGATTGTCACTTTAGATATTCCGGGCAAACCTTGGGATACACCCCAGCTAGCAAAGCAGCTTGAGCGTTGGAAATTAGATGCTCGTGATGTGTCGATTCTTATTGGTGGACCTGAAGGGCTATCACCTGCCTGTAAAGCAGCAGCAGAACAGAGTTGGTCACTCTCCCCCTTAACTCTCCCTCATCCATTAGTACGAGTCGTTATGGCCGAAAGCTTATACCGTGCTTGGAGTGTTAACGCGAACCACCCTTATCATCGAGAATAATCAACAATGATGCGTAAGCGCTCTCATTTTAGAGACCATAAATTTGAGGCTCGACTATTTGGTAGTCGCGCCTTAGTTGCTTTCATCGGTATTCTAATACTGATAGCTGTGCTTATTGGTAATTTGTATCATATACAAGTAAACCAATTTAAAGACTATCAAACCCGCTCCAATGACAATCGCATTAAAATTGTGCCTATCGCCCCTAATCGGGGATTAATCTATGATAGAAACGGCATTGTTTTAGCCGAAAACAGACCGGTATTCTCTCTCGAGATCACACCTGAAAAAATATCGGATATTGATCAGACCATCACTCGACTCAAAGCGTTATTTCCAATATCAGATGACGCGATTCATCACTTTGAGCGTGAGCGCAAACGTACTCGACGTTTTAAATCGGTACCGTTACTCAATCAGCTTACCGAAAAACAAGTCGCTATATTCTCGGTACACCAGCAAGATTTCCCTGGTGTAGAGGTCAATGCGACCTTAAAACGCTACTACCCTTACGGCAAGATTCTTACTCATGTGCTTGGTTATGTTTCACGAATTAATGATCGTGATTTAAGCCGCTTGGCTCGTGAAGAAAAATTACAGCAATACCGCGCAACCCATGACATTGGCAAACTGGGTATTGAACGTTATTACGAAGATGTCTTACACGGAAAACCTGGCTATCAAGAAGTTGAGGTAAACAGTCGCGGACGTGTCATTCGTACATTGCAATATCAGCCGCCTGTTCCGGGTGAAGATATTGTTCTTAACATCGACGTAGAACTGCAAAGCTATTTATTTAACCTTCTCGACAAACGCCGTGGCAGCGCCGTGATCCTAGAGCCTCATACCGATGCTGTTCTAGCGATGGTATCAAGCCCTAGCTATGATCCAAATGCATTTGTTAATGGCATATCCAGTAAAGATTATCGAGCACTGCTTAACGATATCAATCGTCCATTGGTCAACCGTGCAACGCTAGGTATTTACCCTCCAGCATCAACCGTAAAACCTTTTATGGCGGTTGCCGCACTCCAAGAAAAAGTGATCACACCAACAACCACTCGTAACGATCCTGGGTATTGGCGTATTCCTAACTCAAAAACCCGTCCATTTAGAGACTGGCTTCGTTGGGGGCACGGAAAGGTCAACATAAATAAAGCCATCGAAGAATCTGTGGATACCTTCTTTTATCAAGTCGCTTATGACTTAGGTATCGACCGTATTTCAAAATGGATGCAAGAATTTGGCTTTGGTGACTATACCGGCATCGATATCTATGAAGAGAGTAAGGCCAATATGCCCACTCGAGAATGGAAGCGAGCAAGACACCACACACCTTGGTATCAAGGGGATACGATTCCGGTTGGTATCGGTCAAGGTTATTGGACTGCCACACCAATGCAGATAGCCAAAGCAACATCAGTATTGGTTAATGAAGGCAAAGTCATGGCGCCTCAAATTTTACGCTCGACTCTGCGACGCACTGAAGACAACAAAATCGTTGAGGAATTTAAACAGCCTGAATTGTACCCACCGATTACCGGTGTTAAAAAGCAATTTTGGACTATTTCCAAACACGGGATGTATCTGGTCAATCATGGTAAACGTGGTACCGCTCGTCGTTCTTTTTATGGATTAAAATATAAAAGCGCAGGTAAATCAGGAACCGCTCAAGTATTTGGTTTAGCAGAAGACCAAAAATACAATGCCGATGAAATAGCGGAACACTTAAGGGATCACGCCCTATTTACCGCTTTTGCTCCGTATGATGACCCTAGGGTTATCGTTACGATCGTATTAGAAAACGCAGGAGGAGGATCAACCCATGGCGCTCCTGTTGTAAGACAGATTTTTGACCACATATTGCTGGATAAAAATTATCACTATATCGAGTCTAAAAAATGAAATTAAATCCTGAAACAGGCAAGAATCGCTCTATGTTCGAGCGCCTTCATTTAGACCTACCCTTAATTTTAGGTATTTTGGTTCTCATGGGATGCGCGCTGGTGATCATGTACAGTGCCAGCGGTCAAAACCTAGTCATGATGGAGCGCCAAATGATGCGCATGCTGTTGGCGCTGGGTGTCATGATCATCATGGCGCAAATTACGCCAAGAACCTATGAGACCCTCGCGCCACTGCTCTTTACTGGTGGTTTAATTCTATTATTAGGCGTGCTCTTTTTTGGTGAAGCATCAAAAGGGGCGCAGCGCTGGCTCAATTTAGGCTTTATACGCTTTCAACCCTCCGAGTTAATGAAGCTTGCCGTACCGCTAATGGTGGCTCGATACATTGGTAACCGCCCACTCCCACCAAGCTTTAGAGTACTAGTTACCTCTTTGTTATTGGTTATCTTACCGACGATATTAATTGCTAAACAGCCCGATCTCGGTACTTCAATTTTGATTGCTGCATCAGGGATTTTCGTTATTTTCCTAGCCGGTATTAGCTGGAAAATCATTTTTTCGGCAGCCATGGCAATCGGAGCATTTGTCCCGATATTGTGGTTTTTCTTGATGCGGGAATATCAAAAAGTACGAGTGCGAACCCTATTTGATCCAGAGTCTGATCCGTTAGGCGCTGGCTATCACATCATTCAAAGTAAAATAGCCATTGGCTCTGGTGGTCTATTTGGCAAAGGTTGGCTGCACGGAACGCAATCACAATTAGAGTTTGTTCCTGAACGTCATACCGATTTTATTTTTGCGGTTATCGCAGAAGAATGGGGATTAATCGGCGTCACTATACTGCTGAGTATCTACTTATTTATTATTGGTCGAGGACTTTATCTGGCAAGCCAAGCTCAAACAGCATTTGGGCGAATGATGGCGGGCAGTATCGTATTGAGCTTCTTCGTTTATATCTTCGTTAATATCGGTATGGTAAGCGGAATTTTACCTGTTGTTGGCGTACCACTGCCATTAATAAGCTATGGTGGCACTTCAATGGTGACTTTAATGGCAGGCTTCGGCATATTAATGTCCATCCAAACTCATAGAAAAATGCTTTCAAAGGCCAATTAATGCAACTATTAAAAATACTAATTTTGGCAATTGCACTTATCATCACGGTAGGATGTTCAGGTTCAAATAAAGATCGTTACGCGATAGATCAAGATGTACCACCTGATTCACCAATCACTTTACAGCACATAGAAAACGCCACTCCTCGCTATGAACCATACAGTTTAGGTGGAAACAAAGATTACACCGTGCGTGGAAAATCCTATTCTGTGATAAATAATCCGGATGGTTTTAAAGAAAGGGGCAAAGCCTCTTGGTATGGCAAAAAATTCCATGGCCATTTAACATCAAACGGCGAAACTTATGACATGTACTCTATGAGTGCAGCTCATAAAAATCTCCCAATACCAAGCTACGTTAAAGTTAAAAATTTAGATAATGGTAAAACCGCTATTGTACGTGTCAACGATAGAGGCCCATTTCATGAAGGTCGAATTATCGACCTAAGTTATGCGGCTGCAACTAAACTTGGTGTGATACAAACTGGCGTAGCCAATGTGGAAATTGAGTTTATATCGACCAAACCTAACGTAAGCAATAAAAAGACGTCAAACGCTCATCCTAGCTATACTATTCAGGTAGCCAGTTTAGGAAATGCTCAAACGTCGAAGAAACTCTCTGATCAACTCAGTGACGAATACAAACAAGCAAGCTATATACAACAAAACAACAAAACAAATAGAATTTTTATTGGTCCTATAGCAAGTGCGACACAGGCTAATGAAATTCTACAGAAAGTACAAAAAAACGGACATCCGAGCGCCTTTATCAAAATATATAAAGCTGAATAATTCAGGCTCTGGTTAAAAATCACACTTTGGCAAGCATTGTAGTCGTTTCACTAGTTTAGACTTTTGACTCTGCTACTATATAAACAGTTTTGCCTTCACTTTGGACATTGCACGAAAAAGATGAAAAAAATCACCCAATCACTTAAATCTCTTGCAGTAACTGGTGCTATAGCCTCCATTGCTTTTTCAGCAGCTTCACAGGCTGCGCCTAATGTACTCCCTGATGCACCACAAATCGCTGCCAAGGGTTATGTGCTAATGGACTACAACTCAGGCAAAGTCCTTGCTCAAAAAGAGATGAACACTAGGCTTCATCCAGCAAGCTTAACTAAGATGATGACCAGTTACGTTATTGGCCAAGAGCTAAAGCGTGGCAATATTTCAAAAGATGATGAAGTTGTTGTTAGCAAGAATGCTTGGGCAAAAAACTTTCCTGATTCTTCAAAAATGTTCATTGAAGTGGGTACTACCGTTACGGTTGATAAGCTAAACCACGGCATTATCATTCAATCTGGTAACGATGCTTGTGTGGCAATGGCAGAGCACGTTGCAGGATCAGAAGATGCCTTTGTTGATCTAATGAACGCATGGGCTAAGTCTCTTAAGATGACTGACTCACACTTTGCTAACGTACATGGTTTAGATAACGATGGTCTGTACTCAACACCATACGATATGGCTCTACTAGGCCAAGCACTTATTCGTGATGTTCCTGACGAATACGCACTGTATGCTCAAAAACAATTTACTTACAACGGCATCACTCAATACAACCGTAACGGTTTGCTTTGGGATAAAAGCATGAACGTTGATGGCATTAAAACTGGCCACACCAGTACAGCAGGTTACAACTTGGTTGCTTCTGGTACTGAAGGTCAGATGCGTCTTGTTGCTGTAGTTATGGGTACTAACAGCTCTAACGCTCGTAAAGCTGAAAGTAAGAAGCTTCTAAACTACGGTTTCCGTTTCTTTGAAACAGTCGCACCTCACAAAAAAGGTGAAGTATTTGCTGAAGAGAAAATCTGGATGGGTAGCCAAGACACAGTAAAACTAGGTCTTGCAGAAGATACTTATGTCACACTTCCTCGCGGCGTTGCTAAGAACCTAAAAGCAAGCTTTGTTCTAGATAAAGAACTAAAAGCACCAATTAAACAAGGTGATGTTGTTGGCCGTGTATTCTATCAAGTTGATGGTAAAGATATTGCTCAATACCCACTGCTTTCACTAGAAAACGTTGATGAAGGCGGTCTATTTAGCCGACTAATCGACTATATCGTATTGTTGTTTAATAGCTGGTTCTAAGCATTAACTCAACACTAATTAAAAAAGCTACTGTATCAGTAGCTTTTTTATTGGGCGTTAGGTTGAAATATAGGCGATATGACCTCATATTGAGTTTTGCATTCATTCACAGTAATATGCGCGCCTTTAATAGCCCTTATTTACCCTAATCCTCACTTGGAGTCGCAACCATGCAAGAACAACCAAAACTAAAAGACCTGTTGGAATTCCCGTGCCAATTTAGTTACAAAGTGATGGGCTATGCAAAACCAGAGCTTCCAGATCTTGTTTTAGAAGTCATCCAACGTCATGCTCCAGGGAATTATAGCCCTAAGATTACACCAAGTGGTAAAGGCACTTACAATGCGATTTCTGTTACTATTACTGCCACTTCGATTGAGCAAGTAGAAACGCTGTATAAAGAACTTGGCGAAATTGAAATTGTACGTGTCGTTCTATAGTTTGCTACAAGCCTAGCACTATAAACCCCTGTAAAATAAAGGCTAATATATAAGCTATTGATCTTTAAGTGATGCTCAATATTGCTATAGCCTTTTATAATACAAATATATTGAAATCGCCTTTTTCTAGTAGAAATAGCATCAACTTACTAGTAATGTGCGTACATCAATGTTGATGATTCATGGAAGAGACGAATTGCCTAGCGACATAAAGAAAAAAGCGAAAACTTCTCTATCACCATTGGTAAACAAGCTAGAAATTATCCATCTTGGCCGTCAAGACTATGAGCCAATATGGGAAAAAATGCATGAATTTACCAATGAACGTGATGAACATACCGCTGATCAGGTATGGATTGTCGAACACAATCCTGTATTTACCCAAGGCCAAGCAGGCAAAGCAGAACACCTACTTCATACTGGTGATATTCCAGTGGTGAAAAGTGATCGTGGGGGGCAAGTAACCTATCATGGTCCAGGTCAGATGGTGGTGTATTTTCTACTGAATTTACGTCGACGTAACCTAGGCGTTCGAGAACTGGTCACTGATATCGAAAATATCGTGATTCAAAGCCTAGCAAAACTTGGTATCAATTCGGCGGCTCGCCCCGATGCACCCGGTGTCTATGTCGATAATAAAAAGATCTGTTCTCTAGGACTTCGAATCCGCAGAGGCTGTTCCTTTCATGGACTCGCTCTCAACATTGATATGGATCTATCCCCTTTCCTTCGCATTAATCCATGTGGTTATGCTGGCATGGAAATGGCTCAAGTCGCTGATTTTACCAGCAAAGAACAGCGTACAGAAATTCAAAGTATTCTGGTAAAGGAATTAACCACTTTACTGAATTATACCGATGTAACAGAAATGGCAGAAAGTGATGAGTAAACCAATCCAAATGGAAAAAGGCGTCAAATACCGTGACGCAGACAAGATGGCACTGATCCCAACTAAATCAGTTCCAGTTGAACGCAGTGAAGTACTTCGTAAGCCTGAGTGGATGAAAATCAAACTTCCTGCTAGTAGCCAACGTATTCAAGATATCAAAGCTGCAATGCGTAAAAACAACCTGAATTCAGTTTGTGAAGAAGCATCTTGTCCAAACCTTGCAGAATGTTTTAACCACGGTACGGCAACCTTTATGATCTTGGGTGCTATCTGTACTCGTCGTTGCCCTTTCTGTGATGTTGCCCATGGCCGACCTGTAACACCAGAAGCTAACGAGCCTCAAAAGCTGGCACAAACCATTAAAGACATGAAGCTTAAATATGTCGTTATCACCTCTGTTGATCGTGATGATCTTCGCGATGGCGGTGCAAAACACTTTGCTGACTGTAATGCTGAGATCCGTAAACAAAGTCCTAATATTCGTATCGAGACTTTGGTTCCTGATTTCCGTGGCCGTATGGATAAAGCCCTTGAAGAGCTAAAAGTTAGCCCACCAGATGTGTTTAACCATAACTTAGAAACTGCGCCGCGCCTCTACCGTCGTGTACGTCCAGGTGCTAACTACAAATGGTCATTAGAGCTACTGCAAAAGTTCAAACAGCAACATCCTACTGTTCCGACTAAATCGGGCGTAATGATGGGGCTTGGTGAAACTAAAGAAGAGATCGTTGAAGTACTTAAAGATCTTAGAGCTCACGGCGTCACCATGTTAACTTTAGGCCAATACCTTGCGCCAAGCCGTCACCATCTACCGGTTGAACGTTATGTGCCACCAGCAGAATTTGACGAGCTAAAAGAGATTGCTCTTGAGTTAGGCTTTACGCATGCTGCTTGTGGTCCATTTGTACGTTCGTCATATCATGCCGACATGCAAGCCAAAGGCGAAGAAGTTAAGTAGCCTTAATAAGTACATTTGAACTCGAGGGCTCTTTATTGCTAATAGCAGCATAAAGAGACGAGATGCAGTTCAAAACTTATTCATTATAAAAGCACTCATTTGAGTGCTTTTTTGCTTTCTTAGGGATCCCAATTATGCTTATAGACAGGACTATTTACTGATCAAGGAGGTCGTGAAATGCGACTGATATTATGCGCACTGTCTGCTCTATTTCTTTGGGGATGTGCCGATAAAAATACACAAGAAGACAATTACTTAGATGCTTCCTTTGAATTGTGTAATACAGAAGTCTCTCTCTACTCTGTCAGTGACGATGGCAAGGTACGAATTATCTGCGCTGACGGCTCAAAGTTTGCTTTAAGTAATGAGAAAACATTAGAAATCATGCGTGATATTAATGTTGATTATTGCTCTGGTGAAGGGCTATCTAAGTTTAATGAAAGCCGCCGCTACTACACATTTCGCTGTAAATCGGGCACTCAGTTGAGTATCAATAAAAACAAATAGCTAAAATCATTAGCGAGCTCTAAAGCTTCTAGTTAGCATGCTTAAATAAGAAGATTAGCAAGCCAATCATAATTTCATGTTTACTTAATTCAGAATTAGGTAAAATGAATGGCTTCTAATCTTTCTATTGGAATACGATGAACCCTTTGCTTCGCTATGTTCAAGGCTATCCTGAACACATAATTACCCCTATTACCCAACTTGTAGAGTCAGGGAACCTAAATACTTGGTTTAAGCAGCGCTATCCAGATAATCACACCATCAAGAGTGAAAAAGCCTTATTTGACTATACGATGGCGATAAAGAACCGTTTTCTAAAAAAGGCCTCTCCATTAAGCAAAGTCATTTACGACAGTAAAATTCATCTGATTAATAATGCACTCGGGCTTCACTCTTACGTCAATCGAGTTCAAGGAAGCAAGGTTAAGTCTAAGAATGAAATTCGTATTGCGAGTGTATTTAAAAATGCACCTGAACCACTATTACGAATGCTCATCGTCCACGAACTGGCTCACCTGAAAGAAAAACAGCACAACAAAGCCTTCTATGCGCTTTGCTGCCATATGGAACCCAACTATCATCAGCTCGAACTTGATGCTCGTCTGTTTATGATGTCCCTTGAAACCGAGTAATTTATTTTCAAATAACTCATAGTTTAAACATAAAAAAACGAGCCATAAGGCTTAATGCCGATCATTTAAGCAAAATATGATCAGTTGACCGATCCTCCAGAGGTGTCAAAATCCATGTGTATCTAATGCACATGGATTTTTTTATGGATGTCTCCCAAGCCCTAAACGTAATTAATGACTGGAAACCTAGCAATGTAGAAACCTTGTCTGACTTGCTACCGATAGAGCTAATCAATGAGGCCTATTCCCTTACCGATACCGTGACTATGAGAAAACGAAAACTCACACTCGAGTCTATGGTTTGGCTACTTGTGGGAATGGCTATTTATAATAATAAATCGATGAAAGAT
>NZ_LZFW01000023.1 GCF_001676025.1 Vibrio sp. UCD-FRSSP16_30
ATGGCAAGTCAACAATGAAACATTCACCTCTGAACACAACTACAAACTGTTAAAAGGTTTCCTAGCTCGTGTATTACCCGAGCACCCGATTAAGCTAGCAGTGACTCATGGCGATGAGCGACTCGATCACGAAGATCTATGCAGTCATATACATTGCTTTATCGATGGAAAAAATAGCATAACGCAGACTTTTGATTTGAGGCATACCGAAGAGCGCGCTATTGATCGCTATGTCACCAACACCTTATCAATGGAAGAACAAAATATCTGGACAGAATGTAAAGCGAAGAAAAACTACCAATACTCAAAGTTGCGCGGAGAGTATTGGCAGGCCATGTTCTTACTCTATGCCAATTACTTTCTAGAAAATGAAAACATTCCCTTAAAAGCCGTTCGATTAGAGAAGACTCAAGAGCGAATTGAAAAGAATAAACAGATGAGAGTTGAAGCTAAGCTTCCAAAGCATCAACGTAGCCATAATTTCCACACAAGAGCACTAGAAGAAGAAAAAATGATTCTTGAGAGGATCGCACAGGCTGAGAGATTAGAGGCAACTCGTATTCGTGAATATGAAAAAGAGCAAGAAACACGAGACGCAGAAAGGCAGTCCGCCCGTGCCAAGTCAATAAAGCAAGAAGAAGAAATACAGGCCAACGAAAAGCACCTGCAGCTCATAAAAAATAGAAATGATACGGTTACAAAAGGGTTAGAGAAAAAAATCCAAATACAAGCACAACTGAATTATGACAATGAACGTTTGGCTATTGATAAAGCCGATAACATAGCGCGGCTAAAGGAGCTAGCAGACCAAGTTGACGCCAATGATATTGTAAAAATCCTTCTTAAGATTTTTGCCTCCATTGACCGATACATATCGAGTAAAAAATCCGACTCTCATTATCAAACATTTTATCGTCAAGTGATTGAAGCTTTTAAAGATCTTAATGACTGGGCTATAGAAACCCTAGTAATGAAGTATTTAAAGGTGGGAGAGCATGAAATCAAAGACTACTTGCTAACCAAAGAGCTTGAAGGGTTACAGACACCTAGGCGTGAAAATACGGCTAATCATAATTTAAATGAACTTATGAAATAATCCATCTAAATCAGATAGAAAGATAAAGCAGGCCATGATATCAGTATCGTATGTTGGATTAATCTATATTGAGACTGTCCTAAATTCTGTTATAATCGCGCACATTATTTTTTTGATATAGATAACCATGAACTTTAGATATGATATTAACGGCTTAAGAGCCATTGCCGTTATTGCTGTAGTATTATTCCACTTTAACCCTGCTTGGGTTCCTGGTGGATTTGCTGGTGTTGACGTCTTTTTTGTCATATCAGGCTTTCTAATGACCAGTATTATTTTTCGAGGTTTGGAAAATGATAATTTCAGTCTATTCAAGTTCTACGTAGCTCGTGCTAATCGTATCATTCCAGCATTAGCTGTGCTCTGTTTAGTCTTGCTCGTATTTGGGTGGTTTTACCTTACTCCAATGGACTACAGGGCACTAGGCAAGCATGTAGCCAGTAGTATGGGGTTCTTATCTAACATTATCTACTGGCGAGAGTCAGGGTATTTCGCTGCTGCATCTCATGAAAAGTGGTTGCTACACACTTGGTCTCTTTCGGTTGAGTGGCAATTTTATATTATCTACCCAATAGTATTAATAGCGCTTAAGAAGTTTCTATCTATTACTAACATCAAGCGTCTGTTAATACTTGGCACATTACTCGGTTTTGCATTAAGTGTTGTCGCAACAATTAAATGGCCTAATCCAGCCTACTACCTACTGCCAACCCGAGCATGGGAAATGATGTTTGGTGGATTAGCATTTTTGTATCCTATTGCGCTTAAAAGTAATCACAAAAAAATAGCAGAATATACAGGGTTAGCATTAATCCTGCTGTCATACGCCTTTATATCAAGCGATATCGCATGGCCAGGACATTGGGCTCTTGTACCTGTATTTGGCGCATACTTAATAATCATTGCGAATCGTCAAGATAGCTTTGTAACTAATAACTCAGTGTTTCAAGCTCTTGGAAAGTGGTCATATTCTATTTACTTATGGCACTGGCCTATTGTCGTGTATATTAATTCTTTATCTAATACTAAAAATCAAGAATTATACGGGATTACTATATCTATTCTACTAGGTTTTTTGAGTGTTCACCTGATAGAGAGTATTAAGTTTTCTTCATTTAGTTCATGGCGTAAATTAATGTATGTAAAACCAATTTGGTTGATACTCTTTATTGGTGGGCTATCAAGCTTTGTTTTTTTATCAAAGGGTGTACTTTTTCATTATCCAAAATCAGTTCAAAACATTACGACTCAATCGTTGAAGGAAGAACGTTGGAGTCAATGTCATAAAGGGTGGGATGATAAGGCTCCTCGTTGTCAATATGGTAACGGAGAAGTAGGAGCTATAGTTATTGGAGATAGTCATGCAGAAGCCTTAATTGGTATGATAAGCAGACTTTATAATGAACGTAATAAATCAGTTCTTGACTGGACTATGAGTGGTTGCCCTACAGCTAAAGGCGTCTACAGAGTTGAACCTAAATTTTCAGATGGTTGCGGAGTATTTGTTGAACGTTCACTTGAAGAGGCGAAACAAAAATACCAAGGTGTTCCAATAATAATTATTAATAGAACTGCCGTTGCTTTTTATGGTCAGAACGAAAAGGATGGAATAAATTATCCAATTAAATTTATTCAAGATAAAGATAAAACAAAGTCTGCAATGGTTGATGCTCTAGTTTCTACTGCATGTGAGTTTACTAAACATAGCCCTACATTTGTTGTTCGACCTATACCTGAACTCAAACAGGATGTGCCTAAAACTCTAATGAAAAATATTATGACAACAGGAAAGGCTGGCGAAATTAAATTATCATTTAATGAATATCTTCAAAGGCAGAATATCGTATATCAAACACAGAATACAATGGCGAAGAAATGTGGAGTTACTATTATTGATCCTATTCCATACTTATGTGATTCAAACTATTGCAATGGGAATATAGGCGATAAATCATACTATTTTGATGATGACCATTTGAATAAATTTGGTGCCGAGCTAATTTCAGGTGTATTTGAAAAAACTTTATTTTATCCTTGATATGATTTACAGTTGCAGTTATTGTCAATAGTGTAAGTCAACTGAAATTGACTCTAAGGTTTCTAAAATCTTAATCCCTACCTAGACAAGGGGGTTATAGATAAGGTTTCAGAATAGGAAGTCTTCAAATCCCTATCTCTCCGCCACATTCGAGCCCCTGATTTATCAGGGGCTTTTTGCATTTCTGATACCTGTAATTGCTCTGGTGAGTCAATCAGGTGAGTCAATGTATCTTTTTAAAAGTCGTCACAGCGTTTACTTTATTCGCGTATGTACCCCTAAAGCCCTTACAGAACAAGGGTTTCCTTTCGATTTTAAATTCAGCCTACAAACTAAATCTCGTTCCATTGCGATTAGGCGAAGTGCGCCAATTCTTTCTCATGTACTTCAATCCCTAGACAAAATCGATATTACTAGGGATTCACCTGCAACTTTTAAGTCAGAAATCACTTCCTCTGTTCAAATATTTCGCAATGCATTTAATGACACTGGCATTGAGCATGAACTGCTATCGAGTGATCCTTTAGGGCAGTCTCAAAAGCCTAAGAACTCAAACAATAATTATGTCATTGGCTATCGTTGGCAAGAGCAATTCATCGAGACTAAACGCAAAGCTAAAGTCACACACTTAACCGTGCATCAACTCGACAAACGAACTCGCTATTTTCTCGATCATCTTAAAAAATCAAAGACGTCGATCACCCAAATCAATGCACGCATTCTTATGGCATTTGGCAATCACCTACAGTCATGGGATAAAAGTGCCAAAACTAAAAAAGACTATTGGGGTTCGGCGAAACAATTTGTTAAATGGTTGGTGATTAATGACTTTCTTAGCAAAAACTCGTTTGATGGCCTTTCACTCACCTTTAAGTCAGACAAATTCGCTTCTGAACAACGTGAGAAATGGTCTAAAACACAAGTCGAGACCTTTCTTAAATGTGACCAATTTCAACGAGCAACCCCCTCTATGCGTTGGAGTGTGTTACTTCTTATCTACATGGGCCTAAGACCTTCCGAAGTCTGCCAACTTGCAATCGTTGATATACAGATAAAATCAGAAATGCTTGTGCTCACCATTACCGATAAGGGCGAATCTCAAAAGTTAAAAAATCAACATTCATTAAGAACGTTACCTGTACATAACGCTCTAATTCAACTTGGTTTTCTTGATTTTGTACGAGAACAAAAAAGACAAAATCAAATTAACCTCTTTAACTGGACACCGACAGGACCAGATCAAGACTGGACCAAATTATTTCGAACTCAATTTGCCAAAATCCAAAATGCCTTAGCAATGAAATCTGGCGCACGACCTACGGCCTATGGATTCCGCCATACCTTCATTGATGACCTCAAACAAAAAGGAATAGAGGAATATCAAGTGGCAGAAGTGGTGGGGCATGCCAATCACAACATGACCTATGGACGCTATGGTAAGAAATTGACGCTACCAAAACTGAAAGCCGTTATCGATATTTTCAGCATTCATGATCATTAAACAGGATCAGAGTGTTGCGTTTCTTTTTTGTCGCAACACGGGATTTTTCTTTTTTCACTTGGATTACCCCACTCCAAAGCAGCAGCAGAATGCTGTTGCAACTGGAGATAAAAATGAACGATTCCGCTGACAGACTAAGCAAGTATCACAAAATCACTGAAAATTACTGTGAGAACACGTACAAAGAATCAACCTATAAGAGCTATAAAAGCTGTCTCAATATTGTCTGTAGTGAGATAGAACAAAATTATATATTTGAAGATCTCAAGTACAGCGACATAATCGAAATCATCACCGATTGGCAAGAGCATTACAAAAACAAAACCATCACTAACCGACTGACCGTGCTCAAGAAGCTGACTAAAATGGCAACGAACGATGGGTATTTTCTTAAAGATCCTTGTGAGAAACTTGAAGGCTTAAAGCCGGATACCGTCCTTGAAGAAAAAAAACCATTTTCTAAGGGCGATTTTCGCAAAATGGAAAACACAGAGACACAATTCCCATCAGGAAAAGCACTGGCATTGTTAGGAAGACTGCTTGGACTGAGAATGCAAGAGGCTGTTGCACTGTGTTGGAGTGACATTCATTTTAAGGAGCGAAAAGTGTCTATTTGTCGCTCCCGAACGCTAAAAGAGTTCAATGGACCAAAGACAAAACAATCACGTCGTACTATCGATCTGACTGATGAAGCCATGAGTTTGCTTCAAAACCAGTTTAACATTACCGGTAATAGAGAAGCGATTGACATTAAAGTTCGTGATGTCAGTAAAACGGCGTTTACTCCTCACTCATTCAGACCTGTGTTTGTCAATGATCTCACTGGTAAGGCATTTACGGATAGCAAAAATTATGCTCAACGATTTTTCACTAAATTTCTTGAAGACACGGGGCTTAAACACCGAGGGCCATCTCAACTGCGCCACTCATTTGCCTCTATAACGTTGAGTGGAGGGGCTCCAATCAAACTTGTCTCTGTGATAATGGGACATGTCGATACTTCAGTCACTGAAAAACACTATGCTCAGTGGTTGTCTATCTCTGATGAGGATACTCGCTCTATGCTTAGCGCTGCACAATCATTACATGATGAACCCAATCTAGAGCATCAAGCCGATGAAATAAACTCGAGCTCAGCAATAAAACATTCAAACGACTCCGCTTTACCACTGCCCAATAGAGTCGCCTCCGACTCTCAACCGGATGCCATACAATCAGTCCATACTGAGCCCACTTTGGCAGGACAACAAAGCATAGAGCCTCACAATTTACAGGTGGAAGTCTCACGCCGTTCAACTTGGCAGTGTGTAAAGTTTGGATTGCGCGTGATGGGCTTATTCCCCAAGTCTAAACCCAAACAGACTGATTTTGGTCTGTTACTGTAGTTTGAATTTTTTAAGGTAATCAATCTTATCTTTGTAAGATCAAACGTATAAGAGAAAGCCATGCCCCTAGAGTCATGGCTTTTCTGGTTAAAGCCGAATGAAAAGAGTCCATTAGCTTTTCGAGATACGCGACAAGCTCACTCCGATTAAAAACTAAACCTATCCTGCTAATCCGCATCTGATTCTTCAAAATAAAAATATTACTTTTTTATATTTATTTCCGGGAAATCGCTTTGGCGGGAGATCCGAAGTGTTAGCTTAAGAATGAAGATATAAACCAAAACCCATAAAAAAGGATGCCTGTATGGACAACGTAAAAAACCTTCAATTCACTCCACTAGTGAATCTTAATCTGAGCGAGTTTAGCCAAAACCCCATCGCCATAATCAATATGAACAAACCGGCCTCTCAACTGGTCGACGATAAACATTCGTTAATGGGTCAATGTGTCTTGGGTGTGTGCGGTTTCAATAACATACTCAAAGCTATCGACATCGACAATATGACGTTTTCTTTCGTTAACAATGGCATCGTAGAGTGTTGGTGCATATTTACCCTCTGTTCGGCCCCAGAGGGTCACAC
Organism: Vibrio sp. UCD-FRSSP16_30; assembly: GCF_001676025.1. Classification (GTDB taxonomy): domain Bacteria; phylum Pseudomonadota; class Gammaproteobacteria; order Enterobacterales; family Vibrionaceae; genus Vibrio. The sequence goes on from NZ_LZFW01000023.1 coordinate 6,603, forward strand.
TGTCGCTCTATTGCAACTGATTGGTGCACAGCAGCAGTGCGTATCTAAAGCTAACTAACCACCATCGTAAAAAAGGCCCTCAATACTATTGAGGGCTTAATTAATCAGACAGCTTCATTCTATTTTCCTCTCCTAACAGCACTTTGATACAGGCTTATATCATGCCTAAACTCTACCTGTATTAAGCCAAACCAACGCTAAATATTAATACGTTCGTATTTTTTATTGTTCTTACTCCCATCCATTTTTAGTGAAGATATGTAGGGTGATTGGGATTTGATGATGACCCCATATCTTTTCGTGATACACGACAAGATCCTCACTCTCAAAAAGGAAACCTATCCTGCTCATCCACCTCAGATCCTTCAAAATAAAAATATTTTTTTTTAACATTTATTTCCGGGAAATCGCTTTGGCGCGAGATCAGAAGTGTTAGCTTAAGAATGAAGATATAAACCAAAACCCATAAAAAAGGATGCCTGTATGGACAACGTAAAAAACCTTCAACTCACTCCACTAATGAACATTGATCTGAGTGAATTTAGCCAAAACCCAATGGTCGCCATTAAAATGAACAAGCCTGTCTCTAAGCTAGTCGACGATAAATTTTCATTAATGAGCCAATGTGCTGTAGGTGCAAACAAAACACTCAGAACTATCGACATCAACAACATGACCCTTTCTTTCGTTTGCAATGGCATTGTAGAACGTTGGTGTGTATTTGCCCTCTGTTCGACCTCAGAGGGTCACACGGTCGCTCTGTTGCAACTGATTGGTGCACAGCAGTGCGTATCTAAAGCTAACTAACCACCATCGTAAAAAAGGCCCTCAATACTATTGGGGGCCTAAGTCATCACACAGCTTTATTCTATTATTCTCTCCTAACAGCACTTTGATGCAGGCTTATAGCATGCCTAAATTGAAGCTCCTTAAATATCAGTCTTATCTGTATTAAGCCAAGCTAATGCCAAATAATAATACGTTCGAATTTTTTAGTGCTCTAACACCCACACCTTTTTAGCCAAGGTACGCTGAAGTGATGCTGACTCGATGATGACCCAATGATTTAGAGATGGTCATACGAGCCTCTTTATCTAACTCTCGCGCTTGTTGAAGTGAGATGTTGAGTTGCGAGGCCATGTACTCATGATGCGCCTTACCATGAGCAACACCTACCTTCACTGGCGGCAATACGCGAGTTAATGCCAGATAATACTCACAAGCAAAATGCTTTCGCTCACCGTGGGTTTTATAGGTTGGATCGATACGTTGATGCTCGCGCCATGCCCACGACTGAAATGATTTTATACTCATAGTGACTGGAACAAGGTTGTCATGCCCTGTTTGTGCTTGGTGCTGTGCTCCTCGTTGAAGCGCTTGATATTGCCCCTCTTTATCACATTCTACTTCCCGTGGTTGTCCACCTTTAGTGCCTCTAGAAACGCATATCTTCCCATGATTTACGGCATCACTGAGTGCTTTAGCACTGTCTAACAGCGCAGCCTCTCGTTGCCGTAAACCAAATTGACGTTGCAGGTCGGCCATCACCGCCAATGGCTCAGAGGCTTTTGACAAAATGCACTGATGAAGAGTGTCATTAACCGAGGCATCCACTGTGGCAATGCCTGATTTTTGAGGATAATCCAACTCTTTAGTCGCCAACACCTTAGTTTTACTGTCGCCTCTGGCTTGCTGCATGCAAACATTAATATGACTCAAATAGTCTCTTGCCGAACTTGCTGTGAACCCATTGTCAGATTCAAATCGCTCTCGTAAATATTCACCAAAAAGCATCACATGAGATTTATCGACTTTATCCAGTCGCTTCACATCGGTATGACGCTTTAAAAAATCTGCAAATTCACGACAAGCAGGTAACCTTGCCGCGTGAGTATTGTTTTTCACCCCTCCTAACTGCTCAAGCGAAGCGTTGATAAGCGCTTTATCTATCTGCCTAGAGCGTAAACCAAAGTTCGGCTTACTGAAGTCACGAACGCCGTTGGGTTGATGACCACGATATTTTGTCTTTCTCATGTTCTTTCCTCTGTTTAAATCTAGAGGAAGTAGTTTCAAGGGGCGCTTACGTCACCACTGTGTGGCGATTTTAATTTGGCTCTCATCAAAAACACAAAAAACGCGCTCACATACCGCTGTAAGCGCGTTTTTTGTATTTTCTAGTAGTTAAAATGATGCGTGATTCATTACAGATTGCGTTTTACGTCTTTTGGTATAGGAACTCGGATGTTCAAATTCGCGTACTCAACAAAAGAAAGTAACACTTGGTATTTTTCTTTACGCACAGCTTGTGATTCATGCTCAGTCCGACGCCAGTAACCAATCATGTGATTGCGTCCCAGACTCTCCAATCGCTCCCCTAAATAAGGCTCATGCTCGAATATGTCATCAAGCATACGCAAAAGACGGTTGAGTCGCTTCTTACGATAAGGAATGCCTGGCTTTAAAGTGTGGCTCATTAATGCCTTTACTTGGCGCGTTGTGCCTTGATTCATACTACCCACCTACTCTTGTTGTTAAATTTTCCATAGGTAAATCAATAACGGCCCATCAAATAATCCGTCAGTGTTTATTTTTGTTTAAACATGACGACTTAATGGGTGCGCTACTTAATTTGAGCCAATCGGCATCACATAAACACCCTTTTCGGGGTTTCCTATCAGCCAGTTTGAGCAATGGTTTTTCGGTTAAGCGGGTTTGACATAGCAAGTCATGCGCAGGAGAGTCTCACTCCTGTATCGATAAATGAATACGCCTTTTTAAACTAATGTGCTTCTCCACTAGGAGACGGTGGGCTTATTGCATCCTCACATCAGGGGGGGTGACCGTTCCCTTCTACTTTAAGGTCATGGGCAGTGTTGCAGCCTCAGTCGAACAAATAGCGCTGTTGGCATCAGCGTGCGGCTTATTGCATCCTCTATTTGCGTGCTATATCTATTTTGAAGTCATTGGAACTCTCTTGTTTGCATTACAACAATAACGCCTAGCACATGCTGCTTATTGTCGCGCCAAGTCTCTTTTCCATTCCGTAACTTCCGAAAACTTTACGAGTCAGTTCCATCGGAACCTGATTCTATAAGGGGTTGTGCATCTTGTAGGGCTTCGTCTAATTTCTTTCGACAATTAGACGAAGCCTCATACTGTCATCACACTCCACCTTTACCAGTGCTGATTGCTCGCGCTTACGCGCTCCCGCACTGGTCGGTTTTAGCCTTTCCATATTTATCGCGAAAATCGAACTCTTCTTATTTACTATTTCTAGTCAGAAGGCCGTTCATCAAACAAAACTTGTTCGCCTTACTTTACCAATGCTGATGTATCGCTCTTTGCCTCATGCATTGGTTGGTTTTAGCTGTTCATTTTTTTCATGAGCTTCTTCTTATCTCTATCACTAGACCGTTATAAAAACGCCTCGGCGTCATGCTATTAGGTAGGGGATATTAAGGTGAAACACCATCGAGTCAGGTTTTTACATTGTTAAGACTGCGCCCAAGAAAAAAGCCACAACTCGGTGAGTTATGGCTTTTCAGGTTTTTTCTGGCTAAAACCGAATACAAGAAGGAAAACGTTAAAAACGTGCGAGTCACTCGCCCCTCTTTTGTATTCAATGGGAGTAATACAATGATGAGGATTACAATTTGCTGTTGCGTTCTTTTGCTGGGTAATTTCTGACTAGAGGGTTTAAAATATTCTTCGGCAGAGTTTGCTCAATTGAGCAAAGATAAAGGTTTGTCAGCGCCTTTATTCAATGTCAATTACAAGTATGATAATCGTTTAACTCAGTATCCAATTTTGATGGAGTCACTCATAGTGAAATGACGACTGCCACTTAACGCTTTGAGGCAAAGCCACGCTCAAATCTGCCTCACTCACTAAACTTACTCAGGCTATTTTTTAAAAGCAAAGACCCACAGAAAAATCATATTTAAGAGTGGGATGAGAGGAATTATCGCCCATCATTTATTAAAACCAGCTTTTCCTACGATGCGTGCGAATAATAGAGCCCAAACCATACTAAGATCTAGCATGATAAAGATTATGATTATTTGCCAAATGCTAATACCAACCATGCTATTCCTCCTTGCCGTTGGGTCATTTTCTATAACCTAGAACTAGCGCTACGACTAAGACACCAAAAGGTGGGAAAGAACAAGAAGAGAACCCCTGCTTTCTTGAATATTTGCCATAGTAGTGGTGTACAAATAATTGAAGCTACAATCAACTATACTATTTCATTTGTGATCATTTGCTCCATGCTATCTTCTTTTGAGGTTTAATGACGAAGGTAACGGTGTGCGTTAAAGAAAAGCGAATTTACTGCGCTTATGATGTGCTTTATTTAACTTCACACTTTCCATAGTACTGTGATGGCAGCATTTCGCCGAACATTATTGAATTTCTACTATGAACAGAATTAAATTTACTATCAATCGCAGTAGTCATGAGGTTGCCGGTTGCAGTGATTTCAATAAAGGCTAGTTGATCGCTTGATTCGAATAGCTTAACTTCAGAGCTGCCATTATTACCCAGCAAATAGCTTTTGCTAGTGTCTTTATCCACAATAAAATTTAGCTCGAACTTATTTTTGACCTTATGATTACCTTCCTGATCACTGTAACTGCCGTAATTACATAAGTATGTCGTTGTATCAGCAAGAGCCAATGCTGGAAGTAAAAAAATAAATGTAAAAATCATTCTCATTGTTTTTCCTTTTTGAATATCAACACCCAAATAAGAGATTGACTAGTAGTTAGCGAAAATGAGAAGCAGAACGAAACCTAGCCAACAGTTAGCAGCCCAGATTAATTTTCTTATTAGCTTTATTTAGTACAAGGAAACCCTTTTTGCATAGCTTGCATAGCAATAGAAAAATCTTGTTGGTTCAGTTTATCCGGATTTGAATACAAATACTTAAGTACTGTTTCAATTGATTTTTCAGTTGTAATAAAATGCTGAGGCTTTTCTTTGTTACACATCCCTAAGTGATTAGCAGTTTCTTTATCTGATGAATTAGCGGTAATTGTCATTACAGAAACAACTCCTTTTAATAGCCCTACGCAATAAAATCCTTGCTCTTTATCTCCAATTTTGCCTGACCATAATCTTTCAGCTTCAATACAGGACTTTTTGAGAGAGTGCCCGTCACCAGCATACGCATTAAATACATGCATGCATAATAACATTGTAAACACCAACCTCATTGGGTTCTCCTTTAAAGTTAGACATAATGATTCCCATAAGGTGCTAGCCTATAATTGCATGGGTTAGCTTAAAGCCAGTGTCATAATTAGTGTATTTAAACAACTAAACTGGGGGCTAGTATGAATAATAACATAATTTTCACTACCTTAGATACACACAAGTCTTTTATCCAGATCGCTGTTTTACAAGACTATCGAGGGGCTAACCCTCAAAAGCTAGAGTGGATAAAATCCAATAAGTCAGGGTTAATCATAGCGGATTCGACTCGATAGCCTCGTGCGACTTGTAGAAAGTCGATGAGGCTCATTACAAGCTACTCACCAAAGAGCAATTTACTAATAGAAGACAACTACACGATTGGGCTTGTTCAACACCAGATAAAGTGTCGGCTGGGCGACTCTTATCCTTATTTGTTATAAACCTGGTTTAGACGATGTAAGAACTCAACCTCAACTCTTCACCGAACTTAAATACTGATGCCCCACTAATTTCGAGCACTAGATCAGTATTTCGTTCAAACACTTGAGTTATAAGACGCTTAGTTGAACCATTTGGAAGATTTTCGGACTTATCAACATCAGAGTATCTTATTGCTGTACCCTCTCTGGCATCAGTACGTAGCCAGGTTTCTAGGATAGCTATAATGTCAGCATCATCTAAATTTTCATCTACAAGCTCAGGATTTACAGTTTCCTGAGTGCTAGATACACTCTTCAAATCCCGAACAAATCTACGAATGTAATTACAAGCAGAACCTAAAGCCGCCTCAATGTTCTTATCACGGCGGTCTCCACGATAACGGGCAGGAGTAATACCATAGAGATCAGTTGGGATATGTAGTTCTGTGCTGTCTTGCACAACAAAGAAACAACGGTCTTTTCCTAGTTTTCCTATAAATAAACCCAACTCAAACAAAACATTATCTCTTATGGTTCTTGTTGACTCACCTCGTATCACAGTCTCATCATCAGGAGTAAATACAAAGATACCAAAATCTGATGCATCCAACTCAGTTATCAAAGAGTCCAGTGAGGTTTGAGATAACGTGAATACTCCCTGACTCCATACCGTCATATCAGCATCAAAATCTAAATTTGACTGTATTGCATAAGCAATATCCAACCCTTCCACTGATGAGGCTATAAAAATTTTTGGTTTCAATTTTATCTCCAAATTTGAATAAAATTTATAACGCTTCAAACACCGGCGCAGTTTACTGCGACCGTGTGCTTTGGCTTGTTATATTCTGATTTTCAGACAGATGGAAGACTATACCGTCATATGCATCACCTAAGAACCGTCCTTTCGGTTCTACATTTAGTATTCTTTTTACTTCGATTTGAATAGTACCAATTTCTATTTTATCTCCGACATCTACAGCTAACGCTTCAGCGTCAAACCAAGGACGAAGCTCAGATACCCCATCACTTCGAGTAACACTATTTTTTAACGCAAGATTGCCTAACAGAATACCATTTTTGTATATATTTATGCCGCCCTTAATACCCTCACCCCTTGGCCAGACGGCAGTTGAGTCAACTTTTATGTAGAATTTATCCTCATTTAGTGAGGCTATTTCCATACGCTCAGACCTTTTGACGACAATTTCGCCTGGGTCTGTAGACATCCCTTTGGGAAACAACAATTGAGTTTCAATCTGATGAAGTCGTTCAGATATTTCGTGATTATTTGCAAATGGGGCATCTATACCTTTTGACTGGGAAAGCAAAGTACCAATCGAAACAACCAGTCCAATAGCTCCGACCCAAAATCCAAACACAGAAAACCTTCCTGCTGTCTTGTTTTGAATAAGTTCTTCCTTTATCGGAGCGATCACCTCATCCTTGATTGCATCAATATTATCTTCGATTTCCCTAATGTTATTGTGATGCTTTGTAAGCTCTGAAATAGCTTCATCAAGCTTCTCAACCGTTATGCCTTTATTTTTAAGTTCTTCAGATATTGATCTGAGGCCTGTGATGGTTTCGCTAAATGTCAATTAACTCTCCTAGAAATACCCGATTTCAATACTATAGTTGGCTAAGATTTTTGAGGCACGAAAAACAGCCAACTGTAAGTTTTCCGTTTGAATACTTTGTTGAACGAAGCTGCTAGGCGGCAGAAAAGAACCTTCATCATCAATACTTTCAGTACCCTCTAATTTTAGAGGCTCATACTGGAGGGAATATGATGAACAGCGTAGAACAACAATTTAATTCCCTTTATGAACAATACCTTACCAACCTTAAGCTGCAAGGTAAACGACCTGCGACAATTGAAGCTTATTCCCGTGCGGTACGTCGGATTACTCATTATTTTGATCGTTCACCAGATACTTTAAGCACAGATGACTTAAAAGCTTTCTTTGCTAACCTCATCGAATCTTACTCATAGAGTACTGTCAAACTTGACCGTAATAGACTGCAATTTTTCTATAAATATACGCTGAACAAACAGTGGTAATGGTTGAATATTGTCAAACCACCACAAATTAAAACTCTACCTGATATCCTCACCCCTGAGCAAGTTGGACTGCTTATCAGTAAGACCCGAAAAGCTCGTTATCAAGTTTTCTTTCTCACTTTATATACTCTCGGGCTACGTCTTAGTGAAGGGTTAAATTTAACGGTTCATGACATTGATTCTACTTCCATGACTGTCAACATACGACAAGGGAAAGGCGGAAAAGACCGTAAGTTACCATTGCCCAATCGAACGCTAGATGCACTACGTCGCTATTGGATTACACATCGGCACCCAGTATCTGGTATTGATACCAAAGGCAATGATAGAGAAGGCGTTCAAAAAACGATGAAACTTGTACTTAAGGACTGTCGAATCATATTATCCATTCTACCGCACTCACTTAGGCACTGCTTTGCAATCCACCCATTTAGAGCACGCTGTAGATTTATCTTTTTTATTGCAAACTTATAATACTCAAACCCATTATTAACAATGGTTCATTATTATTACAATACAGGACACTTGACTGGGTATATTTATTATGAATAGAACACAAAAGAATATTTTAATTATTACAGTTGTATGTATGTTACTTATGACTATTTTCCCGCCATTTTATGCTATATATAAAAGTAATAGTATTAATTTCGGATATAGTTTTATATTTAATCCACCCCGTAAAATTGCAATTATAAATGTAGCAACTTTATTTATTCAGTACTTTATAGCCGGTATCATTGGGTTTGCACTTGTTATATTAAACAACGAAAAAAAACAACAATAGTGGTGTTATTTGTGATTATTTTAGTTATTCACAAATTGCGATGATTAAAACCACTTACAATCCCACCATAGATCATTTGGAGTGAAACCTTGTTTGATGATCGGTTGACTACTCTCACTTCTATGTAAAACACTAGATATGAAAAACAGCTATTTGAGTGACGAGTAACTTTGCTCACCTATAACACCAATGCATTCGACAAGATCCCTAGTAAAAGAGCCAAATCCCTAACTATTTTCAATTCCAAGCTTTAGAAATCTAAATACTACGTGCTATGATAAACAAATAGGTGAGTCAATCTCAGAGCATGGTTCACCATCGAAATCACAATGAATCCTTTGAAATCAACGGGTTAGATGTATGTCGGTATAGTGTTAGGGGTGATTCCTAGGTTTCAAATCCCTATCTCTCCGCCACATTCGAGCCCCTGATTTATCAGGGACTTTTTACGTTTAGGAACTAGGGAGTCACTTCAAATCCAATGAGGTGAGTCAATTGTATCTTTATAAACATCCCAATTCGGTCTATTACACCCGAACCTGCACCCCTAAGAAGCTAGTAAAACTGGGCTTCCCATTCGACTTTAAGATAAGTCTTCGTACTAAATCTCGTCCTACAGCACTGAGACGAAACCTGGCTACTGCACCAATTGTGGTTCAATCCCTAGATAAAATGCCATTAGATAGGGAGTTCAGTAGTGAGTATCTTGGTCAATTCAAATCTGAGCTTAAAAAGCACATTGAAGAATCATGGTCGTCACTCTCTAATCACCTTGATTTCAACTCAAGCTCGCTAGCTGCTACAACACCCAAGACAACCGTGCCCCCAAAAGAAAAAAGCAACGGGGCTCCTCCCTTAAATCAATGGTTAGATGAATTCATTAGCTACAAAGAAAGTGAAAACATTACTCCACTGTCCATTCATCAACTAAAACAACGCATTCATCACTTCATTACATTCTATTTAGAGTTAAAAAGTCAATCGCTAAATACCGCTCTATTTATGTCATACATTGAGCGTTTAAATTTAGAAGGACGTAGTACTAAAACAAATAAAGGGTTTCTTGCCTCTGTTAAGCAATTCTTTAAATGGTTAACTGCGATGGAAAAAATCCCATCCAATCCGACTCAAAATCTACTTTATACTTTCAAATCTAATCAGCACGCCTCGGATCAACGTTCTCGTTGGTCAGAGAGTGAACTTCATACATTGATCCATCACCCTGCTTTCAACAATGCCTCAAAGAGTTTGTTTTGGATAACACTTCTTCAATTGTATATGGGGCTTAGACCATCAGAGGCGTGCCAACTACGAACTATTGATGCCCGACATAACGAGCCTATCCCTTGTATCAGCATCACCGATGCAGGAGAGCACCAACACGTTAAAAATAAACACGCAATTCGAAAAGTCCCCGTCCACCCTGACTTAATCGAGATGGGCTT
>NZ_LZFW01000024.1 GCF_001676025.1 Vibrio sp. UCD-FRSSP16_30
AACGTATAATTTAATTCGATATCAAATGGTCGAACTCTGCTTAAATTTAAAGGGGAATTACCTTCCTTATCAGTTGAGTTTTAATGGAACCTTGGCCCATATATCGGCGTTACTTGTTGGCTTACCTTACTCAACGCCGGGCGCAATTCCAAGGCAACTAAAAGGCTTCCATAACATGGCAGAAAGCTTAGTGCTGGAGAGGCGAAGGGAAAGAACATTCCCAAGGGCAGTCAAACCTAGACCGCAGCGATATGCCAATAATAAAAAAGCCGTTCACACTCTTAAGTGAACGGCATTACACCTAAGTGGGCTTTACTATCACTTTTATCAACAAGTGATTTATTGAAGTACTTCAGAGTTAGGGAAGTACTCAGCCCAAATACCAAAATGGAATCCATTGTGAGTGGGTACTTGTTGATTTGTCTCAGCGTTGACTAAACGTACTACACTACCGTCGGTGATAATGCGTAATTTTTCGTCTGCTAATTCAAATTCGTACCCATTATTTGTGCGAGCAAACTCTGGATTAATCGCAACTTGCTGGCCGCGGCCATTGTCATAACCAAAAATTTCAGTTTTTGGATTCATACGTAAATCATCCAGTGAAAGAGTTGGGAATATGAACTCTTCTTTCTCCATATCGCGTTGATTAATCAATGGTTGTTCAAACAAATCAAGTAACACGCCGTCAATCATTCGCTGCATACCATAAACATAGACTTGTGCATCTGGGTACTGAACTTTAGCCTCATCCCATGTCATCATTGTGTTTGGAATCACCGTTGGTTTATGCTCTGTAAATTCTGATTGCATTGTTGCCTGCTGAATAGCAGTGCCATTATTTACATCTTTAAACACCAAATTATTATGGGTTTGTCCTAATACTTGTAAGTCTGCTTCCCCAAGACCGTAATCGGTTTCAACAACCATTGGTAAGTTTGACAAGCCACAATAGGTGATAGCGTAGTCCGTATCATTGTGCTGCCAACCTGCTACGTGTGGCAATTGAACGTGGTAGCGTGGAAATATACGAACCTCGCCATCTTGTTCTACAACATACACTCGTTGATCTTCTTGCGGTATTTGAGAGTCGGCTTCATCCACAGAAACGTAATTAGCAGTAAATTGCTCCGTAGGAAATGCCGTTGGCATTGCATAGGAGACAGCCCAAAACGTAATCAAAACACCTACGGTTGCAAGAGACATCAGCTTACGACTCCACATCCCCCATTTTTCACTTAAGTACCACAAACCAATAAGTGCGAAAGTTTGCGCAATGATAAAGGTAGAAAGGTTGTTGTAATAACCTAAAACCCAATCTCTGGGTACGGCCAGTGATTGGCCTGGTTCTGTCATTAAAATAGCGCAAAATATTGCAATCGAAGCAAGCAAAGCAGCATATACATTAAAGATTATTTTTTTCATCAGTGTATCTCTTAGTTATTAGGATGAAACGTGTCTTGTTTCTATCCGTAATATTGAGTTCTGTTACCGCGTCCTATCGCAGTAGTTCTAAAGTTCGAGCCATTAAATTAACTCATGTTATTGAGGTATTAATGGTGTTGAAGGCATCGACACTTTTTACTACATGTTAGTAATGTTGCGCCATCAACAATATGGTTATAGTGCTTTATTTTTGTTGATGACGCAACATAAAGCGCGTACTTTTGTTCTTTATGATTGGTTTTTTCTGTTAAGTTGTTGTTTTTAAGTGGATTGTTTTTGTGTCAAATATGTCCAGTCAAGTCGATATATATTAGTGGGGTAGTTGGTTGTTTTGGTTATTGTTGATGGCGCAATAAATATGCTATCTTTGTTTGGTATTATTTTGAATAAGAATAGAAGATGTCTAATCAATCACTTTCTGCAGCAGGGTTACCAAATCTTTCCATCTTGGAAGACAGTCCATTATTTTTAATGACGATTCTTACTCGCTTGCATCGTAATTTGACCCATGAGCAATTGCGTCAACATGCAGATATCACGTTGGAAATGTTAATGGCGATGCATATCATTGCTAAATATCAACCAATTAAACAGCAACAACTTGCTGACTATTTAATGCATGATCGAAGCGCAGCCAAAAGGACCGTTGATAATATGGTTAAACGTGGTTGGGTGATTACGATGAAAGATGATAAAAATTTAAAAAACAAGCTGGTTGCTTTGACTGAAAGTGGTGTTGCAGTGAAGGATCTTTGTACTGGTATTGCTAAAGAAACCCGTTCAACGTTTTTAGATTGTTTAACCGAAGATGAAAATAAAGAACTTACGCGTCTATGTACTAAAGCATTGATTGCGCGACATAAATAGGAAAGCGTGCTGTTTTATTAACATAAAAAAACACACTAAAGGTAGCACCTTAAAGTGTGTTTTTTTTAATTTTCACTATCTCTAATTTTAGCCTATCTAGCGACTAACAATAGAAATTGAAAATGAGACTGCTACTTATTAGTTGCGGCTTTCATGTTAGTGACAAAGCTTGAAAGTTGCTCAAGCATTTTATCGTCATCACCAAGATTACTCTCGATGATTTTCACTACCGCAGAGCCTGAAATAGCACCCGCTGCGCCAGCGTTAATTGCTGAAGCCACTTGTTCTGGTTGAGAAATACCAAAGCCAAGTAATGCTGGTGGCGCGTCAAATTTAGCGAGGCGCTCAAGCATGTGATCAACGGGCATGTTTGCTTTAGTTTCCGCGCCAGTGACACCTGCGCGAGAAAGTAGGTAAGTGTAACCTCCACCTAATTCTGATACTTCTTTTAGTGTTTCATCTGTTGCCGTTGGCGGCGCGATGAAAATAGCGTGTACGCCTGCTTTTTTAGCCGCAGCGTTAAACTCTTTACTCTCGCCAGTCGGTACATCGGCAATCAATACCGAGTCAACGCCAGCGTTAGCACAAGCTTGGTAAAAATGTTCAATACCATTGGCAAATACAAGGTTGGCATAAACTAACAAACCGATTGGCATATCAGGGTATTGTGCGCGAATTTGGCTGATTAGATCAAAGCAAATGCTCGGGGTAGTTTTAGAATCCAATGCGCGAATGTTGGCACCTTGAATCGTCGGGCCATCTGCAAGAGGATCAGAAAATGGAATACCTAATTCAAGTGCATCAGCGCCAGCCTTCGCTAGAGTCTGCATGATGCGCAGAGACTGCTCTGGGTTAGGATCGCCAATGGTCACAAACGGAACAAATGCACCTTGGCTTTTCGCTTCTAAACGCTCAAATAATGCTGCGTAACGGTCCATTACATCTCTCCTCTTTCTTTCAAAATGTCGTACACAGTGAAAATGTCTTTATCACCACGACCAGAAAGGTTAACCACTAATAGCTGTTCTTTTTCAGGTTCATCGTGCGCCATTTTTAATGCATAGGCTAGGGCGTGAGCGGACTCAAGCGCTGGGATAATGCCTTCTTTTTTCGCTAATATTTGGAATGCTTCAAGTGCTTCATCATCTGTTGCTGCGCCGTATTCTGCGCGGCCTATGGCATTTAGATGAGCATGCTGAGGACCAACCGATGGGAAATCTAGACCTGCAGAGATAGAGTATGACTCTTCAATTTGACCATCAGGGTCTTGCATTAGCGGTGATTTCATACCAAAGAAAATACCCAGCTTACCGTGTTTAAGCGGTGCGCCGTGCATTGTGGTATCTAAGCCTTTACCTGCAGGTTCAACGCCAATTAGGCGAACATCTGACTCTTTAATGAAATCGGCAAACATACCGATGGCATTTGAGCCGCCACCCACACAGGCAATCACAGCGTCAGGCAGTCTGCCTTCACGAGCTAAAATTTGATGTTTGGTTTCTTCACCAATCATACGCTGGAACTCACGCACGATAGTTGGGAATGGGTGAGGGCCGGCAGCTGTACCTAGTAGGTAGTGCGCCGTTTCATAGCTAGCAGACCAGTCACGCAGTGCTTCATTACACGCGTCTTTTAGCGTTGCAGAGCCAGAATGAACAGGGATAACCGTCGCGCCCATTAAGCGCATACGGAAAACGTTCGGGCTTTGACGTTCAACATCTTTTGCGCCCATGTAGATACGACACTTTAGACCGAGCAGAGCACAAGCTAATGCTGAAGCTACGCCGTGTTGACCCGCGCCAGTTTCAGCAATGATTTCTGTTTTACCCATGCGTTTAGCCAGTAGTGCTTGGCCTAATACTTGGTTAGTTTTATGCGCGCCGCCGTGCAGCAAATCTTCACGCTTAAGGTACAACTTAGTCTTGGTACCTTTGGTTAGATTTTGCGTCAGCGTGAGTGCGGTAGGGCGACCTGCGTATTCTTGCAATAAATGCATGAATTCGGCACGAAACTCAGCGTCATCTTGCGCGTCAATAAATGCTTGCTCTAGTTGGTCAAGCGCAGGTACGAGGATTTGTGGAACGTATTGTCCACCAAACTCTCCAAAGTAGGCATCAAGTTTTGCCATGATTTTTTCCTTAAAATTTCTGTCACGCCTTCTTAATAGGGAAGGCGTCTAAATCAATAGTGTCTGATCGCAGCAAAAGCTTGTTCAAGCTTCTCACGAGATTTTTTACCCGGCTCAGATTCCACTCCAGAATTGAGGTCGAGTCCCAAGCATCCTAGTTTGGATGCTTGTGGAATGTTATCGGCATTAAGTCCGCCAGCCAGCATCACATTAGGGTTGTCAATTTTAGACCAATCAAATGCTTGCCCAGTACCGCCGCTTTGCGCGCCCACTTTAGAATCTAAAAGGTGACGGTCAACGTTGCCAATAAATGATGGCATATCGTCCAACACGCCGTAGGCTTTCCAAATTTCAGTACTGTCATCAAGTTGCTGACGAAGGTCGTTAATAAACGCTTCATCTTCATCACCATGCAACTGCACCGCGTTAAGCTGTAGTGATTTTGCAAGACTGCTAATGTATTGGCAGTCCTGATTTTGAAAGACACCCACATAACGAAGTGGTGCGCCGCTCATGGTTAAGCGAGCCATTTCTTCATCTACTTTACGTTTAGACTTGTCAGCAAAGATCAAACCGCCGTAGATAGCCCCTGCATTATATGCTTTTGCTGCATCATCAGCATGAGTAAGACCGCAAACCTTGTTTTCACCAAGCAGTACTTTACGCACCGCAAGCTCAATATTCTCTTCTGACATTAATGAACTGCCGATAAGAAAACCATTGGCGTGGTTAGCCAAGTCACGAACTTGTTGGTGATTGTAAATACCAGATTCTGATATCACCGTTGTGCCTTGCGGAAGTTTCGGTGCTAACGCTTTAGTACGATTTAAATCGATGGTGAGATCTCGTAGGTTGCGATTATTAATTCCCACTACTTTAGCTTTAAGGTTGATAGCGCGTTGCAGTTCACCTTCATTGCTGACTTCGGTAAGGATGCCCATATTTAATGAGTTAGCAATTGTCGCAAGCGCTTGGTATTGCTCATCATCAAGTACTGATAGCATCAGCAAAATAGCATCGGCTTGATAGTGACGAGCAAGATACACCTGATAAGGTGTAATCATAAAATCTTTGCACAAGATAGGCTGTTTGGTTTGCTTCTTAATACGCGGAAGAAAATCAAAGCTACCTTGGAAGTATTTCTCATCGGTTAATACCGAGATGGCACTGGCATGGTTGTTATAAACAGAGGCAATGTAATCAAGATCAAAGTCATCACGAATCAGACCTTTTGACGGTGACGCTTTCTTACACTCAAGAATGAATGCGGTTTCTTCACCAGAAAGGGCGTCGTAAAAGCTGCGATCTGAGTCAGTGAGTGAAGACTGAAAGCTCTCTAGTGGTTGAGCCTTTTGTCTTTCTTCAACCCAAATGGCTTTATCGGTAACGATCTTAGCCAGTACTTGAGCCATGTCTTTATTTTGTTGTGAAATGTGCTCTGACATAATTAACCTCTTGCTGCCAATTGTTCGACAAGTTGATACGCCTTACCACTGCGCATTGCTTCAATAGCTTGCTTGGCGTTGGCTTTAAGATCTTCGTGACCAAATAGTTTCATTAGTAGCGCCACATTGGCCGCAACTGCAGATTCTTGCGCCTCAGTGCCTTTACCTGACAGTAGGTTGCTCACTAGAGTTCGGTTTTCATCAGGCGTGCCGCCTTTTAAGGCTTCTAGCGGATGAGTTTTTAGACCGAAATCTTCAGCGGTTAAGCTGTAGTATTCAATCTTGCCATCTTTGATTTCAGCGACAGTGGTTTTGCCATGAATGGCCACTTCGTCAAGACCGCTACCATGAACCACTGCGGCGCGCTTCATGTCCATTTGCAGCATGGTTTGCGCAATGGGTGCAACTAAGCTTTCGCCATACACACCCATCAGTTCAATGTTGGGTCTGGCTGGATTAATCAAAGGGCCTAAAATATTGAAAATAGTGCGAGTTTTTAACGCCTGACGGACAGGCATCGCGTGACGCACGCCTTGATGGTATTGAGGGGCAAACAAAAATGCCACGCCAAGATCATCCACCGCTTGGCGCGTATCTTGCGCGCTCATCGCCAAGTTAATGCCAAATGAATCTAATAAATCTGAAGAGCCAGATTTACTTGAAACGCCGCGGTTGCCATGTTTTGCCACTTTTAGGCCAACGGCTGCAGCAACAAAAGCGGCAGTAGTTGAAATGTTAAAGGTGTTTGAGCCATCACCACCAGTACCTACAATGTCAGCAAAGTCATAGTCAGGACGAGGGAAAGGCTTGGCATTTGCCAGCAGTGCTTTGGCAGCGCCTGCAATCTCAGCGGGCGTTTCGCCTTTAATTTTTAAAGCAGTAAGAACAGAGCTCAATACAATAGGTTCGACTTCACCTTTGATTATCTGATCAAACAGTGTCTGGCTTTGCTCTTGGCTTAGCGCTTGTTGACGATAAAGTTGTTCTAGAATGTCTTGCATTATTCTTCCTTGTTACTGCTGTTTTCTAAGCTTGCTGAATTTCTAAGGTCGCCAAACTCTAGTGCCCATTCAATTGAGTTGGCTAAAAGAGTCGCACCGTAGGTGGTCATTATTGATTCTGGGTGGAATTGGAATCCACAGATTTTATCTTGCTCATGCACCACAGACATTACCAAATCATCAACTTGAGCGGTAATGGTTAAATCGTCAGTGACTTTAGTTGCCACCAGTGAGTGATAACGAGCAATGGCAAATGGAGAGGGTAGATCTGCATAAGTCGCGTGGTTATTGTGCTCCATCATCGACACTTTGCCATGAATGATTTCGCCTGCGCCCGCAACGGTGCCACCATAAGCTTCAACAATGGCTTGATGGCCAAGACAAATGCCAATCATTGGCACTTTACCTTTAAATTGTTGAATGATTTTAGGCATGTTGCCTGCTTCACTTGGCGCGCCAGGACCTGGAGACAGTACGATAACGGGATTATCCAAGGTCTGTAAGGTGCTTTCTAACACGCTAAGATCGGTCTGGTTTCGATACACAGTCACGTTGTGGCCAAGAGTACGAAATTGATCCACTAAGTTATAAGTAAACGAGTCGAAATTATCAATAAATAGAATATTAGCCATGCTTCACCTCAGTATGAGCCGCTTGAATTGCGCTGATGACAGCTTGTGCTTTAGTGCGAGTTTCGTCTGCTTCCGATTGAGGGTCAGAATCAAACACCACACCCGCGCCGGCTTGTACTTTAGCGATGCCATTTTCTACGTACGCTGAACGAATCACGATACAAGTATCAAGGTCGCCGCGACCAGTCATGTAACCCACTGCGCCACCATAAGTGCCGCGGCGTTGCTGTTCAACATCACGGATAAGCTGCATTGCACGTATTTTTGGCGCGCCGGTTAAGGTGCCCATATTCATAGAAGCTTGATAAGCGTGCAATGCATCAAGATCTTGACGAAGTTGACCGACAACACGCGACACTAAGTGCATCACATGGCTGTAACGGTCTACTTTAAGCAAGTCAGCTACATGGCGAGTGCCAGCTTGTGAAATTCTCGCTACATCATTACGCGCCAAATCCACCAGCATCATGTGTTCTGCATTTTCTTTACGATCAGAGCGAAGCTCAAGCTCAATACGGCTGTCGAGATCAAAGTTAATACTGCCGTCTGGATTTTTGCCACGACGACGAGTACCGGCAATCGGGTAGATTTCTACTTGATTACTGTCTTTTTCATATTTAAGTGCGCTTTCCGGTGAAGCGCCAAACAAAGTAAATAGCTCATCTTGCATGTAGAACATGTAAGGGCTTGGGTTACTTTTTTTCAGGTGCTTATAAGCAACAAGCGGAGAAGGGCACTCAAGAGAGAAATGTCGTGAAGGGACGACTTGGAAGACATCACCTTTAATTACGTATTGTTTTAAGTCTCGTACCGTGCGGCAAAATTCTTCATCGCTGACACTGACGGTCACATCGCATTGATCTAATTTAATCGACTCAGGCGTTGGTTCAATGACCTTCATTTCAGCTTCAATTGATTGAAGTCTCTGCTCTAGAGTCGCGCGAGTGCTGTCATTAGCATCAAATAAGGTGCCAATTAATCGAGCTTGTTGCTGCTGATGATCGATAACAATCAAGCTTTCTGCTACATAGAAAACATAATCAGGACATTGGCTGTTTTCTGCCGCTTCACCTAGTGGTTCAAAGTTTGCCACTAAGTCATAAGCAAACAAGCCACCAATATACAGTGCCAATGGATCATGTTCATCGCAGTTGAAGCTGTGTTTAACAATGCGCAGCATATCAAACGATGATGGCTGACGAAGGCGGCTGTCTTCATCTAAATTATCATTAGGCGCATCAAAGTTAACAATCAGTTTGCTTGGAGTGGAGCTGGCAATGAATTGTGAATTGAGATTAGACACAATGCGCGATAGCAAGACTTGGCCGTTATCAGAGTTAGCCGTAAGTACCACTTGGTGGCCTCGGCACTCGATGCGCATTGCAGCATCAACAAGTAATAGACTCTTCAAATCTTCTTTGGAATCAACTTCGGCTGATTCAAGAAGAAGGGTGTCATCTTTATTGTTACATAAATGATGAAAGAGTTCGGTTGGATCTTGTGTATAGAATACATCGCGCTGCACAACTTCAAGTTGGCCTTGCGCGGTCAGATTTATGGTCTTATTCACAAGACCTCCTTGTAAGCTTTGGTTCTTTGCATCACATACTCTCATATTCTGTTGTTCCACCCAAAAATGATTATGCAAAAGTCGTTTGAAATTTGAGCAATCAATTCAATGCTTAATGTACTAGTGATGTATCAGGGCGTAAAAGTATCATAAAAAAAGCCCGCATATTAATGCGAGCTTTTGAGTTTTTATTAGGTGCACCCAAGGTTTAGCTCGCTTTATTATCGAACCACCAACGCCACTGCCCAGAAATGACACTTGCACAAACTCTGCTTAATGTACGGCAGATTGGCTTAGGCTGATGTATCATGACTGTATCCATAGCGATTTGCTAACACCTTTAAATAATCTAAGTGTACTAGTTAACTAGTACAGCAGTGGAAAGTCAAGCCTTTTATGATATTTGATCTACATTCTCACACGACAGCCTCTGATGGGCGTTTTACTCCCCAAGATCTTATCGATAGGGCGATTGAACATCGCGTATCGGTACTGGCGATCACAGACCATGATACGGTTGATGCCATTGAGCCTGCTAAGGCATACATTCAAAGTGCTAATCTTGATATACAGTTAATTTCAGGCATTGAAATCTCAACGGTGTGGTCAAATAAAGACATTCATATTGTTGGGCTTAATCTCGATATTCATAATCAACAGTTGCAACAGTTAATTGCCCAGCAGCAAGCAAGGCGCATCGAACGATCTGAGCTGATTGCGTATCGACTCTCTAAGCATTTAAAAGTCGATCCGCTGCCGGAAGTGAAAGCCATAGCCAATGGCGCGCCAGTGACTCGCGCCCATTTTGCAAAATGGCTGGTTGATAACGGGCATGCTAAAAACATGCAACAGGTCTTTAAGCGATTTCTTACCCGAGATAAACCCGGTTACGTGCCTCCTATTTGGTGTTCGATTGCGGATGCGGTGAGTGTGATCCACGCAGCCGGTGGCGCTGCGGTACTGGCACATCCAGGCCGTTATGATTTAACCGCCAAATGGCAAAAAAGACTGCTTGCAGCGTTTGTTGAGGCAAATGGGGATGCGATGGAAATTTCATTACCCCAACAAAGTCCACAAGAACGACGCATGTTAGGCGATTATGCGATACAATACGGCTTATTCGCTTCTCAAGGTTCTGATTTTCATTATCCTTCACCGTGGATGGAACTTGGGAAAAATTTGTGGCTGCCTGCGGGTGTAACACCGGTATGGGAACAATGGCCACAATTTGCAGCTTCGAAAACATCAACTCAATAGATGTTTGCTCATAAGGAGATATGATGAGTCAATATTTTTACGTACATCCAGATAATCCGCAGGCTCGACTTATTACTCAAGCTGCAACCATTGTTCGTAATGGTGGTGTCGTGATTTATCCAACCGATTCGGGTTATGCGCTGGGCTGTCAATTAGAGAACAAATCTGCGTTAGAGCGCGTATGTCGTATTCGTAAAATCTGTGATAAGCATAACTTCACATTATTATGTCGCGATTTGTCTGAACTTTCGTTGTATGCGCGTGTTGATAATAGTGCATTCCGTTTATTGAAAAACAATACACCGGGTGCTTACACGTTTATTTTTAAAGCCACTAAAGAAGTGCCTCGCCGCTTGATGAACGCGAAACGAAAAACCATTGGTATTCGTGTTCCAGATAATAAAATAGCGTTGGATTTGTTGGAAACATTGGGCGAACCAATGATGTCGACAACATTGATTCTTCCTGGAAATGACGTAACAGAATCTGATCCAGAAGACATCCGCGACAAACTGGAAAACGTGGTTGATCTTATTATCAATGGTGGGTATTTGGGTGAGCAACCAACGACCGTGGTTGATTTTAGTGAAGGCGACCCTGTGATACACAGACACGGCGCAGGCGATACATCTCCATTTGAGTAGCCAATGCCCTTTGTCGATAGGCGTTGGAATAGAACACAATATGACACTTTGCAAATGTGCACAAATATCGGATGATTTTTGCCTTCTTTTTTGCGATACTATGCGACCGCAATTTTTGCGGATCACTACTTCATCCGACGTCTGAGAAGACGACACTAAGGTTATTAAATGAACGAAAAGTTACAGAAAATTCTTGCTCGTGCTGGTCATGGCTCTCGCCGTGAACTTGAAAGCTTAATCAAATCAGGTCGCGTTAGCGTTAATGGTCAAGTGGCTACTCTAGGCGAACGCTTAGAAGATGACACCGCCGTTATTCGTGTTGATGGTCATCAAGTTTCAATTAAAGCCGAAGAAGAAGTAGTGTGTCGTGTTCTTGCTTATTACAAGCCAGAAGGCGAATTATGTACTCGTAGCGATCCAGAAGGTCGCCGTACTGTTTTTGACCGTTTACCTAAGATTACCGGTGCTCGTTGGATCTCTGTAGGTCGTTTGGATGCTAACACATCAGGCTTATTGCTATTTACTACCGATGGTGAGCTTGCAAACCGCTTAATGCACCCTAGTCGCCAAGTTGAGCGTGAATACCTAGTACGTGTATTTGGTGATGTGACTGAGCAGAAAGTACGTAACCTGACTAAGGGCGTACAGCTTGAAGACGGCATGGCTCGTTTTGAAGACATCGTTTACGCTGGTGGTGAAGGCATGAACCACACCTTCTATGTTGTTATCAACGAAGGTCGTAACCGTGAAGTTCGTCGTCTATGGGAATCTCAAGATACGACAGTAAGCCGATTAAAACGTGTTCGCTACGGTGATATCTTCCTAGAGAAGAAACTTCCTCGTGGTGGATGGATGGAAATGGACCTTAAACAGGTTAATTACCTTCGTGAATTAGTCGAGCTTGAACCAGAAAAAGCAACCGTCATCGATCCGCGTAATACTTCTCGCAACCGTGACCGTTCTCGCTCTCAAAAAATTCGTCGTGCAGTTCGTCGCCACGAAGAACGCATTACAACTGCGGGCCCATCTAAGCGCAAGCCAAAGAAAGCTCGTAAATAGAATCAGTAAATAAAATTAAAATTTAAGAGCGACTCGAAAGAGTCGCTTTTTTTATGCCTATTTTTCAGCTAAATAAGACATACTGTTTATTACTTTTTAAACATAGATAAGGAATGTTCAATGAACGGATATCAATTGGGCTACAACAGTGAATACTCAGAAGATGCCCCAAGCATTGACGACATAGAAGCCATCTCAGGGTTTGCCATTGTTGAATTTGGCGCATCTTGGTGCCCGCATTGTCAGGCAGGCGAGGTAGTGGTCGCACAATGCTTAAAAGCATACCCAACGTTGCCACACATTAAGGTATTAGACGGTAAAGGGAAAAAGCTAGGGCGACAGTTTTCGGTAAAATTATGGCCGACAATTGTGCTGTTAAAAGAAGGTACAGAAGTCGCTAGAGTGGTGCGTCCTACGGCTAACTCTGATTTAGAGCCACTTATTGAGTTGTTGAAATAAATTAATTTAACAGAGTGAATAATCATCAATATGAAAATTGTGATTGCTCCAGATTCTTTTAAAGGCTCGTTAAATGCCAATCAGGTTGCTGATTGTATTGAACAAGGCTTTTCTGAGATCTTTCCATTAGCTGAGTATGTGAAGATCCCGCTAGCCGATGGCGGAGAAGGCACGGTTGATGTATTGCTTGGTGCGCTCAATGGATCTAAAAATGAAATTGAAACAAGCGATGCATTAGGTAAACCTTGCCGTGCTGATTGGGGGCAGTTTACCCAAGTACATAATGGTATGAGTACATCCTGCGCGTTAATTGAATTAGCGCAAGCATCAGGATTGGCAAGATTAAGCGCCGCCGAACGAGCGCCACTACAGACCTCATCTTTTGGCACCGGGCTTTTAATTAAAGCAGCATTGGATGCGGGTGTTGAAAAGATCATTATGGGTTTGGGAGGAAGCGCCACCAATGATGCAGGCGCGGGAATACTGCAAGCTTTGGGCGCAAAACTGTTAGACGAAAAGGGAGATGAATTATCCGTTGGCGGCGCGCAACTTGGCAAGCTTGAGCGTATTGATTTAACGCACCTTCATCCACGCTGTAAAGACGTCGAATTTATTGTTGCGTGCGATGTCAGTAATCCCTTGTGCGGTTTACAAGGAGCCAGTGTGATTTTTGGTCCGCAGAAAGGTGCAACGCCTGAACAGGTGCAAACGCTTGATAAAGCACTAGGGCACTTTGCCGATGTGGCCTCTCAGCACTGTGGTATTAATAGCATTAACCATAGGCAGTCAGCAGGCTTTGGCGCAGCAGGTGGCACACCTTTAGGCTTAAGTTTAGCGTTTGATATACAGCTCAAAGTGGGCATTGATATGGTATTGGATATTCTAAATGTCGATGAAATATTAAAAGAGGCCGACTTGCTGATCACCGGTGAAGGGCAAATGGACAATCAAACGCTGCAAGGCAAAGCGCCATTTGGTATTGCAAAGCGAGCACAGCAATATGGCATACCAAGCATCGCCATAGCCGGATCTTTAGGGCAAGATGTGGATCAGTTATATGGTTTGATGGACAGTGTTTTTGGCAGTGTTCGATCTCCTCAACACATAGAGCAAGTATTGTGCGAGGCTGAAGCTAATTTAATTCGCACCGCTCGCAATATTGCGGCAACGCTGCATCTTGGTCAGAGCTTACGGTAACGAATATAAAACGCTAAGCATTAACGACAATTTGCCCATAAGCATACGCCAATTCCGCGACTGTTTTAGCGGCGAATTTTTTAAGTAAACTGGCACGGTGAACCTCCACCGTGCGCATGGCAATACACAGTTCATCTGCAATTTGAATATTTCGTTTACCGGCAATAATAGAGCGTAAGATTTCTTTTTCTCGTATTGTCAGCGAGTCATAAGCGGCATTTGCTAGATAAAGTTGTTGTTTTTCCAGCGATTGTTTTTGCCCTTTAATAATGGCTTGTGCAAGCTCATTACCTTTTACCGGCTTTTGAAAGAAGTTAATGGCACCGGCTTGCAGCGCATCGACCGCCATAGGCACATCGCCGTGTCCGGTCAAATAAATAACCGCCAACGGACTTCTTGCTTGATTAAGGATTTGATGAACTTGCTGGCCACGCAGGTTGGGCATTCGGCTATCGAGTATGACGCAAGCTGGCTGATGTATATCGATATTATCAAGAAACACCTGACCATCCTCGAAGGTTAGGACATTAAAATCATATTCTTCTAATAAGAAGGCTAATGACTCTCGTATTGATAGGTCATCATCAACCACATACACCGGTAAGTTTTGCTGACTAGTACTCATTGTTTCTCCGGTAAATCTTTGTTTATACGTCGATTTGATGCTGACGCGGGTACCTGATAGGGAAGTGTTAGCTTAGCCAAGCAACCATGAGATGACATAGACTGAAGGGTAAATTCACCGCCATGCAACTCCATGACATCGCGGCATATCGCTAAGCCCAATCCCAACCCTTGTTGTTTGGTGCTCACAAAGGCAGTCATCGGATTCTCATGTTTTAGACCCGTCCCATTATCAATGATATGGATAACCAAGTTAGCCGATTGATAATGAACATGTAGGGTGATTTTTGCTGCATATTCATTATCACGCTGCTTGGCATAACTGTCACAGGCATCGATCGCATTGTTAATCACATTGACCAGAACTTGCTGTATCCCGACCACATCAATCTCTATTTGACGTGACTGGCCTACGAAACTTTGCGCCAGCGTAATCTTGTGTTTTTGTAGGCGGAAATTGAGTAACTCAAGCGTATCAGCAACGACACTTTCAATTGCACACAACTCAATAGTGATGCTTCGTTTTTGAATTAAGGCTCTAAGGCGATGAATGATGGCATCCGCTCTATCTACTTGAAGCTGAATTTTTTGCAGTACAGGGACAATATCTTCATGGGGACGTTTCTTGGCTAAACGCAGCAACCCACCTTCACTGTAGTTTCTGATTGCGGCCAACGGTTGGTTTATCTCATGCGCCAGACTGCTGCCTAATTCTCTCACTATTGTGACGCGCTGTGCATGCTCCAACATCTCACTTTTCTCTTTTAGGCGCAGTAAAGTTTGCTCTAGCGCTTGTTTGCTTTTACTAAATCGAAACTCAATCCAGAAATGATAAAGGTTTAATGCAATGACAAACAAAAACAGCGCCCACGCCCAGTGTTGATGAAGCTGTAACCAACGTAATGCCTCTTTCCACCACGGTTGTTGTAAAGGGTGTAAGTCCAATGCTTGATAGAGTTTATCGATGGGCAGCAAGCTGACAGGCGAAGTCCAACCTGAATTTTTGGCCGCAATAGAGGCCGGATTATCAGCTGTCATAGCTAATAGTACTCGACTGATTTTTTTTGCCAGTTTGGGAGATCCTCGCTCGGTTTTAGCAAAAGACCAATTAGGGTATAAGGCGGTGGAAACAACGCAGTCGGTTTGTGAGGATTTGACAGGGCTAATGACTCTTAACTGTCCCGCTTCAAGCAAGCCTTCTTTGGTCATCTGCTCTACAAGGCAAGCAGGAACCACGGCCGCTTCTACGGTTTTATCACGCAATTGATATAAATTGGCATCAATAGGGAACCCTAAAAAACGAACATTGGCAAAAAAATCGTTGGGATTAATGCCTTGTTGAATAACCTGATACTTCATGGTCAGGTACCCGCCAAAGGCTTGTTCGGCAACGGCGGCAATCGGTAAACCCATCACGTCTTCTAGGGTGCGGTAATCGGAGTCAGAGCGAACCACCAGAGCCGATCCAATACCGTAGTTTGATCCTTCTGCTGATTGGTTCGTCAGCGTGGCAATCCATGACAGTGGAAATTGACGACCGAGACGCATCGCTTGTCCTGGGTTTGTCAAAATAAAATCCATGCTTTGGTTTTCTACGGCGCGCGTCATATCCACTAAGTTGAGAGGATGCAATACAAAGTAGACATCGGGGATTTGTTGATTAAGCCAATCCATTGTCGGTTGCCAGCGATGCTCAACACGCCACTGACCTCGAACGGCCAATACGCCAACATCAATTTGTTGTTTTCCCGAGTGATTCGCCGTTGAATTTGCCGAAACTGAATGCGATATAGCCGGGTGCGCCAAAACCGGAAGCGCCATAAACAGCCCGCAGCATAGAGCGATACTCATTATCCATAACCGAATAACACTGTGAATTTTTATCATGCGAATAACGTCTTATTTGTTTATGGACTGCAAGCGAGAATAAAGAAGCAATGCCAGTGCAGAGTTGTTTTAGATCAAATCTATTTACAGTATGTGGAAATCCACAATATCGGTCGAGCCTTACAAGTTAAATAATAGACCTAAGCTCAAAATCAATCTTAATAGGTGAGTTATGGATTCCACCAAACGTCGTTTTCTTCGGGCCGTTACCGCAGGCGCAGCACTGATTCCTGTTGTCGGGGTAGGGACCGCGACCGCATCAACCGTGATAAGAAATAATGATCAAGCTGATCGCAAAGGTCAGGTCGGTAAGCGTTACGCAATGATCATTGACTTGCGTAAATGCGTGGGTTGTCAAGCATGCACCGTCGGTTGCAGCATTGAGAATCAAGCGCCAATCGGTCAATTCCGCACTACGGTCAAACAGTATGAAGTGGCCTTAGATGACGGTTTGACTCAAACAAAAGAAGTGAAGGCATTTATGTTGCCTCGCTTATGTAATCACTGTGATAACCCGCCTTGTATCCCAGTGTGTCCAGTGCAAGCCACGTTCCAGCGAGAAGATGGCATTGTGATGGTCGATAATAGCCGCTGCGTAGCGTGTGGTTATTGCGTACAAGCTTGTCCTTATGATGCTCGCTTTATTAATGAACAGACATTGACCGCAGACAAATGCACATTTTGTGCGCACCGTCTTGAGCAGGGTTTGTTACCTGCGTGTGTCGAAACTTGTGTTGGCGGAGCGCGCATCATTGGTGATATGAACGATCCCGACAGTGAATTGCGCCGTCTACTCGCTGAACATAAAGAGGATATTAAAGTACTTAAACCGAGCGAGAATACGCATCCGCATGTTTTCTACATCGGCATGAATGAGCGCTTTACTCAACATATTGAAGGGCAAGCCGCCATTTACGAACCACAAGGGGATAAAGCATGAATATCACCGAGGTGTTAGTGCAACCGCAAGCCATTACATGGCTACCTTGGGCGGTGCAGTATTTCTTTTATATCGGCTCAGCTTATGCTGCCGCCATTTTATTTTTGTTAGCTCTGGTTTTTCAATCGCACACCAGTCATAGACTGCGCGCGGCGCTGGCATTAACCTTGGCCATTGGCGCAATTGTTGGGCCATTGGCACTGACTGCCGATCTACACCAACCTGGGCGTGCGTGGCACTTCTATGCGCATATTACGCCTTGGTCTTGGATGTCTTTAGGTTCGCTTTTTCTTCCTGTGTTTTCTGCGTTATCGGTCGTGACCGCGTGGTTGTACCTTCGCCCTGACCTCAATAACTTACAAAATCAACCCGGTAAGATATTGCCACTTCTTTCCAAGTTGTCTCTTGGTGATTGGGTGACTAGCCGCAAACTGATGCTAGGCACAAGTATTGCGACTGTGCTTTCCGGTCTTAGCATTGCGTTATATACCGGTATGGAAATCGCCGTATTAGAATCGCGCGCTTTGTGGAATCAACCAGAATCTCCCCTTATTTGGTTTATTACCGCGTTTTTAGCCGCGGTAGGTTTTTCGTTATTGTTGTGGCTATTGATGGCCGAAAAATCACAAAACCTTACCGCAGGGGATACCCGTTTACTCAGACAAAGCATCTTTACTAGTAGTGTGTTAGCGCTATTGCTGATACCGGTATGGGCATCCAATAGTCACAACTTTGAACTGTATAGCAACTCAGTTTGGATTGGTCATATTGGGCTGATCACGTTATTGCTTTTAGGTTGTGTATTGCTATCTCTATTCTGCTTAAGGGCTGCAAGAGGGAGTGTCATCAGTTTGTTCACTCTAGCGACGCTGACCCTAATTACGGCGTGGGTTGTTCGATGGGTGACAATGATGGAAGTGCAAACCATTGCCAAATTTGATGTTGGCCCTTACCCGTATCACCTGCCGATGGGCAGTAATGGCTTATTGGGGATTATTGGCATGTTTGGCCTATGGCTTGCTTTAGCCATGTTAGGTTCTGAACTGATTCAACCAAAAGACTCATTTAAAGTCTCTTCTCCTGTTACAAAACACTGATTCAAGAGGATTTCACTGTGGATAATAAACGACGTAAGTTTTTGAAATCTGGTATTGCGGTGGGAGGCATCGGTGCTTTTGCTGCAGGCTATACCGCCACAACCCAACATATGGCGAAAGGTATTGTCGATGGCACTTCCGGTGTTAAGACTCAAGATATTCATCATGGTAACTCTCTTGAACCTGAGTTCAAAGTGAAGGGAGAAGGCAAGTTAATTCCAAACCCGAATCAACGAGTTGCTCCTTCAATGTGTTTTGGTTGCTGGAGTTTGTGTGGATTGCGTGTGCGCATTGATAATCGTAATGATGAAATCTTACGAATTTCGGGCAATCCTTATCATCCGCTTTCTCATCAGCAACATATTCCATTTAATACCCCAGTCAAAGACGCTTTATTAGGCATGACAGGAGAGGCGGGTTTAGAGGGGCGCTCAACAGCCTGCGCCCGTGGTAATGGAATGTTAGAAATACGCAACAGCCCTTATCGAATTACCCAACCACTTAAGCGCATAGGCAAGCGCGGTGAAGGTAAATGGGTTCCTATCAGTTATGAGCAATTGATCGATGAGGTGGTCGAAGGTGGCGACTTATTTGGTGAGGGGCATGTCGATGGTCTGAAAGAGATTCGTGACATTAAATCTCCCGTTGATCCGCAAAATATCGAATATGGACCTAAAGCTAATCAGCTATTAATGACCAATGCGGGTAATGAAGGTCGTGACGATATCTTTAAGCGTTTTGCGTTTAATAGCTTTGGCACTCGAAACTTTGGTCACCATGGTTCTTATTGTGGTTATTCATTCCGCGCGGGTAGTGGCGCATTTATGAATGACTTAGATAAATATGCTCACTTGAAACCTGATTTTGATAATGCTGAGTTCATCATCTTTATTGGTATGTCTCCGGCTCAAGCAGGTAACCCTTTTAAGCGTCAAGCTCGTCAACTAGCAAAAGCGCGCACCGAAGGTAATCTTGAATACACCCTTGTTACCCCAAGCTTACCGGCCGGATCTTCAAGCCTTGCCGCTGGGGATACTAACCGCTGGCTTCCCATTAAACCGGGGACCGATTCGGCGTTAGTCTTGGGTATGATTCAATGGATCATGGACAATAAACGATACAACAAAACCTTCTTAGCCCAGCCGGGCGTAAAAGCCATGCAAAAAGCGGGAACCGCGCACTGGTGTAATGCCACTCATCTGGTGATTAGTGATGAAAATCATAGCCGAAATGGTGGCTTCTTACGTGCTTCCGATATGGGCATGGCACATGAAGGTGAAGCATTATCTGAAAGCGATCCGTACGTTGTCGTCGATGCAGAAAGTGGTGAGTTCGGTATCCACACTCAAGCAGACGAAGCGCAGTTGTTTGTTGACCGTGAAGTGATGGTAGGTTCTGCCATTGTTCGCGTCAAATCATCGCTACAACGCTTAAAAGAAGAAGCCTTTAAGTATGACTTGGACTTCTATAGTGCGCAGTGTGATATTTCGGTAGACGACATTACCGCACTGGCAAAACGTTTTACCAGTTATGGCACTAAAGCGGTAGTGGATACTCATGGTGGCAATATGCACACCAATGGCTTTTATAATTCATTTACCATTATGATGCTGAATGCCTTAGTCGGTAACATCAATATGAAAGGTGGTGCGATGGCGAAGGCAGGCGGTTACCCAACATCGTCAAATGGCCCTCGCTACGATTTCACTAAATTTGATGGAAAAGTCGGTCCGAAAGGGGTGTTCCTATCTCGCAGTAGGTTCCCTTATCAAAAAACCAGTGAATATAAACGTCGCGTCGAAGCCGGTGAGTCGCCATACCCAACTCGCGCGCCTTGGTATCCATTTGCCGCGCCGTTGCTTACTGAGCATTTATCGGCGGCCATTGATGGTTATCCATATCGCTTAAAAGCATGGATCAATCATATGGCAAACCCAATTTATGGGGTTCCGGGTTTGAAAGCGCTACTGGAAGACAAACTGAAAGATCCCGCGCAGTTAGGTCTTATTGTGTCAGTGGATGCCTTCATCAATGAAACAACTGCACTCTCTGATTATATTGTTCCAGATACGGTCACTTATGAAAGCTGGGGTATGGCTAACCCTTGGCACGATGTGCCGGTCAAAACGGTTACAGCACGTTGGCCTATTGTGGAAGCGCGCACACAGAAAACCGCCGATGGTCGCAGTATTTGTTTGGAAAACTTCCTGATTGATGTGGCTAAAAAAATGCAATTAGGTGGCTTTGGCGACAAAGCAATTAAAGACGCCAATGGTCAATGGCATGGCCTGCATTGCGCGGAAGACTTTTACCTGCGCTCTGCGGCAAACTTAGCGTATGTCAAAGGTGGGGTGCCGGAAGTGACAGCCGAAGATATTGCTTGGTCTGGTCTAGAGCGTTTGTTGCCAAAAATGAAACAAACCTTAACCGCCGAAGAAATGAAGCGAGTGGCGTATATTTTTGCTCGTGGTGGACGCTTTGAAGATGCAACAGAGGCGTACAAAGGGGAGCAAATGAAACATAAATGGACACGCCCAGTTGCGATTTGGAATGAGCGTGTCGGCCAAGCTAGGAACACCATGAGCGGGGAGCTTTATAGTGGCTGTCCTACTTGGCATCCACAAAAGCTTGCCGATGGAACGCCTTTAGAGAGCGTTTATCCAAAAACTCAGTGGCCATTTAGTTTAACGAACTTTAAGTCCAATATTCATAGCGCAGTATCCAACTTGTCTCCGCGTTTGAATTCAATTAAAGGGGTCAACCCAGTTTATATTCATCCAAATGATGCCGCGCAAGCGGGTATCGAAAATGGCGATGAGTTTGTGATAGAAACCCCGGGAGGGGCAACGAAAGCCTACGCTATGGTTTTGTCTGGCATTAGTCAGGGCACGCTAGGGTTTGAACATGGGTTTGGGCATACAGAGCTGGGTCAGCGCGCTCATTGGATAGGCGATAAGCAGCAACCGGTCAAAATGAAAGGTCATGATGGCGTCAATATCAATGATATTGGTTTGATTGATCCCACGCGAGAAGGTAAAGGCGTAATGCTAGATTGGGTAGTGGGCGCAGCTGCTAGGCAGTCACTTCCTGCGAAAATCCGCAAAGTATAAATTACAGCCTTACAATAAGGGATTGGGTTCTAGTGTTAGAACCTAATCCCTTTTCTGTGCCTATAAAGAGATAAAAAAGTTAATCGCGATAGCATTTAATATATCGACAAAGAATCCACATACCAGTGGTACGACAATAAAGGCTTGGTGAGCGGCGCCGTGTTGTTTGGTGACTGCCGACATGTTGGCGATAGCGGTGGCGGTTGAACCTAGGGTGATGCCGCCAAAACCGGAACAAATGACCGCAGATTCATAGCCCTTACCCATTAGTCGATAGACAATGAAAGTGGCAAACAGCACCGATACGATGATTTGTAAGCCCATGACTACCGATAAATAGCCCATCAAACCACTGAGTTCCCATACTTTAAGATCCATCAGTGCCATTACAATGAACATGCCAAGACAAATATCTGAAATGATGGATAGGCCGCGATCACTGCCTTCCACACTTTGTTTAGGCAGTACTTTGTAAAATCGGTTGCCAAAAATAATACCAGCCATTAGACAGGAGACAAATAACGGAAGCTCAACTCCTAAACTCTCTAAGCCTAAGTCGATACCGTAACCTAGCATTAGCGCAAGGTTTAAGCGTAGCCATGCAAATAACAGGCTGTAGCTGTCGACCATTTCTGATGGTTTTGAATAAGACTGACCGATATCTAACGACTCTTCAGTGTTACCTGATAAAGAGTGTTTTTTCATTAAATATTTGGCAATTGGGCCGCCAATAACACAAGCAAATATGAGGCCTATCGTATTACTGGCAATGCCCAGTTCCATAGCATTGGTAATGCCTAGCTTTTCAACAAAAGTCGGTGCCCAAGCGAGCGTTGTGCCTACGCCACCAATCAAGGAAACAGAGCCAGACATTAATCCAGCTTTAGGATCCATGCCAAAGGCGCCAGCCACTGACATACCGATGCTGTTTTGCAATACGATATAGAAAGCCGCAAGTCCGACTAAGATCAGTAGAGGCTTTCCGCCATTCAGCAGTGATTTAATATCAGCGTTGAGTCCCATCGCAGCAAAGAAGTACAGCAACAGGAGATCCCTTGCTTGCACATCAAATGTGACTTTAATACCAAACGCAAAATAGAGCGCCGCAACCGTGGCCGCGCACAGGAAGCCACCAATGACCGGCTCTGGAATACTGTAATTTCTTAATACACTGACTCTGGCTAAAGCCCCTTTACCTGCAAAAAGAAGCAATATTGCTAAAGTAAAAGAGAAAAAGCCACCTGCTACGATGTCATTCATTATCCTAAGCCTATGATAAACAATTGTTAATATAGTTTTTATCTTATAAGCATTTTTTGTTAAACACCAAAAAGATGTGCAACAAATTCAATATAAAGTGACGTTATATTACAAGGGTAGGGGAAAACTAGAAAAAATAGGGACTTAGAGGCGATGTCAGTAAGTCGGCCTAATCAATAAGGCCGACTTTGCTAATCATGAATATGAGTGAACCACTGGCATATTATTTGCCTAACATACGCGTAATAGTGGCATCTTTGTCGATAAAGTGGTGTTTAACCGCGCCAATGATGTGCAATGCGAAGACCGCGATGATGATGTTGACTGCACTATGGTGGATTGTGCCACCCAATTGTTGTAGCCACTCAATTTTGTCGCCTTTCTCAATGATGACCCAGCCAAAGATATCGATAGCTCGACCGCCACCTGCGCTCATAGCGATCCCTGAGATAGGCATGGCAATGGTCGCCAGCATCAATATGCCGTGCACGGCATGCGCCATTTTTTCCTGCCAAGGTAAGCTGGTGCCTAAGCTTGATAATTTGCCTTCTTTTAATCGCCAAACGATACGTAAAAGTGCAATCATAAGAATAATAGCGCCAATGGATTTGTGATAGCCCATCAGTTCAAACTTATCTGGGCCTCTTTCCATTTCAGCCATGATTAGGCCAACAATAAAGACGCCAATAAAAGACAGGCCGGTAAGCCAATGCATTACAATAGTAGTTCGTGTGAGTTTTTTTGAATTTTCAGACATAGGCTATCAATACCAAATAGAAGGATTTGAGGGAGTATTATGCCTATATTTGGGCAAACTGAAATGATATGACTTGTAAAGTAATGTAAATGCTTTAATCATCTTAACGCTTTGATATTCAAATATAAAAAACAGAAAACAAGGAAGAATAAAGTGGCAGAATCAACGCCTAAATATCCAAGAGCAAGCCTTAAAATTTTGCTTGAGATATTGCAGTTTGTAAGACCTTATCGAGCCAAAGTATTTGCCGCGTTATTTGCACTGTTGATCACATCAGGGTTAACACTATCGGTGGGTCAAGGTGTTCGGGTACTTATTGATCAGGGATTTTCTCAGCGCTCTGTGAGCGATCTTACTCACGCGATACAATTTATTGTGGCGGTGACGGTGTGTATTTCTATTGGTACTTACTTTCGTTTCTATTTGGTGTCATCGGTAGGTGAAAGGGGCAGCGCTGATATTCGTTTGGCCGTTTTTAAACATGTGATTTCTCTGCACCCAAGTTACTTTGAGCATAAAGGCAGTGGCGACATAATGGCGCGTATCACCACCGATACCACCTTGCTACAAAGTATTATTGGTTCGTCATTTTCTATGGCGATGCGCAGTGCTTTGATGTGCATCGGCGCAATCGTGATGTTGTTTGCCACCAATGTGAAGCTGACTTTGATTGTTTTAATTTCAGTACCATTTATCTTGGTGCCTATTCTTGTTTATGGACGTCGAGTACGCGCGCTTTCAAGGCAAAGCCAGGATTCAATGGCGGATGTGGGCAGTTATGCAGGTGAAGCAATTGAACATATTAAAACCGTACAAAGCTATGGTCGAGAGAAGCAAGAATATGCGTCATTTTCTACAGAGGTAGAGAGGGCTTATGACATTGGCAGACAAAGGGTAAAGCAGCGCGCCATATTAATTTCTGGGGTCATTGTTATTGTATTTGGCGCAATTGCTGGCATGCTTTGGGTTGGTGGGCGCGATGTGATTCATGGGGATATGTCTGCGGGCGATCTGGGTGCATTTGTGTTTTATGCCATTATGGTGGCATCTTCTACCGCGACCATTTCTGAAGTGTTTGGCGAATTGCAACGCGCTGCTGGGGCAACCGAGCGCCTACTTGAAATTTTAAATGTGAAAAGCGAAATACTCGCGCCAAAAAATACCGTGCACACGACGCAGGCATTATGTGCAGAAATTAGCTTTGATCAAGTGTCTTTCTATTATCCTTCTCGCCATGATATTCCTGCCATTGAAAACTTAACCCTGACGGCTAAAGAAGGCAAAGTGCTGGCTCTAGTGGGGCCATCTGGGGCAGGCAAGACCACCTTATTTGAGTTGCTATTGCGTTTTTACGATCCTAAACAGGGTAAGCTCTGTTTGGCCGGAGTGGATATTCGTGATGTAGATCCGAGTGAACTTCGAGACAAGATGGCGCTAGTGCCACAACAACCGGCTTTATTTAGCCAAGATGTATTTCATAACATCCGTTACGGCAAACCAGAAGCGACAGATGATGAGGTCATCACCGCCGCAAAAAAAGCCCATGCTCATGATTTTATTATGCAGTTACCGCAGGGTTATCACAGTCACTTAGGCGACAAAGGCGTTCGTTTATCGGGTGGACAGCGTCAAAGGATTGCCATTGCCCGTGCCATTTTAAAAGATCCGATGATATTACTGCTTGATGAAGCCACGAGTGCACTCGATAGTGAAAGCGAACATCATGTACAGCAAGCCCTTGAAGCATTAATGAAAAACCGCACCACCATCATTATCGCTCACCGATTATCAACCATTCAACATGCCGACCAAATTGCCGTGTTAGATCACGGGCACCTGGTGGATATCGGTAATCATCATCAGCTATTACGCAGCTGCGATCTTTATCAACGCTTAGTCGAGCTGCAATTTAAGCAAAGGGATTGAGTGAATTTGATTAGCGTATTAGTAGCATTAACGTACTAAAAATATAAACGCCCATAAGAAAATGGAGATTTGTGCAAAAGATAACCTTTCATCAATCGCTATTGCACATGTTGAGTGACTAGGTGAATATTTGAGTACAAGATTGAATGAACAGGGATAGATTAAATGACACGATCGGCTAAACAAAATCTAGCGGTTTTAATGTATGTATTAATTGCATTAGGCGGCATCGTTGTTGATATCATTGTTCCTTCGCTCCCCTCTATTCAAGCTGCATTCTCAACCAATCAATCATTAACCCAATGGGCTTTTACTGCGGCGATATTAGGCTTTGGCTTAGGGCAGATTGTTGCCGGTTTTGTGGTTGATGCAATGGGACGAAAAGCGCCGATGTTGATGGGGTGTGCAGTACTTATTATTGCATTATTTGCCTCTGCGGTTGCGCCTTCTATTGAAAGTTTAGTTGCTTTAAGACTGGTGCAAGGTTTAGCGGTATCCTTTGTTGCGGTTGGCGGCCGAGCTGCAATTAAAGATATGTTTCATGGACAAGAATACTTACGTGCGGTTAATTGGATTACGATTTCCTTCGCGCTAGGTTTAACGCTTTCCCCATTTGTTGGCAGTTATCTTGAGTCTCATTTCGGTTGGAGCATGGTGTTTTATGCTTTGCTTGGTTGGGTGACGATAGGGGCTATATTATTGCTGATTTTCTTTACCGATAATCATCAAAAAACCGAAATTAGTGCGCGCTTTATTACCGGTAGTTTATTGGAGATTTTAGGTAATCAGTCCTTTAGAAAAATCGCCATTATTTGCGGGATTCTTTACAGCATCTTACCTGCTTTTAATACTGTGGCCCCGTTTTTAGTGCAAACAACCTTGGGGCATACTTTTATCTTTTATGGGCGCATTGCGTTATTGCTTGGGGCATGTTGGCTGGTGGGTAATTTAGCTAATCGGTTGTTCTTTTCAGTTTCAGCAAACCTAAAGATTAACGTTTCTATGACGTTATCATTGGCAGCGGTGATCATAGGGGCAGGCTACCAATGGTATTTTGGGCTTAACTTAGTGGCGTTTGTGGTACCGGTCGCCGTTGTTGTGACAGCGCTGGGGGTCTTGTTTCCATTGTTTCTAGGTCAGGCTCTTGTTCCTTTTTCCCATTTAGCGGGAATAGCCAATGCGTTGGTATTTTCGGTTTGTTGGTTATGCACTGCATTCATTTCATTTATCGCGTCTGGTTTATCAAGTGTCAGTGCACAGCCCTTGCTGTTAATGTATGCGGTATTATTGAGCGTGGCGGTTGTCATTCATAAATTAAAAGAAAAATAGCCCTAAAACTGATTGTGTTTAAGGCTATCTACTTACTGTTATTGGTATTCGATTTTAAGTTTGGAAGCGGGCGATCTAATTGGATGAGAACGTATGGCTGTAAGACAAAATGATTTTTTTATCTGAGCCATAGTCGTTATCTGTTACTAACGTCAGTAAGCTAAGGCTATCTTTTTGGGTCATGTTAAAACCTGCGCCAGCGCCAATCCAATAGCCAAAGTAATCATCAGATCCCACCGATGCTCCGGCAAATGAAATTACGGTAAACTGATCATTAATCGGTTTTAAGGTGAAGAATCCTGCGTAACCGCCAGTGCTGCTAGTCGGATGTAATACAATAGGGTTATCTTGTTTTAAAAAATGGTTTGTTTCATTTAATGGTCTTTCACCATCGGTGTAGTTAAAACCGAGCATGGGGAAGATTTGCCATCCAGCCGGTTCAATACCAAAAACCGACAAGGGTACAAAGGTACCAACGCTGTAATTATTAAAATTAGAACCGTCTTCATACTCACTTCGCCCGAAGTTAAAGTTCACAATGCCGACATCAAACAGCCACGATCCGCCTAAGCTCCATTCTTGGGTGTCGGGATGATATCGAGCGTTGATCTTTTGTGCTTCACTCAACCCTATCGAGCCTGAGATAGAATAACCTGCTTTTTCCGACTCAAAGTTATAATCCCCAGCGATACCAATCTTGGTGACAATTCGAGTTGGGTCGTCTGCGTTTTTGTTTTCATTATCGTAAATATCACGCTTTTTTTCGGATGTGATTGACTCTTTATCTGAGCTTACAACATCATCTGAGAGCACAAAAGAAGGGTATAAACTTATACAAAGCAAGGAAATAGAGAAAAGGTGTTTTTGCATTAAAATGTCAGCTCCAAAAGGTGTGTAGATACACATCAAAGATGAAAATAACACAGAATATGAAACTGGTGTAGCATGATGATATTAGGTTGGCATAAAGTGGTAAGATTTAAGGTGATCTAACAGTATTTGATAAGGCGCTGATAGGAGATTTAATATAAAGGAAATTGAGTAAGGTGTTGCTTTAACAGTACTTTTAATTCAATAGGGTAAGGGTGCTTACTATGATTGGTATAATAGTAAGCCTTGTTACAAAGAGTTAATTCTAGGCTCTTAATTTCAGTTGTAACAAGGCTTATGAAGGTTACTTATTATTCCAAGCGCTTTTCGCTGCTGCTTTTTTCAAGATCATACGATTTTGATCATTAGCGGCTGGTTCAGATTCGCCAAAGATAGCGGCTAACCATTGACCATCAGTCGGGTTAGGGAATAGTACATATTTCATACCATACTTATCACGATCTTCTTTCATTTTATCCATACGGGCGTCAACATCGCCTTTAATATAATATTTACGACGGAAGTCATTCAGGCTATCACCAAGGAATACCGCAACGTCATATTTTTCCATAATTTGGTCTTGACGTGTTTCTTTGTTTGAAGTGTCACGTAATACAGTAAAGTGAGACTCATCTTTTAGTGGGAAGCCTAAATGATGGATATTATCTAGTGCATATTCAAACGTTTTTTCGCCTTGCTCACGGCTTGAAATATAGAATATTTCTACGCCATTCTTTTCACAATACTCTAAAAAGTCTTTTGCACCCGGAGAGGCAACTAAGCCGTTAGTTGGAATCCATTTATCCCAAATAGAATCATCAAAGAAATCTTTATTCTTATTAACTAGGTTGCCCCAATATCCAACATGTTGAACTAAAGTGTCATCAAAGTCAGACACAATCGCAATAGGCTTATCACCTTTTTTATGATTGGCTAGTGCTTCCTGTACATGCATTTTTGCAATGTTAAACCCTTGATAATAAAGAGCTTGGTATTCTGCTGCCGTTTGCTTCCATGCAACTGAGTATAACAAGGCATTATCGCCACCTGTCGCATTATCATTAGCCATAGCGAACGAAGTACCAAATACACTGCATATTGCTAACGTTTTAAATGCTCGTTTAAATAAAGTGTTCATAATATTATTCCATCAATTGGTTATTCATCCAATTTACCCATACGAGATAAGTTTTATATATTTATCAGGGTTTACTGAGTGCTGTAGTAACTGTCATGCATTGAGTTTAATATAATAAAAATTCAATTTTATGACTAAAGTAAGATAATAATACAGAGATTATTTTGTCAGGCAACCGAAATGAATAACAATATTATTGAGAATAAAGGCTAAAAGTCAAAATATCTTTATTATTTAATAGTTTAGGTGGTAGAGTGAATATTAAATAAATTTATTATTCAATATTAATGACTTTTTATAAGAAATCAATATGAAAGGCGGTGAGTATTAATTGAGTAGTATTTTAGGGTTTTATTATTAAAGTGTTATTATTGCGCACGATTAATTATACATATACGCACACTTTGATAGTCTTTATCATCATTACATTGGAATGCACTGCCACATTATTAAAAATGAGCAAGCGATAGCAATCGCCCAAGCAATGGAGCGTAGCGTACTAATGTTAAGTAAATAGAGAACGTTGTAGGCTATCCTGAAGCCAATATGAGTTATGGCGAGCAATTGAACCGTATCGTTTATGGTATTAGTCGTGATGGCCAACAATATTGAGATAGAAAAAATAATTAAAGATTCGAAAGCATTGTGATGGGCGGCCAAAGCACGAGCGCCGAACCCTTGCAAATTCGCCTGTTGCTCTCTTGGATGATGATTATCGTAACGACCTGTCTTATGCATCGCTATAGCCAGCGGAATTTTGGCTATGTAAGGAAGCAATGCGGCGCTAATGAGACATCCAATTAATAAGCTCAATGTAGTGTCCTTATGAAAGTGTAGGTAGAGTCGCTGTAAAACAATAGCTGACCATTGAGCAATTTTCCTGCTTGGGGTCGCATAGTTTATCAACAGGATGTGTATCTATATTAGGTCATACGGATTTGGTGATGCAAAAGGATAGAGGTAGAAGAAGGTTGGTTAAATCAGCTATTTAGAAAGGTAGGAATATATAAAATGAGCCAGTTTACTTTACTAACAATCGACATTAGTAAAACAAACTGACTCAAACGGTAAATTAAGGCATTTTAAAATTTACGCGACTTCGGCAAGTTTTTTCAGATGAGATAAATACTCATCATAAGTCCCTTGGAAGTTAACTAACTGCTTATCTTTAACATCAATGATGGATGTGGCTAAAGATGAGACAAATTCACGGTCATGACTAACGAAGATCAGCGTGCCTTGATAGTCTTTAAGTGCGTTATTGAGCGCTTCGATGGCTTCCATATCCATGTGGTTAGTAGGTTCATCCATAACCAGCACGTTAATATCTTGCATCATTAGTTTGCCAAACAATAAACGGTTTTTCTCACCACCAGAACAGTTCTTCGCTTTTTTATTCGCATCGTCTGCGGTGAAGAGTAGGCGACCCAAAATACCGCGAACCATAAGATCATCATGCTTCACTGTGCGCCATTGTGAGATCCAGTCAAAGATACTCAAATCGTTATCAAAGTCTGCGGTGCTATCTTGAGGGCAGTAACCAATAGAAGCATTTTCTGACCATTTAACAACGCCATGCTTTTGCTCTAGTTCGTTTACTAGGCAGCGTAATAGCGTGGTTTTACCTACGCCATTTTCAC
Organism: Vibrio sp. UCD-FRSSP16_30; assembly: GCF_001676025.1. Taxonomy (GTDB): domain Bacteria; phylum Pseudomonadota; class Gammaproteobacteria; order Enterobacterales; family Vibrionaceae; genus Vibrio. The sequence goes on from NZ_LZFW01000024.1 coordinate 30,284, forward strand.
CGATGACAGCAAGGCGAGTGCCTGCTTCTAGTAATAGATTACCTTTTTCAAACAGCAGTTCGTCATCAAAGGCGTGTCCTAAGTCTTGCAACTCTAGTGCTTGGCGGTGCAGTTTTTTGCCTTCGCCAAAATCAATTGATGGGCTAATACGGCTAGATGACTTCACTTCATCAAGCTTGATTTTATCCATTTTTTTAGCACGAGAGCTGGCTTGTTTTGCTTTAGAAGCATTCGCACCAAAGCGATTCACAAAGTCTTGCAGTTCACTAATTTCAGCTGATTTCTTGGCATTGTTTGCAAGTAGTTGTTCACGAATAAGGCCAGAAGCTTCAAGGAAGTATTCGTAGTTACCTGGGTAGATACGAAGCTCACCGTAATCGATGTCAGCCATGTGGGTACAAACTGAGTTAAGGAAGTGACGGTCATGCGATATGATAATCATGGTGCACTTACGTTGGTTTAACTCTTCACCAAGCCAGTTGATGGTGTGAATGTCCAAGTTGTTGGTTGGCTCATCAAGAAGCAGAATATCTGGGTTTGAGAACAGTGCTTGCGCCAATAGCACACGCAATTTCCAACCCGGAGCAACTTGCTGCATTAGACCAAAATGAAACTCTTCTTCGATACCTGCTTGCAATAAAATGTCACCGGCGCGACTTTCGGCTGTGTAACCGTCCATCTCGGCAAATTCACTCTCAAGCTCGGCGACTTTCATACCGTCCTCTTCGCTCATTTCTGGAAGCGAGTAGATGCGCTCACGCTCTTGTTTGATTTCCCAAAGTTTACGATCGCCCATGATCACTACGTCAATTACGTTGTGCTCTTCAAACGCAAACTGGTCTTGGCTCAATACGCCAAGTTTTAACCCTGGAGTGATAGAGACATTGCCAGAGCTTGGAGTTAAGGCACCACTTAGGATTTTCATGAAGGTTGATTTACCACACCCATTTGCGCCAATGAGGCCATAACGGTTGCCGTTACCAAATTTGGCTGAAATGTTTTCAAATAAAGGCTCGGCGCCAAATTGCATGGTGATGTTTGCAGTAGATATCAAAGAACTATTCCTAAGTGTTAAGGGGGTGTTCCGCCTATATTAAGCGGTTTCAAACAATACGTTTCAGGCGCGCGATTATACAGAGTTATTCAACAAAAGACAGTTATGTGAGATGGATCACTGAGTATTTTGATTTGCTTCAAGTTTGAGATCTACGGCACAATGCTTTAAATAACTCGTGCGTCGCTAACTATTGGATAATGCACAGATTTTTATACCGACTTAGGAATGATGATGAAAGGTCAGATCGTAGAATGGAACGATGCTAAAGGATATGGATTTATCTCGGCATTAAATGGCGAAATAAAGGTGTTTATTCACGTATCATCGGTTAAAGGCGCAACAAGGCGACCTAAGTTAGATGATGCCGTTGTGTTTGAAGTAGAAGAAGACAACAGAGGTCGTTTAAACGCTAAACAGGTTGTTATTCAAGGGGCGGGCGGATTGTCGATAACGGTGTTGTTTGCTTTGGGGTTCTTGCTGATGGCAAGTGTCAGCATTATTGTCTTGAAAGGTTTGCCGTTTTTAGTGCCTGCTTATTTTGCATTGAGCCTACTTACCTTTGTGATTTTTTGGCGAGATAAACAAGCCGCGCAAAAAGGACAATGGAGAACACCAGAAAACACGCTTCATTTTCTTTGTTTAATTGGCGGTTGGCCGGGCGCGCTATTGGCACAGCACTATCTACGCCACAAATCGAAGAAGCAACCTTTCAAATTGATACTTTGGCTTGCGATTATACTGAATATATCCGGATTTATTTGGTTGTTTACTGGTGCAGGCAGGGAGTTAATTCAAAGCTTACTCCTGCGTTTATAACGCCACCCTTAGCGTTTGGGAATACTTTATGATGCTTGCAGTAAACTATTCCCACTCACCCAATAACTTACTCAACAATTGCTCAAGTTGTTGTTTTTCTAGATCAGAAAGCCTTGCCATGCTTTTTTGCTCTATCTGATGTAAATCTTGAATGACCATCTCGATTAACTCTTTTCCTTGCGGACTCAAAACAACCAATTTACTGCGCTTATCTAAAGGATTATCCATACGCTCGATTAATTGAGCGTCAGTTAATCGATTTAATACCTTGGTTAGCCCGCCTGAGCTAAATAACATGCCTTGATAAAGGTCGGTAGGAGATAGGCAATAGGGTTGCGGTTCTTTGCGTAGGGTTTCTAACACACCAAAATCAGCCGCTTGCAGATCATACTGCTTAACTAACTGCTCCATATTATTACGCAAATAGTCGTGTAAACGGTGTATTCGAAGAATAGAGGGAGAAAGAGTCGTAAAAGCTTCAGGCCAATTGTTTTTTGACTTTTCGACGGTATCAACAATGGAATGGTGGGGCTGCATTGAGTTCTCCTACTTAGTGAATGTCCGAATATACCTTGCTAGAAAGATATATTCCAGTTATTATCTTGCCGGAAAGATAACTGGACCTAGATTTGTTATGAAGCTCACAAAATCATTTATTGCATTACTGGTTGCGATTTCCGCAATTTCTCCCTTTGCCACTGACAGTTACTTGTCAGCTATTCCAATCATTGCCAATGATTTGGGTGCACAAACGTCGCATGTCGCGATTACAGTGAGCTTATATATTTTAGGGCTGTCCATTGGTCAGCTATTTGGCGGGCCATTATCAGACAGGCTTGGTCGAAAACCGGTCATAGTTGTTGGTCTTTTGATGTTTGCTATAGCTAGCATCGCGATTGGCTTTATTGATAGCCTGCATCAAATGTGGTGTTTTAGAGTGATTCAAGCCATCGGCGGTGGGGTAGCCGTTGTTGGAGTACCTGCAATCATTCGTGACCGAACAACAGGTAAAGAAACGGCGCGGTTATTTTCACTACTTATGTTTATAGGTATGATAGCGCCGTCTATTGCCCCATCAGTTGGCACCTTAGTGCTTAAGCTTTTAGGTTGGCATTGGATTTTTATTATGATGGGTATATTTGCGGTTGTGATTAGCGCAAGTGTCCTGCTGATTATGCCTAAACAAGTAACAGCAGTGTCGGCACACAAACCGAAAGGTTTAGGCTATGCCGCAGTATTTCGTGAAAGAAAGGCGTTGGGGTATTTAGCGTCTCAAGGCTTTGGTTTTGCCGTATTAATGTGCTTTTTAACCAATGTTGCGTTTGCTTATATTGAACATTTTGGCGTGTCTGAAGAGCTGTTTTCGGCGCTATTGGTGCTCAATGTACTCGGTGTGGGCGTTGTGAATCGAATTAACTCTTTCTTATTACACCGTTATGAGCCTTCATTATTGCTGCAAGGTTTTTTAAAGATGCAGATAGTGGCGGCTGCGTTTCTGGTCTTTGTGACGCTATGTTTCCCAGATAGCTTGGTATTGACAGTGATTGGCTTTGTGCTGACAACGGCAATGATAGGGGGAGTTATGCCTAATTCCGCTGCGTCTTTTATGCATTACTTTCCTAATAATGCGGGTACGGCATCGGCAACGCTTGGTGCAAGCCAATATATGATTGCGGCTATGGTCAGTGCGATTGCGGCGTTATTGAGTGTTAACTCGTTAGTGCCACTTGTTTTGGTCATGATTACATCAAGTGTGATAGCGTTGCTTGGCGCAATAAAAGCGTCCCGTTCAATTAGAAAGCTTTAAGCTATTCGCACTTGATGCATTTTACTTAGTCACGTTTCCATAAGATGTGACAAAATTTATGCTCAGTGTCGCGTGATACCAACATACGTGCAAACACATCATCAAGTATATCATCGGCTTCGTTTACGAGGCCGATTTTGATTTCAGCGTAAGTTTCTTTATCTACTTCAAAACCTACGTGCTGCGCCCAATCGTCAGCCGTTTCAACCAATTCTGCTGCGCCACGATCTTCAAATTGAAGAGTAAATAGAGCCACATCAGCCGCTTCTAGATTATCGGGTGCCATTTCTAGAAAAATGTCGTACGCCGTATCGATGGTGTCGTCGTAGGATAAAAGTTCACTCATTAGATTACCTTAGTGATTTCTACAATAATTGGCGTGATTGTACGCTTAAAATTGGCTAATTAGAACAAGCCAATTTGAGGTGCATTAATGTCATCAAACCTTAAACCAACAAAGGGTAAAATAGCATCAGCAATGGGTTTGATTTGCTTTTCAATGTAGTGCTCATAGTCGATTGGATTACGGGCATATTCGACTGGTTCAGGGCCTCCTTTAGTGATGATATAAGCAATACGGCTACGATTTTGATATTGAAGAGGGCGGCCTAACTGCTGATTGATTTCATCAGCCAATCGCGCAGCGCGAACCTGTGGCGGGATGTTTTTTTGATAATCGTTGAGCTTTCTGCGCAATCTCTTCTTATAGATAAGCTTATCGTCCAGCGAACCAGATTCCACCTGTTGTACGGTATCGAGAACAAATTGTGTGGGGTCAAGGGCATCAAAAATCAGCTCATACAGATGCGCCTGAAAGTCTTGCGCTAAATCCGTCCAATCACTGCGGGCACTTTCTAATCCTTTAAAAATAATCCGAGATTGATTTTCAGTTTGAATAAGGCCGGCATAGCGCTTCTTAGATCCTGTTTCTGATCCGCGAATTGTCGGCATAAAAAAGCGAGTAAAGTGAGTTTCGTATTCCAGTTCTAACAATGATGTAAGGTTGTACTCGTCCGCTAGATGCTGTTTCCACCATGAATTGATGTGTAGGGTTAGTGCGTGTCCCACTTCATCTGCTTGTTGCTGGCTACATTCACCTTTTAAAGAAACAAAGGTGGAGTCAGTGTCGCCATAGATAACTTCATAACCTTTAGCTTCGATAAGCTTACGTGTGGTCTTCATTATTTCGTGACCACGTAACGTAATAGAGGAAGCCAATCGAGTATCAAAGAAACGACAACCTGAAGAACCTAATACGCCATAAAATGAATTCATGATGATTTTTATTGCTTGAGAGAAGACCACTTCTTTATCTTTTTTAGCCTGATCTCGCGCTTGCCATAACTCTTCAATCAAATTGGGTAAAAAGTGTTTTTGACGATGAAACTGCGCTTTTCTAAAGCCGGGTACAGCTTGGTCTTCATCGGTTCCTATCTCTAGCTGTAAGCCTTCGATAAGCCCCATAGGGTCAATAAGAAAGCTGCGAATAATAGCAGGGTAAAGGCTTTTAAAATCTAAGACTAAAACAGAATCATATAAGCCGGGTTTTGAGTCCATCACAAAGCCGCCGGGGCTGGCTATCCAATCATTGGGCATCAAGGTTGGCGCAACATAACCACCACGATGCAAGCGAGGCAAATACAGGTTGGAAAATGCAGCAACACTGCCACCGACGCGATCAAGGGATAGCCCAGTTAATTTACTTCGTTGAACTAGGTAATCTAGCAGGTGGGTCTTTTCAAAAATCTTATTAACCAGAACGCAATCTTGCAGGTTGTATTTAGCCAATGAAAGCTTGTCATGGTGGAACATCTGGTTAATCTCATCCATTCTGTCATGAACATTATGGATGGCTTTACCTTCATGTAATAAGGTCTGTGAAACAGACTCTAAAGACCAAGAATCAAAGGAATAGGTCGCCGATTTTAGGCCGTCGATACCGTTGACAACCACACGTCCCGGCACGGTAATAAACCCTTGTTGACTCTGATTGGACTGGCGGTAATAACAGCGTTGTTTACCGCGCCCAAGGTTGAGGCGCATTTTGTGTTGCTCTGCCCGTTGCACCAGCAAGCGCATATCAAAGCCAATGACATTCCAACCAATAATAATGTCAGGATCAAACTGCTCAAACCATTGCACTAACGCAATCAATAGCGCCTTTTCATTTTCAATCCATTGTATGGGTGTTTCATCGCTAGGTTGAGGCTCGCCAATCATCAGCACGCGACTGTCTAAGGGAGAGTCTAAGCCAATGGAATATAATACGCCGTTGGCCGAACACTCTATATCTAATGATACTACCGAGAGTTTAGGCGTATAACTTTTTGCCGAGCGACATTGCGCATTAGTTAACTTAAGGTAGCCATCAGCTTGTATTTCATTGCCATCAAATTCAATTTGTCCTTGGATAAACCGCTCCATCAGGTAGCGATCGACTAGACGAATATCCGATTCATAAACCGCAATGCCCTGATCATTGAGTACTTTTTCAAATTCCAAGGCGTGCTTTCGCGTAGGGAAATAGCAGGCGGTAATCGGGTTTAATTGGAATGTCTTTAACGGCAGTGGCTTGGTTTCACAAGGAATACGACACTGTTGTGCAATTTGTATGACAAGAGGCGCGGATGCAGTTTCAATAAAAAACACGGATTTTTGCTTAGGGATCTGCAGCAAAGTAGGGCCTTGATCGGTGGCAACCCATAATTCGATAAGGCTAGAAGAGCCTAAATCTTTACTTTGGCGGGTTAAGATAAATCCTGAACGCAATGTGCAAGCCTTTTTGCTACTCTTATTAAGGTGAGATAGTAACAAACTAGGATGAGATCACGAACGATATTAGAACAAAATCATGTGCGTTATCGGAATAAGTCTTTGTTGCATGGATGCCACAATGAAGCCATCAAGGATGATTTCACGGCGTCTTGTGGAGATGATGTACATGATTGGTCGATAAGTATTCACTCATGTGTTCGCTCTAAGTAACAAACCCTTTAGCGTGTGTTTATATGAATTTAAATTTGATTAATCACAATGCCTAGTCAATTGCGCTTTGTATTAACCTTAGTACTCACGGATTTGGATGCGTCTCTGACATACCCATGACATATGGAACAAGGTGATATTGGGCCTAAAAATTAAGCGGTTAAATGTATTATTCTCGTACTAGGTCATAGTAATCACACTAAATTATTGTAAAAATAATGAATACTAAGCATATTTGCGTGTCGGAATCTGCGTTGATAACGTAGAATAATGACCGTGTGTTATGATTTAATCATGACGTTCTATGCAGTCAAGAATTAGAAGTGTGGAGATACAAGTTTGATTAATGTTTTCCTTGTAGATGATCATGAGCTTGTACGCACAGGGATAAGACGTATTATTGAAGACGTCCGTGGGATGAATGTAGCAGGGGAAGCTGAAAGTGGTGAAAATTCTATAAAATGGTGCCGAAATAACCATGCAGATGTCATTTTAATGGACATGAATATGCCTGGTATTGGCGGCCTTGAAGCAACAAAGAAAATTTTACGTTTTAACCCAGACGTAAAAATTATCGTGTTGACGGTTCATACTGAAAACCCTTTCCCAACTAAGGTAATGCAAGCTGGCGCGTCCGGTTACCTTACAAAAGGAGCGGGCCCAGATGAAATGGTCAATGCAATTCGTATGGTAAATAGCGGTCAACGTTATATTTCACCAGAAATCGCTCAGCAGATGGCTCTTAGTCAAGTTTCCCATTCTTCTGATAATCCATTTAAGGATCTGTCAGAGCGTGAGCTACAAATCATGTTGATGATCACAAAGGGGCAAAAGGTCACGGATATTTCCGAGCAACTTAGTCTTAGCCCTAAAACAGTCAATAGCTATCGTTATAGGCTGTTTAATAAGCTCGACATCAGTGGTGATGTTGAACTGACTCATCTCGCTATTCGTCACGGAATGTTGGATACAGAGACATTGTAGTGACAACAGAATTCGACTCAGTCGCTTTTCTCAAAACGGTTACACACCAGCCCGGCGTTTATCGAATGTATAACGCCGAGGCTGTTGTTATCTATGTGGGCAAAGCCAAAGACCTGCAAAAACGCCTTACCAGTTATTTCAGAAAAAAACTCGATAACGAAAAAACCCGTGCATTAGTCAGTCATATTGATCATATCGATGTGACCGTCACTCATACCGAAACCGAAGCGCTCATTCTTGAGCATAACTACATTAAACAGTATTTACCCAAGTACAACGTGTTGCTTCGGGATGACAAATCTTACCCTTATATTTTTATTAGCAATCACAAACATCCTAGATTGTCCCTTCATCGTGGTACTAAAAAACGCAAAGGTGAGTATTTTGGTCCTTATCCCGATTCTGGCGCGGTGAGGCAAACCTTACATCTTTTGCAGAAAATACTTCCGGTAAGGCAGTGTGAAGACACCATTTATGCCAATCGTTCAAGACCTTGTTTGATGTATCAAATTGGCCGTTGTGTTGCCCCTTGTATCAGTAGCATTATTTCTGATGAGGAATACGCCGATCTCATTCAATGGGTACGTTTGTTCTTACAAGGTAAAGATCAGCAGGTCGTGGGTAAGCTGATCGAGAAAATGGATGAAGCCAGTCGCAGCTTGCACTTTGAACAAGCCGCAAAGTATCGCGATCAGATACAAGCCATTAGACGCATTCAAGAGCAGCAGTTTGTATCCGAAGACAGCTTTGATGATATTGATGTGCTCGGTTATGCCCAAGAATCTGGCGTGGCTTGTATTCACATATTGATGATTCGCCAAGGTAAAATCTTAGGTAGTCGCAGCTTTTTCCCTAAGTTGCCACACAACAGTCAGCAAGATGAAATCTTTTACAGTTTCATTAGTCAGTATTATTTAAACCAATCTGAGGGTAGGGCGCTACCCAGTCGATTGGTGTTTGCCAGCGATCTGTTATTGGAAGAACAACCATTTCAAGAAGCGCTCACTCAGATGGCGGGAAGACGTGTGACTTTTCACGTTAATCCAACTGGTCATCGAGGGCGTTATCTAAAGCTTGCAAATACCAATGCATTAACTGCGATCACCACCAAAATAAACCATAAGATGACCATATCTCAGCGCTTTAAAGAGCTGCAACAAGTGCTGAATATGGAATCGATTCGTCGCATGGAATGTTTTGATATCAGTCATACCATGGGTGAAAGCACCATCGCCTCTTGTGTGGTGTTTAATCACGAAGGTCCGGTTAAGCCGGAGTATCGTCGTTATAACATTACCGGGATTATTGGCGGTGATGACTATGCGGCAATGGGACAGGTATTAGAGCGTCGTTACTCTAAGCAATTAGACGTTGATAAAATTCCTGACATTATCTTCATTGATGGTGGTAAAGGGCAGCTCAACCGCGCCATAGAGATTATTTCTAAGTATTGGGAACAATGGCCAAAACGTCCTAGACTTATCGGTATTGCTAAAGGTGTGACGCGTAAACCCGGCTTAGAAACCATGATTACCGCAGAAGGTGATGAATTTAATCTAGCCAGCGACGCACCAGCACTGCATTTAATGCAGCACATTCGTGATGAGAGCCATAATCATGCCATTGCCGGGCATAGAGCCAAACGAGGTAAAACTCGTCGTACAAGTGCTCTTGAAGGGATTGAAGGCGTAGGCCCGAAACGCAGACAAGCACTACTAAAATACATGGGTGGTCTTCAAGAACTGAAGAGGGCGACCGCTGAAGAAATAGCCAAAGTACCAGGTATCAGTAATTCTTTAGCAGAAAAGATTGTTCAAGCGTTGCAACACTAACTAAAATCCCGCAACATTAGGGATATACCTAAAGCCAAATGAGCACGTTAAAATTACGTGCCTTCAGAGTAAATAAAATGCGATTTACTATCCCAAATATTCTTACCTTGCTTCGCTTATTTTTGATCCCAGTGTTTGTCATTGCGTTCTATCTGCCTTTTACTTGGGCTCCTTTTGTCGCAGCGATGATTTTTTGGGTCGCCGGTTTTACCGATTGGCTTGACGGACTGTTGGCTCGAAAACTAGGACAAACTTCTCGTTTCGGTGCATTTTTAGATCCGGTAGCAGACAAAGTGATGGTGGCGACGGCGCTATTGTTGATTGCAGAGCACTACAATACGATTTGGATTACCATTCCCGCCATTATCATGATCTCTCGAGAAATCATTATTTCGGCATTAAGAGAGTGGATGGCTGAAATAGGTAAACGTTCAAATGTCGCAGTATCGTGGATAGGTAAAGTCAAAACGTTTTCACAAATGTTTGCGCTTTGGGTTCTCATCTGGCGTTATGACGATTGGATGATTTGGATAGGTTACTTGGCATTGTTTGTGGCTACCGTTCTCACTCTTTGGTCAATGATGCAGTATTTGAATGCAGCCAAAGATGATTTATTGAATGCCGATGAATAAATAACAATAAAAAAACCAGCGAAAGCTGGTTTTTTTTATATTTTTAACTCTACAACCCCGTATTTTCATCCATTTGCATCTGTTACCAGAGCAAACAAAGAGTTACTTTGAAATACGCTGAAGAAAAATAATACAATTCTGGCGGAATTTAACCAGTTTTTGATACTTATCTAACCATCTTTCACAGGTTTGATTGTAAAGCGAGCAAACGAATCATATTTCGAAAAATTTTATTGACTCACAGGGTCTAATCCGTAAAATGCCACCCCGTACCCAAGAGGAATTACCTCAACAAGTACAACGGCGCCTTGGCAGAGTGGCTATGCAGCGGATTGCAAATCCGTGGACCTCGGTTCGATTCCGGGAGGCGCCTCCATTCTCTTTTAGAGAATAATGCGACACTAGCTCAGTTGGTAGAGCGCAACCTTGCCAAGGTTGAGGTCACGAGTTCGAACCTCGTGTGTCGCTCCAAATTACAAATTATAAGATAGTGAACGTAAGTTCGGTATCGAAGATGGTGTCTTACCCATCGCAACAAGTTTGCGTGCCCTGGTGGTGGAATTGGTAGACACAAGGGATTTAAAATCCCTCGGCGTTCGCGCTGTGCCGGTTCAAGTCCGGCCCGGGGCACCATCTATTTTATGTTCTTCTAAAGAACATATTGCGACACTAGCTCAGTTGGTAGAGCGCAACCTTGCCAAGGTTGAGGTCACGAGTTCGAACCTCGTGTGTCGCTCCAAATTAAAAAATGAAATACCAAGTTCATTTTAAAAAAGAATATGGCGCCTTGGCAGAGTGGCTATGCAGCGGATTGCAAATCCGTGGACCTCGGTTCGATTCCGGGAGGCGCCTCCATTATTCTTGAAAGTTATGCGACACTAGCTCAGTTGGTAGAGCGCAACCTTGCCAAGGTTGAGGTCACGAGTTCGAACCTCGTGTGTCGCTCCAAATTTGAATATAACTACTAACTCAGTTGGTAGAGCGTAACCTTGCCAAGGTTGAGGTCACGCTTATGTTCAAGGGAAAGCGAACCTCGTGTGTCGCTCCAAATTATAAGATAGTGAACGTAAGTTCGTTATTGAAGATGGTGTCTTACCCATCGCAACAAGTTTGCGTGCCCTGGTGGTGGAATTGGTAGACACAAGGGATTTAAAATCCCTCGGCGTTCGCGCTGTGCCGGTTCAAGTCCGGCCCGGGGCACCATCTATTTTTATGTTCTTTAAAAGAACATATTGCGACACTAGCTCAGTTGGTAGAGCGCAACCTTGCCAAGGTTGAGGTCACGAGTTCGAACCTCGTGTGTCGCTCCATATATAAAAGCCTCAGTAGAAATGCTGAGGCTTTTTTTATGCTTGTAATTTACAGAGTCTTCATGCCTATCAGTTGGTAGAGCGCAACCTTGCCAAGGTTGAGGTCAGGCTTATGTTCAAGGGAAAGCGAACCTCGTGTGTCGCTCCATATATATGAAAGCCTTAGCAGAAATGCTAAGGCTTTTTTTGTTTGCCCAGCGAAGCTGGCAAACCCGTCAGGTTGAAAGAAACCTGAATCACCCCGACTGAGGGGAAGATAATCCGAATCGCAAGGGCGTTGCTGGCTAACGGCAGGGTCTGAAGGAAGCGATAGGAAGTTAACAGTACACAACGCAAGTAAACCTGCTTCGGCAGTATAGGTGGGTAAGCGTCCGAAATAGCGCGAAGCCCTATACTCAGTCAGACCTATGCTGTGTTTGAGGGTGGCATTGTTAACAGGGAGCGAGTGCAGTAACTGGGGAAGCCTGGCATCACATCCGGGCAAATGCCGGAGGCGTCTATCAAGATGAGACTCAAGATGCACGTTTGGTGTGAGGTGGCAGATGAATCCGTAGTAGTGAGTAAGGCTCAGCCAGAGAAGCCCAGTAATGGTGTGGAGGATAAAACTGAGCTGACTGTCAGCATTATGTCTGGTGGAGCATTGACTAGCCAAAAGCTTATCAGTGTTGCGAAGGGAGGAAGTACACTTTAAGTTATCTGATGACAGTGAATATTGGAGTAAGGGTACACAAGCCGCTTGATCAGCGGGGTACGTCAAACTGGTTCCTTTAGGAATAAAGTACTGGTGAGAATGACCGTACATTGGAAGTAACTGTGACAACATGTTGGTAGATTGCCACTGAGCTAGAACGCCGCATCTCACAGAGAATTTTACCAGCTTACACAGTAGGAACTGAAACAAGGCTGCGCTCACTGAGGGAGCATATGCTTTCGAAGAGAGTTACTTTAAAAAGTAAGTGGAGTGTGCATGAGCCGTATACGAGGTCCGTACGTACGGTTCTGTGAGAGGGATGAGGCGGCAACGCCTCACCCTACTCGATATGCTTAAATATAAAAATGTTAGCCATGAAACATTTTGAAAACAATAGCGATGTATAAATCGAATGATTATGAGTATTGCTGTTGCTATCTTCTTGTTTTCTTGCTAAATTCCCGCGCAATCTCGGAGAGCTCTGGGGGACACGCGTAATAAGCATTCTAAGCTGATTGTGATATTACGTAGGGTAGGTATCAAACGGCCATCGTTTGATAGATGGGAATGACCATGTCAGTGATGACATCGAAATAGGCACCCAACATGTATCAATCTAATCTGACAATCAGCTTTGTTCTTCCGGCGTACAGTATTATTACTGAGCCTTGATCTGTCACGTCTGACAGTTCACCCCAAAGTTACTAATTTCTTTATCTTCTCTCTTTGAGAGAGGTTTACGTACAATCTTTTTGTAATGCGTTAGGCCCTTTTTACTAATGGTCTTGGGCAACTACTACTCCAATTTAGGTAAATCTATGAGTTCTGCATTTGAATTTGAGATATCAGCAACCAATGCTGTGTTTTCAAGTGATGTTCCTGTTGTTGAAGGCCTTTATGACCTCACTCCAGATCAAATGTTAATTGATCAAGCTGAGCATGAATCTGAGGTTCGTTCATACCCTCGTCGTCTTCCCCTTGCCATTAAGCGTGCTTATGGCGCGTTGGTTGAAGATACTCGCGGTCAAATGTTTTTAGACTGTTTGGCAGGCGCGGGTACTTTGGTGCTTGGCTATAACCATCCAGAAATTAATCATGCTTTGAAAGAGCAGCTTGAAAGTGGACTGCCGTATCAAACTCTTGATATGACAACACCCGCTAAAGATACCTTTATCAAGCGAGTAAAAGCGTTTTTGCCTGAAGACTTTGCTAAAAACTCGGCAATTCAGTTCTGTGGTCCTTCTGGTGCTGATGCAGTAGAAGCGGCGATTAAATTGGCGAAGCAAACCACAGGTCGTAACACCGTATTTGCCTTCCGTGGTGCCTATCATGGCATGACTAACGGCACTATGGGCATGATGGGTAACTTAGGCACCAAAGCGCGCCGTACTGGCTTAATGTCAGACGTACACTTCATGCCATTTCCATATAACTTGCGCTGCCCGTTTGGTTTAGGCGGTGATGCAGGTGCTAAAGCAAGCATCCGTTATATGGAACGTCTGCTTAACGATGATGAGTCGGGCATTATGAAGCCTGCCGCTATTTTTGTAGAGACAGTGCAAGGCGAGGGCGGCGTGATCCCAGCCCCAGCATTTTGGCTACGCGAACTACGCCGCATTTGTGATGAGCACAATATCTTATTGGTGCTTGACGAAATTCAATGTGGCGTGGGTAAAACTGGTTATAACTTCGCTTTTGAAGAAGCAGGTATTAACCCTGACATCTTGTGTCTTTCTAAGGCAATTGGCGGCGGTTTACCGATGTCATTGCTGGTGTTTAAAAAAGAAAATGACACTTGGAACGCTGGAGAGCATACCGGAACGTTCCGTGGTAACCAGTTAGCGATGGTGACCGGTGCTAAAGCCCTTGAGATCATTGAGCGTGATAACCTTGTTGAACATGCTGCAAAAGCAGGTCAGTACTTACGTGAAGGCTTAGAAGCCATTCAGCGTCGCGTTAACTGCATTGCAGAAGTGCGTGGTAAAGGTTTGATGCTTGGCGTTGAGATTGTAAAACCAAGCGGTGAATGCAACAAATTTGGTGAGCGTATTGCCGATGGCGACCTAACGCTTGCCATACAGCGCGCCGCACTTGAGCGTGGCTTGATGGTCGAAAAAGGCGGTCGTGATGGCAGTGTTATTCGCTTCCTTCCTCCTATTATCATCTCTTACGCGCAAATCGACTTTGCGTTGAAAACCATGCAGGAGGCGATTTTAGCCGCAGGCGGTTCTCCTAAAGATCCTGAGCCGACCGATAAGCAGTGGCAACAACATTTTGTGCATACTGGCGCAGAAGGCGCAGATGAGTTCGCTAAAGTCATGCATCACACAGTGGATGCGATGAAGTCGGTTTTTGCCGCGGTCGATAAACCATATTCTGGGATGAACCCGCAACAACTTGAAGCGAAAATCAATGAAGTTGATCTTAATTCTGGTAATCAAGATCTTACGCAAGTTGTCGATACTACTGCCGAATTAGTCGCTAAAAACTCAATTATGGTGCAACACCCTAATTGTATTGCGCATTTACATACGCCTCCTATGATGCCGGCGATTGCGGCAGAAGCGATGATTGCAACACTCAATCAATCGATGGATTCATGGGATCAAGCCTCTGCTGCAACTTACGTTGAGCAAAAAGTGGTGGATTGGCTGTGCGAGCAATACCAAATGGGCGAAGCCTCTGATGGCGTATTTACCAGTGGCGGCACGCAAAGCAACCAAATGGGTCTGCTTCTAGCTCGCGATTGGTTTGCAGATGTCACCAGTCAACATTCTATTCAAAAGCTTGGCAACCCAGACTATGCAGACAAACTGCGTATCTTTTGCTCTGACAAGTCTCATTTCACCGTGCAAAAATCAGCGGCGTGGATGGGGTTGGGCGAAAAATCAGTGGTGTGTATTGCAACCTTTGAAGATGGCAGCATAGATACCCAGGCTCTTGCCGATGCCGTCACTAAAGCTAAAAGTGAAGGTCTAATGCCGTTTGCTATGGTAGCCACTGCGGGCACAACCGATCACGGCGCCATCGATGACATTAACGCGATGGTCGATATCGCCAAACGCGAAAATCTGTGGCTGCATGTGGATGGCGCGTACGGCGGGGCATTAATCCTCAGCAGTCATAAGCATCGTCTGCAAGGCATAGAAAAAGCCGATTCTGTATCGGTAGATTTCCATAAGCTGTTTTATCAAACAATCAGCTGTGGCTCGCTACTGGTCAAAGACAAAGCCAACTTTAACTATCTATTGCATCACGCTGACTACTTAAATCGTGAGCATGATGAATTGCCAAACTTGGTTGATAAAACCATGGCGACCACTAAGCGTTTTGACGCGCTAAAAGTGTACATGACCATGCAAAACGTGGGTCCTAAAACACTAGGCGCAATGTACGACCATTTGCTTGAGCAAACACAGCAAGTCGCCAGCATGGTGAAAAAGCACGCTATGTTTGAGCTGTTGGCAACGCCTTCACTTTCAACCGTATTGTTCCGTTGCAAGCACCTTGATGCTGGTCGCTTAGATAAGCTAAATCAACAAGTGCGTATTGAAGCATTAGTTCGCGGCGTTGCAGTATTAGGTGAAACCATTGTGAATGGTCATTCTGCGCTTAAATTTACAATTTTAAATCCGTGTCTGACCTTGTCGGATTTCGAAACATTATTAAATGACATTGATAAGCTAGCGGTAGAGCTAGCGGCACAATAAAGGAAATACAAAATGGCAGTTTTGCAAATTGGCGCAGGTGGCGTTGGTTGGGTAGTGGCACATAAAGCCGCGCAAAATAATGATGTGTTGGGTGATATTACTATTGCGTCGCGCACCATCGCAAAATGTGACAAGATCATTAATTCGATCAAAGGTAAAAACAACCTTAAAGATCCTGCAAAAAAATTAGAATCACGTTCGGTTGATGCAGACGATGTGGCCGCTCTGGTTGCGCTAATCAAAGAAGTAAAACCTGATTTGGTGATTAATGCTGGTCCTCCTTGGGTTAACATCACCATCATGGAAGCGTGTCTGCAAGCGAAGGTGTCTTACTTAGATACTTCTGTAGCGGTAGATTTATGCTCTGAAGGACAACAAGTACCACAAGCTTATGATTGGCAGTGGGGCTTCCGTGACAAGTTTAAAGAAGCAGGTATTACCGGTATTCTTGGCGCAGGTTTTGATCCAGGCGTAGTGAGCGTATTTGCCGCTCACGCCGTTAAGCACTTGTTTGATGAGATCGACACCATCGATGTAATGGACGTGAACGCAGGCGATCACGGCAAGAAGTTTGCCACTAACTTTGATCCTGAAACCAATATGCTAGAAATCCAAGGCGATTCTTTCTATTGGGAAAATGGCGAGTGGAAACAAGTCGGCTGTCACGAGCGTATGTTTGAGTTCGATTTCCCGTTAGTAGGCAAGCATAAAGTTTACTCAATGGCGCACGATGAAGTGCGTTCTATGCAAGAGTTTATCCCAGCAAAACGCATTGAGTTTTGGATGGGCTTTGGCGATGCATACTTAAACTACTTTAACTGTATGCGCGATATTGGTCTGCTTAGCCCAGATCCGCTGACTTTGCATGACGGCACGGTTGTACAACCTTTGCATGTGCTGAAAGCTATGCTGCCTGATCCAACGTCTCTAGCACCGGGTTACAAAGGTAAGACTTGTATCGGTACTTGGGTTCGCGGCACTAAAGACGGTAAAGCGCGCGGCGTATTTATCTACAACAACGCCGATCATGAAGTGGCGTATGAAGATGTTGAGCATCAAGCCATTTCTTACACCACTGGCGTTCCTGCAATTACGGCTGCGCTGCAATATTTCCGTGGCAAGTGGGCAGAAGCAGGCGTGTTCAATATGGAACAGCTTGACCCTGATCCGTTCTTAGCAACGATGCCAGAGATTGGTCTTGATTGGCACGTACAAGAGCTTGATCCACAGCAAGCGCCAGATATTCAAACTCTGAAATAGACTTAACGATTATCTTCTAAATTAAAGCCGGTATTTATGCCGGCTTTGTTCGGTTAAAGAGCTAGACAACTTATGAACCATTCCCAATTGCAAACTCCGTACTTCATGATTGATGAAGCCAAACTCATTCAAAACCTTGAAACCGCTAAAAAGCTCAAAGAGCTTTCTGGCGTCAAACTGGTCTTGGCACTGAAATGCTTCTCTACTTGGGGCGTATTTGACATCATCAAGCCTTACCTTGATGGCACCACCAGCAGTGGTCCTTATGAAGTCAAATTGGGTCACGAAACCTTTGGCGGCGAAACTCACGCTTACAGTGTGGGCTACACCGAGCAAGACGTGATCGAAGTGGCGAGTGTTTGCGATAAAATGATCTTCAACTCTCAAAGCCAGTTGGCGCACTATCGTCACCTTGTCGAAGGCAAAGCTTCAATTGGTTTACGTTTAAATCCGGGTGTGAGCGTAGCAGGGCAAGATCTTGCCAACCCTGCACGTCAATACTCGCGCCTTGGCGTGCAAGCCGATCAAATTAAGCCTGACGTCTTTGCTAGCATTGATGGCGTCATGTTCCACATGAACTGTGAGAACAAAAGCGCTGACTCGTTTATTGGCTTATTGGATTCGATTTCTGCGCAGTTCGGTGATTACCTAGACCAAATGAAATGGGTCAGCCTTGGTGGCGGCGTCTTTTTCACATGGCCGGGATATGAGCTTGAAAAACTCGCCTCCGCTCTAAAAAGCTTTTCGCAAAAGCATGGCGTTCAGCTTTATCTAGAACCCGGCGAAGCCATCATCACCAAAACCGCCGATCTTGTGGTCACCGTGGTTGATATTGTAGAAAACGACAAAAAAACCGCCATTGTAGACTCGGCAACCGAAGCGCACCGTTTAGATACGCTTATCTATGACGAGCCCGCATCTATTTTAGAGGCGCAAGAGGGTGCAGAACATCACTACGTGATTGGCTCATGCTCTTGCCTAGCAGGCGATCAGTTCTGCGAAACCCAATTTACCCAACCGCTAACAATAGGCCAACGCCTACACATCATGGATAGCGCCGGCTACACCATGGTAAAACTGAACTGGTTCAACGGCATTAAAATGCCATCCATCTACTGCCAACGCACCAGCGGCGAAATAGTGAAACTAAACGAATTCGGATATTCCGATTTTAAACGCTCACTGTCGCAGTGGTCTGTTTAATAGCAATGTAATGCTCGTTTAAAATTGTGATGGTATAAAGCCCTAATTGACTTGTGATGATGCGAGTTGTTAGGGCTTTTTTGTATTTATATTTCCCAATTTTCCGCAACAGCGATAGTAAATCAGCAATCCGCAACTAAACGGTTATAGCAATAAAGAGTGTTAGCTTTTTATAGTCGCTCGGAGTTAACGGTAACCTTCAACATTAGAGGATTTAAAAATGTATAAATTTACGGCTTTACTATCAGATTCTGGAACGTAAATAGGTGGCACTCACTTTAACCTACGTAACTGGTAGGGCGAACGCATGAGTGAATACTTATCGACCAATCATGAGCATCATCTCCACAAGACGCCGTGAAACCATCCTTGATGGCTTCATTGTGGCATTCATGCCACAAAGCCTTGTTCCAATAATGCACATAATTCTGTTTAAATAACGTTCGTGATCTCACCCTGACGTAACTGGAGGTTAGCACTGGCGTGGCGGCATTATGTCGTGACTTCTTAAATAAAGTTCTTTACGGCTAATCCAATAATCGATGTAATCGCTACTGAAAGTAATGAACCTAATAGAACATATTCTGTTAGTTTATGATTTTTTGAATTGTTTAATTCACCAAACCTGAATATCGACTTAGCAGCTAATATGAACCCTATGACGGAAAATTGGCCTGTTATAGTAAAAGTGAGTATTAATGTTCGTTCTAAATACCCGATAACGACGCCACCTGAAATCAAGTCTTCGTTTTCTTCATTAACCCCTGGTGTATATTTAGATAAAACAGAACCAATGACAATTGAAGTAGGCTGGTAAATGACAATATAAGCAAGTGCGATAGCTAGGTTACTTTTAGTAATAATGATATCCGTCATTGTTGATATAGACAGATCTAATGGGGATACATGCAACGCAACTGCAACTAAGACTGTTATGTGCAGTATTTGATCAAGAAGGAAGTAACGTAATTTTTTGCCTAAGTATGTCTTAACGAGATCGATTAGGTAGTGAGAAACGCCAATAATGATCAGCATACAGATAATGGTATACCAATTTGTAGTGATAAATAAAATTGGGATGGACGAAACTAAGGCGTGTATTGATGAATGTATATACAGCTTGATAGACCTTTCTTTCTTGTCATGTTTATCTTGAATCCATGATTTTGGCTGCAAATAGAAGTCGATCACTACATGCAAAATGGTAAGAAATAGAAGTAAAATGAGAAATGTATTCAAAGAAAAAACGCCCTTACTTTTTGCGAAAATAATTGAGTATATTCAGTGACTAGGTTTAATCTTGCCGAATTTATAGAACGGTTTACTGATACTCTATGTACACCCAATAACTTCGCTATTTCTTTCTGTGTCAGAGTGTGCTTATTTTTAAGTACGATATATGTGATTGCGCATTGGCGCTCTGTCATTTCTGATATTTGCTGATCTAAGTATTTAGTGAGTAGATCAAAATGTTCATTGAACGGTTGTACTAGCGACGAGACTTTCAATGTGTCTGTCGTCATATTGTCTAATGCTCTTCCTGATAAAGTGAAAGCATCACCTGTTGAACTGCCAATAGTATGTCGAATAGACACATCATGTCCTATAGCAAGGCTTATTCTACAATCATAGGTGCTATTTCTATTTTTTAGGCCAGTTTTCAGTAATAGTGCGTACGTGGCTGCATTTTCTACGTCTTGGACTAAGACTTGAAATGAATCGCCTCTAGTCACTTCGAATTTATTGTTTGGGTTTAGAGAGCGAATCAGTGCTAGCTGATTATGCAAGGTATATAGTAGGTCCTCATACATACTGTGTTCTAGTTCGGTAGAACGTATAATATCGCCACTTAATACGGCTATAGGCCTGACTCGCTGTTCTTGTTCTTCCATATCTAAGCTCCTATACACATAAATAGTGCTGTATTGCTACCTTACTTTAATAGTAACGTGTTTAGGTTACTTCTTCTACTAGTAACCTATTTACGTTACTTTCTTTAATAGTAACGTTTTTACGTTACTTATTTTGAGTGTATTTGCCACATATCCCTAAGTAGCTCCTTCTGGCAGGGTATAACTGTTAGAATTAAGCATTCTTGAAGTACCTCCTCGGGGGCATTATGTCTATATTCACCAAGCTTAAAAATCAAATCCGCATTGGATCCGTATAAGTTGCGCTTTGGTTGTTTGAATTTCATACTCAATTTAATTGCGGAATCACTCTGTATGATTGGAGGTTTTATGACTACAGCAAGGCTTGATATTCACTTGGATGAGAAATTAAAGCTAAGGCTGAGAAAGCATCAATTGGACTGTGGTGAAGAAGAGTTAAACGATTTTATCCAAACTAAGCCGCTAAAATATGCAAGTAGGCATCAGCCGCACTATGGTTTTGGCTGCTTCTATGCCATTACCTTAGTATGGGGCAGTAAAATTAGAGGGTATTGATAGTATGGATACCGTATATGAAATTGATGTGACGGAAGCTCAGCACAAGTCGATCGAAATTTTGAGAAGCCACTCATTTCCAGAGCATCAAGTTGATCGCTCCTATTACAAACAACTCCCTCATATGCGCGCTTTACAATATGAAGGTGACACACTCGTTGGTTATCTAGGGCTAGATTATCGCGTGATAAATGTTGGAGGCGAGGTGTATCGTGTCTTAGGAGTCATTGATTTTTGTATTGCTGAACAGTTTCGAGGAAAAGGTATTGGATCACGTATGCTTTCTGAAGTCTCGTCGTTTGCAGAAGGAAAGGGCGTTGATTTTATTATACTTATCTCAGAGTTGGATACGTTCTACCAAAGACAGGGTTATCGCAAAGTAGAAGGCATACACTCTTGGTTAAGGCTTAATGAACATACAAATTATGGTGTGGCGGTCGAGTATATAGATGAATTGTTTATAAAATCTATAAGTGGTAAGAAATGGGTTAATGGACATGTCGACTGGCTTGGATATATGTACTAGTTGGTAACAGGACTCATCTTGATACGTACTAATTTTTTAGCCAAACTTAGGAGACATTAATGTCTACAATTGCGAAAACACCTAAACCGCCATATTTTGCGGTGATTTTTACTTCCACCCGAACCGATGGCGATAATGGCTATGCAGAAATGGCTGATAAGATGGTCAAACTTGCTGAGCAACAACCCGGATTTTTGGGTATTGAGTCTGCAAGAGAGGAGGTTGGTATCACCGTCTCTTATTGGGCTGATCTAGACTCAATCAAAAATTGGAAAGCCCATTCTGAGCATTTACAAGCACAAAAATACGGCCGTAAATCTTGGTACGATTCTTTTAAAGTGCGCATCTCTAAAGTAGAGCGAGATTACGGTTTATAACAAACAATGACAGGGATCACGATTGAACCAATGTTCTCGTTGCCGCTTATGCTGTTGAAAAAAGAATAAATATCACTTATTGTTCCGACTACTTTCCCCCGTTCTTTGCTATCTAGCCGTTGTTTACTAGTCTCTAGTAATGACCCCACTATTGCCAGTAACTGGCACGTTTAAACAATTTAATGAAGATTACTCAGCAACTTAACGTGAAGAATACTTCGTCACGCTTTGACATAATGATCAGGTTTTAATAATGAATAATTCGGATAAAAATCAGAATAACAGTCCATCAGTTGACGTATTCTTTGAGCTGGCGTTTCGACCTTTCTTTCTCTGTGCATCAATATTTAGTATTGCAGCGCTTGTAGGGTGGGCGGCATTTTGGAACGGCAGTGTCAGCCTTAATGTCTATGGCGGTGTAATGTGGTGGCACATGCACGAAATGCTATTTGGATTTGCGGCAACAGTGGTGGTTGGCTTTTTGTTGACGGCGGTACAAAACTGGACTGGTGTGCGCAGTATAAATGGCGGCTGGCTGATGCTGATGCTGGTGGTATGGCTTATAGCCAGAATTGTCATGTTCCTGCCGGATCTTTTTAATCAATGGTTTATTGCTGCGATTGACCTATTGTTTTTGATAATAGCATTAGTCTCTCTTGCCAGTAACGTTATCAGCGTTAAGTTGTGGCGTAATTTTCTGTTCGTTCCAATACTGTTTTTCATGATTTTAGCCAATGGGGTCATGCATTATAGTGTGCTGTTTCAAAAACCATTATTGATGATGCAAGCCAGTACTACGATGGTGTTATTGATTACATTGATAATGTGCATTATGGGAGGCAGAGTCTTTCCTATGTTTACGGCAAACGGCACTCAAACTCCAAAAACTGAGCCCATTCTATGGCTTGAAAATTTGAGTATTTCAAGTGCGATACTTGCCGTTGCGCTTAACTTTCAATTATTCCCAGTCCCTCCACAAGTAGTCGCTGGTGTCTTTATTCTCAGTGGTTTAGCCAATGCTTACCGAGCCATACGTTGGAAAGTGTGGGTTGCGTATAAAACGCCACTAGTGTGGACTCTGCATGTCAGTTATTGGGCGGTGGCATTAGGCTTAATTCTATTTGGAATGTCTTTGGTTTCCCCAACTGTTACGCAATCACAAGCGGTACACTCATTAACTGTTGGCGGAATGGGCGTGATGATCTTGTCAATGATCTCGCGAGTTTCTCTTGGTCATACTGGTCGAGTAATAGTGATCGGAAAAGTAATGACAGCGGCACTTGTGGCGATTATTTTTGCTTTCCTTGTGCGTGTATTTGGTGGCTACTTTGTTGATAACATTATAAGTATCATAACGTTATCAAGTGTATTGTGGGTATTTGCCTATAGCTGTTTTGTGGTGTTGTATCTGCCAATACTCATTAAGCCTAGAGATTAATAATGCTACTTATTTAATCAATATAGGTTTGCATAATATTAAAGTTGCATTTTATATGCATCTTTAATATTATAGCAGCGATTAGTTAATACACACCCTTTAAAAGAGAAGATGAATATGAGCTGTTGCGGCGGATGCGGTGGTACAGGCCACGGACAAAAAACTAAAGAAGAAGAAAAAAAAGAAACTAAACAAAAAGATTCTGAGTAATTACTCTCAAATTTTGTGATAGTTTGAACTAAATTTAGAAGCCAGAGATTTCATTGAGATCTCTGGTTTTTTTGTATCTATTACGCTGATCAATTCGAGATTCATGTAGTTGCCTATTATTAATAACCTCAACGCGATTGGGAAAACAGGCTAGGGTGATTCGCTCGTTAATGGCAATGCTATCAAACCTAGCTACTTCAATAGATCCTCATAGCGCAACTTGTTTGTTTCAGTAATTTTCTTTTCCATAAAATCTAGGAAAACTTTTACTCTAGCGGGTAAGATTTTTCCTGGGGGACGTATAGCCCAAATTTTGCTGTCATTCACCAGATCATAATCAGGCAGAACTTGAACCACTCGCCCAGCTTTTAACGAAGGTCCGGCATGCCAATATGCCGCCATACCAATACCCATATCAGCTTCCACAAGATCTCGCATGGCATCACCTAGGTTCAAAGAAATAGGATTAGCTTGTGATATTTTATGTGATTTCCCGTCGCTATCCTTTAGCTCCCAGTTCACTGAGGTACTTAATGATAGGCAGCGATGGTTTAGCAGATCCTCAGGTATCTGAGGTACGCCGTATTTCTTTAAGTATTCAGGTGAAGCCACTAAAAGCATGGGGTTATCGGCAATCCGTCTGGCCAATAGATTGCTCGATGATAAGTTGCCGATACGAAAGGCTAGGTCATAACCCTGTTCTATTAAATCTACGTTACGATCACTAAAATCAATTTCTAGCTCTAGGTTTGGATACAACTCCAGCAATTCTGGGATAAAAGGAACAAGGTAGTGGCGTCCGTATGACGTAGACACAGCCACCTTGAGCCGACCTTGTACATTCTTGTCATCGCCTTTAAAGACATTGCGAACCTCTTCCACGTCATCCACGATGCGCCGTGCATGAGGCAGAAACACTTCACCATCATGAGTTAAGGTGATTGTTCTGGTTGAGCGATGGAAAAGCTTTACTCCAAGATCGGTTTCCAATTGTTGAATTCTTTGGCTCGCATTGGTTGTTGATAGTCCAAAGTCTTCACCAGCACGGCCAATTTTGCCAACTTCTACAACTCGTAAGAACAAAGTTAAGTTTTTCAGTTCAAAATTCATTCTAGGCTTTCCTGCTTATAATCCCGAATTTCAGGATAATGTTTCCTTATATTAGTGGATGATACCAAATAATGACACGGATATACTCGTCGGCACATTCACTGATAGTGACTAACCAATAATAGCTATGATGATTAATCAGGGCGGGGCGGTTGAAATACTAAAGTGAACCATCTTAGAATTTACTATTAAGGATCATCATGACTCATCCAATTCTTCGTGATTTAAACACTCGTTACACTGCAAAAAAATACGACCCAAGTAAACGTATCTCGGCAGACGATATGATGGTGATTCGCGAAGCTCTGCGTATGTCAGCATCTTCTATTAACTCTCAACCTTGGAAGTTTATTGTTGTTGAGTCTGATGAAGCAAAACAGCGATTCCACGGTACCTTTGCCAATATGCACCAGTTCAATCAGCCGCACGCAAAAACGGCTTCTCATACTCTTCTTTTGGCCTACGATCCAAAGTTTACTAAAGAGAAGTATGCAAAGCGTGTTGATGCGGAAGTGGCGTCTGGTCATCTACCAAAAGATATGTACGACATGATGATGGGAGCGTACGCGTTTGCAGAGTCTAATACTGATGAAGCTGGTTTTAACGGCACTTGGACTAAAGCTCAGGTTTATATTGCGCTAGGTAATATTCTGCATACACTTGCGCGTTTAGGTATCGATTCAACACCAATGGAAGGTGTCGATTCAGCCCTAATTGGTGAAGAGTTTAAACAAGAGTTAGATGGGCATGTTTGTGAAGTTGCACTGGCTATGGGTTACCATTTGTCAGATGAAGATTACAATCATGGCCTGCCAAAAGCGCGCCTAGATTTAGAGTCGATTGTTACTACGCTTTAGTACTTTTTAGCAATCGTAATCAGCCATCATTTATGGCTAATAAAAGCAATGGTTAACAAAAACAATAGTTAACAAAATCTATGCTTAGCAAAAGTCCCTTTTAAAAGGGACTTTTTTCGTTTCGTTACGCCGCTTTCATTATTTAGATTCAAAATGGATTTGGGCTATGGCCATGAACAGGCTCGCCTGTTGCAGGATGAGTAAAATAAATATCGCTGGCATGCAGCATGAGACGTGATGACAGTGCATTGAGTGTATTAAGTTCATTGAGTTCATTGCTGTTTTGTGGCGCAACGGCATTATAAAGATCACAGCCTACAATAGGATGACCAAACTCAAGGCTATGAATCCGCAGCTGATGGGTGCGACCGGTGATCGGGGTATATTGCACTAACGTTCTTGGTGGGTTATCCAAACGATCAATTACCTGATACTCACTAATGGCACTTTTGCCACCGCTATGACAAATCTTCACTCGGGGAAATAAAGCCTTATCCTTCGCGATTGGCGCAGATATTTGACCGCTATCAGATTCAACCCAACCTGCTAACACTGCTAAGTACTGTTTTTGCACTGTGCGTGCTCGAAACTGCTGATTGAGGCTTTTTGAAGCCGCGCTATTTAGCCCAACGACCATTATCCCTGAAGTCCCTAGATCTAAGCGATGTGGTAATTTAGCCTCGACAAAAGCCGCGGTTGCCTGCTGATTTTGCGTCGCTTGTTGCCCATGAACCAGACGATAATGAACAGAATCCCAGTTAAGCGGGTTCTTGCCCGATATAGTTAATAAACCACTGGGTTTATTAATCAATAAAATATCATCATCTTGATAAAGAATTTCCACCTTAGCGTGACATTCTGGCGCGACGAAATGATCAATGATTTCACTGGTCGAAGGGTTGGGTTGGGACATTTATAGACCTTGGGTAATGAAAGAAGATAAGGTTCAAGTTGCAATGATAGAGTGATATCGCTGGCTACTTTGGCGCTAAAGCACGTATTTTGCAATCGCTAATATTCGCCTTGTTCTCAAGTGTTTTTCCTGCGTTATTTCTGATCATTCCCGATTTCAGATAATAACTGTGATTGGTATAACTGTCGTTTTTTTTCAATCTTAGTTGCAGCGCATTCATTAATATTTGTGGCATCCGAAAGCGCTGTCTTCTTCGAAGATAATGATTCGCTTTCTTCCTTATCCATAAAACTGGGTCAAAGTAATGTTACAAATTAAACCAATCGAAATTTTAGAAGAAATCAGCCACCTAAAGCAAGATTACTTTGCTCAGTCTACCGCGCCCCTTGATGGTATGTGGCACTTTGGATTTGTGCCTATGTCTGCGCACTTCGGTTTTTATGAACAAGAAACCTTAGTGGGCTATTGTTGCATTAATGGTGAAGGCTATATGCTGCAATTTTATCTATCCTGCCAAGCAAAGACCGACGCAAAAGAACTATTCACTCTTATTGCACAGCAAAATAGTGTGGTGATTGGTGACGTTAAAGGGGCATTTGTGAGCACTGCAGAGCCTCGCTATTTGTCACTTTGCCTTGATAATTCATCGGCATTTAATGTCAATGCACTTATGTATCAGCAATTAGATAGACAGCCTAAAAATAAGCACAGTGCGCTTGGGCTTAAACTTGCACAGGCAGAACAACTGAGCACATTTGTTGAGTTTGCAGCAACGAATATCGGCGCACCAGAGCAGTGGATAATGGGATATTATGGTAATTTAATCAGTCGTAAAGAACTGTTTGGTTACTGGGTTGATGGTGAGTTATTGGCAACCGGCGAGTGTCGCCTATTTGATGAGTATCAAAGCGAGTATGCGGATTTGGGTATGATTGTCGCACAAGATTTACGTGGTAAAGGCATTGCAACTCAATTGTTTATTGAACTAGTCAGTTTTGCCAATGAGCGAGGATTAACCGCAATCTGTTCCACAGAAAGTACCAATCTTGGCGCGCAAAAAGCCATTAAGCGTGCGGGATTAACGCCGTTAAATCGTATTATTCAGATTGAATTTGATTGATATTCTCTGAGCCTAGACTACAGACCCCTTGCCAGTTTTAGCAAAGGGGGACTGTGGTTGCTATTATCTAGATTATATTGATAGTTAACCCTTAGTCAGCAAGTGGAGTAAGTTATGATTCATTGGCTACAATCGCCAAAGTCTACTCTCGTTGCCAAATACGTTGCATGTTATTGGTTGATAGAAAAAACGCCGGATTCTACGACCTATCAATACCCAAAACTGAATCCTGATCCGTGTGCCCATTTGATAATTTCGCCTAACAATCAAAGCTATCATTACAACTTTAATTCTAATATCGCCACCGGAAAAGGCAGTCACTGGCTGTTTCCACACAAACAAACGCTTCAACTTGATCACACCGATCCCTTTATACACATAGGCATTAAGTTCAAAACAGGTGCACTGTATTGTTTGCCGGATTTCTCTGATGATCCGCTGTCACTTGATAGGGTAGTGCCGATAAATGGCACTTTGTTGTACAAACAGTTGGGCTTAGAAGAAAGCCGATTAATTGAAACTGCGCGCAGTGACCCCGAGAAATGTTGCAAGCAGTTAGATGAATTGCTACTGCCGTGGCTAAAAAACGCGATTGAAGATCAGCACAGTAAATTGACCAGTAAAGCGCTGCAATATATTGATATAACATCGGTTTCTGAATTAGGCGATAAGCTTTATTGCTCGCAACGTACATTAGAAAGAAGCTTTTCGCGTGTCACAGGATTAACTCTCAAGCAGTGCCAATCAATGAATCGCTTGGAGCAGATGCTAGAATATGTGTATCAGCGAGATTCAGCCGAGCTTGATTGGGTCGATATTGCTTTTAAGTTCGGCTTTAGCGATCAACCCCATTTAATCCGTTACCTAAAACAGCAGCTAGGGTTTACCCCTAAGATCTACGAAAAAGAGCGAGGGCTAACGATAGACGCTTATGGCGGGGTGAGTTCTAATGCTAACAGTTAGGGCTGCTTAATGAATTGAACGCAAAAAGGTTAGAAATCACAAGATCTCTAACCTTTTTTCTTATTTAAACCAAGTGCTTATGCTTGTATTAAAGCCTGTGTTTAATCTTCAATAACAACTCTGGTATCGTCGCTCAGTGATTCTAATTCACGAGTAACGTCATCAATGGTGACTGATGCTGGCAGTTTTAATGCAAGTTCGGCTGTAAATAGGCTTGCACTCACGCCATTGCCTGCGCCGGCAACAAACACACGATGACAATCCATATCAAGAATACTGATGCCTTGAGCGTCTAGAACTTGGGTGATTTCATTTACGATGCCCGCTTTGTCGCTTGAGTTAAATCTTACACTAAACATCTTGCCTTTATCATGCAGTGAGGCATCGCAGTCAGTAAATTGACAAACAAGATTGTCAGTACCGGTAAAAGCCTTCTTGATGGCATCGACGTTGGCTTGTGGCGCTTCAATTTTAATCACACCAGCGACTTGTTGATCGATGAAATTAACTTTACTACTCAACCACTTGCCGTCATTTTCATGAGTCGTAGCAGAGAGAGATTTGATCGTCGCAGGTGACGCTGTACCAATAAAGTTTGCAATAAATGTAGTAGGCATAGTGGTTTACTCCGCAGTTTCGATAAGTCTATGAATATCAGAACTAAATGGTTAATACACTTAGTTTAGAAAACAAAGTTTATACTTGCATGATATTGGTCAAATATTTAGTTAACCCACTGATTTTTATGTGAGAACTTAGATCTCTGAATTAGTGACATTGTACGCAAGTGCTCCAACCACTGGCAATTCGAGGCTAATCCTCTATAAATAAGGTGAGATTTTCCCAAGAACCTTTTATGCTACGCACGTTAATTTAAGGAAGTGAATATGATCATAAAACCTCGAATTCGTGGATTTATTTGTACTACAACACACCCAGTGGGTTGTGAAGCTAACGTAAAAGAACAAATTGCTTACACCAAAGCACAAGGCCCAATCGCAAATGCACCTAAGCGTGTATTGGTTGTCGGCTCTTCAAGTGGCTATGGTTTATCGTCTCGTATCGCGGCTGCCTTTGGTGGTAACGCGTCGACTATTGGTGTTTTCTTCGAAAAACCAGCAACAGAAAAGAAACCTGGTACAGCCGGTTTTTATAATGCTGCAGCGTTCGATAAACTGGCGCATGAAGAAGGTTTATACGCTAAAAGTTTAAACGGTGATGCTTTCTCTAACGAAGCAAAACAAAAAACAATCGATCTTATCAAACAAGACTTAGGTCAAATTGATATGGTTGTTTACTCACTGGCATCTCCAGTGCGTAAATTGCCGGAAACAGGTGAGTTGATTCGTTCAGCATTGAAGCCTCTCGGTAATACTTATACGTCGACTGCGGTAGATACCAACAAAGACCAAATCATCGAAGCAAGCATTGAGCCTGCAACTGAGCAAGAAATTGCCGATACAGTGACGGTGATGGGCGGCGAAGATTGGGAACTATGGATCAATGCACTTTCTGAAGCTGGCGTTTTAGCCGACGGTTGTAAGACAGTTGCATACAGCTATATTGGTACTGAGCTGACATGGCCAATCTATTGGGATGGCGCTCTAGGCCGTGCCAAGATGGATTTGGATCGTGCATCTACAGCATTGAATGCGAAACTGTCTGTAACAGGCGGTAGTGCAAACGTTGCGGTACTTAAATCAGTAGTCACTCAAGCAAGCTCTGCTATTCCTGTTATGCCTCTTTATATCGCGATGGTATTCAAGAAAATGCGTGAAGAGGGTGTACACGAAGGTTGTATGCAACAAATCTTCCGTATGTTCAGTGAGCGTCTATATAAAGCCGATGGTAGCGCAGCAGAAGTAGATGAGAGCAATCGTCTACGTCTTGATGACTGGGAACTACGTGAAGACATTCAACAGCATTGTCGTAACCTTTGGCCTCAAGTGACCTCTGAGAACATCAGAGAGCTGACAGACTATCAAGAATACAAAGATGAATTCTTGAGCCTGTTTGGTTTTGGTATTGACGGCGTGGATTATGAAGCGGATGTAGATACCCTTGTTGATTTCGATGTGATCGATATCTAACAATAGACTCAGTGCTAGCGAGCTCTGGGTTTAAATGTAAACTTGGCAAAGCTAGTGACTTAGAACAAAAAAACCGGATTTCATTGAAATCCGGTTTTTATTTAACTGTTTTATTTGAGGCTTTGAATTACGCGTATAGACCTAAGTTGTCTTTTGCGTATGCTTCAAATTCTGTACAACCACCAACGTGGTCTTGGTCAACAAAGATTTGCGGTACAGTTTCTACTGGTTTACCCACAGTCTTTTCTAAATCTGCTTTAGAAATCCCTTCTGCATGAATATCAACGTAACGATAGTTAAAATCTTCACGGCTTTCTTTCAGTTCTTCAGCGATCTCTTTCGCACGAACACAATACGGGCAAGCTGGGCGCCCAAAAATTACTACAAACATAATATTCTCCTTCTATATATTACGACTATGCCTCAAGAGCAAAATGAAATAAAGAACAAATTACCTGTTAGTGCAATAGGTAATACCTATCAAAAATAATAAGCGAATTATTGCGTAAAAATACAGCGAAATCCCCTGATAAATGAGTCATTGTACAAATGAGTTGTTACAAAGCAAATGCTTGATTTGAAGTAATATTCCCCCAAGATAGGTCAATAGACTATATATTAGTCTGTAGGTGTTTTATTTGGAGGATGCTCGTATGTTTCAGTTTATGACGACGTCGAAGATTGTATTTGGAGAAGGGACGCTTCAATCATCACTCTCGCTTCTTAATCAGTTTGGATACAGTGTTTTACTCGTTACAGGTAAAAACCTTGCACGCTCAGAAATGATAACAGCGTACTTGAAAAGCCAATCCATGCGTTATCAGCATATTTCTGTAAGTCGAGAGCCTACCATCTCTATGGTCGAAGAAGCTGCTCTATTAGCTCGTCGCTTTAAGCCTGACATGGTGGTGGCAATGGGAGGTGGTAGCGTCATTGATATGGGCAAGGCACTGTCAGCAATGATCACTAACAGCGGCGATCTTTACGATTATGTTGAAGTAATTGGCAGAAACGTTCCAATCAAAAGCTTACCTCTTCCTATGATAGCCATTCCTACGACCGCCAGTACCGGTTCTGAAGTGACCAAAAGTGCGGTGCTTAAATCCACACAAGACAAAGTAAAGGTGAGTTTACGTGGGCCTGAGATATTGCCTACCGTTGCGATAGTCGATCCAACTCTCACTTATGGAACAGACTTAGAAACCTCCGCTAGAGGTGCTATGGATGCTTTTACGCACCTAATGGAAGCTTATGTATGTGGCGATCCTAATCCACTCACCGATATGATTTGCGAAGAAGGGCTACGCAAGTTAGCTGGCTCAATCCTACCTGCATGTCGACAAGACAATCCACGAGCGCGTTCTGATTTATCGTTTGCGGCAATGCTAGGCGGTATGGCAACCACCAATGCAAAGCTTGGGGCTGCCCATGGTTTAGCTGCGGCACTAGGCGGTAAAATAACAGCGCCTCACAGCGTGATTACCGCAAGGCTTGCGCCGTTTGTGATGACTGAAAATATGAGAATGGCAAAGCAAAGTGGCCGTAATGACGTGCTAACACGTTATCGAAAGATTGCTCAATTAGTCACAGAAAATAGTGATGCGCATAGGGAAGATGGCGTTAATTGGGTCAACAGCATGCTTGAACAATTGGAAGTACCGACGTTATCGTATTATGACGCAGTAGAAGGACCTTTAGATTTGATTGCACAAGACGCGATGAAATCGGTGGCGATTAAAGGTAACCCATTGCCTTTAACCAAAGATAGGCTGGTGGATATTTTAAACCAAGTTTATGGCGATTCCACTTTAACAGTGCGTAGGGCACAAGATAACGTGTCTAAAGATGATTTGAATTTTACTCACTAGCATAAATGGAAAATGCGCCCAATATATAGGCGCATTTTAGATGTTTTGTATACTTACTATTAGAGCTTAAACGCTACAGTTCGCCCTTATCAAAGCGAGATTCTCGCAGTGTTTCTTTGACTCGTTTTAGGTTGTCCCTAAAGCCACTACCACGACGCAGAGTAAAGCCTGTCGCAAGCACATCAATAATGGTCATTTGCACAACACGGCTCGCCATTGGCATATACACATCAGTATCTTCGGAAACATCAAGGGTAATGGTTAAAGACACCGCTTTATCTAAAGGCGAATTTTTAGCGGTAATCGCAATCACCGTGGCACCATTATCACGAGCCAGATGGGCTATTTCAATCAGACTCTTCGTTCGGCCTGTGTGTGAAATTAATACCACGACATCGTTATCGGTACTATTAATACAACTCATACGTTGCATGACGGGATCGTCAAAGCAGGTGATGGGGATATTAAAGCGAATAAACTTGTTTTGTGCATCTCTCGCAACAGCAGACGAAGCGCCTTGACCATAGAAAGAGATTCGCTTGGCTTGAGTCAATAGATCGACTGCGCGATTAATTTGCTGTGCGTCTAGACTGCTTTTTGCGACATCTAGACAGGCCATTGTTGATTCGAAAATCTTATGGGTATACGCATCAGGTCCGTCTGTCTCTTCAACATCACGGCTGACATACGGAGTACCATTAGCCAAACTTTGCGCTAAGTGCAACTTAAAGTCAGGAAAGCCTTTGGTGTCAAGTCGACGACAAAAGCGGTTAACCGTAGGCTCGCTGACGTCTGCAAGTTTTGCCAGTGTTGCAATACTTGAGTGAATAGCGGTCTGTGGGTTAGCCATGATAACTTCAGCTACTTTTCTTTCTGATTTACTAAAGTTGTCTAAATTTTTTTGTACTTTTTCTAAAGTATTCATGAAGTTAACTTATTGAATAATTTGAGAACGCAACTCAATAATGAGACTGACGAGCATGAAAAATGGATTAAATCAGTATATACGGTTCTGTTGTCGTGGTGTAACAAAACCGAAACTTAATGACAAATAATGCGTAATAATATGACAAGGTTCAAAGTTGAAGCAGTAAGTTAGCCACTTTTAGTGGCTATATCGCTTCAATTTGTCTGAAATCACTTTCATGAGAAAAAAAATTACAAATTTTATTCGATTGAATCCACAACAGTGTTAATTTGTTTGTTAAGAGAAACGGCTGTTTTTGCAATTTCTCGCTGTTCAATAAGAATATTATGCAATATGTCTTTAGTGGTAAGAGGGTTTGCTAACACGACGCGGAAAACAATGGTGGTCATGTTGTCCCACTTCTTGGGAGTAAGTGTAGTACGAGAAACAAACGACAAACCATTTTCGCGCTGATGCTTTTGAATAAACTGAGTCAGTCCATTCAATAGCTCATTGAGTTTGTGTTTTTGTTTGCCGCTAGCTCGTTGAAGTGCCGCTTTTATACGGGCAGGAATGTAGCGATAAGTCAGCAGGCATAACTCTGGCTCAGTCACTAATTCAAAATCAGCTTGCTGTTTGATGTGATCAGCAAAATAGCGCGCTTTATCAAGGCTTGCGTTAATGAGCAACTCATAGCCAGGACGACTAATGATGTGCATGCTTGAGTACAACAGCATAGCCATACCAGAGCGAGAGCCTTCGAGTGCATGACTGCCCAAGTCTTTTGAACCCTTACGCAGTATATAAGCGGCGTGATGTTCAATGCTTGCCATTGAGTGAGGGTCTTTAAATAAAACCATGCCAGCACCCATAGGGATGTACAGTTGCTTATGCGCATCGATAGTCACAGAGTCGGCAAGTTCGATACCGTCTAATAAGTCTCGATGTTTATTCGACATCAGCGTTGCGCCGCCCCATGCCGCGTCAACATGAAAATGACATTGATGTTTCTTACATACCGCGGCTATTTTAGCCAGCGGATCAACATTGCCCGTTTCTGTTGTGCCTGCGATGCCAACCACTGCAATGGTCTTGATTTTATCAGCTTCTAATTCAACTAATTTTGATTCTAAATCAGCAATGCAGACTTTGTTATTTTCATCGGTTTTGACGGGAATTAAACTATCACGACCAATACCGAGAACATCTGCTGCTTTCTTCAATGAATAGTGGCCACGCTCTGATACCAATATTGCCATGCCTTCATAATCATAGTGCTTTAAGGCTTTAAAAATACCTTCTTGCTCTATACCTTTGAAGGAATGGTTAGCAGGGAATGCATTGTTTCTTGCAACCCAAAGCGCAGTGATATTGGCAATAGTACCGCCGGAACAAAACGCGCCTAATGAATGTTGCGCACTGTGCATCCATTGATTGTAGAAGGCATCATTTTTTGAATAGATAAGGTTATGCAGCATCCCAAGAACTTGACGCTCTAATGGCGTAAAGGCCTTTGAAGTTTCGATTTTGACCAAGTTTTGATTAAGCGCAATCATGATCTTTGATAGCGGCATCAAATAATAGGGCAGTGCAGACGTCATATGCCCAATAAAGCTTGGGGATGAAGTATGTACAGAATGCGAAACGAGAGTATCTAGCAGATGCTGGGTATGCTCTGAAACAAAACTGGGTGTTTCAGGAAGCAATGAATCTCGAAAGTCTTTTTCGATTTCACGAAGAGGTTTTTCTTCAGCAACAATATGCTCTTTTAAAAACTTATTTAGGTTTCGAGAAAGGCTCTCTTCAATTTGAGTTAATGTAGATTCTGGACCTTCTGGAACAGTGAATATTCTGAGTAAGTTTTCGAAATCGACGCTAGCAGTTTTATTCTGTGAAACCATATTGCATGAGATTGTATTGCTGAAAGTGCGAAACAATGTAATAAATAAATCACGCAAAGTCTCGCATTATTTTTCATAGATCGTTTTTATGGTTAAGACGACAGCATTACTTTGCCTGACAATTGATGGCAACCGCATCATTGATTGACTGGTTGTACGTGTCTAATGCCCCTTTGATTTTATTAGGATGGCTGAGTAAATCAGCTAAAGCTGAGCGAAACTCATAGTTTTGTGGATGGGGTTTAGCTTGTCGATATTCGAAACTTTGTTTGGCTAGATAGCCTAACTGGTCATTTCGTGCTGACAACTCTTTAATGTCAGATTGACTAAGTTGTAACCAAGATTCAACACCTAATTCGGTGGAGACTTTAGTCGGTGAGGATTTTAAAAAGGAATGCACCGCTTCACGGTTGAGCTCAAAGTGTTTTTTACGTCCGTCTAAAAACCATTCGCTGACTTCTTTGAGCTGTGGCGAATCCTTACTCGTCATTGTTGCGAGATCTTGATACCAGTTGATCGATGCATCGATATAAGTATCGTATTTGTTTATTTGGCAATCCGTGTTTGCGGCAAAGGCAAAAGCAGGCAGAGCTGACAGCAGTAAAACCAGCGTTTTGTTCATCTAATAATTCCCTGAGTTGATAGACTCTACGACAGTAGTTGACGTAATCTAGCAAATGTTATTTCAATAACCAAAGTGTTCGATAAGCGAATGTGAGCGGTAGCGCCTAATATCTACATTCCTAAACTAGAGAAAGTAAG
The DNA here is from genome assembly GCF_001676025.1 of Vibrio sp. UCD-FRSSP16_30. Classification (GTDB taxonomy): domain Bacteria; phylum Pseudomonadota; class Gammaproteobacteria; order Enterobacterales; family Vibrionaceae; genus Vibrio. Next base: position 66,060 of record NZ_LZFW01000024.1, read on the forward strand.
AATGAAGACAGGGACTAGCAAACTTAGGATAAAACCGCTGACAATTGCCACCGGAACACAGCGGATTCCGCCCGTTTGCTGAATAATCGGTAAAGTGAAATCCATTGCGGTTGCGCCTGCATAACCAATTGCGGTACAGGGTTTGCTTTTAATCAGTATGGGAATACAAATTAGGGCGACTAACTCTCGAAGAAGCTCAATAATTAGCGATGCGCTGCCGTATAAAGGCCCATAACTGTCGGTAATTAAAATCCCAGTCAAAGAGTACCAACCAAACCCTGACGCCATAGCAAGCCCTTGACTGATAGGTAAACCCAGTATTAGCGCTGAGATGACGCCGCCTAACCAAGATGTCAGCACTATGACACCGGCGATAATAAGACCATGCTTATTAATGATGATTTCTTTTAGGGTTAAGCCACTATTACGCAGCTGAATACCAATTAAAAATAGCAGCCCAAATAAGGTCCACTCACTTGCAGTGTGTACCCAATCCCAAAACCCAGGTAGTAGCAATCCAAGAATTACGCCAAATGCCACAACCACAATCAGTCGCAGTGATTCTGATGCCATCTCTAATAAAGGCAGGTTATTTTTCTTGTTCTCAACAGATAATGGAAGTTTTGCATCAATGATAGGTAAGGCAATTAAATTCAATGCGCTCATGCTGATAAAAAAACAGGCACTCACCGCGAGGATCTGCTTAATATTACTGCCTAAATTATCCATACTAGCAATGCTCAGACCCATTAAAAACAGGATGAAAAGAATCGTATACGAGCAGATACGATTAATTTTTTCTAATTTTGATGGGGTTTTAATTGTAATGAGATAACCGACAATTAGCGGAATAAAGATAAACAACAATCCTAGTAACATATCTATTTTAAAACTTCTTATTGGTGGATGAGATTGGGCGAGTGAACTTACTTGTCACTTTTTTGAAGGACTAAATCATACACTAAACTAGGCTACCTGACGAATAAGCAGTTGTTTAAACTCAAGTAAGTCATCGACTAAATAATCAACAACTCATTCTGAATGAGTATCGCAACTCCTCATACTTTCCCTCATTGCTATAATACTAAGCCCGCATAGACAACCGTATGCTTGACGGTAAAACTTTAAGGGTAGTGATAAGCGTCCAGTTTTAGCCCATTACTGCATGTCTAAGAAAACTGCGGAGAACGAACTTATGGCAGTAAACGGAATTAAAGCTGTTATTGAAGAAATTGAACGATTTGATGGATTAAATTATCGCTCAATGTTTGGAGGCACAGGCTACTTTATTGATGATGCAATGTTTTTATTGATTGAGAAAGATCAAGCATACTTGCGAGGCGGTGTCGATCTTACTGATGATCTGATTGCCCTTCACTGTAGCCAGTTTAAATATAAAAAGAGGATAGGCTGTGCTCGCATTCAGTATTACAACATTACTGAACTCTATGATAATGACAGAGGACGAGCACAGTTATTGATGTTCAGATCCATCGATATCGCCAAATCAGACAAATTAAAATGCGCTTGTCATGATCGTCTTCGTGACTTACCTAACTTACAACTCAGCATTGAACGTATGCTTGCCAGAGTGGGTATTTTAGATGTCACACGGCTCAAGCACCTAGGTTCTACCGAATGCTTTAGAAAACTGCAGTCAATTTATGGGCTTGATCTGAATGTCAATCTGCTTTGGAAGCTAGAAGGTGCGATACAAGGTATTCATTTCACTTTATTACAGCATTCAATTAAAAATGAGTTACTGATTAAAGTCTTGTCAAAAGAGGTCATCCCTAAAGAGACATTATCGAGCAAATCGTTAAAGAAAGGGCCTGATGGGACTTCTGATTATCGCTAACAGTCGCTGTGTTGCGTTACGATAGAAGATAGAAGATAGAAGATAGAAGATAGAAGAGATTAAATACAGAAGAAGCCACCATTGCTGATGACTTCTTTTATCGGTGCCTTTATAACGTTAGATAAAGGCACTTATGGAGAGTTTGTTATTTAGAGTTTGGATTTAGTCAACGAGACCGTAATCCTTATCTAAAATCGCCATAATCTCGGCTTTAGGGTTATCACTTAGGTTAATTGTTTTACCTGTGATTTTTTCAGCAATATTGATATAGGTTGTTGAAAGCTCCATCATTGCTGACAGCGGTAACTCATTATCTTTTGCTAGTGCGTTACGCTCATCCATACGATCTTTATTTAATAAAATGTCTGGATCTGGGAAGTGATTGAGTAAGAATTGGCGGAAGCCTTCTTTTGAGTTCTCAACAATTTGTCCTTTTGCATACGCTTGCTCATCCCAGATACGAGATGAGTCAGGTGTGCCCACTTCATCCATATAGATAAGCTTCTCTTTACCTTTACTGTCGGTAACGTAGCCAAATTCAAATTTAGTATCGACAAAGATTTGCCCAATATCGGCAAGCGCTTTATCAATCACAGAGAAACCTTCTTTTAGTAGAACTTCGTAATGGTTTACATCTTGTTGTGACTGGAAGTTAAAAGAAGCGTAGTTATCGAGCAAATCTTGGCGAGTGACATTAACATCATCTACTTCTGGCACGTTCGGGATGTTTTTCAAGATCCCTTTAGTTGAAGGGGTGACAAGTAAGTCTGTTAATTGGCCATCTTTGCTTAAGTTTTCTGGCAAGTCGATACCACAGAAAACACGCTCACCTTTATCATAGGCACGCCACATTGAACCTGTGATGTATTTACGACAAATAGCTTCAACCATTACAGGCTTAGCCTTTTGCACAATCCATACCAATGGGTGAGGAATATCCAGAATGTGGCTGTCTGCTAGGTCATTATCTTTAAAAAGTTTAAACCAGTGATTTGAGATGGCATTTAAAGCTGCGCCTTTACCAGGAATACCTTTTAGGTTTTGTTCACCGTGCCAGATACAATCGAATGCAGAGATTCGATCACTGATAACCATGATAGCCAGAGGTGCATCTTCCGAAACATCATAGTTCTTTTCTTTAATCAGACGACGACTGTCTTCTTCTGTAAGCCAGTAAACAGATCGCACTTTACCACTGTGAACGGGTTTATCAGTGCGAATAGGCAAGTCATCGTTAACGTCTAATACTTGGTCAGCAAGATTCATCATTTATACCTAATAGGGCAAATACTGATGAGAATAATACACAGATCAAATTCACTATTCCAATAGAAAAGCAAACGATTGCCTGATGTTATTTGTATCGACACTATTTAAGCTGTGTATCTTAAAATATTGTTAATTTAGTGAAGATATTGAGTGTTTGAGGTTGAGAAAAAAACATCACATTGATGCTTTTTGCCCAATTGTATTAATTGCTGCTGAGAAACGCTGTCGATATTGCTACTTGCCACCACAGCGCTGGCATTACCTAAGGTAATTGCTTTGATAACAACTTCTATCTCATTAGATTTAGTTGAAGGCTTGAGTTGAATGATTTTTGTGCAGTTTACGCGATGAGATTGTAGATCTTTCAATTCTGGCAAGCGTGTCTGTGCGGTAAATAGAATCCATTTTTTTGCACAAGATGCGATAGCTAACTGCTCTAAATTACAACAGTGATCTGCTCGAGGTGAAAGAATTAAGTTAGTGCTATTATTGATATTCATAAACTGCATTACTGTATCTCCATACATACTGTATAAAACAACAGTACTTGTGTTTTGTGTAAAGATCAAGCGTATGCGTGAATTTTAAGCATAAAAAAACCCAGCTTATAGGCTGGGTCGGTTTAGATAGCGTGTTATCCGTTTATCGGCTAAGCATTTCTTTTTGAGGGGAAACGCTTTCCTCATGGTTGTAGCGCTTGATATCTATAACAGCGGTTTGTTTACAAGATTCGCAGCAAGTATTGCTGTATCCATCTAAGTAAGTGAGTTTTTCTACGAAGGCTAATTTTTTACACCAGTCACAATGTGAGAACGTTCGTTGCATACTATTAAGTGCTCCTTAAAGTGTTGCGTTTGATATACCTTGTTCATTATTTGAGACAAGCGAGTATTGGTATTTCAATACTCAGGACAAGGGTAGAGCTCTAATACTACACTATCACGACGAAATTGTTAAATTATTGTTTACATTCAACTGACTTTCTGAGCTAAAACTCTATTTCAGCAGCTTTTTAGCTTGTGCACCTTCAACGGGGCGGTTAACAGACAGTGTACGTCCTTTTTTTAAGCCCACTTCATAGTCCGCGGTGAGATTTTTCATCGCTTCTTGTAGCTGCTTCTTAAAGGTCTCTCTATCGATATTTTCAAATTCTTTATCGATATAGTTTTTTATCTTCTTATCGGATTCATCATCGGGAGCGATAAGCGGTAGTTTTTCTAATGCACCTTCAATCCATCCTGAGATGAATGAATTAACGCGCTTGGTCACTTCTGATGCTGGAGTACCAGAACCGGCAAAGCTGTTTCTAAATTTACCGGTATGTTCATTCATTTCACGATAAACAACATCAAAAGCAAACGCGGCAAAGATAGCGCGATCAGCCTCTCCAATAAACTCGACTCGCTTAAGTCCTTTATGATTGAGAAGGACTGCTTCTACACCAAATTTTGTGTTAATACCGCGAATCACACGTAAGATATTGCTGCCTACATTACCTGGCAAAAGGTGAGAGGATTGAGTCTTGCCCATTTTGATGAATTCAATATCGTCTTTCTCTAGACCATATTTGAGCATAAGGTTGTGTGCCATTTTTATGGCATTGGCAGCTTCATTGACGTTGGCTGAATTACCTAGCTCAAGGCATTTTGCTATTTTTTTCAACGCTTTTTGCTTATTCATACGTTCTCGGCGTGATCAAACGGGGGACACATTTTACTCCTTTTTGCTTCACTCTTAAAGCACAAATCACAACCATTATTGTTGATGGTTTTTATCGTTTCTCAAATCATGTAAAGTGTAAGAAAATCGAACGAATTTAATTAATCATGCCTAACACAATGGAGTAGCGCGTGATGATTGCAGGAAGCATTATGTTACCAAGACTTAGCCAAACCCCTTCGATGAATCCTACCGTTGTCAGTTATCTAGAAAAGCTAGAGCTGCGCGGTTTTAAAGGGGACATAGAGACTCAATACGCCAGTCGACTTGCTGTAGCAACCGACAACAGCGTTTATCAACAACTACCTCAAGCGGTTGTTCATCCTAAAACACAGCAAGATATCGAGCTCGTCACTGAGCTTGGCAATCACACTGAGTTTCACCAAGTGCGCTTTTCTCCAAGAGGAGGCGGCACTGGCACAAACGGTCAATCTCTGACTGAACATATCGTGGTCGATCTCTCAAGATACATGAATCAGCTGATTGAGCTTAACCTTGAACAAGGTTGGGTCATCGTTGAAACCGGTATGGTTAAAGATCAGCTTAATGACTTAGTGCGCGAGCATGGTTATTTCTTTTCTCCCGATCTTTCAACCAGTAATCGCGCCACTATTGGTGGCATGATTAATACTGATGCTTCTGGTCAGGGTTCATTGCGTTATGGCAAAACCTCAGATCACGTACTCGGACTTACCGCGGTACTCGCCGATGGCTCTGTATTAGACACAGAGCATTGGCAGGATGCAGCTGCGGATACGTTTGCCGCTCATGCTTTGGCGCAAACTGAACAAGTCTGTCGCGAGTATCGTCAAGCAATAGAAGAACGTTTCCCACCACTTAATCGATTTCTGACTGGATACGATCTTAAAAACGCCTTAACTGATGATGAATTTTTACCAGAGCGTGTGTTGTGCGGCTCAGAAGGCTCATTAGGATTTATTACTAAAGCGAAGTTAAATCTAACCAAAATCCCTAAGGCGAGGGTATTGGTTAATGTTAAATATGACAGCTTTGATTCAGCGCTTCGTTCAGCTCCCATGATGGTCGAAGCGAATGCCATGTCGGTGGAAACCATTGACTCTATTGTGCTTAATTTAGCCAAGCAAGACATTGTTTGGCATACCGTTAGTGATTTATTGAGTGAAGTACCGGGCCAAGAGTTATTAGGCGTTAACGTTGTTGAGTATGCCGGTAATGATGAAGCTGAAATTAATCAGCAGGTTAAGGCACTAACACTGCGCCTTGATAATATGATTGCATCTGAACAAGGTGGCATCATCGGTTATCAAATTTGTGATGATTTGGCCAGTATTGGCAAGATTTATGGCATGCGTAAAAAAGCAGTCGGGTTATTAGGCGCTACAAAAGGGGCGGCTAAGCCGATTGCTTTTGCAGAAGATACTTGTGTTCCTCCAGAAAACTTAGCCGATTTTATTGTTGAGTTTCGCGCGTTACTAGACGCTCACAATCTGCGCTATGGCATGTTTGGCCACGTTGATGCTGGAGTACTGCACGTAAGACCCGCTCTTGATATGTGCGATCCTCAGCAAGAAGCATTAATGCATCAGATCTCCGATCAGGTAGTTGCTTTGGTGGCTAAGTATGGCGGACTTATGTGGGGCGAGCACGGTAAAGGCTTCCGCTCAGAATATGGGCCAGAGTTCTTTGGTGAGCAACTATTTGAGCAGCTTCGTCATGTTAAAGGTTCTTTTGATCCTTTAAATAAAATGAACCCAGGTAAGATTTGTACGCCATTAGCATCAACGGATGAACTGGTAAAAGTCTCCGGCGTAAAGCGCGCTCACTTTGATCGCCAGATCCCAGTGACGGTGCGTGATAGCTTTAATGGCGCAATGGAATGTAATGGTAACGGCTTATGCTTTAACTACGATGTATCGTCGCCAATGTGTCCTTCGATGAAAATCTTGGCCGATAGACGTCATTCGCCAAAAGGCAGAGCGGGCATTGTACGAGAATGGCTGCGACAGTTATCAGAGCAGGGCGTCGATATACTGGATCTTGAAAGTAAAACGCTAAAAGGCTCTTTGTCGATGAAGTCGATGTTAGATAGAGTCACCAACCGTTTTAATAAGCGTCACCATTATGACTTTTCACATGAAGTGTATGAAGCAATGCAAGGCTGTTTGGCGTGTAAAGCGTGTGCGACGCAGTGTCCTATTAAAGTGGATGTGCCTAACTTTAGAGCCCGTTTCTTAAACTTATACCATTCGCGTTATCAACGACCGTTGAAAGATTACTTTGTTGCCAACATCGAATCATTATTGCCGTTAATGGCGTTGTCGCCAAAACTTATCAATACCGTGCTTGATATGAATTGGGTGCAGTCTGTATTGTCCTCAACGATTGGTTATGTAGATGCGCCATTGCTTTCTTCTCCGACGTTGAAACAGAGATTGAAGAGCCAGCATATTACTCAATACGATTATGCAAAATTATCGAAACTGAGTGATGAGCAAAAGCAAAATCACGTCATTGTTGTACAAGACCCATTCACTAGCTATTACGATGCTAAAGTGGTTGATGACTTTGTCGCGCTATTGATAAAACTGGGATGTACTCCTGTGTTATTACCGTTTAAACCGAATGGTAAAGCGCAACATATCAAAGGCTTCTTAAAACAGTTTGCTAGCACCGCGCAAAATACTTCTCAGTTTTTAGCGCAAGCGGCCAAACTTAATATGCCAATGGTGGGCGTTGATCCGGCACTGGTACTTTGTTATCGCGATGAATATCGAGATACGTTGAAGAAGGATTGTCCAGACTTTACCGTCAACACCGTTCATGAGTGGTTATTGCCGCATTTGAGCAATATGCCAAAACAATCGGTAATTAAAGATGAACCTTGGTATTTACTGGCTCACTGTACAGAAAAAACCATGTTGCCGAACGCAGAGAAAGAGTGGGGCACTATTTTTAATCACTTTGGCGCGGCGCTGACGACCGTCCCTGTGGGCTGCTGTGGTATGGCTGGAACATTTGGTCATGAGGCTGATAAGCTGCAATGGTCCAAGGATATTTATGCACTGAGTTGGAAGCCTAGCTTAGCGCGCCTGCCAAAAGAGCGTTGCCTTGTGACTGGGTATTCATGTCGCAGCCAAGTAAAACGTTTAGAAGGCGTTGTGGCAAAACATCCACTGCAAGCGCTACTAGAAATATTATAAGTTTCGCGCACCACAAACAAGTAAGGGCGAGGTCATCATGACCTCGCCCTTACTTTTATAACCAAGACTCGTTTACAAGACAGTCTTCGGTTGACATAAATTACTGATTAAAATTACCTTTGGCCGCATTAAACTTATCGACGTACGCCATCATATCTTCTTCAACCCAAGGAATAAGACCACTGGCAATCATGCGTTTCGTACCGGTGCCAATGACTTGATCTTCGCCTTTAAACTCAAAGTTAAGCGTTACTACGCCGCGTTTTCCAGATACATCAAAAGTCGCACTAGAAAGCTCAACAGTCGGCTGCTTAATATCAAAGCGATTAAACTCTAACTTCATGCTTTCATAGATAATAAGTGGACGTTTTGTATTGAACATCATTTGTTCTTCTTTCATTAGAGGAACCATGATGTGAGGGAAGTTCATTCCCGAAAATTGTACATACCCACGAATCACGCTTTCAATAAGCTCGGCATCAGTGCTGTTATCGCCACTACGGGAAAGGCTTAGGCATTGCTTACCTTTGCTATCGACGACAGAGCTGTTTTGCTCACAAGTATGGTTAATTTCAAGTTCCACATTGTCGCCTACCATTCCAGAGAAGGTAAATTCCATGCTCTGGTTGATCCCTTCTTTTTGCAGCAATACAGCGAAAAGTAAATCACCAGGTACACAGAAGCGTTTATTGTCTTCGTCGTGAATCGGGTTGAAATCACCGGCAATGCCTTTAGCAAAATTACTCGCTTGTGGGCGTGTAAAAGAAAATTTAGAGTCTTTGCTTTCAAAGTAGGGAGATAAAAACATAGTGATGCATAAATTCTTAATAATTGCAGATATTTTTGAAGTATATCAAAGAGTAAAAAAATAATGGTCTATCCAGTGAGAAAGTGTGTAAAAAATAATTATTTGCGATTAAAAAACACACAGAATTTTCACTGCATAAGCGCCATTTTTATTGTTATTTGAGATATTTTGGTTACAATGCTCAGCTCGCTGTTAAATGGCATTGTTCACATCAGTAATTGTGAACGGTTTAGTAGCACCTTTATTTGGCTCTTGTTTTCTAAGGCATTGAACGCAAGAGATTAACTTAAACATGTGTTGCTTCGTATGTAACACCACTGGAATAGGACTTAAAATGCCTGTAATTACTCTTCCTGACGGCAGTCAGCGTCAATTTGACAACCCTGTATCAACTCTTGATGTCGCAGCTTCTATCGGCCCTGGTCTTGCTAAAGCAACCATTGCGGGTCGTGTGAATGGCGAACGTTTTGATGCTTGTGATCTTATCGAACAAGATGCAAGCCTTGAAATCATCACTGCAAAAGATGAAGTTGATGGCTTAGAAATCGTGCGTCACTCATGTGCTCACCTTCTTGGTCATGCAATTAAGCAACTTTACCCTGATGCAAAAATGGCGATTGGTCCAACAATCGACAGTGGTTTTTACTACGACATCGATATGGAGCACCACCTTACGCAAGAAGATTTGGATAAAATCGAAAAGCGTATGAAGGAGCTTGCAAAAACTAAATATCAAGTCGTTAAAAAGAAAGTCAGCTGGCAGGAAGCTCGTGACGCTTTTGAAGCGCGCGGTGAAACCTACAAGACTACTATCTTGGATGAAAACGTTGCTAAAGACGATCGTCCAGGTCTTTACCACCATGAAGAATACATTGACATGTGTCGTGGTCCACACGTACCGCACATGGGCTTTTGTCAGCACTTTACGTTATTAAACGTAGCCGGTGCATATTGGCGTGGTAATAGTGACAACAAAATGCTGCAACGTATCTACGGCACAGCATTTCACGATAAGAAAGCACTGAAAGCGCATTTAACGCGTCTTGAAGAAGCGGCTAAACGTGACCACCGTAAGATTGGTAAGCACTTGGACTTGTTCCACATGCAGCAAGAAGCACCGGGTATGGTCTTCTGGCACCATAATGGTTGGTCTATTTTCCGTGATCTAGAAACCTTTGTTCGTCAAAAACTGACAGAGTATGATTACCAAGAAGTAAAAGGTCCTCTAATGATGGACCGCGTTCTTTGGGAACGTTCTGGTCACTGGGACAAATACGCTGACGCGATGTTTACGACCAGCTCTGAGAACCGTGAATACGCTATCAAGCCAATGAACTGTCCGGGTCACGTTCAGATCTTTAACCAAGGTTTGAAATCTTACCGCGACTTACCGCTGCGTATGGCAGAGTTCGGTTCATGTCACCGTAACGAACCATCAGGCGCATTACACGGTATTATGCGTGTGCGTGGCTTCACTCAGGATGATGCTCACATCTTCTGTATGGAAAGCCAAATTCAAGATGAAGTGATTAGCTGCATCAAGATGGTTTACGATACCTACCAAACATTTGGTTTTGACAACATCGTAGTGAAACTTTCTACTCGCCCTGAAAAGCGTGTCGGTTCTGATGAAATCTGGGATGAATCAGAGAAAGCACTAGAGCAAGCACTTCAATCTATGGACATCGCATACGAGATCCAAGAGGGTGAAGGTGCGTTCTACGGACCGAAAATTGAATTTACTTTGTATGATTGTCTGGATCGTGCGTGGCAATGTGGTACAGTGCAACTCGATTTCAACTTACCGGGTCGTTTAGGCGCAACTTACGTCGGTGAAAACAACGAACGTTCAGTTCCTGTTATGATTCACCGTGCTATTTTGGGTTCATTAGAACGATTCATTGGTATTCTTATTGAAGAATACGCTGGGTTCTTCCCAACGTGGTTGGCACCGGAACAAGCGGTTATTTTGAATATTACGGACAAACAGTCAGAATATGTTCAAGAAATCGCACAAAAAATGCAAAAAAGTGGAATTAGAGCCAAAGCGGACTTGAGAAATGAGAAGATTGGCTTTAAAATCCGCGAACACACTTTAAAACGTGTACCGTACATGTTGGTGGTCGGCGACCAAGAAATGGAAGCAGGCGAAATCGCAGTACGTACTCGAAAGGGCAAGGACCTAGGCAAGTTCAAAGTGGATGATTTTATCACATACATCCAAGCCGAAGTTTCAAGCCGTAAGCTCAATCTGGAGGAATAAGCTATTAAAGGCGGAAGACGTGGCCAACAACAACCGGCCAAACAAAACCAGCACCGTTTAAACGGTGAGATTCGAAGCGTTCGTGAAGTTCGCTTAACAGGCGCTGACGGTGAGCCAGTAGGTATCGTATCTTACCAAGATGCGCAAACTGCAGCAGACGAAGCTGGTATGGATCTCGTAGAGATCAGCCCTAACGCCGAGCCACCTGTTTGTCGTGTGATGGACTATGGTAAGTTCCTCTTTGAAAAGAGCAAAGCTCTTAAAGAGCAAAAGAAGAAGCAAAAGCAGATTCAGATTAAGGAAATAAAATTCCGACCTGGAACTGATATCGGAGACTATCAGGTAAAACTACGCAACCTGACTGGTTTCCTTGAAGACGGCAACAAAGTGAAGGTAACAATTCGCTTCCGTGGCCGCGAAATGGCTCACCAAAACATCGGTGTTGACGTTCTAAATCGTTTGAAAGCAGACACTGAAGAATTTGCAGTGGTTGAATCTTTCCCATCGAGAATAGAAGGTCGCCAGATGATTATGGTGTTAGCCCCTAAAAAGAAGTAATTAACGGCCTGCAAGTAATGTAACCTTGCTGCTTCAAGTGGCAGGGTTTTATTCGCCCTAATTACTATGTTATTAACAACTCAACAATGCGGAGTTATTCATCATGCCTAAGATGAAAAACAACAAAGGTGCAACTAAGCGTTTTAAGAAAACTGCTGGTGGTATCAAATTTAAGCACGCTGGTAAACGTCACATCTTGACTAAGCGTACTACTAAGAACAAGCGTCAGCTACGTCCAAACGCAATCCTTCCTAAATGTGAAGTTGCTCGCGTTTTACGTATGATGCCATACGCTTAATTCTTTTTAGTTATTTAATTCGTTTAGTTTAGGAGAGACATAATGCCTCGCGTAAAACGTGGTGTACAAGCTCGTGCACGTCATAAGAAAGTTCTAAAACAAGCTAAAGGTTACTACGGAGCACGTTCACGTGTATTCCGCGTAGCTTTCCAAGCAATTACTAAAGCTGGTCAATACGCATACCGTGACCGTCGCAACAAAAAGCGTCAGTTCCGTCAGCTATGGATCGCTCGTATCAATGCTGCATCTCGTCAAAATGGTCTATCTTACAGCCGTTTCATCAATGGCCTTAAGAAAGCATCTATTGAGATTGACCGTAAAATCCTTGCGGATATCGCGGTATTCGACAAAGCTGCATTTGCAGTTCTAGTTGAAAAAGCAAAAGCTGCTCTATAATTTAGAACGTTAAAGCTTATCTTTAAAGGAGACCTCAGGGTCTCCTTTTTTATTATCTGTTATATAACAATCTGATGTTTATAAGGTTTTAAGCATCCAAACATCGCACATATTATGTACGGTACCTTCTAATGGTTCGGATAAATGACTAAATCCGAGTTTTTCATACAGCTTTATTGCGGATGTCATATTAGAAAGGGTATCAAGATAGCAATGGCTAAAGCCTTGTTGTTGAGCAAAGCTGAGGCATTGTTCGGTCAGTTTTACACCTAAGCCTAGCCCTCTGGCATCTTCTAGTAAAAATAACTTCTTAAGCTCGCAAGTCGCACTGCCTTTAGTAAAAGGCGCAACACCACAACCACCAATGACCACTCCATCTTTTATCGCAATAAAATAACGACTTTGATTTTGCATCGTGTAATAGGCACTCATGTTTTCCACTTCAGGATCAGAAGGACCGTAACCTTCACCAACAGCGCCAAACTCAGCCCCTACAGACTTAATGATTTTTTTAATCACAAGATCAAACTGAGGTTGAATAGGGATAATTTCAACAGACACACAATTCTCCAAATAAAAAATCAAGACCCAAGGTAACCATAGCCATAGAGTCACCTTTTAATATGGACACCCACATTAAATACCACAACAGCTTAAATATGGACACCCATAACACAACAACTTAAATATGGACACCCATAATAACGAGAGCCCATATTGCAACAGTACAATAGACCGATACCTTTTATATACTGGTATCTTGCGGTATTGATGGTGAGAACAGTAGGGTTTTGTACTTGTAGTTTTTACTGATTCATCAATAATTAACTATGGGTGTCCATATTTATGAGAGCAGTTAATGAGTCATGCAATAGTCAATTGTCAGTGGTTGAATGCGCATCTCGATGATGCAGATTTAATTATCCTTGATGCGTTTATGTTGAACGTAGTGGGAAAGAAGCTTATCGAATACGATGAGCTTATTGCTATTCCGGGTGCATTGCCGCTGGATATTGAAATGCAGTTTTGTGACCAAGAATCAACGCAGCTACATGCATTACCTACTCAAGCTCAATTTACCAAGCAAGCACAAAAGCTGGGTATTAATCAACAAAGCCAGATTGTGATTTATGATAACCAAGGTATTTACAGCGCCCCGCGAGCGTGGTGGACTTTTAAGGTTATGGGATTTGATAATGTGAAAGTATTAGATGGTGGGCTACCTGCATGGATTGAACAGGGCTATGTCACAACGCCTAGCTATGGTCGCGCCGTTGAGAGGGGGAATATTGTAGGCACTTATCGTGATGAGTTGGTTTGTGACTACCAAACGGTGTTAGATAGGTTAACTTTGCCATCATATTGCCTTATTGATGCTCGTGGCTCTGCACGTTTTAACGGTGAGGTCGCTGAACCAAGGCCTGGCGTACGCTCCGGTCGCATCCCTAACTCGGTCAATTTGCCTTTTAGTTCGTTAATGCAAGGGCATACTTTTAAACCCGCAGCGCAATTACATAAGATCTTTAGTGATATAGGAGCGATAAAGGACAGTGATCTAATATTTTCATGTGGCTCAGGTATTACGGCTTGTATTTTACTATTGGCCGCCCATGAAGTAGGACTGACCAATAGCAAGTTATATGACGGTTCTTGGGCACAGTGGGGTTCGCGAACGGATTTGCCTTTAGGGTAAAAGGCGCATCACTTTACCGCTGTCGGTGGTGACGTAAAGATAGTCGTCAGGAGAGACTTGAATATCACGAATCCTTTCATCTTGATCTTCAAACAGACGCTGTTCTTCGACTAACTTACCTTCTTTAAAGCTAACCACATTAATATGCGTGAGTTTTAAAGCGCCAGCGAGTAATTTGCCATTAAGTTTAGGATAGCGCTTTCCGCGATACAGTATCAGTGATGATGGTGCGATAGATGGGGTATAGACCAACGCTGGCGCTGTCACGCCTTCTTTATACTGCGAGTCACCCACCTTAATAGGACCCCAATATTCTTTGCCATGGGAAGTTTGTGACCAACCATAGTTGTGACCTTTATTTATTTTATTGATCTCATCGCCACCGCGTGGGCCATGTTCGATTGCCCATAACTGCTTATTTAGATGATCAAAGGTAAGCCCTTGTGGATTGCGATGACCGTAGCTCCAAATTTGCGCTAATGCGTGATTGTCTTTGATGAAAGGGTTGTCACTGGGAGTCGAACCATCTGCGCTGATTCGCAATATACTGCCGGCATGGGTTGATAAGTCTTGACCATTATCTCGAACGCCTCGATCGCCAACAGAAAAATACAGCATGTTGTTATCATCAAATACAATACGACTGCCGAAATGACGCCCAGTATCTGAGTGAGATTGTGTGGTTAATAGGGGAGTAAACTGGCTTATAGCTCCCGGTTTATAGGTTGCTGAGGCCAGTGACGTGGTTGCCCCTAAATCTGAGCTTTGACTATAAGTAATAAAGAGCTGTGAATTATTTTGGGGATGAAATGCAAGATCGAGCAATCCACCTTGGCCTTTGGCGTACACATCTTTAGGTTTATACAGCGGCGTAATTTTACCGGAGCGAATATCTAACTCGACAATAGAATCGTTGCGTTCACTAACTAAAGCAGTATCACTATCAACAAATTCAATAGACCAAGGCACAGATAAGCCAGTGGCTACCGTTTCCAATTGGTAGGCAAAACTTGCCGAGCTAAATCCAAATAATGCACAGGCTAGGGTGGCAAGCTGTGGTCGCTTTTTGAAAGTCATTGTTTAACATCCTTAGTGACTTGCTAACGGTATAAGTATATTAATTATTATATGAGTGTTTGTTTTTAAAGTGATAATCGTTATCAATAACTGTGAGGTCTGGAGGAGGATCCTAGAGGTTTAATACCGGATCCCTGATGTGAGGAGAACTAAAGGCGTGCGGCATTGTTGATTCAAAATAATGCTAAATACTGGCTTAGTTTGTGATATCAAAACTAAATTAGTGACGAGGTACTTAGTAAAAGCAAGCCAATATGTCCATTGTTGCGCCTGATCTTGGCCTAGATTTAAGAAATCTTCAATTTCCTCCCATTTAGGTTTGGCTTTGTGCCTGCCTTTTATTACTATGTGTAACTATTAAAAATACCCTAAATCCCGAAGGTTACTGCCACTAGGCAGACGAGGAAATAATGCAACATCTACAAGAGATTATTGCTAACGCGACTGCAGCTATCGAAGAAGCGCAATCGTTAGTCGCACTGGATGAAGTGCGTGTTCAATTCTTAGGTAAAAAAGGTGAGCTAACGCTTCAACTTCAAAGCCTAGGTAAATTGCCACCAGAAGAACGCCGTAGTGCAGGTCAAGAGATCAACAAAGCGAAAGGTGCCGTTCAACAAGCGATTGCAGCTCGTAAAGACGGTCTACAAAAAGCTGAGTTGGAAGCTAAACTTGCCGCTGAAATGATTGACGTGACTCTACCAGGTCGCCGTATCGAGAACGGTGGTTTGCACCCTGTTACTCGCACAATCGAGCGTATGGAACAGTTCTTTGGTGAGCTTGGTTTTGCAACAGAATCAGGTCCTGAAATCGAAGATGCATTCCATAACTTCGATGCTTTGAACATTGCAGACGATCATCCGGCTCGTACTGATCACGATACGTTTTTCTTTAACCCTGACTTGATGCTTCGTACTCACACTTCTGGTGTGCAAATTCGTACGATGGAAAACGGCAAACCACCGTTTCGCTTCATCGCGCCAGGTCGTGTGTATCGTAACGATTATGACCAAACTCATACGCCAATGTTCCACCAGATCGAAGGTCTGTTGGTTGATGAGAATGTCAACTTTGCACAGCTAAAAGGCATTATTTCTGATTTCCTAGTTGCCTTCTTTGAAGAAGAAGTAGAAGTGCGTTTCCGTCCTTCTTATTTCCCATTCACTGAACCTTCAGCAGAAGTTGATGTGAAACGTAAAGATGGCAAATGGTTAGAAGTTCTAGGTTGTGGCATGGTTCACCCGAATGTACTTCGTTCTGTTGGTATCGATCCTGAACAATACCAAGGCTTTGCATTTGGTATGGGTGTTGAGCGCTTAACGATGCTTCGTTACGGCGTAACGGATTTGCGTGCGTTCTTTGAGAACGACCTTCGTTTCCTTAAACAGTTCAAGTAATTCAGGGGCACAAATAGATGAAATTCAGTGAATCATGGCTTCGTCAGTGGGTTAACCCTGCGGTTACTACTGACGAACTAACACACCAAATTACAATGGCTGGTCTAGAGGTTGATGACGTTCTCCCTGTAGCGGGCGAATTTTCCGGCGTTAAAGTTGGTAAAGTTGTAGAGTGTGGTCAGCACCCAGATGCTGACAAACTGCGCGTAACAAAAATAGATGTTGGCGCTGAAGAACTTCTTGATATCGTATGTGGCGCGTCTAACTGTCGCGAAGGCATCCTTGTTGCAGTGGCAACTGTGGGCGCTGTTTTACCTGGCGATTTCAAAATCAAGAAAGCAAAACTACGTGGTCAACCATCATACGGCATGCTGTGTTCTTTCACAGAGCTTGGTATTGACGTTGAATCTGACGGCATCATGGAATTACCAGAAACTGCAGTAGTAGGGACTGATTTCCGTGAATTCTTAGATCTAAATGATGTGACTGTTGATGTTGACTTAACCGCTAACCGCGCTGATTGCTTTAGCATCCGTGGTCTGGCTCGTGAAGTTGGCGTTCTTAACCGTGAAGCGGTAACTGAGCCTGAGTTTACCGCCGCTGTTGAAAGCATCACTGACACTGTTACTGTCGATGTGAAAGCACCGCAAGCTTGTCCACGTTACCTTGGCCGTGTGGTTAAGAATGTAAATGTTAAAGCTAGCACTCCAATTTGGATGCAAGAAAACTTGCGTCGTTGTGGCATTCGTTCAATCGATCCTATCGTTGACATCACTAACTTCGTGATGCTTGAGCAAGGTCAACCAATGCACGCATTTGATCTTAGTAAGATCGAAGGTGGCATTGTGGTTCGTATGGCTGAGCAAGACGAGAAACTGACTCTTCTTGATGGTAACGAAGCAAAACTCACCGCTGACACATTAGTGATTGCCGATCATAACCAAGTGCTAGCGATTGCAGGTGTATTTGGTGGCGAAAGCTCTGGTGTAACGACTGAAACAACCGATGTATTGCTAGAAAGTGCATTTTTTGCACCAGATGCTATCCGTGGTCGCGCTCGTGCTTACGGTCTACATACTGATTCTTCAATGCGTTTTGAGCGTGGTGTTGATTTTGAACTGCAACACAAAGCAATGGAGCGTGCAACGCAGCTTGTTGTTGAAATTTGTGGCGGTGAAGTAGCGCCTATTGCTGGTGTTGAATCTGAACAAGAGCTACCAAAAGCAAATACTGTTTCTCTACGTCGCAGCAAGCTTGATAGCCTACTAGGCCACTCTATCTCTGATGCTGATGTTGTTGAGATTTTAGAGCGTCTTGGTTGCACTGTTGAAACTACAGAAGCTGGCTGGAACGCCGTTGCGCCTACATGGCGTTTTGATATTGCAATTGAAGAAGACCTAGTTGAAGAAGTAGGCCGTATCTTTGGTTACAACAATATTCCAAACCAAGCGCCTCTAGCGGCTCTAACAATGAACGATCACAAAGAGGCGAACCAGCCCCTAAAACGTGTTCGTGATTTGCTGGTGGATCGCGGTTATCACGAAGCGGTCACGTACAGCTTTGTAGAGCCTGAGCAACAAAAACTGATTGAACCAAACATCGAACCATTAATTCTGCCATTCCCAATCTCTGCGGATATGTCAGCAATGCGTTTGCAGTTGATTCAAGGCTTGCTAAACACAGTTGTTCACAACCAAAAACGTCAGCAACCTCGTGTTCGTTTGTTTGAAACAGGTTTACGCTTTATTCCTGATACCAATGCTGAAAATGGCATGCGTCAAGAACCAATGCTAGCCGGTGTGATTGCTGGTACTCGTAGTGAAGAGCACTGGGACATTGAAACCAACACGGTTGATTTCTTTGATCTTAAAGGCGACTTAGAAGCTGTTTTAGAGCTTACTTGTAACGACAAAGCTTACAGCTTTGCTGCAACTAAGCACCCAGCACTTCACCCAGGACAATCTGCTGCCATTATCCTTGATGGTAAAGAAGTTGGTGTAATTGGTACCGTTCACCCAGAGTTAGAACGCAAGTTTGGCCTTAATGGTCGCACTATTGTGTTTGAACTTGAGTGGTCTGCAATTGCTACTCGCGTTCTTCCTGAAGCGGTAGCAGTATCCAAGTTCCCGGCAAACCGTCGTGATATTGCTTTGGTTGTTGATGAAGCAGTTGCTTCTGGCGACATCGTTGCGGCATGTCTTGCAAACGGTGGCGAGTTGATGCGAAACGCGACATTGTTTGACGTTTATCAAGGTCAAGGCGTTGAAGAAGGCAAGAAGAGCCTTGCTATCGCACTGACTTTACAATCGGTTGAACGTACGCTTGAAGAAGCAGACATCGCTGGCGCTGTAGAAGTGACAGTGACTGCAGTATCAGAAAAATTTGATGCTGTATTGCGTGACTAATTAGCGCATACAATTAGCAAAATACGTAGATTATTAGGGGGCTCGTTGAGCTCCCTTTTTTATACGTAAAATCCGACAATTTGCTTCATCGATTTTTGTGCTATTTCCGTGAGCGTAAATAAGCTAAAATGCGCGTCACTATTTTAGTTTGAGCCTTATTCTCTATGACAACTGCCCCAAATCTTACCAGCTTTGCTGATCTTGCCTTAATTAAGCCATTACTCGCTCGTCTAACTGAGCTTGAGTATCAACAGCCAACACCGATTCAAGAGCAAGTGATCCCAAATGTATTAGCTGGGCGTGATTTAATTGCAGGAGCAAATACAGGTTCAGGTAAAACAGCGGCTTTTGCATTGCCTATTCTTCAAACCTTGTTTGAACAAAAAGAATATGAAAAAACAACTAAAGGTAATTACGTTTCAGGTTTAGTGCTCGTTCCGACGCGCGAGCTTGCAAAGCAGGTTGCCGATAATATTAAGTCATACTCTGCGCACTTTAATGGCGCAATAAAAACAGTTGCAGTATTTGGTGGCGTATCCGTCAATGCTCAAATGCAAGCCCTGCGTGGTGGTTGCGATATCTTGGTGGCAACGCCGGGTCGTTTGTTGGATCTAATCTCTAGCAATGCTATCAAACTGGATAGAGTCAGTACTTTGGTGCTTGATGAAGCCGATCGTATGTTAAGTCTTGGCTTTACCGAAGAGTTGTCAGAACTATTGGCTAAACTGCCAAAGCAAAAGCAGACATTACTTTTCTCTGCAACGTTTCCAGAGCAAGTGCAAGCACTGACTCAAGAATTGCTAAATGATCCTATCGAAATTCAGCTGCAAAGTGATGATGAAAGCACCGTAGTTCAGCGAGCTTTTAACGTAAATAAAGGTGAGAAGACTGCAGTACTTGCGCATTTGATTAAGAAACATCAATGGCGACAAGTGCTTGTTTTTGTAAACGCTAAAAACAGTTGTGAGCATTTAGCAGACAAACTGTATCGACGTGGAATCGAAGCGGAAGTGTTTCACGGTGATAAAGGTCAAGGCTCTCGTAGCCGCATACTTGACGCTTTTAAATCTGGTGAGATTGATATATTGGTTGCGACAGATATCGCCGCTCGTGGTTTAGATATTGAAAAATTACCAGTTGTGATTAACTTTGATTTGCCAAGAAGCCCATCAGATTACATGCACCGCATTGGTCGAAGTGGCCGTGCAGGTGAAGTAGGGCTTGCATTATCTCTTATCGATTATGAAGATTTACATCACTTTAAAGTGATTGAAAAGAAAAATAAAATTCGTCTAGAGCTTGAGCAAATTGAAGGATTTGAAGTGGATGAGACCGTGACCAAAGAGATGCTTGAAGCGAATAAGCCGATGGCTAAACCTGCTGGCACAGGCAAGAAAAAGCGTAAAAATAAAGGACAATCAAGCTCTGATATTTGGTTAAGAGACTTCTAGACATAACCTGAATTTGTAGAGTCATTTACGGCAACTTTATACACATAGTATCAATGGTCAGCATTGATATTATGTGTTCATTGATACTTTAAACAAACAATAGGAATCGAAAATGAGCGGCACTCAACGAGCAGATATTCATCCTGGACTTGAAGTAAATATCGTTCTTAAAAAAGATCAACGCACAGGCACCTTAACCCACGGTATCGTTAAAGATCTTCTAACTAAATCCCCTAACCACCCACACGGAATTAAAGTCCGCCTAGAAAGTGGTGACGTAGGCCGCGTAAAAGAAATCCTATAACCTTCTTTTTAACTTGCCACCCATAATTTAATTTTGCCACCCATTGTTAATAGAAATGATTAATTGCAGATATCGCTAATTAGATTTAGCTATGCTCTTTCTATCTTGTGATTGAGAGGGGGAATAGCGATGAGAGCTTAAATTCGTATAGAAATAGTGTTTGTGGTAGTCAAATGAATATGTTCTAGATGAGCATATATACTCAACGTTATATTTGAGTGTATATGGCGTTCAGAACTCTTGAATAAGCTATTAAGCTTTCAGATGTTGGCAACAAGATGAGAAATGTCGTCGCCGTTTTTCTAAATGTTCACAGTAGCAGGTTAAGGAATTCAGCGTACCTACTGGACCATGAAATAACTTACCAAAGTCAGTAGTCAACTTGAGCCAATTTTCGTGAGGAATATCAATTCTGGAGAGTATCTCCTTAGTATGTTCACTGATTGAGCCTTTTTTATCATTACGAACGATTCGGCCTGTTTCATCAAGTAATTCGAGGTAATTTTTTAAAGGAAAAGCGATACCTTTGCTTTGATTCTGATGTTGATTTTCAATGAAAGGGAGAAGAGGTTTGGGTTGTTCACCTTTTAAAGCACTTCGAATACGTAGTTGAATACTAGTGTGATTAGAGTGTTCAGGAGTACTCGCAATTTTGGCTCTAATCGGATTTAAATCGACGTAAACCATACATGCTATTAGAGCTGCATCATCGAGCAGAGCTTGCGATTTAAATCGCCCCTCCCAGAACCGCCCAGAGCAGTTATCTTCTTGATTTGCTTGCCTTGCTATAGGTTCATTGAGGCAACGCATGAACCAACTAATGTCGCAAAGTCGGCTTCGGTAAGTAGCAATAAAGTGTTTCAATTGTGTGGTTTCATAGCCTTCAATGAGTTTGCCGTTTGCAAATCGATGAGTTAAATCACTTCCTTTAAACAGTTTATGCCATTGTTCAATTACTTCTCTATCCGACCAATTGTTGGCAGTGTCGACATCAATTTTTAGTACGACATGTAAATGATTAGACATCACTGCAAAGGCTGCGATATCGATAGCAAAGACCCCTTCGAGTTTGATGAGTAAAGCTTCTACCCAAGCTCGCCGGTGATCATAGTTTTTACCGGATAGAGGGTCGCTTCCACAAAGGTATGCTCTCCGAACTACTCGACTGCAACAGTGGTAGTAGGGGGTGTCTTCGATACTAATCTGAGTCCTGCGAGGCCGAGGCATAGTTTTCTCCAGATCGGATAACTGATGTCAGTTTAGTCTAGGAAGGTAAAATTTGTTATTTATTATGGGTGGCTCAATAAAAACTCAATAAAAATATTTGGCTTTAAACTGGAGAAAATTGCAATCTACGGTGAAAAAGATTGGCAAGAATTAGCGGTCAGGGTGGGTAGTTGGTTTATCTGCGGCGAAATGAAGTCTTTTGGTGATTATTCGTTAGCGATGGAGTGGCTAGTTGATTAATATATTGAATTATATTATGTATTACCATGAAAACATTAAAATTTTTGATGGTTAGTTTTATCGTCAATAAATATTAGTGATTTGAGTATAACTTAGATAATTGATATTGATTGAATATATAAGGGATTATAGTCATAATACTCCGTAATCATAACTTGTATTTTCATGCGTAAATCATTTTGTGAGCGGTGATATCAATTATTTATATTCTATAAAAGTGAGAGTAATGAGTAAGTTTTCTTCTTTATGCCTAGGTGTTTTATTACTTAGCCCTATTTCATATTCGTCTGCAAGTACTATTGTTGAGGGTTGTACTACTACCCCCGCGATATATCATGAACAATTTATTCCTACCAATTCAAATATGAGCAAGGCTGATAAAAGATCCGCTGTTTTGCGTTCATTAGGTATGTCTAGTTCAGAAGAAAGCTTTGCTACTCATAATTTCAAAGGGCAATGGTTTTATGAGCGTGAATCAGAAAGTACCATTTACGCTGGATATAAAGTAAGAACACATTATCTTAGTGTAGCGATCACTTATACTGATACAGGTCTAAGCACTATTTTGTGTGATAGTTTAAATTTGAAGCAAAGTAAGTCGTCGATACATCGCAAAGCACCGCAATGGAAAGGAACATTAGACTCAAGAATTAGAATTGAAGAAGGTAAACAGTCTTTGATTCTAATGAATGAAAGTTCAAATGATATAAATGCAAATATTAAAGCATTAGATTTATTAATGAAAAACAACTATATCAATAAAGAAGAATATTTAAAAATAAAATCTAGAATTAAATAAAATGCAAATAGGTTCTATTGCATGCTACATACAAGATAATCTTATGTGCTGACTTACGAATAACTCGAAGGTCGGCTGTCTTGCATTAATATATCAAGTTGCTTTTGTGCTTTCTTAGGGTTGCCAAGATCAACTGCTTCAATCATTTCACATTCATCTCTTACCATTTCGCTAATTAGGCTAGGGTAGTGACGACAATCTTCTGGTCTGTCTAAATAAATACTGCAAGTGTATTTTTTGGGAGCAAGGGGGTTTTTGTTGGCAACGGTTTCAAGAAAAGGACATTGCTTTAATCTTTGGCCTGATTGTGGATCAAACCAGATTTGATTGTCTTTTACATACTCAAAAATGTCAGGGTTAAATAACTCCCATAGATCAATCTCATCTTGTGATACTGCTAAATCACCATCGCCATATTTTATGCAGCATTTTCCACATTGATTACATTCTTTCATTGTTAGCACATTCATTGGTGATCAGAGCGTGATTGTATCATTAGTCGTCTTTTTTCGTTTAAGTATCTTATCGCTGCATAGTCTTATGCTAAAACCAGTTAGGTGTAGCGGAGCGCCGGTTAAAAATTGAGTTGGTTTGAGTGATAAGTGGCGTTAATGTGGTGAGGCATGATCAAAGTGCAGTGTTGATCATTTATATGATTTTCTGAGTCAGGGAGGACTTAAAATGCAAGGTTTTAAAATAAGCACTAACCCTAATGAACTCGATTTTGAGTTTATCTATCAATTCATCAGTGAAAGCTATTGGGCGAAAGGGATCCCTAAACAAACATTGCATAAAGCCTTATCGAATTCTTTGTGTTTTGCCGTGTTTAACGATAGGGGCGAACAGGTTGGTTTTGCTCGTTTAATTACCGATAAGGCGACCTTTGCTTATTTGGCGGATGTTTTTATTATTGAGTCATACCAAGGCTTAGGTTTAAGCAAATGGTTAGTTCAAACGATAATTGAACATCCTGACTTGCAAGGGTTAAGACGTATGTTGTTGGCCACAAAGGATGCGCATTCTTTATATGCACAATTTGGTTTTAAGGGCGTTGAAAACCCAGAAATGTTGATGCAGATATGGCAACCAAATGTGTATAACCCTATCGTTAAATAAATAGTCTTGATTTAGCTATTGATGCTGACTTTAGTCAGCATCTGCAAGGAGGCATAATGAATATTGCTATCTATATCTATGATGATGCGGAGGTTCTGGATTTTTCAGGGCCGTTTGAGGTGTTTAGTACTGCTAAGCGGTTAGGGGATTTGAAGTGGAATGTATTTTTAGTCTCTGAAACACTGGAGCCTGTAATTGCTCGCGGCGGTTTTAAAGTGTTGCCTGACTACTCAATTCATACTCACCCTGCCATTGATGTATTGGTTGTTGTAGGAGGCATTCATACCAGAGAAATGAATAAGTTAGCGGTATTAGATTGGATTGTTTCAGTTGAGCTAAGCGCTACTCATGTGGCATCAGTCTGTACTGGGGTATTTTTGTTGGCCAATGCCGGTCTGCTAAAAGGCCTACCCGTGACTACGCACTGGCAAGATATTCCCGATCTCAAGGGAAGCTTTGCTGATTTGCAGGTGATTGATGATAAGCGCTGGGTCAGAAGCGGTAAGTACACAACCTCTGGTGGCATTTCAGCAGGAATTGATATGAGCTTGTATCTCGTTGCCGAACTTGTGGGGCAGTCGTTAGCTGAAAGTACCGCACATCAAATGGAATATCATTGGCAAAGGTCGCAACAATAATAGTAGCACTAACAACAGTCGCAATAGCAAATTGATACTTAGATAAAAATAAGAAAAGGAAGACTTATGAAAATTTATGGGGATATACAGTCCGGTAATTGCTACAAAATAAAACTGCTTATGGCGCTATTAGACATCAAGCACGATTGGATTCATGTGGATATTTTGCAAAACGAAACTCATTCCAGTGAATTTCTAAACAAGAACCCAAACGCGAAAATTCCGGTGCTTGTATTGGATGATGGGCGTTGCCTATCTGAATCAAACGCAATCCTCAACTATTTAGCTTCCGGTACTTCGCTGCTATCAAATGATGCTTATGAATATGCCAAGATACAGCAATGGCAGTTTTTTGAGCAATATAGTCATGAACCATTTATTGCGGTAGCGCGCTTTATCGCAAAGTATTTAGGTTTACCAGAAGAGCGCAAAGTTGAATATGAATCAAAGCAGCAAGGCGGGCACAAAGCGTTGACTGTGATGGAATTACAATTGCAAAAGACACCTTATCTTACCGGTAATAAACTCACTACCGCAGATGTGTCGCTGTATGGCTATACCCATGTGGCAGAAGAGGGAGGCTTTGATTTACAAGCCTATCCAGGCATTGTGAGATGGATAGGGCGTATCCAGTCACACGAAAATTACGTTAGTATGGCATGAGCCAGCATGGCAGTAAAAAACGCTAAGAGCAGCAATAAGGAAGCAAAATGAAGTCATCAGAGATTGGGCTGGCGTACGATCAGATTACTGAGCGTTGGAATGATGATGTCTTTAACCGCAGTAATGGTATTTCCGCGCATCAAAAGGCCATTCAATTTAGCCAAAGCCGAGGTAAAGCTCTCGATATTGGTTGCGGCTGTACGGGGCGTTTTATTGAACTGCTGATAGAGCAGGGCTTTCAACCATCGGGCATTGATGTGTCATCAAAAATGATAGAGCTGGCGAAAAAGCGACATCCAGACATTTCGTTTATGCATGCCGATATTAGCCATGTTGAATTACAAGAAAAGTACAGCTTCATTAGCGCATGGGATAGCCTTTGGCACATTCCTTTATCAGAGCAGCGCACGGTGCTAAATAAGATTGTGTCCAGTTTAAGTGGCGGTGGTATTTTTATCTTCTCTTTTGGCGGTACAACAGAGGAAGATTCACACAAAAATCAGTGCATGGGTCCTGAAGTGTATTATTCGTCCATTGGGCTGAATGGTTATCTGAGCTTAGTGTTGGATCTTGGCTGCATCATACGCCACTTAGAGTTTGATCAGCACCCCGAACTCCATGCTTATTTGATTGTCGAAAAGCGATAAGGTCGTTGATTTAGCGATTTAATTTACCATTGATATAAATTTGTAGAGATAAAAGCTTGGATAATTATTCTGTTTTCAATATGCCCTCTAGCTAATTTAACTTAGAAGTGGCCCTATATTTAACTCACATTTCAGATTTAAATTTGAAACATAAATAGATCATTTAGAAACAAGTGATTGAATTGAAAGGTAAAGTTAAACTTTTATGTAATATTATCCTGTCAATAACCGGTCTTTAACTAATAAAATTAACATAAAAATACTTGAATTATCTAAGTGTCTAATTCTTATAATTTTTTTTTAGAAAAAGTTGGCGAAACTGAAATCCTTGTCATACACTTTCGATCGAGTCACCAATATGTAGTTGATTGTAGAGACAAATTTTAGGAGCTATCGTTGGTTTCATCTATCGTGAAATCGTGGAGTACTAAACTCTAGCGTAGCAATTAGTTCACATAGCTTTGAGGAAAGTTTTATGGCGCTGACCAAGGCCGATTTGGCTGAAAACCTGTTTGAAAATCTTGGATACAGTAAACGGGATGCCAAGGAAACCGTGGAAGTGTTTTTCGAAGAGATTCGAAAGTCACTTGAAAATGGCGAACAGGTAAAACTATCTGGGTTCGGTAATTTTGATCTGAGAGATAAAAAAGAACGCCCAGGTCGTAACCCGAAAACAGGAGAAGATATACCTATTTCGGCACGTCGCGTGGTCACATTTAGACCCGGACAAAAGCTGAAGGCTCGTGTTGAAGAGCTGAACAAAGAAGATGTTAAGTAATACCAATAGTAGTAAATTTCTGATCAGCCTAGCGGGTTAAAACACTTGATAACCGCGTTGAAATTTTTGATTGTAGAATAACGACTTATCAAAAATATTCGCCTTGTTCTCAAGTGTTTTCCCTGCGCTATTTCTGATCATTTAATTACTGTGATTGGTATAATTAACCACACACTTCGGCGTAAAAAAAAGAGGTCTTAAGACCTCTTTTTAGTATTTGTTATTCCAGTGCTACTTCTAACCACTTACTGACTGTAATTGGTATTAATAGTGGATTTTAACCTTTTTCGCAGCATCAATTGCCGCATCTACTGCCAAAGTGGTGTCTTTGCCACGACTTAAAATTACACCTAAACGACGACGACCATCAATATCTGGCTTACCAAATAAGCGAATCTGTGTATCAGGATTACCGATAGCATCTTCAATCCCTGTATAAGATAGATTGTTTGATGTTCCTTGCCCTAAAATCACAGCTGATGCCGCAGGACCTGTCTGTCTGATTTTGTTGATCGGGTTTCCAGTAAACGCACGCACATGCAAAGCAAACTCTGACATATCTTGAGAGATCATAGTCACCATGCCAGTATCATGCGGGCGAGGGGATACTTCATTAAAGATCACTTTATCGCCTTTAATGAACAACTCAACGCCAAATAGACCGTATCCGCCTAGTGCATTAACGATTTGTTCCGCAACATACTCAGCAGCTTTAGTTGCCACTTCTGACATTTGTTGTGGCTGCCAAGACTCACGGTAATCGCCATCTTCTTGACGATGACCAATAGGTGCGCAGAAATGAACGCCGTCGACAGCACGTACTGTCAATAATGTGATTTCATAATCAAAGTCGATAAAGCCTTCAACAATGACTCGTCCTTCACCACTGCGTCCGCCTTCTTGTGAGTATTCCCATGCCTTTGCAACATCTTCAGCAACGCGAATAACGCTTTGTCCTTTGCCTGATGAACTCATCACAGGTTTTACGACACAAGGCATGCCCACTTGTTCAACCGCTTGACTAAAGTCAGCAAAGTTATCGGCAAACTGATAGTTAGAAGTGTTGAGAGAAAGCTCTTCTGCCGCTAGGCGTCGGATGCCTTCACGGTTCATGGTTAACTGTGTTGCGCGAGCATTAGGAACGACTGTCGTGCCTTTCTTTTCTAGCTCAACTAATGTATCCGTCGCAATTGCTTCAATTTCAGGGACAATGTAGTTTGGCTGCTCTTTTTCAACGATCTCAGAAAGTGCTTTACCATCAAGCATATCTAATACGTAGCTACGGTGGGCAATTTGCATAGCAGGTGCATTTTCGTATCTGTCACAAGCAATGACTTCAATGCCCAAACGCTGGCATTCAATGGCTACTTCTTTACCTAATTCGCCTGAACCAAGCAGTAAAACTTTTGTAGCACTTGGTGCTGTCGCCGTACCCAACATAATCGTTCCTTTAAGAAGTGGTGTTTTTTAGCAGATAATACTTGTTTTTTGATGGAGCGCAATCGTTTGCATCGTGAAATTTGTCAAATTTTGTGGATAACACCACGCAATAGTACGTGGTGTTTATTTATCACCGTATTAGATGGATTATTGTTCAATCGCAACGTATGCAACAGGGATGTCTGGATTAATCGCTTCAAGAGTGCTTTGTGTCTCCGCAAGGTGAGAAATGGAAGCATCCATCATCTCGACTAAGGCAATCTCCACAATGTCAGAAAAGGCAATACCGACCATTTGCAGTTGAACTAAAGCCACTTGTAGTGGGGGTAGGCTTGGGTTAAAAGCCGCATTTTCAGCATAGCTGCCGCTAAAAAAGCGATTCTGTTTTGTTTTGATTGCAACGCCACTGTAATTTTTACTGTAGGGCGCATGGCTAGTATTGAGTGCGTTAATGGCTTTGTTTATCAAAGGATCTTGTTGATCCGTTTGATAGCCATGATCGATTGAGGACATCAACGCCGACTCTATACCCAGATCTTTAGGGCCAAATGATTCAGGAAGATACTGTTGCAGCGTCATTTCTTCACGTTTGGGTAACTGAACAGTGAGATGTTCGGCTGTGGTCAGTTCATTCATAAACTGTCTGCAGTGACCACAAGGACTGAAATTGATGGTGATATCTTTGATGCCTTGCTCACCATTCATCCACGCATGGCTTATCGCCGATTGCTCTGCGTGGATGGTTTGGCCAAGTTGTACACCTGAGCATTCCAAGTTTGCGCCAAAATAGAGGGTATCTGATGATGCTTTTACAATCGCGCCAACATGAAATTGAGAAATAGGTGCAATGGAATATGCCGCGGCAAAGGGCAGTAATGCCACTTTTAATTGTTGCTCATCCAGTCCTGTTGCTTGTTTTAAGGTTTGAAACTGCGTAGCACTAATAACACCCACAAACTCATTTGAATCAAAAATGGCTTTGAAAGCGTTAATATATGAAGGGGGAAGGTCGCTATACAGTAAGCTAAATCGCTGTGTCATTACAGATTCCAAGTTGTCAGTATTGTACCAAGCATAATGCACTCATTGATAAAAGGCAGATAAACAATTAAGGCAAACGGTTTCGCTCACACTCAACCGTTATCTTCGATTCTTTAAGCTATGAGTCTAAGCATTAACGCCATAATAAAGGGGGCGATTAATGAGGTGATTACGCCACATAACACTAAGGCTAAAGAGCTAAAAGCGGCATCTTTTTGGTTCATTTCAAAAGCGGTTGCCGTGCCTAATGCGTGGCTCACGGTGCCGACACTTAAACCTCTTGCAATAGGGTGTTTAATTTTTAGAATATTATAAATAGGGTAAGCGAGCAGCGATCCTGTTAAACCTGCAAGCAGCACTAAAATAGCGGCAACGGCGGGTTCTCCGCCTAATTCAGTGGATACCTGCATAGCAATTGCGGTGGTCACGGATTTTCCCATCATGCTAGCAAGAAGAGGCGAGTCAGCTCCAAGCATCACGGCAAGGGAGCCTGCTGTAAGCATTGAGGCCACGCTTCCGATGACACAGGTCGTTAGAATTAATTTCCACTTAGCACGAATTTCATTGAGCTGTTCATAAAGCGGATAGGCAAGCGCCACAACAGCAGGTTGCAGTAGGTGCTGTATAAGTTGATTACCCTCATAGTACGTTTGATAAGGTACTTTTAAAAAAAGCAGAAAAGGGATAATAATCGCAATACTAATTAATAAAGGATTGGCTAAAGGGTTGTTGGCTTTTTTTGCGATCATTCGTGCGACAAAGAACACAACAATACTCAGTAACAGCCACATCTTATCGTTCCTCTTTTAGCAGTTTATCTAAAGAAAGCGACAGTACACAAAGCACAAATAAGCTGCCTAAAACGGTGCTGACGACAATGGCTAAAGCATTATCGATCAGCATCTGATAATGGTTCATAAGCCCAACACTGATAGGAATGAATAGCAAAATCATATAGCGAATAAGCAGTGATGCACTTGGTTGAACCCAGTGCGGTTTTACAGCTCCTGTGACCAGTGCAATAAACAGGATTAATAATCCAATAACACTACCGGGTACTGATAGCGAAAAATAATCTTGTATCCAGTTACCGGTATAAAGAGACAGAGCAATTAATGCCGCACTCACAATATAGAAGAATGCTTTTTGTATCATATTTTACGAGACCAGTTGTTTAACATAGTGGTAAATGGCTTTTAAGATTTTCATCTTGTTTTCATCATCTTGATATTGAGAACCAAGATTTTCTAAGTTTAACATATAGCTAGGAAGTTCTTGCTCAAACTTATCTCGACAATGGCTTAACCATTTTTTTTGTTCTTGGTCAGTTAAAGTATGAAAGAAGTTTCGAGCTCGATAGTTAAACAGTAACGGCGCAATTCTTGGATCTGATATCTGTATATCTAGTGCGCCTAAGACATCGGGTTTTGCATCTCGGATAATACTCATCTGCGCTTTATCTGAAGGCGAGAAAAAGCCATTGTAGAGCTGCTCTTCAACATTGTTACTGATTGGAAATTCTCTAGTTTGACTGAAAACTGTGTCTAATTTGGCTCTGATTTCTGGGTGCTGCAGTAATCGCTGCTGGTTTTGCATACAGGCACTGCGATCAATAGCCGTTCGAGACTCTGCTTCAGCGGTTAACACGCCAATAGGTGCCAGAATAGGGCACTTATTTAGATGAACGAGCTTAATAGGAATAGGCAGTTCATCTTCGCCAAGTTCACTGCGTTTAGTGTAAAGGCGGGTTTGTATTTCTTCTGCTGTTAACTCAATTAGTGGAGAGATATCTTGAGTAAGATCAACGGCAATTAACGCTTTAATGGAAGTCCAGCCAATTGGCGCAATCAACACCGCTTTTAAGTGCTCATTACTGAGCATTCCAGAGACATGCACTAAAGGTGTCATGTTGACAATATCAATAAGGCTGTTGAGCTTTTGCTTACCACGATGCTTATAGAAAAAATCAAACAGCTTAGGTTGACCTTGCTTTACTTTTTTCGCCATTTCAATGGTCGCGTAAACATCAGCCATCGCATCGTGCGCATTGCTATGTTCAATGCCGTTAGCAACCGAGAGGTGCTCTAAGCGAAAGCTGGTATTTCCTTCATCGTTGAGAGGCCAGTTGATGCCTTCCGGTCTAAGTGCGTGGCAGGCACGCATGACATCCAATAAATCCCAACGGGAGTTGCCATTTTTGTAGCTCCACTCATAAGGTTCGATAAAGTTTCGATAGCAAGTATATCGAGTCACCTCATCATCAAAACGCACACTGTTATAGCCAAGGCTACAAGTGTTTGGTTTACTCATTTCATTATGAATAGCGGTAATGAATTCTGGTTCAGATAAGCCTTCTTTAAGGGCTTTTTGCGGCGTGATTCCAGTGACTAGCGCCGCTTCTGGATTAGGCAGGTAATCGGCTGGTGGTCGACAGTAAATCACCAGTGGCTCGCCAATGACATTCAGATCGGCATCGGTGCGAACACCGGCAAACTGACATGGTCTATCTTTTGCTGGACTTACGCCCCAAGTCTCATAATCAAAAAAGAAAAAGGTAGGTTGGTCCGTGTGCATAAAAATATCCAAAGATCAGAATGTTGTCAGTTATTAGACCATTGCACCAAGCGTATAGCAAACCAATCGCACTCTCTATATTCACTAGGATGAGAATAATGACATTGATGATGAACAATTGAACTAAGAGTGATGAAAAAGAGCCAGTATCGAAGCCTTTGCACTATGGTTTTCTATCATATTGAAATGGGCTATTGAATCATATCCAGATAGTAAGCAAATTTGGCCTCGTTTCTTGCTTTGCTATTTTGTTGATCATTTACTTTAGGATTAATAAGCTCCTCGACTAAATAATGAGCGACGTGTTGAGCATTGATTGGTCGCAGATTAACCAGAGGGCCCAACATCAATGGTTGGATAAATTTAACCATTTTTTGTAATAGAACCTCGTCAGTTCGTGGCTTATCACGTTTTCCTTTAAGTGGCCCTGGCCTTGCAAATAGTACATGTTCAAAACCTAACTGGTAAACATCACGTTCCATTTCACCTTTGCATTTTAAGTAATGAGAGGAAGACTTAACCTTGGCCCCATAACTTGAAACCACCGCAATATGAGTGACGCCAAACTGTTTCATTTTGTTAGCAAATTGGACAACTAAATCATGGTCGATGGCATACAGCGCTTCATTGCTGCCGGCTGCTTTTTTTGTGGTACCCAAACAAATAATGCCAAGAGTGGCACTTAAGGGGCTTGATTGGAAAAACTCGTCATTAGTCATACCGCTCAGCTGAGGGTGTGTCATTGATAAAGGGCTTCGTGTTGGAGCGTACAGTGTTGTAAATGACTGAGAATGTTTTAACAGATGTTGTAAAACAAAACTCCCGATTAAGCCTGTGCTTCCGGCCAATATGATATTGGGTTTTGTTATATCCATAAAAGATGCCTGCCACTGAGGAATATTCAGTAATATGTTGAACTTATGTTACATTGTCATTAACGGTTAAGGAAGGCACGTTTATGGCAAAAGCACTATTTGAAACTTCATTTTTACAAGACACTCTGCATGCATCTGAGATCATTCCACAGCAAAGGACATTGCAAAATGGAGTGACTGTTGATGTTGTTCAACGTGGAGTTATAAAGGTTTCTCCTGCTCATTTGTCTGAAAACGCAGTAATAAGTGACAAAGATCAGCAGAAATACCTTGTTTTATCCAGTGCTATACATGGCAATGAAACCGCTCCTATCGAGATTATCGACGATATTGTCACGCAAATACTCAAGCAAACATTAACACCCGCGCATCACTTATTGCTTATTATTGCTCATCCGCAAGCCATTCTGGCAAAGCAGCGCTTTATTGATACGAATTTGAATCGACTGTTTGCTGATTGCAATTATGCACCTTCTATAGAATCTGATTTAGCTGATTCGTTAAAAGTGAGTGTGAGTCAGTTTTGGGAAGATGTCCCAATAAAAGCCCGATGGCATTTAGACATGCATTGTTCAATCAGGGCGTCGCAACATTACACTTTTGCTATTAGCCCTCATTCTGCTTATCCCACCAGAAATGAAGCCTTCATTGAGTTCTTACAACAAGGGCAAATAGAAGCGTTACTGTTGTCTGACGAACCATCGAGTACCTTTAGTTGGTTCAGTGCCAGTTACTTTGGCGCACAATCGGCAACGGTTGAGCTCGGGCAGGTGGCGGAATTTGGTCACAACGATATGCAAAGGCTATCTAAGTTTCAGACTGCATTGATTAATTTTATTCAAGATCATGCAACGACGAATCGCTATCCCATGACAACCTACCAAGTCAGTCGTTCTATTTATCGTCAGCATCAAGACTTTGAATTTTACTTTGATAAAGCATTACCTAATTTTTCATCTTTTGCTTTAGGGGAGGCGCTGGGTAAAAGTGGCACACAAACCTTGCTCATGGATGTTGAGCAAGGTTGTGTCGTATTCCCTAATCCAAATGTTGAGTTAACACAGCGCGCCGCTTTGATTGTTCAGCCTTGTGCGACTCAGTATGTTAATCATCAACTAATGATTAGGAGTACCAGTACTTGAAAATAGCTATTTAAAAAAATAGCTTTGAAAACAGCACTATAAAAACGATTATCTATAAATTTTTCTCTAAAAATTGGGTCATGTGCTGCATGCTTTGTGCAAAGTAAGGGTTCCAAGTGATACGTGCTCGTATCATCTCCTCATTGCCACTCCCATAAGCGCCAAACCAGATCTTATCGCTTGCTGCTTTACGGCAGTCTTGCGGCGCATTTTGTGGTTGCTCATTAAAACAAAGACGAATTTCTCCATTTCGACTGTAAATAGGGTTGTTTGGAGAAAAAGCCAAAGATATGTGTGACGCACTGATGATCTTTTGTTTTGGTAGCTCCATTGTAAAATCGGTAATTCGCGGATCGTTAAATTGAGTTTCTCCGAACCAAAGTAGACTGTTATTGGTGTTGGTAAAATGCTCTGTAAATGCCTTTACTGCGTATTGAGAATCAATGGTTTCATCCGCTTCACTTAACATCATAAAGGTGGGCTTAGTAAAGTTTTCAGCTTCTATATCCTCACTGACTGCTTTAGATGTTTTGTAATAGGTTGCCGCTCCCTTCATCGGTAAGGAGTTGTAGCGAGTATAATTGTCTTCTTTTACCTTACTTTCCCAATCGACAAACCAACTGGCGATTGGGGAGAATCGAGCTAATGAATTTCTAGGTTTAAACGCTGGGGAAAAGAGCAGCAATCCCTTAACCTCAGACTGTTGATAGGCGAGGGCCGTGACTAGGTTAGCGCCGGTAGAAAATCCACCTAACCAAACACCATCGACTTTTTTATTAAGAAGATCGTATTGATGTGTAACAAACTGTTGCCAGTCCTCTATCGTCGGCAGTGATAAATCGGCTGCTCGTGTGCCATGACCGGGCAGTAATACAACCCGTACCACAAAGCCTTTTTCTGCTAATAGTGGCGCAATATCATGATAAGAATAAGGGGAGTCCCCCAAGCCATGGACTAGTAATATTCCTTGTCCATTAGGCTTACTTGGAATTAATTCAAAAGGTGCGACAGCGTTAATTTCAGCTTCATGATCTAATGTCATAAAGACTCGGTGTTGGTTTAACCATTGTCGAGTTTGCAATTGGTACTGCGCAAAATCGTTCTGCATATAAGGCTGTAATGAATCAGAGGCAATAAATTCTGGAGCTTCGTTTTTATTTGTACATCCAACGATCGCCACTAGGCAGAAACTTAAAATGACGGAGGGTTTATTGATATACATTAATAATATCCTTACTACTAAGTATTGATGAATTATATATTTACATTTCGATACACTCACGGTGTAAATGTATTGAAACATATTTTTTTTGACTTTGTAGTCTAAATGTAACTTTAATAGGTGATAAATAAACATTGATTGTAACAAACGCAGTTTATCATTTGTTTTACTCATAGAGCTAATTAGTCAATGGTACTAATTCTGTTCTTTTATGTGATAAAAAATAAACAAATTGCTAATATTTAACCAAAATAAGGTGTGATGTTATTCACCAAATTGCAATTAAACATGCTTTGCGTGTGATGTTAATCACAAGTTGCGCATGTAACAGTTTGAACTTTCAATAATTGTGAATTTGAGTGTATTTATTTTATTTGGTTTATTTATTATAGCTAAATGACGCAAAAAAAGAGCTAATTAAAAAGCCAGTTGCCGTCCTTTTATTATATTTTAGTTTCAACGTTAGAGGCCCAAAAATGACGGAACACAATAATAATTATTCGCATTTGTCGAGTAATAAATTAGTGCGTAATACAGTAGCATTAGTGCTAGCAGGCGGAAAAGGTACTCGTCTTAAAGGACTGACCAAAGAAATAGCAAAACCAGCAGTTTCTTTTGGTGGGAAATATAAGATTATCGATTTTACACTTTCAAATTGCATTAACTCCGGCATCCGTCGTGTTGGTGTTCTTACCCAGTTCATGGCTCATGATTTGATTGACCATGTGCAAAAAGGGTGGGGCTTTATGACCAACTCGACACTTGATGAAGGTGTTGCAATTATTCCTGCACAACAACGCGTTGGCGAATCTTGGTATCGTGGTACTGCTGATGCAGTTTACCAAAACCTTGACTTAATTCGTCGTCGTAAATGTGATCAAGTTTTGATCCTTGGCGGTGACCACATTTACAAAATGGACTACTCTCGCATGCTTAACTTCCATGCTGAAAGTGGTGCAGACGTGACTGTTGCTTGTATTAAAAAACCAATCGAGCAAGCGTCTTCTTTCGGTGTTATGTCACTGGATGAGAAAGGCCGTATCGTTAGCTTTGATGAGAAACCAGCTAACCCTACGCCACACCCTAAAGATCCAAGTCAATCACTTGTTTCTATGGGCATCTATATCTTCAATGCTGATATTTTAGATAAAGAACTGAATGATGCTTTGCTTGATCCTGAGTACAACCATGATTTCGGTCATAACATCATTCCAAATCTATTAGACCATGCGACGGTGAATGGTTATGTCTTTACTCCTCGTCATCCTGGTAACAACGGTTACTGGCGCGATGTAGGTGATTTGGATGAGTACTACGCTGCAAATATGGATTTAGTTTCTCCTGAGCCAGAATTGGATCTTTACGATCACTCATGGCCGATCATTACTCAGCAGCAGCAACGTCCGGGTGCAAAATTTGTATTCAATGACTCTGAGCGCCGTGGCTATGCTGTAGATTCAGTGCTTTCAGCCGGTACAATTGTTTCGGGTGCAGAGATTGATCACTCACTTATCGCAACCAACTGTTTAGTTGAAGAAGGCTCTGTTATTAAAGACAGCATTATCCTTCCTGAAGTGGTGATTGGTAAAAACTGTCGCTTAACTAAAGTGATTGTGGGTGAACACACTATCATTCCTGATGGCACTGTGATTGGTGAAAACCCAGAGCAAGATGCTAAATTGTATGAAGTGACTGAAGGTGGCGTTATCTTAGTGACAGAGCAGAACTTCCTGTAAGCTCACTTTTGATAAGTTAAATAGTAAGTTTAGAAAATGGAGCCTAGTGGCTCCATTTTTTTGTTTGTAGGAATATCGAAATGTATATATTGTTTGGTATTCATTAAGCTATTTATACGTCCCCCATGCGCTTTGCAACGAAGACATAGTACGGTGATATTGCTGCCAAGCAAATAGCCCAGCTAAGGTGTTACCGATAGCGGCGCCAATAAACAATCCTGGTAATTCGCCTAAGTAAGACCCCAGGTATAAACAGGGTAAAAAGAACACAAAAAGTCGACAACACGAAACCAGTAATGCTTTAACCGGCTGACCTAAGGCATTGGAAACGGACACTAAAAGAATACAGATACCTAAAGGTGCAAGACTAAAAGGAACAATAGCAAGGTGC
Organism: Vibrio sp. UCD-FRSSP16_30; assembly: GCF_001676025.1. Lineage (GTDB taxonomy): Bacteria > Pseudomonadota > Gammaproteobacteria > Enterobacterales > Vibrionaceae > Vibrio. The sequence continues at coordinate 103,264 of NZ_LZFW01000024.1, forward strand.
ATACCTAAGATTGATTCCACGCTTTGCTCACCGGTCATTATTGCGGCTAACTGCCCAGAGATAATCAGCGTAATTAAGGCGATCAATAGCTGAGAGGCGATAATATAGCAGCAGGATATATTGACCAATGCGGTGATTTTTCGGCTGTCTTTTTCTCCTAAACATCGGCCAATCATAGGCGGCAGTGACATGGTGAGTGCCAGTACCGAAACAATGGCAAAAAACTCATAGCGGCAGCCAAGAGCCCAAGCGGCAACCGCGGCAGTACCATAAGAAGCCAGCAGTTTAGTGGACAGCATCGCCGCTAATGGTGGCATCAACTGACTGGTCATTGCGGGCATCATAATATTACCGAGTGATACAACGCTTTGTCTTATATTTAAATCGCTCCAATCAAACGTTTGGTAGTTTTTATGCCGAACTTTGAACGCCACAAACACAATACCAAGGCTAAATGACAGTATCGTTGCCACAGCCGCGCCATGAATTCCCATATCGAAATAGAAAATGAACAACGGATCGAGTGCGACGTTGAGCAAACTGGTGATCACCATCATGATGCCAGGTAAAAGGGTATTACCATTGGCCCGGCAGATACTGTATAAAAAATACAGTACTGCGCCTATCCAAGCGCTAAGTAGCCATACTATCCAATAAGTATCGATAATAGGAATGATCTCATCGGTCGCGCCGAGCATCGACATTAGGGGCGAGCGAATTAGATACAGCAGTAGACAAATGCCTGCGCTTCCAACACTCCCCACCACAATAATCAACCCGCCAAGTTGCTTGGCATAGTGTGTTTTATTGGCGCCTAAAGCTTTAGCTATCACTGCGGTGGTGGCAATACCCAGTCCCACCTGAACACCAATAATTAATTGGCCAATAGGCAAGGTAAAGCCTTGAGCGGCGAGAGGTAAGACGCCAAGTTGGGCAATAAAGGCTGAATCAATTAATTGAAAGCTCATCAGCGACAGAACACCGAAAATCATTGGCCATGTCATTTTAAATAGCTCAATTGTTAATGTTTTAGTGGCGGGCGATTTCATTGATATCCGATTATTTAGATAGAGTACAGCGAGGCTGTAAGGGTAGACTTGATTGCGTATCGTTGCTAGCAAGTGAGAGTATTTAAGTATGCTTTAATAGTTTGATTAGTGACACTGTCACGATGAAGGTGCAAAATGGAAAAGCAAAACGACAATCATAGATCATCAACGAGATAACCCCTTGCTACAAAGGCTATCTCGTCAGGGTGTGCGATTCGAGGGCTTCTATGACCACATCATATACAAACTAGTTACTAAGCTCGTCTTTTGCCAGCCAATCTATGCTAACGCCAGCTTGATTAAACATATCTTCGCTGACTTTAATTTTATCGCCCCAGCGCGATAAAAAATCAGGATCTTGCTCAGGGCAATGCACTGACGATATCCCAGTTTGAATGATTTTTGCTGCGCAGTTTGGGCAAGGGAAGTGGGTGACCCAAATTTCACAGCCATCCAAATCACGCTTAGCAAACAGAATGGCATTTTCTTCTGCGTGCAGAGTTTTTAGATACTTCATATCACGGTCGTCTGTTTCAGCGCTGTCGGCAATGCCGTGCGGATAACCATTGAAGCCAACCGAAACAATGCGATTGTGTTTAGTGATAACAGCACCAACTTGGGTTGAAGGATCTTTACTCCAAGAAGCGACCAGCTCAGACATTTGATAAAAGCGTTTTGCCCATTTTGTTAGCATGTTTAATTCCTTGATTTAGCCGGCTATTTAGTTCGATATTTAGCACCAGCACGTAGGCGCATAGCTTAACCAATATTGTGACTAGGCTAAACCTATTTTTTAGATTAACGCCTCTACTTGTCAATGCTTTAGAGTATCATCGAGACCTTAGTATATGCTCGAAGGTTTAGAGTATGATTGATCCGAAATGTATTATCCCCATACTGAAGGAATCCATGTGCAGTCTTTAATTTTAATTCGTGGCTTACCGGGTTCAGGTAAATCAACGTTAGCCCACAAATTATGTCAACAAAGCGATGCTCTTCATTTCGAGGCGGATATGTATTTTACCGATGATAATGGTCGTTACGCTTTTGATCCTAATCAACTCAAGCAAGCGCACCAGTGGTGTCAAAACAAAACTAGAGCAGCGCTAGAGGAAGGACGTACAGTGGTTGTCTCGAATACGTTTGTCCAAGCTTGGGAGATAAAACCTTATCAATTTATGGCTGATACTCTCAATGTTCGAATTAAAATTTACGAATGTCATCAACAGTTTGCTAATATCCACCACGTACCGGAGCATAAAATTAAACAGATGCGTAAGCGTTGGCATACGTTGTCTGGAGAACTAAAACGGTACCTATATAAATCTAATTAGGAATAGACAAAACGTGGCATTGCACCAATTTATTGAAAACCTACCCAAAGTAGAGCTACACCTACACATCGAAGGGACGCTAGAACCCGAATTAATGTTTGAGCTAGCGAAAAGAAACAACGTAGACATCCCATTTGCTAATACGGCAGAAGTTAAACAAGCTTATCAGTTTAATAACCTGCAATCTTTTCTGGATATTTACTATCAAGGCGCGAATGTATTGATTGAGGAACAAGACTTCTTTGATCTTACATGGGCATACCTAAAGCGTAGCCAGCAAGATAATGTGCGTCATTGTGAGATATTCTTTGATCCTCAAACTCACACAGTAAGAGGAATTGCCTTTGATACGGTGATTAATGGCATTCACCGCGCTTTAGAGCAAGCTAAGCAAGATCTAGGCATGAGCAGCCAACTTATCTTATGCTTTTTACGTCATCTTGATGAAGAATCTGCTTTTGAAACACTGCAACATGCTATCGCACATAAAGATAAAATTATTGCAGTGGGTTTAGACTCTTCGGAGCTAGGTAATCCACCACAAAAATTTCAACAGGTATTTCAGCAAGCCATCAAAGAAGGCTTTTTAACCGTGGCGCATGCTGGGGAAGAAGGACCTGCGAGTAATATTGAGCAAGCGATGTCGTTACTTGGCGTATCACGTGTTGACCATGGCGTGCGCTGTGTTGATGATTCAAAATTACTCGACACTCTCAAAGTGCTACAAATGCCATTGACGGTCTGTCCTTTGTCTAATACCAAGTTAAAGGTGTTCGAAACAATGGAAGAGCACAATATTATGACACTGCTTCGTCAAGGCTTATGTGTGACGATTAACTCAGATGATCCTGCCTATTTTGGCGGTTATATGACCGATAACTTTCTTGCAGTAGCAAATGCTCATCCGGCTGATGCTGATGAGTTGGCGCAGTTAACTCGTAATGGCATCAATGCCAGCTTTATTGATGAGGCGAGTAAACAAAAATTACTACAAGAAGTGGATGCCTACGTGGCAGATTATCTCGCGTAACTCTGCCTTTATCCGATCATTGATACTGCTGTAGAGCTTTGTTGAGATTAGCGATAATTTTCTCTCGAATGGACGCCGGTTTGATAATTTCCACCAAATTGGCGTTCTTCATTAACCACCATTCAAAGCCAAGACTGTCCCGCACTTTTGCCTTTATGATGGTGTGCTTTTCATCTTTACTGACGATGGTTTGATCGTACGATAATTTGGTTTCTTCAATCAGATGCAATCCATGGTAGTTATCGATCTTTAGCTGAACGTCAATAAACTCACCACCGGAAAAATGCGGGACATGACGCTCAATATAGTGTTTGGCATTGAAGTGAGTTTGTGGCTTAGTTAAGGAATAGCCTAATTTGATATTCGCGATTCGATGAATGGCAAAGGTTCGATATTGTTGAGTATCTTCCTTCATTGCAATCAGGTAAAAGCTTCGTCCGTGTAAGGCAATGCCAAGTGGCTCTAAAAGGTATTGTTGGGCTTGATTACTGCCTCGTTTTTGATAGGTAATACTGATGCCACGTTGTTCAATAATGGCTTGCTCTATATGATCAATCACTGATTCATCAAACTCAGGCGAAGTCAGTTGAAACTCAATCGGTGAGTAGCTAAATCGCTGTTGCCAAAGCTCGGTTCGTTTATCTAATTGACTGTTACTGGTGCTAATCAGATTTGCCACCTCTTTGCGCATGGTAGGTGGCAGCATTTGCAACACTTCATGTTCGATAACCTTGAGAGAAAGAACACTACTCATTGCGGCTGGATTAATTGGATGCTGGTGGCCTTGAGCAATTCTAATTTGATGGGGGCGCTTGTCGGTATCGACTTCGACAGCGTAATAATCAAATGCAATTTTTGCTATGACTCGCTGCACCGTTTTCATTTGGCTTTTTTCATCTAAAGCGGACTCTAAAAGCTCTCGCGATAGCAAGATTTGTCTGAGATCGATGCTGGTAACATGGTCGGGATAGCAGGGGATGTTTTGTAGCACCAATTGATAACGTTCAAATGTTTTCGACATTAGTTTGCCTTCTTTGCACTTAATAGACTCATTGTATTATAAGGGACACTTTTTGTCTTTAATGTCGGCATAATGTGAGTTAACAATATAAATCCATAATGTGGAATAAAGCAGTCAGCTTCTTTTTCAAAAGAAACAACAACATTTAAGGAAACGCAATGACGTTAACCTATGTGATATTTGGTTTAGTGATATTGATTACCTCGGTTGCCTCCTACTGGATGGCTCATCGAGGGGCTTCTCAATTAAGACTTGAATTAGAGTTGGCCAACGCTGAGCTGATTAATCAAACTGAATCTGCCTCACAAAGCCTGCAAAAATTACAGCAAGCTCAAGAAGACATTGGCGATCTGGAAGTGCGCTGTGCTCAACTTGGCTCTGAGCTACAATCCGTGCGCGTTTCAGAGCATGCTTATCGCAAGCAAGTGAACGAAAAAGAGCATGCATTACGTCAAATGAATGGTGAACTAAGTCAGGCTAAAGTGGCAGAAAGCGCCGCTAAAGCGCACTTAAATGCCAAGCTAGAAGAGCTACAAACCGAGATACTTAGAGGACAATCACTCAATAGTGATCTTCGACAGCTTAACGAGAAGTACTCGATTGCAATGGGTAAAATCGGTGAGCTAAATACCGAAATAGACACTAAGCAAACCCATTTTGAACAGCAGTTAACGCTACTTAAAGAGAGCAAACAAGAACTGAGCAAAGAGTTTGAGCGTCTTGCCAATGAGATCCTTGAGCGCAAAGGACAAGCTTTTAAACAACTCAATACAGAAAGCATGAGCTCTATTTTGAATCCTATTCATCAAGAGTTACGAGGATTTAAGAGTAAAGTTGAAGACATTCACAGTAAAGAGAGCGAACAGCGTGTACAACTGCGCACCGAATTACAAAACCTGCAAAAGCTGAACCGAGAAATTACCGATCAAGCGGATAAACTGACCACAGCGTTGAAAGGCGAGAAGAAAGTACAGGGTAATTGGGGTGAGTTGATGCTAGAGAATGTTCTGGATAATTCGGGACTGCGACTTGGCATTGATTACAAAAGAGAAGTCAGCATAGAAAGTGAAGAAGGTCGTTTCAGACCGGACGCTATCGTCTATCTGCCACAGAAAAAGCATTTAGTGATTGATGCAAAGACCTCACTGAATGCTTACACGCGCTATGTGAATGCAGAAGATGCAGTAGAGAGAGAGCGCGCTTTACGTGAGCATACTCATGCGGTGAGTGATCGCATCAATGAATTAGCAGCCAAAGAATACAGCAAACTTCCAGGGCTTAATTCGCCAGAAGTGGTGGTGATGTTTATTCCTATTGAATCTGCGTATGTGGAAGCGCTAAAAGCGGACTCAAATTTATTTCAGTCAGCCTTAGAGAAAAACATATTAGTGGCTACGCCAACCACCTTATTAACTAGCCTTAATATCGTTAAGCAACTGTGGCGATTTGAAGAGCAGAATAAACATACCGCAGAATTGGCTAATCGCGCCGAGAAGTTTTACTCCAAACTGAATACCTTTTTATTGTCGATGGAAGGGGTAGGGAAACAGCTTGATAAAGCGAAAGAAACTTATGACAGGGCGCTTGGGCAATTGCATACCGGTAAAGGTAATTTAATCAAACAAGCGTCAGAGTTTAAAGAGTTGGGGGTAGCGGTGACTCGTGAGCTACCGGCCGAATTGGTGGAAAAAGCCAACTTGGAACTGGAATATCACCCATCTTCTGCAACACTCACCGTCATTGATTCACCAACAAACAATTAGATTAATGGGGGAATAGAGAGCACTCATCCCTCATCCAACAGTGTTTAGTTTTACATGATTTAAGGATATGAAATGGCATCACGCGGCGTAAATAAAGTCATCATTTTGGGTAACTTAGGCAACGATCCTGAGTTACGTCATTTTTCTAATGGTAATGCAGTCGCCAATTTTACGGTTGCTACCTCAGAAACATGGCAGGATAAAGCCACCGGTCAGCCTAGAGAAAAAACAGAATGGCATCGTATTTCGGTTATGGGCAAGCTTGCTGAAATTGCAGGTAATCATCTGCGCAAAGGGTCGCAAGTGTATATTGAAGGTCAATTGCAAACTCGTAAATGGCAAGACAAATCAGGACAAGAGCGTTATACCACAGAGATTGTTGTGCAAGGCTTCAATGGCACAATGCAGATGCTAGGTTCTCGCCAGCAAGGTGGTGAGCAAGGCGCTTCGTATGACAATTCAGCAAATCAACAAAATCAATATAATCAAAATACTCAGCAATCGTCAGCTGTGAATCAAGGTAGAGCGCCAGAAGGCTTCACACCAAGCCCTGATGATTATGATGACATTCCGTTTTAGCATCCTTTAGAGCGTATTGATTTACATTTATGATGTAAATCAATACGTCAAAATCTGCACTGTATCGTGTTGGAACACATAAAGTTCTCAGTAGCTATGCTGTGAATCTGCTGCGCTGAAAAGTATCAATTGTTGCGGTTATCAAACCAAATTGTCGATAGATTCATAAAGCCAAGACTATTCACATCGGTTCCTCTAAGGTTGGGATGTCGCTGGAAAGAAATGGATTTTGTCCACAATGGCACGATGCGATTTTGCGTGATATAACGAAGCTCCAATTGCCCTAGTATTTGATAAGTATTAGGACTTTGCTGAACCTCTTCACGCCACTGTTGGCGTTTAAACGGAGTCAGTAAATTAAGCGCAGCTTCACTCAATAGCATCCAATAGTAATGGTCGAGAATACCATCGTTACCTACTAAAAAGTCATTGACCCATAATTCAGCTTTGCTGAGATCATCGACGTAGTTAATTTGCACCCCAAGATCGCTAAAACGCTGCCATAAGTGTTGAAAATCATCATAATCTTTAGTTTGCACTTTAATTGACTGAGGAAGATCCACTTTCAACTCAGAATCATCAGTACTGCTTGGTAAGGAATACTTTTCTGGTAAAAAAAGGTGATTACATAAATTGTGACTTTGTTTGTAGTGACTTAATAGCAGCTGACGACACACTCTTGCAATAGCGCTACGCGCATGCGTATCTAGCCTGTGACTCAAACATAAACTTTTTGTGCCTAATTGAGTGGTATGTAAATTATGCAGATCTTGAACTTTAGTATCTAACTCTTCAATTTCGAATAGGTGTCCTACAGACGTTTTGTTTGTTCGTAGCACATGCCAAAAATCCGCTTTTCTTAATATGCCATGCTGAGCAAAGTACTGAGTGTTTTTTTGTAGGCTCCAATGATCGGCAGTTCTATTTCCCCAGTAATAAGGGCCGCTACCAAATGGGTATTCTGGCTCGCTTAAATTGGGTAGGAAAATGGCAGCATGTATATCAGCAAGAGTATGTAAAAAGATAGGGTCATTATATTTTAGGGTGATAGCGATCCATTGCTTTTCAACCGAAATCTCTTTAATACAATCGTAAAGCTCCCGTGCAATAACCGACTCATGTTGATGAGCAAGTAAGGACTCTTTTACATGTTCAGGGGTTAATAATACCCCGTTGTGAAAGTATATATCGGGACGAATACGAAAATGATAAGTTAACCCTTCTTGATAAAATTGATGCGCAAGGTGAGGGGTGAAAGTTTTGTGTACCTTATCAAACTTTATTAAGGTATCGAAAAGAACCGTAACATACATGCCCGCATTGCGATCTTGCATATACATAGGATGACATTGAGGAAGAGTGTACGGCACTAAAGAAATCAATTCATCTGAGCGTTCGCTGCCATCAGAGAGCTCAGCTATCCAATCAGGAAGATGCTGTTTAAAAACAGTTTGATATTGAAATATATCAGCATATCGAGAAGCTTCGTTCAGTTCCCCTTTCGCAACATATTCTTTTATCACATCACACAAGACTTCATGAAAAGAACGTTTAACCTGCAGTTGGGTTTTAATGCCTCGACCACGGCCGGGAGTCCAATCAATCCAATCAAGTTGCTGTAGGTTTTTCATGGTTTTAGCCACGTTCCGAGTCGAACATGACATGACTTGAGCTAATGTTTGGCTATCAACGACAGTGGCTTCCGTACCGAAAAAACGATCCAGTTGTTTGAGGCGATTGAGATGAATAGTGCTGCTGGTTTTTTCAGTCATTATCATTAACTTAAAGTAAAAAAAAGATGAACTACTGTATATTACAATAGTTCATCTATTATAAGGGTCAATGCAGGGCAGTGCATCCCTTATTGATTAAGCAGTTTACAGAAAATATTAGCTATTTTCTGGTCTCCAGCTTAGTGCACTAGCGATACTGCCGACAACGATAGTGTCACGCTGTGCTTGAGTTAGATCTGGTAGCATTTGAATGCTGATAGAACCGTTAGTTTGAGTATCAGCAACTTCTTTACCATCAATAGTGAAGGCATAACCTAGAGGTTCACCAGCTTCGAATGCTGAACCTTGCGCTTTTTTAACAGCCGCAAGCTCAATTTTGGTGCCGTTAAGAGTAACAAAGCCAGTTTCTTCACTTGCACCCATTAAGCTACGTTTAGCCGTAATTTGGTAACTACCAACGCTTGTACCATCTTTTGTGATGTCACATTTGAACGGGTCGCTACCAGAGAAGTCGATGCCGCCTAAGTTTAGGCCTGATTGCTTGCCACTACATTCGATTTTCCAGTGTTGGCCATCTTTGCTATCAAGTTGTGCAACCATGCCGCCTTTACTTGAACCCACAACACCAAACCAGCTAGATTTTGAAGAGTCACGAGTAAAGCGACCGCTATATAGGTCCGCTACTTTAAAAGAACCTTCATCGCCGAAACCGCCGAACTTACCGTCAACAGAAACTGGAAGTACAGGTTGGGCTGCTACATCGTCTGCTTTAACCATAATAGCGTTTGAAGCACAACCTACTAGGCTGCTTGCTACGATGACACCTAACATTAACTTTTTCATAGTGATCCTAAATATATTCTTTCGATAGGTTCACTATATGCAACGAACAAAAATTAAAAGAGGAAGAGTCGTTCTCGAGGTGTTCTGGTTTTAAATTATACAATGACAAAAATAACTGAGTGTGAAGTCTCAATTTGAGAGGGGAATATAGAAAAAACAAGGATGAAAAATTGTCTGTGAAAGCCGACCACAGACAATTTTATTGGTTTAGAACGATAAAATTTACTACTTAAATGCTCAAGTCAAAATTGAAATATAATTACTCTTTTTTCTGACACCAACTATGGTACACACTGCGATGCTGCTTTTGTTGCATGCGTTGCTTGTGCTTAGATTGTCTGCCGATACGAGTTCTTCTTGTGCGATTAAGGCTATTCATGGTGTTTACCTAAAGTGTATATAGTGCTGAACGAGCCAGCTGGCTAAAAGTGGAACAGCTGTTAGATCACTGTTCGCTTTTTAAGTATGGATGTGATCGTATACTTTTTCCTATCAAATCTATGGGAGAAGTCACAAATGAGAAATTTTAAGTGGGCGATTTTGAGTGTTGCGTTAGTTGCTGGGTATGCAAGTGCTGCAGATGCAGGGAATACAACCAGTTCTGATGACACAAACTTTTTCTCCGGTATTACTCTTGGGGCGGGTTACGCTCAGGACAGTAATATACATGGGAACACCTTGAACGGCTATAGTATCTTTTCAAGAGGTTATATTGTTCCTTCTTTAAGAGATTACCTATTTACAGATTTTCGTTGGTCACACACCACCGATGATATTGCTTATGGTTCTGATAAACATGGTAATCTTCAAACCACTACAGCGGATTTAGAGCGTTACCAGGCCGCTCTTGGTGTAGGCTACCCATTCCAAGCGACTCAAAGCATTAAAATTAAACCTTACCTAACAGCTGGTTGGGCATGGGACAGCATAGAAGTTGAGTCACATAACGATCATGCTCATGCTCACGATGACGGCATGGTTGGAGCATTGGGTATCGAAACGCAATTTGGTCAACACGTAGTGACAAACCTAGGCTATTCAGAGCAGTTCTCGGGCGAGCTTAAAGCCGACCAATTCATGCTTGATGTAGGTTATAGATTTAAATAACGCCTACTAAAACTAACAGATATTACTTACCCCAAGTACCTCGGTATTTGGGGTTTTTTTATGCTTTTTAAATACGATAATGTGAGTAATGAACGGTTATATATGACGGAATGAAAATATTAGAAGCTGAAACTCTCAATTGATTTGATTTTTCGTTACCATAGCTAACGCTACCTTTCTCACTCGTAGGTTTAAATGAAAATACTGCACACATCGGATTGGCACCTTGGCCAGAATTTCTTCACAAAAAGCCGCCTTCACGAACACCAACAATTCATTGATTGGTTACTCAGCACCGTAGAGTCAGAAAAAGTGGATTGCGTGATCATCGCCGGTGACGTGTTTGATACCGGAACGCCGCCAAGTTATGCGCGCGAGCTGTACAATCGATTTGTGGTTGATATGTATAAACGCAATTGCCAGTTAATCGTGCTGGGTGGCAATCATGATTCGGTCGCAGTATTAAATGAATCCAAGCAGCTGTTACAACAACTGCATACTCAGGTCATCGCCAGTGCCAGTGAAGACAATCAAATTTTAGATGTGCAAAACGCAGACGCAAGCATAGGGGCTATCGTATGCGCGGTGCCTTTTATTCGCCCTAGAGATGTCTTAAAAAGTATTGCTGGTGAGTCTGGCAGTGATAAACAAAGAGCGCTGGGCGAGGCGATAAAATCTCATTACGCCTATTTATATCAGCAAGCGCTAGAAAGGCGTCAGCAGCTTGATCTTGACGTGCCAATTATTGCCACCGGTCACTTAACTGCGCTTGGGGTGAGTCAATCCGAATCTGTGCGTGATATTTATATTGGCAGTTTAGATGGCTTTGCCGCGGATGGCTTTCCGCCGGCAGATTACATTGCGCTGGGCCATATTCATCGACCACAAAAAGTGGCGAAAAAAGAGCATATTCGATACAGCGGTTCACCGATTTACCTCAGCTTTGATGAGCTAAAATCGCAAAAGCAGGTCGTGCTGGTGGAATTTAATGCCAGTCAGCTTATCAATATAGAAGCTAAAGCGATCCCATCCTTTCAGCCTATGTACTTTATTAAGGGCGATCTTACTCAAATACAGCAACAGATTGAACTACTACCAACGCCGCCAGATCAACACAGCATTTGGCTGTCGATAGAAGTACAAGTGCAAGATTATCTGACCGATCTGCAACAAGCGGTGGAGAAAATAATCGGTGAGCGCAGCATTGAAGTGCTGCAACTGCGCCGTGCTCGCACCTTGAAAAATCAAACGTTATCACAACAGCAAACAGAAACCTTATCAGAGCTAACCCCTATTGACGTGTTTAACAAAAGATTGGCAATGGAACATTTTGACACTGAGCAAGACAAAGCTAGAGCGGCAAGAATCACCAGCCAATTTAAACAGATAGTCTTAGACGTAGAAGGGCAACAATAATGAAAATATTGCGTCTTACCTTCGACAACCTAAATTCCTTAAAAGGAAAGTGGCAAATTGACTTCTCATCTGAGGCTTTCATAGAAAGTGGTTTATTTGCGATTACCGGCCCTACAGGGGCTGGCAAAACCACCATTTTGGATGCTATTTGTTTAGCGCTTTATCACGAAACGCCGCGTCTTGGCGGCATTTCCACCACCAATAATGAAATCATGACTCGTGGCAGTGCCAGTTGCAGCGCCGAGGTTGAATTTGAAGTGAAAGGCAAAGCATACCGAGCACACTGGAGCATGCGCCGTTCACGCAATAAAGCCGATGGCAAATTACAACCTGCGACCGTGGAGTTAGCCGAGGTTGAATCAGGCACAATTGTGGCAGATAAAGTTAAAACTAAACTCGATCAAATCAATGAGATCACGGGCTTAGATTTCTCGCGATTCACCAAATCCATGATGTTGTCGCAAGGTCAATTTGCCGCGTTTTTAAATGCCAATGCCAATGACCGCGCGGAACTGTTAGAAGAGCTCACCGGCACTGAAATTTATGGTTTAATTTCAGAGCGTGTTCATCAAAGTTATAGCCAGTCTAAGATCCAGCTTGATCAACTCAACACAAAAGCGGATGGGGTGGTTCTTCTAACTAAAGAGCAGCAACTAGAAATACAAGATGAGCGCATTCAGCTTGATAGTGCCAGCAAGCAGCAAAATGCTCAGTTGGGTGTCTATCAAAATCAGCTTAACTGGTGGAAACAGCAACACCAGTTATTACAAGAGGTGACAGTGCAACAAAAAGCGCTGGATGCTACAACAGTCTCTCATCAACAAATGCAGCCAAATCGAGATAAACTCGAACGCAGTGAACCGGCTGAACGCATGCGGGCAAGTTATGAGTTGTGGGATAATGCGCAGCGTGAAAAGCAACGTATTGATGGGCAGATCAAAGATCACCAGAGTCAATTAACCACCCAACAAGCACTATTGCTGCCATTACAGTCAAATGTTAAGCACTCAGAGCAGGCGTTGCATGAGGCAAGAGAGCAACAGACTGCGCTGCGTGAATTGATTCAACAAAAAGTCGTACCGCTCGATACTCATATCCAGACCCAGCAAATCGCTTTAAAAGAGCAACAGCAACAGACAGAACAGGCTAAACAAGGGGCAGCGGTTCTTATTAAAAAACAGGCTGGTTTGCTGAATGAAATGACTAAGGGCGCAGCATCTCTAGCCGAAGGGCAGTTATATCTGGACACCCATGCGAGCGACGCGATTTTGCAAACCTCGCTAGCGTTATGGCAACAAAAGAACACTCAATATCGCGATGCAAAAGAGAAACAAGCGCAATCACAACTGCAATTAAATCAACTCAATGATGAGCTTAATCGTAAGCGTCAAGCATTGCAGGTTTCTGACACTCAGTTAGCAACACTTGGTAATGAATTACAGCAAAAGCAGGGTGAGCTTAATCGCGCGCAACAGCAACTGGACAGCGCATTAACTCAGGGAGATGAAAGCTCACTGTTAACGAAACTGAAAGCCCTTCAGGATAATAACCCTCATTATCTAAAGCTAGAAGAGGGTAATAGGATTTATGGTGAAACGTGCGGTGAACTTGCGCAACTTAGTGTAGATATTGAGGAAAAGAACCGTCAAATTACAGTTCAACAACAACTGGTCAATGAGAGCTCGCAGACACTGGCGCAGCTTGAGCAAAGCATTAAAGATATCACCCAACTTCTTAATCAAGAAAGTGAACTTGCCAAGTATCGATCGCAACTTGATAATCAAACGGCCTGCCCATTGTGTGGCTCTGTTGAGCATCCTGTATTAGATAAAGCAGATAACGTTAATGTGGTGCAGTTAGGGCAAAGGCTTACACAGACTCAAGCGCAACATGCACAAACAACCACCTTACTAAAACAGCAACAAACCCAGCTTGATACTTTAAATAGTCATCAACAATATACCTTGCAAAGACAACCTCAGTTGCTGGATAAACGCCAAAAGCTAGAGCAAAGATGGCAAGCGTTTACCCAGTCGCATTCACTGGCTCTAACTCTGGGCGATGAGGCAAGTGTTAAGCAGTTAATTGCTGACAATAAACATCACCAAGATCAGATCAATACCCAGTTACAGGCATTGCTGAAACTGCAAAAGATCCGAGATGGACTCAATAGACAACTGCAACAGCATCAAGTGACTGTGACTGATGCGCAGCAAACACAAAATAGTCATAAAAATACCGTTAGTGTATTAGAGAGTAAAATCGAATCGGCGCAAAAAGATCTTCAGCTGTGGTCAAATGCAAGCTTAGAGTATTTCAAAGAGCTAGAGCGAGAAGTGACTCATGCAGGGTTTGAATTGCCGAAAACCAATCTGACGGCATGGTTCACTAATAAACATAGCGACCTTAAACAATGGTCGATAAAAGCAGAACAAGTACGTGAAGCACAAGTGCTTTGCGACAAGTTAGCCGTGCAAATTAATGCCGCTAAAGAGTCAGTCGCAGCGGCAAATAGTGCTCTGGATCAACAGCAACATAACCTACAGCAAATCGAGAACCAGCTTTCAGACAATCAAAAGCAGCGCAGTGCATTATTTGGCAGTAAGTCCACCGAGCAAGAATCGCAGCAAATGCGCATTAAGCTAGAAAAACAGCAAGCCGAACTTAAACAGTTAGCCAGTAATAGCGAGGATTGCCAAGCCAGTGTCAGCAAGCTTTCAGGTCAATTAGAGACCATGGCAACCCAGCAAATACAGTGGGCTCAAGATGTTAGCGCTAGGCGCATTACTTTAGATAATGAGTTAGCACAAAGTCCTTTTATTCACGTAGATGAGTTTAAGCAAGCGCTGCTGTCTAAAGAGCAGCGAGCGCAGTTGGTGCATGACATTTCGTTAAGTGACAAAGCTTTGGAAAAGGCAAAAAACCTGCTTTTAAACACTCAATCTGCGGTAGATACTCACCAACAACTTTTAGAATCTGAAGGCTGGGAATTAACCCCGCAAATTGAAATTGAACAGAAAGCGGCTTTATTAGCAACAGAGATCGAACATAGGTTAAAAAGGCAAGGGGAGTTAGCACAGCAATGCACTACCGATGCCAATAATAAAGAGCGCTTAAAAGATCTGATCTTAGAAATTGAACAATTCGAGCAAGAATTTAACGATATTTCCCATCTTAATTCGCTAGTAGGTTCAGCCAAAGGTGACAAATTTAGAAAGTTTGCTCAAGGGTTAACCTTGGAAAACTTAGTCTATTTAGCCAATAAACATTTAGCCCGCTTTCACGGAAGGTACGAGCTACAACGCAGCTCCGATGACGGCTTAGCCCTGCAAGTGTTAGATACATGGCAAGGGGATGCAAAGCGCGACACCAAGACATTATCTGGAGGCGAGAGTTTCTTAGTCAGCTTAGCATTAGCCCTGTCTTTATCGGATCTGGTCAGTCATAAAACCAGCATAGATTCCTTATTCCTAGACGAAGGTTTTGGCACCTTAGATTCCGAGACCTTAGATATTGCGCTAGATGCACTGGATAACCTAAACGCATCAGGAAAAATGATTGGCGTGATCAGCCACGTAGAAGCCATGAAAGAGCGCATACCCCTACAAATCAAAGTCTCTAAACGCAGTGGGCTAGGAGTGAGCGAGCTAAGCCGAGAATATTCAGTTTAATAGTCATTTATCAATGTTATGAATCCCTAAAGGCGTAACACCAATTGTAATGGTTAATATCTAAGACTATGTGGATAAACTGCAAGAAAGCATGGCGCTAATAAGTGCCGTGTTTTCTTTGTGGATTTGGGGGGGGATAGTGGTGATATTCGGAAGCTTATTTATGCCCAAAGTTTGTTTCGCTTCTAAATACGTTCCAGCTCGGCAGCTAGTTTTGACATACTAAAAGTAATGTGTGGCAAAACGTAAGATGTGACCCTATTGCCTTCCTTTTATTTTAATAACCTTAAAAAATACAATGGCATAATACCTCCGAATTATTCTGTTAAACTACACCTGAAACTTTTAATCAGGAGTGATAATGCCTCAATCAGCATTCGCAAATTTACCCCCGCTACCATTTATAGTGATTTCTGCACTACTAGCTATAGTGCTTTTTATCTTTATTGCTCGACTTAAATCTACAAAACGAGAACTGGGAGATTCCAAACAGGAAACCGAAAAGGCTTCTCAAGCACTTGCTGACTATGAGATGCAATATTCTGGCATCATCAATGTGGATAAAGAGATTGAGGTTCGAGATCAAGCATCCAAATTGCGCCAAGACGAAGCCAATACAGCTTTTCTTGAAGTCACAAATGATATTGAGCAACTCAAGTCGAGTTACAAAGAAAAGAAAGGCATATATGACTCACTCATCCATAAAATAGGTATTTATGACGATGATGTTGAGTTGCTAGAGCTAGGCTTCTACGAACCACACTTTGACTTTGACACTGCGGAGAAATTTAAAGATAAAATCCGCGAGTGCAAAGAGCGTCAAAAAGAGCTTCTTCGCCTGAAGGATACCTCTGGAGCCATTTACTGCACCACTGAGTGGACGGTAGGTAACTCAAAAGTTGAAGGTAAGAAGATGACTGACCGAGGCATTAGGCTCACAGCTCGTGCATTCAACAACGAATGTGAAGCCGCCATCGCCAACTGTACTTGGAAAAATGTCGTCAAGATGGAAGCGCGAATTAATAAAGCCTTTGAAGCAATTAATAAGCTGAATGAGTCCAACATGATTGTCATTTCAAATAAGTATTTGCAATTGAAAATTGAGGAACTTCGCCTGACTCACGAGCACAAAGATAAGAAACAAACAGAGAAAGAAGAACAAGCTGAAATTAAGGCTCAAATGCGTGAAGAAGCGAAGATTGAAGCTGAGATCAAGAAAGCGGAACAAGAAGCCATCAAAGAAGAAGCCCGCTTTTCTAAAGCCCTTCTGACCGCTAGAAAACAGCTTGAGTCAGCGAATGACGAAGCCCGTAGTAAATTGGAAGAACAGATCGCACAGTTACAGTCTGATCTTGAATCCGCAGAGCAAAAGCATCAACGTGCACAGAGTATGGCAGAGCAAACCAAGCAAGGTCACGTTTATGTTATTAGTAATATTGGCTCGTTTGGAGAAAACGTTTATAAGATTGGTATGACCCGCCGACTTGAACCAATGGATCGGGTCAAGGAGTTGGGTGACGCTTCAGTACCATTCAGTTTTGATGTTCACGCAATGATCCACACCACTGACGCACCTTCTCTTGAGAAAGAGTTGCATCGCGTATTCGATAATGACCGTCTGAACATGGTGAATAGGCGTAAAGAGTTTTTCCAAGTGGATCTATCTGACATCAAGAAAGCTGTTAAAAACTTTGATATTGATGATGCTGAGTTCATCGAAACTGCTGTAGCACAGGACTTCAATGAAACTAAAGCAATGCGCAAGCAAGCTGAGTTGAAAGAAGCAGTCGAGCTTGGTGCTATCACCGATTTAACTAAGGCGAAGCAACCTGAATTTGCTGAGAGCATTTAACGTGTGCTAATTCAGGTCTGATCTGACAGTTACCCAGAGGCTGTAACAGATTCTGTGTAACTGACATTTAGTTCATGTGGCTCAATGGTCAATGTTGGGGGTTCAAGGCTTTATTACACGCTATATTAGTGAGGTTAGCAGTTTAGGTTACCATAATGCTCCTCTCGAACTGATGGCGTATGAGATTGATAACAAGTTCCAAAAAGGGACAGAAGTTTTTGATATTCTAGGGACTATCAAACAACGAATATAACAAACGCTTTAAATCTGATTCGCAAACGCGTACCGAGCTCGCTAACGCTCAAACATGGTACACGTTCACTCACAGTTTAAGCGGGCGTTACTTTTCCCATACTTTAGATAATCCGTGATTTACTAAATTAGCAAAATCGGTAAACAGAAATGTCCAGAGACTCCATAGACCTGAAGTTTTACTCGTGGCACTTTTCTCAAAAAGTGCCAGCTAGCTCAGATCTGCTCCATTACGTGTTTCGTGCGATTTACATCAGGAGTTATTTTATGAGGTTAGGCCTAATTTTTCTTATACATGTAATATCCATAATATTTAGGCCTTATCATTATTTCTATTTTCACTTAGAAATGAACGCCTGAATTAGCCGTTGATCGGGCCTTTATTAATGGCAGTTAATGGTTGGTTCAAGTTGAAAATTACACCGCGAACCTCATCCACACCCATCTTTTTTAAGCGAGCACTATGCATTGCTAGGTAAGTCTCTGCGCTGTGTTGGTCTTCAAAAAGGTAGATGCCACCGGCCAATTTCTCGGCTTCATTTTCTGTCCAGATTTTCCAGACCATACCCGGTTCATTGTTGATAGACTTTGCTAGGTCAACGAGTGCGTTCGACATCTCTTCGCCAAATGGACCGTTAAATTCAAAATCGACTTGTAATAATTTCATGGTTACTTCTCCAAATAGATACTTGGTATTGCGCTGAGACCTATGGCCAAATCGCCAACATCAAAGGCTTGATTGCCTGTTTCAATATATATTACCTGTAAAAAACAGACAGAAAAGTTCATAATACTGCCATTAACTGTCAGGATTTTAGACCAATGAGATTGAAGACAACTCTCGACCAATGGCAAACTCTCTATGAATTAGATCGTGCTGGAAGCATTCAGGCTGCGGCATTGAAACTAAATAAGAGCCATACCACTCTGCTTTATGCGTTGAGAAAATTGGAAGATCAACTGGGCGTATCGTTGGTTCAGATTGAAGGTCGCAGAGCGGTGTTATCTGAAGACGGTAAAGCGTTATTGCGCAGGGCTAACAGCATGCTAGAACAAGCGCGAGAACTTGAGCTAATCAGTGCACAGTTAGCAAAGGGGGTTGAGTCTGAAATAGTGGTCGCAGTTGATCATTTGTGCTGTCTTGAGCGAATTTATAAACCGATGGTTAATTTTCTAGCTGAAAACAACAGTACATCGATACAAGTGGTAGAAACTTCGCTATCGAAGACTACTCAAATGGTCACTCAAGAACTGGCCGATGTAGCCATCATTAATCTACCGATAACTAATTACCCTGCGGAAGCCTTTGGTTTTACCGAGATGGAGCCTGTTGTGGCGAGCTCACACCCGTTAACTAAGGCGACGTCTATATCGCTCAATCAGCTCTCGATGCTACCACAAATTGTGGTGAGGGATTTAGGTTCGGTTGAAAAGCTTGGTGAGAAAAAAGATGTGGGTTGGTTGAAATCGAGTCAGCGCATTACGGTTGATAATTTCGACCATGCCTTTAGTGCGGTAGAGCAAGGTGTGGGTTATTGCAGGTTGCCCAAGCATATTGTTGATAACCGAGGCTGTGGGAAACTGATTGTGCTGAAAGTCGAAAATGGCGGTAGTTATCAGGTTCCATTACATCTGACTTTACCTAAAGGGGCAAAAACGGGGACTGCCACAAAACGTTTTTATGAATTGCTTCTTGAGTCAGCCTCTAGATAAGTGGTTTTTGTTTATATCTTCGCCAAATCACCAAGCAACTTAAGCGCTAATTCGTAGTTTTAACCGTTTGCGACTACACTCATCTGACCACTGCGTTTTGTAGTGCTACCCATATCAATTATTGTTTAAAGATACGCTCAGGGAGAGACGTAAATGTATCCATTTTTTCGCCTCGCAAAAGTGACATGGCAAGCCAAAAAACAAGCATCACTAAAAATCAGCGACAAAAGCAGTACACAATTCTATTGCCACCCTTGGGACTTGGACATATTTAACGAATTAAACAACGGCCGAGTACTGACCCTATATGATCTCGGCCGCACAGCACTAGGCATTCGATGTGGACTCATAAAAGCACTGGCCGACAACCGCTGGGCATTAGTCGTGGCAGGAAGCTCAATCCGCTATCGAAAGCGAGTCCACTTACTCAATCACCTTACCATCCACACCCAATGCGTCGGCTTTGACGACAAATGGCTCTATGTAGAACAATCCATGTGGGTAAAAGACCAACCCTGCTCATCAGCCCTAATCCGCGCTGGCGTCACCTCAAAAAATGGTATCGTCCCACCACACAAAGTATTAGAAGCCATGGGAGAAACCAACACCTTCGGCGAACTTCCCCGCTGGGTAACAGAGTGGATAGATTCAGAACAACACCGCCCTTGGCCGCCATTGGGGGAGGGATGAAACGATAACAATATTGGTTATATCAAGTGATCTTGATATGTTTGTTGTTGAGTATTCTATGGCTTCTAACGATATGAGCTAGAGCTAGAGCATCATTTGGTCTCTTAGTTCAAATTATTCAAATCTTGCCCCGCAAACTGCGAAAATTTGGAATCCAGATCTAACAATATCAAACCCGTAATTATTCCACGCTTCTTACACTGACTAGCAAATCATTGGATTGTGTTGGGTAGAGTATGAGAAAACTGTTTGGATTATTGGTTGCTTTTTTCCTATTAGAGTATTCAGGTAAGTATGCGTATGCTGTTGAAATATCAATCTTAACTGAATGTCAGGGAGCCTTGTCGTGTGACGGTCCTAATGAACCCAATATTCCAGATAATGATGACGACGATAGTAGTAACAATAACGGAGGCGAGCTTGATGACGATTCTGGCCCAGACCCTGTTGATGTGGATAGAGAAGCCATTGCGTCGGAAATCTCTGATATTACCGGCAACACTATCGACGCAGCAGAGGTTGCAGGATTGGAGGCAGATAGAGAGGCGATTGCCGCTGATACCCAAACTTCTGACATACAAAGTGATAATGAACAACAGCAGCAACAAGTCAGTGAAACAAGCGCCGAAGGGAACGAAAGTGATTGTCCTGTTGAATTGTACTCTGGGTGCAAAATAACGCGTGAAATTGACTATACCCATCCTGTATTTTCTTTAGTTAGGCAACATCGTATCAGCCAAGGCTCTGCATGGTCGTTAGGTGCGGGTTGGCACTCCTCTTTAGATAGCCGAATTATTTGGGGGGTGGATGTTGATATGCAACCCTTAATTGAATTAAACCAAGCATCAGCGAATCAATATCAAACCATTATTAATGGTATTGACCAAGGTATTGATGAATTACGCAACTCTTTCAAAGACCGCCTGGCCTACAATGAAGAACAAATACAGCAGCAATTGTTAGAGGCCATCTCTGAACTGCAGGCGCAGCGCGCAATTTATGTTGCGAGTAGAGATCAGATTCAAACAAAGATTAATGAGTTAACAAGCCAGCATCAACAATCTGATTATTATCGAGAACGCAACCGCTATGTAGTGGATACGGCTTATCCAGAAGAGTATGAGATTGGGCTACATAAGTTAAAATGGGTCGCTCCCAACGGCAGTAGAAAGCTGTTCAGTGTTGAGCCATCAACATCAAGTATCACACCAATTATGGGACACAATACCCATTTACAAATTGATGAAAATGGGTTGTTTGTTGTCTCTACTGCCAAGGGGGTAACCTATCAATATAACTATCAAGGCTTCTTAGTTAAAGTCAGTCAAAATGATGGCCGTAGCGTGACTATTTATCGAGATAGCCAGCAACAGCCAATACGTATGCTCGATGAGTTGGGGCGAACGGTTTCTTTTACTTATACCGACAATCGTTTAACGAAAATTACCGATCAAGAAGCACGAACGCATAGCTATACATATCAATCTGGAAAACTTAGTGATGTTGTCCAATTTAATGGTGCCAAACATCATTACCAATATACTTATCAAGACAACCCCCTAGCCTTAACTGTGAAATCCGATGGTGAAGGTAATAGCGCATTTTATCTTTATCGCCAGCAAGACAACAAAACGGTGGTTGATACCCAGATAGATCCTTCCGGTAATCCGTTTAGCTATGAGTATGATTTCGCAAATCGAACCACCACAGTGATAAACCGAAACCAAACTCGCATCCGTTATCAGTACAACGCACACAATCAAATTTTATCTAAGGTGTATGAATCTGACGGAACTGAAATTAACAAGGTTTATGATGATAAAGGTAACTTGATAACTGAATATGATGAATTAGGACACACCACTCTTTACCGTTATGACTTGTATGGTCGAGTGATATCGACAACCGATCCAGTAGGGCGCAGCACTGATGTAGAGCGGGATGAAGCAGGCAGAATACGTTCAACGATTAATAATGTCGGCGATGAAACGCAGTTTGTTTATGACAGTGCAGGCCGAATAGAGAGTATCGAATTAGCGGATGGCTCAGTGGTGAAAGAGCATTGGCTTGATAATGTGCTGATTCGCCGCATTGATGAAGTGGGTAATTACACTGAATATCAGTATGACGATTTAGGATACCCAATTCGCATTGAACAATTTGATCCTCACACGCCCGTAGAGCAAAGGTACATTCGAGAAACAGAGTTTGACAAAATAGGTCGAATATTAAAAGTTGCAGAAGGCTCTCGCGCTCTTCCTAAGCAGCAGTGGCGCGTGACACATTATGAATACCACAGTGACGACGGTCGAGATTTAGATTCACCAACACGTATCATTGACCCGCTAGGTCGTGAATCGATCCTACAGTACGATGCCAATGGTTTACTCACTTACCAACAAGACTTCTCTGGTGTTAAAACCTACCTGACTTACACGCCAAGAAATAAAGTTGCGACCAAGAAAGTACTCATGCCGTCCTTAACGGGAGAGATCGAACACCTTACTCAGTACAGTTATGATTCAGAAAATAATTTAGTGTCGGTGGCACTTCCACATGGCGCAGTGTGGCAATACCAATATGATTCACGGAATAGGTTAATTCACTCTTCTATAGAGGGAACAGAGGTCAGTAAATCGTATACCTATGATGCGTCAGGTAATCACATTGCGGAAACCTATAGTTTAGGAAGTACCACCCACTTTCAGTATTATCCTGACAGCCAACTGCAATCCACAACTAACTCAATTGGCAACATGGTGGAGCATTATTATGATGATGGGGGAAGACTATATGCCACTTATGATCATGAGCGGGCGGCGTATGTAGATCAATATGGATATAACGAGCTTGGGCACATTATTCAAAGTAACGATGGCAATGGAAATGCGACACATTTTACGCCAAATGCGTTGGGGCTTGCTCTGTCTGTATCAATGCCTAACAGCACTCAAGATCGCATTCGCCATGATTATAATTGGCAAGGCCTCCCAACTCTTTATAGCGACGTCAGTGGTGGCGAATATCTGTTTCAATACAACGTGTTCGGTCAGGTTGTTTCAATTACAGACTCAGAGGGAGGTGTTGAGCAATTTCAATATGATGGGTTAGGGCGTAAAACCTTACACATCAATAAATCAGGCTTGCAAACTCAGTGGCAATACAATCAGCAAGCGAGTCAGCTGGTGGTCACACAAACTCAATCCGATACAGACAAAAGTATTGTGTTGCTTGGCAACCATCGTCAAAGTAACAAAGTTTACGATTTGCTTGGACGCTTAATTGAATACAATGATGCGGCAGAGCAAAGCTGGCTGTTTACATACAATCAGCAGGGCTTGCTGTCATCCATTATCTACCCAGATAGCAGTCAGGTATTGAGGCATTACAATCTTGCAGGATTGATGACAGCTGAAATAGTCGCAACCCAAGGGCAGCAATCTAGAGAGAGTTACTTTACCTACGATGGTGAAGGACGGTTGTTAACCGAACAACTGCCGTATTATCGCCTTGGTAGCGTGAATACTTACCGTTATAACGACTTAGGATTATTAAGCTCCATGACGATGCCTGACGGCGCTTCTTATCAGTTTTATTATGATATGGCTGGCAGGAAAGTATCCGAAGTCAATCCCCTTGGACATCAACAGTCTTGGGAGTATGACAACAATGATAATGCAGTGAGTTATACCGATGGTGACGGCTATCGCTGGCATTATACTTATAATGCCGATAACCAAATCGTCCAGGTTATTGATCCGGAAAACGGGCATCACGCACCGACTCAATATGCCTACGATGAAATGGGGCGACTCACCTCGAGCAGTAACCCACTCGGCCATACCCAACATAGGTTATTAGATTCATTAGGTCGCTTGATTGGCGCTAAAGATGCTACTGGCAATATGACTCATATTCGCTTAGATAATGCCGGTAGACCAACAGTTATCTCCAACCGTTTAGGTGAAGAAACACAGCAACAATATGATGCTTTTGATCAATTGCTCTCTCAAACTAATCCTTTAGGTCACACAACTCACTTTGAATACGATGCACTTGGGCGGACAACTCATCAAACAAACGCGCTTAATGCCAGTGAGCGTTGGGAGTACAATTTCCGCAATCAGGTGACGGATTATTCTAACCCACTCAATCAGACAACCCGTTATCAATACGATGGGTTCGGCAATATCGCTGAGATCAAACAGGCAAATAATAGCGTCACTCGATATGCGTTCAATGCCGCAAACAAGTTAACAAGCATCACCTCGGCAGTAGGTACTCAGCAGTCATTTGACTATGACGATATGGCAAGGCTAACCACCTTTACTAACGAGCTAGGTGAGCAATGGCACTATGACTATGATTTAGCAGGGCAGATAACACATGCTTATCAACCTGAACAAAATACTGATATTCATTTTCAATATGATCAGCGAGGTCATGTCATTGAGCGTCAATACGCCCATCAAGGGCAGTGGCATAGCGAGGTATTGAACTACGATGGACTAGGACGTCTTGCCAAAATTGACGGCCCTGAATTAGCGGAAAATTATCACTATGATCCCGCAGGTCGATTAATTCAGGTGGATAACAGCAAGCTAGGGCAAAGTTTTAACTATGAATACAATACACTCGGAGAAAGAACCTATAGCCAAGTTACAAGCGATGAAGGTGTTTATTATCATCGCGATGCCGAGGGAAAAATAGTAAGGCTTGAGCGCAATACAGCTGACGGCAATCTTACTTTTGAGCTTAGTTACGATGCAAGCGGTCAACTTCGACAGATTGATTACCCAAACCGCAGCCGTCGAAGCTTAGACTATGATGCAGTCGGTCGTATTGTCAGCATTGTTATCGAACAACAGGAATATAAAGGAAATCGCTGGCGAGACACTTGGAATACCATCGAGGTACTTAATTATCAATACGATAGTGCGGGTAATGTCACCGCGCAAAACAGGAAGACGGAACAGGGTGATAGCGATCAATGGGCTTATTTTGAATACGACCAAGTTAATCGAATCGTCAGCGCTGATTATCCCAACCAAGACGACATTGAATTTAGCTGGGATGATGTAGGAAACCTTACGCAAAAACAGACAAAAACAACCGTGTATACATACAGTTATAACCAAGCCAACCAGCTAGTAGAGATGCAAGGACATAGACTGCCCGGTTTTTCTTGTGACGATAGTAGCTGTGACAATGATGAATCAAGCGACTCTCATAATTTTGTTTATCAGTACGATGCTAACGGCAATCTGGCAAGTATTAGCAATGGCAATGAAGTGCAAAGCTATCAGCATGACTCGCTAAACCGAATGACTGAAGTGATAAACCCTGATGGTTCAAGCGTTCAGTATGGATATGATGCTAGATCTCGCAGAGTGAAGACAGTGCGCACAATCCAAACTACCATCAAACAAAATGGCAACTCGAATCAGTCCGAACAACTCAATCAAAGCACTTTATATAGTCATTACGATGGTCGCCAAGAGCAAGGCCAATGGCGAGATAGCGATGCAGGGTTTGCTCCATTTAGATCTCTGACTTTGTTACCTGGTTCAGATCTTCCCTATGGCAAAGTACTACATCAATCCTTATATGATTCGACATCAAGCCTAGTGCAAGCCAGTGGCACTAAGGGTGCAGACACTAGCCATCTTTACAATCATCATGACCGATTAGGTAGCACTATTCACGTGTTAGACAGCACTGGTACTTCTGCTATGCGACTAGGCTACAGCCCATTCGGTCAAACATATCGTAAGCACAATGATAAAACTTTTTGGAAAGCCAATGCGGGTGTCAATGCAAACAAGCAATTAGGTCAACTAATGCCATACCAATACACAGGCAGGTACACCGAAAGCAGTACAGGTCAGATCAATCTAGACGCCCGTTGGTACAACCCGCACAACAGTCGTTTTATCCAGCCTGACTTCTGGAGTTTAAAGAACACATACCTCCCAACTGAAATTCAACATGAGCTAATAAAAGCAACAAGTCTTAATACCGATATGTTGCTACGTGATCCTAACCAACAAATGTCCTATGGTTATGTGAGTGGTAATCCGTTTTTCTGGGTGGATCCGTTTGGGTTGGCGGCTTATCAAACCTATTTGGAGGTAAAGGAATCTAATTATAGTTACGGGACGACTGAGGAATATCAGAGCAAAAGCTTTGAAATGACGGAGGAAGAAGTAACAAAGCTGAAAGAATATTATAGTGCTGTTTCAAAAACTTTCACCGCATTGGGAGTTATGAGTTTAGCGATACCTCAAACCAGAGCGCTTTCTGGGCCACTGCTGGCTGGTGGTGCAATTTTGGGGGGATTAGAGGCGACGCTTGAACAGGATAAAGTTGAAGCAATAAGTTATGAAGTAGCAGCGAATATTGGACCAGCCAAATTGCTAGGGCCGATAGTAACCATAGGTAAGGGGATAGGGGATTTTGTGAAAAAAATTAATGATCGAATAGATGGTGTTACGGAAGTAGTGAAAGAGTACCTTGGTAGCAAAATAACTTCATTGAAAGGAGATTGTTAAACTATGAAGTTAACTGTTGTTTATGTAACAATAAAAAAATTAATTGCAATTCGAATGATGTTATTTTTAGTTATATGTCTTGTTAGTTTTCAGTTGTATGAATTGATTGTTACTGGTGAGACTCTGGGGAGAGGGAAATATAAAGCTTGGGGTGTAGCATATATAGCTTCTTTTTTTCAATATATAGTTTTCATTACAATGAGTTGCTATTTTTTATTTTTTGGATTTAAGAGGAAGTAGTCTACTTGATTAAACTTGCAATATGTATATAAAATAAAGTGTTATAGTTTAACCATCAAATAAAAGATGTGAATAGACTTTTGATCTTTATAAAGAATACATTGTTCATTGACCAATAAATCTCTAATAGTTCTTTTTATGTTCATTAAAATAAGCTTATGATTAAGCTTAATTAGGATGATTTTATAAAATGAAGTTCACTGTTGTTTATTTGAGATATAATAAGTTGATATTGATAAGAATTATTCTTTTGTTATTTATGGTGCTCTTTGGTTATCAATTGTATAATGCAATAGTTACGGGGGTTACTCCCAATAGAGACAAGTATGAGGCATGGGACTTAGGTTATATAGGGTTTGTATTGAAATACTCTTCGTTTGTTTTTGTTTCTTGTTATTTTTTAATATTTGGATTTAGAAATAAATAGCTACTACTTTAAAAGATTAATTAGAGTGAAGATAAGTGATTTTATTTAATGCCTGAAGCTGTTCTCATGTAGGGAGTACCTATTATTACTCTTTTAGTCTAGCCTTTGTATACTACTATAATATAATCTGTTTTTAGTGTTTATTAATAAAAAAGGATCTTTAGTATGTTGATAAATAGGTTTTTATTTATGCTCTTGTTATTTGGGTTTTCAGGGGGAGGGAAAGCTGATGACTCAATAGAAAAATACATTAATAGCAAAATGAATAACTTTGTTGAAGCTCCTCTGCTCCAAGCAAGTGAAAGAGTTTTTGGAAGTGTACCTCCTAAATTTAGTCAATACATAAAAGATCTGGAGGATACTTTTGGTAGGTATGAAGAATACAGTATCTTATTAGTAAAGAAAATCTCCAATCGCTCATACAACGTATATATTGAAATGAACTTAGAGAAAGGTGCCACGTACTTAAAACTACTGGTTTATAAAAAGAAGAATAGTCAGTGGAAGATTAACTTCGCAACAATTGATAAAGTTCCTGGAAATATAATTTATGATCTTAATTTATTAAATTCGGAATGACTTTCTTATTATTAACAAAAAGTTATTTTAAGACATGAAACTTACTGTAATTTATGTGTCAGCAAATAAATTAATTTTAATTAGAATATTGTTGGTTTTAGTAATTTTTATCGCTTCTTTTCAGTTATATGAATTGATTATTACTGGTGAGGCATTGGGTCGAGGTAAATATATTGCTTGGGGTATGGCATATATAGCTTCTTTTTTCAAAATATTGTGTTTATTATTAGTTGCTACTTTTTATGTTTTGGTTATAAGGTTAAGTAATAATGACCTCAGGACGTAATGATGAGTAATAGTCGATTATATATCTATCAGGTAGATATAAATTATTTAGTGAATTCAATGCTTATACTTATATCCGAGATTCCTCAGACAATTTAGGAATAAACCACTTCATATGCCTACCAAAATAGAGAGAGGTCACGAACGTTATTTGAACAATAATGTGCATTATAGGAACAACTTTTTACTGTATGGAGGGCACTATGAAACCATCAAGGATGAGTTCACGGCGTCTTGTGGATATGATGCGCATGATTGGTCGATATGTGTTCAATCATGCGTTCGCCCTACACAATAAGCTTCGTCAGAAATAGATGAACACTTAGAATGGGCGCTTCGATATATAATGAAGAATGCGACTAAATCTCAGCAACAAAAATCTTAGAAAGACAAGACCTTAGATGGAGTTTATGAAAATCTCAATGCTTAAGGTCCAGTCTATGTGAACTCTTTAATGAAAGAATTCAAAGCTTGAATCGAGCTAATTAACCATCATTATTATTTTAAAATATCTACACACTCATCAAACTTAGAATTACCAAAATTAACAACTGCAATATCCGAATTGGATATATTATAATTATAAGCTTCATTAACTAACATTTTCAGTGTAGATTTACCCTCTTGATTTCCTTCAATGTTATCTACCATATTAATCATCTCAGACTTATCCATACCATTTATACGGTACTTTATTACCATCTCTGCAAATGTTCTAACTGTTCTATTACACCACTCTTCTTTTGTTAAAGTTTTTGAATATGTATTAGTTGACGTTAACATTATAATTAAAGTTAGTATTGCTTTGAGTTTATTCATGATTTACACTCATTATTTAATCTTAGTTTTGCAATTTTAAACTTTTCATTTGAATAGTATTCTGCATATCTAGCTTCTGGTGATTCTGAGTCAAGCGCTAGCCCGAGGCCTAACACCAAGGCACCTTGAATTGTAGGTATTATTACTCCATTGTAAGCACCTAATAAATATGCAAGTAACACAACGAGTATCATCTTAAAATTTAACTTTTTCACATCCATATACCTCTTACAGAGAATATAATCACCCTAACATTATCGAAGTGTACAATATGATATATGAATAATATTCTAGTCAAGATGAGATCACGAACGTTATTCAAACAAAATCATGTGCATTATAGGAACAAGTATTTGTGGCATGAATGCCACTTTGAATCCGTCAAAGATGATTTCACCTCATCTTTCGGAGATTATGCACATGATTGTTTAATAAGTGTTCAGCCTAGGTTTCTAGATCAACTATGATAATATTTGATGATCTCATATCAAACACTTAAAATCAAAAAATTAGATTCCACTCTACTAAATAACCTGATATGTATTTATTAATCAATGTCTAGCTAGATAATTCCTAATTCTAATCCATGTTCGTATTTTGGTATAAAAAATGCATAACATAGATTTATTTGATGTTTATTGAAATTATAACTAGATTTTAATAAACTCAATAATTTATTGTTGTAGTTTTTTCTACAATCAATTAGGTGGATAACTTACTCATCAAATTAAGGGTTCTTTCCATTCAATAAGTATTATATCAAAAGGTACATCATGAAATTATTTGTTACGCTATTGTTGTGTTTTTCTGCTTTTAACGTTAATGCCGCTCAAAAAGCAGTAACAGAAGAAGGTGATATTGTTCTCCTAAATGGTGATGGGACTTGGCTTTATGAAGATAATAATGCCTATGGTGAGATCGAAATAAAGACTAACCCTACTATTTTCAAAAAGCCAATTAGCTCAAACTTTATATTGAAAAGTAAAACGAATAACTCCGCTTTTGCAATTGATACTAAAGAGTGGGCGTTTGTTAGAAGTAAAAGTGATGACACATCTATCGAATACAGTTTTAATCTTAAAGCTGGAGACTTATATGGAATGGCAATAACAGAACGTATTGAAATTGATTCTGAAAAATTGGCTGAAATTGCTTTCGAAAATGCTAAAGAAGCAGCCCCTGATGCTAAGGTGGTTAAAAAAGAATATAGAATTGTAAATGGCAAAAAACTAATATACATGGAAATGACCGGCACCATGAAAGGCATAAAATTTAAATATATGGGTTACTATTTTTCTGATGTTTCTGGTTCTACTCAGTTTGTAGTGTACACCGGTGCAAGTTTAGTAAGTAAATATAACACGGAAATTGATAATATCTTGAATGGTTTCACTGTTCAATAAACCCTTGCATAACAAACGACTATGGCGTTAATAACATTTTGTGTCCTTGTTTTCATCACACATAGAATGATCTTTCAGCATAGAATTTAAGATCACCACTAGCTTTGTGACGCGCGCAATGATTCCAATTTTTTAGGCTTACCTATGTCTATACCAAATTAACTTGAAGATGCAGGTTTAAGAACTTGATGAGCATGAGAATAGGTTTTCTCAGTTAAATGCTCGATAAGTTACTTCGTCTGGGTAGTAGAGTAGAAAGTTTGCTTTGGCTGCCCCCATTTTCAGGCTTCAGCTTTTCTGAAAGCACATAGTCGCTGAGATGGCGTGCTACAGTGGACTCATGGATACGAAGAGCTTGAGAAATCAAAGTCTGACTCCAACCTTCAGAAGCAAGTAATACCGCTTTTATACAGTCTTGTACTCGACCATCACGATTAGAGTCGTGCATCTGTTCGGGTTGCAGCCTCTGTTTAGGAGTCAATGTGATTTTCATAATGTGTAGCATGATCTTGATTTTGCTAAAAATCAAGTATCTTCAATGATCACGAGTATATAACCGAGATTCCGCAGCCAATTTATGGATAAACCGCTTCATATAGCCTGCCAAGGAGCTTGAGTAGCCGACTTTGATGCTATTGAATGCTTGTGATGAAACTCTGACCACCACATTCGAGAGTGTCTATACCTTCAAATTTTAGAAATACCCAACGTGCCGTCGGCTTGGATGTCGTCTTGTTTGTGACCATACTCGGGAAAAACTCTTCAGTTTGTGAGAGTTGCTCTATGATTTTATGCTCTAAACTTGCGTAAATGAGAAGACTCAGAGTCATCACCATAAGTAATGCTTCTATTCGTTGAGGCTTCTTCAAGAAAATCGATGACGTTAGGAACTCTGGGCTTTTCAAGAAGCGAAAACCACGCTCTACTTTTTGTTGTTATTTGTAATGCTCAAGTGGCAAATCGCTCTTCATTATTTGAAGAGTGTATTTTTGTACAGATCCAATTAAATGAATGTTCATACAAGTGTCTAAACGATAGAGTAGCAGATGATCGAGTTATGTTGAGAACTTAAGTAGCCCAGAAACAAAAACGCCAAGCAAAATGCTTGGCGTTTTTATAAATTTGGTGGGTCCGGGCGAATTCGAATCGCCGACCCCCGCCATGTCAAGGCGATACTCTAACCAACTGAGCTACGGACCCAAATTTTTGTTCGCTCTACTTAATTTTGAGAGGTTACTTCAAATAAGTAGAAGAGGATGGTGGGTCCGGGCGAATTCGAATCGCCGACCCCTACCATGTCAAGGTAGTACTCTAACCAACTGAGCTACGGACCCATCTTCTTGAACGAGACTGATGTTATCGATAAGCGGGCTAGGGTTCAAGTATAAATCTTCCCTTTGTGAACTGTTTGCCGTTTTTGTAATCGAGATGGGTGTTTTTTGATTGTTTTGACATCGATTTATGGGGTCGGCATCAATGTTATCTGTAAATTGGCATTAAAAAAATAGGCATATTTGGCATAGTGATAAAGTGGTGCAGTTAAAATTTAAACGTTGTGCATCACAAGATTACTAGCAGGGTACATGAATGAGTTGAATTGTGTCCTTAATTTGCCATTGTATGCTTAGGACGAGAGGTTATTGATAGGGAGGGAGTCCTTTGACGATGCAGTCTATCAATTTGGTGAAAGTTGATGATGTGAGGTTTTTTGTTGATTTGTTGATGCAAATTGATGAAGACGCTTACGCAATTTTACGACAGGCGACCATACCTAATGATATTCATGGTGCTGATAGTTATGAATATCTTCCGGAAAGCGCTTTAAAAAATGCACTTGAGGTGCTTGCCGAGCATTATTCTAAACAACAGTTAGCGCTGATTTTTTGGCAGAGTATTCGTGAGCGTTATATGCCGGCTTTTATTAAGGAGCTAGCTGAATCGGATACGGTGTTGGATGCTAGCCATGAATTAACTAAACTGATGGCGTTGGCATCACCTGGGGCGAATGTCTATCCGTCCTTTATTGCCGGTTGTTGGTGGTTAGTGCGGGAGAAGCAAGGCCAGCATGAGCTTTGGTATGAATATGGCGAAATGTTCTCGGTGTTGTTTTTAATTGAGTTTATTCGTTCTATTACCCAGCTGACTTGGAAGCCTGAGCAAATTGCGCTGGTGAGCAGTAGTAGTGATGCTTACAAGGCGTTACCGACAATGGACAATATCATGTTCATCCACCAGCGAGCGGTGACGGGAGTTAAAATCTCTGATGAGGTGATGCAGCAAGCTATTACGGTCAATAGCAGAGGTAAGTCGTCGTTCGGGCTATCAAATAGCTTGCTTGCAAAGAACTCGCTTTATCTAGAACCCTCCTTTCTATCCACTTTTAAAATGGCCATCTCTCCTTATCTGTCTATGGGCAAGCTTCCTATCACGCTGGCGGCGGAGATCCTGCGCATGAATGTGCGCACTCTGCAACGGCGTCTAGCCGATCATAAATTGATCTATAAAGAGCTAATTGAAGAGATGACATTTGAATTGATTTTAGCTGCGCTCAAGGATGATGCTATTTCAATTACCACCATCGCCACACGCTTTGGCTATTCCGATGGGGCTCATTTTACTCGGGCGTTTAAGCGCCGCATGGGTATGACACCGCGTCAATATCGAATGAAATAATTATATTAGTGTTAGTTTCTTTATCAGTGTCACCAAATGGCAATTAGTTTTGTGGAATTTCTTTAATATCACTCCTAAGTTATTGAATGTGAACTCCTAAAGGAAACTAAGATGAAAAAAACTCTAACCCTATCGACCATCGCAATTTCTTGCTCACTCGCTTTCGCAGCTCAAGCTGAGACCACCCTTTTTAAGAATGTTGATGTGTTCAACGGAACAGAAGATAAGTTGTATGAAGATCATCATGTTTTAGTCGTTGATAATAAAATCGCGCAAATTTCATCAACTGAAATTACGGCAACGGATGTCACGGTTATTGATGGGCAAGGTAAAACACTGATGCCGGGTTTAATCGATGGTCATGCGCATATCATGATCAATTACAACTTTAGTGATATTGAGACAAATAAAGATCTTACTGATATTTCGATTCACTCGGTGCAAGTGGTTGAACGTTATCTTAACGATGGCTTTACAACAGTCCGTGATATGGGTGGGCCTGCATTTGGTCTTACTCGTGAAATTGAAGCGGGTAATGTTGAAGGTCCTCGAATCTATCCATCGGGGGCGTTTATTTCACAAACTTCGGGTCATGGTGATTTTCGTGATCGCAATGATGCTGGCTTTTCCCCTAAAACAGCGGGCGATCTTTCAAACTTTGAGCGTATGGGAATTGGCGCGGTTGCCGATGGCGTACCTGAGGTGATGACCGCAACTCGCGTCAATCTGCGTAATGGGGCAACTCAAATTAAAATAATGGCCGGTGGCGGCGGTTCATCACGTTTTGACCCAATTGATACGGTTCAGTATTCAGTCGAGGAAACGTGCGCCATTGTGGAGGCTGCAAAAGATTGGAACACCTACGTTGCCGCTCACACGTTTAACGATCGCTCGGTTAACCGTTTATTAGATTGTGGTGTGAAAACGTTTGAACATGGCTTCTTTATTAACGATGACACAATGAAACGCATCGCAAAAGAAGGGGGCTACGTGGTACCGCAGATGTGGGGGCTGTCTCCAGATCTGGCGAAAAATCCATTAATGCCAGCGGCTAAACTGCCAATGGTGGCCAAGCTGCAAGAAGAGTACGGCGATTATGGTCAGCGTCTAATTAAAAATAACGTTAAGGTGGTCTTTGCTTCAGATTACGTGGGTGCAGATGCCGATGCAGAGCGTGCAAGACGTTATGAGATTTATTGGCGTACCCAAGCTTTTGGGAGCAACTTTGAAGTATTAAAACAAATGACGTCAATCGCGGGTGAAATGTTGGCAATGTCAGGCCCTCGTGGCACCACACAAGGCAAGCTTGGCGTGATTGAAAAAGGCGCAGTGGCAGATGTCATTTTGGTAGAAGGCAACCCTTTAGAAGATATGTCAGTTATTGGTGCAACCGAAAAATGGTTTGATGCTGATCCTGAATATAAAGAGATTGAAACGATTAAATTGGTCATGAAAGACGGAAAGATTTACCGCAACAAATTGTAGTCTTTATTGGTCAGTTGAAGTGATTGTTGAAGTAATTAAGGTAGGCAGGGGAAGTCTCTTGCCTCTTCTTTTTAAAGAGGGTTGTAAATGAAGGTTTTGAAACGAATTCTGCTTGGATGCACATTATTGCTATCGGTTAATGTTAGCGCCGAAGATCGCAAGCCAACGTATTGGCAAGATCTTGTTCCTCAGCTAGAAACGGTTCAAGACCCATTTGCGCACCTAGATAACAATCAGCTTTATGATTTGGCGACCATTGCTCGTTTTCGTGATGCACAAAAAATTAAGGGCTTTAAAGCTTCTGCGGAATCATTGGCGGAAATGAAAAGTATAGAAGCGAGTTTGGTGGATGCTGGCATTGATGTTCAGGATCTCTTTTTGCAGCGTGATTTGATTACCGAGCAGCGCCGAAAATTGGCTACTTTGCCTAATCAAAAAATACTGAATAAAGCTCACCGCATCCCAGGTTTCATTACTCCTATTGAGATGGATGGGAATAAAGTGACGAAGTTCTTCTTAGTACCGACGGCTGGGGCATGTATTCATACGCCGCCACCGCCACCAAACCAGATTGTATTAGTGGATTATCCCGATGGTATTGAGCTAGTGAGTTTACAAACGCCGGTATGGGTTGAGGGTGACTTGTTTAATCAAAAGGTGTCGGCAGATGTAAATTACAGCGATGGCGCGAGCAATGTGGAAGCGGTATATCAAATGTCGGCCGGCAATGTAGAGCAGTACCAGCCAAATTAATGGGTATAAATGATGACAAACGACAGATTAACAGACCATTGTGGTGATTTATGACTCCAATTTCTCGTTTATGCAAAACGAATGCATTCGTTGCTGCCGCATTAATGTCAGCCAACAGTTACGCAAACGGTGTGAGCTTTGAAGGCCCAGATTCGGTAGAAAACACTATCGCCACCCAGAAACAAAACCAAAAACATTGGCGCGAGGATCTTGCTGACAACGGATTTACTTTTGGCGCAGACTATTTCTCCCTTGGTCTATACAGCGGTGATGCCACAGACGGTGGTGACGCTGCATCGGCATCTGGCGTTGCACGCGTCTATGGTCAATGGAACTTAGTGGGTAAAAATAGTGCCAATACTGGTAGCTTGGTTTGGAAGTTCGAGCATCGGCATGCTTACAGTGACACCTCACCAAAAGATTTCTCAGGTACAACTTTTAATCCCAACGCCGATAATATTGGTTATTTGGGCATGATTGCCCCTGCATTTAGCGATCAGGGCTTTCGCGTCACCGACCTTAACTGGAAACAGAAGTTAAATGATGGCAGAAGTACCATTGTTATTGGTTGGCAAGATGTGACCAATTACGTTGATACTTATGCGTTAGCCAGCCCTTGGACGGGTTTTACCAACCTTGCGTTTAGCACTGGCGCAGGTGCTATGGGTTTACCTGATGATGGCATATTGGCGTTATCTGCAGGGCATATGATCACCGATAATTATTATGTCGTGGCAGGCGTTGCGGATGCAAAAGGGCAGTCAGACGATATTTTTAATGGCTTTGATACATTATTTAATGACCACAGCTTGTTTACCACCCTAGAGCTTGGCTGGACGGCGTCCCAAAGTGATATTTATACCGAGAACTTCCACGTTACGTTTTGGCATATGGACCAAGGCTCTCGACACAGTTTATCGTCCACTGTGTTAGATGATGGCACAGTGATTGGGGGAGAATCGGGGCGCGGAGTTAACTTTTCCTACAGTACATTTGTGACACCGCAACTTATGCCTTTTGTTCGCGGCGGTTTTTCGCAAGGGGATGTGGCGCTTTATGATAAATCCATCTCTGCAGGCTTTGGTTACTTTGGACTGGGTTCGGCTAAAAACAATCTCGGTTTTGCTGTGAACTGGTCTGAAACCAACGACATCTTTGGCAATGAAGACCAATTTAGCGCAGAGCTTTATTACAATATGCAGTTAGGCGATCACATTCAAATAACGCCAGATGTGCAGTTTATCAATAATCCTGCGTTGTCAACGCAAGATACGGCATTAGTGTTTGGTGTGCGGGGCAGAGTGTTCTTCTAACCTGAGTTTTTAAGCTAATTGTATTAGTTATTCACACTGGTTTGGCTTGCTTTTGTGATGCAATTCACTATTTATTGTGTTGACTAGCAAAATTTTACGCCATTTTTGCAAACTCATTTAATGAGAATGACTATTGATAGCAAGAGCGTTTGGATATTATATAGGGGCATATTAGATCAGGTATTGGTAAGAGGAGTTGCAAAGACTTATATCGCGCAAATCAATTGGCATAGCACTCACACATGATGCGTATCGACACCTTTAACTTTGCCAATCATTAGACTTAGGTCAAATGTTGCTCAATATCATTCTTTGTCATCTGTTTTCCTCACTATCGAGCTTCAAGCCATCACGCTCAATGATGATATTGAACGTATTAAAGCAAGGCTTTCCTTACCTCTGAGTCTAATAATCCTATTCAAACATTGTATAAATTTATAAGGGATCGA
Source organism: Vibrio sp. UCD-FRSSP16_30 (assembly GCF_001676025.1). GTDB lineage: Bacteria > Pseudomonadota > Gammaproteobacteria > Enterobacterales > Vibrionaceae > Vibrio. The sequence continues at coordinate 140,294 of NZ_LZFW01000024.1, forward strand.
AATGATAAATATTGCCTTTTTTAGCACTAAGTCATATGACCAACAAGCCTTCGAACAAGGTAAGTCAGACCATGATGTGCAGTATCAGTTCTATGATTTCTTACTTACCGAAAAGACCGCAAAAATGGCTAAAGGCTGTGAAGTGGTTTGTGCCTTTGTCAATGATGACTTATCTAAGCCTGTACTTGAGCAATTAGCGGCTCGCGGCGTAAAAATGATTGCTATGCGTTGTGCTGGCTTTAACAACGTTGATGTTGATGCGGCGAAAGAGCTCGGCATTCAAGTTGCTCGCGTACCAGGTTATTCTCCAGAAGCGATTGCAGAACATGCTGTTGGTCTGATGATGACATTAAACCGTCGTTTCCATAAAGCATACCAACGTACTCGTGATGCTAACTTTTCTCTTGAAGGTCTGGTTGGTTTTAACTTCTTTGGTCGTACTGCCGGCATTATTGGTACAGGTAAAATTGGTCTAGCGACTATCCGAATCCTTAAAGGACTTGGCATGAATGTGCTTTGTTATGACCCGTACCCAAACCCAGCTGTTGAAGAGCTAGGTGCGTCATATTGCGATTTAGATACGCTGATTAAGCAAGCTGATGTGATCTCTTTACATTGCCCAATGACTCCAGAAAACTATCATTTATTAGATGCGCAAGCATTTGCTAAAATGAAAGATGGCGTAATGATCATCAACACCAGTCGTGGTGAGTTAGTTGATTCTCTTGCTGCCATTGAAGCTCTGAAAATGGGCCGTATTGGCGCACTTGGCTTAGATGTTTATGAAAGTGAAAAAGAGCTCTTTTTCCATGATAAATCTAACGACGTTATTGTTGATGATGTATTCCGTCGTTTATCTTCTTGCCACAATGTATTGTTCACTGGTCACCAAGCATTCCTGACTCGTGACGCTTTAAGAAGTATTGCTGCAACGACTTTGTTGAATGTAAATAACTTCCAAGCAAATAACATTGATGGAAACTTTTTATAAAATTAGCGGTATGAGCAGCAGTTAATAGTGACGCTGTCACTTGATGTTGCACTGTAATTTATAAATGAATACTTAAAGGCTTTAACATTTGTTAAAGCCTTTTTTATTGCGCGCTATTTCTTAAGTTTACTAGATAAAACAATGCGTTAATCTCAATTTAGGTAAGCGCGAGTCATCTATTCTTGCAGTAAGATACTTTCAATTATCGGTACAGTGACTTCCTCAAGGGAGCTGAATGCTTTATCTGCGATAGACCACTGTGGAAGTTCAATCAGTCCTTTCTCTGGTACCACAATCGTCTTCATTCTGGCCGCTTTAGCCGCCAGCAATCCGGTTAATGAATCTTCAAATGCTAAACATTCTGTTGGGCAGACGCCTAATGCGTTAGCGGTGTTGAGATACACTTCAGGGTGAGGCTTACCATAAGCAAGATCTTGCGCTGACAACACTTCATCGAAAGTCTGTTCAAGTTCAAGTGCTTGTATGGTTGCGACAATCAAATTCATTGGCGATGAAGAAGCAACCGCCAGTTTCACATTCCGTGTTTTAAGCTGTTTGAGCAATGACTTTAGGCCGGGCATTTCAGGCTTATGTTGCTTAATTAATGCAATGACACGGTTGCAAATCTCAAGACAAACTTCATCTTGAGTTGGTCCTTGCCAAGGGAACTTTTTATAATAAATCTCAACAATATTGTCGATTCTTACGCCTGTGGTGGCAATGCAATCTTCAAGAGTAATGGTTACGCCGTATTTAGGCAGCACATCGAGCTGAGCTTGGCGCCAGTAAGGCTCTGAATTGACCATCAGGCCATCCATGTCAAAAATTATCGCTTTCAATGTCAGTATTCTCTTTTGGTTATCTCTATTGGTTATCGATCAAAGCCGTATGCACGAAGCAATATCATAACCCTTAATTGTGGATAGCAATAGGTTAAGGCAGATAGGGGGAAATTAAAGGCGTTTTGCACTCAAACTCACAAAAACCATGAAGATTCTAATCAATATCATGACTGCCGATTTCAGATAATAACTGCGAGGTGCATCTAAAACTTGCTGACTTCTAATCTCATATTGTTTCTGCCTGCTCATAATGTGAGAGATAAGGAAACACTAGAAGGGGGCAACATGTCAAAGAGACATTCTCTATCGTTAACGGTGATGACAGCGCTATTCATGCCTTATGATTCGCTGCACGCTCAAGAGGTCATGTTGGCGAAGACCTATCAAGGGCAACCATTAACCGCCACTTATTGGGTGAGTGAAAAACTTGATGGTATTCGAGCTATTTGGGATGGCAAAGCGCTTAAAACTCGAAATGGTTCAGTCATTCATGCGCCACAATCATTTATTGATCAGCTTCCGTCATTTTCAGTTGAGGGCGAGTTATGGGCTGGACGAGGGCAATTTGGCTATGTTCAGCAAACGGTGTTAGACGCTAAAGCTAATCAAGAGGCTTGGTCTAAGGTTGCTTTTATTATGTTTGATCGCATTGATCTCTTGTCGCCATATCACATGCGTCATGACGATCTACAACAATGGAAGCTAAATCAGGGAAGTGCTTTTAAGCAAGTTAGCGTGATACAACAAACTCCGTTTGCTTCTTATGTAAAATTAAACAGGCAACTGCATAAGGTGGTGAAGCTAGGAGGTGAGGGTTTAATGGTGCGAAATGCCAGCGCGGTTTATATTGCAGGACGTAGTGACTCTTTGTATAAGATCAAAACTCACCAAGATGCAGAAGCACGAGTTATTGGTTATACACAAGGCAAAGGTAAGTATCAGGCATTGGTAGGGGCTTTGTTAGTGGAATCTGCCAATGGTTTTCGTTTTTCCATCGGCAGCGGATTAAGTGATGAGCTCAGGAGAAACCCACCTAAAATAGGCACTAATATCACTTATCGCTATAACGATACAACCGACAACGGAATTCCAAAATTTGCCCGCTTTGTTAGAGTGCGGGCAGATTTTTGATGTCTATTTTTGAACGCTATACGTGATGCCTATGTTGGCCTATTGAGCGGCAAAATTTAATTGCACTTCTTTAGGCTGACGGTGCATCCATTTAATGCGAAGGGCCAGAAGAACCGCGGCGGTGCTAAGACCGACAATGAAACCATACCAATAGCCGTGCGCGCCCATTGGTTCACCGACTAGGTTGGTTGAGCCAAGCACATAACCTAACGGTAGGCCGACCACCCAATAGGCAAAAAAGGTACGAATGAAGATGGATTTCATGTCTTTGTAACCACGCAGTGCGCCTGCTGCAACTACTTGTACCGTGTCACTAAATTGATAAATTGCCGCCAGTAACAATAGCTGTATGGAAATCGAGGTCACGGCTCTATTGTCGGTATAAAGATCGGCAATATTCTCTCTAAATAATACCGTCAGAACTGCGGTGATAGCGGCCAATGCTAGGCCAACTAAAATGGCAACATGAGTGGCAATTCTCGCGCCTTCAACGTCATCTTCACCTAATTTATGTCCAATACGAATGCTTACCGCGCCGCCAATACTCATTGGGATCATAAACACCATCCCCGAAACGTTAATCGCAATTTGATGCGCCGCCACCACAATAGGGCCAAGCGGAGAAATTAACAGGGCAACAACTGCAAATAAGGTCACTTCAAAGAAGATGGCTAAGGCCACCGGTAAACCTAATTTGAATAAGCGATACTGCGCTTTAAGATTGGGTTTATTCCAAGCATCAAACAGCCCGATTTTAGACAGTCTTTTTGAGGTAATGGTATAAGTGAGTAGCATGGCGAACATTAGCCAATAGACAATCGTAGTTGCCACGCCACAGCCAATGCCGCCTAACTCGGGAATGCCTAACTTGCCATACACAAAGATATAGTTGAGAGGGATGTTGATTAACAGCCCGGCAAAGCCGATGAACATGGCCGGTTTTGTTAAAGACATACCGTCTGTGAAACTGCGCAAGGTTTGAAAAAATAAAAATGCGGGCACTGCGGGTAACATGGCGTACATGTAACCGGTGGTAATGTCTGCCATGGTGGCATCGACATCCATTAGCGTGAGGATATTACTGGTTTGCAGTAGGACAATGGCAATAGGAAAGCCAATTAAAACCGCTAAATACGCACCTTGCTGAATTTCGTTGGCTATTTTGTGCTGGTGGCCTCGGCCGTTAAGTTGAGCAACGATAGGGATTAATGCCATCAATACGCCAATGCCAAACAAGATTGACGGTAACCAGATGCTAGAAGCGATGGCAACGGCTGCCATATCGGTAGCACTCACGCCACCTGCCATAATCGTATCCACAACGCCCATGCCCGTTTGGGCTATAGAAGCAATAAGAATGGGGGTCGCCAGTTTTATTAGACTCTTAGCTTCTTTTTGGTAACGGTGCACTACATTGCTCTCACTATGGTTTTTGCGTGAATATATGGTTTTGGCGTGAATAGTAATACCAAATGCCAAGTGGTGCTATATTTTTGTGATGCTTGTTTCTGTGATACTCGTCGCTATATCTTAAAGTACTGATCTCCATGGTATACTCACGGCAATATCAACACTATCGAGGGATAATTATGTTTACTGGGATTGTTCAAGCAACGGCGAAAATCGTATCCATTACAGCAAAACAAGATTTTCAAACTCATGTTCTTGAATTGCCAGAGCAACTGAGCCACAACATCAATATAGGGGCCTCGATTGCGCATAATGGTTGCTGTTTGACCGTGACAAAGATTGAAGGTCTACAGGTTCAATTTGATCTTATGAAAGCGACCTTAGATCTGACTAACTTGGGTGAGCTAGAAGTTGGGGATGCAGTCAATGTGGAGCGAGCGGCGCGATTTGGTGATGAAATTGGTGGGCACAATATGTCCGGTCATATCTCTGGCACGGTGGTGATCACTAAAATTGAACGCACAGCAAACAATCAAAGCATTTGGTTTGAAGCTGACGAAAACAGCATGCGCTACATATTGAAAAAAGGCTATATCGGCTTAGATGGTTGCTCACTGACGATTGCTGAAGTTAAAGACAATCAATTTAGCGTAAACTTAATTCCAGAAACATTAACTCGAACCTTGTTTGGTCAGCGACAAATTGGAGATCGAGTCAACCTTGAAGTTGATCCTCAAACTCAAGCCATCGTTGATACCGTTGAGCGCGTGTTAGCAACTAAAGCTCTTTAAATACCGTGCTAAATAGCCGTTCTTTAAAATATTTGCTCATCATCAGCGTCAATGGTTAGGTCCACTTTATCTCTTACTTCATCAAGTTGTACGCTGAGATGGATAGGGTGGCAACAGGCAGGGCAATCATCATAAAAATCTTGGTTGCCTTGTGTGGTATCAATTGGAACCTGAATATGCCCACCGCAGTGTGGACAAGATATGGGTCTTTCTGCGTAATTTTTCATCTTAATTACTCCTAACACGGGTGTTTAGTTGCACTTGTGATTAGTTCACTGGTGATTAGTTGCTACGCCGTTTGTTTGAGTAGTTCGTCTATCCGTTGTTGAGTCTCGTTTATGTAGTGCCCTGCAAATAAGTTGCAGTGATTTAATATGTGATAAAGATTGTAGAGGGGTTTGCGCTCCTCATAGCCATCAGGTAGAGGCCTAATACTGTTGTATCCTTGATAGAAGGCATCAGGAAAACCGCCAAAAAGCTCGCTCATGGCGATGTCACATTCTCTGTCTCCCCAATAACATGCGGGATCGTAACAAATTGGACCAAAAGGTGCTTCGGCGCAGTTGCCGTACCATAAATCGCCGTGAAGCAAAGCTGGCTTTGGATGATGATTGGATAACACTGAAATAACACTGGCAATGATCTCTTCGTGATCGCCAAAGTTAATGCCTTTTTCTTTTAATAGCTGCAATTGCCAGCCGATTCTCTGCTCGGCGAAGAAGTTGGCCCATTTCTTTTGCCAGCGGTTAGGTTGCAGGGTTGTGCCTATGTAATTGTCTTGATCAAACCCATACTCTTGCTGATCCCCCCACGAATGTAGCCGAGCCAAATCTGTGCCAAATTGAAAACAGGCTTCATGATTTGATAGTGGGTGAGTAGGAAGGTAATTCAGGATTAAAAACGAAGCGTCTTTGCTCGAACCAAAGTGCACTATCTCCGGTACAGAGACAGTGTTGGTCGATTTTAACTGAGTGAGGTTGTCGATTTCTGCGGTAAAGTTATTTAGGAAAGCGCGGTTATTTAGCTTTACAAAGTAGCGCTGTTCGCCGTCGCTAATCATATAACTTTCGTTAATACTGCCTGATGTGAGTCGAATTTTTTCTTCAATCTTAAACTCGAACATTAAAACATCAGAAAGTTGCTGTGTAATTGCCTGCCACATATAACGCCCCCTCACTTTATGCCTCTACTAGTTAGTTTAGGCTAAATCTAAAAAGGGGTGAGTTATAGTGTGAGATTACCTCGTTTGGATCAATATAAGCACTAAGGCGTTACTCTACGCACCTATATAGATCCATATTTATGCGTCTATTCTATGCGCCTGATTTGCCAAAATGCATCTGACCAATAAGGGGAGTCGATTCTTGAAATTATCACGCCTTTGGATGTGGATGCATGCATAAAACTATTATCGTCAATATAGATACCGACATGGCGAGTTCTAAAGCTGGTTTTGAAAAAGACTAAATCGCCAAAGCGTCTGTCTTTATAAGCAATCTCTCTTCCCACTTGGCTTTGTAATGCAGTGGTGCGGGGGATCTGATGATGAAACAACTGGCTAAAGGCGGTTTGGGTAAATGCCGAGCAATCGATGCCATTTCTTGATGTTCCGCCGAGTCTAAATGGGGTGTGGTGCCAGGTTTTATAAAAGTGGAATAATTGGTCACTTTTTTTCGACGACACTTGGTTATCCAGTTGATGTGTAATGGTGTGCATGTTTACTTTAGCGCTAGGATCAGAATCTGGACCTGATGCACAAGCGGTTAAAAAGAATAGGCAAACAATCGTGAGCAGCGAACGGGTGCTGGGATTCGGCATTACTGATTCCTAAAGGGCTGAGTGAGCATTTTATCAATACGTTGCTCTTGTGGACGGCGAAATTGTGAGATTCCGATATGCATACTTTTATGACCCAACTTAGGTTGAGCTTGATAGCTGTTAAATAGATGATCCCAAGTAGACAGAAAAAAACCATAGTTAGAGTCAGTCTCAGAGCGAATGGTTGAATGATGAACACGGTGCATATCTGGGGTAACAATAATGCGCCGAATAAGCGCATCTATCTTACTTGGCAGACGAATATTACTGTGATTAAACATGGCGCTGGCATTCAACATGATCTCAAAGACAATAATAGCGATGACGGGAATACCCAAACTGACGGTAACGGCTATTTTGATGACCATTGATAAACCGATTTCAATGGGATGAAAACGCGCACCGGTTGTCACATCAATATCTTGATCGGCGTGATGTACTTTATGCAAACGCCACAGCAGCGGCATGCTATGAAACAGACGATGTTGCCAGTATATCACGCAGTCTAATATCAGTACGCACGCAATGATGGCAATCAAGGGGGCAATCGCCAGTTGATTAAACAGCCCAATCTGTTGCTGGTGGGCCCACATAGCCGCCTCTATCGCAAGCAGTGGCATGGTTAGATAAATAAGCAGTGAGTTTAGCCCTGTTAGGCCTAAGTTATTTGCCCAGCGCACAGGCTTAGATTGTGACAGTTTACGCCTAGGTTTGAAATATTCCGCTAATGCACATGTTAATAGCACAGTGACAAAAATACTCATCCTTAATGATGCAATATCCATTAATTATTTTCTCCTAGGTGATGACAAGCAATGCTTGCTTCATTACTCTTAGTTTCTTTTGCGAGGCAGGATAAGTAATGCGTGTACATGCCGTTCACCAATTAGTGGAATATAGACTGAGTCAATCAACCAAGCCCTTTAGTGCTCGCGGATCTAAGGTTGATCGTTGCTCGTATTGTCGTATTGCGCAGCAGCACTGCATTTGCCCTTATCAATCTAAACCGCAGTCTGGGTTGGCAGTATTACTGATCTATTCTGAGAATGAAGTGTTAAAGCCCAGTAATACCGGACGTCTTATTGCTGACATCTGTGATGATGTTCATGCCTATCAATGGAGCAGGACAGAACCTACGCCGGAGATGTTGGCGCTGCTAAAAAACGAACAGTATCAGCCAATTCTAGTGTTCCCAGAAGATTATTTGTTTGATTCTAATGAAGTTATATCAAGAGACAATGAATTTTTAACTGCCAATAAGATCCCGCTGTTTATTTTTCTTGATGCAAGTTGGCGTGAAGCTCGTCGAATTTATCGAAAATCGGACTATTTGCACCATCTTCCGGTGATGTCTATTCAGCCAGAGAAGATATCGGAATACGTCATGAGAAAATCGGATCATGAGCAGCATCTTGCAACTTGTGAAGTGGCCGCATTGGTGTTTAGTGAATTTAATTTTGATGACGCAAGTACGCAACTTCAAGGGTGGTTTGAAGTATTTAAAGAGAGCTACATGCTCAGTAAAACTCGTGAGAAACGAGATTTTAGCCGTCCTGTGCTGACTCGTTATCTTTCAAAATGATTGTTCGCTTTCAAAATTAGACACTTAGCTCACACAGTTGAACGCAGTTTGCTGTATTAAAATACACACAGTGCATTTTATGGCAGTCATCACGGTATGTAGGCTATAAGATCGAGATAATAAAAACTATTTTAAGGAATTTAAGTAGTTAGGAAGGAGATTGATGATGTTTTACGGCTTTGATGTTGGCGGAACCAAAATAGAATTTGGGGCATTTGATGAAAGCTTACAGCGTATTGCCACTGAGCGTGTGCCAACTCCGGGGGATGATTACCCAAAGCTTGTTGAAACATTAGCCTCACTTGTTGAAAAGTACGATGCGCAGTTTGGCGTACAAGGATTGATAGGCTTTGGTCTTCCTGGCATGGAAGATCCGAAAGACAATACCATCTTAACGGTGAATGTCCCTGCGGCTAAAGGGAAGCCTTTACGCGCCGATCTTGAGGCTCGCATCGGTCGTAGCGTCAAAATCGAAAACGATGCCAACTGTTTTGCGTTATCAGAAGCGTGGGATGATGAGTTAAAAGACGAAGACTCTGTTATGGGCCTTATTCTAGGCACCGGATTTGGCGGCGGAATTATCCATAAAGGCAAGGTATTCTCTGGCTGTAATCATGTCGCAGGGGAAGTAGGCCATACACGTTTGCCTATCGATGCATGGTTTCACTTAGGTGACAATGCGCCGCTATTAGATTGTGGCTGTGGTAAAAAAGGTTGTCTGGATAGCTACTTATCAGGTCGCGGCTTTGAGTTGATTTACGCCCATTACTTTGGCGAAAGCAAAAAAGCGATCGATATTATTAGCGCTTATAACGACGGTGAGGAAAAAGCGCTGCAACACGTTGAGCGTTTCATGGAATTACTGGCGATTTGCTTTGCGAACATCTTCACTGCTTACGACCCACATGTAGTAACTTTAGGCGGTGGCTTGTCTAATTTTGAACTGATTTATGAAGAAATGCCAAAGCGCATTCCTAAGTATCTATTATCAGTTGCTAGCTGTCCTAAAATTGTTAAAGCCAAACACGGTGATTCTGGTGGTGTCCGCGGCGCGGCGTTCTTAAATATTGCGTAAATTGAATCTGATTAATCAGTAAAGAACACATCAGATAGAGAAAAGGCTAGAGCATACTTTTGCTTTAGCCTTTTTTTATTCTTTATGAATGTAGCTACGAATGCAGCAATTACGAATATAGCAATTGTGAATATAGTAATTGTGAATATAGTAATTGCGAATATAGTAATTAGCTTGTCTTTTAGCAGAGCTATCAGTGTGCTTAAAACGGATCAAGATGATGACTTATCATTTTTAGAATAAGAAAGGTGATACTGCTTGAGTTGGCAGTCCTTAGCATTGTGAGAATAGAGGTTTTTGGCAGAGTAGATCGCATTGTGAGAGCAGATACAATTAGCGTTGTTTATATTGATTAAATGAATGGAAGTTGTTAATTACTTGCTCTTATTCATGCTGTAAATGTAATTTTCAGTGCTAATGTCAGCAAAATGTTCGCAAACATCTACAAATTTCTCTGTGACTTTGCTATAAACACGCTTCAAATTTCCATGCCGTGTTAGACGCAGTGAATAGAGGAATCATTTAATGAGACTTGCACATAAACGTAAAGTGCAGATGAAATTGCAAAAAAGCATTAAAACAAATGCTAGCAACTCATCATCTAAGCCATCAACAGCTCCAAAGAAGCCAAGTGCAGCAGTAAAAGCGACTCAAGCTCCAGTTGTTGATACACCTGTAGTAGAAGCTCCTGTCGTTGCTACGACAGTGAAGGCTGATACAACTTGCGATACAGCAGTCACTGCGATTGCTTTGACACCAAAGCAACAACAAGTATTAGACGTTGTAATGGCAAATACTGATGGAATCAATTCTAAAGGTATTGGTTTAGCTGCAGGTCAAGAAGAGTCTAAAGCGGCATCTTGGGCAACCGGCGCTCTTAAAAAACTGTTAACTGAAAATCTTGTACAAAAAGAGCAGCTTGCGGGTAATAAAGTCATTTATAAGCCAGCTTAAGCCTTAACAGGATCAATGTTAGTTAATGCCTCGACTTGTCGGGGCATTTTTGTTTCTGGTGTATAGAGGCGTGAGCGTTCTACAAAATCAGACGAAGTACTATTTAATACCAATCGTAGTAAATCTCTGATCAGCCTAGCTGGTTAAAACACTTGATAACCGCGTTGAAATTTTTGATTGTAGAATAACTACTTATCAAAAATATTCGCCTTGTTCTCAAGTGTTTTTCCTGCGCTATTTCTGATCATTTACTTACTGTGATTGGTATAATTCGTGTAAACACCTGTTATTTAGTTGATAATCACACATGCATAATTGCGCATGTATGCGTTTATGGTAATGTCATACACAATAGTTAAATTTCAACTAATCCAGAGAAAATGCATGATGAAAGTAACAGTGAGCAGTCTAACCAAGTGGTGTGCATATAGTCATATGTTTAAGGTGTTGTCTGCTTTGATTAATGGTGGCGACATTTCAGATCAAACTAGAGCAGGACGAAACATTGCCTTGCTGGGTTTATTTTGTCCGTTCTTCTGGTATGCCTTATTTACTGGGGCCAATAAAGCCGAACTTACCTTTCACGCCTTACATTCAGGCGTCGTCTTCTTGATTGGTATTGTGATCATGTTTTTCAGTTTAAGGCATAAGAAAGAGTCATAGATGGATATTCAATATTTAGATGCATTAAAGGCATTGGCTGAACCGCATCGGTTAAAGCTTTTTTGGTTATTAATTCATGTCGACCAGAAAATTACGGTTGCGGAAGCAATGGATGTGACAGGCCAAACTCAATATAACGTATCAAGAAATTTAAAAATGTTATTTAAAGTGGGTTTATTGACTCAACAAAAAAGAGGTAAGTGGGTCTATTATACGCTGGCAAAGCAACACCAAGAACACTGGTTATCTTTAGTTGAGTCAGTGCGTTATTTACCCAAAGCGGATTTTAAAGAAGAAACCCGCCGCTGTCACACTCGCCTTACAATGCGCGTCAATGGAGAGTGCGTGGTTGGTCCAAGCAGTCAACAGTGGATTGAATTTGATGGTTAAAACACTTGATGCTTAACAAGGGTGTTGAGTTTGTAGAATAATCATTCAAATGCTGGTGGCATTTTAAGGCAAAGTGCCAAAAACACGTGCTACTGTATATTTATACAGTAGCACGTGTTTTGGTAACAAAAAAGAGCCATCAGGCTCTTTTTATTGATTACTTTGTCTGCCCTAAATAGGACTACTTCTTACCAATTGGTCGGTTTTCTTTGGCTTTGAGAGTAATTTTGCCAAAGCCCAGTTTTCTAAAGTAGTTATCGCGGTAATCGCGAGTCGCCTTGGTATCTGAAATGGCTTCTATTTGCTGTTCCATAACAAGAAATTCTTTAATATCAATGCCTTCAGCGTCAGCGACAGCTTCATGGATATTGCGAAATTGCTGATAAGAGAACAGTAATTCTTTGTGTTCTTTGTTGTATACGTATTGAATTGTTCTTGCCATGATTATCTCGATAATTGTTCTGATGTCATAAGGATTAACTTGCTAATGTATTCACTGCGATTCGCGGTGGGGTGATAGCGTTCTTTTTAAATTCCTTCATGACACGTAATGTGATGTCGGTTTCAAACAGTTTCTCATATCCCGTGTCCACAACATAGGCTTTACAGGTTAATTGTATCGCCAAGTAGTTATCAGTAATGGTCTGCTTTACCAATACAACGACTGGTTTAGGCAGGTGGATATAGCGGCTTGATGACGCCGCTTCTTGGATAAGGTTACGCGCAAGGTCAATGTCTTGGTCCATTCCCACATAGAAGGGAATAACCACCTGCATGTCGAGTGCACCGTAATTTCCGCTGACCGTCACTTCATTTAAGAATTTGTTGTTAGGAATGGTGATGATGTCATCATTGAGGGTACGCATCCTGACCGAACGCAATCCTATGGTAATAATGTCACCGTAGTTACCTTCAAAGGTGACACGGTCACCTACTTGGAAAGGGCGGTCAATCATGACCGTTAGACCGGCAATGAAAGAGGCAGCCAGATCTTTTAATGCGAAACCTACGGATACGGCAAGCGTACCGCCGATTAATGCGAGGATATGATCGTTGATTCTAAAGCTGATCATAAACACCACAATACCTGCGGTAATGTAGATAAAGAACTGTAAAAAGGACTGCGCTTTTTGCAGGATCATTCGATACTGCACGAACTGTGTGCTGACACTGGCAACCACAGAATCAATAAATCTCAGTAGCAACCATGTACAAGCAATAATCAGCACCGAAAATAAAACACCTCCCCAACGAACTAAGCTGGCAAAGTCTTGTATTGCAGCAACGTCAGGGACTTCCTGCATTGCAAAACTGAGGCTACTGAAGGAAATACTGAAAATAAAAAATAGAATTCTTAGCATGTTATTTAACCAGTAAATGTTGACGGTGAAGGACGTTAGTAATGTGACGATACCAATGGTCTGAAATTTTGGCTTTATCTTCACTCCAGTCTATGTAGCCACGGCTTTGGAAGTATCGCAACGTGCCTAATACCTCAGCGTGACTGAGTCTGGTACATTCAGAAAGTGCCTCTTGGCTTGCAACTTCCAATTGTACGATTGAGCGTAATACTGCCAGCATAGGTTTAGGCATTTTTTCTAACTCTTCAGATTCTGGCGCGCGGAATAACCGAACCACAACAGCGTCGGTGGTTTTGTTTCTGCGCAGCGATAAACGAAAGAATCGTAATGCAACCGTTGGGTTACCATCGGCGTAGTGCCAAAGAATGCGATAGAAACCATTACGAGCTCTATCTTCTTCACTGATGTTGTCATTGTCCCATTGTTTAGGCACGACTAATCCATCAAATGAGACGTGATGCTCGTCAGTTTGATTAATTCGAGACGCTAATAGCATTGCAACTTGAGCTTCACTCCAGTTTGGAAGAAAAGACACCCAGTCAAACAACAAGCGCTCTCCACGTGCTCTATCAACAAAGCGCCAACTGGCTTTTTCTATAGCCAGTACTGCGCGGTGATTCTTTTTAGAACGACGCAATAGGTTTGTAAATTTTAATAGCCCAGCAAGCCCGCCAACCATTGGTTTAACAAGGCGCTGGCCATTATCTAAGGCAATCAGATAGTTCTCATTACTTTTTCGCAGATGATTAAGGATCTGAATTTCACCGACATCTCGGTTAAGCCCAAGCTTCTCTGCAAACTCTTCCATTAGCTCTGTGTATCCAGCATAAGGACAGTTGAGATAAATAGGGGTAGCGTTTTTCACCTTAAATAACAGCTGCTTTAAAAAGGTGGTTGTACCGATACCGCGCTCACCTGAGATCACACATACCGCAGGGCTATTAGACAGAACATAGCTAGAGATTAATTTAAACTCGTTAGAAGCATAATCAATCAAAGTACTGTCTTCGTGTCCCGGGGTAATGTACTGAAACAGTTCATCTCCTTTGATGCGCACAAAGTTTTGTGACTGTAATTCGGTTTCATTTTGCTTGGCTACTTCAATTTTAAATAGGTAGGCAAGGCCTTGGCTAAAGAAAGTATATTGAGAGAGCTTTGATACAATAATGGACTGGCAAGTGCTTTTGATGATCCACACAATCCCGACCACAGTTGCGCCGATGTTTAATAGAAAGGTGTTTTCATTTTTCTCAGCCCATACCACCCATAAAGGTTTGTCTGAGGCTTTACTGACTCGGCGAAATACAATAGGGCGCCATTTGCGTAGAATTTTCAAAGTGATCAATACGAACCAGAAAAAGACTAGGCTGGATATCCAATAATAGATGGTGCCTTTACCTACCATGCGTTCCGATATCTGTAAAATAACGCCAACGAAAATAAAGCTCCATATATACCAACGAATGGTCGATAGGCGTAAAGAGATGATCTCCTTGCTTGAGGTTCGGCTATTACGGTAGGCAAATTCTAAGATAAAGCTGATGGCAATTGAGCCACCTAAAATCCACCAAGTAAAGATTTCAAGAACAATCAGTTGGCTAAGGCTTGGTATGGTTGAGAGCACCCGCAGTGAAAGCGTGATGGCAATTAATACTGCAATCGCTCTGTGAGCTCGGCTTATATACCAAATTAGACGAATCCATAATGGTGGACGAGTGCCATTTTCTAGCTGAACGTTTTTAAAACCTTCGATAAAACGTTTGCTGTTGGCAAGCCACCAAGTAAGAACAAAGTAAATAAACAATACTTTTAATACTGCCCATACTAGAGGGACAGGGGAAATGAAGATGTCTTTCATCAGCAGTTTGAAACTGCGTATCTGCAGATGAATTAAAAACTCACCATTAAGACGGGTGATATACCACTCTTGTTTAAATTGGGTAACACCAGAGGGACCAAACCCTGTCACCAGTTCTTGAGTCGCGTGACTGGAAAGTTTGATAAGGTCTTCTTTACTTTTACCCAGACTACGCAGTGTTAACCAAGTCTGCTCCGCTTCCTTCCAGTGTTTTTCACTGTCAGAATTACTGTAAGTATCAATTTGTGTAGCGAATTGATCAGCGTGTTTACGCTGCTCATTGATCACCGCTTCCATTAATTGATTGACTTTTTCCTTGTCGGCTCGCCCCATAAATAAGGGTTCTGGGACGTTATCTACTTCAGCCGCAATTTTGCTTGCAACCTCATCAATCTGAGGTTCATCAGCCAGATTATATTCCCACTTTGCTTGAGCACTAAATGACAACAGCATTAAAATAAGGGGTAAGAGAAAGTGTTTAGCTCGCATGATTCTCACTTGTTAGTTTGTTCCATGCAAAGTTTAGTGCAGATGCGGTCTGATACGAAATTTTTTTAAAGAAAACATTGAATTACATGCAATGCATTTTGCTAAAAGTTGAGAACTGTGTCTCTTTATTAAATCCATGTATGAGTGCTAGTCTTAATTAACAACTCATTAGCATCTTAAAAGGCTTCATGATGGTATTCGCATACAAAAACATAGTTATACTGACTGGGGCTGGCATATCGGCAGAGTCGGGTATTCAAACATTTCGCGCCCAAGATGGTTTATGGGAAAACCACCGTATTGAAGATGTTGCCACCCCTGAGGGTTTTGCTAAAGATCCCATATTGGTGCACTCGTTTTATAATATGCGCAGGCAAATGTTGTTGTCTGAGAATATCCAAGCCAATGCTGCCCATCTAGCGCTAGGGGAACTGGAACGTAATCTAAACGGAAAAGTGACTGTGGTGACACAAAACATCGATAACCTCCATGAGAGAGGCGGTACGCAAAATATCATTCATATGCATGGAGAACTGCTTAAAGCACGTTGCAGTGAATCCGGTCAGGTGGTCGATCAGATGGATGATCTTAATGACGGCGACTTGTGTCATTGCTGTCAAATCCCTCAGCAGATGCGTCCACACATTGTTTGGTTTGGAGAAATGCCACTGCAAATGGATAAAATTTACGCCGCTATCGAGGAGGCTGATTTGTTCATTTCGATTGGCACTTCAGGCGTCGTATATCCTGCTGCGGGTTTTGTGCATGATGCTAAACTGCACGGAGCGCACACCATTGAAGTGAATTTGCAGCCAAGTGCGGTTGAAAGTGAGTTTGCTGAAAAGCGTTACGGGCCTGCCAGTATTGAGGTGCCAAAGCTTGTTGCGGAGTTACTGTCTTAATGACGCGCCGCTATTGCCAATTGTTAGTCTAACTGGAACGAATTTTTCTGATAATTCAGGGTGTTAAAAGGTATAAAAAGCAAGCAGATCATACCAAACACCCAATATATACTTGTTAAGTGATGTGTGCATAGGCTTAAGGCTATGCCGTCGAGGCTGTTTACAGGTATACTGCGCCAGACACTTTTCTTTTAAAGGCAAGGACCTAAAGATTCAATGAGCGATCCGATAGAAAAAAACTTCAACCTAGGTGGAAGTATCGATAAAGCGTTAGCCGGAGATTTTGAGCTAAAACCGGTGAGTGTGATTACTGAGGCGTGGCAATTGACCATGCGCAACTTCCTGTCATTTTCACCTGCTGTGATTCTATTAATTGCGATTCAAGTTATTATCTTTATCGTCGCACTCAAATTTCAGATCGGGGATATATCTGAAATTTTGACTATGTTCCAAAGCCCTGAAACACTCGATCCTGCTATCTTCCAGTCCATATTTGTTGCTAACTTTAGTTTTGAAGTTGTGGCTGCTCCCATTTATGCGGGTGTAGCGCTAATGGCGATGAGTCATGCCGCTGGCCTAAGTACACAAACAGGGCATATCACTAAAGGTCTGCAATTTATGTTGCCTGTTATCTTAGTGACCATGATCAACTTGTTATCTCAAGCGATAGCCGGTGCTTTATTTCCTCTGCTTTCTCTTTATTTGTCATTAGCGTTTAGTAACGCGATGCTGTTAGTGTGTGAAAAACGTCTTACTCCAGTAAAAGCACTATGGATTTCATTACGTGCTGTGAATAAACGTATTTTCTCTATTGCGGTTATTTATCTTGTGACCATGATGGCATTTCTGGCCGGCATGATGATGTATGGATTGGGATTAGTGGTTGCTGTGCCTTTCTTCTTTCATGCAAAAGGGATTATCTATCGCAATATGTTTGGTATTCGTTTGCAGGTTGTGGCTTCCTCTGAATCCCAGAATGCAAACACGGAAACAGAACAAGATAATCACTCTAATGATGACAACTCTGGCCCTAAATCGGGTTCAGCTGGTGGCTCGAACACATTTGACGCATAGGAATGGATTTATAATGAAACGTCAATGGTGGACGCCTTTTATCATGGCTGTTGGACTGTCCTGTATTGGGCTTGCGTCGCAGGTTCATGCCGAAGACTATATGTTTACTTACAGCAAATTGTATTCTCCGCTAAAACATAACTTGGAATTACAAGACCAAGATGTGAAAGTCGGGCTGTTCTTTACCAACTTTGCCACTATGCAGCCTTGCTCAATTGAGAGAGCTTGGATGGAAAAAGAACAGCATCATGAAGTGCTTAATATCAGTGATAATGGTGAAGTAAATGTGCCAATGGATCGCAACTTAAAAAGCGCGAATCCGTTGGTTTATATCCATACTCAAAAAGACGCAAGATGTGATTATTCTCTAGTGGTTTTAACTAAACAGCCATTTGTTGGTGAGATTAGTCATTCTAAATTGCAGCACACCACCACCCAAATGTCAGCCGTTTTAGGGGCGTTAGGTGGCATGTTCTCAAGTTGGTTTGCGCCAGATATTGAGGGTGTTACGTTAGAGTTTAAACCGAATACAATTAACGAAGTGAATTTATCTAACGGTAAAGTGATTACCGTTAATGAGCAGGGCAAAGCGATCCTTACATTGTCTGATCTTAATGGCGGCGTGAGCGCAACGTTACCGATAGAAACGCAACGAGTCATGCCTTACATTCAAAAGTAGCTGATTTATTGTTGAAGCACATCTAAGCGTTTATTTTCATATAGAGCTAAGTTGATATAATTCACTTAGCTCTTTTTTCATTCTGATTTTGTCGAACGGTACGGGCTAATATCAAGTTAACTCTTGTTTAGTGGTAAAGTTAAGCTGCGCATATTTAATCATCTTCAAAAAGTCCGTATAATTCCCGCCTTAAAGTACTAAGTTAAAAACGGCATCGTTATGATGCGTTATGTGAGCAAGCAATGAGCCAAATAGACACAAGAAAAGAAACACTTGAATTAAACAAGCTGCAAAAACGCCTACGCCGAAATGTCGGTAATGCCATTATTGATTACAACATGATCGAAGAAGGTGATGTGGTAATGGCGTGCATCAGCGGTGGTAAAGACTCCTTTGCAATGCTTGATATTTTACTTCAATTGCAAAAAGTTGCGCCTATTAAGTTTGAAGTTGTTGCGGTTAACTTAGATCAAAAACAGCCGGGTTTCCCAGAGCATATCTTGCCGGACTATTTCGAAACACTGAATACGCCTTACTACATCGTGGATAAAGACACTTATTCTGTTGTTAAAGAAAAAATCCCAGAAGGCAAAACAACCTGTGGTTTATGTTCTCGTTTACGCCGCGGCACCTTGTATTCGTTTGCTGAAAAAATTGGCGCGACCAAAATTGCTCTAGGTCATCACATGGATGACATTGTTGAGACACTGTTTTTAAACATGTTTCACGGCGCACGCATTAAAGCGATGCCACCAAAGCTTCGCTCGGATGATGGTCGTAATGTTGTGATTAGACCGCTGACTTATTGCCGCGAAAAAGATTTGATTGCATACGCAGAACATCGCGAATTCCCAATCATTCCTTGTAATCTCTGTGGCTCTCAAGAGAAGCTAGAAAGAAAATCAATCAAAGCAATGCTCATTGATTGGGATCATAAGACACCAGGGCGAGTCGAGCGAGTCTTTAAATCCATACAAAATGTCAGCCCAAGTCAGTTAGCGGATAAAGAGTTATTTGATTTTGTAAACTTGCCTATCGATAGGCAAGGAGAGCGTGAAGAGTATGAATTTACCGAGGCGACCGTGTCTTCAACGAATATTGATTCAACCATTGATGAATCGTTGTTTATTGATGTTACGCACGTGTAGATAGCACTCGATTGATATGATCTAAAAACTAAAAGGCCTGACTTAGATTGAGTATCTAAATCAGGCCTTTTTCTATTTATTTCGTATAGCTAAACACGGTTACTGAGAAGCAACTTGATCTTATTCATCAATTTCCATTAACAGGATCAAGAGGGCTTATATAACCTTTTGGTTTGAGTGCTAAAACATCACAGTTGATATGGTCAATAATATTTTCTGCAGTGTTACCTAAGAATACAGCTGAAAGGCCTGTTCTTCCTGAGGTACCGACTACAACCAAACCAGCGCCAATTTCTTTGGCCACTTTTGGAATGACATCTTGTGGTAAACCTTGCTCTACAACGGTTAACTCTTCAGGAATTGAATACTGTTGTCTTAGTGCTTTCATTTCTGTTAAATGATGACCTCGCACAGAGTCAGTATAAATTGTTGGATCAAATTCAGGCAATTCAACAGTGATGTTAGGTGGCGTCATAGGGTAGGAATTCACCAGATGTAATGTTGCATCTAGGCGGCCAGAGATATCAATGGCTTGCTCTACCATTCTGTGATTTAGATCCAAGTGAACTTCGACTTCCGAACCCACATGCACAGAAACAACAACGTGACCTTTTTCTGGCCAATTATGATTCTTAACCAGTAACACAGCACAAGGTGCTTTTCTTAATAAGTGCCAATCGGTAGGTGTGAATAACACTGATTCAAGAAGATCATGTTGACGTGTTGTTTTTACAACAAGTTCATAATTCTTGTCGAAAACTTCGGCAATAATGGCTTCATAAGGACGGTTGTGCCACACGACCTTTATATCAAGCTCGATGTGCTCGTCGTCTCGGTAAGGAGCGGCGATTTCCTTCATCCACTGTTCACGTTGATGAATGACTCCTGCACGCATAGCATTGCGTTCATCAGGGGAGAGCATTGAAGTCATTTCATAGGAGAAATCGTAAATAGCTAAGAAGAATGTGATTTTACTTGGTGACTTACTTTTCTTACCAATTTTCATTGCTCGAGCTAGAGCTGGCTGTTGTTCCGTGTCGATATTGGCAACAACTAAGATATTGTTGTAAATACTCATAGACCACCCATTATGTTTTGTTAGCGACTAAGTACACTATATCTGCGTGAAAATAAAAGTGCCAGAATACAATCTAAGATTAGCCGAAAAAGGGGATGATTATTAGTGATTTAGAACAAATAAATAAAGAATTTGAAGTGACTCAAACAAGAGTCACTTCATCGGTAGGAATTGAGTTTAGCTGCGGCTCGCGCCTGCAAGCTTAGCAAGAGCATCATGATCGTTGATCGTAATGTATTTACCTTTAACCGCCAAAATATCCGATTTTTGGAAGCGACCTAGCAAGCGACTAATGGTTTCGACCGTAAGACCTAGGTAATTACCGATATCACCACGGGTCATGGTTAAACGGAATTCACGAGGGCTAAAACCACGTTTTGAGAAGCGCTCAGATAGGTTATAAAGGAATGCGGCTAAACGTTCTTCTGCATTTTTCTTTGAAAGAAGCAGAATCATGTCTTGATCGCCTTTAATCTCGCTACTCATTAAGCGCATGATTTGTTGACGAAGCTTTGGCATTTTCCCTGACAGATCATCAAGTATTTCGTAAGGTATTTCGCATACCATCGACGTTTCTAAAGCTTGTGCAAAGCTTGGATGACTTTGAGTATTGATAGCATCAAAACCCACTAAGTCTCCTGCTAGATGAAAGGCTGTAATTTGTTCATCGCCTTGCTCTGTAATGGTGTAACTTTTGATCGTACCAGAGCGAATGGCGTACAAAGACTTCAATTCATCACCGGCTTTAAAGAGCTCTTGGCTTTTTTGAATTGGCTTTTTACGCTCTATAATTTGGTCGAGCTGATCCAACTCTGAATCATTGAGAGTAAAGGGGATGCACAGCTGTGAAATGCTACAGTCTTGGCAGTGAATAGCACAACCACCTGACTGTATACGTTTTGTAGCTTGTTTTTCAGTACTAATAATCATACTTTCTATACAGACATAAAATTGATATACGTCAAGATACTAGCAGTTTTAGTGAAAAATAGATAGCAGTATAATTAGTAAGGGTGTTATGGAGATCGCAAAACCTTACTGAAAAAGGGGTATAGTTAAAAGGGAATATATGCCATAGACAATCATCAAACTGCCTGTGATGCGTCGAATGATAGGGTTTCGAATAACACTGGCAAACTGGCTTGACCCCGTTCCTACTATTAACATAGCAGGCAGAGTGCCCAAGCCGAAACATCCCATTATTAACAAGCCATTGAGAGCGCTACCAGAAACGGCAGCCCAACTTAGCATCGAATAAACCATCCCACATGGAATCCATCCCCAGATCATGCCTACAGGGTAGGCGTAACCAATTGAGCGGAGGGGGAGCATCTTAGCGGCAGCAGGCGCGATAAACTTCCAAAGAGTCTGCCCAAGTTTTTCAATTTTTAATAATCCATTCCACCACTGAGCTAAATAGAGCCCTAAAAGAACGATCATTAGCGCGGCAATGGCACGTAATATGGACAACAGATGAGTTGATTGAAATAGGTTCACGCTATTGGCCACCGCGCCGCCAATCAGTGCACCAATGATTAAGTAGGAGGAAATGCGTCCTAGGTTATATAAGGCAGTCACAGCAAATGAGTTGTGACGTCCGTTTAACGCCACAGCACTTGCAATGCCACCACACATACCTAAACAGTGGCCTGCACCTGCAAGCCCTATAAGAAAAGCACCAACCCAATCAATGTTCACCATTACTGCTCTTTTTTATCCTTATGATGGTTCTCGTCTTCATCAAATAAGATGGTGTGTCCTTGGCGATCAAGGTCTTCAAACTGTTCGGTTTTAACTGCCCAAAGAAACACCGCGACGGCCACGGCCACTAGTATGATTGCTATGGGGATTAGAATGTACAGACTTTCCATTTTTATTTAATAATCTCAATGAGTTAGTAACTACGATGATGGAGCTTGCAGACATGCCCACAACCGCAATATAAGGCGCGACTAAACCACAAACAGCCAGTGGTAAAATCAATAAGTTATATCCAAGAGACCAAGCTAGGTTTTCTCTGATAATTTTGCGTGTTTTGATTGCCAGAGAGCGTGCTTCAATTAATTTATCTAGCTTATCTCCTAACAGTACCATATCTGCTGATGATTTAGCGACGTCAGTACCGCCGCCCATAGCCACCGATAAATGAGCGCCTGCTAGGGTGGGTGCATCGTTGATGCCATCACCAATCATAAGGGTGACGCTGTCACCTTTTAGGCTTTTAAGGTAATCAAGCTTTCCTTGCGGATTGACACTAGATACCACGGTTTCTAAGCCTAGTTGTTTGGCCACCGGCAGCGCGTTAATTTCGTTATCACCGGTTAATAGTGTGGTTTTAATGCCCAGACGTTTGAGTGATTGAATGAAACCTTGACTGCTTTCTCGTATCGGATCGCTATAAGTAAACGTCGCGGCAAGCTCGTCGTCGATGGATAAATACACGGTATGCGCTGTATTTGGCGTGGTTTCATCGCAGACAAAAGCGTGACTACCAATTTTACACGGCTGGTTATCTATCATCCCTGTCAGCCCCGAACCAATGTGGTTTTGCACATCATTGGCATCAATACTTTCATTGCTATATTGCCTAAATGCGGCTGCAATCGGATGGTTAGCATGTGACTCAAGTGCGGCTGCAATGGCCAGTACTTTCTCTTGTTGCCAGTGACCAAAGGTATGGGAGTGAGAAAGGGACACTTTACCTTCGGTTAACGTGCCTGTCTTATCAACGATAACGTGATTAACTTTGCATAAGGTTTCAATCGCATGAGATTTTCTAAGTAAAATCCCCAAATCGCCCATTCTCGATGTAGAGCAGGTAATTGCGGTTGGAGTAGCAAGAGACAGCGCACAAGGGCAGGTAGCAACTAGTACCGCCAGCATAATCCAAAATGCATCATCGGGCTGATTGTAATGCCAATATAGGTAAGTACATGCCGATATAATTAAAATGACGGCCACAAAATATCGAGCAACAATGTCGGCAATTTCAGCAATTTTCGGCTTGGTTGCTTGAGCTTCATCTTGCAGTCGAACAATATTGGCTATCATACTTTCTTGTTTGCGACAGGCCACTTGTAAAGTAAAGGTTTGCTCTCCATTAATGGTGCCAGCATAAACGGTTTCGCCTGTGTTTTTCTTAATATGCAGTGATTCACCGGTTAACATGGACTCGTCCACATAGATGGCTTTGTCAATGACATAGCCATCTGCAGGGACGTGTTCACCTGCCAGTACGCGAACTTTGTCGCCTACATCCAATGTTTTTACGGGAATTTGACTGCCATCTTCCAATGTAGCCATTGCTGGAACCAGTTTCAGCAAGTTGGCACTGGCCGCTGCTGCTTTGCGCCGAGCGCGCATTTCTAAAAAACGGCCCAATAGCAAAAAGAAGGTAAACATTGAAATGGATTCAAAGAAAACTTCGCCACTTTGAGTAAAGGTCGCAATCAAACTGGCGACGTAGGCAAAGATCAGCGCAATAGAAACCGGTACATCCATACCGAGGGTACGGGCGCGTAAACTGCGCCAAGCATTCATATAAAAAGGTAATGCTGAGTATAAGAGAACGGGAGTGGCAAAAATTAAGCTAACGATTCGAAAGTAATGCTTAAACTCAGGTTCCAAGTTACCAAATACTTCCAGATACAGCGCAACCGCAAGCATCATCACTTGCATGGTAGCAAGACCGGCAATACCGAGTTTATACAGGTATTGTTTCATTGCTCGGTAGTAGTTTTCTTCTTGTTTATCCGCTTCAAAAGGGGCAGCTTTGTAACCTAACTTATGAATAGTATTGAGCAGTTCACTTAACTTAGCTTCGGTTTTGTCCCAAGAAAGCAATGCGCGATGGGTTGCGGTATTTACCCGTATTTGCACAACACCTTGGTGTTTGTTGATTTGCTTTTCGATTAGCCAAGCACAAGCGGCGCATGACACACCATCTAGTGACAGGGTAACCTCTGAAATATTTTCATTATTACGCACAAACTCTGCTTGTACCTGTTCATTGTCATAATGAATTAGGGCTTGCAGCTGCTCTGGTACTAAATCGACACGCTCAGCTTTCTCGGTTCGATATTGATAATAAGAGCTTAACCCGCTGTCTATGATGGTCTGCGCAACAGACTCACAGCCAGGGCAGCACATCGTTCTTGGTTCGCCTAAAATTTCAACGCTAAAATGCGTGTTCGCTGGTACATCTTCACCGCAGTGATAACACGAATTATCCATAGTCATTAATTCATTAAAGGAGTGGGTGTGGTACTTGGGAAAGTCATTCGACCTTGAACTAGCCATTGTTCGTTATGAGGTCGTAATTCAATAAACCAAGGGCCTTGTAGAGGCTCATCTAATTGAATTCGGTAGCGGCCAGAAGGGGTTGCCGTCGCGAGATAATCAAAGTCTCTGTCGGCGAGTGTTCTGTGCGAGAATTCGATATCAAGAGCGGGATAGTTAGGTAAATCGCCTTTATCCAATTCAATGATAATGCTGTTATCACTAGAATAAACAACCGCCGATAACTTGAGATCTTGGGCAACACTGACTTTAGATAAATCAATGTTAATCCCTTTGCCTTTTTTATAGTAATCCTCTGAAACGAGGGAAACGGTATGTTGAGACAGTATATAGACGCGAAGTAATGTGCCAAAAACCGTAGTTAAGATGATAATTAAAATGAACCAAGCCCAAAACTGCTTATACCAAGGCTTTACCATAAAAAAGTTCTCTAAATTGGAAGGTGAAGGGTAATTGTATAGAAATGGCAGCCCCCAATTATAGGGGCTGCTATTAGATTGTTACTCTTTATCTGTATTACTTAGGCTCCAGACGTAAGCTGAGACAAGTTGGACTTTTTCTTCGCCCAAAATGTCACTCCAAGGAGGCATAACGCCAACACGGCCGTGAGAAACGGTTTCTGTTACCGCTGCGCGTGAATCGCCATATAACCAAGTGTTGTCGGTTAGATCAGGCGCTCCAAGAGCTGGGTTACCTTTACCGTCTGTACCATGACAGGCAGCACACACAGCAAAACGAGTTTTACCGGCAGCCGCTTCACGAGTATTAACTTTTCGACCAGATAGGGAAAGTGTATAAGTCACCACTTCCTTAATCCCGTCTTCTCCAAGTACGTCAATCCAAGCGGGCATTTCACCAATACGACCATTCATAACGGTCGTCACAATGGCTTGTGGCTCGCCGCCGTACAGCCATGCGTTGTCAGTTAAATTTGGAAAACCAAGTTGACCACGAGCATCAGAGCCGTGACATTGTGAACAGTTTTGCAAAAACAGGCGTTGCCCAACTTTGATGGCTTCTTCGTTGCTTGCGATCTCAGGAATAGAACGTAAACCTGTGCCGTCATCGTTCATTGCCAAAGTTCTAAAGGCTTCACCAAAGTGTGCGTCAGCGTCGTCTAGCTCTTTTGCATATTGATCAAGCTGCTTGTTTTGTTGAGCTCGAGCGATAGAGGCTTGAGACTCTTCAAGGCTTGTCACCGTTTGATCAGAACTTTGCCAGCCTAATAGGCCTTTGTAGTTACCAAGCCCTGGGTAAAGGGCAAGATAAACAACAGCAAAAACAAATGTCGAGATAAATAGGTACGTCCACCATTTAGGAAGATCGTTATTGAGCTCGCGAATACCATCGTATTCGTGGCCCATATCTTCACCCGGGGGCACGCCCATTCTGTCTTTCACACACCAGCGAAGGATGACAGCAACACCAATTAAGGTCCCTACGGTGATGACTGTGATCCAAAGACTCCAAAATGTAGTCATTATTTAGGCTCTCCTTGCTGGTCTTTACTTGAGCTAGGCTCATCAGCAAAGATCATATTTGCGTCTTCTTCGAAGCGAGTTTTACGACTCTTGCCGAAAGCCCACCACACCACACCGGCAAAGCAGACAAATAACACAATTGTCCAGATGCTGTGAATAATACTAATATCCATATTCACTCCTTACTTCATTGCATGGCCAAGAGACTGAAGATAAGCAATTAATGCTTCCATTTCTGTTTTGCCAGCAACATCTTGTTGTGCAGATGCGACTTGCTCATCAGTGTATGGAACGCCAAATTGGTTTTTGAATATCTCAAGTTTCTTCTGCGTCAATTTACCGTCTAATATGTTTTCTTCTAGCCATGGGAAGCCAGGCATATTCGACTCAGGTACAAGTTCGCGTGGGTTAATCAAGTGAACACGGTGCCATTCATCAGAATAACGACCGCCTACGCGAGCCAAATCAGGACCGGTACGTTTTGAACCCCATAAGAATGGGTGTTCCCATACACTTTCACCTGCAACAGAGTAGTGACCGTAACGTTCGGTTTCAGAGCGGAAAGGGCGAATCATTTGGCTGTGACAGACCGTACAGCCTTCACGGATATAGATATCACGTCCTTCCATTTCTAGTGCTGAGTAAACACGCAGGTTTTTAACTGGCTCTGTTGTTTGCTTTTGGAAAATCAAAGGGGTGATTTCCACTAAAGCACCCAAACTGATTGCAAAGACAATCAGTATTGCCATTAAACCGACGTTTTTCTCAACGAGCTCGTGGCGATTTTTCGAATTGTTAGCCATATCAAAATCTCCTATTGTGCAGGCTGAGGAACAGCTTTAAGGCTGTCCTTAGGGGCTTTGATTGTCTTGTAGGTGTTGTAAGCCATCAAGAACATGCCAGATAAGAAGATAGCGCCGCCAATGAAGCGAACAGTGTAATACGGGTAAGACGCTTGAACTGACTCAACAAAGCTATAAGTCAATGTGCCATCAGCGTTCACGCTGCGCCACATCAGGCCTTGCATCACACCAGAGATCCACATTGCCACGATGTACAACACAGTGCCGACAGTTGCTAACCAGAAGTGAACGTTAATTAGACCTACAGAGTACATACGCTCTTGTCCAAATAACTTAGGCACTAAGTGGTAAACAGAACCGATAGAGACCATTGCCACCCAACCTAATGCGCCAGAGTGAACATGACCAATAGTCCAATCTGTGTAGTGAGATAGGGCGTTGACGGTTTTGATTGCCATCATTGGGCCTTCAAAGGTAGACATACCGTAGAAAGACAATGAAACAATAAGGAAGCGTAAAATTGGGTCGTAACGCAGTTTATGCCACGCGCCAGAGAGAGTCATAATACCGTTGATCATGCCACCCCAAGAAGGTGCGAACAGTACCAAAGACATCACCATACCCAACGACTGCGTCCAATCAGGAAGTGCCGTGTAGTGAAGGTGGTGAGGGCCTGCCCAAATGTATAATGATACTAGAGCCCAAAAGTGAACGATTGAAAGACGGTATGAATAAACGGGACGTTCAGCTTGTTTTGGTACAAAGTAATACATCATACCGAGGAAACCTGCGGTAAGAAGGAAGCCTACAGCGTTATGCCCATACCACCATTGCACCATGGCATCGACTGCGCCAGAGTAAACGGAGTAGGATTTCATTGCTGATACTGGAATCGCTAAGCTATTGACGATATGCAGGACTGCAACGGTCAATATAAAGGCTCCAAAGAACCAGTTAGCCACATAAATGTGCGATGTTTTCCGCTTAATGAGCGTTCCAAAGAACACGACGGCGTAAGCCACCCAAACGATAGTGATTGCGATATCGATTGGCCACTCTAGCTCCGCGTACTCTTTACCTGAGGTAAAACCTAAAGGCAGTGAAATCGCAGCGGATAAAATGATCGCTTGCCAACCCCAGAAGGTGAATGCCACAAGTGGGCCACCAAACAAGCGAGCTTGACAGGTACGTTGAACCACATAATAAGATGTGGCGAATAGGGCGCTTGTACCAAACGCAAAAATTACCGCATTCGTATGAAGCGGTCGTAGACGAGAGTAGGTTAACCACGGCGTATCAAAGTTAAGCTGTGGCCAAACCAACTGAGCGGCAATCAAAACACCTACACCCATGCCGACAATACCCCAAAGAATGGTAACTAGGGTAAATTGACGAACTACGGTGTAGTTGTAGTTTTGTTCAAGCTGCTTTTCTTGGCTCATTTGCATGCTTCCAATTATTAATAACTACACTTTTCCAACACAACGCCAACAAGTTGACGCAACGACAAATACCACCAAAAACAAAGGGAAATGAGTTAAAGTTGCTCTGATTCCTAAATTCCGTTTTAAAAAGCGATATTAACAGCAAGAATTATACGGATTTAACATTTGAATGACAGAGACTTAACGATCTGAATCAATAGAGTTTTACTATTTAATGTAAAAAGTTTGAAGTTTGTTACAAAGGGAACATTTAATGGCTGCAGAAAAAATAACCAAAGGGCGTTTAATCCAAATTATCGTGACTTTTTCGGTGCTTATCTTCGTCTTTACATGGCGAACAATTGAGCATGACTCAACAAATGTTATCAATCATCAGCAATGTTGGGCGCAACAGGAGTGCAATATGGTACTGAGTGATAATCAATATCACTTAAAGTACAGCAAAGATGGGCGTCAATTTTCAGTTACTACAGAGGGAATGAAAGGAAATGGAGCTTTAATACAGTATCAGGGGGCTAGCTATCAAATATCAGAGTTTATTCCAATAGAACCTGATAAAACGCTGAAGTTCACTATTGGAAATGGCCTTGAAAGCTTGCATGTAATTGTTAATGACAAGTGAATAGTGGCGTAACGGTCTATATGCGCTTGCCTTTATAGTATTCATTGTTGTCTTCCCTAGTCATAAACTAGATTCGCTTATGTTGTGCTTACCTTCTTAAATCGTAAATGTGCTGCAAACTGTATTTCTGGTTGGTCAGATAATATGACCTCGATAATTACTTTGTTGTATGAAATCTCTAATGGGGGTTGTCACTGTCTAAATAGACGTAATAACGTGATAGCGCTCATGTGAATCTAAATAGCACAGATAAGAGAATGAAAAGACTCTATTAAATACGTTTTATTGAAAGTATTAAAACTCACTTTATATAAGGGATTAATTTAATACTTTGTGATCTTTAAAAGAATAACTCAGATGAATAGATGTATTTTTCATAAAATAAGACAAATAAATTCAACGTAAATCACACTTGTAACATTATGCAACACCAATACTATGTTTTATAGCTACGCTCATTTTGCTTAACAAAAATAACGCAAAATATCGTTACTCTGACGATTAATTGACGAACTTAATAACGGAAGTTCAATCATTTAAAGAGGGAACTATGAAACAAATAAAATATTCTGCAATTGCATCTGCTCTGTTACTTGCCGGTATCTCTACAAGTTACGCAGCCGAACCTATTAGCCTAACCTCCAGTGGTGATGACGGAAATGCGGCAAGCAATACCACTGATAGTGATCTAACTACTCGTTGGTCTGCTAATGGTAATGATGGCAGTCAGTGGGTGCAATATGACTTTGGCAGTGACGTGCCATTAAGTGGTGTGAGCATTGCTTTTTATAAAGGTGATTCTCGTAGTACTTATTTTAGAATTGAAAGCTCTAATGATGCGAGTTCTTGGTCAACAGAAGTCGATTCGGTGAGTAGTGGCGATACAGCAGATCAAGAGGACTTTGCATTTAGCGAGACTGTGACCGCACGTTATATTCGTTATGTTGGGTTTGGTAACAGCAGCAACACTTGGAATAGTGTCACTGAAGTCGACTTTACCGATGGCGATGAAAATGTAGTAGTTGATCCCGACCCAGTTGATCCAGATCCAGTCGAGCCCGATCCGGTGGTTCCAGTTGATGCAGCAGCACTTGCAAGCAGTGATGACGGTAATGTTGCGGACAATGTTATCGATTCAAGTTTGGACACTCGCTGGTCTGCCAACGGCAGCGGTGAATGGGTTCGTTTAGATTTAGGCAGCGAGCAAACACTGGATAATGTGCAGTTGGCTTTTTATAAAGGCAGCTCTCGTCAAAGTATCTTTAGTATTGAAGTCAGTGATGATGACAGTTCATGGACTACAGTTCTTGATGAAACCTATAGTTCTGGTAGCAGTTTAGCTCTAGAAACGTTCACGTTTAATGCAGTGAATGCTCAATACATTCGTTACACAGGTTACGGCAATACATCAAACACTTGGAACAGCGTAACAGAATTTACCGTTTCAGAATCAACAGACCCAGGTGGCGTTGTTTGTGAGGAAGGTTCTTCATTAGTTGACGGCGTTTGTGTCGAAGATGAGGAAGAAGTGACACCAATCACTTGTGATGATGGTTATTCATTAGTCGGTGACGAGTGTGTTGAAGATGAAGTGGTTGTTATCCCTCCTGTGACAGATCCTGTCGATGGACAAACGTACTACACATCAGCTGATGATTTAAATGAAGTACTGGCAAGTGCAGTCGGTGGCGATGAAATCATCATTACTGATAGCGGCGAAATCTCAATTAAAGACATTAGTTTTGATAGCCAAGTATTAATCCGAGCAGAGACTGTCGGTGGATTAAAACTAGAAAATGCCACCATTCAAAACTCAAATAATATTACCTTACAAGGTTTCATGTTTGGACCTTCTAATGACGTGAGCACGCTAGTTAAAATCGTTAACTCTACTAATATCAAAGTTTTACGTAACTACTTTGATCACCTGGACGTCACAGAAGGCCAAAGTTCTTTAGTGGTAACAGAATCAAGTCAATTCATTGAGATTGGTTACAATGAATTCCACGATAAAAATATAAGTGTTGTTGATGGTGCGAAGAATACCGGTAGTTACATCAAGTTCCAGTACGATGTAGATGATACAACGGGTGAAGAGTTAATGACCAAAGATGCTCATATTCACCATAACTACTTTAACAACATTACACCGTATCTTGTCGATGGAACACCAGCAGGTGACTCTGATCGTGAAGCGATTGTAATGGGTATTTCTTCTTCACAAGATATTGAAACAAATCACATTGTTGAATATAACTTGTTCGAAAACTGTGATGGTGAAAATGAAATTCTAACCATTAAAACTTCAGAAAACACTTTCCGCTACAACACCTTTAAGAACTCAATGGGTTCACTGTCATTCCGTTTAGGTTATAACAACAGTGCATACGGAAACTATTTCTACGGTACTGGCGCAAGTGACTCTGTAGAAGATGATAACTACCAAACCGGTGGTATCCGTATCTATGGTGAAGGCCATAGTGTGTATGATAACTACATGGAAGGCTTATCTGGAACCAGCTGGAGATTACCTCTATTAATTGATAATGGCGATACTTCAGATAGTTCAAATGGTGATAGCCATGAAACTCCAACTAACATCAACGTTGCTAATAATACAATCGTAGATAGCACTGGCGGTGGTATTTATATTGGACGTGAAGATAGCAGTTACAAAAATAGTCCTTCGAACATTACAGTGACAGGCAACGTTGTTATTGGTAGTGAAGGTACGTTATTTGGTAACGATGCAGATGATAGTTCAAATACTTGGTCTGGTAACACGGCTTATAATAGCGGCAGCGCTACTGTAAACAGCGGTGGTATATTAGATACTTCTGAACTTGTTGAGTTAACTAGCTCACCATCAGTTTCTAAGCCAACAATGTTAACCGAAAGCGATGTAGGCATTAATGCTAACTAATTAGCTTAACGGTAGCGTGTAAATATAAAGCCAACTCTTTTGAGTTGGCTTTTTTTGATTAAATAGAATATTAAATTATACCAATCACAGTAAGTAAATGATCAGAAATAGCGCAGGAAAAACACTTGAGAACAAGGCGAATATTTTTGATAAGTAGTTATTCTACAATCAAAAATTTCAACGCGGTTATCAAGTGTTTTAACCAGCTAGGCTGATCAGAGATTTACTACGATTGGTATTAAACGACTAGAAAGTGAATGTCGTGTTTAATTTTGTGTATTAATGCTTTAAGAAACGCTCGTTTCTCGCGCCGCCAGAGTACCAAATAAAACACATAAACTGGCAATACAGATAATGGCAAGTAATGGTAAAGACCATGCGCCACTGCGTTGATAAAGGTATCCAAGAAGTGGCGGACCTAAAGTGGCAATGGCATAACCAATACTTTGTGACATTGCAGAAAGTGCCGCCGCTTGTGAGGCATTATTAGTACGCAAGCCGACAAAAGAGATTGAAACAACGAACGTTGAGCAATTACAAAAGCCAAACATCACGGTCCAAAATGTCGCGTATTGCGGGGCGAATAATAACCCAAGGGCCGCAAGAACCACGCCAACGGAGGTGGCGATAAATAACCATTTTGTGTTTTTTAGCCTTGATAGTATGGGTATTAATACTATGCCTGGAAGCATGGTGGATAACTGTAATAGCCCATATATGTTGCCTGCTTCAATTTCATTCATGCCATGATCAAGTAGCATTTTGGGTAGCCAAGCAGCAAATGAATAAAAGGTAAACGAGTTAAAACCTAAAGTAAGAGTAACCTGCCATGCGACAGCGCTTTTCAATAAGCTTCTTATACTAACCAGTTGATGATTATCATCGTGTTGATTATTGCTGTTGCTACAAAACCAAAAAACGAAGGCGCTGACCACAAAGACTAAGTTAAATAATAAAGCCAATTGCCAGCCAGTGAGTGACATAAAGGACTGATGAGATAGTGGCACCATCGCAGTGGATGCCACGGTTGAACCAATGCCCATGGTAAAGATATACAAGGATGTGACAACGGCGATTCGCGTAGGGAAACTGGCTTTTACTGCAACGGGCAGTAAAACATTACCCACTGCAATTCCAGCGCCAATAAGGATTGTCCCTATATATAAGTTGCTAACAGAGCCCGCAGAACGTAGACATATACCCAATAAAATAGCTAAAAGTGCAATGCAAATGCTGCTTTTTAAACCAAACTTCTTCAATACACTGAGCGAAAGCGGAGAGATGATAGCAAAGGAAAGTAACGGCAGTGACGACAACATGCCAAGCATCGTTGAGCTTAGATGCAGTTGAGTCATTATCTGGTCTAGAACTGGCGCAAGGCTAGTAAAGGGGCCTCGTAAATTTGTTGCTAATAGCAAAATGCCAAACAATGCTAGATATTGTTTTCGTGAAAGCGCCACAAGGTATTCCAAAAAAGAGCGATGCCAGAGTATAAAGTACTTCACCGCTGTTGTTGAGCATGAAAACATTACATTACCATCGGCATAATGTGTGACATAGCACTATTTATGTGTACTGTTGGTGCTAGTATTACTTTTTTATGACAGGAACTAAAAGGAATAACAATGTTAAAACGAGTCCTGCCTTTGAGCCTGATTTTTATAATAAGTGGCTGTGCACATAGCAGTAAAGATGAGATTAGCGTCAAAAGTTTTGAGAAAATTAAAGGCTACACAGAAGTCAGTGAGACTCGATTAGACGCTGATGGTGCTAATGGCGAAGATACGTACACATTGATACGTAATGCATTTGGACCACGTTCAATTGAAGCGCCGGACTTGTATGGCAGTGCAAACCATCAAGGGCATCCACACATTACAGAGCTTACAGACCCGAAAATTGGTGACTATTTTAAATTTGTACTTCATCGAGATCTTGATCATGACAGAGACGTTCTATCAAAAAGTGATCGCCAGCGAAATGAAATTAAGGTTTATGGACGTTCAGATTCTTCTCTTAAAGGATATCTAGGTAAAACATTTGAGTATCGTTGGAAGTTTAGAATCAACGATGATTTGAAGGTAACCAGACATTTCACGCATATTTTCCAGCTAAAAGCGGTTAAAAAGTCGGGTAGTGATGCTTTAACAAACTCACCTATATTGACGCTTACTGCCAATATAAGACATGGACGTAGTGGTTTAGAGGTTAGACACGTTGGTTATAACTCAGATCACAGCGGAACAATTAACAATACCTTATATCACACCTCAAAACATAACGTAGATTGGCAAGATGACATCAAAGGTCGTTGGTTTGAAGTTTTCGTCAGAGCCAATTACGCCGAGCAAGGCAATTTAATGATGACGGTAACGCCTGTAGGTGAAACAACACCATTAATAGAAGTACATGAAAACAATATCGAAATGTGGCGCTCAGGTAACGATGCCAATAAAGGTAACTTTGTACGACCTAAATGGGGAATTTACCGTTCCTTAAAAGCAAAAGAGCAGCTAAACGCCACTGAAGATGAGGTCGACTTTGCTAACTTTGAAGTAAAAGAAGTCAAACCTGTCTATTAATCAATAACGTAATTAAGGATGTGCATGTATGTATCATCTTTAATTACCAACCTAATGCACTATAACTAATGCCATGAGCCAATTAAATATAACCATAAACGAAGGTGGTTAATAATAAGCAATTAGAGCATTCGATAAGAAAAGGAGCTGGAGATTTCAAGAACGATTATCGGCTAGGCCAATGATAAGGCATTGATTTAAATTTAGTGGCGTTAATTTTAGATCTTGTCTCAGATAGATGGGAAACATGGATGTAACTGGGCAATTGCACAGATGTACGCGGTTAAAAAAGCAAACGAAGGGACTTGAGCACAGGGTGAGATCACGAATGTTATTTGAACAAAATCAAGTGCATTATCGGAACACCTTTTTGTGGCATGGATACCACAATGAAGCCATCAAGGATGATTTCACGGCGTCTTGTGGAGATGATGAACATGATTGGTCGATAAGTGTTTAGTCATGCGTTCGTCCTAGACTTGAGCATCGATGTCGCCATTGAAAAGTGATTTGCCTGATGTGTCATTTGAATTGTTGGTTCAGTCAATCACGTGAGGCACATAAAATAAAACCGCATGCCAGAACAAAAAACTAAACTAGATTTGAGAATCACTTATATCAAATTTACACATTAATGAGGCTTGTCATCAAATACGACTAAGTGATAGTTAGCTTAGCTGGCAAAGCAATGGAAAGAGTAGAGTACACAATAAAATAGTAAGCCTGATACTAGTTCCAATAAACCATATTTAACATAATATACATAATGCGCACTTTAGTTGTGGGGGCTATTTGATGATGTCAGCTCAATTATTGGTGTTAATCTAAGAATGTTTAAAGACCTAACCACTGATATCGTGCTTAGGTCTAATATTGTCTTGTTATCGTTTCTTTCCGTTAAGTTTTGCACCTGGTAATGCGCTGCGTAAAATATGGCGTGTTTTGTTTGGAACGCCTTTTGAAAACTTCATTCGGTATTGGTTTTGTGATTGATAAACTTTGAGTGTGCCTTCAAATGGTTGCTTTCGTACAATGTCTTCACACTTGTGCAGGAAAGCTTTATCTACTGAGCCTGAATGCGAGCTTACTTGGCCTTGTTTGAAGACAAGTTTCATTTTTGGTTTGTCGTATAATACGATAGCAAAAATAAGTGCTGCGGCGACCAATATGACATACAACATGAGGATCTCCTGTGTTCTATCTACTTAATCAGATAGAAGTTTGTTTAAATCTTCTTTAAGCAAGTTTACTTTTTCATTCGCTTTTTCGCTGCGTTGAGCTTCACTGAGCAGATATTCAATCGCATCAGATAAAGTACAGCCTAATTCGTTCGCTCTAAATGACAGTTTTTCCCAAACTCGATAGTCTAAATCGATGGATTTCTTTCTAGTATGGATTTGTTCTGCGTTAAAGTGACGCTTTCGCTTTGCTCGGATAGCTTGTTTTAGCTTGTTATCGAGCTCAAAGGACATGTTATTATCAATCCATTCCAACACTTGTACGGGCTCATGCTCAATTGCTCGTAAAAGCTCTACGGCGGCAGCATCTATACTACTGTCTAAATGGCGAGTGATGGTTTCTCCCTCTTTCCATTTTTTAATCAAGTAGTTCCACTTCCATCCGCACTCTAGATTTTCAAGTTGTTGATATTTCATGATTCTAAATGTTAGTCCGTTAAATCTGTAGGATTAATTACAATGTTACAGTGACAGCGTAACCCTTGTTCTTTGCTTTGACAATGAAAGCACTGATGATATTTGTTGTTGAGCACAAAATGATGCAATGTAATTGAAAAATGTGGCCTTAAATCCGCAAACTGACTATTTATCGGGTCATATCTCACGAGCTTAGGTATACTGTCGCCATAGTATATTTTAGTAATTATTTATGAAATCGATAGATTGGCGACTCGCGACTCCTCAACATGATCAAGTTATAGACTCTACACGAGCTTTGTTTCAATATCCTGAATCTTCGTTTATCTCTTTACAGCCTCGTTTAGAAGCAACAGTAAAGCGATATGTCGAGCTTGGTAGTCAAGCTCCATTGTTAGCGATAAACAGTTCGGATACCGTTGCCGCTCGAAAAGAAATTGCATCTGTATTGGGCTCATTTACTTCTGCGCCTATCCATCATACCGAATCAATTTCTGCAGAAGAATTATTGGGTAGTTACATTGTCACTGATGCCGGTGATGCGCAGTCTTTTGTGGGGCTGTTGGAAAAATTTAATGGCGGCTATTTAATTCTTTCTGCTAATGCTTTGTTAGCTAAGCCAACAACGCTATTGGCTGTCCGTGCACTATTGGCCGGTGAAGAAGTTTCTAGAGTTGGTACCAGTAAAAATGGTTTCATTCCTAAGCAACGATTTGAAAGCTCTGTAAAAATAATTGTGGTTGGTGATCGTAACCAACTTGCTGATTTAGACTACTTAGATCCAGCCTTTTCATCGTCTTATACTATGTTCACAGAAGTTGAGATGGACGTTCGTATCGATGAAATCACAGCGCCGCTGTATCTAGGCTATGTTGCAAGTATCGTTGCTGATGCCAAACTACCAGACTTATCGGCAGACGCTATCTACGGTTTTCTAACCGCCGGTGCGAGAGTATGTGAAGAGCAACATTTTGCCCCTTTATCTGCATCTTGGATTCGCAGTTTACTCACCGAAGCATCGTTAGAATCTGGCTCACAACTTATTGAAGAAAAACACATTGATGCCGCACTTAAAGCGAGGTATTACCGTGAATCTTATTTACCCAATCGTGCACTTGATGACATTTTGGATGGGCAAGTATTAATTCAAACGGAAGGTAAACAAGTTGGTCAGGTTAACGGACTCACTGTAGTCGATGTACCTGGACACCCGGTCTCTTATGGTGAGCCTGCGCGAATTTCTTGCGTTATTCACTTTGGTGGAGACGGCGATGTTTCTGATGTAGAGCGCAAAGCTGAACTTGGGGGCAACTTGCATGCTAAAGGCATGATGATTATGCAAGCCTTTTTAAGTAGCGCTCTTGATCTTGATGAGCCGCTTCCCTATTCCGCTTCCATTGTATTTGAGCAATCTTACAGCGAAGTGGATGGCGATAGTGCGTCGTTAGCTGAGCTATGTGCGTTCGTGAGTGCATTGTCTGGTTATGAAATAAAACAAAACATTGCAGTGACTGGTGCCGTCGATCAATTTGGTCGTGTACAAGCTGTCGGTGGATTGAATGAAAAAATTGAAGGCTTCTTCTATGTTTGTGCCCATCAGGGCTTAACAGGAGAACAAGGTGTTGTTTTACCTATATCAAACCTTCGTCATCTATCTCTACACAAAGATGTCGTAGATGCAATAAAACAAGGTCAATTCCATATTTGGAGTGTAGAGGATGTGGACCAAGCATTACGTATCATTACCGGTCAGCAATTTTGCGGAGACAGTGACGATACAATATTAAATAAAATAGCTGAACGTATCGATAGACTAAATCAACACGAACTAGGTGAAAGTTTACTAGGACGCCTTAAAAGATTGCTGTTTAAGGACTGATCGGAGTTGTAAGTACTATACTGCATCACATAAAATGCACGTTCAAAGAATCTGGAGACTCAATACAATGCAACAAAAACCTTGCGATATCGCAAACTCATATGATCGCGAAGATCTATTAGCATCAAGCCGCGGTGAACTATTCGGCCCTCAAGGCCCACAATTACCAGCACCTAACATGCTGATGATGGATCGAGTGACTAAGATGTCACAAACTGAAGGTGAGTTTGGCAAAGGTCTTATTATCGCAGAACTTGATATTACTCCGGACCTATGGTTTTTTGACTGTCACTTCCCTGGTGACCCAGTGATGCCTGGTTGTCTTGGTCTTGATGCAATGTGGCAACTTGTTGGTTTCTTCCTTGGCTGGATTGGCGGTGAAGGTAAAGGTCGCGCATTAGGTGTAGGTGAAGTTAAATTTACTGGTCAAATTCTACCAACAGCGAAAAAAGTGACTTACGAAATTCAAATGAAGCGTGTTGTTAACCGTAAACTGGTTATGGGCATGGCTGACGGTCGCGTTCTTGTTGATGGTAAAGAGATTTACGTAGCAAAAGATCTTAAAGTTGGATTATTCCAAGATACTTCAAAGTTCTAATCACTGAAGCGGATCTCTCCCCTAAGCCATGATACTTGTCATGGCTTTTTTATTTGTCCCTATTAAAGAATTCTAATTGTGCACGTACTGGGTATTATATTTTTTGCGAACATACAATTAGTTATAGTGCGTTAGGTGGTCTTAATAAAGGCTCCAATACAGAGCCTATATTAAAAGATTATTTATAAAGACCAGACTCAAGATCTCCTTTCGCGTCTCGCCAACCTCCTAACCATTCAGATTTAGCATCTGTTTGTTGGTATGGACAAGTATCGCTTGAGCGACCATTTAGACCCGCTTTATAACCTTGGGACTGTGCTCTCTCAAGACGGTCGCGTTTTTGTCTCTTCATAGTTAAATCCTCTAACCTTTCAATAAACAACGTACTTGGGATTAACACCGCTTGATAACTCTGTGTGTGTTTATATTCCTAAACATCAAAGCAATGTTAAATAACCCTCTATAAGATTCGTTCAAAAATGCAGATTTCACAAGGTTAAAAAAAGGACAAACCACAATTTGTGAGTTTGTCCTTAATATTACGCTGTATATGACCGATTAAACTATTGTTTTTGTCGTCTTCTCAATCCAACAATAGTCAGTAGAAACAGAGCCCAAGGACCAAGGCTACCACCTTGTCTGGATATTGTTTCTTGAGCGACACTACGTGGTGTAATAGTCACACTAGCATCCTCATCATTGAGATCGACATTAGGAACAAGCTTAACCGCGACAACAGTCTCAACACCAGTACCACCGCCACAATAAGCATTGTGCCCAGTATTATCGAAACCATCGGCACAATATAGAGCAGTAGCCGATATCTCACCGTTATCGTTAATATCAGATGCTGCAATTATGCGATAATGATTGTTAGTACCGCTAACATCATCATCATTGGTTAAGTCATCAAGAAACCAAGATTTATCTTGGAATAAAGCGCGGCGTTTCGCGTGAGTTCCCGTAAACTCATAAGGGTTGATAAAACCTCTATGTCTACGTTGCTTACCGCCATATTCGCGCGCGGTTTCAGCATCGATAGTACCCACAATCTCATTATAATTGTTTACCGCTTCTGCTTTGCCACCGGAACCGGTGAAGAAAATTGACTCACCAGTTGTCGACAAATAAGTTGCAGATGGTGTCTCTACCCCAGCATCAGCAACAAACATACGGCTTGCAGCTGCGCCATTTTCTGGGTAATAACCACTTCGTTTAGATTCGCCGATCACCAATAAGTTATTGTTGATGTCCGTTGCGCGAGTATTGGAATAGATGTAATCCCCACTAACCTCAACCTCGGCATTAGAGATAAATTTAGAATCCCATTGGTCATCTTGAGTTAAATCTAAATCACCCGTTGTATCTTTAGGATAATAGATGGCGGCTTGCATCAATAAATTATTATCATCACGACGCGTGTTATAACCAACTAGAACGGGTTTGCCGTCATAATCTGTCGCATCAGGGTACACATCGGTTGTCCCTTCGTTTGCAATCAGTTCATGATCAGGCACAACGGCGCCGCGAACGCTCGACATATAAGACTTTTTATCGCGATTAGCAATTGTTTCAGTCGCTCCCCAAGCAGCAACAGAAACACCAGTAGTATCTGCACTATTCCAAACAAATGCCTTGGTCGCAAACGCAAAGTTTTGACAATAAGCTTCAGCGCCCGGATCAGCGATAGGAGTATCACCACTAAAACAGCGGCTAACATCACGACCATCATAGTCTTTGTTACCATCGCTGTAATCAAATGGTGCAACCGAGGCACTACCTACTATATAAATATCCCCTGAATCAGCTGGATATTCGAATGAATCAAACGCCATGGTGCGACCCATTTTCGTGACAATGTCACTTACAGGATCACCATTAAATGTAGTTGCCGGCGGTAAAATCGTATCACCAACAAAACCACGCTCTCGATACGCTAGACCATAATTACCTGAGCTCAATTTATAATAACCACTGCTGGTTGTACCCAACACTTGATCATCAACACTAAACTTATTCACTACAACATTATTGGAACCTTCAACGAAGGTATCCGTTCCACCTGGTAAATAGTCAGAGGTCGGTTTTTGCATAAGCTGAGTGCCAGTATTATCAAAGGCATTTGCATTTGCAGTATAACCATCGTAATAGGCCTCACGCTCACGCTCTAAACCGCCGGCATCGTTAATGCCATGCCACTCACGTTCGGCCCAGTTCTCACAACTGTTATAACCTAAATGTCGGTAGCAGTAGCTTTCGAGATCACTCCAGTCTAAATAGGTGAACGTATTATCTATACCAAAAGAGGCTTCATCACGAAATGGAATACCATCCGTACCATTACGCGTATCACCCGCAATATTACCATTTTCGTCAATAGCACTACCATAAGCCTCAAGCCCAATAGTGCTCGATACTGTGATAGGTACAACCTTATAAAGACTGGTTGTTGCGGCATGTGCGCCAAAAGATCCCATAACCAAAGCGGCTACGGTTGAAAGTTTAAAGATACAACTGCGATTCAAAATATCTTATTCCTGCTGCATTGCTTCGAGCTCTTCCCAGCGCTCAAATGCTATTTCTAATTCCTGTTCCTTGGAAGCTAACTCTTCAAGTACAGGCTGTGTTTTCTCGACAGGAAGTGCAAAAAATGCAGGGTCATTAACCTTTTCCTGTAAAGTTTCTATCTGTTCTTCAAATTGCTCAAGAAGCTGTGGTAACGATTCTAACTCACGTTGCAACTTATACGACAATTTTTTGCCAGTATTGCGACTTGGTTTGCTTGAAGGTTTTTCATTGACCACAACATTGCTTTTTGTGGCAACAAATTCCTTTCTAGCAGTCTTAACCTGAGCACGCTGTTGCTGCGCATCATGATAGCCACCAACAAATTCTTCAATTCGGCCATTACCTTCAAAAATCCAGCTATCCGTTACCGTGTTATCAACAAATTCACGGTCATGACTGACTAAAAGTAATGTACCCTGATAGTTGGCAAGCAAATCTTCCAAAAGTTCCAATGTTTCGATATCTAAATCATTGGTTGGTTCATCCAATACCAATAAATTGTTCGATTTTAGGAATAATTTAGCTAATAACAGTCTGTTTTTCTCGCCACCAGAAAGTGCTTTCACAGGAGATCGAGCTCGACGTGGAGAGAATAAGAAGTCTTGTAAGTAACTCAGAGCATGACGCTCACGGCCACCAACGGTCACTTCTTGCTTGCCGTCTGCTAAATTATCAATAACGGTTTTTTCAGGATCAAGTGCTTCGCGATACTGATCAAAATAAGCAATATCAAGCTTTGTACCACAATGTAAACGACCTGTATCCGGTTGCAATTGACCAAGCATTAGCTTGAGCAAAGTACTCTTACCGCAACCATTTGGACCAATAAGTGCAATTTTATCACCGCGCATAACCCTAAAGCTAAAGTCATCGACAATCGCTTTACCGTCAATTTGGTAACTCACATTCTCAGCTTCAAACACAATTTTGCCACTACGCGTGCCATCATCGATTTGAATGTTAGCTTTGCCCTGTACGGCAATACGATCTTGCCTTTCATTACGCAATTGTTTTAATGCTCTTACGCGACCTTCATTACGTGTACGGCGCGCCTTAATACCTTGGCGAATCCAAACTTCTTCTTGAGCGAGTTTCTTATCAAATTCCGCATTTTGTGCCTCTTCGACACGCATTGCTTCCTCTTTACCCACTAAATACTGCTTATAGTTGCCAGGAAATGACGTCAATATGCCTCGATCCAGATCAACGATACGCGTGGCCATGGATTGAATGAAACTTCTATCATGCGAGATAAAGATGATTGAACCGCGGAAATCTTTTAAGAACGTCTCAAGCCATTCGATGGTTGTGACATCTAAGTGGTTGGTAGGCTCATCAAGAAGTAATACATCTGGATCGCACACTAATGCTCGTGCAAGGGCTGCTTTACGCTGCCAGCCACCAGATAAATCAGTCAGTAATGTATGACCGTCAAGTGCTAGCGCTTCTAATACATTAGTAATGCGACTTTCAAAACGCCATGCGCCGGTATGGTCAAGCTGCTCTTGCACCTTAGCCAAACGATTTATATTTTTCTCACTTGGGTCTTCGGTAACAAGATCCAGAAGATCTTGATAGATCTTCAATTGTTTACCAATTTCAGCTAGGCCTTCAGAGACATACTCGTAAACGGTACCTGCTTGATTTCGTGGTGGATCTTGCTCAAGACGAGAAATCACGACATCTTGAGTGATCTGCATGTGTCCATCGTCCATCAACACGTCACCGGCAATCACTTTCATCAAAGTTGACTTACCTGCCCCGTTTCGTCCCACCAAACAGACACGTTCTTTTTCTTGAAGTTGAAAATCGGCTTTGTCTAGTAAAGGAATATCACCAAACGCCAGTTGACCATTATGAATGGTAAGTAATGCCATTATTGTCTAACCATAGTTGTAATTGTTGTAAATTGAAGGGCCAGTTAAGCTCAACGTCACCGACTTGCACCACTGGTATAGTGACACCGTAACGTAAGAACAGATCATCATCGAAGGCAATGTCTATAACCTGTGGTTCAATAGCCAATTGTGCAAGCAAAGCGAATGCCTGCTCGCACAAGTGACACCCTTGCGTGCTATAAAGCGTTACGCTCATTAAGCTTTGTTTTCTACAGATACTAGCCAGCAGTTATGAATGTGCTTATTACGAGCAAAATCCAAAGGCAGCGTTTTATCTGAAATGTTTTGTGCTTTAAGCCCAAGCTCGCTTATCCCTTCCATATCCATCTTAAATTGACGTTTGTTATTAGAAAATACAATCGTGCCTTCAGGTTTCAATAGTCGTTTCAAATGCGTCATCAATTGGATGTGATCACGCTGGATATCGAACGTTTGCTTCATGCGTTTAGAGTTTGAAAACGTCGGTGGATCGATAAAGATAAGGTCGTATTGCCCTGTCGCTTTCTCAAGCCATTGTAGACAATCTGCTTGGATAAACTGATGTTGCTTACCCTTAATACCGTTGATTGCTAAGTTCTCTTGAGCCCAATCTAAGTAGGTATTGGACATATCAATGGTTGTGGTGCTCTTAGCGCCGCCCACTGCGGCGTGAACAGTTGCACTACCGGTGTAAGCAAACAAGTTAAGAAAATCACAACCTGCCGCCATTTGGCCAATTTTACGACGCGTCAATTTATGATCTAAGAACAAGCCTGTATCTAAGTAATCAAACAGGTTCACTTTTAGCTTAACCCCATACTCAGCCACTTCCATTTGGTGAGATTTCTGAGCAAGCTTTTGATACTGATTGGTGCCCTTTTGTCTTTGACGTACCTTAAGCACTACGTTGTTTGCTTCAACGCCAGTCACTTGAATGCTCGCGCGAATGATATCGGTAAGACGGCGCTTAGCCAGTTCAGGTTCAATCGTTTTTGGCGCTGCGTACTCTTGAATCACCAAGTGTCCAGGGTAAACATCAATAGCCACGTTATAATCAGGAAGATCGGCATCGTAGATACGGTAACAATCTAATTGCTCTTTCTTCGCCCACTTGCCAATTTTACCGATGTTCTTTTTCAAACGGTTAGCAAAATCCGGTGCCACAATCGCCTGTGGTTTATCTTCATCAGCGCCTGTTCGAGCTTTAGTCGAAATGCCGTAGTTCTTTTGCAGACAGTTTAATGCGCCGTTATTCACCTTGTATTGCTTGTCAGCACGCATGCGAAGGCAACTAAGCAATTCATCAGAGCTTGAAAAGATTGATGCATTCCAGCCACG
Source organism: Vibrio sp. UCD-FRSSP16_30 (assembly GCF_001676025.1). Classification (GTDB taxonomy): domain Bacteria; phylum Pseudomonadota; class Gammaproteobacteria; order Enterobacterales; family Vibrionaceae; genus Vibrio. The sequence goes on from NZ_LZFW01000024.1 coordinate 184,600, forward strand.
AAACTCGGCTTTAAGTTGCGCGCCAAATTCAGAGTAAAGCGCAATAAGGCCAGGTTCAGTACTCAGTCTCTCACCGTATGGCGGGTTACAAATAATCGTACCTTCGCCTGCATCTTTAGGAGCAACAATTTGCGTTGCATCCCCTAAACGAAAATCAATCAAACCATCAATACCAGCACGAACAGCATTCTTTCTCGCCGTTTCCAATACTCGAGGGTCGTTATCGTAACCAATAACAGGGATCTCAAACTTGTTAATACCGCGACGACCAACAACTTTGGCTTCTGACTTCACTTCAGTCCAAAGCCCGTAGTCGAAGTCTTTTAGGTTCTCAAGGCTCCAAGAAGTACGCGCATGACCAGGGGCTACGTTGGCAGCCAACATTACCGCTTCAATAAGCAGCGTACCTGAACCACACATAGGGTCGATCAACGGCGTTTGTTTATCCCAGCCACTTCTCATCACAATTGAGGCGGCTAATGTTTCTCTTAACGGTGCACGGCCTGCTTCGGTGCGGTATCCACGTTGGTTTAGGCCTTGGCCAACCATATCAATACCCAGTATTGCTTCTTCTCTGTGTAGACGTACGTGAATTCGAATGTCAGGACTTTCTTTGCTGATCTCAGGGCGAGGTAAGTTCGCTTTAGTGAACGTATCGACGATGGCGTCTTTTACTTTCATCGCACCATATTGGCTATTGCGAATCTCACTGTTAGTCCCGTTAAAATCAACAATAATTGATTTGTGTGCGTCAAAGTGATTCTGCCAACGAACAGACATGCATGATAGATACAAGTCCATGTCATCTTGACATTTAAACTCAGCCAGAATGCGAACAAATCGAGATGCCGTTCTGCTATACAAACAAGCCTTATATATTTGTTCAAGATTGGCTTTAAATCGCACCCCTGCTTGTACCGGTTTTGGGTCGTCAATCCCCAAGTTTTTGAGTTCTTCTACCAATAGATTTTCTAAGCCATTGGCCGTTACGGCAAGGTATTGATGCATGTTAATCACTAAGTCGCTAATAAAATGGCGTTAATTATACCCCCTTGTCAGTTTAAATTCCGATATTTCTCGATGAAACCTCTCTGTTTGTTCATTTCTACACCAGTTAATTGTGTTGATTACTTTCAACACAATTAACTTCTCAAGCTGTTTTACTCATTAATTTTTAACCATAAAATCGGGCGCTAACGCGTAGTGAATACTTATTCACCGCAAATCTGGACTATACCAACTACAAATATAGACTGAAAGTTACTTACAAAGCACCCTAAAAAGGGAAATATAGAGGTAATAGCGCTTTTGATAGAGCCAAACTAAGGGGGTTTAAGCGTAAAAATAAATAACAAAAATGTGAGCCTGCAACACTTAACTTCACATAATGACTCTTTCTATGGTCAAGATTTATTATTCTGTGAGGTTTAACTGGCAAATTGGCCTGCAACTCCCCCACAAACTGGAGCCTGGAATATGGGTAGAGGAAAACTTGAGAACAAATAAAAAGCCGCTTTAGAATAAACTAAAGCGGCTTTTTATTTTAATTTGGTGTTGGCTGTATCGGCTTAAGATACCATCTGAATCTGCGCTTGATAGAACAAGGCATTAGCTGAACGCATACGGTCATGCATGACTTTTATTGGTTGGCAAAATGACAGCTGCTTACTACTACTTAAATAGAAGTCATCACTGTTCACTGAAACCACAATACTTGCCGTATCAGAGGTCTCTACGACCATAAAATAACCCGTGTTATATTCATTTTGCAGCTCAACTACCTCCCCTTCTTGTGGGTGATAGCCGTTGGACTGAGTATCAAAAAACCAACTTTTTGGTTGAACAGGCTTATGAAAGCGTTTTACTGCGACGGCTTTTAATACTAGCTCAGCTTGACGGGGAACAGAAAGTGGTAAGCCTTTCACTGAATCTTGAAAGACATGATAGATATCGGCATCCTCAACAGAGAATGATTGTGGTGTAAACGCGGATTCTACTAGTACTTTACGTGGTAAATCAGATCGGAAAACCATCTCCTCACTGAGTTCGAGCATTAATGAAGACTGCGCCTCATCATAGTACCAATTCCATGTATCGTTTAGCTTAAGCATAACCCTGTCCTGTCATTAAACTCAGTTTAAGAAGACGCTACACCATCCCTTTTCACAGGGTCCACGTTACCTTCCTGATAATTCTACTAACAGACAGTAAAAAAAAAAGGGGAAATCAATTCCCCTTTTTAACGATAAACAACTGGTTTTACTGCAATTAGATTACAGGTTTTTCACAATATCACGTACAAGATTTGGTCCGTGATAAATGAAACCTGAATAAACTTGAACCAACTTAGCGCCAGCTTGCAGTTTTTCTTTTGCAGAGACATAAGAGTCGATACCACCAACCCCTAAAATAGGAATATCTTCACCAAGTTCTTGATAAAGCTTTTGCACGACTTCAGTACTGCGAAGTTGTAGCGGTCGACCACTTAGGCCACCCGTTTCTTCAGCAAACTTCATGCCTTCAACAACACTACGATCAAGTGTTGTATTCGTTGCAATCACGCCATCAAAAGAATGCTTACGTAATGAGTCACAGATTTGGACGATTTCTTCATCAGTCAAATCTGGTGCTATCTTAAGTGCGATAGGCACATAGTTACCGCGTAACTCATGCAATTCAGTTTGCTTCGCTTTCAAGTCACCTAGCAAAGAATCCAGAGCATCACCATATTGAAGAGAGCGAAGATCCGGTGTATTCGGAGAAGAGATATTGACGGCGATATAATCAGCGTACTGATAAACCTTTTCCATACAGATCAGGTAATCACTATTACCCTCTTCTATTGGAGTGTCTTTGTTTTTGCCAATATTAATACCAAGAACACAATCAAACTTTGCCTTCTTAACATTCTCAACCAAAGCATCAACACCTAAATTGTTGAAGCCCATACGGTTTATAATTCCTTCTGCTTCTAACAGACGGAACATACGCGGTTTGTCATTACCTGGTTGTGGACGAGGTGTGACGGTACCAACCTCAACATAACCAAAGCCCATGGCATCAAATGCTTCAATACATTCAGCATTTTTGTCCAGGCCTGCGGCTAAACCTACAGGATTTTTAAAAGTGATTCCCATACATTCTACAGGACGATTCGGTAATTTCTGACGATAGAAAAGGTCGAGAGGTGTGCCGGTAAGTTTTGGAAGATAATTAATTGCAAGATCGTGCGCTGTTTCAGCGTCGAATTGAAATAAGCCAGTTCTGGCAAGACGGTAGAGCATTGTGCCTCCGATAAAAAAAAGCCCCGAGTAAACGGGGCTGTATTATTTACTTTGTTGCTTCACAATTCAAGTTTAAAAGCATTAACTCACGCAATGCGACAGAAAATTTAGCAAATTCATGCACATTGCCTACTTTGAACTCATTTAATGTGTTCTCCCAGCGCTGCAATGCCACTTCATTATTGATAATCCAACTATCAATAATCTGCTCAATGGGCAATTGCTGTTCGCCGCAATCACAGGTCAACACTTGGGTAGACAATTTACGTTGTTGCCAATCTAAGTCTTCTCTAAACGCCGCTCTTGCCAATGCTTGCCAGTTATTATCAACCACCTGATTATTAATTTGATCTAAGAACCAATGCAGTGATAATCGATCCCCTAGATAAAAATACAATTTAGCGGTACGTTCAATACTGGTACCGCACTCTTTGGCGGCAAGAGAAATGTCATAACAACAATACAAACTCGATAGTCTCGCCAGATAGTTAGCCAGCTTTTTATCGACACCTTTAGCTATCCAATCATCCGCCATTACTTGATGCTGACGCACTTCACTTGGCACTAAGAAACTATCCAGTTTTTCAACAATCACATCAACATCAACTTTAAAGCGATCCACCAGATCTTGAACACTGCTATTGTGCGAGCGATTTCTTAACAGCCAGCGAGTTAAGCGTCGTAACGTTCTACGAATCACAATCAACAACTGATATTGCAGGCTTGATTGTATTCGATTGTCATGTGAACGAATTGCACTAAATACTTCAGAGAATTTAAAGAGCTCTTTAGAAGCGGCAAACGCATTAGCAATATCAACCACACTTGCGCCGGTTTCTTCTTGTAACCTAGTGACGAAGTTGCAACCCATCTCATTGACGATATCATTGGCTAATGCTGTGGCTATAATTTCTGAACGTAATGGATGATCATCCATACTCGACAAATAGTGACGGCGTAACCTATCAGGGAAGTATTGTTCAAGGAGCTTTGAATGATAGGAATCATTAGCAATCAAATCATTGGCAAGCTGTTCTTTTAACTGCATTTTTCCATAAGCCACCAGCACAGAAAGTTCAGGTCTTGAAAGGCCTACTCCCTGCTTTTCTCGCTCTTGAAGCTGCTCATCATCTGGAATGTATTCTAATTGGCGATCAAGATGCCCCGCTTTTTCCATCATATGAATAAAGCGCATCTGTTCTTTCATCGCGCTAACGCCTTGCTCTTCGGTCACTGATATTGACTCAGACTGGCAGTACGCATGATGAAGTACAATATTGGATACATCTTGCTCCATCGAGTTTAATATTTCATTACGCTGCTTAACGGTGAGATCGCTGTTCTGCACCAAGCCATTGAGTAGTATTTTGATATTAACTTCGTTATCAGAACTATCAACGCCGCCCACGTTATCAATGAAATCGGTATTGACGCGACCGTCGTTTAAGGCAAATTCAATACGCCCAAGTTGGGTTAAACCTAAGTTACCACCTTCACCTACGACTTTGGCTTGTAACTGGTTACCGTTAATCCGCAAAGCGTCATTGGCTCTATCGCCAACATCCACATGATTTTCTTTGCTTGATTTAACATAGGTGCCAATTCCGCCATTCCATAACAGGTCAACTTTCATCATAAGCAATTGTTTAATCAAATCATTTGGTGCCAACGCATCTACATCGATACCTAACATTGACTTGATTTCAGGTGACAGGGTCACAGATTTTGCTTTTCTGGAAAAAACGCCACCGCCTTTTGAGATTAACGATGTGTCATAATCATCCCAACCGGTACGCGGTGTATTAAATAAACGTTCACGCTCCTTATAAGAGGTTGCAGAGTCCGGGTTAGGATCGATAAAGATGTGTAAATGGTTAAACGCGCCTTGCAAGCGAATCTGTTTTGACAACAACATCCCATTGCCGAACACATCTCCTGCCATATCTCCCACACCAATAACGGTGAAGTCCGTAGTTTGGCAATCAACATCAATCTCTCTAAAGTGACGCTTAACCGATTCCCAGCCCCCTTTAGCAGTGATCCCCATGATCTTATGATCATAGCCATTAGATCCGCCCGAGGCAAAAGCATCACCTAACCAAAAGTTATATTCCTCAGACACGCTATTGGCGATATCAGAAAACGTTGCGGTCCCTTTATCAGCGGCAACCACTAAATAGGAATCATCTTCGTCATGACGTATCACATTGGGCGGCGCCACAAGCTGACCATCAACAATGTTGTCAGCAACATCGAGTAGCGAGCTGATAAATTGACGGTAGCAACGCTTACCTTCGGCAAAGATTTCATCGCGCCCAGTCATCAGGTGTTGTTTCTTACAAACAAAACCGCCTTTTGCCCCTACAGGTAAAATTACGGTGTTCTTTACTTGTTGCGCTTTGACCAGTCCAAGTACTTCTGTACGAAAGTCCTCTTGTCTGTCAGACCAACGCAACCCGCCCCTTGCCACTTTGCCCCCGCGAAGATGAACACCTTCGACATCTGGTGCATAAACAAACATTTCAAACTCAGGCACAGGTTTAGGAATTTCAGGAATATTTTTCGGACTTAGTTTTAGTGCAAGACATGGCTTGCGATTGCCATCTTGGGTTGTCTGATAGTAATTGGTTCTTAACGTGGCGCGAATCATCTCTACATAGCGGCGAACAATTCTGTCATCATCCAAGCTATCTACTTTATCTAACTGCGCATTGATTTTATCGATGATTTTCTGTTGCGACTGTTCATCACCCTTGTTGGATGGTTGGAAACGTTTTTCAAATAAGCTCACTAGCTGTTTTGCTAGGGTTGGATGAGCGGCCAACGTGTCACCAATATAATGCTGACTAAATGGAAAGCCGACTTGACGCATGTACTTAGCGTAAGCTCGTAAAATGGTGGTTTCAACGCCGGTTAAGTTGGCACCTAATATTAAGCGGTTAAAACCATCGTTCTCTAATTCACCTTGCCAAACCCCGGCAAAGGCAGATTGGAAACGATCTCGAGCCTTATTGAAATCTACCGCAGATTTTCCTTTATGCAGCATCGAAAAATCTAAAATCCAATAGGTATTGCCATTCAGTGTTTCAACTTGATATGGCGACTCACCGATAACGCGAAGATCAAAGTTCTCTAGCATAGGCATTACATCAGACAGATGAATGGGTGAATCTTTATGATAAAGCTTTAAGTGCACAACCTTGGAATCAATCAACTCTTCTTGTGGCCTGTAAAACAGCATACCTAGAGGATTTAATTCACTTAATAATTCTAAACGCTCTATATCAGCAACGGCAGCATTAGGCAGTACCGCTTCTTGATAAGATCGAGGAAATGCATCCATATAACACTTAGCTAAAGGCAATCCTCGGCTCTCTCCTAAATTTGATACAACCGCTTGTTTTAAACGATCTCCCCAAGTCGATGAGGCTTCCATGAGATCTTGTTCAATGCTTTTAATGTTGTAATCAGCCGTACTGTCATCAACACGAACAATATAATGGGTTCTTGCCAGCGGGCTTTCTGAGAAATAAGTGGTAAATTCGACCTCTTTATCAGTATTAAACGCCCTTTTGAAAATACGTTGCGTTTGCCTGCGTAACTCGGTGTTATAGCGCTCTTTGGTGACATAGACCATGCAACTGAGGAAACGACCAAACGGGTCTTTGCGCACAAATAAGCGGATCATATCGCGATCTTGCATTTGCACCACACCCATACCTATGTGCAAAAGCTCTTCTTCACTAGCCTGTAAAAGCTCATCACGCGGGTACGTTTCTAAGATATTATGCAGCGCTTTAAATGCGTAAGATCCTTGCAGAAATCCGCTACCTTGTAAGATACGCGCCACCTTATTGCGCACCAATGGAATGCGTTCAACACTTTGATTATAAACAGCGGAGGTATACAGTCCGGTGAATCGATGCTCACCGATAACGTTACCTTCTTGGTCAAACGTTTTAATACCAATGTAATCGTTATAGGCTGGACGATGAATTCTTGAAGGGCGATTGCCTTTGGTTAAAATGAGAATGTACGGCTTGGTTGCCTCTTCTCGCGCACTATCTGAGAACTGAGATAACTTAGTGGTGCGAACTCGTTGCTTCTCATTAAAGAGTCCTAGGCCAGGTTCTTTAGTTGGCTCTAAGATCAGCTCATCATCGCAATTGACCAATCGATATTCTTTATAGCCCATCAAAGTAAAATTATGATCGCCAAGCCAATTTAGAAACTCTAGGGATTCTTCAATGTGCTTGTTATCAATCCCTTTAACTTTATTCAGCGCTTTAACTTGCTTAACCACGTTACTCAGAGCATCTGTCATCGGTTGCCAATCACTGACCACTGAGTGTGTATCTTGCATTACACTGATAATTTCTTGTTGCAGTTGTTCCATTTGCTTAGGACTTGATAGCCTATCAACCTCGATATGAAAAACCGACTGCAACTCACCATCAAGCTTATTGTTATTTATATCAACGACCTGCCCTTTGCTAAGGTGCAAATTAGCAGGGCCATGCAACATAATGTGGCTCGACAACCCCATACGTGACAGTGTCATTTTTAGCGAGTCTACGACAAACGCCATATCCGGTACGATAATCTCAACAATGGTATGAGTTGATTGCCAGCCGTGCCGACTTAACGATGGATTGAATACCCTCACCGAGAGCTCATCTAATGATTTTTCTTTTAGATGTTGCCACAGACTAACGACTGCACCGTACAAGTCAGATTCGTTACGGGACAACAGGTCATCATGGGAGACATGATTAAACAGATGATGACCAAGCTTAGTGACAACTTGTTGATGATTGGGATCAACTTTATCTTTAATCAATTGATAGACTTTTTCGAGTAAAACGGGGACTAAGGGTTCACGTGCAGTCATAGGGGGCACACTCCATCTAAGATTTTTATTGTTATATATATCAATGGTTATATAAATCAGTCGCTATAGAGATCTGTCGTTATAGAGTTCTATCATTATAGCGATCAATAGTCATATCACTCACTTGCAATGGCATACAAGGTATAAGCGGATTTCTCTGCTTAATTGCGCCATTGTAAGGTGTTTATTTCACAACTGTTATCGGTTAGCAGACGTAATTGCTAAAAACTTCCGATATGTGACCACACTGTGAATAAAGACATCTTTCCCTTGAATATAGAACAAAAAAAGGCTTAGCGTGTTGCTAAGCCTTTATCTTGATAAGCGTGACTACTGGGTCATTACTTTAGAGCTGCTTCCACCTTTTCAAACAAATCTTTAGCAAGATCTGAAATGTTTTGCAGTGTTTCAAGCTCAGCGCGCATGAGTGCTTTGCGTTTCTCGTCATAGCGAGCAAACTTAAGTAAAGGATCAATCAAACGTGAAGCAACTTGTGGGTTGCTTGAGTTTAACTGCGCAAGCATTTCGCCGGCAAAACGATAGCCACTGCCATCAATCGCGTGAAACGCCACTGGGTTACTAAAGAAAGCACCAATTAAGCAACGTACACGGTTTGGGTTTTGCATGCTAAACGCAACATGATCCATGGATGCTTTTACAACAGACAGTGCATCGATATCCGGTTTAGTACCTTGCAACATGAACCATTTATCCATAACAAGTCCATTGTCTGACCAACGCTCGCTATAAGCTTCCATAAGTGACTCGCGGCACTCAAGATTGCTTTGGTTGGCTGCCGACATTGCGCCAATGGTATCGGTCATGTTGTCGCTTGCATCAAATTGCGCTTGGGCTAAATCTTTGTATGCTGGTAAGCAAGAAAGATAACCCAGACACGTATTGCGTAATGAACGTTTTGCAATGCTCGCATGAGCAATGTCATAGCTATTGCTTGCAAGGCTCTGGTAGGTATCAAACAGTTGTGCTTCAAGACCTTTAGCCAGTGCCAATTTAAGTTCTTTTAGTACTTTTGAAATAGCATCAACATCAATCACATCAAACCAACCGCTCACTTCACTGTGCGGTGGTAAGGTTAACGCTTCTGCTACAAATCCGTTATCAAGAGACTTGTCGCTAAGTAGCGCAGCAAATGACTGAATCACATCGTCAGATAAAGCGATTGGCGTATTGTTTGATACCGCCTGCTTAATGTACTGAGACATCAATGATTGGCCAGCATCCCAACGAGACACTTCGTTAGTTGCGCACTTCATTAATAGAACAAGTTGCGCTTCAGTGTATTGGTATTCAAGTTTAACTGGCGCAGTAAACTCTCTAAACAATGACGGCGTTGGTTTTTCATCAACTTGTTCAAAAACAAACTGCTGTGCATCTTGAGTAATGTGAAGAAGTGAGCTTCGCTCCTCTCCAGCAACAATCATAGGAATAACACTACCATCAGCGCGGTACAATTCGATATCAAATGGAATGTGTAAGGCTTGTTTTTCTTGCTGAGTTGCAGTTGGCGGTGTGTGCTGGCGAACGTCTAACGTATAAGTCTTGTTTACCGCATCAAAGCTATCAGTCACGGTGACTGTTGGCGTACCTGATTGGCTATACCAAAGTTTAAACTGAGTAAGATCAACACCTGACGCATCTTGCATAGCCGCCACAAAATCATCACAGGTTGCCGCGGTGCCATCATGACGTTCAAAGTACAGTTTAATGCCCGCTTGGAACGCTTGCTCACCCAGTAACGTATGAATCATACGAATCACTTCACTGCCCTTTTCGTACACAGTCAGCGTATAGAAGTTATTCATTTCTATTACTTTTTCTGGACGAATAGGATGCGACATTGGGCTTGCGTCTTCAGCAAACTGTGGACCGCGAATAATACGAACATTGTTAATGCGATTTACAGAGCGTGAACCTAGATCACTTGAGAACTCTTGGTCTCTAAATACCGTTAAGCCTTCTTTAAGGCTTAATTGGAACCAGTCACGACAAGTGACTCGGTTACCGGTCCAGTTATGGAAGTATTCGTGGCCAATAACCGCTTCAATACCAAGGTAATCTCTATCTGTAGCTGACGCTTGATCGGCAAGAACAAACTTAGAGTTAAAGACATTAAGTCCTTTGTTCTCCATTGCGCCCATATTAAAGAAATCAACCGCAACGATCATGTAGATATCAAGGTCGTATTCAAGACCAAAACGCTCTTCATCCCACTTCATAGAGTTTTTAAGGCTCAACATTGCGTGATGCGCGCGCTCGATATTGCCTTTATCGACAAATATCTCTAATGCCACTTCACGCCCACTGCGAGTGGTAAATGAATCGACAAGCTGATCAAAGTCACCGGCAACCAAAGCAAATAGATAACAAGGCTTTGGATGTGGGTCTTGCCACTTAACCCAATGACGGCCATTTTCTAGTTGACCTTCATCCACTTTATTACCGTTACTGAGTAAAAATGGAAATGCTTGCTGATCCGCTTCAATAGTGGTGGTGTATTTTGCTAATACATCGGGTCTATCTAGGAAATACGTAATGCGTCTAAAGCCTTCTGCCTCACATTGAGTACAAAAAGCACCATCAGAGAGATACAAACCTTCAAGAGCGGTATTCGCTGAAGGATCAATCTGCGTAACAATTTTTAATTCAAACTTAGCCGGTAGGTTTGACAGTGTTAAGCCATCATCAGTTTGCTCGTAATCAGACCACAATGCGCCATTAACGGACACTTCTTTCAGTGGTAATTGGTCACCGACTAAAGCCAAAGAATTGTCATCACCATTTGCGGTTACTTGAGAAGTCGCAGTGACTAATGTTTGTGTAGTGTGCAATTGAAACATCAAGTCGATGCTGTCAATAAAATGAGAAGGCGGAGTATAATCTTTACGATATTTAGCCACAGGTTGAACAGAAGCTGCGTCTTTCATTCGTATTTCCTTAATGATGAGATTCTTTAATAGCGTAGATTCTTATTTTCTTACAATAATTTCAAGCTTTACGGTTGCTTTCGCCGTGTTTTTTTTATTTATCTAAATTTGATATGAATAATCGGAATTGTTTTGCGTTAAATGCCATCACTTGAACTTATTTAATGATCTCACCCCTATTTTTAATAATGATTAACCTCATTGAACTCTTGCCAATTCAGCATACATATCCACTCCAGTACCCGACAAAGTTAATACGTCATTTTCAAGGTTGTAATTTGATTGGGTTTCACCGTTTTCATACAGCAGCACAATATAGTCATTCTCTATATAGTAGATACCGCGCTTAATCGACTCTTGCCCATTAGTGCCACTTGAACGAAACATAAAGATAAAATCAGGTTGTAGAATTAAATCTAATTTTTGTACGTCACTGGCCAATAGATCGTCACCAGAAATCACTTGGCTAGACCACACTCCTGCAAGCGGTGCCGATAACGCTTTATTAAAGGTCATACCGTCTAAACTGAGTTTATTGTGAGTAGTCTTATAAAGATAACTTTGAGGGCTTTGAGATTGAGTGCCAAGAGTAATACTATCACTGCTGACCTGATACTCTCCTTGCCAACGATCGATTGCGTTGTCGTGACGCTGGATGTCGATACTAAACGTATAATTGGAATTAAACGTCAGCCGTATAGCTGTAAAATCTTGCTGACTTTGCTCTGAAGGGTCACTGGTGATAAACCACTGTCCAAGTAAAAATGGATAGTCAAAACTCGGGTCTTTATGCCCACTTGAATAAGCAGAAAAAGACAATAAAATACCGATAAGAAACGCCCATACACATCTTCGCATCATGACTATCCCGATCATTCCCAAACCACTAAAGCTTAGGGGGACTTCTATAAATATGCGAAATTTTTTGAAGTAAATCACAGCAAGTAGATAAAACAAAAGCTGCACATACAAAAAAAGTGGCCATTGGCCACTTTTTAATAATGTTCTATCTAGTTTAGCTAATGACGATTAGCTAGCACTATCAGAAAGCATATCAACCATTATCTCGACTGACTCATCAAGATAAGCATCAGGGGTTTCATAATCTTTAGAGACATCATCTAGTGATTTAAACGCTTTATCTCCCATCGCTTTTTGGCGCTGGTTAATACGGTCTAAACGCAGTTGATCTCGCTTATCAGACTCCTGCTGGCGCGTTTTCAAATTCAAGGATAAATCGTTAGAATCCTTTTCTTCTTTATAACGCGCAATATCTTCCTGAATAAACCCAAACTCCATGTCTTTTTTGACACGTTGTTCGTGCTGGGCAGTCAGCGTTTTAATTAAAGATGACTCATCATTAAGTTTGCTGTATTTAGCCGGCTCAATGCTATCCCAAGGAAGCGCATTATCTTCGACACTTTCACCTGTTTCTGCAGGATCAATTGGCGTTGGATAATGAATATCTGGAATCACACCTTTATTTTGCGTACTACCACCATCAATTCGATAGAATTTTTGAATGGTGTATTGCACATAACCGAGTTCATTATCAAACAAGTCATAAATATGGTTCAACGAACGATGCTGCTGTACCGTACCCTTACCAAATGAATTCTCACCTAAAATAATCGCTCGACCATAATCTTGCATTGCCGCGGCGAAGATCTCAGATGCAGACGCACTGTAACGGTTAATTAAAACTGTCATCGGGCCATCATAGCTAATCAGGTTATCATTATCTGAATTGACATTGATGCGACCGTAGCTGTCTCTTACCTGAACTACAGGACCACTGGTAATAAACAACCCAGATAGCGCCGTAGCTTCGCTAAGTGCACCACCACCGTTATTACGCAGGTCAACAATAATGCCATCAACGTTCTTCTGTTTTAGATCGTTGATTAACTTATCGGTATCTTTTGATAAGCCCACATAAAAGCTAGGTACTTCAAGTACGCCAAACTTCTTACCGTCTTTTTCAATGATTTCAGACTTAACTGCGCGATCTTCTAGACGAACTTTATCTCGAACAATGGTGATTTCACGACTTTTTGCATCTTTACCTTCTGGTAAAATCTGCAAAATAACCTTAGTACCTTTCGGACCTTTGATTAGTTCGACAACATCATCTAAACGCCAACCAATGACATCAACCACTTCTTTGCCGTCTTGACCAACACCAATGATTCGGTCACCGTCGTTTAACTCTTTACTGTTAGCAGCCGGTCCACCAGCCACTAATGAACGAATGACGGTATAGTCATCGGTCATTTGCAGTACTGCGCCAATGCCTTCAAGAGAAAGGTTCATTTCGGCTTGGAACGAATCGGCACTTCGAGGAGAAAGATAACTGGTGTGTGGATCGACCTGACGAGCGAATGCATTCATATACAACTGAAAAACATCTTCACTATGAGATTGAGAAATCCTCTTCATTGCGTTGTTATAACGCTTTGAAAGTATCTCTTTGATCTCAGGCCACTTTTTATCAGTAAGTGCGAGGTTTAACGCATCGTACTTCACACGTTGGCGCCATAACTCATCAATTTCTTTTGCATCGACAGGCCAAGCTTCTTTACTTCGATCAAGTTCGATTGACTCATCAGTGTCAAACTTAATTTCATGGTCAAGTAAAGTCAGTGCGTAAGTATAACGTTCAAAGCGCTTTCTCATCGCCATATTATAAAGCTCAAAAGCAATGCTGTTATCGCCTTCTTTTAATGCTTCATCGAGCGAAGTACGCTCCGTTTTAAAACCGGATATTTCAGTTTGAGTGAATAGATTGCGACTAAAATCCAACATATCGAGATAACGATCGAATATCTCTGCTGAAAATTGGTCATCAAGCTGAAATTGCTTGTAGTGAGAGCGAGTAAAACGGGATGTCACTCGTTTGGCAGCAGTTTGATGCTGAACTTCAGGGGTAAGAACCGGTAAATCTTTTACCGTGAGGTTTGCTTCTACAGCATTTGCAGAAGCAGCTAGCATAACGCTAGCTGCAATCAGCGTAATCTTTGAACGCATATTCATTCGCAGGATAAGCTCCTTTTAAGCGCGAAGATGCTCCGCTTTAACAACCATTTGTAGGCCATTATTGAGTTGCACTCGCACATCATCCTTGTTTACTTCAACAATGGTCGCTGCCATGTTGCCTTTACCCATATTCACATTTACATTGTTGCCAACAGTAAGTTCGTCGTTATTCAATGCGCGTGTTTCAACAGGGGCTTGTTTAACTTGCTCCACTCGTGGCTTAGGCTTACGAGCTGGTGCAGCTTTCTTCGCTTGAGCGCGTTTTGCTTTTTGCTCTTCGCGGGCTTTGTCTGCTTGTTCTTTTCTACGAGCTGCTACGCGTGCTTTGCTTTCAGCAAGTGCTTGCTGTGCATGATCAACGTGTTCTTGCTCCAATACGCCACAATCGTTACCGTCAAGGTCAACACGAATTGCACCCGTTTTGACACCATGTAGATAACGCCATGAAGAAGTGTACTGTCTTAGTGCTGCTCTAAGTTGAGTTTTACTTACTTTAGCATCTTCACTTAATCGTTCTGCTAAATCCTGAAAAATACCAATTTTCAGTGGTTTAGCTTCGCCTTCTAAAGTAAAGCACTTAGGGAAGCATTCAGCAATGTACGCAATCACTTCTTTGCTGGTTTTTAGTTTTTCGGTGTTTTCCATGCGGGTTCCTGATTAAACGCGACTTTTGCGCGAGATTCTCAATAATATTCTGCGCTATTATAAAGAGATGCCAAGTAAAAACCACTACAGAGTGTTATTTTACTTCGAGTTAATTGCCTTATTGAGCAATTTTTCTACCATATCCATCACTAAGACTAAGCCTTGCTCATCAATTTCGCTAAATCGACCGACTTCAGGGCTGTCAATATCTAAAACGCCAAACACCTCGCCATTGATAGAAAATGGAATCACTATTTCAGAATTACTGGCTGCATCACACGCAATATGACCTTCAAACTGATGTACATCTTGGATGCGTTGAACGGTGTTAGTTGCTACGGCAGTACCACAAACGCCTTTACCCCACTCAATACGAATGCAAGCAGGATTACCCTGAAATGGGCCAAGAACCAGTTGAGCGTTTTCTTTTAGATAAAAACCAACCCAATTAATATTCGCCATTTCCATATTGAGAATGGCACTGATATTGGCAAGGTTGGCAATTAAATTACGTTCATCACCAATAAGAGCCTCAATTTGTTGTGTCACTCTCTGATAATCTTTAATATTCACTTAATCACCTATAATTGAAATTGTAACTAAACCTTTTTAAACCAATCTCTGATTAGATTTAATTTTTGAGATAAGGTATATAATGCATGCAGTCCCTTATAAGCATTGAATCTAACAAGGATGAGATCTCTACTTTTGACTACTTCGCAACATAATATCAGGTACAACTGACTCGATGGCAATAGGCAATCGTCAAATCAATGTCAATTCACAGCTACGCCTATGCCAAGGCTGTGGGTTAAGTGTTGCGTCACCAACGATTAACAGCAACCAAAATGCTTACTGTCCCCGCTGTAACACTCAGCTTTATCGAGGCCATCGCCACTCTTTTTCTGGTGACGTCGCGCTGGCTGTTGTCGGACTGCTGCTGTTTATTCCCGTTATTTTCGCCCCTTTCCTATCCATTCGCCTATTTGGTGAGTATATCAGTGCCACTTTATTAGACGGTGTCATTCTACTGGTGGACGAAGGCTTTTCTTTTGTCGCATTGCTGGTGTTTTTTTGTAGCTTCTTAGTGCCTATAACGCTTTGCATATCGGTTATCAGCGCCAATATTGCATTAAAGCGCAATAACTACAGTGTGATGCGTTGGAGTTTATTTGGCATTTATAAGCTCAAGCATTGGATGATGATTGATGTTTATATTGTCAGTATTGCCATTTGCTGCTTTAAGCTCACCGATTATAGCGACCTGATTTTTGGGCTTTCATTACCAGTACTGGCGGTGCTGCAATTAATTTGTCTTGCGCTTGTGATGAGAGTGAGCCCTCGAAGATATTGGCAACAATTTGACGATCAGCAAAACTTGCAGCGTCTGGTCGCTGAGGATCTTGTTGCTGAGGGGCTTGTCGCTGAAGATGTTAAAGCCGAACAACTTTATGACTGCCCTCAATGCCATTTAATTCAAACTCATACTCATCAATGCAAACGATGCCAACAACCCATGAAACTGAGCGCCTCTAAATCTTTGCAGGCAACTTGGGCTTACCTGATTGTGGCGAGCTTAGCGCTGATCCCTGCCAATGTAATTCCTATTTCAATTCTTTTTACCAACGGTGCCAGAATTGAAGACACCATTTACTCTGGCGTCATATCACTCATTAACAATGATATGTTGGTCATTGCCATCATTATCTTTATTGCCAGTATCGTGGTGCCTGTAGCCAAGATTTTAGGCCTTTTATATCTTCTATTATGTATCCACTTCAAACGAAGCGTCTTTCATCGTCAGCGTATGATGTTGTTTTATGTTGTGAAATGGATTGGAAAGTGGTCGATGGTCGACCTATTTGTTATGTCTATCATGTTAACCTTGGTTGATAGAGGCCAAGTATTGAATTTTACACCCGGTTTCGGCGCTGTTGCCTTTGGCATTGTCGTGATCTTTACTATGTTTGCTACCGATGCGTTAGATCCAAAACTCATCTGGAAGAACCATACTTCTACACTCGCCCCTTCAACATCAACTAGTGAAACTTTTTCATGACTGAGCAAAAACATTCATCATTAGCAGAACCTAAGATCAAGCGTTCAACGGGACTGTCTCCCCTTTGGGCACTGCCTATTGTCGCGCTCTTTTTGGGCGGATGGCTAATGTATAAAAGCATTAATGAAGCAGGTCAGCACGTACGCATTCATTTCTCTAATGCTCAAGGCTTAATAGCAGGACGAACGACCCTACGCTTTCAAGGCTTAGAAGTGGGTATGGTTCGTAAGCTCGAGTTAGCAAAAGACTTAGACGGCATTTATGTCGATGCAGAGCTGTACCCTAATGCCAGGCAATTACTCGGCAAAGATACTAAGTTTTGGCTCGTTAAACCCACCGCCAGTTTATCTGGCGTATCCGGATTAGATGCCTTGGTCTCTGGTAACTACATTGCGATACAAAGCGCTTCATCAGGGTTTACTCAGCCACCCTCATCATTTAACGCACTCTCTAAGCCACCACAAGATTTGCACAGTGGTAACACTCATGGACTTCGTCTTACTCTTAGAAGTAAAGATCTGGGCTCAGTTAATGTTGGCTCAAAAATTCTGTTTAGAAAAATCCCCATTGGTGAGGTATACAGCTTTAATCTCGATGACGACGGTAAGTCCGTGATATTACGAGCGCTCATCGATGAGGAATATGATCATATTATCAGTAGCGAGAGCCGTTTTTGGAATGTCTCAGGAATCAATGCAAAAGTCGGTTTTGACGGCGTTGATGTGAATGTCGAAAGCCTCGCGGCACTGATAGGCGGTGGTATTGCGGTTGATTCACCCGCAAAAGGAACCGCTGTTGCCGCGGATACCGAATTTAGACTCTACCCAGATCTTGCCACCGCAGGACGCGGTATTCCGATTAAAATCACCCTTCCAGATGATAATAATATTAACCCATCAGGCGCGCCTCTGGTCTACAGAGGCATAGAGATAGGCCAAATTACTAATGTGCGACTAAGTAAAGATAGAAAAGATATTGTGGCGCAAGCAACAGTTGAACCGGCTTATCACGACCTGCTTAATTCTGGATCGCAGTTTTTGCTAGAAGAAGCATCATTGTCTCTTGGCGGAGTCGATAACATCGGCAATTTTGTCACCGGTAATTTCTTAACCCTTCTACCTGCACAAGGCAAAAATGCAGGTGAACGAACCCGAAGCTTTACCGCGGTGAAACAAGCTGAGCTCAATAGTCAAAACAGTGGCAACTTAGCGCTTTCTCTGATGGCTAAACACAGCTTTGGTTTGCAAAGTGGCTCCGCTATTTTGTACAAAGGAATTCAAGTTGGTCACGTTACGTCGTCACAACTTCAAGAGCACAACGTAAAAATTAACGTATTGATTGATGCTAATTATCGCGAACTGATTCGCTCTGGTAACCGCTTTTATCTATCGAGCCAAGTCTCGGCCAATTTAGATGAAGGGAACCTCAATATTAATGTTCCGCCATTGCAGCATCTTCTATCCGGTAGCATCAGTTTTATTCGTGATGGTAAAGATAAGGTGAATTCTAGCTATACCCTGTATTCAAGTCAGGCACTTGCAGAGCTTGCTTTGCACACCAATGCCACTCATCAAACCTTATCCCTTCTGGCCAGTGAAATGCCTTCGGTCAGTGCAGGTAGCCCTATTTATTATCGTAATTTGGTGGTTGGCCAAGTATTGGATTATAAATTGGGTCACTCGGGAATGGAGGTTGAGATTAAGCTCGACAGTCAATACCGTCACTTACTGAAAAAAGACAGCGTATTTTGGAATCATTCCGGGGTTGAAATTGATGCCAGCTTAAATGGACTGTCTATAAAAGCTGCTCCTCTTAGCCGCGTATTACAAGGCGGTATTGCTTTTGATAGCATTCCTGGGGTTGAAAACAAGCTCAGCAAACATTACAAGTTATATCCTGATCAAACCTCTGCAAGACAATTTGGCAAGGTCATTCGCCTTACTTCAAGTTACAACAACGCCATTGCCGCGGGCAGTAAGATAACCTATCAAGGGGTGAATGTTGGGGAAGTCACTGTAGTCACTCCTTTATTTAAACAGCAAGGCGTGGAATTTTTAGCCCGTATTTACCCTGAATATGTGTCTAATATTGCGGTTAAGGGGTCGCAGTTTTGGGTAGTCAGTCCTGAGATCAGCTTGTCAGGAATCAAAAACCTAGCCAGCGCATTGATCCCAAGCATTGAGGTATCTCCATCTGACAACGGCAAAGCGCAGTTTCAATTTAACTTGCAACAACAGCCGCCGTCACACAAAACGGTGACCTTTTATTTGCAAAGTGAATCTAAGGGTTCAGTTAAAGTTAACACCCCTATTTTATATCGTGAAATCGAAGTGGGCGTCGTCAGCGAAGTCCGCTTAGGCGAGCTTGCTGACAGAGTCATCATGACCATCGAAATCAATCAAGATTATGCCTATTTGATTCGCAAAAACTCGCTATTTTGGAATGTCTCCGGATTAGATATTTCGGTAGGTCTTAGCGGCGCACAAGTAAAAGCCGGCACTGTGGATAGCATATTAAAAGGTGGCATTGCATTTGCCACGCCAGAAGACAAAGAACTGGCAAGCCCTGCAACTGACGGCCGTTCATTTTATCTGCATGATAAAGCTGAGCCAGATTGGTTAACATGGCGCACTGCTATAGCCAAACCTCAATAATGAAAAATAGGACTTAATGCAGCTAATTTATATAAGGGCTTAATAAAGGACGCTGAGCTAAGCCCTTTCATCCTGTGGCGAGCATTGCTACACTTGCCATGCTCGCCTATTCACAGGAACACTACCTTGCATCAGAATGTATACATCCCCGATGAGTTTATCCAACTTATCTCCCAGCAAATGCCAAGTCATCTACAACTAGACGAATTACTCGAAGCTTGTAAGCGCCCATTAAAACGAAGTATTCGTGTTAACACGTTAAAAATAAGCGTTGATGAATTTAAGTCTCAAGCGAAAGATATGGGATGGCAACTTACCCCTGTACCTTGGTGCAGTGAAGGTTTTTGGTTAGACAATGTTGATGACTCTCAAACAGCACTGGGCAATACTAGCCAACACTTAGCAGGGCTATTTTACATTCAAGAAGCCAGTTCAATGATGCCTGTCACGGCACTATTTGATCAATTTATTGCCGATAGTGATTCACGAGTTTTGGATATGGCGGCAGCGCCCGGTTCTAAAACCACTCAAATTGCCGCCAAGCTGAATAATAACGGTCTGGTGATTGCTAATGAGTTTTCCGCTAGCCGAGTAAAAATTCTATTTGGTAACCTCATGCGATGCGGCGTTGGCAACATGGCAATGACCAACTTTGATGCTAGAGTATTTGGTCCGTGGTTGCCAGAGACCTTTGATGCCATCTTACTTGACGCGCCGTGCTCTGGAGAAGGTTCCCTTCGTAAAGATGCAGACGCAATGAAAAACTGGAGCTTAGCCTCAGTTGAAGAAATTGCACAGACACAAAAAGACTTGATAGAAAGTGCGTTTCACGCCCTAAAGCCAGGCGGCACACTGGTTTACTCTACCTGCACTCTCAATCAACAAGAAAATCAGCAAGTCGCGCAACATTTGATGGATACTTTTGCCGATAGTGTTGAAATTGAGCCTTTAAATGATCTCTTCGAAGATGCTGCGCAATCACTGACAGAAGAAGGCTACATTCACGTCTACCCACAAATTTATGACTGTGAAGGTTTCTTCATTGCTCGATTTAAAAAGATAGGCTCGGTCGAAGCGCCGCAAGTCAAAAAACGACTGGGTAAGTTTCCTTTCACGCGTATGACCGACAAAGAAAGTCACACTGTCACTAATGCATTGCATGATACATTGGGCATCAAACTCTCAGCGCAGTATTGCTTATGGCAACGTGATAATGAAGTGTGGTTATTCCCAACCTTGATTGAACCACTGCTCACAAAGATGCGCTTTCAACGCATCGGCATCAAACTGGCAGAAGCCCATAAAAAAGGCTATCGCTGGTATCATCAAGGTATTGTGGCAATGAGTCAGCATAATGAACAAAATGCGGTAGAGTTAACTCTAGAAGAAGCGCGCGAATGGTATATGGGACGTGATATTCGCCCACAGACCGTTTCAGGCAAAGGTGAAGTGCTGATTCGCTATGATAATGTGACGATTGGTATTGGAAAATGGGTGGGTAATCGAATTAAAAACGGTCTGCCTAGAGAGATGGTGCGAGATAACAACCTTTTCTAAATCAAAATGATGGGCGATAAACGGCGTTGTAATCTAGCAATATACAGGCGTTGATCCCCATCTAATTACCTTCAATTGATGGTAATCATACTTGCGTGTACTAAACTGATAGTTATACAGCGATTAGTACTGGCTCTGCAAAAGAGCCATTCCCCTAAGCCTAGGTCAGGATAACCTAGGCTATTTTTTGGCTAGTTGATTGACGAATCTACCCAGCCAAAATTATACCAATCACAGTAATTAAACTTTCAAAAATAGCGCAGGAAGAACACTTGAAAACAAGGCGAATCTTTTTGATAAGTCGTTATTCTACAATCAAAAATTTCAACGCGGTTATCAAGTGTTAAAACCCGCTAGGCTGATCAGAGATTTGCTACGATTAGTATTACTCTTCTGATGATTTAACTTGATGTATTCCATCAGATTCAATCGTAATGTGCCCTGCTTTATACAGGCCGCCAATGGTCTTTTTAAAGGTACCTTTACTGGTACGGAAAACTTTAAAAATTGCATCTGGTGTCGATTTATCATTTAGAGGTAAGAAGCCCTCTTTTTTGCTCAGCAGATCTAAAATCTTCTCACTAAGATCGTCCATTTTCGCGACGCCAACTTTTTGTAGTGACAAATCAATCTTGCCGTCTTCACGAACTTGCTTAATGTAGCCTTTCAGGCGTTTACCAACAAACAGTTTGCCAATCACATCTGAGCTGAAGATCATGCCCCAATGCTCTGAATTAATGATGGCTTTGTAGCCTAATTCGCTTCGCTCTGCTATCAGAAGATCAACGTGTTCATTAGACTTATAATGGTGCGGTGTTTTATCCAACCATTTATTGAATTTGGTTGTACCGACAATTCGTCCACTGGCGTTATCAGTGTAAACATAAACCAGTATTGTTTGTCCTTCATGGAACGAAGCACGTTGTTCGCTGTAAGGAATCAACAAGTCTTTCTTTTCGATGCCCCAGTTTACAAACGCACCAATACTATTGATGCTTCTGATTTCCATCAAGCCCCACTCACCAACTTGCGCAATAGGCGTTTCGCGAGTAGCACAAAGCTCATTTTCAGAATCAAAGTAAAGAAATGCTTTTACATATTGTCCAACTTCAGGCTCTTCACTGAGTTGTTTCTTAGGTAGCAATACGCTTCCATAATCAAAGGCGTCTAGAAATACGCCAAAATCAGTGATTTGGGAGACTTTAAGTGAGTTTAGTTGGCCAATTTTAATCATGTATTTACTCTGGTTTGTCGATAAGCGGGCGATTGTATTGCCTAAATCAGGCAATACAAAGCAT
This sequence comes from Vibrio sp. UCD-FRSSP16_30, assembly GCF_001676025.1. Taxonomy (GTDB): domain Bacteria; phylum Pseudomonadota; class Gammaproteobacteria; order Enterobacterales; family Vibrionaceae; genus Vibrio. The sequence continues at coordinate 206,969 of NZ_LZFW01000024.1, forward strand.
TTTTTACAACTTTAATCCCAACGGATTATTCTATGTCGATAACATCACACAAAGGATACTCTAATAGAAAATCTTGTAACTTAGATTTTGAGCTCAAACCTTCAGTCAGAACGATACCTGATTTACGAGCAGAGGTAGCCTGAGACAGTACTTGGTTAAGCAGGATTAATACCGATTCGTGCTCAACATTATAATCAGAAGATACCGCTTCATTGTTACGATCAACGCCTAACGTCAGTTGCGTCAATGATGGTAAATCAATGCATACACCATCAAAGTATTTAAGCAAACGCTCAGACAGTAGCGCCGCTGATGGTGTATCAGCACCAAATAGCACTTTTAGACCGTTTAGTCCGCGCGGTAAGCCTTGCTCCGCTAAATTATCAATCACGCGCGCCGCATCACTTAAAGTGCGTACAAACGGTACCACCACTTCAACATTGATGCCCTGCTCGCGCAGCATTTTAACAAACTCACATTCAAGGGCGAAGCTAGGTTTGAAAAACTCAGTTGCATAACGGCAAACGCCGCGACTGCCTAGCATAGGGTTTACTTCGGCTTCTTCTAAACTACCGCCAATCAATGTAGATAACGCGCTGCTATCACTATTGCTCAGTTCAATGCGCACGCGCTTATGCTCATTTAGCTTTAGCTTAGTTGCGGTTTCACTCAGTACTTCTAGATAAAATTGTTTAAGATCTTGACCATTGAGTACAGCGTCCAATGCCATTTGATCAGCTTCACTTAATACTGTGTCGCGACCAATAAGAGCGGGATGAAAAAAGACACGCTCTTGGATGACATCACCGATTGAAAGGAACACATGCTCAGCTCCGTCTTGGCTTTGTTGCAGTGAGTTGCCCAAAAGTATTTCTGAATTTAGCGTGTTTGACATTTGCGTCCTACCTGACTCTTATTTGTGGTTAATCCAATCAAAATACCACCACCTATAAATGTTTCAAATAGCCAATTAAAAAAATAGCGAAAGAAAATAGTAGATTGGCGCTTTCATCCCTTTTATTGAGCATTTTTTAACTGCCTTTCAGATAATTACCAAGTAAGTGTTACCTTCTTAACTAATCCATTATGAGTAAATTTCGGTAAATTAACTTATCAGCATTTATTCCTACCCATATTTCCGTTATCTTTAGCACAATTTCGAAAGAAGAAGAAAAGTAAATTATGTCTCTAAAAACCGATGAATTGCGTACCCAACCTCTTGGGCCAATGCCAACACCTGCAGAACTGTCTTTTAATCACCCTCTTACTCAAGAGATCGGTGCCAAAATTGAAGCTTCTCGTGGCCAAATCGAAGATATATTAGAGGGCAAGGATAAGCGACTGCTTGTTATTGTCGGTCCTTGTTCAATTCATGATACCCAAGCAGCTGTAGATTATGCGCAGCGATTAGCGTCTATCCAAGACCAATACAAAGACCAGCTCTTTATTGTCATGCGCACGTATTTTGAAAAACCTCGTACTATCATTGGTTGGAAAGGATTAATTACCGATCCTAATTTAGATGGTTCATACGCATTGGAAGCAGGCTTAAATAAAGCTCGTCAACTTCTATTAGACATCAATAAGTTAGGTGTACCAACCGCCACTGAATTTCTCGATATGATTACCGGTCAGTACATTACTGACTTAATCTCTTGGGGCGCGATTGGTGCTCGTACTACCGAGTCACAAATTCATAGAGAGATGGCTTCGGCTTTATCATGTCCTGTAGGCTTTAAAAACGGCACTAATGGCGCAGTTAAAATAGCCATTGATGCAGTACGTGCTTCTCAATCTCAGCATTACTTCTACTCTCCGGATAAAAACGGACGTATGACGGTATATCGCACCTCTGGTAATCCTCACGGGCACATTATTTTACGTGGTGGTGATACTGGACCAAACTTTGATGCTCAATCTGTCGAGCATGCTTGTAATGAATTGGGTAAAGTGGGACAACAACAACGCCTAGTTGTTGATTTCAGTCACGCAAATTGCCAAAAACAGCACAGAAAACAATTGGATGTTGCCAAAGACATTGCTTCTCAAATAAAATCAGGCAGTTCATATATTGCCGGGATCATGGCAGAAAGCTTTATTGAAGAAGGTAATCAACCAATGGATGACCTCAATGCATTACAATATGGTAAGTCGATTACTGACCCATGCTTGAGTTGGGATCAAACTATCGAGATGCTGGATATTCTCTCTGATGCCGTTAAAACACAACTTTAAGGAAAACCACATAAATGCCTTCATTTGACGTTGTTTCTGAAGTCGAAATGGTCGACATTCGCCACGCGGTAGAAAATGCCAATCGTGAAATTGCCACTCGCTTTGATTTCAGAGGCGTTCAAGCCAGTTTTGAATTTAAAGATGATTCAGTAAAACTTATTGCTGAGGCTGAATTTCAACTAAAACAGATGCGTGACATTTTGCGTGGCAATTTAACTAAGCGCAGTGTTGACGTCAACACTATGGATGCTCAAAAAGAAGAAGCGTCTGGCAAAAACCGATACCAAACCGTTCTATTTAGACAAGGTATCGACAAAGAAATGGCGAAAAAATTAGTTAAAACGCTAAAAGATGCCAAGCTAAAAGTACAAGCGAGCATTCAAGGCGAAAAAGTCCGTATTACGGGTAAAAAACGCGATGATTTACAAGCGGCAATTGCGTTTATTAAAGGCTCAGATTTAGGTCAGCCTTTCCAGTACGAGAACTTTAGAGACTAATAGCCATCGCATAAAAGCTCTTCAACAAAGTTCTTTATTTACGTCATTTAATAAAAGACTTTAGAGATAAAAAAACGAGAGCCTTTGCTCTAATGCCGATCATTTAAGCAAAATATGATCAGTTGACCGATCCTCCAGAGGTGTCAAAATCCATGTGTATCTAATGCACATGGATTTTTTTATGGATGTCTCCCAAGCCCTAAACGTAATTAATGACTGGAAACCTAGCAATGTAGAAACCTTGTCTGACTTGCTACCGATAGAGCTAATCAATGAGGCCTATTCCCTTACCGATACCGTGACTATGAGAAAACGAAAACTCACACTCGAGTCTATGGTTTGGCTACTTGTGGGAATGGCTATTTATAATAATAAATCGATGAAAGAT